>NZ_JBRKQB010000002.1:0-1189685 GCF_053005265.1 Roseibium sp. MB-4
GGAAGGCCGTGCTCCAGTTACCGAACATGGCAGGAAGATCCCGCCAGGGGCTGCCTGTTCGAACAATCCAAAGCACGGCTTCGATAAAAAGGCGGTTATTCTTGCCGCTCCGCCCAGGGTCTGTCGGTTTGCCAAGGCAGTGTGGTTCAATCTTAACCCATTGGGCGTCTGTCAGTACAAAGCGATCCATCCAAAGCTTGAATCACATCCGTACTGATTTGTGAATCCCCACAGACCCTAAAGCGTTAACGGCTCCGGTTTGGAAAACGTCACGCAGAACAAGATAACGTTGGCCGCTAAAACTCCAAGGGCACCCGCCGGGGCACCGGCTGGGATTTGACGATCGACGTGCTCGTTTCAGCCTTGTCCGTGATCCGTTCAAGAATGCTGTCCAGTTCTTCGATTTCCCGGATCACCAATCGCACCACAAAACAATCGTCACCTGTGACTTTGTCGCACTCAACAACCTCTGGAATTTCCTGCAGCAACTCGCGGACGATATGGAGTTTTCCCGGCAACGGCCGGACGCGTGTAATCGCCTGAAGCGCGTAGCCGAGAGCCCGGGGATCAACATCGGCCGTAAAGCTGCGGATGACACCGGAATCTTGTAAGCGCCTGAGCCGGTCCGAAACACTTGGCGACGACAAACCGACCTTGACGGCAATGTCCTTAATCGAAGACCGGCCATCCTCGATCAGAATTTTCAATATTTCACGATCTTGGGCATCCATATCTTTCACTTTAAACTCCAAAGGGTCTTTCGCCTAATTTTATGAGGTCAATCACGTCCACTTCCTTGAATATCATATGGAGTGACTCATTCAAACAGCAGATCCTTGAAAGCGTATTGATAGGAGTTGCTCAAATGTCAGAAAGAACCACCGGCATTTTGGAAATGACCTTCGCGATGACCTTGATTGGCACCTTGGGCATTTTCGTTGTTTTCAGCGGAGAAAACCCGGTCACGGTCGCCTTCTGGCGTTGCCTGTTCGGCGCTGTCGGGCTGGCGCTCATATGTTCACTCAAAGGCGCTTTTGCATACAAGATCTCACTGAAGCAGTTTCTGCTGGCGGTCTTGGGCGGCATCGCGCTGACCACCAATTGGGTTATGCTGTTTCACGCGATCGGGCATGCGTCCATTTCACTTACGACGGCCATCTACAATACGCAGCCTTTCATGCTGGTGTGTTTTGGCGTGCTCTTTTTCGGAGAACACCTGACACTCAGAAAGCTGTGTTGGTTGGCTCTCGCCTTTTGCGGTGTTGTGGTGATCGCCCAATCAAAACCCGAATTGGCTTATGCGGATGGCAACTTTGCCGTCGGTGTCGCCCTGTCCATTGGCGCTGCGTTTCTTTGGGCCGTCGCTGTTGTTGTCACCAAAAAGCTGAGCGCCATCCCCTCCCATATGATCGCGCTGATACAGGTCTCAGCAGGCGCCATCCTGCTTGCCCCTTTCGCGAGTGTGGCGGACCTCCCATCGCAAAGTTCTGCTTGGGGCTCCCTTCTCATCCTCGGTTTTGTGCACACTGCAATGATGTACACGATCTTGTATTCAGCAGTGCAGAAGCTGCCGACAGACCTTCAGGGCGCGCTGACGTTCCTCTATCCATCTGTCGCCTACGTCACCGACTATTTGGTTCTGGGACAGAAACTTGGAACCGTGCAGATCCTCGGCGTTGCGATGATCATGCTGGCGGCTGCGGGCATGACACTCGGATGGCGTTTGCCGTTCTTTCGGAAAGAGAAGAGTTACCACCAGGCTTAGGCCGTTTGCTTAAGAGGCCAGCGCACGTTTTTTCGCGGCCTTGACGATTGACGCGTCCCGGGCGGATTTGGCAACAGCGTCTTTTCCGCCCCGCGTTTCTCTGATCATCGCCAGATCCTCTTCCATATCCGCGCTCATCGGTGCGATCGCCACATCGGAATATTCGCGCCGGCCGGGCGCCGCTTTTACCCTCCGGTAGATCCGGTGAACACGCCAAACCGCAGACACATAAGCCCAGTGTTTGGATATCACCTCCCAGACATAGCGCGGGTAGAAGACAAAAGGATTTTCGATCGGGAACCCGCTACGCCGGTCTTTGCGGAATTTGAGCCGGAAATAACCGCCCTCCAGCGGATGAACGCCCTCACACTCGATCATCAGTTTGAACCACATCATCAAGAACAGCTTGTTGCCCGGCCGTCCCTTTTTGTGGGCTGCAGCCCGGCGGAGCACCGTCTCAATGTGGCTGTCGGAATAATAACTCGACCAGGCCTCCCGATAGGCCTCCTCCCATTCATCATCGCTCATCTTCGAATGATGGGAGACCCGGTGATTGAGGTCGTACTTGTTAAGATCCGGATCCATCCAGATACCTTTTTCAAGCTGAACCTTGTGATCTTCCGAGCCGGGCAGAGGCGTGAGGAAAAAGAACTCAAGAAGGTCGAGCGGCAGCTCCTTCTTGATGATTTCGACATCCCGTAAGACCGCTTCCTTGGTGTCTCCCGGAAACCCGATGATGTATCCGGCATAAGTGGTCGCGCCGTGGTCACGCCACTTTTGCAACATCTGCCGGTATTCGGTGATCTTGTTTTGCCGTTTCTTGGCGGCGAGCAGATTGTCGGGATTGATGTTTTCAAGACCGATAAACACCCGGTTGACCCCGGCCCGGGTTGCCTTTTCGATAAAGTTATCAATCCGGTGGCAGAGCGTATCCACCTGGATGATGAACTTGATGTCGAACTTTTCCTCCTCCCGCAATTGAATGAGCCGGTCGAACAGCGGTTCCCACTCACGATTGCGGGCGAAATTGTCGTCAGTGATGAAGAACCGGTCGATGCCCTGCGCATAGTTGCCGCGAATAATTTGCTCCAGATCATCTGCGGACCTGAACCGGCTCTTGCGCCCCTGCACGTTGATGATCGTGCAAAAGGAGCACTGGAACGGGCATCCCCGCCCGAGATCAAAGCTGGAATGCGATCCGGCGGTGAACTGGATGTGCTTGGTCGGCAGGATCGGCGTCGGCTCTCCTTTAAGCGACGGCAGATCCGCCATGAAATTGTAAAGTGGCTTCAGGTCATCATTAAAGGCGTCCCGGAAAACCTGATCAAGCCGCCGCTCCTCTGCCTCGCCTGCAAAATAGCAAACGCCCTCTCCCTGCAGCGCCACCATCTCCTCGGGCATCTCGTCCAGCATCGAAATGCAGCCTGAAACATGAAACCCGCCAATCGCCGTCGGCAGCCCCTCGCGCATGAACTCCCGTGCAAGATCCGTTGCCCTTGGAAACTGATTGGATTGCACCCCAACCAAGGCAATCAGCGCTTTGCCGCCCGGGCGCCGGATATCCCGCGCAATCTTGTTCGGTCGAACGCGTTTGTTTGTTTCATCATAGGTGTGAAGATGAATCTGGACATTGTCACCAAGCGCGTTGCGCTCGCGCGCCGCCTCAGCGAGCCCGTTCAAGCTGGCCAACGTGTTCGATGGAATGGCGGATCGAAGCCATTGAATCGGGTAGCCGTCGTCGTCGTAGTGCGTCGGCTTGATCATCACAAAATGGAAGTCTTGCGCGTTCATCTGCCCTCTCCTGCACCAGAAGCCGGGCAAAAAGAGTTGCACTCACGAGAGGTAAGTTCAACCTTTTCTTAACGCTGCGTCATTCCTGTTTTGAAATCAATCCATTCGATGCTCTTCAGGGATATGGTCGCCCGTCCAGCGGCCATACCGCCAGGGCAAATACCAGCGCGCAGTGTCGGGAAGTGCGTCGGGAAGCGGATCAAAACCTGACGCGCCCCAAGGATTGCAGCGCAGGATCCGGGACAATCCTAGCCAGCCGCCGGCCCAAAAGCCGAACCTGCGGATGGCCTGATCCGTATAGTCGGAACAGGTTGGCGCATACCGGCAGGTCCGTCCCATGAAGAGCGACAGGGTGTGGCGGTAAATCCAGATCAGTCCGATTGCCGCCCATCCGGCTATTGACAGCTTTCGGGGTTGATCCGGCTTTTGATCACAGGATGAACACATCTGAGGGGCTAACCTGACATCAGGCCGGATCACTGCGATCGCACATATTACGCGGCGGCGCCGTCGGCCTTTGTATCAGCCGCAGCTTGATCAAGCGCGCCCACAACCGCATCGAAAGTTAGAAGCGTTGATGCATGCCGCGCTTTGTATTCACGCACGGGCAGCAAAAACTTCAGATCCTCGAACCGGCCAACCGGCGGCTCCCCACCTTCTTTCAACATGGCATGCATGGTTGTCTTTAAGGTCCGCAACTCTTCTTCAGTCGCGCCGACCACATGTTGCGCCAGAATTGAGGACGATGCCTGACCGAGCGCGCAGGCTTTCACATCATGCGCGAAATCCGTCACCACGCCATCCTTGACGCACAAATCGACAACCACCGTCGACCCGCACAGCTTGGAATGCGCCTTGGATGTCCCATCCGGATGCTCAAGCCGGCCAATGCGGGGAATGTTGCCGGCGAACTCCAGGATCTTTGCATTATAGATGTCGTCGAGCATTCTCGCCTCTTCGTGACAGCTAGTGAGCTGGTGCCGCATTGTCGGCAAGCTTCTTTCATATATATAGATCAGACGCCACAGCAATTTCGCAAGGGGCAGAGTGGTCGCAGCCAGATGAAAGGGCGCCGGATCGGCGCTTGACGCTGGCTTAACCCGCTCAGAAACTGTGCGTTCGCTTTTCGTGCGGAGTATGCTACATCTCCGCGCCCTTTTGATCGAGAGGTCTTGATCTGAGCCAGAGCGGATGCCGTATGACGAGTAATAAGGGTAAAATCGCGAGGATCCCTATGGACGCTGTCCTAAAGCCGGTCGGAAAAACATTCGAACGTAAAACACCGGATCAACTTCAACGCCCAAGCCGTGAAGAGGCGGAGGCTGCTGTGCGGACCATCCTCGCCTGGACCGGTGATGACCCGGACCGCGAAGGATTGCTGGACACGCCCAAGCGTGTCGTGAAAGCAATAACACAGTTGTATGGCGGATATTTTGAAGATCCGGCCGAGCATCTTGAACGCACCTTTGAAGACGTCGGCGGATATCAGGACATCGTGCTGGTTCGCGGCATTCCGTTTCATTCGCATTGCGAGCACCATATGCTGCCATTCGTCGGTGAAGCACACATCGCTTATTATCCGGCAGAAGGCGTTGTCGGGCTCTCCAAGCTTGCGCGCGTTGTCGACATTTTCGCCAAGCGCTTGCAAACCCAAGAAAATCTGACGTCGCAAATCGCCTCAACCATTGATGACGCTTTGGCGCCGCGTGGCCTTGCCGTGATGATGGAAGCTGAACATCAATGCATGACCATGCGCGGTGTTCAAAAACCCGGTGTATCCACGATCACCACGCAGTTCACGGGCATCTTCGAAGACGATCCGGCCGAACAAGCCAAGTTTATGACTTTGGTGCGCGGTTAAACCTACCTATAGTGGCCATCCAGCTCCCTGGGTGGCCAAAATCGAGCTTACATGTCTGATTTGATTATTTCCGAACGCGCCGACAAAGCGACGGTCGAAGAAGGCGATCGCCTGATGCCGAAATTCGACCAGGACGGCCTGATTGCAGCTGTCGTGACGGACTTCAAAACATCTGAAGTCCTAATGGTCGGCTATATGAATGAAGAAGCCTTGAAACGTACCATCGAAACCGGGGAAGCATGGTATTGGAGCCGGTCCCGTCAAGGGTTCTGGAAAAAGGGCGAAACATCCGGCCAGATCCAGAAGGTGCAAGAAATCCTCACCGATTGCGACCAGGACGCCCTGGTCGTGAAAGTCACCGTGGAAGGCAATGGCGCGACCTGCCACGTCGGTTACCGGTCCTGCTTTTTCCGTAAGGTTTCCAATACACAAGATGGAACCGTTCGCTTGGAAAACGTAGAAAAAGAGAAAGTCTACGACCCCAAGGAAGTTTACGGAAAGTCTTAGGTTCAGCCGGTTTCTGGCTCGACTGGGTTATGCGCAGCTGCAGCGACTTCCGTCGCCCGAATGTTCTCCCTCCCTTCCAATGCATAAGTATTCGCACCTATACGCCACCACGCGGACTTAGCATAAGCTTTGTCCAAACCGACGGTTGCAGATAAGCACCGCGGTTGACCAAATGCGACCGGAGAGATGCCTGGGAGGGCTCGCAAGGTGGTCCAGGTTGACGCGCATCTGAGTATTCAGCTGCAGGTAAAACCTGTGCGTTTTGTCATGCCCCAAAGCTGTTACATGGGCTGGAGGGCGTTATGACCCCTGCCCAACCGACGCGCAGAAACTTTCTCAAAGGCTCCCTTCGGTCACCCGACCATACGCTCATGCGTCCTCCTCGAGCGGTTGATGCTTTTCCAACCCTCTGTGATGGCTGCACAAAGTGCGAAACTGCTTGTCCTGAAAACATCATTGTGATGGGGAAAGATCGTCAGCCGGTCATCGATTTCACCCATGGACTTTGCACGTTTTGCAGCGAGTGCGCCAACGCATGCCCTACCGGGGCTTTGGATCCACTTCTTGACCTTGATTGGAACTGGAAGCCTGCCATTTCACAGACCTGTTTTTCGCAAATCGGGATCACCTGCAGAAGTTGCGAAGACGCGTGCGATCAATACGCCATCCGTTTCAAGTTGAGGTTGGGCGGCAGGTCCGAACCCCAAATCGATTTCGACAGTTGCAGCGGGTGCGGCGCATGCGCCCATGTGTGCCCGGCAAATGCCGTGACGTTCAAGCAATCAAAACCAGAGATGAGTGAGGCCATCACATGAACATATGCGGCTGCCTCGTACATACTACACCGGATGCAACCGAAAGAATTAGCACTGTCATAGATGCCATGGACGGCGCCGAGGTTCATGCAATTGGCGACGGAGGCCGCCTTGTTGTTGTCGTCGAAGACACGGCAAGCCGCATGGCATCGGAACTGATCATGGATATGCATCAGATCCCGGGCGTTGTCTCCCTGTCTCTGACCTACCACCATTTCGATGAATCCGAAGCTTTGGGCGCCGCTTCTCTGCCCACCTCATCAAGCCAAGCCGGAGACCAGACAAATGACAATTTCTGAATCCCGCCGGACGTTTTTGAAGGCCACCGCAGCCGCAGCAACCGCGTCTGCTGCTGGAATTCCACTTGGAACAGGTATTGCCCAAGCCCAAATCCAAGCGCCAGACATTAAATGGGACAAGGCCGCCTGCCGATTTTGCGGCACCGGGTGTTCTGTCCTCGTTGGGACCAAGGAAGGCCGGGTTGTTGCAACTCAGGGCGACCCCGAAGCTTCGGTCAATCGCGGCCTAAACTGCGTAAAAGGGTATTTCCTGTCCAAAATCATGTACGGCGCAGACCGGTTGAAACATCCTCTACTTCGCAAAACGAATGGTGTGTACGACAAAAATGGCGAGTTTGAACCAGTCAGCTGGGATGAAGCCTTCGATGTCATGGCACAGAAGTGGAAGGAAGCCCTCAAGGCCAAGGGGCCGACCAGTGTTGGCATGTTCGGTTCCGGACAGTGGACGATCTGGGAGGGTTATGCTGCTGCCAAACTGATGAAAGCTGGGTTCCGGTCCAACAACATCGATCCGAACGCCCGCCACTGCATGGCGTCAGCGGTCGTAGGTTTCATGCGAACGTTTGGGATCGATGAGCCCATGGGCTGCTACGATGATTTCGAAGCGGCGGATACGTTTGTGCTCTGGGGCTCGAATATGGCCGAGATGCACCCGATCCTCTGGTCAAGACTGACAGACACACGGCTGACGAAACCCGGTGCCCAGGTCCATGTCTTATCAACCTACGAACACCGGTCGTTTGAGCTTGCAGACAATGGCATGGTTTTCAAGCCGCAGACGGATTTGGCGATCCTGAATTACATCGCCAATCACATCATTCAGTCTGGTTCTGTGAACGAAGACTTCATGGCCAAGCACGTGAACATTACCAAGACCGAAACGGATATCGGCTATGGTCTGCGGCCCGAGAACCCGTTGCAACAGGAAGCCGCTCATCCAGACTCCGGCAAACTGACCGCCATTGATTTGGACGAATACGCGTCAGCCGTCGCCGAGTACACGGTCGACATGGTTTCAGAGTTGTCCGGTGTGCCTGCCGAGAAGCTCGAAAAACTCGCGCATCAATACGCCGACCCAAACCGCAAGGTCATGTCGCTCTGGACCATGGGGTTCAACCAGCACACCCGTGGATCTTGGGTTAATTCCCTGTGTTACAACGTCCACCTCCTAACGGGCAAAATCTCCGAGCCAGGAAACTCACCGTTCTCGCTAACGGGTCAACCTTCGGCCTGTGGCACGGCACGGGAAGTGGGAACATTTTCGCACCGCCTGCCAGCCGACATGGTGGTCAACAACGACAAGCACCGGGAAATCTGCGAGACCGCTTGGAACATCCCTGAAGGCACAATACCGCCCAAACCAGGTTTCCATGCCGTTCTGCAAAACAGAATGCTCAAAGACGGGAAACTCAACGCCTATTGGGTCCAGTGCAACAACAACATGCAGGCGGCGCCAAACCTGAATGAAGAAAGCTTTCCCGGGTACAGAAACCCGGAAAACTTTGTCACTGTTTCGGACCCCTACCCCACCGTAACCGCCATTGCGGCAGACCTGATATTGCCGACGGCCATGTGGGTTGAAAAGGAAGGGGCCTATGGCAACGCGGAACGGCGCACGCAGTTCTGGCGCCAACAAGTTCATGCACCGGGCGAAGCCAAGTCCGATCTCTGGCAATTGATGGAGTTTTCCAAGCGCTTCACGGTCGAGGAGGTCTGGGGCGAAGAACTGCTTGCGAAAATGCCCGAACACCGCGGGAAGACGATGTATGACGTGCTTTACGCAAACGGAACAGTCGACAAATTTCCCCTAAGCGAAACTCAAGAAGGTCATCCGAACGACGACGCCGCGCATTTCGGTTTCTATGTCCAAAAGGGTCTGTTTGAAGAGTATGCCGGATTTGGCCGCGATCACGGCCATGACCTCGCGCCGTTCGAAACATACCATGAGGTAAGGGGCCTTCGATGGCCCGTGGTTGACGGCAAGGAAACGCTTTATCGGTTCCGTGAAGGCCATGATCCTTATGTGCCAGAGGGCGAAGGGGTGCGGTTTTATGGCCATAAGGACGGCAAGGCCAAGATCATCTTTGCCCCCTATGAAGCACCGCCTGAAGTCCCGGACGATGAGTACAATCTCTGGCTTTGCACAGGCCGTGTCCTGGAACACTGGCATTCGGGTTCCATGACCCAGCGGGTGCCGGAGCTGCACCGCGCTTTCCCGCTGGCTGTTGTCTTCATGCACCCGAATGACGCGGAAAAACGAGGGCTTCGCAACGGTCAGGAGATCGTTATCTCCACACGCCGCGGCGAGGTTCGCAGCAAACTCGCAACCCGTGGCCGGAACAAGGTGCCTGAAGGCCTTGTCTTCATGCCGTGGTTCGACGAAGGCCAGTTGACCAACAAGCTCACGCTGGACGCCACCTGCCCCCTGTCCAAGGAAACAGACTTCAAGAAATGCGCCTGCAAGGTCGAACGCGCCTGAACCAGTGAAGCGTATTCGAGTTTGCGCGGTACGAATGACCGTAAGGAGAGATTTCAATGAAGAAACAATTTCTCGCAAGTCTTGCAGCGCTGCTTTTTGCGACAGGTCTCGTCGGCTTCGCGGTCGCACAGCAGCAACAAGTTCAAGCCATGCGCACCACGCCGATCGACGCGCCAAACCGGCTTGGACCAGACTTCAAATGGGAAGGCAAGGAAGGCCGGATGCAACGGAATTACCGGCAGCAACCGCCGTTGATCCCGCACTCGATTGCTCAGTACCAGATCGACACACGCACCAATCAATGCCTGTCCTGTCATGACTGGACGAAAGCCGGTGAGCGCGGCGCGCCGACCTTGTCCATGACGCACTACCTCGACAGGGACGGAAACGAACTCGATCAGCTGGCCGGCACGCGATACTTTTGCAATCAGTGTCACGTACCTCAAGCGGACGTTCCGCCACTGGTCGAAAACACTTTCCAGCCATCCGCTCCAGTCTCCGTTCGATAAGCAACTACTTTTCAGTCAGGAGCTCATAGATGAACGACTCCAGAAAGACGAAACAATCCCGGAATTTCTTGTTGCGCATGTGGGATTGGTTTTGGACCCCCACAAAGGTCCTGAGCGCTGGCTTTGTTCTGCTTGCCGGCTTTTTGGGTGGCATCCTGTTTTGGGGCGGCTTTCACTGGACCCTGGAATTGACCAACACCGAGGAGTTCTGCACGGGGTGCCATACTATGGAGACCAACCTTGCAGAATACCGAAACACTATTCACTACAACAATCACTCTGGGGTTCGGGCAATCTGCTCTGATTGTCATGTGCCGCATGAATGGCAGCACAAGATCAAAGCGAAAATCATGGCTGTCAAAGACGTCTATCACGAGATAGCCGGCACCATCAGCACACCGGAAAAGTATGAGGAACACCGAATTGCAATGGCGACGGTCGTCTGGCGGAAAATGAAAGTCTCCGACAGTCGCGAGTGCCGCAATTGCCATAATTTCAAGTACATGGACTTTACGGTTCAGGAAACGCGCGCAGCTTCGGAGCATCAGCGGGCCATTGACAACAACATGACCTGTATCGATTGCCACCAAGGCATCGCACATGATCTGCCGCCCGGTTATCAGGAGCGCTATCGCCAGGTGATCGAACAACTCGAGGCAACCAACAAAAAAACGCCAGACCAGCCGAATGAGATCGCCGAGGTAAGGAGCTACCTGGAGAAGGTGTCAAACTGATAGCCGTTTGACCTGACTATGACCTGGATCTCCACCGGATGGTGGCTTCAATGCAGAATGAGAAAGGTGAGATATGCTTGGATTTCTGGACTTGCTCGGGACGATCGGCGGCAATGTGCTGAGCCTGCCAGGCATCCTCGGACTTGCTGCGGGGATGATGACCCGAAATTGGGTTTTGGCGGGCTTCCTCGGAGCCGCAATCGGAGTTGTTGAGACTTTTTTGTTCGCCGGATTTCAGGTTTCTGAGATCAACCTGATTGATTTGTTTATCGCCGTTCTGATTGGCGTTCTTGCAAGCAGTTTCGGTTGCGCAATCAGGCATAAGGGCGCGACAGTCTAGCTAAGAAATCAAACTAGCTGATCATACAGCGGAGCCATCTACCAAAGCAAAAGGGCTGACCGATGTGGGCAGCCCTCACAATATGCGGCGAGAATGATCCAAACCTGCTTCAGGTGGTCGTAATGTAGCTGCGCATTTGCTCAGCTTCGTGTTCGACCTGGGCGATCTTGTGTTTCACGACGTCGCCGATGGAGATGACCCCAATCAGCTTGCCGTCTTCCACCACCGGCATGTGACGGAACCGGCCCCGGTTCATACGCCCCATGACCTCATTTGCTGCATCCATTTCAGTGCAGGTCATCACATCCTTGGTCATGATTGATGAAACGGGTTGAGACAACGCGGACGCGCCTTGCAGACCGACGAGGCGCACCACGTCCCGCTCCGAGACAATGCCCTCAATATGCCGGTCTCCATCACAAAGCACTACGGCGCCGATCTTGTTCTTCGCCAGAATTTCGGCGATCTCACTCACCGGTGCGGACTTATCCGCCGTGATGGTGTCGTGGCCTTTCGTCTTCATGATTGCGGCAACGGTCATGTAAGCAAACCTCCCTTTGCATCCAAGGTCCGGTTGCATCCGGCTCCCTGATCACCGCATCATGGCAAAAAAATATGGCGACGCAAAGCCTTGACGTTGCCTGTTACCAACCCCGTCGCTGGGGCACTGGATCAAAGAGCGGGAACAGAGCCAAACCCGCGACAAAACCGCCAATATGAGCTTGCCAGGCAATGGACCCCGCCTGCCCGCCGCTTGTCAGTCCGAAAAACATGTTCAATCCGAACCAAACGCCGACAAAGACCAGAACCTGCTGGTTCCGGAAACACTCACTGAGCGGCTGCGCGGGGACAAAATAAGCAGCTCTATCGGACCGGCGAAAAACGCCGAGCGGTCCGCCCATCTCAAAGACAAACCGGATAGCTGCCGCCATATGGCCTGATATGGCAGCCGACGCGCCGATCATCGGCGCAGATTCGCCCCAGTGGGTCGCAAGATGTGCAAAAGCACCGCCAACAGAACACAAAGCAGAAAATGCCAGGAACCGCCCAAGTCCAAACCTGCGCACAACGGCGCTTCCGAAGATCGCCATCCAGAGCAGATTGAACGTCAGGTGCATGGCACCACCATGCAGGAAACTATAACTGACAAATGCCCAGATGCTGGACGCAAGGTCTATCGCCTGCAGACTGCTCAGCGCTGTGTATTTCACCGGCCAGAATGCCAGGAAGTACAGCATCATGTTGTTCCAGCCAGTCGGGATGACAAAGGTCCGCACAACATGAATGGCGATCAGGGCAACGCTCAGCCAGATAATCGCAGCCGGTAGATTGAGCGCCGGAGGCTCGGATGGGCGTTGCTCGCGCTCGCGCTGCTTGGTCTCTTCGTCGCGGCGCTTACGCTCCTCATCAAACTGATAAACGTTCATGGAACCTCGCATCTCAATGTCCCGAAGTTGTAGCCCGGCAACGGGACAATACAAGGGCGCCGGTCAACAATCGCATACGCTTGCAGAAACATGGTGAACGTCAATGCGTTGGTTCGTTTCTAACCCTGCCCTTGTCGGCACATAACAAAACGCCGGCTATCGAAACGATAACCGGCGTTTGTTGAGCCCCCCACAAAAGGTCGCGTCCCCACGCGCCAAATTGAGGTGTCTTGCTGCGATCGCCTTTTCGTTTTCGGGTTCTTGTACGCCCCTTTATTTTTTTTGGCGCTCACACGTGCATAGGTTTTACAAACCAATGCCCTGAAGACGATGTGAATTTGCCAGCCGCACACTGCGCTGGCAAGCTTTACGAAGAATTAACCTTAACAAAGCGTTGCACGACGATTTTTTCATACTTTCAGCGACTTGGCACACCCCCTGCTTAGTAGGACGCAAACAAAAGGACGGATAACGGAGCGTCCCGTTTTGAAACAGTTACTGTCTTGAGACGAAACAGCGCTCCGGAGTGGGACGAAAGGCAAGTCAAATGAAACATGGCGTGACCCAGACACTATACTCCTATTGGGATTCTCTGCGCGGAGCTCGGCCCGCTCCGAACCGGAGCGAAATTGATCCGGGCGAAATCCGCGGTTTGCTTGGCGATACGTTCATCCTGGAGACCAATGGACCGAGTGATGTGCGTTACCGTCTTGCTGGGACGCGCCTCTGCTCTGCTCATTGCCGGGAACTGAAAGGTCGCAATTTTCTCCGAGGTTGGGACACCAAGGACCGTGAAGCACTAGAGAGCCTGATCGCAGCCATCACCGAAGACGGCGCTGCCGCAGTGGTCGGGATCAATGGGCACACGGAACGTGAACAGGAACTGCAGATGGAAATGCTGCTTGTTCCACTCAACGTCCCTGGTGAAGGCCGAATCCGGATACTTGGAAGCGCGGTACCAATGGACAAGCCTTACTGGATCGGTCTGCATCCGATCTTGAGACAGTCCATCAGCAGCCTGCGGCTGGTCTGGCCAGATGAGCGTCCGTATTTCACAGGCGCAAGCCACTCGAACATCAATCCGATCATGCCCCGCTTCACCGCAGAAGACATGCCAATGCGAACCCCGGTTCTCCCCCAGGGTGCGGCAGTCCTCCCGCATGGAGCAGAGCGGCAAGTTGGCCACCTGACGGTCTATTCCGGCGGCAAATCCTAACAACTCTGTCAAAACCCTTAATATTGGGCGATGTGTAGGGTACACTCTTACACATCGTTAACCCCATTGCCCCTAAAGTGCTTGCGAGGATTGTCATGATTCTCTGCACGATCGGGGAAAGTGCGTTGCAAAACGCACAGGTTTGGACATTGCAGGCATGAGCGCCGGATTGGCAACAGCAGCACCAGAGGGAAGCAAATCGCTTCAAGTCACGGACCGCCGGCGCCATCAACGGGTTCAGGTAAATATACTTGGCCGTTTCATGCTTGAAGACCGCAGAGAGTATCCGTGCCAGGTGATCGACATGTCACCAGGTGGCATGGCAATGATCACCCCAGTTTCTGGCAAAGTCGGCGAACGCGTCGTCGCATACCTTGACCACCTCAGCCGGGTAGAGGGTCGGATTTCCCGGCTTATTGACGGCGGCTTTGCAGTCGAGCTGCGCAACACAGTTCGCAAACGGGACAAGATTGCAAACGTTCTGACCTGGCTCGCAAACCGGGATGAACTTAATCTTCCTGAAGATCGCCGCCATGACCGCTTCGTTCCGAAGAACCAGATGACGAAGATGATCCTTCCAGACGGAACGGAACATGTGTGCCGGATTTTCGATGTATCCCTCTCAGGTGCCGCAATCGCAACGGATGTCCTGCCCGAGATGGGCGATCAAATTACGCTCGGAAAGATGCGTGCCCGCGTTGTGCGCCAGATAGAAGGCGGGATTGCGGTCGAATTTGCGGCGGTTCAAAGCCGCGAGCTGCTCGAACACCACATCACGACGCCGGAATCCAAATAAAACACCCCCTTTTTGAGTTTTGTCCCTCTGCTGCCGTCAGCAGTTGGTAAGGGCTGACGACACTTGGCTTCTGTGAAGACGTGCAAACTGGCGGTCAGATTTCGTCAGATCATCGGTCGTGCTCAGGTTTGGGCGCTTGCCTCCTTCCAAAGCAGCCAGCTGCGCCCCACTTGGCCACAATCAGGTCTTCAAGACACTGACCGAGTCGTTCCAGGCAGCCTCAACGCGTTTTTTTTTCAACTTTTTTCAAGCTTCGACACAGCTAAAAAACGCAGTGTTTCGGGATTAGCAAGCCTACCTCCAACGGACTGAACTCGCATCGATGAATTTTCATTTCGAAGAGGAAGAACCACGAATTGAGCGACTTACGGAGGATCGATAAAATTTGACTCAAATCTTCGTCGAATTTGATTCAAATTCAAATCAAGTATTACTAAAATAAAATTCAAAACAAATTCAAATAATAATATAAGTTTATCACCTCAATTTCCGTGAAGTAAAAAGCAGCAATGCATCGTAATGCCAGCCTTGGGGAGGGCGTTACGATGAAAAATCTTGGAAAATTTCTGTCTACCACTGCGATTTTGCTTGGCCTCTTCGGACCAGCGCCCGTCGCACATGCAGATCCTGGCCGCTTTATGGACATGAAAGCCGCGGTCAAAGCGCCAATCGGCCACCGGCAATTCTGCCGTGACAACAGTTGGGCCTGTAAGAATGAACGCTACGAACCGGTGGTCGTAAAACTGACAGAAACCCGCTGGAACGAACTGATCGCAATCAACGCGGAAGTCAATCGCCGGGTCCGCCCGATGACAGATTCCGACCTCTTTGGGAAAGAGGAGTATTGGACCTTTCCGGTGGATGGTTACGGCGATTGCGAGGAATACGTTCTTGAAAAACAGCGTGTGCTCATTGAAGCCGGGTGGCCCAAAAGCGCTCTTTTGATCACGGTCGCGAAAGACATTCAAAACGGTGGTCACGCCGTCCTGACTGTCCGAACGGATCACGGCGACATGATCCTCGACAATCAGATCGAAGCCGTGTTGCCTTGGTACTCCACGCCCTATCGCTACATCAAACGGCAATCAGCAAGTTCGCCGGTCAAATGGACCGGGATCTCGGATACGCGCGTAACGACAGTCAGCAGCATTTCGAACTAGTTCGGGAATTGGCCTGATCTCAGGCCGATAGGACGATCCGGTCGCGTCCCCACCCTCCCCATCCCTACCACGATCGGATCCAGGGAACCGGCCCGCCCCCGCAGGCCGGTTCCCGCTACTTTGAAACCTAGAAGCTGCACCGGTGCAAAATAGATGGAAATGAGATCGGGTATCGAAACTGGTGGTACGGAAGACCGTTCAGATCTCCGCCAGGCCAGCGGCATACCGTTGCCAGTTGGCAACATAACCGTCGGCTGACCTTCGAATGTCTGCCGCAGCACTCCCTGGCAGTTCGCGAACAACCTTTCCAGGAACACCGACAACCAATGAGTTGTCAGGAATAACCTTCCCTTCGGCAATGAGAGCATTTGCGCCGATAATACAGTTGGAACCGATCACGGCACCGTTCAGGATCGTAGCGCCCATCCCGATAAGGGAATTGTCGTTGATCGTGCAGCCGTGCAGAATAACCTTGTGGCCGATGGTGCAGTTGGCTCCGACCGTGAGCGGATAGCCTGGATCCGCGTGAAACACACATCCATCTTGAACATTGGACCGCTTGCCGATCCTGATTGGCTCTCTGTCCCCGCGCAAAACGGCGTCGAACCAAACGCTGCTTTCTTCTTCCAGATGCACATCGCCGATCAGCGTTGCGGTCGGTGCAACCCAAGAGCGCCCAGCGTCCGGAACCTGCGGGCGCACTCCATCAAGTGAATAGATCGGCATTGCTTACGCGTATCCGGCCACAATCAAGGCCACGTTCATGACCATTAGCCCGGAGCACATGCTCCACATGCCGGCGATGGTGGACGAAGCAACGAGCCACCCCAACGGCCGGTTCTCAATACGCCGGCCGCGGATTGCATTGCGCATGATGATGAAGGGACCGGCAAAAACACATACGAGGACACCGGCGGCGAATCCGAAGATGGTGGTGCCGGAAAAGTTGAATTTCGGCGGTTGATTGGTCACCAGTTGGTAGAGGCTTCCGAGCAGACCGGCTGCAACAAACCCCGCGCACGCAATGTATCCAACGATAAGTAAATCCAGCATAGCCCCTGTTAACCTTCCGTTAACCCCTTCACTGAGAAAGTGATGAAGAAATTGTAAACGGTCAAGAGCAAACATCGTGCCGGTCTGGCCACGGGATAAATACCTCCAGTTTTTAGTAAGTTACGCCGGATGGCACCAGTCCTGCGCTGAAACACGTGTCTCATTCTTGAACACTGTGTGCCAGCTTAGGTCATTAGAAAGGCACGGCACGTGATCAGGCCGACCCTGCCAGCACCGACCAATGCAAAGCCACTTCATTTCGCGATGCTGGCAACAGCCTTGTGTGTTCTGACCTTCGCGCATGTTGCCGAACGCGGATATCATTGGTTTATGCGTGCAGCCCCGCTGTTCCAATCGACACCCCGGCACGCTTTGGTGAGTGTCACGATGGGACCGGACCACTTCCAGATCCCGGCGGGCTACTTTAAATCCGCAACGCACCGCTTGTCGGCACAAGGCGAGGCAGATCACTACCAGCAAGTCAGCTTGCTGATGACATGGCCGGACCTCAGGATGCCCGGCGAAGACAACGCCACGGCACAGCTCGGGACACCTCTGCCGCTTGTCCAAGTGGATCTAGAGCATGATCCGTACCGCGAAACGCTCAGAACTCAGCTGGATCCTGTCTATAAGCGCCTTGCCCGCGGCGGTGCGCGGCCAACGACTGCGGGATTGAATATGTTGATGTTGTCTGCCCGAGCGGCGCAGAACAGGGATATCATCGTCTATGACCCCGAGGCAAAAGACGGTTTTATTGCCCGGTGCGTCAAGAAACGCAGCGGGGCAAAGGCGGTTTGCCATCGAACGGTCACGCCCGGTGGCGGCCGGCTGATCCGCTACCAGTTCGATCAAACCTTGCTTCCTAGTTGGCGCGAGCTTGATGCGGCGATCAAGGAAAAGGTTAGCGGCTTTCGCACCTGAAGACCCAACAAAAAAGCGGCCCGCTTGGGCCGCCTTTTAGAAACCTATCTAATGAGCCTTACACTTCGTCGAGATCGATCTCGAGAATGGCCATCTGGAAGTTCCAGCTCAGGTCTTCATCTTCGTCATCACGGAAGATAACACCGATGAATTCCTCACCGATATAGACTTCCGCGGAGTCGTCCTTCTTCGGACGCGCCCGGACCTGCATGCTCGGTAGATCGAACTTTTTGCGCAGATAGGCTTCAAGTTTGCGGATTTCTTCGGGGTTCACGTGGCTCTCTCCTTGTCGTTCGCCAACTCCATCAGTCGTGGTGCGGACCCTACAAGAGAGCCGGGAAATGCCAAACCTTTTCGATCAGCTTTCCCCGTCTTCCTTCATACTGGCCACACCCTACTCACCCAGGAGTTGGTTCATGCTGCGGGCTGGCTCCGGACACCCGGCCTTCCCAACGATCTTCGCCGGAACACCTGCAACTGTGGTGTTTGCCGGAACATCGGTAAGAACAACAGAGCCGGATGCAATTCGGCTGCAATGCCCGATCTCCAGGTTGCCGAGCACGTTAGCGCCAGCGCCAAGCAGAACGCCGTGACGGATCTTCGGATGCCGGTCGCCGTCTTCCTTCCCCGTGCCGCCCAGCGTCACACCTTGCAGAATGGAGACGTCGTCCTCAATCTCAGCCGTTCCGCCGACAACGATACCTGTACCATGGTCGATAAAGATCCCGCGCCCGACCGGGACGGCTGGATGAATGTCGATCTGAAAGACTTCCGAGCAGCGGCTCTGCAAATAAAGAGCGAAGTCCTTGCGGCCCTTGCGCCAAAGCCAATTGGCCAGCCGGTGCGTTTGAAGGCCATGAAAGCCCTTGAAATAAAGAACCGGCTCCAGATAGCGGAAGCATGCCGGATCACGATCGAACACCGCGACGATGTCCACCCGGAAAATCTCGGCAAGCTCCGGCTCGTCCGCCAGCGCTTCCAGATAGGTCTGGCGAATAAGCGACGCAGAAACGATGTCCCGCCCCAGGCGGTCGCCGAGCCGGTGAACCACAGCCTCTTCCAGGCTGTCGTGATTTAGGACCGTCTCATAGACAAAGGACGACAAGGCTGGCTCTGCCGCCACCATCGCCTGGGCTTCGTCGCGCAACTGTTGCCAGACGGGATCGTGCTTCATCACGCGATCTTCGCCAGCTTGGCGTACCGGGGTCGACATGGACTGTCTCCTTTTCAAGCCCACTTCACATGGTCTTCTAAAATAGGCGCTGTGCGTGATATTCCAAACAAAACTTGCTCATATCAGATATCAATCACTCTAATGAATCGTTTTTTTACGATCAATTATCCGATACTCGCCCTTTTGCACAGCTCTTGAGGTTCCCATGACGTTCGATCAATCCCCATCTCAGTCCGAAGATACCAACCCATTCTTGCGTGTTTCCGGTCAGATTGCCGAATTGATCCTGAATGCTCCGGACCGCAAAAATGCCTTGCCCCTTGCAGGCTGGGCCCGCATTCCCGAACTGCTCGAACCGCTCCGCGACAACGCCGGTCTGCGCGCCCTGATCGTGCGCGGCGCCGGCGGAAAGGCCTTTTGTGCGGGGGCGGACATTGCCGAATTCGAGGCCGTCAGATCAACGGCGGACAAGGCCGCCCATTATGATGCGGTCAATGTCGCGGCCTTCCGGGCCTTGAAAACCTTGCCTGTTCCGGTCGTCGCGGCAATTGAAGGCCCATGCCTCGGGGGCGGCCTCGGATTGGCGCTGGCCTGCGATCTTCGCATTGCATCGGACACCGCCTTTTTCTCCATCCCGGCCGCCCGCCTGGGCCTTGCCTATCCGCCGGACGCGGTGGCGGATCTGATCGAGGCTGTGTCCCCGTCCAATGCGAAAAAGCTGTTGTTCACAGCCGAACGCCTCTCTGCCGACAACGCCCTGCAGATCGGCCTCATCGACGAGGTTCACGAAGCTGGCGCGCTGGATGACAGGATTGCCGAGCTGTGCCGCCACTTTGAACAAAACGCGCCGCTGTCCCTGAAAGCGGCCAAGACAACCATCAACCTCCTGGCATCAGTAAGTGCGGCGGCGGACTTGAGCGCCGCTCAATCAATGGCGCGCATCTGTGTCGACAGCGCCGACTACGCCGAAGGCTGCCGCGCTTTCCTGGAGAAGCGCAAACCGGCGTTCAAGGGGAACTAAACAGGGAATTTATCAATGAAAATAGTCTGTTATCCCAGCAACTTGAATCTAAAACAAAGACAGACGGGATTGTGAACCAACCTATGAAACAGTCCCGCCATCAGATTCAAACAGCTGACATATTTTTACTCACGCAATCAGGGCTTCCGATTTCAGGTCAGTGAGAAACTCTTCGACCGCCTGGGCGAAAACGTCGTTCTTGTCACCGGCTACCATGTGACCGGCGTCCTGAATGTCGGTGAACTTGGCGTGGGGTACGCAGTCCAGAAATTCTTCCACATGCGCCATGGACACCAGCTCGGAGTTCCGGCCGCGCAAAAGAAGCACGGGCACTTTGAGGTTTTCCGCCGCTTCAATCATTCCAGCCTGCACCCGTTTTGTGATCTCTTCGTCTGAATGTTCCCGCACCTTCAAGAACGCAGGGTCCCAATGCCAGCGATACCGGCCGTCGGCATGAAGGCGCAGATTTTTCGAAAGCCCTGACAGATCCTTCGGCCTTGAGCGGTTCGGCAAATACCGGGCAATGGCGTCAGCGGCCTCCTCAACCGTGCCAAATCCTTCTTCCACCTTGTCGCCCATGAAGCCGAGGATCTTGTAGACCCCATCCATATCGACACGCGGCGTGATGTCGACCAGCACAAGTGCGGCCTGATTTCCCGGCGCTTCCGCACCTTCCGCCAGCATCCCGGCAAAACCGCCCAGCGACGCACCCACCACAACGGGTTTGGCGCCATGTTTTGCAATCACCTGCCGGCAGAGCGCGACAAGATCCTGGGCGAAATGGACAAACATGTAATTGCCGGAGGGAACCCAGGCGCTTTCGCCGTGGCCCCGCTGGTCGACCGAATAAACCACATGTCCCAGCGCTGCGATCCGTTCCGCCGCCGCCGCCCACGAATGGCGCGTTTGCCCGCCGCCATGCAGCAAAATCACAGGCTGACCGCCTGTCTCATATTGATCGGCAATCAGGGCGTTTTCCTCTGCCCCTTTGAATTCGATCCGTTTTGCGCTCATGTCTCCTCCCAATCTGTGCGCACAAGCTGGCGTAAAACCGCCGGTCAAGCGTCGACGTTGTTCAAAAACGCCAGGACCCCTTGCTTGTGAACCTTGTCTCCGACGGCCACCATGTGATCCCGTCCCGGGATCTCAAGCACGTCTGCATGCTGCATCAAGGCAGCCAATTTGTGCGGGGAACCGGCAATGTCATCGCGGGTTCCAACGGCCACCAGAACCGGCCGCTCGATGCGCGCAATATCTTCCTCGCTGATCTTCTGACGCGATGAGCGCATGCAGGCCGCAAGGGCCAACCGGTCAGATTTGGTCTGCTCGGCGAACGCACGGAACGCCCGACCCGTCCGGTCCGTGACATCCTGCAGGCGGTCGGCTTCAAGCGCAGCGGCAATCGGCTCCGGGTCTCCCACCCCTTCGATCATGCCGTAGCCAAGCCCGCTGAAAATGGCCCGTTTGACCCGCTGCGGATGATTAAGCGTCAAAAACGCACTGATCCGGGCTCCCATCGAATAGCCCATGACATCGGTCTGCTCGATCCCAAGATGGTCGAGCAGTTTCCGGGCGTCTTCCGCCATAATCGGAGCACCGTAGGCCTCCGGGTCGTGGAATTTTTGACTTTCCCCATGGCCCCTGTTGTCGAGCGCGATCACGCGGCGGCCTTCCCTGATGAATAGATCGACCCAGCCCGTGTTCTGCCAGTTGACCGCTTTGTTGGAGGCAAAGCCGTGGATCAACAGGATCGGATCCCCTTCGCCCTCGTCCAGATAGGCAATCTGAATACCATCCTGCTCAAAAACCGGCATAAAACTTCCTCTTACGTAAACGTAAAACCCGAATTTCAACCACTGTACTGAGAATGATCTCAATTGGCAAAGCCGGATTTCCACGGGGGTGGCAGCCAAAAGTTGGTTGGTGACCGCGGCAAGGTTGCCCCTGTTCAACCGGGCATCAAATCGGTATGGTCCGGCCAAAAGAGTTTGGCGCAACCGCCACAAGAATTGAGGAAGTGATCATGGCAGATCAGGTCGTCCCGCATTTTCAAAACACCAGCGGCCACGATTCCATCGCAATCGGCGCAAAGGAATTCATGTGCATCGGCGCCCATCCGCCGTTCGATCACCCGCATGTCTTCCTCGATATGGGCAGTGAGAAAGAGGTCGTCTGCCCCTATTGCTCAACGCTTTACAAGTACGACGCCACGCTGGCTCCGAACGAATCGTCTCCTTCCGACTGCACCTGGGTGCCGGAAGCTGCGTGAAACTGCCTGATAGACCAGAGCTGTCATGAGCGAGACCGGCACGCCCCACTCCCCGATCGTCATCGCCGGAGCAGGCATCGGCGGCTTGACCGCCGCTTTGACCTTGCGCCGGGCCGGTCATGAGATTGTGCTTATAGACAAGGCCAAGGCTCTGTCAGAAGTGGGTGCGGGCCTGCAGCTCTCCCCCAACGCCTGTTCGGTCCTCGACGGCTTCGGACTGCTTCAAGACCTCAAAGCCCTTGGCCACCAGCCGGATAATCTTCGGGTCTGGTCTGGCAAGACTGGAGATCAGATTTCCAAAGTCAGGCTTGGGTCTTATTTGCTCGAACGGCATGGCCAACCCTTCATTGTGATCCACCGGGCCGATCTTCAGGGCACGCTTTTGAAAAAGGTTGAGGCGACCGACGGCATCAAATTGATGCTCGGCACCGCCCTCACCGATGCCAAGACGGGCGATGCCGGCAACTTAGTGTGCACATACCAGACAGGCGAAACCACCGGCACGCTCAACTGCAAGGCCCTTATCGGAGCGGATGGCGTCTGGTCAACGGTTCGCCGATTGATCCCGAACCACAAAAACGCGCGCTTCAGTGGTCAGGTCGCTTACAGGTCCACACTGCCAATCGACAAGATCCCTGCCAAGTGGCGCAAGGATTCCGGGCTGTGGATGCACAAAGACAGCCATCTGGTCCATTATCCGATCCGCAGTGGTGAGCAGCTGAACATCGTCGCGCTGGCAACAGAAGACTGGCAGGACGAAACATGGTCGGCGCCAGCTGGCAAGGACGAACTGCTGCACCGTTTCAAGGACTGGCCAACGGACATCCGCAATCTGCTGAATGGGCCGGAGCGCTGGTTGAAGTGGGCCTTGTGCACGGTCGACGCCAATGGTCCCTGGACGCATGGCCAGATTGCCCTCCTCGGCGACGCGGCCCATGCAATGCTTCCCTACATGGCCCAGGGCGCGGCTATGGCAATCGAAGATGCCGCCGAGCTTGCGAACCATTTCCCGGTTGAAACGGAAAACACCGCAGCGGCTCTGAGAGCCTATGAGCGGACCCGCAAACCGCGTGCGGAACGCATTCAGGAAACCGGCTTTAAAAACGCAAGGACGTTTCACATGTCCGGACTTCCGGCCACAGCCCGCGATATGGTGATGAAGTTTTCAAAACCGGAGAGCCTTGCGGCCCGCTTTGACTATGTTTACGGCTGGAAACCCAACCAAGCCTTGCCCTCCTGACCGCCTTCCGCCGTCTTAATCTTGGGGCGGCTCCAAGTTTCTGACGCAAAAGGTTGAGCCAGACCGCAAGCTGGGATAAAGCCAAGCATCCGGATCGAGGGAGCGCTGACATGACAGCTGATAAGGCCGATGACGTTGTAACCGCTGCATTTCTTGTCATCGGCGATGAAATCCTGTCCGGACGCACCAAAGACAAGAATATCGGCTTTCTCGCTGACTATCTGACCGCTCTTGGCATTGACCTCAGCGAAGTTCGGATCGTGCCGGACGTTCAGGCCGAAATCGTCGGCGCTGTGAATGCCCTCCGGGCGAAATACACCTATGTCTTTACGTCAGGTGGCATCGGGCCGACCCATGATGACATCACCGCCGAGGCCGTCGCTGCTGCATTCGACGTGCCGCTGAACCTTGATCCCCGAGCCGTTGCGATCATGGAAAAGCACTATCCGCCGGGTCAGTTCACCCCTGCCCGCCAACGCATGGCGCGGATCCCGGAAGGCGCGGATCTCATTGAAAACAAGGTGTCCAAGGCTCCCGGTTTTCGGATTGACAACGTCCATGTCATGGCCGGTGTTCCTGCGATCATGCAAGCCATGATGGATGCGGTCGCACCGACGCTGCATACGGGCAAGAAGATGTTGTCTGAAACGGTTGCTGCAAACATGCCGGAGAGCCGGATTGCCGAACGCCTGGCCGCCATCCAGGACGCCCATCCTGAAACTCTGATTGGATCCTATCCGAAAGCAACGGACGGAAAATTCACCACACAGATCGTAATTCGATCCAGGGACGAAACCATTCTCGCAGCCGCCGCACAGGATGTAGCGCGCGCTGTTGACGATCTCTCTGGATGACTTGAAGGAAAAGAAATGGAAAACCCTGCACAAGACAAAGCCTTCCCGGTCTCCTGGGACATGTTTCACCGCGACTCCCGCGCGCTCGCCTGGCGGCTCTCAAGCGAAGGTGAGTGGAAAGCCATCGTCTGCATTACCCGCGGCGGTCTGGTCCCGGCCGGTATCGTGGCCCGCGAACTTGGCATCCGCACCATCGAGACCGTGTGCATCGCCTCCTATCACGACTATGACAGCCAGGGTCGTCTGGAAGTTATCAAACCCGTTGATCCGAAGGTAATCGATCTGGAAGACGGCGAAGGCAGCGGTGTTCTTGTCATCGACGATCTCGTCGACACCGGCAAGACCATGAAAGTGGTCCGGGAGATGCTGCCGAAAGCACATTTTGCAACTGTCTACGCCAAGCCGGTTGGCGTTCCGATGGTCGACACCTTCATCACCGAAGTCTCCCAGGATACCTGGATCTATTTCCCGTGGGATATGGGCTGGCAATTCCAGCCGCCGCTTTCCAAAGACACGGCAGGCTGATTTCAGGCAGTCCGCATCACAATTCGCGGATTATCCTGAGATCCATTCGACGGCTGGTTGACCGAGAGGTTCAACCGGCCGTTTATGTTTTTTGGAAGCCTCACGATGATTCTCGCAAAAGCCAAACGGGATCCGGCATGCTGATCAGACGCACATTCTTGATTTCGGCAGCAGCTGCGATCGCAACCGGCTGTTCGGGAAACACGACTGCCAAACTGCCACCCAAGCCGAGCCTGACCAAGCCGGTCTCGACAGATTATGTGCAGATGTATGCGGCCAGACCGCAGGAGCGTTTTCCTATTCCAGCCGTCGACATTTCCAAGATCGATCCGAAATTTTACAGGCAGGTCGTCGACTACAACTCCTCCGCGCAACCAGGCTCCATCGTTGTGGAGACCCATGAGCGCTTCTTGTACCTGGCGATGGGGGACGGAAAGGCAATGCGTTATGGGGTCGGCATCGGGCGTGACGGCTTTGCTTGGGGCGGGCGGGCGCGGATCGCCCGGAAAAAAGCCTGGCCAACCTGGACCCCGCCCGCCGACATGATCAAACGCCAGCCGAAACTTGCCAAATACAAGAACGGGATGGACCCGGGGTTGGACAATCCCCTTGGCGCGCGGGCGCTTTACATCTTTGAAGGCAACAAGGATACGCTTTACAGGATCCACGGCACATCGGAGACCTGGTCGATCGGCAAAGCAGCCTCATCCGGCTGCGTTCGTATGCTTCAGCAGGATGTGATTGACCTTTACAATCGCGTGCCGGAGGGAACTCCGATCACGGTCTATCAGGTTTAAAGGGCCGAGACGGAGAGTGTCGGTCAATCGTTGATCGCGACATCCTTGACAGCATCTATTCCGTCGAGGCGGACATCGCAGCCGATGGCATAGGCTTCGACACCCGCGACCTTGGCCGTCTTGAAAGCCTGGGCATAGTTTGGATCAATGTCAGAGGCGAGTGAAAGCCTGTCGCAATCAGGGCGCTGAACCAAAAACACCATCGCCGCCCGGTGACCTTCCGCAACCATATCTCCAAGTTCAACCAGATGCTTCGCGCCGCGGGCTGTCACGCTGTCCGGAAACTCGGCAAGACCGGATTCGCGCATCAGGTGCACGTTCTTCACTTCAACGTAAATCTTGGAGCCATCCGCCTGCTCCAGAAGAATGTCGATCCGGGAGTTCTTGCCGTATTTCACTTCCCGGCGCAGGGTTTCAAAACCCGCAAGCCCCTGGATGCGTCCGGCCACCAGAGCTTCTTCTACCAACTTGTTCGGATGGGCCGTGTTAATGCCGACCAACGCGCCGTCGGCTTCAATCACTTCCCAGGAAAATTTCAGTTTCCGCTTCGGATTGTCGGACGGCGACAACCAAACCCGGGCTCCAGGTTCCTTCAGGCCCAACATCGACCCCGGATTGGCGCAGTGGGCGGTAACTTCTTCGCCGGTTTCATCCAGAACAACATCCGCCAGAAACCGCTTATAGCGCTTGACGAGGCGGCCACTGACAAGGGGGACAGAAAACTGCATGAATGACATCCCGAAGTGATACGCAAACGATCAGAGTGGGTTACTTCGACCAGAAATCCGGGTCGAGCAGAACCAAAACCGTGAACAGCTCCAAACGGCCAACAAGCATGGCAAAGGACAGGAGCCATTTGGCCCCATCCGGCAATGGCGCGAAATGCCCCGCCGGCCCGATCATCGGCCCGAGTCCCGGACCCACGTTGCCGACAGACGTCGCAGCAGCCGAAATCGCTGTCACCAAGTCAAGATCGAAGAACGACAAGGCTACGGTGATCACACCGACAGACCCCAGATAGACCACCAGAAACGCCAAGACCGAGAAGGACAGTTCCGGGGTCAGCCGGGTCCCCGCATACTCCTCCGACATGATCCGGTGTGGTCGAACCATCCGGCGCAAGTGGGCGCGAACCGTGCCGAAAAACACCAGAAACCGGAAAATCTTGATGCCGCCGGTCGTCGACCCGGTACATCCGCCAACAAACATCAGTAGGAAGCAGGTCCCGACAACCGGAGCACCCCATTGTTCGAAATCGCCCAATGCGTAGCCGGTTCCGGTCACAATGGAGACCACCGTGAAAGTTGCCTTGACCAAGGCCTCGTCGAAATCAAAATCCATCTTGACGCCAAGATGAACCGTGAGGGCCAGGGAAACGATCGCAAGAAATCCGAGGAGTACTCGGACCTGCGGATCCCGCCACAAAAGAAGCGGTTGCCCGCGGAGCGCCTGAATGATCAACACAAACGGCATTGCGCCGATGATCATGAAGACAATGGCGACCCAGGCAGACGAATGGTTCTGGAAATACCCGAACGACAGGTCATGGGTCGAGTACCCGCCCGTCGCGATCGTTGTCAAAGCATGGTTGAACGCATCGAAGAGCCCCATGCCCGTTGCCAAATAAGCGGCGATACACAGGACGGTAAGGAACAGGTAGGCCAGCCCCAACAGCCGGATCAGTTCAACAGAGCGGCTGACGATCTTTTCTGACCTGTCGGAGCTCTCGCTTTGAAAGAGCTGCATCCCACCGATGCGCAGGAACGGCAGCAAGACGATCGCCATAACGATAATGCCGACGCCGCCCATCCACTGCATGATCGACCGCCAGACGAGCAATCCGGGCGGCAAACCATCCAGGCCGGTCAATACAGTGGAGCCGGTCGTGGTAAATCCTGAGACCGCTTCAAACACGGCGTCTGCGTAGCCGATTCCAAGCCAAAGAAAAGGCAAGGCTCCAAAGGCCGGTAGTGTTGCCCAGGCAAGCGTCGTCAAAATGAAGGTCTGCCGTGTGTCGAGCCCTTCCTTGAGTGAGCCGCCCATGGACAGCGACAACAGCATGCCAAACATGCCGGTTAACAGGGCAGAAAAGACGAACGCCTGCCAATCTGCATTCTTCTGCGCGACGTCGATGATCGCTGGGACGAGCATTGCGGTCGCAAGACCGACATACAAAAACCCAAGAACGTTCAAAACTGGTCTGAGTGAAATCAAGCGGAACGCACCCCAAAGCCCATATTGCGCGCGCTCCGCAGAGACACACAACTCAACGTCCTACCGTTTTTCCGAACGATTTCCAATGCTTTGCAGCTCACTTCCCCCGGATGTTCTCCCCAATGCCGGGATCAGATCAGTTAATTCACTAGGGTTCTCTGATACCTACGCTGCTTAGTTTAAAATTGGACCAATTGATTCAGACTTCTGTAGCCTTTGAAGTTTACCCTTGCGTGCTGTCTGTGTCGTGAGCTCGCTCTACGCGAAATTGACAAGGATAACCGCCATTACACGTTTTGGAATTCACTCGTTGGTGGTCCGGATCAGTCTGATACTCGGGGTTGCTGTTTTGCTTAGCATCGGCCTTGTTTCCGGTATCAGTTATTTTGAAATAACAAGGACGACCGAAGAAAATTCGACCATTCGCATTGACCGCGCGGCCAAAACCGCAGCGGCGGTGATCCGGTATGGCACGGACCGCGCAATCGACCCCACAAGCGACGAAAACGGCAAGCCGCAAGTCCTGACCTTGACCGCACTCTACAACGGTCCGGCAGACCTGCGTCCAAATGCATTGTTTGATGAACTTGTTCTGGCCATTGGCAAGAGCAACCAGGGTGCGGCTAACATCTTCAGCTACTCAGAAAAGACTGGTTTGTTCGACCGGATTGCAACGACTTTCCGCAAGCCGGACGGCAGCATGCCACCACCTTTTGCCATCAAACCCGGCCACCCTGCGTATTCAAACCTCGTAAACGGCGTTCCATTCATTGGGAACGTCCCTGTTCAAGGTCGGCTACGCCTTGCTTACTTAATGCCGATCGTCGATGGCGATCGTGCCCTGAAGGGAGCAGCAGCCGTTGATGTTGGCTGGGCCGATGATCTGACGGTCGCGCAAAACCGGCTCAGCAGGCGCCTTTTCACAGCGGCCGCAGTGGTTCTCTTTGCCGTCATGCTCGTGGGCGGGATCTTGCTGCGCAACCAGATGATGCCTTTGCGCCGTCTCGCCGCCGCCGCCCATAGGCTTGCCTCCGGTCAGCCTCAGGCCTCTTTTCCCTGTGCGGACCGCCCAGATGAAATAGGCGACCTTGCCCACGGCCTGGCCAGGGTAACCGAGCTTCAGGAACGCCTCCATAAGCTGGCCTATGTCGATCCGGTCACAACAGGCGGCAACCGTACGAAGTACTTTGCAGATCTCGCTGACGCTCTGGAAAGCGCAGCCGTTGACAACAAGAAAACGGCCCTGATCCAGCTGGACTTTATCGGCTTTGCAAAAATCAATGATACCTTCGGACAGAAGGCAGGCAACCGTGTCCTGATGCAGACCTACACCCGCCTCCGGCGCCTGTTAGGGGAAAGCGCAAAAGTCTCCAGAATTTCGGCCGATGACTTTTGTATTCTGCTTCCGCTCGATGAAAGCGGCGAGCTTTCTGCTGACTATGCAGCCGATATCATTGATGTCCTGTCTGTTCCCTTCCCGCTGGACGAAGGTGAAATCAGGGTCGATCCGCTCATTGGCATCGCTCTATTGCCCCAAGATGCCCACGATGTGGAGACCGCCCACCGGGTGGCCGGGATTGCTTTAAGGGCGGCCAAAGATACGGCTCACCAGCAGCATATGTTCTTCTCCGCCCCGCTCAATGATCGGGTTCAAAGCGAAATGCTCTTGGAAACCCGGCTCAGAACGGCGCTCGCTACAGGACAATTGGAACTCCACTATCAGCCCCAAGTGAACCCGGCCAATGGCGACCTGATCGGTTTGGAGGCCCTCATTCGCTGGCCGGACGGACAAGGCAACTGGATACCGCCCTGTGACTTCATTCCCCTTGCAGAAAAGACCGGCCTGATCATCGATCTTGGTCATTACGTGCTCGACGAAGCCTGTCGGCAGGCGGCACATTGGCTGACATCCGGGTTTGAATTTGGGCACATCTCGGTAAATGTGTCTCCCATAGAGTTTCAACAACCAAACTTTGCAAGCAACGTCCGGAAAACTCTCCAACGCTACCAGCTTCCGCCGCACACCTTATGTCTCGAAGTCACCGAGAACGTATTTGTCGATACCAGCGAACGCCTTGTTCTTGATCTGCTGTTTGAACTTCAATCGATGGGGGTCTTGCTGTCACTCGATGATTTCGGATCGGGATACTCGTCCTTGAGCTACCTGCACAAGCTGCCGTTTCAGGAACTCAAGATTGATCGCGCCTTTCTTCAGGATGCAGACCTCTACCCGCAGAAGAAACAGCTTTATCAAGCCATCGTCGGTTTGGGGAAAAGCCTTGGCCTCCGTGTCGTTGCTGAAGGCGCAGAGACTGAAGGCGAATACTTGCTGACAGTGGGTTTGGAATGTGACAGCCTGCAGGGTTATTTCTGCGCCCGCCCGCTTCCGGCGAAAGACATTCCGGACTGCTGCCTATCCATTGGTGAAGCACTGAATTCCGACCGTCTGCAGTCTATCCGCAAACGCGCTTGAAATCCCGCGATGCAAGCGCATTGGCGCTACCTGGCCTCGCGCTCCAATTCATGACGACATCAGTTGTCGGTCTCTTTCATGGACAGAAGGAAATCGGCTCTCGCCTGATCAAGACGCGGCAAATTCTGCTGGAGCCGGTTCCAGGCTTCAGTTTTTGTGCTGTTTTTCGAAAACGCGAGATAGATGTCTGACACGCCAACCGGCTGGGCAAAGGGAGCGACTGTGTCCAGATCGATCCGATGTGCTTCCTCAATCGTCATGAGATGCGGCGCAACGAAACCATCGAGCCTTTCAAGATGCACCGCAGTCAGCAATTCCTCCAGGCTGTCCCGTGACGCGATCCGGGTCTTGCCACTCTCTTCAAGCGCCCGGAAATTTGGATGCATGCGCCCGCTTGCAATTTTTCCAATGGACAGACCGTGCAATTGGGTTACGTCACCGGTGAAATCGTAGGACGGGTTTTTCCTCGCGAAAATCATCATTTCAAATTGGGTGATTGGATTGGTTGGATAGTTGAGCCAATCCTCCCGTTCCGGTGTGTAAACCACCGGAAAAATAAGGTCCGCCGCGCCCTTGCGCACCTCGAGCTGAGCACGGGGCCAGCTGGTTACTTCAAAATGGACCTCAACGTCGGATTCCGCTGCAGCCGTTTTAACCAGATCAACAAGCAGTCCGCGCGGCTCGTTATCCGGGCCGATTGAAAGATACGGCGGGGTTGAAAAGCCAACAATCAGCAATCTGTTCTCGTCGGCAAGGCTTGAGCCGCCGAACACCAAGGAAAGCCACATTCCGGAAAGACATGCCAAGATCCGAAAAGCCAAAAAATCCGCTCCGCAACCGAGGGCTGAACGCCGACAAAGACTACCGTAACGGAAATTTCGTTAATGCAAAACTGACAAGAGGTTAAAAACAGAAGCAGACTTTTCCGGCACTAAGCTGTTTGAGCACACTCCGGAAAGACGATGTTTCTGAAAAACGACCCTACGGCAACCAGCCACGCCTACCGCAAAACGCATCTCTTGGTTGACTGAGGTTCTGCAAGCCACGACATCGGCCACAGCCTTACTGCGAGTTGAAAGTCAGGAAGTCTTTTTGTGCAATTGAGAGGATCAACCTCGAACCAAACCAGCGCTCAAGTAGCCCGAAGAGCGGTAGCGCCAACAAAATTGGTGCGGGCGACGGGACTCGAACCCGTACAGCCTAGGGCCGAGGGATTTTAAGTCCCTTGTGTCTACCAGTTCCACCACGCCCGCAGTAGCAACACCAAATCCCCTAGAGACTTTGCATCGTTTCTGCAAGCCAGCAGCGTAGTTTTCAAATACTGTTTCTTCTCTGCCCAGCACATCGGGGACTGGAAATTGCCACCTGCGGACTGTATGTGGACTTAAAGAACATGGTAGGCTCCAACGTGCTGCAGCCAACAAGCTGCGCTGGGAGCCCAGAAGCGAGAACACAACTTTATGGTCACCTACATCGATGCCGCCGATGCCCCAATGAAAAATACGGGTCAGGTGCGCCTTTACGGACCTGAAGACTTTGATGGCATGATGAAGGCCGGGCAGCTAACGGCATCCTGTCTCGACGAGCTGGCCGATATGGTCAAACCGGGTGTGACCACGCAAGAAATCGACGACTTCGTCTACCAGTACGGCATGGACCAGAATGCGATACCGGCTACGCTGAACTATCGCGGCTATACAAAGTCCTCTTGCACGTCGATCAACCATGTTGTGTGCCATGGAATACCGAACAACAAGGCTTTACGTGAAGGCGATATCGTCAACATCGACGTGACCTACATCCTGGACGGTTGGCACGGTGATTCCAGCCGGATGTATCCGGTTGGGCCGCTGAAGCGGGCTGCAGAACGCTTGATCGACGTAACCTATGAATCCTTGATGCGCGGCATAGAGGCGGCCAAACCGGGCAACACGACCGGTGATATCGGCGCGGCTATCCAGACGTATGTCGAGGCGCAACGCTGCTCTGTTGTCCGTGATTTCTGCGGGCATGGCCTTGGGCGGTTGTTCCACGATACGCCGAACATCCTGCACTACGGACGGCCCGGCGAAGGCGTGGAACTGAAACCTGGCATGATTTTCACAATCGAACCGATGGTCAATCTCGGACGGCCGAACGTGAAGGTCTTGAGTGATGGCTGGACGGCTGTAACACGCGACCGCTCATTATCTGCCCAGTTTGAACATTCCATCGGGATCACCGCGGATGGATGTCAAAGCTTCACAACCTCACCCAAAGGTATCCACAAACCAGGGTTGCCCAACGCCTAAGGAGGCTCATGAGCGAACCGGACGCCGGTTTCTCCGAAAAACAATCGGCAGATACCGGCACGAAAGGACACCGCCAAAGGCTGCGGGAACGGTTTCGTAAAAGCGGTGAGAACAGTCTCGCCGACTATGAGCTTCTGGAGTTTCTTTTATTTTCTGCCCTGCCCCGTCAGGACACCAAACCAATTGCCAAAGCCCTGTTGAAACGCTTTGGCTCGTTTTCTGCCGTTTTGTCCGCGCCGCGTCCGAGACTAAAGGAAATCAAGGGCTTGTCGGACAACAGCATCGACACACTGCATGCCATTCACGCCGCCATCGCCAGATTTCATACCGGTGAACTGAGGGAACGGGAGCTGCTCGATTCCTGGTCAAAAGTGATGGACTATCTGCAAGCCCGCATGGCCATGTCCGACATCGAACAATTCCGTGTTCTCTTTCTCGACAAGAAGAATGGGCTGATTGCCGATGAGCTACAGCAAACCGGCACTGTTGATCATACTCCAGTCTATCCGCGAGAGGTGGTACGCAGAGCTTTGGAACACGGGGCAACGGCGATCATTCTGGTCCACAACCATCCCTCAGGAGACCCCACGCCCTCGCGGGCGGATATTCAAATGACGCGGCAATTGGTCGACATAGCCAAACCCCTTGGCATAGAAATCCACGATCACATCATCGTTGGTCTCAGATCACAGGTGAGTTTCAAGGGATTACAACTCATATAGGGCTTGATCCATCAGGTTGAAAACAAGGCCAAGTGTTTGTGTATAAGTTATTTTTTTGATGTACGTGCATTTTAACTAAATACATTTTTTACCATCAATGTCGGTCAATCCTTAACTGTCTTCGCCAATAATGCACCTGTCAAACAGGGCTAGTAAATGCAGACCAAGTTGAAGAACTCAGGTGGGCGGATCGCCAATGTCATCATCATACCGTTGGTGACACTGGTCTTTCTGTCCGTTGTCGGGATCTTCTTCCTGATGCACTGGTCCGCACGCATCTCCGATGAGAGTGCCGAGCAATCACAGCTGCAATTGATTTCTGGAGCACTGCAACTGGTTTCCGATGACCTGGCACGCCAGCAATCCGGTGTTGCGACCTGGGATGCCGCTTTTCACATCACGAACGCGCCCAATCTGGATCAGGATTGGGTGTTCGACAACATGACTCATTGGCTCTACGCCAACCACGGATTTACAAAATCCGCGGTGGTTGGAAAGGACTATGCCGTCAAGGCGCTGTTTGCGCATGACCATAACAACAGTTGGCTGACACCGGATCTTCTTGCGCGTTTGAAGCCTGCCATCGCGAAGGTCCGCGCCCGTTATATCATCTCGTTCCGGAGGCTTCCCTCCGGGCTTTACAGCTATGAACCGAGCCAACGGGATCAACGTTATTCGATCTTCGAAACCGGCGTTGTTTCGGTGAAAGGAGAACCGCATCTCTTTTCGGTTGCAGCAATCGCCCGGCAAATTCAGTCGGTTATTCCCAAGAGAGTTCCGCCAACGGTCATGATAAGCCTCGCGCCACTGCGTGGTGAAAAGATGTCTGAGATCATGCATATGACCAGACTTGACGGTTTCATCCTGGCACAAAAACAGACTGATCGTGAGGGCATTGGCCAACTGAGACTGCGCGGACCGACGGGCGCGCCCATCGGGGTCATTGCCTGGCAAGTGGACCGGCCAGGAACACAGATGTTGACACGGATCAATCCCTTCCTCGGAATGGCCGCCTTCATGATTACGGCGGTGGTAATCGCTGTTACAGCTTTCACCCGCCACATGACCAAGCGCCTTGCCGTCAGTGAAGCGCAGGCCGTGCATACGTCGCGCCACGACGCCTTGTCAGGTTTGCCCAACCGCGCCCATTTTCACCGGTTGCTGACGGATATGCTCCAGGACACCAACAGTCGGGGGCGGGAAACCGCTGTCATCTATATCGACCTCGATCACTTCAAGGATATCAACGATACGCTCGGTCACTCGGCTGGAGACATGGTCATCGTCGCCGTTGCCAAGCGTCTGACACACGTCTTGGGCGATAACGGCATTGTCGCACGGATCAGCGGCGATGAGTTCGCGATGGTGATCCCGAATTCCAAAAGTGACGAGTGGCTGGAATACATCCTCGATCAAATTCAGGATGAAATCTCCCAACCGATCAAGATCGGCGCCCGCGAATTACATGCGAGCCTCTCTATTGGCGCAGCCGTTGCCCCCCGCGATGGCGTCGACCCGGACGAGTTGCTGCGTAAGGCGGATATCGCCCTGTACGATGCAAAGGAAAATGGACGGAACCGCCGCTCCTTCTTCGAAGCTAACATGGAAGACCATGTTCAATCGAAGGACAAGCTCTCCCGCGAGTTGCGGATGGCGCTGAAAAACGACGAACTCAGTCTCGCCTACCAGCCCCAATCTGACACCGCGGCCCAGCGTATCGTGTCCGTAGAAGCGCTTGCCCGCTGGACAAAGGAGGATGGCACGGTCGTTTCTCCGGCGCAGTTCATTCCCGTTGCCGAAGAGACCGGTTTGATCAACGAACTCGGTCTGTGGGTTCTGAACAAGGCCTGCGCCAAGGCTCATGACTGGCCGGATGTGGTCATGTCGGTCAACGTGTCGCCCAACCAATTCAAACACCCACGTTTTGTCGAAAAGGTCATGGCGATCCTGGCGACAAATAACCTAGCGCCACAGCGCCTGGAGATCGAAGTCACGGAAAGCGTATTTGCCGGCCGCAACGATACGGTATTGAAGTCTCTGCGGCGCTTGAAGAACCTCGGCATCAAGGTCGCGCTGGATGACTTCGGCTCTGGCTACTCCAGCCTGAGTTACTTACGCCGGTTCCCATTTGATACCTTGAAAGTGGATCGTGATTTCCTGTCTGACATGGACGGTAATCCGGAGGCAGAGGCTATCATCGTATCCATCATTCAGCTTGGCAAAGCCCTTGGCATGACGATCGTCGCTGAAGGCATTGAGACCATCGAGCAGATCCGGTTCCTCCAGGCCCACGGCTGTCATCGCATGCAGGGCTATTTCATCTCTCAACCGCTCAATGAGACGGATCTTGCGCAGTTCCTTGAGGACTTCAAGAAGGAACATGGCGGCGATTTCGGACGCGAATTTGCGTTCACGATGCGCGCAGCAGAAGTCTGACCATCTGTTGCTTCAGGTTGCCGTCGGCAGGCACGCGTGCATTTTTTCCGAAAACTCGGTGAAACAGGTAAACGGAGCTTGGCGTGCCCGCCCCTCGGCAAGGTCTTGGCAGATCCTCAGACCCGATTGTCCATATTCAGACAGGACGCGGTCACGGAACCAAGCACTGTGTTGTGCGGCCCGGTGGCTATCCAGCCTGCCATCGCTTTGCAGGAAATCGAGATGGGCTTTGACCTGATCGATCAGAGCCTCCATCCCCTCTCCTGTTTGTGAAGAGACAAGACCCACAGGCACAGTCCAGTTATTAGAACCCGTGGGCGACAGCGTCAGCGCACCTTTGACGTCTGCAGCTGCACGCCGTGCTGCAGCCCCCATATCAGCCTTGGTCACAGCGACCACATCCGGCAGTTCCATGATGCCGGCCTTCATGAATTGAAGGCTATCACCTGATCCTGGCTGGATGCACAGGAGCACAGTGTCGGCGGCCTGCTTTAGATCCCCTTCAGACTGGCCGATACCGACAGTTTCCACGATCACATGATCGAACGCGGCCCTCAGAACCGCGATGGCAGCAACCGAATGATCCGACAGCCCGCCGAGTCTGTCGCGCGCAGCCATCGAGCGCACAAAAATCCGATCGTCATTGGGGTCGGTTTTCAGTCGGGTCCGGTCTCCTAGCAGCGCACCGCCGGTGATTGCAGATGATGGGTCGACCGCAAGAACAGCAACACTGCCGCCAGCATCCCGAAACGCACGAATGAGCGCATCGGTAAGCGTAGACTTGCCAACGCCCGGTGGGCCGGTCAGCCCAAGGACATGACCTTTACCTTGAGCGGCAATCCGATCCAGAAATGCTGCCGTCTCCGGTTTGTCGGCGTCCGTTTCGATCCGGGTGAGAACACGGGATAAAACCCGTTTCCCACCGGATCTTAACGCATCAACGTCCGGAAAAGGCTCAGGCATGACGCCAGCCTGTATCACCAATGCGCTGCAAAGGCCTGCTCATCAGTTCGCGGACGCCTTGCGCAGCGCAGCTTGTGCCGCGGCCAAACGCGCAATTGGCACCCGGTAAGGCGAACAGGACACATAGTCCAGATCGACGCTCTCACAGAAAGTGATTGAAGAGGGGTCACCCCCATGTTCACCGCAGATGCCGAGCTTTATGTCCGGACGGGTGGATCGGCCCCGCTCAACGCCGATCTTGATTAGTTCCCCAACCCCTTCCGGATCCAGGGACACGAATGGATCCTGCTCAAGGATGCCTTTCGTCTGATACGTTCCAAGGAAGGACGCCGCATCATCACGGGAAATCCCGAACGTGGTCTGCGTCAGATCGTTCGTGCCGAAGGAGAAGAACTCAGCGCTTTCAGCAATCTCGGCCGCCTTGAGCGCAGCGCGCGGCAACTCGACCATTGTGCCCACCTGATAGGCCAGCTCTGCACCGGTTTCTTCCATGACGGCCTTGGCCATTGCCTCAATGCTCGACCGGACGAGATCCAGCTCGCCCTTTAGACCAACAAGCGGCACCATAATCTCTGGAACCACCGGAGCCCCTGTAGCCTTCGCCGCAGCGACGGCAGCTTCGAAGATTGCCCTTGCCTGCATTTCCGCGATTTCTGGATAGGATACCAGCAACCGGCAACCACGATGGCCGAGCATCGGGTTGAATTCTTCCAGCGACAGTGCGCGATCACGCAAAAGCTCTGGATCAGCGCCCATCGCTGTCGCAACGTCCTTCAGTTCCTCATCTGTCTTCGGCAGGAACTCGTGAAGCGGCGGATCGAGGAGACGGATCGTGACCGGCAGGCCGTGCATGATTTCAAAGAGATCCGTGAAATCCTGACGTTGCATTGGAAGCAGCTTAGCGAGTGCCGCGCGGCGGCCTTCCTGAGTCTCAGCAAGGATCATTTCACGAACTGCAAGGATGCGATCGCCCTCAAAGAACATATGCTCTGTCCGACACAGACCAATGCCTTCGGCGCCGAATTCACGCGCGACTTTGGCGTCCTGCGGTGTTTCCGCATTGGTCCGGACAGTCATCCGGCGGCCGCGATCTGCCCAGCCCATCAGTGTCCCGAAATCGCCGGAGAGTGTCGGCTGCAGCATCGCCACTTCACCGGCCAGTATCTGACCAGTGGCCCCGTCGATCGTGATGATATCGCCTTCTTTGAGTTGCCGTCCGCCGACGTTGATTGTCTGATTTCGATAGTCAATCCGCAGCCCACCGGCTCCGGCCACACAGGGTTTGCCCATGCCGCGCGCAACAACGGCTGCGTGGCTGGTCATGCCCCCGCGGCTGGTCAGAATGCCTTCAGCGGCATGCATGCCGTGGATGTCTTCCGGGCTGGTCTCAACCCGAACAAGGATGACCTTCCGGCCATCGCCTTTGGCTTGTTCTGCAGCATCCGAGGTGAACACAATTGCACCCGAAGCCGCACCGGGAGAGGCCGGCAGCCCGGTCGACAGGATATCACGCTCAGCCTTCGGATCGATGGTCGGGTGCAACAGCTGATCAAGTGCGCCAGGCTCGACACGGAACACAGCTTCTTCTTCTTCCAGCATGCCTTCTGCGACCATATCGACCGCAATCTTCAGCGCCGCCTTGGCGGTCCGCTTGCCCGCGCGGGTCTGCAGCATCCAGAGCTTGCCTTGCTCAATTGTGAATTCCAGATCCTGCATGTCTTTATAGTGGCGTTCCAGCTTGTCGCAGTAAGTCTGGAACTCCGCGAAAGCCTCCGGCATTAAAGCTTCGAGCGACGGATTGGAAGATCCGGCTTCAATGCGGGCTTTCTCGGTAATGTCCTGCGGTGTCCGTATACCGGCAACCACATCTTCGCCCTGCGCGTTGACAAGAAACTCGCCATAAAGACTGTTTTCGCCGGTGGACGGGTTACGGGTGAAGGCAACACCAGTGGCGGAATTCTCGCCCATGTTCCCGAACACCATGGCCTGGACGTTCACAGCTGTGCCCCAGGAGGCCGGCAAATCGTGCAAACGCCGGTAAGTGACCGCCCGCGGTGTCATCCAGGAGCTGAAAACGGCACCAATTGCGCCCCAGAGCTGTTCTTGCGGGTCCTGCGGAAACGGTTTGCCCAGCTCGGCTTCAACCAGTGCCTTGAACTTCTCGATGATGCCCTGCCAGGCCTCTGCGGTGATTTCTGTATCCAGAGTGAGGTCGTTGCGTTCCTTGTATTCCTCAAGGATGTCCTCGAACTCGTGATTGTCGACGCCGAGAACCACATCGGAATACATCTGAATGAAGCGACGATAGCTGTCGTAAGCAAACCGAGCGTCTCCGGATTCGCGGGCAATCGCTTCCACGGTGCCGTCGCTGAGGCCCAGGTTGAGGACCGTGTCCATCATTCCAGGCATGGACGCACGGGCACCGGAGCGAACAGACACCAAAAGCGGCCGGTCAGGATCGCCGAACTTCCGGCCCGTCGCCTCACCAACCTTCTCCATTGCCGCGGCCACCTCAGCTTCGAGCGCTGGCGGATAGGACTTCTCGTTGTCGTAATAATAGGTGCAGACTTCGGTGGTGATCGTGAATCCGGGGGGCACCGGCAGACCGAGGCTGCTCATCTCGGCAAGGTTCGCTCCCTTGCCACCGAGCAGGTTGCGCATGTCTGCTGCGCCTTCTGCAGAACCATTGCCGAACCCATAGACCCACTTGGTCATATTCCAATTCCTCCGCATGGTGCCGGGAGTACTTTCGCCCCCGCCTGATATTGCACCGCACATACCTGCTACGGTGTTGACAGAGCATCAAGTCCTTTTTACCGGAAACCCGCCCTTTTAAGTCGTTAGTCTATGTTTTTCCAACGCAGGGCAAATGCGAAAGGATTTAAACCCTCAGAAAGTTATCCCCCTCACCTTGCCGCTCAGCCTTAATAGCGCCATTGTCGGTTTCCATACAGATGCGTCCCCCAAAACGGGAGCAATCAATTCTGCGAGGACCAATGACACAGTTGACCGGCGCCATTTCGAAGTCGATCCGAAAGCCGCTCAAATTGAAACTTCTGGCTCTTGCGAGCGCTGCTGCTCTGCTTCCGGCCACTGTTCTAGCAGATACAAATGCACAAGACGGCATTCCAAGAACGCTTGGAACTCCTGCCGAACTTCCCTTTACGCTGTCTGGCAGCTATCTTTCCGGTCGCCTCGCAGGCTTTCAAAAAGACTTTGCGCAAGCTGCTGCTTTTTATGAAGAAACCCTTGCCGCAGACCCATCCAATCCGATGTTGCTGGAGCGGACTTTTCTACTGAAGCTCGCAAATGGCGATGTGGACGATGCGATCCGCTATGCCGCCGATCTCGACCGAGGCGTTCAGCGGAATTTCCTGGCGCAGCTTGTCTTGGGCGCAAAGGACGTACGCGACGGGAACTATGGCGCCGCGATCGAGCTGCTGAAGGAGGGCCGGAATGGTCCACTGGCTCAGCTATCCGTTGGTATCGCACGCGCATGGGCCTATTACGGTGCCGGCCAAATCGACGAAGCGGCCAAGACCATCGACAACCTACGCGGCCCCGAGTGGTTCGATGTCTTCAAGGAAACCCACAAGGCGCATCTTCTGTTTACAGCCGGCCGGAACGAAGCAGCCCTTGAGGCCATCGAAAAAGCTTATGAGATGGATCAAGGGGCCATCCGCGTCGTTGACGCCCACGCCCGCCTCCTCGCGGCCAATGGCCGCCAGCAGGACGCGCTGAAGGCGCTGGATCAGTTCGACCGGCAATACCGCGGCCATCCGCAATTGGACCGGACCCGCGAGATGATTGTGTCAGGCGCTGTCATCCCGCCGACTGTCAGCGACCCAGCTGTCGGCATGGCCGAGATCCTATACGGGCTCGGCGCCGTGATCGGCCGTGACGGCGGAGAGGAATTGTCGACCTCCTACCTTCAGCTGGCACTATACCTTGATCCGGCTGCAGAATATGCAGCGGTCGCGCTCGGCAACGTCTTTGAGCGGATGGATCAGCCTGACCGTGCCATCGAAGCCTTGATGATGGTGCCTGACGACAGTGCCTTGAAGCGGGAGGCCGAAATTCAAGTTGGGCTAAATTTCAATGCTCTTGATCAGGTGGACGAAGCACGCGCTCATTTGGCGGCGCTCATCGAAAACGACCCGGGTGATTTGGAAGCCGGGATTGCGCTGGGCAATGTTCTGCGGTCCCACGAACTCTATGAGGAAGCCGAGAAGGTTTACTCGGCGTCCATCGACACAATCGAAACGCTTGAGCAGCCGCACTGGCTGATCCTCTACTTCCGCGGCATCAGCCGGGAGCGCTTGGGTAAGTGGGACGAGGCAGAAGCCGATTTCCGCAAAGCGCTTGAGTTGGAAGAAGATCAGCCTCTAGTCCTGAACTACCTCGGATATTCTCTTGTGGATCAGGGCCTGAAGCTTGATGAAGCACTGGAGATGATCAAGACGGCCGTAGAGCTGCGGCCAACCGATGGTTACATTGTCGACAGTCTGGGCTGGGTCTATTACCGGTTGGGCCGCTATGAGGAAGCAGTTACGGAGCTGGAACGGGCCATTGAGCTGCGGCCGGCCGATCCCGTGATCAACGACCACTTGGGCGATGCCTACTGGAAAGTTGGACGACGCAACGAAGCGCGTTTCCAGTGGAACCATGCCCGAGATCTTGACCCCGAAGAGGATGAACTTCCCAAAATCCTCGACAAGATCGAGAACGGTTTGCCGGACCCAGCGAACACGGACGCGGCGAACGCTGCCAGTGACAACAACGGCGGCTGACCGGACGGATCATGCCAGACCACCAGCAAACGGCTGTCCAGGCAGAACTCGCCCGGGCCAAAGTGAACCTTGCCCTTCACATCACCGGTCAACGCAATGACGGCTATCATTTGCTGGAGTCGCTCGTTGCATTTCCGCAGATCGGTGACCGGATTGCTCTTGAGCCGTCCGAAAAACTGGAGCTGGTCATCGACGGCCCGTTTGCTCGGGAACTGGGTCCAGCTGGAGACAATAACCTCGTCCTGCGCGCAGTCCGGGGATTTGCCGAAAGGGCAAAGATCGACGTCCCGTCCGTCAAAATCACCTTAACCAAGCGTCTGCCGATCGCCTCCGGCATCGGCGGCGGGTCCAGCGATGCTGCCACCACGCTCCGCCTTCTGGAGGACGTGACCGGTGTTTATTTGAGCGATGAAGATGTCCATGAACTCGCCGCATCGCTCGGCGCAGATGTTCCAGTTTGCCTCAGCACCGAACCGCAAGTGATGCGGGGCATCGGCAACGACCTGACGGCTGCCCCACTGCTACCTGCTTGCGGTATAGTACTTGTCAATCCAAAGGTCTCCCTCGAAACGCCGGACGTTTTCAGAGCCCTGGACAAGAAGAACAATCCGCAGCTGGCAAAGATGCCGGATGCGTTTGATGATATTGCCGCGCTGATTGCCTATTTGACGAACAGCCGCAATGATTTGCAAACACCTGCCATGTCGGTCTGTGGCGCCATCGGTGAGGTCTTGAATTTCCTGAAAGGGGACAGCCGGATCCTTTTTTCACGAATGTCCGGATCCGGAGCGACTTGTTTCGGCCTGTGTGCTCCAACCGAAATGCGTGCGATTGAAACCGATCTGCGCACCGCGCATCCCGATTGGTGGATCGCCTCTGGACCGTTGAGCTGAGAAAAGTGCCGCTTAAAATCAAAACGGCGCCCCAGAAGGACGCCGGATTGAGTCAGCAACTAGCCTCTAGAGCAATCAACTAACACGCGCGATACAGAACGCCACGGCATCTGCAAGCGCGTCCGTGTGAGCTCCCGCTGGCAATTGGTCCAACGCTTTGAGGGCATTGTCGCCATAGGTCCGCGCCCGTTGAACGGTCTCTGAAATCGCATCGTATTTCTTCAAGAGCTCGATAGCCTCGGCGAGATCAGTATCCGTGACATTATCGCCTTCCATACAGCGCTTCCAGAACGCCCGATCCTGATCGGTGCCGCGCGCAACAGCAAGCACAACCGGCAGAGTGATCTTGCCCTCCCGGAAATCGTCTCCAACATCCTTCCCGAGATCCGCGGATGAGCCACCATAATCGAGCGCATCGTCCACCATCTGGAATGCGTATCCGAGCTCCAAGCCGTAGGTCCGTGCTGCCTTGCGCATAACGTCGTTTTGGCCGGCGATTTCCGGACCGACTTCCGCCGCGGCAGCAAACAGTGCTGCTGTTTTCGCCTCGATGACTCGCAGATACTCGGCTTCTGTCGTCTCGATGTTTTTCGACGCACCGAGCTGAAGAACTTCACCTTCAGCAATGATGGCCGATGCTTCGGAGAGAATGCGCAGTGCTTCCAGAGAGCCGGTGTCGACCATCATCTTGAACGCCTGGCCGAGAAGATAATCCCCAACCAGCACGCTCGCCTGGTTGCCCCAAAGCTTGCGGGCTGCAAGTTTGCCACGGCGCATGTCGCTTTCATCGACAACATCGTCATGCAGCAGCGTTGCAGTGTGCATGAACTCGACACTGGCTGCGAGAATCACATGTCCGTTGCCCTGGTATCCAAACATGTCTGCGCAGGCGAGCGTCAGCATCGGGCGCAGGCGTTTGCCGCCGGATGAAATCAAGTGCTTTGCGATTTCCGGGATCAAATCCACATTGGACCCGGCCTTGGAAAGGATCAGTTCATTCACGTCTGCCATGCCAGACGCCACCAGATCCACAAGGGGCTGGATGCTTGCGCGAGGCGTTGCGTTGTCAGACAAGGTTGCGACCACGGCCACTGACGGCACTCCTGTTACGATTTGTGCGGACAATATGGCGCGAATGTCTCCGGGGCAAGCCGCCAATCCGTTGACAAACTGTTGAAATGCCACAATCAGCATATTTTGCTGTAAAGCAGTTCCATGAAGAGCGTCCGTCAGCGGCGCGGGGCGAAACCGGCAAGGATCAGATTTTTAATGGAAGAACTTGTTAGAACAAACGATCCTGTCCTGATCTCGTTTCTGGAATCGTTGCTAGGCGAGGCTGAGATCAAGCATTTTGTCGCAGACGGCAATATGAGCATTCTGGAGGGCTCACTCGCCATGATCCCGAGGCGCATTCTCGTCGACAGCGATCAGATCGACAAAGCGCGCATGCTCGTGCGCGAAGCAGGTTTGGAACACGAGCTGCGCCTTGAAAGCGAATGACGGCGGATATGACGAACCAGCTCCAACCACCCGGGACCGGCGGCGACCTTGAAATCACGCGAGATGCTTTTCTGGGCGGCAAGGTCTACGTGCACCAACCCAAACACGGCCGCCACCGCGCGGGTCTTGATGCGGTTTATTTGGCTGCGGCCCTACCGGAGGGATTGAGCGGTCACATTGTGGATCTCGGCGCAGGTGTCGGGACCGCCGGGTTTTGTGCAGCCGCCCGCTTATCTAAGATCTCGGTTACATCGGTCGAGCTTGATCAGACTGTTCTCGAGCTCGCGCGGGAAGGACTAAAGGATCCTGCAAATGGCTCATTTGCCGATCGTATCAGCCTTCTGGAAGCAGACATCACCGCCAAGGGAAGTGTACGTCACGCCGCCGGGCTTAAATCCGGTATGGCGGATCATGTCATCATGAACCCGCCATACTATGAAGCAAACCGGTTCCGGGCCTCACCCAAGACGGCCCGCGCCGGAGCACACATGCTGGACGAAAGGGGTCTGGAACCCTGGGTGAAAACAGGAACGGACATCGTGAAATTTGGCGGCACACTGACCATCATCTTTCGCGCAGACGGATTGAGTGAGATTCTGAACGTCCTCTCTGGCCGGTTTGGGGCAATTGACGTGATCCCCTTGCTCCCGCGTCCTGATGCTGCTGCGACACGTGTTCTCGTTCGGGCAGTACGAGCGAACAAAGCCCCCCTGAAACTGCTGCCAGGCTTCGTTATTCACGATGGGCCCGACAACGCATTTACGCCAGAGGCAAACGCGGTGATGCGGGATGGTCAGGGGCTTGGCATACCGCTCCGCCGCTGACCTTTTGTCATGTATGATCAATCCCGCAGATCAAACGCAGGAATCGGCACCTAAAGTATCCGTTTTGATCAAGCCGGAGACTCTAGAACTGGCCAATCAAAGACTGATGCGCTGCAACGCCTGCCTGAACACCGGCAGCAGAGGCAATCGTCGCATTGGTCCAGCCGGTCGCAGCATCCCCAGCCGCATAGACACCTGGCACACTGGTTGCCTGCCAATCATCGACTGTAATGAAGTCGCCCAACGGCCCTGGTGTAGTCTCGCAGCCAAGCTGCTTCGCGATGGGAGAGGACATCTCCGTCTGCGGGGCGACAAACAAGGCATCCAGAGCGACCCTGCGGCCGTCTTTCAAAACAACATGGCTGATGCTGCGCCCTTCCCCTTCGATCCCGGCAAGTGGAACGGATTCCACCGGCACGTCCATTTTCTCCAGTTCACTCTTGGCGTCCGCGTCAAACGAAAAACTATCCCGCAGGAACACCGTGACCTTTCCCCAGTCCCGGACCACATGTGCCTGATGCGCGGCAATGTTGCTCGTTGCAAAGACACCCAGGCGATTGCCCGCAATTTCATAGCCATGGCAATAGGGGCAATGCAGCACTCCCTCACCCCACTTTTCCTTCAATCCCGGCAAGTCCGGAAGCTGATCAGATACACCAACGGCGATGATGAGCCGCTTTGCTTTGATGACGGTTCCGGACTTAGTGGTTAGTTCGAATGCATCTTTTTCGCCCGTCGCGGACGCCACCGTTTCATGCATGAAAGAAGCTGTTGGATAGGCAAATAGTTGTTCCCGCGCAACGGTCAGGATTTCTTCCGGCGTTTTCCCGTCTTGCCCCAGGAACCCGTGAGAGTGGCTGGCAAAGCGGTTTCGCGGTTTTCCGCTGTCGATTACCAGCACACTCCGCCGCGCTCTGGCGATCTGCATCGCCGCCGATAGCCCCGCAAAACTGCCGCCAATCACCACGACGTCAAAAGGTGAACCCTCAACCATTGTCTCTATCCCATTCTCCAAAAACCAGCGCAGGCGCCAGATCAACTCACGATACTTTTATTGTTTCGTGATATGGCACTTTTGAGGATCACGCAACTTTTCTTGTTACTTTAATTGGTCTGCCTTAGAATGGATGGACATCAATAGGATAAATCATGCGCCGCGACAGCCGCCTTTCCCGAAGTCTACATCTGCTCATCCACATGGATCGTTTTCCGGATCCGGTTACATCAGATCATCTCGCGAAGATGGTCGCGACCAATCCGGTTGTCATCCGCCGTATGATGCAGGGATTAAAAAAGGCCGGTCTTGTCAGTTCCGGAAAGGGACACGGAGGGGGCTGGGTTCTCGCCAAGCCACTAGCAGATATCACGCTTCTTGATGTTCACGAGGCCCTTGGCGCTTCCGTGATTTTCAACATTGGTCTTGCCGACGACAATCCACGATGTCTTGTGGAGCAGGCAGTGCGGGAGAGGTTGACGACGGCGCTGGAGGATGCAGAACGCGGTCTTCTCAAAGAGTTTGCGAAGGTGCGCTTGTCCGATATCTCATGCGATTTCGAAGACCGGCGGGCCAGGCTCAGTGATGATGAACCACAGCCCCCTATTTGCACACCGGAACGGACCTGACGCAAGAACAGCGTGTTGAGGCTCCACATCTAGTGAATCAAGAACTCGCCATCGGCGTATCGAAATTCCGCAGGTTCGATCAGATTCTGATGCGCAATTCGCACTGCATGGATCCGGCCTTCGATTTCACGTTCCCAGAACTTTAAGAACCGGGTGAGCTCGGGGAATTTCGGCGCCAGATCTTCTGTTTGCCACAAAAAGGACTGCAACAACCTTGGATGATCCGGCATCCGGTAGAGTATTTCTGCAGTCAACAAACCATACCCGAGCAACCGTTTTTCAAAGTCTGAACCAACTGTCATGCCACGTATTCCCTTTTCTAAAGAAAAGTGTCGCAGCAAACAGGTTAACCAATTCTATGAGCGGGTGACAATTGAACGAAATCTTGAATTCTGGCAGCAGGCAAAAACGAGTGCTAACAATTCAAAATATTTCTCTTCTCCAAAACGTCATTTTGCTTGGATGGAGGTCAGATAGCCCAAAAAAGCATCAATGTCACCTGGTTCGAAGGCAATTTCCGGCATGTTTTCGTGCGCGGTGACGATGCCTTCAGCGAGGCTTTCTTCAAGACTTTCCAGTGGATAAAGGCTGGAGAGGTCCCTGAATGCCGGCGCGCCTTCCTGGGCGCTTTTATCATCAACGGCCACAGCATGGCAGGCGGCACAATGGATTTCGGCTATTTCGCGGCCGCTCGCAAGGCTGGCCGGATCCGTCGGATAGGTGCCATTGGCTGCAAGAGCCGGTCCGCTCAAGACACAAGCAAACAAGCCTGTCCAAAAAAGCGCAGTGGTTCGCAAAACGAGTCTCCCTTCCCTCACTTGCGAGTCTTATACGCCGCAGGCCAGGCTTGCGCCATACGCAGCTTTACTCTGCTGCGGCCGTCACTCCTGGTCCCGCAAAGGCAAAGCCCTCATCCTCCCAACCAGTTAGACCGCCAATCATGATTTTCACGGGACGTCCGAGTTCAGCGAGCTTCACCGCCGCCCGATCTGCTCCGTTGCAGTGTGGCCCAGCGCAATACGTCACAAAAACCGTGTCCTCCGGCCAGTCTGCCATGCGCTCTTCCGTGATGTCCCGATGCGGCAAATGCAGCGCCCCCGGAATATGCTTTTTCGCAAAGGTCTCAGCAGACCCAACAACGTGAAGAAGCACAAAATCCACGCGGCCGGAGGCAAACGCGTCCGCAACATCCGCGCAGTCTGTTTCGAAGCTGAGGCGTCCGGAAAAGTGCCGGACAGTATCTTTGGAAGAAGCTGGCGGGATATCAGTTACAAAACTCATGGCGGGTCTCCTGTCTGGGTTGATTGACCGGACCATAGGCGAAGATTTTTGGGCTGGCGTTTGGCACGAAAGACAATTATCGTAAAAATCATGCCAAATACGGATCTTGCCTTTCAGTCTCCAACCAGTGCGCCCAACAAGCGCGTAGTCGCCCTTGCTTATGACGGCTTATGCCTGTTCGAATTTGGCATTTGCTGCGAGGTCTTCGGCCTCAAGCGGCCGGAAATGGGAGAGGATTGGTACAGTTTTGAAGTGGCGAGCCTTGATCCCGGACAGCCTCTGAGGGCGTCCAACGGTGTCCGGGTGGAAGTGGATGGCGGTCTGGAGCTCTTGAAAGAGGCAGGAACAATTCTCATTCCCGGTTGGTCCGGCATCAATGATCCCGTCCCCGAGGTTCTGAGAGACGCCCTCCGCATGGCGCATGCCAACGGCGCACGTTTGCTGTCGATTTGCTCGGGCGTCTTTGTGCTCGCGGCAACCGGACTTCTTAAAGACAAGCGTGTTACGACACATTGGCGCTATGCCGAGGCCTTGTCAACGCGGTATCCGGATCTCGTGATCGTCCCCAATGTCCTTTACACCGACAACGGCCAGATCCTGACATCGGCCGGAAGTGCAGCAGGCATTGACCTTTGCCTACATCTCATCCGCCGTGACTTTGGCCCATCAGCTGCCAACAGCGTCGCGCGGCGGCTTGTCGTTCCGCCCCACCGGGAAGGCGGACAGGCTCAATTCGTCGATACCAGTGTTCAACTGCCCACAGAGGCAAACCGCTTCGGCCCGTTGTTCGACTACCTGCGCGCACATCTATCAGGAAATCATACGATCAAGAGCCTCGCCGCAAGGTCAGGCATGAGCGAGCGGACCTTTCTGCGCCGGTTTGAAAGTGCAACCGGAACGACCCCTGCCCGCTGGGTTACGGGTTTGCGGCTTCAAAAGGCCAAGGATTTGCTCGAAGAAAGCGGTCTCTCAATCGACCAGATCGCAGATCAGACCGGGTTTGGGACGGCTGCTACAATGCGCCATCACTTCCGGGAAATGCTCGGAACTTCCCCGACCCGCCACAGACGCCTGTTCCAAAGTACCAGCAAACAGACCTAGGCTCCGCCCTCTGTTCGTTTATATATAGTCCAAAATCAATCATTCCCGGGAGCCGTTCATGCCGCAACCTGCTATTCCAGCGACGATCGACGAAACGCTCCAGCTGATGGACGAAGCCGGCTATGTCGCCGACCGGTCCCTTGCCACTGTCCTGCATCTTGCGCTGAAGATGAAACGTCCCTTGTTTCTGGAAGGGGAAGCCGGTGTCGGCAAGACCGAGATTGCAAAGGTGTTGTCGTCAACGCTGGGCCGCGACCTCATTCGCCTGCAGTGTTACGAAGGGCTCGACATCGCGTCAGCCGTATATGAATGGAACTACCCGGCACAGATGGTTGAAATCCGGGTTGCGGAAGCCTCCGGCGATACCGAACACTCCGAGCTTTCGAAGTCGATCTTCGATGAGAAATTCCTGATCAAGCGCCCAGTCCTTCAGGCGCTTGAGCCGTCTCTGAACGGCGCACCGGTGTTCCTCATTGACGAACTGGACAGGGCGGACGAAGCCTTTGAAGCCTTCCTCTTGGAAGTACTCGCCGACAATCAGGTTTCCATTCCGGAGCTCGGCACCGTCAAGGCCGAGGAACCGCCGATCGTCATCATCACGACCAACCGGACCCGGGAAATCCACGACGCACTAAAGCGCCGTTGTCTCTATCATTGGGTCGACTATCCCGACGCCGAGCGCGAGCTGGAAATCATCCGCCGAAAGGTGCCCGGCGCATCCGAACGCCTTGCCGGTGAAGTCGTTGCCTTTGTCCAAAAACTTCGCTCTGAGGAAGATCTTTTCAAGCAGCCAGGCGTCGCAGAAACGCTGGATTGGGCCACAGCTCTGTCGGAACTCAACGAAATCGCGCTGGATCCGGACATGGCCTCCGATACGCTTGGCGTTCTTCTGAAGTACCAGGATGACATCGAGCGGGTTCGCGGCTCAAAGGTCCGGCAGATGATCGACGACATTCGCAAGGACGAACCGCGGCCGCAGTCCATGCCGGCCTTTTAGAACAGGCCAAACGCGCCCATGCCCGCTGTCCGCTCCCGCATCACAGACAACATCGTCTATTTTGCCCGCACGCTGCGCAAGGCCGGCGTACCGGTTGGGCCGGCCTCTGTGGTCGATGCGGTTCAGGCCGTCGAAGTGTCCGGGATCAGCAACCGCGATGATCTCTACTGGACCCTGCATGCGGTCTTCGTGCGCAAGCGGGAACATCGCATCCTGTTTGACGAAGCGTTCCGGGTCTATTGGCAAAGCCGGGGCTTGATCGAAAAGATGCTGGCGATCCTGTCACCTGTTGCCCCGCCGAGAGGCGCCCCCGAAAAGCCCAAGGCGGGGCAGACACGAGTTGCCCAGGCGTTTCAGGCCAACAAGGAACGGGTTGCGGAAGAAACCCGGCCGGAAATCGAGGTCGATGCCAAATTCACGGTGTCAGGAAAGGAGCTCCTTCAGAGCAAAGACTTTGCCCAGATGACTGCCGAGGAGATCAATGACGCCAAGATGGCGCTTGCCTCGATGGCGCTCACGATGGACAAGATCCGGCTCCGCAGGCTGGTCCCCGCACACTCGGGAAAGGTGGATCCGCGCCGCACCTTGCGGGCGTCCATGCGATCCGGCGGGAATATGATTGACCTGAAGTTCCGCCAGCCGGCTGAAAGGCGCCCGCCTCTGGTCGCGATCTGCGATATTTCCGGTTCCATGAGCCAGTATTCACGCCTGCTTTTGCATTTCCTCCATGCGGTCACCGCCGAACGCCGGGACGTGCACACTTTCCTTTTCGGAACACGGCTGAGCAATGTGACGCGTCAATTGCGGATGAAGGACCCGGACGAAGCGCTCGAAGCGTGTTCTGAAGGGGTGCAGGACTGGTCCGGCGGCACGCGCATTGCTTCGGCTCTGCATGACTTCAATCGGCATTGGTCGCGCCGGGTCCTGTCCGGCAAACCGACGGTGTTGTTGATCACCGATGGTCTTGAGCGCGATTCCGACGAAGACCTGGCCCGCGAGATGGACCGCCTGCACCGGTCCTGCCGCCGCCTGATCTGGCTCAATCCGCTCCTGCGATTCGAAGGCTTTGAAGCCAAGGCCAAGGGTATCCGGGCTATGCTTCCGCATGTCGACGAATTCCGAGCGGTGCACAGCCTTGAGGCCGTCTCGGACCTTGTCAGCGCACTGACGGGCAAACAGTCAGACAGCAAATCCTCAAATCCCAAGTCGTGGCTGAAGCGCCAGAACTAAAAAAACCGCTGGTTCCGGTTGGGGCACACGACACCAGCGGCATTTCGAGGAGGATCGTGCCGATCCGCACATCATTATATTTTCACAGTTTCGAAAATATATGCGACACGCTGTCCCAAGGTTAGAGCGTTTCACGTCCATATTGAAACGCTCTTGACTGATCAGAAAAACAACTTCCAAACCAATGGAAGCAGGATCGCTGTGGCGAGGGCATTAAGCCCCATGGCGAGACCGGAAAATGCACCCGCCAATTCGCTGACTTGCAAGGCACGGGCTGTCCCAATGCCGTGTGACGCAGTACCGATGGCCAACCCGCGAGCGGCCATGTCCTTTACGCCCATGAGGTTTAACAAGAGCGGCCCAAGGGCAGCTCCTGTGATCCCGGTCAGGATTACCAGAACAGCCGTCAACGACGGCAACCCGCCCAGCTGTTCACTGATCCCCATCGCAACCGGTGCAGTCACCGACTTTGGCGCAAGGGACACAAGTGTTTCCTTGCTTGCCCCAAACAGAACGGCAATGCCGACGGCACTGATTGCCGCTGTGAGAGAGCCGGCCAACAAACTGGCGAGAATCGCAAGCGATGAGCGGCGGACCCGTTCAAGCTGCCGATAAAGTGGCAAGGCCAACGCCACCGTTGCCGGCCCCAACATGAAATGAACGAACTGGGCGCCTTCGAAATAGACCGAATATTGGGTATCGGTGACGAGCAGCAGGCTAACCAACAACACAACGGCGATCAGCACCGGATTAAGAAGCGGATTAAAACCCGCTCGCCGATAGATCCAGAAACCGACCTGATAGGCGACAAGGGTCAGCGTCAGCGCCAGGAGCGGACTAGCAGAGAGATAAACCCAGATTTCCCGAAGTTCACCCTCCATTATTCGGCCTCGCTGTCAGCAGCATCGGCAGACCGGGACAAGAGGCGCATCACCACCGCTGTGACAGCAATTGTTGCAAGCGTGCTGCCGATCAGCGCGAGGGTTATGGCAAGCCCTTCTTCACCGATCAGCGCAATATGCAGCATGACGCCAACGCCGGCAGGAACGAACAACAGGGAGAGGTTGGTCAAAAACGCATCGCCAACCGTTGCAAGTTCATCCGGAATACCGCCTTTGATCAGCAAGCCTGCCAGCAACAGAACCATACCGATCACCGGACCTGGGATCGGCAGTCCGCTCGCAACCGTGATCAACTCACCGATGAGCTGACACGCCAGAATGACAGTCAGATAAAAAAGCATATGCGCCCCCAATGCCTTGCACTAAGGCACTACAGTGGCTTGGCGCCGGGGGCCTGACAAGGGCACTTTCCCAAGTGGATAACTTGCCCCCGAGAACGAAGTGCCGATTACGGCAACGCGATTACCGGTGTGCGGACCTGCACACGGCGGAACAGATCCTGGATATCGTGATTGGCCATCCGGATGCAGCCATAGGAGACCGCACGCCCGATAGAGCCAGGACGGTTGGTGCCATGAATTGCGTAGTTGCCGTTAGACAGCGTCATGGCAGCGACACCCATTGGATTGTTCGGAGCCCCCCCGCGGATCACGGCAGGAAGATGCGGGAAGTCCCGGCGCACTTCCGGCGACGGTGACCAGTCCGGCTTGATGTATTTCGCCGTGATCTGCGCCTGTCCCGTCCAGGATTTCTGACGCTTTCCGACGGCCACCTTGTAACGGATCGCCTGACGTCCATTGAGCACGAAATAGAGCCGGCGCTCAGAGTTTTTGATCACGATTGTACCCGGCCGAAATTGATGGCCGGAAAAACCAACTACTTCTGCAGCTTGCGCTTTTTCAGCCGCCAAACCGACTGCCACGAGCAAAACAGAGGCAAACAGCAAAGAAATGATACGCATCACACACCCAATCCTTAACGCTTGTTAAGAGTTTATGCATGAGCGCGGATGCGGCAAGTGGCACTTCAGAATAGTTCAAACCATGGTGAACAGCGTTGTTCGTAAAGGAAACATGCCAATCTGCTGTCCCATATCCACCGTAATGGTTTTGGTCACGGGAGGAGGCATTGATGAGAGGAACCACTGCGCGGCACATGTGGTGCTCACAGTCTTGCTGGGAACGTTTTTATGCGCCGGTCCACCTCAGTTTTCTGGTTGGGCTTTCCCTTCTTGTGATGATCACCGGTGACAGCCGGGCAGATATCTTGTCGGGCCGTTACATCCTGCCACCTCAAGCCGTGGATACTCAGTTCTCCGTCAGGGTGTTGGGCGGCCAACCGGTCAAAGGTCGGTTTGGTACAGTCAACGGCGAGATGGTTTTAAACGCGCAACGGCCAGAAACCAGCCGTGTTCGCGTCACCGTCGACCTCCGAAGTGTTGAGACCAACAATGACCGGGTCACTGGTTTCCTCAAAAGCTCTGCAATGTTTAATGTGTCGGAGTTTCCAACAGCAGAGTTCGAGAGCTATTCGGTGCGTTTGACCGGCGAGACAACTGCACAGGTTGAAGGGTTTCTCACTCTGCGAGGAACCCGACAACGTACCTCTCTGCAGGTCGAACTCCAACCAGCTGGGAGAGGTCAGAACATCGCAATTGAGGCCAATGGCGGTTTTTTCCGGAGCCTTTACGGCATGGACGCCGGGTTGCCGATCTATGCCGACAAAGTGCGCTTGCAGATCAAGGGCACGGGGAAAAGAAGCTAGCGCTCAAACGGTTTGCCAGACTTCCATTCATAGATGACAAACTGAAGAATGCTGCTGTCGCCTTTTTCATCAAAGCTGATGTCACCCAGGATTGTCGGGAAAGCCTGTTCGTCCATTGCTTTTGTCACCGCTACAAAGTCCGGTGCGCCGGCCGCTTCCACCGCTTCGGCCCAAGCTTCGACCGCGGCATAAGCGGCAAGCGCATAGCGCTCAGCAATTTCTTCGCGGCTTTCCAATGCCTCGATGACCTCGGCGACCGTTTGCAGGCTGCGAGGATCTAGCGGGTAGGAGAACGTTGTGCCCTCACCTGCCTCGCCCGTGACATCCCAGAAGGCTTGCGTCATCAGGGTATCGCCTCCGACCAGAACAGCATCGACCCCAAGCCGCTGCATCTCCAATTTGATCAAGCCTGCTTCCGGATGATAGCCGCCGATGAAAACAACGTCAGCGCCTTCCAAAGCCAAACGAGAGACGAGAATGCGATAATCATTCAGCCCCGCGTCGAACCCCTCATAGAGCGTTTCGGTGACGCCGTTTTGGTTGAGAACAATCCGAACAGCATCGGTCAGCCCCTTGCCATAGGCAGTCTTGTCGTGAAGCAGAGCAATGTCTTGCCCAGCAAAAGCATCTGCCAGGTATTGGCCAAGAACACGTGCCTGTTCATCATCTCGTGGCGCCAATCGGTAGATGCCGGATCCAGGCCGTTCGTCAGTGAACTTCGGCAGCGTTGTGGCCGGAGAGATCTGCACAATCCCGGCGTCCGAATAGATCTCACTTGCCGGTATGGACGCGCTGAAACAAACGTGCCCCACCACCATCGACACTTCGCGGCCGATCAACTGGTTGGCGACCGCTTTGGCCTGGGTTTCGTCACAGCCATCATCGACGATGTCCAGCACCAAGGGTTCGCCCAGGACACCGCCTGACATATTAATATCGACGACCGCTTGTTCGGCCCCTGCCCTGATTTGCTGACCCAAGTCCTCAAACTGACCCTTCATGGGGCCGGCCACCGCAATATGGATCTCGGCAGCAGCGCTTAATGGCCAGCTTAAGAGGGTTGCTGCCATCATGCCCGCAAAGCCACGGATAATCTTCATTCTGTTCTCCAGATCCATCCCTCGAGTGGCGCCGTAGGAACCATGGTCCTATGAAATCAATCGAAAGTTCCGAAAATTGCAAGGCTCGATTGGGTTTGATAGGCACACGCAACGACATATAACAAGATCACGACCGGATGCCACGTCCGGACCATGGAGCATTGACCGCATGGCGCCTTCAACCGGGATAGATCCCGCCGCCCAAAGCCTGACACTCGACAGCCAGACGTTTCGCGAAGCGATGAGCCGCATCGCCGCCGCTGTTCATATCGTCACCACCGATGGTGACGCCGGCCGGGCAGGCGGAACAGTGTCAGCCGCCTGCTCGGTCAGCGATGACCCCGCCAGCATCCTGATTTGCCTCAATCGGCAATCCCGCCTTCACGCAGCCGTTCTGAAAAACCGCTGCTTCTGCCTCAACACGCTCTCAGACGATCATCAGGAAATGTCTGATGTATTTGCCGGCCGCGAAAGCGCGGATATGAGCGGACGATTTGCACATGGCTCCTGGACAAACCTTGCGACCGGCTGCCCTGCCCTAGACACGGCACGGCTGAGCATTGATTGCGAAATTTTTTCTGTTTCCGAAGTCGGCACCCACTCGATTATCGTTGGCACCGTCACGGATTTGCGGATGACGGACCCTGGAAAGTCTTTGATCTATGTGCGCAGGGGTTACAAAAGCCTCGACACCTGAGCCCGGTCGGCGCAAACTCAAAGTCCTGCCTTTATTGAGTTTTCGCTGAAAGATATTTGATGACCGGTCCCAGAAACCTGATCACCGATGTGCCCGGCCTGAAGGTCGGCAATGCGTCCGACCCGGATCTGAAATCCGGCGCAACCGTACTTGTGCCGGATGAGCCAGCGGTCGCTTCCGTGGCGATCCAGGGCGGCGCACCGGGAACCCGCGAAATTGCGCTTCTGGAGCCCGAGCAAACCGTCGAAAAAATCGATGCGATTGTCCTTGCCGGGGGATCGGCTTTTGGTCTTGATGCCGGTGCGGGTGTGCAAGGGCGTCTTGCAGAACTGGGCTATGGCTATCAAGTGGGCCCTGTCCGCGTGCCGATCGTGCCGACCGCGATCCTCTTTGACCTCCTGAACGGCGGCAACAAGAGCTGGGGCCAAATGGCGCCCTACCGTGATCTCGGCCGCGCGGCGCTCGATTCCATCGGCCATGATTTTGTCCTTGGGTCCAACGGCGCCGGTATGGGTGCCACAACCGCAAACCTCAAAGGCGGCCTGGGATCAGCCTCTGTGGTCCTGGAAAATGGTGTCACTATTGGCGCGATTGTTGCCGTCAATGCGCTTGGCCGCGCAACCATGGGCGAAACCCCGCATTTCTGGGCAGCGCCCTTCGAGGTCGGAGACGAATTTGGTGGACGCGGCATAACGCCATCACTGCCTACCGACTGCACCACGGTTCGCACGAAGCTGGACGCGCTTGAAGCCGGGGCCAACACCACCATCGCAGCCGTCGCCACCGATGCGATTTTGACAAAGGGCGAAGCCAAACGCCTTGCCGTGATGGCACACGACGGCTTGGCCCGTGCCCTTTGGCCGGCTCACACACCGCTCGACGGCGACCTCGTGTTCGCTTTGTCGACGGGGCAGCGCAAGCTGGAAAACGGCCTGGAGGATATGGTGCAAATGGGCGCTGCCGCCGCATCGTGCCTCGCAAGGGCAATTGCACGTGGGATCTATCATGCGACACCTGCGGATGGCGACACGCTGCCGACATGGCAGGAGCGCTTCGGAGGTTAAGACAACCGCCCGGTTTTGAAAATCTGAGATGGCCGTTCACACGTAGGCAAAGCATGTGAAACACTTCATAGGCTTTGCAGTATGTCCCTGTCTTTTTCCAAACTGACAACCAAGACGACTTTCCTGATTGCGCTCACGGTTCTTGTGTTTGCCGGTTTTGCAGCGCCACCAGCGCAAGCAGCAAAACCGCTGGTGCTTGAGGAGTTTTTCCGCGGCAAGACCGTTGGCAAAGGCGTGTTTGAAAGCAAGTTTGCGGGCGTCTACCGGCCGTTCACGGTGTATCTGACCGGCACCTGGAACCCGAAGACCCGAATGTTCCGCTTGCGCGAAGACTTCGTCTATGACGATGGCGAGCGGGACACCAAGACCTGGTTTTTTGAAAAGGTTGGCGACGGCCGGTATGTTGGCCAAAGATCTGATGTAATCGCGCCAACCCTGATTGAGGCGGGTGCAGATGGAGCCTTGCGATTTTCCTACATCGCCGATGTTCCGCTGGAAAACGGTTCAATCCTGCTGCGCTTTACCGATACCCTTACCCAGACCGATCGGCGGACGGTTCGCAACATTGCCGATGTCACGAAAGGTGGTTTCAAGGTCGGAACAGTCGATCTGACATTCAAACGGTGAGGCCGGATTATCGCCCACCTCTGTCTTGAAAGCTCCACGCAAGTTTGATTGAGTTCCCTTACGGTACATCTGGGGGAGCGCCATGATAAACTGTTTCAGCTTGCGGCATTTGGGGTCGCTGATCGCATTAGCGACCCTGGCACTTTTTCTCGTGCCAGCATCGCCCAACGCGATGGAGACCCGGCTTTCAGATGAACTCGAGCAAATCCTGCGCGAGCCTTTTACCGGTGATTTTGATGCGATTGCAGAACGCGGTTATCTCCGCGTTCTGGTGCCCTTTTCCAAGACCTTCTATTTCATTGACAACGGCGTTCAACGTGGCACCGCCGTCGATATGACAACCGAACTCGGCAAGTTTCTGGAGAAGAAACACGGTAAGAAGGTTCGGGAAGGTCAAATTGTGATGATGCCAACTCCGCGGGAAACACTCTTCACAGATCTGGCTGCGGGCCGCGGTGATATTGCTCTTGGCAATCTCACAATCACTCCAGAGCGGCAGAAACTCGTCAACTTTTCCTCGCCGTTGTTTACGGGCGTGCGAGAAGTACCACTGACGGCAGCTGGTATCGACGACCTGACCTCACCTGAGGCCCTTTCCGGAAAAGAAATCTACGTCCGATCCTCATCGAGTTATCACGACAGCCTTCTTGCCTTAAACAAGAAGCTGGACGTCGATGGAAAAGCCCCGGTCAAGATCGTTCAAGCAGATGAAAAGCTGGAGGACGAAGACCTGATCGATCTGGTGAAAGCTGGTGGCGTTCCGATGATCATCATTGACGAACACAAGGCAGACTTCTGGATGCAGATCGTCGACGGACTGAAAATCCATCCGGACGCAGCCGTGCGCACAGATGCGCAAGTTGCGTTTGCGGTCCGCCCGAAAGCTCCTGATTTGCTCAAAGAGATGAACGCCTTTGCTAAAACTGTCGAAAAGGGAACGCTCCTTGGAAACATCATCCTGAAACGGTACCTCAAGGAAACGGATTATCTCAAAGATCTGAATGATGAAAAACGCCGGGAGCAATTCGACAAACTGGCCGCAGTCTTTGAAAAATATGGCCGGCAATTCGACATCGATTGGCTTCTGATCGCTGCACAGGCCTATCAGGAAAGCCAGTTCAAACAGACCGCTCGAAGCAACGCCGGTGCTGTCGGTGTCATGCAGATCAAGCCGACGACCGCAGCAGGATCCCCCATCAACATCAAAGGGGTTGAGAAGGACGCTGATACGAATGTGCATGCCGGTGTGAAGTACCTGCGGTATCTGGCCGACCAATACTTCGCAGACCTCGAGCATGATCCGGCAAACCAGACTTTCTTCGCCCTCGCCGCCTACAATGCAGGTCCGAGCCGCTTCAAAAAGCTGCGGGCGGAGGCAGAAAAACAGGGCTATAACCCGAATTTGTGGTTCGGAAATGTCGAGTGGATCGTCGGCAGACGCATCAGCCAAGAACCGGTTCGGTATGTCGGCAACATCTACAAGTATTATGTGGTGTTTGCCCAGGAGCAGAAGCGGTATCAGAACTCTCCTGAGGCCCAGAAAAAGGGCGACTAGACTTGACTGTTCATCAGCAAGAGAAAGACCGGTGCGCACGCAGCGCCGCCGGTCTTGTCGTTTAGCAGACTTTCGAGCAGCCACCGCAATGGCTGCGGACAATGCTTCAGATTGCTGCCCCGAGCTGCGCGGCTCTACGGATCATCTTGGCCCGTGCTTCGTCCGTTGATCCCTGGATTTGGGCGAACCAGGAGTAGTTCTTCATTTTAAGCCCGCAGAAATCTAGGATTTGCATCTTGGTCTGCTTCTTGATGCCCTGACCGTAAACAAGCCTGAAAAACCAGCCCGGTGTATCAGAGGTGACCAATACCTCAGAGGTCCGGCCAGCCATCAGTTTTTCCGGCAAAGCCTTGCCCGAAACGTATCGAAACGTTTTGCCTGGCAAGAAAACCCGGTCAATCAGCCCTTTCAGTTTGGCTGGCATTCCTCCCCACCAAAGCGGATGTGCCAGAACGAAATGGTCACACCATTCCAGGCTGGCCCAGAAATCTTCAAGATCGGCCTCCAGTGGTTTGACTGTCTTGAAGGACGCTGACCCCAGATCCGGATCAAAAGACAAATCTGCCAGATGCACAATGCGCACGTCATGACCGGTCTTCTTGGCCGCATCGGCATAGGTTTGGGCAAGCGCACCGCAAAAGCTGCCCTTCGCCGGATGGCCATCCAGCACGAGTATTTTCTTCGCCATAATTGAAACTCCAAAACCGGTCGGTAAAACGCACCGGCTCGTAAAAATTGACCACGGTCATTAATTGCCGCAAGTATGGTACGAGGTCAAGCAATAAATTGACCACGGTCATTTTTAGAAGATGTCATGGCGATAGAAACCAAACCCCGGAAGCCCCAAGCACGCACCGCCCTCACCCGCGCCCGGATCCTGGAGGCGGCAGCGCACCTATCCAAAAAGAAATCCTTGGAAGAAATGACCGCAGAGGCGATCGCTCGAGAGGCAGGCGTCGCCAAAGGCACCATATTCGCTCATTTCGGCGATATGGATGGCCTTCTCTCCTATCTGCTATTGGGCGAGTTACAGAAACTCCGGGAAGCCGCCGACAAGAACTACCAGCTTTCGGCTCAGGACCTTAAAGATCCGGTTGGGGGATTGGTGAACCGAATGATGGCGCTCATTGCCGTCATCACCGAGAGCCAGACCATGCTGCGCGTATTTCTGGAAAACATCGGCGCAACCAAGGGGCATTGCGCTCCCGAATTTATCGAACAGCTGGATGCGCTTGATGAAAAGTTGCTGCAATTTCTAGGGTTTTGGCAATCGTCCGACGAAATCAGTCCAAAACTCAGAACAGATCGCGCACCGCAAGAGATGCTCGACGGTTTGGTCGCCTTCGTCATTCACGGAGCAATCATTTTCCGGTCGCATCAGCTGACGGATCTAAAAGAATTGCAATCCCGCCTCGAACGGCATGTAGAAGCTTTTCTGGTGAGGCCTTAAAGGGTCTTACTCAGCCTCCGGCATTTCTCCGGGCCATGTCACGACGTGATTTTCGTACTCTTCCAATTCCATTCCATCTTCGGACACGGTGCGGTTTTGGACGGATACCCCCGCTTGGTGCACGGTTTCTGGATCGCCGGACACGAGCGGATGCCACCAGTAGAGATCTGCGCCTTCGCGCACGAGGCGGTATCCGCAAGTCGGCGGAAGCCAAGTCAGCGTGTTCACTTCAGACGGTGTGAGTTGGATGCAATCCGGAACGGTCGCAGCGCGGTTTTCGTAGTCTTTGCATCGGCAAGACGTACCATCCAGAAGGGTGCAGGCAACATCGGTCCAGACAATATCGCCTGTATCCCAGTCTTCCAGTTTGTTGAGGCAACACCGGGCACAACCGTCGCAGAGGGATTCCCATTCAGCGTTGGTCATCTCTTCGAGCGACTTTGTTTTCCAGAACGGAAGCTCACCGTCCTTATTCACCGAATTGCCAGACCCCATTGAGTTGCACTCTCCTGCGCGCCCTTGATTTGATCCGTGCGCCTATCACGCATACGGGCGGCCAGCAACAATGATAGGTCTGAAGCGCCCCGACGATGCCAAATCAAATAAGATTTATCCCATTCCCGAAGCATTTCCGCCGTTGTCTTCAGTTTTCACTGTAGTAAAAACGGGTTACGTTGAAGAAGCTGTTGATGCGCGGAGATTCTGCAAGCTTGGCATCCGATCCAGACACAAATGAAGGCAATGCCCAGCCGCGACCCGGTATCGGACAACGGATCCGGCGATTTCTGCTTTCGATCGACTCCATGGTCGATACAGGTCTCTGGCGGTCCTGGTCGATCATTCGCCGAAGCTGGGAAGCCTATGACGGGTTTTTGCGCAGGTTTCGCGCAAAAGGGATCTGGCGCGGGCTCTCTGAGGTCACATCCGATGGACTGACTTACGGAACAATCGGTTTTGTTGTCGTTCTGGCCTTCGCGCAGCCGGCCATCGAAGCAACCCGCTACGCGGACTGGAAGACGACCGACGACTTTGCCGTCACTTTCCTCGACCGCTTTGGCCAGGAAATCGGCCGGCGCGGTATCGTTTTGAACGACAGCGTCCCTTTGGAAGAAATCCCAGACTCTCTCGTGAAGGCGACACTTGCAACGGAAGACCGCCGCTTCTTCATGCATTTCGGCATCGATTTTGTCGGAACGTTCCGGGCGATGGTGGAAAACGCGCGTGCTGGCGGGGTTGTTCAGGGCGGCTCAACGCTGACCCAGCAGCTTGCCAAAAACCTGTTTCTGTCCAACGAGCGCAGTCTCAGCCGCAAGATCAAGGAGGCTTATCTCGCGCTTTGGCTAGAGGCGAACCTCTCCAAACAAGAAATCCTGAAGCTCTATCTCGATCGCGCCTACATGGGCGGCGGTGTTTTCGGGGTGACCGCAGCGGCTGAGTTCTATTTCAACAAGAACGTTCGCGAGCTCACCCTGGCCGAAAGTGCCATGCTTGCCGGGCTCTACAAGGCCCCGACCAAATACGCACCGCACATCAATTTGCCGGCTGCACGTGCCCGGGCAAACGAAGTCCTGACCAATATGGTGCAGGCCGACCTTCTAACGGAAGGCCAGGTGATCGGCGCGAGGCGCAATCCGGCCCTTGCTGTCGACCGCTCTCAAGAACAGTTGCCAGAATACTTCCTCGACTGGGCGCTGGATGAGGTCAAGAAACTGGCCCGGCGGAAACCGGCCATGGCCCGCGATAGGATCGTCACGGTCCGAACCACATTGGACCCCGCACTCCAGCGCCAGGCTGACCAGGCGGTCGAGTCAGTCCTCAGGGAAAATGCCAAGCTGCGGGATGCCAACTCCGCTGCGTTGGTGGCAATGGTCCCGGATGGCGCCGTCGTTGCGATGGTTGGCGGCCGGTCTTATGGCGAGAGCCAATTCAACAGGGCTGTCAACGCCCTGCGCCAGCCCGGTTCCTCGTTCAAGCCGTTCGTTTACATGACCGCATTCATGAACGGCTTTTCGTCGAGCTCCATTGTTCCTGACCGGCCATTCTGTTTGGGCAACTGGTGCCCGCGCAACTACACCCGCAGCTACCGGGGTGCCGTCACCTTGAAGCTGGCACTGACGAAATCCATCAACACCATTCCGATCCGGCTCGCGCAGAACTTTGGCCGCGAAAAGATCATCGAAACCGCCTACGCAATGGGCCTGACGCACGAATTGGAAAACTCTGTTTCCCTGCCGATTGGCTCATCAGAGGTTACGGTCATCGACATGGCCTCGTCATATTCGGTCTTTGCAAATGGCGGATACAAAGCCAAGGGCTACGCGATCCTGGAAGTCACCAACAGCGACGGCGAAGTCCTCTATCAGCGGGAGGTTGATGAGCCAGAACCCCAGAGAATCTTCCCGGAAGAAAAAGTCCACGAGATGAACGACATCCTGGTCAATGTGGTCGAGGCTGGAACTGGCCGCCGGGCTCGAATTGACGGCGTCGTCGCAGCCGGAAAAACCGGCACCACAAATGCTTATCGTGACGCCTGGTTCGTAGGCTACACGGGGAACTTCACAGGCGCTGTGTGGTTTGGGAACGACGATTTCACATCCACCCGGCGCGTTACCGGCGGCAGTCTCCCTGCTATGGCATGGCAAAGGTTCATGGCATATGCCCACAATGGGATTGAGCTTGTGGCCATGCCCGGCGTTGAAGCCGACACGCTGCCTCGGCTTGCCCAACCGGCCCGTCCGCTGGTCGCCGCAGCCGACGCGGCGGCCGTCCAGCCCAGGGTCCTCAGCCGACGGACACAGCGGCTTCTGCTTGATATCGGATCGGATCTGCGTGAACTCACCCAGTCTCGGGACCAGGCGGCAGTGCCCGACGATGGCGACACCGAATATGCGGCTGCGCAATGAAGCAGCAGACCATGCGACACGCTTCAGGCTATGTTGAAAGCGGCTGGCACAAGGAAGTCCTTCCGCGCGCCATTCGGCCAGAGCGGCCGCACCCGCTCAGAACCCTAGTCTTTCTCACCTCAATCATCATTCTCAGCGCACTGATCGGGGTCAGTTCGGCTTACATTCTGATCGAACGCGAAGAACCGCTTGATTCAATTTCGGTCGGTGCGTGGAAAGCGTATCCCACAGCGGGCACCCCGGAGGCCGACCCCTATTCCGTCGCTATCTACACCCGTGGCGGCTACATCCCGCTCGCTTCCGGTGAAGGCTTGTCACTGACAGCCCGCACAGACAGCAGCGGACAAGCGCTCGACCCGGCCTGCAGCTACCGCATTGCCGGGCGCACCCCGACAGCCCGGCTTTGGACCCTGACGGCTGTTGACGGGCATGGCCGGCTTCAGCAAACGATGCCAGGACGCACTCATCTGGACAGCCAGAACCTTTTGCGGCGCGGCGATGGCTCGTTTGAAATCACAGCAAGCGCGCAGATCAAATCGGGCAACTGGCTCCCCCTGCCCACAAACCCAGCGCCGGGCAGCGGGCTTCGTTTCGTCCTGCGGCTTTATGATGCCCCGGTCACCACAGGAGCAGCACTCGACGGTGTGAGCGTTCCGGACATCGACAGGATCAGCTGCCCATGACCCTGTCGCCCCGCTTCACCCTGACTGCCGGTGCGCTGGCCGTGCTTTGCCTCGCAGCGATCATTCATATCCTTGTTGTGCTCACCATCCCGCAGAATGTGCAGCACAGCGCTTATGATGACGCCCTGACGTACGGCCCTGACAGGCAGTTCAACCTGTTGCCGGATGTCAGACCCGGGGAAGAAGCCCTACCCGGTCTTGATCCGGCCATGAAACATGCGATTTGCCGGTTCCAGCTATCGGCCGGCCCGGTCTTTTTCGATGCTGGAATTCCAGCATCTTTCTGGTCTATCGGAGTGTTCAATCAGGCAGGCGAGACGGTCTACAGCCTCAATAACCGCACCGCCGGCGCTGACAGGCTCTCCATGCTTCTGATCACATCAGAACAGCTGTCCATCCTGCGCCAGAACCCGCCAGCCAACTTAGAAGACCTGATTGTCATTGAAACAGAAACGATCAGCGGAATTGCCCTTCTGCGCGCCTACGTTTCCCATCCCACACAAGCCGAAACGATCGAAAACGCCATGAGCATCGCAAGCTGCGACGTTCTCGGTTGATCTGATTGGAGCGGTCAAAAGCTAAAGTCACAGTCGACGGCGAACGGTACCGGCAAGGCAGGCCAAGCCGCGTTATTTTTGCGGTGGCGGGCGCTCATTGCCCCAACCCTTGTAAATCCGTGAGCGGCGAACCGGCTCCTCAGTGCCATACCGGTTTTCAGTCTGGCATTCGGACTCGGCCAGAAGCACCTGTCCTTCCAGCTCCCGGATCGCGGTGTTGACCTTCCATTGCCGGTCACGGCTTGGCGTTTCGATCTCAAGGGCATCCAAAGCGTTTTTATAGGCCTTGATGCGGTAGCGCAGAGCCTGTCCCACCCACTTGATCATGACCCGGTTTTCCCAAACCCGGGCTTTTGCACCTTCATACATTTCTTCCGTCGTGAGCGGTTTGTTCTGAAGAACACGCAAGCGCTCATCGTCAGCCTTGCGCACTCTCAGAGCAACTTCACAAAACGGCATCACTAGATCCGCATCTCCGCTGGCATCAGATGCAATCTTGTCAAATCTTGCGTCTGAGGACCGGAATTTGTCTGACCGGAGATAATGATAATAAAGATCGGGTGGGATACGACCTTCCGTCTCGGGAATGACACGGGTTCGGGCGAGTTCGGCCATGGTGCCGCCGATCCAGTCTTTCGTCCATGGCGGACGGATCAGTGTCCAGCCACGGTCCCGCAGCAGCTTCTCATCGTTTGTGTAATTGAATTTGGAGACAGGGTCTTCGCGCATGCGCGCCGCGCCTTCGCCAATCGCCGGCATGACGCTATCGTGAATGACAGACGGCCTTGCGCGGTCGAAATCACCTGTTGGCCGAACACACCCGGCCAGAACCAACGCCAGTATGGAAACAGTTACGCCTGACCGAGCCAGAACGGAAATATAGGCGCGACAGCTCCCTTGTGCATGCACATGCCTTTTTCCAACCGCGTTGCTCGTGCCCATGGGGCGTTTCTCCAAACCGCATGCGTGATGCTTGTTGCCTGCAGCTGGAGTGGCTCGAACCGTCAGTCCTTGTCGGACCCAGCAGGTCCAGCAGCTTTTCCGATGGTCGCGATTCGTGCGGCAAGATCAAGGTCGTGGTGCTCGTAACGGACACCTGGGAAGAGGATAACTTGCCCAAACTCTTCCGGGTTCGTCGAACGTTGCGGTGTTGAACGGGGGTCAACGCGCGCTGTAGGGCGAGGTGCGGACGTGAAATCTAACAAAGTGCCCATCGTCTCCTCCTTCGGTTCTGGTTCCCGCTGGAGCGATGGGCAGCGGAAACGATCAACGGGCGACGCAATACTACCTGCAACTCAATTAAGACGGCGTTCAGGTTAACAAGATGCTAACGGTTTTGGTCCAACTTGAAGGAACGGTCGTGGACTTATCCGCCGTTAATTAGTGTTTTTAGTCAGGTGGGCTGCCCACCAGAAAACGGTTCGAACAAGCTGTGCAGACCTTAAATTCAACGATTAGAAAGCCCTCCTCTCAGCCATCGGACAGCGGGATCTTGCTCTCCGCGGTCGAGCTTTTTACAGGCAGAACCGGACATAACGCTGAAGAAACACGTGTTTTTCTGGAGCTGGCGAAAAACCTGTTACCGGCGACATCCGTTCGTGACCGGCGCCAGATCGCGAACATGCTGGTGACTTATCCGGAAGCACCGGATGCGCTCATCGACCTTCTGGCAAAAGACAAAGACGATCTTACCGCCTTCCCCATTTTGCGGCACAGCACCAAGGTTTCTGTGGACGTACTTGTGGAGATCGCCAAAGGAGGGTCCGAAGCTGCCCGCAAGGCGCTCGCCGGACGATCCCATCTACCGCGCCCGATTCTGGCCGCACTGTGTGAGACGGCCGATGCGCAGACCATTCGGCTGCTGATCGACCGGAAAGACCTGACGCTGGACCAACACCTGAATGAACGCTTGAGCAAGCGAGCCGACCTGATTGCCGAACTTGGTGAAGAGCTTTCCAAGCGTCAGGCGTTGAACACGGAAAATCTGATAAGTCAGTTTCTTGTATTGCCTGCTTCCTTGCGCGCAAAGGCGATCGCCGCAGCTGAAACGGTGAGCGTGATCAGATCCGCACAGGCCCCTGCGCATCCAAGCATTCCGGCAATAGACACGGCCCGCCTCCGCCTTCATGGCGCACTTTTGAAAGCTGCACTGCTTCAAAAGCGAAACCGCTTTACCGATAGCCTTGGCCAAGGACTGGGTTTACCAAGCTCGGTCAGTGACATGCTTTTGCAGGAGGGCCAGGGCGAGGCACTTGTCATTGCTCTCAAATCCCTGGACCTCGATCGGTCAAGGACAACAACGATCCTTGTCCGGCTGCTAGGTGAGGACATGGCCGTTGAAGAAATCCGGAAGCTCTTGTTCCTGCATCGAAATCTCAGCACAGGTGCCGCAAATGTGCTGACTAGTTCTTGGACTCTTATTGGCACCTCTGCGAATTCGGCAGAAATCGACGGCACCGGAGAAAAAACTCCGCGGCACGTTGGACAATTCGAGGACGCAAGCCGACCGTCCAGAGATGCCCGATCTCACCGTATCAGCAGCGGAACGACAAGCGCGCAGCGTGTGCGCCGGGGGATCGGCTAAGTTGGGCTAAGCGGATCTACAGCCGGAAGAAGTCATCGGCAGGGTTCCGCGATTGCTCAGGTTGCGCAGTAGGCAATTCCAAGTTTCCCGCCTCGGCCTCTATATCGACGACCCAGAAGTCCGGATCCATCCGGGCTTCGCTTTCCAACCATTTATCGACAGCCTCTCGCGCGGCCGCCTCTAACGTCTTTTCAAACAACCGGCCGCCGTCGCCTTGTCCGGCATCATCATCGAAAAACGACTGTGGTGCTGGCGAATACAAGTCGAAGGTGCCGTCGAGCCGGTCAACAACAATCAAAATCGCACCGGCTTCCGCATTGCCCTTTCGGGTGACGGCTGCAAATCCATTTTCAGAAAAAATCCGGCGCACCAGCGCACTGACGAAAAGCTCAGACGTGACGCGCATCCAACCCTTCCTGACTGACCACATACGCTTCTGAAAAGGCAGAGTGCCTATCCATCAAAGCGTTGACCGCTGACCATTTCGAGACGTTCGAGCGTTTGGGGATTGGCCTCCCCCGTGATTGGCAATCCACGATCGAGTTCAAACCGCTTCAAAGCAGCCGCCGTATTGGTGCCCATCAGTCCATCTACCGTCAACGGACCGTAGCCAAGTTCCGACAACGCATGCTGTATCTTCTTCAAACGTGGATCAGAATCGACCCCGGTTGCCGCCTCTTCCTGGGTGTTCTGCCGCTGTGTGCCGGACGTTACCGGTTTAGCTCTGGGGACTGGTGGCGCGTTGAGTGCCGCCGGATCGGTCCCATGAAGCCAGATCAAGGCGAGAAGGCTCTCGCTTGCTTCACCGGTCTCAACCCGCCCAGCTTTGCGTTCAAATGCGCGGATTGCACGTTCCGTGGCGGGACCATTGATCCCGTCCAATGGGCCTTCATAAAGACCCGCCTTTCGCAGGGAATTCTGCAGATCGAGGACGAGCGTCGAGATTTCCTGAACTGTGACACCGCCCTCCGCCTCTGCAAGAGGCTCAGGCGCGGTATCCGGCCAATCGCGCGTTGTGTAGTAAGGCGCTGGATGGCGGCCGGGTTGCAGCCCGAGGGCATTTGCCACGATCAAACAGGCGGTCAAGCCCATGACAACAGTCCCGCCGGCAGCGACAGGATTGTCCCGGGCGACATTGCCGGCCCGGCTCATCATGGTTTCCGGTGGCTCCGGCTTTTTGTTTTGTTTTTTTCGTTTTGCCATGCCCTGCCTATGCCGACTTCGCTCGTGCTGCCTGCGCAGGGATGTTCTGAATGGATACTTCTGGAGTGAACTCCGGCAATTGCTCAACGTTATCCGTGATCTCTACCGGTGCACCGCCGCCAGTTTCTGATGTCACTGGATCAATCGCCACAAGGACCGGCTGCGTTTCAGTTTGATCACGTGCACCTGCCCGAAACACCTGCGCCGGGATCAGTCTGACCGTCATAGCTGTAAAGTTCGGCGCGCCATTTTCTTCCATGTGTTCGTGAACCGTGCGCACCCGAAGAACCAGTTCGGAGGCAAGGCCATCATGCCGGGCTTCAGAAAGCCGGGTCAGGTAAACAGGCCGGTCAGTGACATGAAGCCGTGCAAAGATCCAATCGGGGCCGCTGGATGCGAATGCAGGCCCGAAAAGCCGGCGTGCAGGACCGCCAAGGAGACGCATGTCTCCATTCGACTGCACTTCGCAAACAACGCCCGATACCGCCTGCCCCATCATTTGGAAATCTTCGGTCGCACTTTTGATCAGCACCCTGGTTCGGCTCCGGTCTGAAATCAAACGACAGGCGAGCAGTCCTGCGTAAAGGATCGCGCCAAGCGTCGCGACGGGATCAAATGCTGCAGGCAAACTGAACCCAATGGAGCCTTGGACCGGCAAGAAAAACAGACCGGCATAAACTGCTGCGCAAAACCCGGTGGTGATCACCGCGGTACGTCTTTGACCGGCAAAAGCAGCTTCAACACAGGGAATGAGCAACCAGATGACAGCAAAGGACTGGGCTCCGCCGGTCATTGCGCAAATCACGCCCGTGAAGGCCGCTAAAAGAACCGAAGAGATGGTTATGGCGCGTTCCAGATTACCGGACCGGGACAGGTACAACGCCAATGGCCATTGGCCCAACATCCAGGCCAGCATCAGTACCGCTGCAGAGTGCGGTGCGCCCGCCAGGGCAAGATGCAGCGGCAACACGAAAAGTGCCACCGCACCAGAAAAAAAGCAGCCAACCAGGAATGATCTGTGCAGTGGCCCGGCCAAAGGATCCGAGACAGCGTCGGGGTGAATCATCCCGTTAATGTGGCTCGCCCAAGTCGTCCAGGCGTTTTGCAGATATTTCAGATGGTTACTCACAATACACTACCGATACGCGCGCGAGAATCGGGCCTCGCCAACCTGTTGGTGTTATTTTCGCCCGCACCGCTTAAGGAACGTTAAAGGATAAATCTCTTTTCTCTTAAAAACGCACTTTTCTCTTTGTTTTCAGTCCGTTGCTCGAAGTTCATTCAAATTTGAATCAAATTCTCGGAAAGTTCGACTTAAATGCATGTTTTATTTTATGAAAATTGCATCCGTCAGCTCAACCGGGTGTTCTGAAGTCAGTGCTATAACGGCCCCATAACGAGTGCGCCACCAACAAAAACGGCGCACCTGACATGTAAAGAACTATGGGTAGCAGCAATGTTCTTTCTCTTGAGAACCGCCTTCTGGCTGACTTTGGTTTTGGTCCTTATCCCGATCGGGTCTGAGACCGAAAGCACTCCAGTAGAACCAATCAATCCGGTTTCGGCATTTATCGCCGCGCAGGCAACCATGTCTGATATTGGCGGATTTTGTGATCGCAATCCGCAGGCATGCGAAACCGGCGGAAATGCTCTGACAGCGATCGGCAGCCGCGCTCGTGACGGCGCCCGAATTGTCTATGAGTATCTGGACACACAAATCGCTGACGCTGATCCGTCCGAAACTGTGATCACCGGGTCCACAAACGTCCAGCCGACTTCTGATCAAACCAGCACCGCTGGTGCACAGACTGCCGATGGTGTGACCGAAACCACTCAGATCCAGGAATCTGATATTGGGCCAACGCCCAGGCCCAAACCCCGCTCAGGTCATAAGACCTGAGTTAAAACCGTTCCCAGATCCTGAGACCTTCAGGACCAAATGAACGGTTGATTGCGCCCCGCGAAGGCAATGCAAATTCGTTGCATTGCATCAGACGGCTTCACTTCAGCGGTTTTTCCGCTACGCCGCAGACGAACAGCTGCCCATTTCGTCTGCGGCGTTTCTTTGTTTTCACGCGCTCTACAAACATCCGATCCCAATAAAACCCCGACGCCAGGATAGGCAGATTGGGTTCTGCGAGCTATATGGAGCTCAAAGCGACCACAAAAGACGGATGCCATGACAACGACACTCGATGACATTCTGGAAACATTCGAGTTTCTGGATGATTGGGAAGACCGCTACAAATACCTCATCGATCTGGGCAAGGATCTTCCGCCGCTGACCGATGCCGAGCGCAGCGAAGAACATAAGGTCCGCGGCTGTGTTTCGCAGGTCTGGCTGATCACGGAGATCGAAAAGAACGCTGAAAGCGCTCCGGTGCTGACGTTCCGCGGTGACAGCGATGCCCTCATTGTACAAGGACTTGTAGCGATCGTAACAGCAGTCTTTTCCGGCAAGACCGCTGAGGACATTCTGAAAACCGACGTTGAAGGCGTTTTCAATCAACTCGATCTGCAGGAGCATCTCACTCCACAACGTTCGAATGGCCTCAGGTCCATGGTTGGCCGGATTCGGACCGACGCAGAAGCTGCCTTGGCCGCAGCCTAAGTTCGTGTCGTCATCCGCGCTCTCACGGTACGGATGACCAGCCTCGAACGCCAGACGGCCGTGACGGGGCTTGCGTACGCTCTTCATAGCGGTCTGCCAAAGCGGACAACCCAATTTGCAGGATGATTTTCGCGCACCTTGCCGGCCATCCGCGCTCGGCTTCGACTTTTTCAAGACCCTTCAGATGACAACACACGTCGACCAGGACACTCGCCAGAACCGGCTCCAGGCTCCCAAGAACAGTTTCCACACGCTGGCGTGCGGACAGCACATCGTCATTCAAGTCTTTTAGGCCACTCCCTCTAGAGCTTGTGGTGAGCCGCTCGGTGCGCCAGCCCTGCCCGACCGTTGGCATCATCGACGCGAAGGTAAAGTCGGCGCGCAACCGTTCCCCGGCCCGGACCTCTTCCGGCTTTAAGAGCGGCTGGCCATTCTTCTTCTTTCGTGCCGCCAAACGGGCGAGCGGACTTTCCGAAAGATTGACCTTTGTAGTTGTTGGTCGCTTTCCAATTTCATTGGCCACATCACCATCACAGGGCACAGATCGTATTTCGCGATGTTGATCGGCTATGTCCGCAGATCCACTCAAGGCGCGACGGAGCGCTGCACGCCCCTCCGGACTGATCCGGCAGATGCTCTGTTCCACTCTTTTCAGAACGCCGGCCGAAAGTGCCTCTTCTATCAGTTGATCGCTCCAACATGTTGATCTCTTTTTGGAATCGCGGACCAATTTCCATTGTGACTGCCGGCTGGAACAGTCCCGGACAATCTCCGATCCATTGAACGACAAACAGCGCAAAAGACGAACTCGCGCGCGCCGGTCGGCACTGTTGGCTGAAAGGAATGTCATTGCGCCCCCCAGATACTGGCTCCGAAAAGCGGATCGCGGCGCAATGTGATCAGTGCCTCGATCTCACTGACCAACTCATCAAAAAAGGGATCTTCCCTCATGATCTCTATTTTCTTGCAGGCGTGGGAAGCTGTGGAACGATCTCTGAAATAGCGGCGCCCAACCATCGCAAGAGACAAACCGAACTCAACATGCGCGAGATACATCATCAGTTGCCGCGCACCCGAAACATGCTTGGGACCGCGATTGTGGGTAAAAAAATCCATGGGTTTGATGCAGAACGCGCGGGATACATACCCCTCAGCAAGATGCAAATGGGCCTCCAGCCTGTTCTCCTCTAGCAAGCAAAGTGGTTTTGCTCGCAAAGGTCTGTAGTGGTCGTGTATTGCCCCTCCCCTATCATTGAACATATTCGCACCTCCTGTCGTGAACATTAGGAAATATTCGCCCGCACTACCGAGATAGGCTTATATTCCTACAGTCTAGACTCACAATTCAGAGGCGTGGATAAGTTCATATACAACCTTAATGCAAGATAGAAATCTGCGACCGAGAGGCCGAGTGAACCCGCTGTCGGGCATGCTGGAACTCAAGACATCTGGTCTCGGCGGCCGGTCAGACACAAAAAAGGCCGCTCAAAAGCGGCCTTTCGGTTATCCGGTTTGTAGACGGATCAGTTACTTAGCGCGCTTGCGCTGTTGGCCGAGGCCCATCTTCTTCGCAAGTTCAGACCGCGCGGCAGCGTAGTTCGGAGCGACCATCGGATAGTCCGGCGCCAGATCCCACTTCTCGCGATACTCTTCCGGCGTCATGTTGTAATGGGTGCGCAGATGACGCTTGAGCGACTTGAACTTCTTGCCGTCTTCAAGACAGATGATGAAATCTGGCATGACGGACTTCTTCACAGGCACTGCGGGCTTAAGCGGCTCTGGCTCCGGCTCGTTTGAGGCTGCTGCTGTTTTCTGAAGCGCGCCATACACTTCGTTGATCAGGCCCGGAAGTTCTGTGGAAGCAACGGTATTGTTGCTGACATATGCTGAAACAATATCTGCAGTAAGGTCAATCAAATTGGCTTCAACCAGATTATCAGTCATCTCACACCTGTTCTCTACTGAAATTCAAAACTGCGGCTATGATTACCTGCAAGTCCAAACTCCGTAAGCAAACATAAGAATAGGGATACTTACAATGGCGAGAATCGACAAAGACTCTACTTTGCAGGCGTTGTTGACAGCCTTATATAGACCAAGGCTTGCACAGACAAGCCCCGCTCTCAAATAAAAGTCTAATGGATGCAATAAAAAACTAGGTCTCGGAAATAATGATCATTCTACGGATCATTGATCCACACCTAATCAAAAGTATTACCGCAAGGTCATGACTGCTGCGCTTCGGCAGTCACAACCGGTTTCAAATCAGTCTTTTTGCGGAAAAACCTCGGCCATGGCGTCTTCTTTCGTATCCGCGCAAGGACGGTATCCGGCTTCATAGGCAGCCTTAGCAAGCAGATGCGCCGAAATCGGGGCAGTCAAAAGAAAGAATATGACACCGGCCAGAGCTCGTGTTGCAACGGCCAAGTCCGCTGCGTAGACCGCAAGAGCGATGAGCATCAGACCTGAGCCCAGCGTTCCAGCTTTTGAAGCCGCATGCGTGCGCATGTAAACGTCTTTCAACCGGACAATGCCAATGGAAGCAACCAGAGCAAACAAGGCGCCGATGACGAGCATGGTCCCGGCGAGGATCGTAACAACCGCGCTCATTGGCCTGCCTCCCGCCGCTTAATACTATCTTTGACCTCATCCATGATCGTGGCATCCCCTGCCGCACCCCGGTTCAAGATGAAGCGGGCGAAGGCAACGGTTGCGAGAAACCCGACCAGGCCAAGTGTGATTGCGATATCGATATAAAGGTAATAGCCGGTCAGAAGGCCGACCGCAGCAATGAACCCAATGCCAACCGCGACCAGCATATCAAGGGCAACCACGCGATCCGGCAAGCTTGGCCCCTTCACGATCCGGTACACAATGATCAGGAATGAGATGCTAAGGATCCCGAGCGATGCCTTAACGGCCCAGGCGAGATACGCATCTGCAAAAGCGTCGAGAGCGCTCATCTGAACACCTCCAGGATCTTGCGTTCAAAGCCGTTCTTGATGTCGTCAATCGTGGCTTGCGGATCCGGCACATCGATACAATGAACATAAAGCGTCTTGCGGTCTGCAGAGACATCCACCGACAGAGTACCTGGCGTCAGGGTGATCAGATTCGCCAGCATGGTGATTTCAAAATCACGGTCCACCGTCAATGGATAGGCAATAAAACCGGGCTGCAGCTCGATCTTCGGACGCACAACGATGGTCGCCACCCGCCAGGCGGACAATACCAACTCGTAAACGAAGGTTGCCGCCAGATTGAATGCCTTGCCAACACGGCTGAAATAGGCCGTGGTCCCGACCTGTTCACGGATCAGGTAGAGAGCAGCTGTTCCAAGCACGAAGCCAAGGGCCAGATTGATCTCGCTGAAACTCCCCGTCACAGCCGCCCAAGCCAGCGCCATGAGGATATTGATCAAGAATAGGCTTGTCATCACAGCCCCCCGAATACAGAGCGCAGGTAGCCGCGCGGTTCGACCAGACCAACAGCTCCGCGTGTTGAGAGTTCAAGCATCCACTCCGGTTGCAAACCGAAATAGACAATCATTGCCGTTAAGATGCCAAGCGGAAGCCAAACGGCTGGCCCCGCCAGTCCGGCAGCCCCTCCGCCAGCAACTGCGGCGGCCGCCCCCGGCCCCACACTCTCGCCGTCGGGCGTCCCTTCCGGTCCGCCTCGCCAGAACGCGTAGATCCACACACGGCCCATCGCGATGGTCGTCAAGAAGCCACTGAGCAGAATGGCGGCACCAAGCAAGGCCCTGCCATCGGCGAACGCAGCATCGACCAACAAGACCTTCGGCCAGAAGCCAGAGAAGGGCGGCAGTCCCGAAACAGCGAAGGCAAGCACCAGGAAAACGGCCGCAAAGGCAACGTTCCTTTGATAGAGCCCACCCAGCTGACGTAGATCGTAGGTGCCCGACATCATGTTCACGATCCCGCTGGCCATATACAACGCTGTCATCACGATGATCGAATGAACCGCGTAGAAGATCGCTCCCGACAGCGCGAGGGTGGTCCCCACTGCAATGCCCGCCAGCATGGAGCCAATCCCGGCAATCACAAGATAACCGAGCAAACGTCGGAGCTCACTTTGCGCCAAGGCGCCGAAAGCGCCGGTCATGAGAGTGAGGATCGCCACCAGGGCAAAGAGGTCTGCGAGTGCTTCGCGGGATCCCGGCATGATCAGCACGAATATCCGCAACAGCGCATAGACACCAACCTTGGTCAGAAGCCCGGCAAACACTGCAGACACTACAATGTTTGGCGTGTGATAGGACGCGGGGAGCCAGAAGTTGACCGGGAAAGCCGCCGCCTTCATTGCAAACGCCAGGAAATAAAGCACCGCGATGGTGAGAAGCGTTCCGGACGCCGGGCTGTCGAGCTCAGACATCTTGATCGCAATGTCCGCCATGTTCAGCGTGCCGAACACGCCGTAAATCATGCCGGTTCCGATCAGGAAAAAGTTCGTGCCAATGAGATTCAAAACGCCGTATTTGACGGCGCCGTCCAACTGGGGCTTTTCATTGCCGAGAACCAACATGCCGTAGGACGAGATCAGCAATACTTCGAACCAAACATAGAGGTTGAAGATGTCCCCGGTCAAAAACGCGCCGCACACCCCGGCCATTAGCAAGACAAGAAACGGATAAAACCCGTATCTGCGCCCCGTAGCCCCAACGGTCACAATTCCATAAAGACCGGCGCAAAACGCAACAATCGAAGCAATCAGCGACAGCGTGGCGCCAAGCGCATCAACGGTGAAGGCAATCCCGAACGGCGGCAACCAGCCACCCATCACCATGGTGATGACACCGTGATCCAAAACACGGATCAAGAGCCCGAAGTTAACCAGAACGAGAAGCGCCAGGAAAAGCATCGCCAGTTTCGGTTGGGCGTCTGTGTTCTTGCGCATCATCAGGCATACGGCACCGCCGATCAGCGAAACCAGAACCGGCGCAACGATCAACCAGTCCGCGGCCGCCACCGGCTCCAGGTTCATGGCTGCGGAATAGTCGACTTTTTCAGAAGAATAAGTGCTGGCCATGTCAGATCAGTACCCTTGCGGCGGAAGCGGGTCGTTCTCAGGCTCGGCAACGCGCATTTCGTTGACGTCGTCCGTGCCGACTTCCTGGTAAGCCCGGAAGGCCAGAACAAGAAGGAACGCAAAGAAGGAAAAGGAAATCACAATAGCCGTCAGGACCAGCGCCTGCGGTAACGGATTGGCGATTACCTCCGTTGGCACCATCAACCCTTCCGGAATGACGGGCGGCACCTCACGGGTCAAACGGCCATTGACGAAAATCGACATGTTCACCGCGTTTCCGAGGATCGCGATGCCGAGCAACATTCTCACCAGCTGCTTGGAAAGCATGAGGTAGACGGAGACAGCGAAAAACAGCCCGACAAGGATAGAAAGACCGGTTTCCATCAGTCGCTCTCCCTTTCTTCCAGCGCCAACGCAATTGAACTGATCGCGCCCACCACCACCAGGTAGACGCCAATATCGAAGATCAACGGTGTCGACAGCTTGATCTGGACATTGAACAGATCGATCGGCCACCACTGGCTGGTCATGAAAGGCTGATTGGTGAACAACGAGATCACGCCTGCTGCGGCTCCCATGAACAAGCCAAAGCCGGCGATGCTCATGGGATGCACCTTGATCGCGCGGCGCACAGCTGCAACCCCGCAGGCAATACCGAAAATCGCGAGTGCAGAGGCTGCAATCAGCCCACCTATGAAACCGCCGCCCGGTTCATTGTGTCCGCGCAGAAGAACGAAGATGGAATACAGCACCATCAGAGCGGACAGATACGGCGCAATGGTTCGGAAAATGACGGTACGCATTACACGGCCTCCTTCTTTGCGCCTGTATCGGACGGATCAATGACCTCGTCCTCAGGAAGTGTCTTTTTCGTGTGCACGCGGATCAGCGCGAGGACACAAAGCCCGGCCAGGGCAACCACCGCGATTTCACCGAGCGTATCAATACCGCGGAAATCAACGAGGATGACGTTCACGATGTTCCGGCCGTAGGCAATGGAATTGCTGTACTCGGTGAAGAAGTCCGACAGTCTGCGGTCGAAGGGCTGCTGTGTAATCGCCATCAAGGTCAACCCAAGGCCAAGGCCAACCGATACGGAAATAGCGCCGGTTACAAGCGTCGAGACACCATTGCGATGATCCCGCGGGGACAGATTCAGGCGGGTCATTACAAGCGCCAGAATAACCACCGACAGCGTCTCAACCATCAACTGTGTGAAGGCCAGATCCGGAGCACCAAAGAGGAGGAAGATCAGGGCAACGGCAAAGCCCTGGATGCCGAGAGAGACGATGGCGGTCAGACGCGTCTTCGCGACAAGTACCGAAATCAGACCGAGCACCGCGATCAGGAAAATGCTCCACTCATAGAACGTGTAGGTGGGCATTTTGGGCATGGCTGGCCATCCGCCACCAACATACCCCGGCACCAATACCGCGGCACCGGCGGCCAGAAATGTCAGCGCCATATAGGTTTGCATCTTACCGCCCTGCACCACCCTGGTAATGGCCGAAGACAACGACACAATACCGGCGATTGCCTGGTCAAAGCCTTTGTCCGGTCCCCAACCGATGGCGGTCAGCGTTCCAGCTATGAAAGCTCCGAGCTTGTCGAGCTGGGTAAACAGGAAAACCCCCATGCCGATCGTGATCAGAGACAAAATCAACGGGGCGTTGATCTTGGTCGGCCAAAGATGCAGATCGATCTCGGTGAAAGACCCAATCAGGGATGACAGAGTTGGGCCTATAAACAGAACGCCTGTTGTGTGCGGGATGACCGCAAGGATGAACCCCAACACAGACAACACCACCGGACCGGCAAACAACAACACCGGCCCCTCATGAGCGTGTTTCGGAGTGTCTACCGCTGGGCCGAAGAACGGCTTGATCGCAACGGCCGCTGCGATCACCAGCATCAATGAGTTGCCGACAACGGCCACGACAGTGATTAGGAGACCAAAGTCCGGCCATCCCCATGTACCGTAGTAAAGAACTTCCTTGGCGATAAAACCAATGAAGGGCGGAAGTCCTGACATCGACAGCCCTGCCAGACAGGCAGCCCCGAACGTGATCGGCATCGCGGAGCGCAAGCCACCAAGATATCGAATGTCCCGGGTGCCGGCTTCGTGATCGATGGTTCCGGCAACCATGAATAGTGCGCCCTTGAACAGCGAGTGCGCCAATAGATAAAGAACCGCGCCCTCAAGCGCTTTTTCATGGCTTGTGCCGGTCAACATGACGAGAAGACCGAGAGACGCCACCGTTGTGTAGGCCAGCATCAATTTCAGATCGGTCTGACGCACGGCCAGAATGGTACCCACCAACAAAGTGACACCGCCAAAGAGCGGCAACACCGTCGTCCAGAGCGCGGTGTCTCCGAGAAGCGGGTGCATGCGCATCAAGAGGTAAACACCTGCCTTGACCATCGTTGCGGAGTGAAGGAACGCGGAGACGGGCGTCGGCGCTTCCATCGCATTGGGAAGCCAGAAATGAAACGGAAACTGGGCTGATTTCGTAAACGCTCCGCCGAGTACCAGCAGGAAAATTGGCACATAAAGGCCTGTGTCCTTGATGATATCGGGCGAAGCCAGAAGCACCGACATCTCGATTTCACCGGTCGCAGAAATGATGACGATGAAACCGGCCAGCAAAATCAAGCCGCCACCGCCGGTCACCACCAAGGCCTGGATTGCTGCTCGTCTGGACGCCGCCCGAAGGTGGTCAAAGCCAATCAACAGGAAGGACGTGATCGACGTCAACTCCCAGAAAATAAACATGGAAATCAGGTTGTTGCCGAGCACGAGCCCAAGCATTGCGCCCATGAAAAGAAACAGGAACGAAAAGAACCGGCCTTGTTGCGGATGGCCTTTTAGATAGCCACCGGCATACAGAATAATGAAGGTTCCGATCCCTGAGATCAGAAGCGCAAAAAGCGTAGACAATCCATCGACATAAATGGAGAAGTTCACACCGTAACTCGGCGCCCAAGCGACCGCTGCAACGAAGGACTGGCCCTCCGAAACAGGCGCGACAAAACCTGTGAAATGCAAAAAGATGAGCGCGGGAACCACCGCCAGCGGCCACGCCGCGTTGTGTTTGAACCACTTCGTCAAGAACGGCGCGGCCACTGCAGCCGCGAACGGCGCAAGCACAGCCAGAAGCGTGGTTTCGTCAGTAACTGCGGGCGTCATACTGATCTTTCGTTACGGTTGCCGATGGAGCATCGCGGATATGCTGAACGAATCGATGTCTTTGGGGGGCATAATAGCGGGATAGGAACTGTCAGGTGCGTAATTGGGACCCGTTTTTTGGACTTCAAGGCACAACGCGTGACCATTCAATACCTTACTAAACGCCAGGGTGCTGCCTCCCTTGACGCTGCGAGCTTCGTGCAAAAGTATTTAAAAATTGATTCCATTTGTCTTTTTGCGACATTCAGCCTTGGCCCGCCCGCCGGCCAACCAAATCAGCAGGAAGCCTCACACCGCAAAGCAACACCAAAGATGAAACTGGTCTCATACGTAAACAATGATTTCTACGGGACTGCGTGCTGGATCGCGCAGTAGATCAGCGAACAATCCCCTAATACCGTAAGCCTCTTGATTTCACGCCCCTAATACCGTTCACTTTAAGAAACGTCGCGGTGGTTTCAGCGGCAAAATTAAGCGAGGCAACGCATGGCTTTGGACCAAAATGGGGGGACAGCGTCCGGAGCTGCTGCTTCACAGCCGAGCAATTTGAATTTCGAAACACTTTTGTCTCTCAGCGGCGACGCAATCCTTCAGCTGGGCCTCACCGGAACTTTGGAGTATGCCTCACCGTCCGCTGCCCGTTTGTTTGGCTGGGACTCCGAAAAGTTGTCGGAACATTTAAGTGACCTCGTCTACCTTGGCCCTCCCAATCCGGAGGCGGAGACGCTTCACAAGATTTTGTCTGGATCAGCAACACCAGACGTCAGCTTGCCCCATGCCGACCTGCAGCTTCGCTCGACACATGGTTCACTTGTTTGGGCCGAAGTGACAACGCACCTCATAGAACAAGGCGGAGAACCGGCCGCTTTTGCGGTCTTCTTTCGGAGCATTGCGCGGCAAAAGGAACTCGAAGGGCTGCTGGAAGCGGCCACGCAGACGGACCCCTTGACCGGTCTCTTCAATCGCCGCGCTTTCGAAGACACGTTAAACCGGGAGTGGGCAATCGCGCTGCGCGAAAACACTCACACAACCCTTATCAAGGTTTCGGTCGACAAGTTTGACGCGATTTCCGACCAGTACGGGCAGAGCGCTGCAGACGACTGCGTGTCGAAAGTGGCAGACGTTCTGAAAGACACCGCGCGGCGGCCCGCCGACGTTGCCGCCCGGATTGCGATGTCGGAGTTCGCATTGCTTTTGCCTCGAACACACGAAATGGGCGCAGAAACCATCAGCGCCTACATACAAGTCGCGATTCAAGACTTGGGGATCCCCAACCCTGGGAACACAGCTCATAACGGTGTCGTTACCGCTTCGGTCGGTACAGCCTGCGCAGTTGCCGAACACAAAGGCGTCGCGGAAAGCTCAGAGTTTCTGTTAGCTGCTTCAGAATCTTGTGTTTTTCAGGCCCGTCAGGAAGGCGGAAACCGTGTCAAATTCTCAATGAGCGTCCTTGGCGGATGAGCTTGCGCCTCTTGCCTGTTCCAGTGATTTTCTTATTTCTTAGTCGGTACAAAGCTAGGAAAAGACAATGAGCGACGACACCGACACAAAAATCAAAAAATCAACGGCTGAATGGATGGCGCAGCTCACGCCCGAGCAGTTTTATGTCACCCGTCAATCGGGCACGGAACGCCCCTATACGGGCCCCTACTGGAACAGCTTCAACGCCGGCCGCTACGATTGCGTCTGCTGCGGTGCCGAGCTTTTCCATTCGGACACCAAGTTTGATGCGGGCTGTGGCTGGCCAAGCTTCTTCGAAGCAGCACATCCTGGTGCGATACGCGAGATTGAGGACCGGTCCCACGGCATGATCCGTACGGAAATCAGATGCAACAAATGCGACGCACATCTTGGGCATGTCTTTCCAGACGGCCCGCCGCCAACAGGACTGCGCTATTGCCTGAACGGCCACGCGATGTCCTTTGAGCCAACAGAGTAATGCCGCAAAGTTTCGTTGCGGCAAATGGCGGCTTTCAGCGAGACATTATGGAAGCCCAAACCATTGAACTCATTCATGACATTTCTTTGCGGGACTTTAGGCCTCCTTTAACATAACACTGGTATTTCCCCTGATAACTCGCCGCACTTTCAGGGGAAACACCTTGCCTATTCTTCGGATACTGGGACATGTCCTGTTGGGGGCAAGCTTATACGCTGCCTTCACCGCAGGGGCCCGAAGCCAAGACAAGATCATCGCCTACACTGGGTTTCTTCCCCCCTTGTCGATTAATTCCGAGGAACGGGGCATCGCCGTTGAGATCATGGAACTGGTCGCGAAAGAGGCGGATATCGAACTCGATATCCGGTTTGCACCTTGGAAACGGGCGCAGGTACTCGTCGAAAACACGCCGGGGTCTCTCATTTTTTCCCTGGCCTACACGCGAAAACGCAGCGCAAAACTGAAGTACATTGCCCCTCTGATTTATACGGAAAGCGCCTTCATCACCCTCGATGAGCAAATCGACAGCTTTGAACAGGCGCTGGCAGACAACAAGGTCATCGGAGTACATCTGGGCAGCCAGAGAGCCCGTATCTTACGGCGAAATGGCCTGACAAACCTGACCGAGATTGCCACCGCAGAACAGATGGCCCGGATGCTCCAGGCCGGACGGGTCGATGCCTGGTACACCATTTCTATGCGCGCAAGTTACATCACTCGAAAACAGGGTTTCGATCACACACGCCTTCAGGTCGGAGCCCCACTTTCGCACGGCGTGCAATGGCTGGCCGCCAACAAGTCTGTGTCCCCCGCCCTGAAAGCCCGCTTGTCAAAGGCTGTTTCAAAGGTTTGGCGGGATCCAAGATATTGGCAGATCGTCGACAGCTACCTGCAATAAACCGCGCGTAACGCAGGATTTACCCCACAAACATCTCCACGTGAGTACCGTCAGGAAAATGGAAGCAAACAGCTTGGCTCCGCTAGCCAACGGCTTCTTTTCTTGGCTCGCAAAGGATATGTGATGACGGTGACGGCTTGCTTGAAACTCCTGATGCTGCCGGCGGTGCTGATTGGCGCCCTGGCAATAAAGGATAGCGTTGCAGCACAGGATCGGTTGCCGGACGGATACGTCGCAAAACTTCACCACAATGGAACGACCTATGCCGCTTGGTACGGCGCCCCCACGGATCGATATGGTCATGCGATTTTGGGCGATGGGATTGAGGGCGGATCGCTGCATCTCAAAGTCGGCGGGAAAGCTTACGCCGTCACTCTGCCACAAGACCAGGTGTTTGAAGATCGCACACCGCGAATTGTTGATCTGAACGGCGACGGTAAGCCGGAAATCGTGACTATCCGCGCCTTTCTGTCAGCTGGTGCGAGTGTGGCTGTTTTTGGGCTTCAAGGCGATCAATTGGTTGAACTTGCAAGTTCCCGGCCCATCGGCCGAACGAACCGCTGGCTCAACATCGCCGGGATCGCGGATTATCTCGGGACCGGACAAAAGCAGATCGCCTTTGTGGAAACGCCGCACATTGGCGGAACATTGCAAATCGCACGCTGGCAAGGAAATAAACTGGAGCTGGCACACGCGCTCCGTGGATTTTCAAATCACAAGATTGGCGCGCGAGAGCAAAACCTGAGCGCAACGGTCAAAGCCGATGCTCAAGTCCTACCCTTCATCATACTGCCATCCAACAATCGCAGGGTCCTGCATATGGTCGGATTCAAGGATGGAAAAGTTGGGAGTTTAGGCCAGAAAGCGCTCACAGCCCCTGTCGCGAGGCATATCCCGGGCGCACAAACAGAAGCAGATTGCGCAGTGTTTGAACTTGAAAACGGCGAACAGACACAAATGTGCGCGAGCGATATCAACGCTGGGTGACGTAAGCCAAAACAGTTCCGGGGATCCATTCACGCTGCTTGTCGATCGCTTCAAGGATATTCATTGGCCGCAAAGGACCTGACCTGATAGTCATTCCGGCAAGTCTTCCTTGAGAATTGCCAATGTCTGCCACCGCCACTAACGATCCTTTTGCGCCCGATGGGTCATACGCCTGGTTTCGCCTGGCTGTCTCGATCCTGCTGAGCACGCTTGGTGGCGCGGGAATGTGGGCGGTGGTGATTATCATGCCGGCTGTCCAAGTGGACTTTGGCATTGACCGGGCCGGATCTGCCCTTCCCTACACGCTGACGATGATCGGCTTTGGTCTTGGCAATTACCTTCTCGGACGGGTTGTCGACAGGTACGGCATTGTCTTGCCGGTCATAGCTTCAGCCCTTAGTCTCGGCGCAGGTTTCGCACTCGCGGCTGTCGCACCGAACATCTGGGTGTTTTCGCTCGCACAAGGACTGCTGATCGGCCTTGGAACCTCGGCAACCTTCGGCCCGCTCGTGGCTGATGTCTCTCACTGGTTCGTCAAACGGCGTGGTTTGGCTGTTGCGTGTGCCGCCTGCGGCAACTATTTGGCCGGTGTGCTCTGGCCATCCTTGATCAAATGGAATCTCGGCACGGGAGACTGGCGCGACACCTACTTGCTCATCGCTTTCATTTGTCTCGTCACGATGATCCCGCTCGCATTGGCGCTGCGCAGAAGGCCCCCAAAATCGGCGTTTAGCACAGCCCCTTCTCCCTCCGGTTTCCACCAGGCTTCTGCAGGATTGTCGCCGCAAGCGCTGCAGATGCTGCTGTTTGTGGCAGCGTTGGGCTGTTGTGTCGCCATGGCCATGCCCCAAGTCCACATCGTCGCCTACTGCGTCGACCTAGGATATGGTGTTGCGCCGGGTGCTGAAATGATCGCAATCATGACAGCCGCAGGCGTTGCCAGCCGGCTGGTATCGGGTGTATTGGCCGACAAGATCGGCGGCGTTCGAACCCTGCTGATCGGCTCAGTCCTGCAATGTGCTGCCCTGTTCTTGTTCATACCTTTCAACGGGCTTGCATCCCTTTATCTGGTGTCCCTGATCTTTGGGCTGAGCCAGGGCGGGATCGTCCCGAGCTATGCCGTAATTGTCCGCGAATACCTTCCTGCCCGTGAGGCCGGACAACGGGTCGGGCTCGTCATTATGGGGACTATTCTCGGCATGGCACTTGGAGGATGGCTGTCCGGGTGGATCTACGACCTAACCGGATCCTACCAGGCGGCATTTTTGAATGGCATCGCCTGGAACTTCCTCAACATCACCATCATGATTTTCATTTTGATGAAGGGTAAGCGTCGCCTCGCAGCGGCTGTCTGAACTGTTCAACAGTTTCAGATGCCCCTCAATCGAAAGCACCGACCTATCAAGGCCGGAGTTCTGCGAGCCAAATTTGAATGCCGGGCTCATAAAGATAGCCAGTATCGGCAAATATACCTAATATTTCAGAGACATAAGTCGCAAAAAGCTAAGTTTAATGAAATGGATTCATAAGACTTTGTGAAATAGGATTGCGCCGACAACCTGCATACACCCGACCAAAACCTTGAAAGCTATCTGACAAGCGGGAAGACGTGTTTCGTATTATCGAAAAGACCCTGACATTATTACTGATGGCGTCGTTCCTATGCTTGGCGTTCCCTAGTGGCGGGTCTTCCGCCTCTGATCAACAGGACATCCAGATAATCACGTGGCGTGGAATGACCCCAGCCGAACAAGGTTTTTTGTCGCGGCTGAGCGAGCTCGGCATAAAGGCAAAGTTCCATCATTTCGACGCCGGGCGGAGTGAAACCAATCTTGCAGGCTTCTTGAGGGCCAATCGGTCCGATCTTGAAAAGAGAAACCTTATCTACACCTTCGGAACAACTGCAACCAACACCCTTCTCAATTTCGGGGTGGGCAATGTTCCGGTGGTTTTTAACATCGTGTCTGATCCGATCGGCAATAACATCACGCTGTCGATGCATATGCCAACGCGCGGCGCGACGGGCGTCAAACAATCCCTCTCCGCAGAAGTCATCTTGCAGTTGCTGGAGCAGGTCTACCCGTATGAAACCATTGCGGTGTTATTCGATCCAAGAGAACCCAACTCCACCACAGAAGCTGATAAGGTCACAAATGTCGCGGATGTTTTGGAAAAACAAACACTGCGTGTGCGGTTCATTCCCGATGTGGAAGATGCCGAATTGCATGTGGAACTGATGAGGTCACAGTTGGAAGCCGCAGATGTTGTTTATGTCACCTCGACATCATCGTTCGTACAGAAAGCTTATCTTTTGAAGCAAATATTGCCGCCAAACATCGTGAGTGTGACAGCGTCCCCGGCGCTGGTGGACCATGGTGTTTCTTTGGCCTTTGGCGAAGCGTATTGGCAGCGCGGCGAAGCTGCTGCGGAGTTGGCGGCAGAAATCCTGCTGAACGGCAAATCCCCCTCGGAAGTTTCTATCAACGAGATCAAGGCAAACGAATCGATCCTCTTCATCGGAAAAACAAGCCCAGTAGTGGACAGGCTCGATCTGAGTGCGTTTCCCGATCGCGTGAAATACAGGTGATGTGGCAGGACATAGGCCACGCTTGATCGCCCTTGCCTTGACCGGGCAAACACCTTACCTCCGATTTCATGAAAAACGACACGCTCCCTCCACGCGCTGAAGCGCGCCCCGTCCAAATCGAAACCCACGGCATTGTCCGGAATGACGCCTACAGTTGGCTGCGGGCCGACAATTGGCAGGAGGTCATGAAAGACCCCAGTGTCCTCAATGCCGACATCCGGGCGTATCTTGAGGCGGAAAACGCCTATCACGAGGCGCAAATGGCGCCGACGAAAGCGTTGCAGGAAACGTTGTTTTCCGAAATGCGAGGCCGCATCAAGGAAGATGACAGCGCGGTTCCCTCCCCTGATGGCCCTTATGCCTACAGCCTGAAATACATGACGGGCGGACAGCAGCCGATCTTCTACCGAACACCGCGCGATGGTGGTGAAGAGACTATCTTGCTGGATGGTGACAAGGAAGCCGACGGCAAAGCCTATTTCAAGATCGGCGGCGCCAGCCATTCCACGGACCATAAGCTGTTGGCCTGGGCCTACGACGACAAGGGGTCTGAGTATTACTCCCTCCAGTTCCGCAATCTAGAGACAGGTGAAGACACCGGTTACGTCATCGAAGACACGAGCGGCGGCGGTGTTTTCTGCGCGGAGAGCAAATACGTCTTTTATATCCGCCTTGATGCCAATCACCGGCCGTCCAAACTTTTCCGCCATGAAATTGGTACGGACCCAGCAACAGATGTGCTCGTCTACGAAGAAAAAGACCCTGGCTTCTTTATGGGTGTTGGCAAAACGCAGTCCGGCAACACGATTGTCATCGACATTCATGATCACGAGACGTCCGAAATCTGGATGATCCCGGCGGATCAGCCCACAACAGCGCCCGCCCTGATCGCTGCTCGCGAAACCGGCATCGAGTATTCCGTCGATGACCACGGCGACACGCTTTACATCCTGACCAATGCCGACGGTGCGGAAGACTTCAAGATCGTGACGGCTCCGAAAGCCACACCAGGTCGGGAAAACTGGCGCGATCTGGTGCCGCACAAGGCCGGGTGCCTGATCCTGTCCCACTGTGTCTACAAGACATTCATGACCCGTTTAGAGCGGGAAGATGGCTTGCCGCGGATCGTCATCCGCAACCTTGCAGACGGCAACGAACATTATGTCGCCTTCGACGAGGAAGCTTATTCGCTGGGATTGTCTGGCGGTTATGAATTCGACACCGAGACCATCCGCTTTTCCTATTCATCAATGACGACGCCGTCACAAACGTTCGACTACAACGTCGCAACAGGCGAACGCACCTTACGCAAGGAACAGGAAGTGCCCTCCGGCCATAAGGCCGATGACTACGTCACCCGGCGCTTGATGGCACCGGCGGCTGACGGCGAAACGGTACCGGTCTCAATTCTCTACCGGAAAGACACACCGCTGGACGGCTCGGCCCCACTCTTGCTCTATGGCTATGGGTCTTATGGCATTTCCATCCCGGCCAGCTTCAACACGAACAGTCTTTCGCTGGTCGATCGCGGGTTTGTCTATGCCATTGCCCATATCCGCGGCGGCAAGGAAAAAGGCTTCGGCTGGTACAAGGCCGGACGGCGAGAGAATAAGAAGAACACCTTCACAGATTTCATCGCGGCGGCAGATCATCTGGTCAAGGACGGCTTCACAAGCCACGAGAAGATCATTGCGCAGGGCGGATCGGCCGGCGGTATGCTGATGGGTGCGATCTCGAACATGGCGCCGGAGAAATTCGGCGGCATCGTTGCTGAAGTCCCGTTTGTCGATGTGCTGGCAACCATGCTGGATGACACGTTGCCCCTCACCCCGCCGGAATGGCCTGAGTGGGGCAACCCCATCACCGACAAGGGCGCCTATGAGTACATCGCTTCGTATTCGCCTTATGACAATGTCGAAGCCAAGGACTACCCGCCGATCTTCGCCCTTGCAGGTCTGACCGACCCGCGTGTGACCTACTGGGAACCGGCCAAGTGGGTTGCCAAACTCCGGGCGACAAAGACCGGTGACAGTCTCGTAATGCTCAAAACCAATATGGACGCCGGACATGGCGGGGCATCGGGACGTTTTGACCGGCTGAAGGAAGTTGCTCTCGTGCAAGCCTTTGCGCTTCAAGTGACCGGCAAGGCGTAAACCCCTTCACAGTCTTGTGAAACTATTACCGGGTCCGGAAACGGATCCGGTTTTTCTTTGGCCGTGAAGTCGCTTAGTGTGGTCGGAGTGACTTCATAATGACAAGCAGGGATATCATGACCCGTACATCGTCCAGATGGCTTCGGCGCACCGCAGGTTTCACGCTGACAGCCGCCCTTCTCACGTCTGCCTCGGTGACCCAGGCTGCTGAACTGCGCTGGTCGTCACCGACCGATCCGCAGACGATGGACCCGCATGCAGTCAACTCCGCCCCGGTGCTCGGGTTCTTGAACAATGTCTATGAAGGTCTTGTCAGGCGCGGCAAGTCCATGGACATCGAGGGGTCCCTTGCCGAAAGCTGGGAGCCAATCGGAACGGACGGATGGCGCTTTAACTTGCGCAAAGGCGTGAAGTTTCATGATGGGGCTGAGTTTACCGCTGAAGACGTGTTGTTCTCCTACCAACGCGCTTCATCCGAGGCCTCGGACACCGCCTCCTGGTTTGCTCCGGTAAAGAGCGTTGAAGTCGTCGATGACTTTACGGTCGATTTCCTGACCCACGCCCCCGACCCGATCTTTCCCGATTCCATCGCAAACTTCATGATCCTCGACAAGGATTGGGCCGAAGCAAATGATGCCGCCCTTCCCGCGAAGGATGCAGAAACTTACGCCACGCTGAACACAAACGGCACGGGGCCGTTCAAGGTCGTCAGCCGGCAACCCGGCGTCGAGACCGTGCTGGAACCGTTTGATGGTTGGTGGGATACCAAGGAGCACAATCTCACCAAGGCCACCTTCTTGCCAATCGCCAATCCGGCGACGGCCGTTTCTGGACTGCTCTCCGGTCAAGTCGATCTGATCAATCCGGTTCCGGTTCAGGACGTCAATCGGGTTGCCAATCAGCAAGGACTGAAACTGCATCAGGGCATTGAAGCCCGGGTCATCATGCTCGGCTTCGGGCACGCCCACGACACCTTGAAGTATTCAAAGGAAACGACCGGCAAAAACCCCTTCCAGGACGTTCGGGTTCGCAAAGCGGTGCAAATGGCGATCAATAACGAAGCCATGATCGACAAGATCATGCGCGGCAGCTCGGAATTGGCAACGCAACTCGTCAGCCCGCAAATGAAAGGATACAGCTCCGCAGCATCAGACCGGTTTGGCTATGACCCAGCTGCTGCCAAGGCCTTGCTGGCAGACGCTGGTTATCCGGATGGCTTCTCTTTTGGACTGATGTGCCCAAACGATCGCTACATCAATGATGAAGCGCTATGCAAGGCAATGGCGGCGATGCTGACGCAGGCAGGCATGCGCGCCGAGTTGAATGCCATGCCGGTACGCAGCTACTGGCCAGAACTCCGCTCTGGCAATTTCGACATGTATCTCCTGGGTTGGTCACCCGGAACGTTCGACGCCGAACACCCAATCCGGTTCCTCGTCACTTCAAGAAATGATGAGAAGAAGCTCGGCAGCTGGAACTTCGGCGGCTACTCAAACCCCGAGGTGGATGCGCTCTTGCCGCAAATCCAGCGGGAGATTGATCCGGCCAAGAGGCAGCAAATGCTGGATGAGATCGCTCTCACTGTCCGCAACGATGTGGTCTACGTGCCGCTCCACATCCAGCCCCTGCTGTGGGGCTCCAAGGACACGGTCGATCTGACCCAGCGGGCCGATAATTTCCTGATGCTGCGCTGGATTACAGTCAACTAGATCAGCGGGCGCTTAATCAAAATCGATTGAGCGCCTAAAGCTGATCGTTTCGAAAGGAGCCGAGCATCTTTGGGTGCGTCTAACAAAACGCCCGATGCTCTAGTCAACATCCGAGACTTATGAAACATACCGGCGCCGCTCGCGCCGGCATTTTTCCTTCCGTTCAAATAACAACAATTCTTCTCCAATATTTCTTCAGAATATTTATTCGGATAACGAAATATAGATTAGAGATCTTGAAGAATAATATTAATATTACAAGCATTTAATGACGACAGTTTAATTTGAAATCTTCTCCGATCACGACCAAATCGTAACCGCCACCACCGGACAACAGTGTCCAAAACGATGGTCCTTGCGGAGGAGCAATACAATGACTTACCAGCCTACCCATCCCCTGCCGTTTTCAGTCAACACTGCGCCAGTCATGCCGATAGACCTCTATATCCCGGCTGGGCCGCCGGGTGATCAGAACGGAACCACCAACACCTCTCCCTTTATGAACGATCTGGATGAATTCGGCTGGACGGTGCCGGACGCATTGGATGTTTCGACAAGTCCGGTCGAGTTCAACGATCTGCCGTTCTTGAACCTGGACCCCTACAATCTGGACGGTAAAGACAATCTTCCGACTGGCAACCTTTCAGAAGGGCCGCAGGGCGGTCTCAGTTCCCAGGTCGATGTCCAGGCAGGCTCCGGCGAGCAGCAGGTAAACTTCAGCCTCGAGATGGAAAACTACACGTACACCACAGAGTACGGACAAATTAACATCCTCACGCTGGCCGAAGAACGAACGACAGAAATCAAGACCATCAATTTCAATGGCCAAGAAGTCGCGGTGGAATATCAGGCTGGCATTGCGCATGAATTTGAAGGCAGTTTCTACGACAATGCCTTCCGGGAGCTCTATGTCGAGATGGCTTTCGAAACCGGGATGACAATCCAGGCTGAAGCCTTCGACGCCAACGGCAACCCGATCATGACTGCGTTCGGATACGAGCAGGCGCTTGAAATCTATGGCGAGGCCTTCGATTACGGCATTGAAGAATTCGAAATGGCCTTCGAACTCGGCATTGAGCTCGAGCTGAACGATTTCGGCATGTATGAAATGACACTGTCGGTGATGTTTGAAGGCGAAATCGTCTACATGAATGGCGCCGAGCGTTTTTATGAGTTTGAAGACGAGCTGTTCTTTATGTTCTCCGACCAGGACCAAATCGACTTCAACCAAATTCCGGACGGGCTCTACAACGAGATCCAGAAATTTGCTGCCGGCATGGGAGATGCTTGGGGCGGTATGGAAATCCTGAACGCTCAGCTGGAAGCGATTTTCCTCCAGCTGCAGGAAGACGGTCACTACCAGGCATGGGATGACGTGGATCAGGGACTGGACAATCCGTTCGACTTCAACGTTCCGCCGTCCGACTGGCTGACCTGATAAACTCGAACCACTCCGCAGAATTCATCCCTTTTGGAAGATCTGCCTTTCTCTTGAACGGACCGGTGGCAAAGCCATCGGTCCGTTGTCGTATTTCAGAAGGCCAACAATCTGGTCATATCGGATTTTGCGCCACAATAGCTTTTGACGTTTCGACCAGATGTTTGTACGACGGAACTCTGATTTGAAAGACATCTCTGAACAGAGATGCCGTCCGCGATTGCCAGAGGTCTTTATGCCGAATTTTGTGAGTAAAACTCGAAATGCCGGAAACCGCCTTGGACTTATTGCGGTTGGCACTCTCGCATTCGCCCTAAGTGCCTGCCAGATCCAGTCGCCTTCAGATATTCTTTTTGCACCGACCTATAATACCGACCGTGGCAGCATTCCGGTCGTATCCGGAACTCAGTATGACTGCCGCACGTTTCAGGGCAGCGGTTGGAAAGGGATTGCCGGCGGCCGCGCTGCGAACTGGGGGGAGCCTTTCCCGGTCGCCCGGACAGCCTGTTTTAAGACGCGGGACGAATGTCAGGCTTTCCTGACCCTGATGAGCGGTTACATCGACTATCAGCCCTACTATCGCTGCCAGCCCCACACAGCCTGATATGATCAGCTGATCTGCCGCGCTGTTGTGTCCTGGTGTTGCCGGAACATGTGCACAATCAATTCTCTGGTGCGGCATGATCTGACCGCTTAAGTCAAAGTTGGTACTGTCGGCAGCTGTCCTTGAAACACAGGTCGTTCGGCCAGATAGGTCCGCATAAATTCCCGCAGACACTTTGCACGCGCGCTCAAGAGCCTACCGGTTGGCCAGACAGCGTAAATATCCCGTTGCTGACCCTGCCAGTCTGGTAAAAGAAGTTTTAGTCGGCCCTGCTCTAGCGGCTCAGCAGCTTCAGTAACACTCAATAGACACACGCCAAAGCCGTCCTCTGCAAACTGACGGACGAGCGCGATATCATCAACAATCACATCTCCCTTGAGATGCAACTCGGAAGTGCTGCCAGTCAACCTGTGGCGCAACCGCCAGGCCGGGATCGTTCGGACGGCGATGATGGCATGCTGCTCGAGATCGTCTGGCCTTTCCGGCATGTTGCACCCCTCAAGATAGGATGGGGCTGCCATCACCGCTGTCGAAATGGATCCAATCTTTCTTTGATAAAGACGCTGATCCTGCTGCGGGCCAATTCTCAGGGCAAGATCAATTCGCTCATCCAACAGGTCGATGTTGAAATTGCTCAGTCGCAAGTCCAAACGAATGCCTGGATACTGCCGCATGAAGGCGGTCCACATTGGCTGCAGGGCCCCAACAGAAATATTGGTTGGCGCAGCCACAACGAGGGGCCCACTGAGTTCGTGCATCTCGGCGCTCAAGTTGCGCGCAGTGACCTCCGCCTGCTCCACGATCCCGGCAAAGGCCTGAAAATAGGCTTCGCCTTCAGAAGTCAGTCCGAATTTGCGGGCCGAGCGATGAACCAGTTGATGCCCGAGTTTGTGCTCCAATCGTTGCAATCGCCTGGTGACGGTCGCAGCCGGCAGGCCCAGCGCTGTGCCAGCACCCGTTAAGCTGCGGGCTTGGGCGACGTGTACAAAGAGCGCAATATCATCCAACATGATTACATTTTTGGAATTTAAATTGTCGATAATCGGTATTTATCATGAAAAATGAAATTCATATACCTCCCCTGTCCCCAAACAGATCAGGAGATGATCATGAGCCACTACTTTATCAGCGCCGGTATCGAAATGACCGAAGGCTCGAAGCTTGAGCAGGTAGAATCCGAGCTTCAGAAGCTGGTTGCGCAAACGCGCGAAGAACCAGGCTGCATCTTGTTTGAAATTCGCCAGAACCTGAAAGAACCAACAAAATTCACGTTGTGGGAGTGCTGGACCAATCCCGAAGCCTTGGCCGCACATTTCGAGGCTAACCACACGAAAGCCTATCTCGCCCAAAACCTTACGGAAGTAAGGCACATCGAAGCGCTTGGAGAAATTGGAGACAAAACCTTCGCCGATGCGATCAAGGCACACGCATGAGACATCGTCTGATCTCGACCGCGTTGATGTCCTTCTTCTTGTCGTTTCTGATGTCCTGCTGGGTCACCCTGATAAATCTCGGCTGGAGCGACGCTTTCCTTGGTCAATGGATGTCTGCATTCCGGCTGGCATGGCCGGCTGCCGCCGTAATTGCATTCTGCTTTGGCCCTTTTGTCCAAAACGCCACCACCTACATCACGCAGCGCTTCCCGGGTTAGACGCTGCAATCATGAGAGAAATCATGCTTCCAATTCGCCAAAACGTCGATCAACTTGGCCCCGTGGCCGGGCCATACAGCCATGCCGTGATCCACGGTGACACGCTCTACACGTCGGGTCTGACAGCCTTTGGCTCAAACAGCCAGTCCGAAGGCGCTGCAGAGCAAACACAAACCATTCTGGACCAACTCTCCATTCTAGCTGAGAGCTGCAACACATCCCTGCAGCACCTGATCAAGGTCGCGATCTTCGCGGTGGATCCGGCTGACATTCCCGAAGTCCGAGAGGTGCTCACAGACCGCTACGGTGAAAACGTGCCGGCCAGTTCTCTTGTGTTTGTAAAAGAGCTGTTTTCTCCGGATCTCCGGCTGGAAATCGAGGCCGTGTTCGCAGTGCATCCCGTCTAAAGTCCCAATGCTGCCACGGCGGGGTTGATCCTGCAGTGTACAAGACGCTTAATCAAAACCGGTAATGCAGCCATCAAACTGCATTGCCGGTACCGCATAATTCGGTGGCGGTTTTACAAAGTACACTGGAGAAAGACAGTCTCTTTAATGGGCGTATCATAGTATGCCGGGATCTCCACAAACCCTGCAGCCTTGTACAAACGGATAGCGCCTTCCATGGTGGGAAGTGTATCGAGCCGCATATACCGGTAGCCTGCGCTTCTGGCCCGTTCGAGAACGGCGGACACCAGGCTGGAGCCGGCCCCGCTTCCTCGTCCCTCAGGCGCGACATACAAGCGTTTCATCTCGCAAATGCCTTCATCAGCCATGGGCCGCAGGGCCACACAGCCGATCGAGACATCAGAGCTCGTTTTCGCCAGTATCAGCGCCCCTAAGGGCGGTACATATTTGCCAGGCAATGCAGCCAATTCTTCCTCAAAGCCTTGATACGACAAATCAATTCCAAGCCAATCCACATAGGCCCGGAACAGCCGTTTGACGTCTTCAAGTTCGCGGGACGGATCAGCATCCGTAACGGTAAAATCAGTCATGCTTGGGAAAATCTTGTCCAGTTCAACTCGCGATCATTGGGCAGCGCCCGAAACAGCCGGGATTGCTTTCAAATAAACCCCGATCGCCTCGCGGTCAGAGGCCGGAAGGCGGGCCATGTTTTCCTGAATCGGCACCATCTCCCCACCCACAGAATCGTAATCCGGTGTAAATCCACTTTCCAGGTAATAGGCAATGTCGGATGCGCTCCAGCTACCAAATCCCCCCGAGACAGGGGTAATATTCGGCACCCGCCCCTCACCCGTTGCAGCCGGTGCCCCGCCCAACCAGTCGGAAAGGATCAAGCCGCCAGCAAAATCGCGCGGCGTATGGCATTCCCCGCAATGGCCCGGGCCTTCCACGAGATACCGTCCCCGCTCCCAAATTGCGGGATCCACATCTTCTCCACCGACAGGTGCCGCAACAACCGGAGCCGGGTCCAAGAACATTCGTTTCCAAAGCCCGACGCCCCTCCGGATGTTGAAAGGAAAGGCCAGTTCATTCGGTCCGGTATCTCCGCCGACAGCTGGCAGGGTCTTCATGAAGCTGAAGAGATCATTGATGTCCGCGAGATCCATCCGGGCGTATGAGGCATATGGAAAGGCCGGGTAGTAATTCCGGCCGTCCGGAGATGTCCCGTGTGTCATCGCGTTTGCCAGATCAGCAACCGACCAATTCCCGATACCATTATTCGGGTCTTGCGAGACATTTGGTGCCACGAAAACGCCAAACGGAGTTTCAAGACGCAGCCCACCACCGAGTTTCAGCTTGTCATCGCCTTTCGCTTCAGGTGCGGCGTGGCAAGAACTGCATCCAGATGCCCAGAACACGAGCTCACCATTGACGGGATCGCCGGGTCCAAGATTGGCAACTGTGTTTTCGTCCAACCGGGTTGGGGCGGAGAGAAACCAGCCTGCGAGCGCCGCAGCAACGCCAAGCACGATCACGAACAGCAAGAGCTTTCTCATGACGGTTCTCCCCTCACCCCGAATTATGGATCCCGGAATTCCTAGTTCTTGACCCGGAACCCTTCATGGCACGACTTGCATGTCCCGAAGACTGGCCCCATCGCCGCTTTGAAAGCATCTAGATCGGCTGGTCCGGCGCGTCCGGCTGCTTCCATCGCAGTGCCCGTTGCAGCAGCGAACTTCGCGATCTCGGCATCAAATCCGGCCCGGTTGTCCCAGATCGCCGGAGCGGCTTCTGTGTCGCCCGCGTTTGATCCATCCGGGAAATAGTCTCCAAAAGTAAGGGAGGCTGCACGCATGGCGGCAATGGCCGCTTTTCCGGCAGCAGGCGAATAGGCGATTTCGCCCTTCATCAAGCCGCCGCCAAGGCCAGCAGCTGCACCAACGGACGACATGATCGCCTGCCGGTCACCAATTGGATCATCGTCCGCCTGGGCCGCTCCAAGGCTGGCTGCAATCGCGATCGAAACAATGGAAATGCACTTCGAAATGGTCCGCATGGTCCTCTCCTCACTGACAGGTCTCAGCTTTGCTCAAGCGGATCTGCGTGTGGGAGCGTCCATCCCGGCAGCCGCATAAGTCTAGGGGAGCGGAAAGTTGCGGGCGTTGCAAGCTTTGAAGTTTAACAACCGTTATCAAGAAATAGTGCGCAGACGCCTGCCAAGACAAAAAAGCCCCCGGTCTCGATTGAAGCCGGGGGCGGAAACATCGCAGAAGCGAAGGTTTACTTCGTTGCAGCTTCGTACATCTCCAGGACGTAGTCCCAGTTGATCATGTTGTCGATGAAGGCTTCCAGATACTTCGGACGCGCGTTGCGGTAGTCGATGTAGTAGGAATGCTCCCAAACGTCACAGCCCAGGATCGGGCTTGCGCCGTGAACCAGCGGGTTTTCACCGTTCGGGGTCTTCATGATTTCCAGTTTGCCGTCCTTGACTGCCAGCCATGCCCAGCCAGAACCGAACTGGCCGACGCCAGCTGCAATGAAGTCCGCACGAAACTTATCGTAGCCGCCAAGGTCGCTGTCGATCGCAGATGCCAGAGCGCCCGGCAGAGAGGTGCCGCCACCGTCTTTCTTCATCCACTTCCAGAAATGGATGTGGTTGTAGTGCTGACCGGCGTTGTTGAAGAGCGGTGCGTTTTTGCCGAAGCTTTCTTTCACGACGTCTTCCAGAGACTTGCCTTCCAGGCCGCTGCCAGCGAGCAGCTCATTGCCTTTGGTGACATAGGCCTGATGGTGCTTGTCGTGGTGAAACTCGAGTGTTTCTGCAGACATATACGGGGCCAAAGCGTCATAAGCATACGGCAGATCAGGCAATTCAAAAGACATGGCAAACTCCTCATGTGTTCTATGAACAGCGGTGCTGACCAAAACGGCCGCGTACCGTGTTGAGCCGCAAAATAGGTTCGTCACCTGCGCTCGGCAAGGCGCGTTTTGAAAATAAAGAAAAATTTTCTTTGTTTTATCGCTTGTCCGGCTGAAATGCGTTCCGGATCAACCGGGAATCGAAGTTGAGCGGCATCTCCCCCTCGACGGCGTAGATATAAAGCGCAGCCCGCAAGATGGCGCTGAGCGTGGTCACCACGACAGACCCGATGAGGATCAGGGTCACGCCCACAGTGGCCAAACCACTGCCCAAAGCCTGGTTTTGCTCAAAGGAAAAGATCCCAAGCATCAAGATTGGCATCGCCACAATCAAAATCAGGAAATTCAAAGCCCCCAAGCCTATATGTCCAACCAGCGCCTCGCCCCAGGTTTTTCGAACGGCTTGAACTGATCGCTTGATTGCGGTCACCGGACCGACACCATCCACCACCAAAATCGGCACGGCGAAATACGTGGCAACAGCCCAACCGGCCCCGAGCAAGTTGATGAAAAAGCGCATCAGCCCCTTCAACCGGCTTTCAAGAAGCTGCAGAACCCAACCGACAAATGCTGTCACCAAGGCCCAAAGCAGGATCTGCGGCAGTCGGCGCATGGACAGGCTGAGACCGTCCATGACCGTCGGATCTCCCCCGGCGAACCGGATCAGGGCACAGCCAAGAAGCGCCGCGTTGAAAAAGATCATGATGAAGTAATTGATGAACAGGAAAACGAACATCAGCGCCCAGAACCGAGGATCCTGATCCGGCTGCTCGCTGTCGAAGATGCTCTGGAAGAAAGCTTGAAGTTCGGGCGTCGTGTAAATCGCCCAGCCTCCGGACCCAATCACAAGAGCAAGTGCCAAGGCGCTCATGATCGGAAACAAGAGCATCTCCTTGTCAAGGAGCAACACTTTCCAGCAAGCCGCCCCAAGCGCCAGGGCCCGTTCCAGTTTCTCAATCATGTGTGGTTCCGTTCGACGTACAAATCGACACGGTACGTAACCACATCTTCCGTTAAGGAAGCCCGAAGACAGACACTTCACACTTCAGATGCGCCCGCGTCCATCCACAGACATCGGCCGACCTGGCGGTTAGTTTAGTTGTTCTAGCGGTGCGCTCAGGGCAAGAATCCGCCTGTTACACCATTTGATTCGTTGAGTTTTTCCAAGATGGGCAGTGTTTATCCTGGCGCGGTGAGGCCAGCCCTGTGGCTGTTTGCTTTTACGATTATCGCTGCGTCGCAGCCCCAACAGATCCAGGCGGCTGACGTTCGGGTTGTTGACGGAGATACGCTCGTTGTGAACGGAGAGCGGGTCCGCCTTGAAGGAATTGATGCACCCGAACTCGCCCAAACCTGCCTCACGTCTGCGGGTAAAAGCTATCGATGCGGCCTAACCGCCAAAGAGCACCTGCAATCGCTGATAAAGCAGGGTGATGTCACGTGCAGGGGAAATGAAACCGACGCCTACGACCGGAAACTCGCCACCTGTTTTTCCGGCAACAAGAACCTGAACAAAGCCATGGTCGCAGATGGTCAGGCATATGCGTTCTTGCGATACTCTGATGCCTATCGGACCGAACAGGAAATGGCTCGGCTGAATGGCGCAGGTCTTTGGGCGGGCATTGCTGAAGCTCCTTGGGACTTCAGGCAGCAAAAATGGCAAGTTGCAGGGTCAAAAGCACCGGCAGGCTGTCCAATCAAGGGGAACATTTCGGCGCGCGGACGGATCTACCACACACCCTGGTCACCGCACTACAGCCGGACACGAATCAACGAGGCTGCGGGAGAACGATGGTTCTGCTCCGAAGAAGAAGCAGTTGCGGCTGGCTGGCGTTCACCACTGAGCTAATGCAACGCTTATTCTACTTTGTTCCTGAGGTCATGCCCCCAAAGCCGGTTTCAAGTTGTCATTGCGTATTCGGTAAACCAGGGTCGGATTGACCCTTGTCACCCGACGTTGTGAGATGACGATTGAACAGCTCCCTCGCCTCACGGCCGGCTGGTGAGTTCTCAAAACACACATAAAGACTGTGGTTGATCAGCAGCTTTTCGTGAAACTGCAAACTATCCGCCACAAAGGCCACACCAGCGTCTTCGGCCTTCAAATAGTTGAAGACATTTTTGTCGATCACAATGGCATCAGCCCGCCGAGCGGCGACCTTCAAGATATTCTGTGTGTCGTTTTCAGCCAGTTCTCCGATGATGTCCCCGTCTGCGATCATCTGATCGAGCTTTGCTTCATTCACATAGCCTCGAACCACGCCGATGACGAAGGATCGCAAGTCATCGTGCGTTTCCCAGTCGAAAGAGCTGTTTAATGGTGTCAGAAACCCAACCGGGCTTTCGCCGAAAGGTTTTGAAAACAGGCACCGGTCTCCGTCGGCTTCCGCGTCTATGTCAGCCGAATAATACTCTGGATAAACACCGATCCAGTTCGGGTCATCAGCGGCAAGCATGATTGCGCGGTTCCAGGGAAACAGTTGAACATCAACTTCTATCCCAGCCTTCGCAAACGTTGACCGCACCGTGTTGGTATTCGGTCCCTCGCCAGTCGCTTCTACGTACGGCGGCCAGTGAAGCGTGGTCAGCCTCAGCGTGTCAGACGCAAAGGACAGCGAAGACGTTGCAATGATCAAGGCACTTAAGGCCAATGCGCAGCGCATTAAATTCTCTCGGTTATGATCCGTATTACACCGCGGGTAATCGGAACTGTCTGGAAAGCGCAGCGTGCCGCGCCTTCCATGTTTTAGTGAGCTCTTTGGCGCTCGTCAGAGAGCGGAGTTGAACTTGTCCCGCGCGGCCTTTCCGGCATCGGAGTTTTCGAAGCAGATGAAAAGACCGTGTTCAATGAGCAGATTGTCGTTGAACTTCAGATCACCGGCAACCTTGGCAACAGCCGGATCGTTCTGCGCAAGATGCTCAAAAACCAGCTTGTCAATCACGCCTGCAGCAGAACGGCCGCCCGCGACTTTCAGAATGTTCTGCGAATCGTCGTCAGCTTCCTCTACCGCGATGTCGCCAGCTGCCACCATGCTGTCGAACTTCTCTTCATTGTTGTATCCCCGAACAACGCCGATCTTGTGCGCTTTCAAATCGTCATGGGACGACCAGGAGAAGTCTGAATCCTTGCGTTGAACGAACCCAACCGGGCTAACACCGAAAGACTTTGAAAACAGGCAACGGTCGCCACCCTTTTCCGCATCGCTGTCTTCGGCATAATACTCAGGGTAAACGCCGATCCACTCAGGGTCCTTTTGCGCCAGGTTGATCGCCCGGTTCCAAGGGAAAACAGCTACTTCAGCGGAAATTCCTGCCTTTTCAAACGCTGCCTTGACAGCGTCCGAGCTCGGACCGCTGGCATCAGCCATCACGTAAGGCGGCCATTCCAGCGTCGTGAGTTTTACGGTCTCGGCCTGAGCGGCCAAGGGGCTCATGAGAAAGGCTGCGGTCGCAGTAGCCAATAAAAGACGCATGTGTTCGTCCTGCCTTAAATTTAATAGTGTTTCGTGCTCACGAGTGAGCCTGCCAACACTACGAACGAACAATGAATAAGAAATTTCCGAAGTGAAACCATGTCGCTTTTACGCACGTTCAGTGCCGCGAATATTTGTTTTAACTGTTAATAATACTTATCTGCACACCAGACAATTTGATTAGACACAATCTTGCCCCCCTTTCAGATGGAGGCTTGCAGGGCCATAAACCGGCATCTACAACCAATTTTGGATATTTCCGCCCGCCGTTCCAGACACAAGACATCATTCCATGAAACAGTCCTTTTGGAGTTCGGTTTGCCTCGCGCTTGGTGGGTTGCTGGCACTGGCCGCGGCCATGGGCATTGGACGGTTCGTCTACACCCCGATTCTCCCCTCCATGGCCGAGGGCATCCCGCTGACGCCGAGTGCGGCCGGACTGATCGCATCTGCGAATTTTCTCGGTTATCTGACTGGCGCTCTTATTGGCGCATCCCGTTTTTTGGGCGGAACACCCAGAACCTGGTTCCTTGCTGGGCTCGCGCTCAGTGCTCTGACGAGTGCAGCCATGGCCCTCACCAGTGATGTGTGGTTCTTCATGATGATACGCTTCATCAGTGGCCTGGCCAGCGCCTTTGTTCTCGTTTTTTCGACAACTCTTATATTGGAACGGCTGACCACAGCCGGTCACAGCGCCCTGTCTGCAGTGCATTTTTCTGGAGTTGGTATTGGCATTGCCCTCTCCGCTGTCCTGATCGCGGCTCTCAATCACAACGCTGCGGACTGGCAAACCTTATGGCTTGCAAGCGGACTAGCGATCGCAATCCTTTTGGCCGGGGCCATTGTTCTCGTTCCGGCAAGATCAAACGCTTCACCGACGGCGTCGGCAGATGGCAATCGCACCCCAGAAGACGGCCAACGCACCTGGTCTCCAACGGTCATCCGTCTGGTTGCCGCTTATGGTCTGTTTGGATTCGGGTATGTCATCACCGCGACTTTTGTTTCGGTCATGGCACGCACGACCCCGTCCCTGACAGACATCGAGCCTTATGTCTGGCTGGTTGTTGGTCTGTCGGCAGCGCCATCAATCTATGTTTGGAACTTGATCGCCGCCAAACTCGGTGCCCGCCGAGCCTTCGCGTTGGCATGCCTAGTAGAAGCAGGCGGCGTCGCGATGACAGCGGTCAGCACCTCACCAGCCATCTTTCTGATCGGAGCAGCGCTTCTGGGCGGAACCTTTATGGGCATCACAGCCCTTGGCCTTGCCGAAGGACGCCGTTTGACGGCAGAGGCCGGGACGGCCGCAGTTCGCCAGATGTTGGCAACCCTGACAGCCAGTTTTGGCCTGGGTCAGGCGGCAGGACCATGGATCGCCGGGCAATTGCATGGCGTGACGGGCTCCTTCCAGGCACCATCCATTGCCGCAGCCATCGCTCTTGTGATCGCGGCCGCTCTTGCCGGGCTATGAGCTACTGCAAAGCGCTCCTCACCAAAAAATGATCGAATTTTATCTAAATTGAAAACGTGTGATTTAAAACACGTCAGATGGAGAATTCCGCCGCTACATTCCGCGTCACAGTCAATGACGACTGCAAATGACTTGGGAGAAAGATATGAAACTTGTAAATTCGATTATTAAAACTGCAGCACTTGCAGGTTCTATTTCATTCGGCGCTAGCGCAGCATTTGCTGCACCACCAAGTGATGGATCAACACTTGGCGAATGCTACAATAACTGGATTTCTCATTGTAACCAGACCACACCGGGCTACCCGAACAGCTGTTACGATGAAGTTTTGAACCATTGCGACAGCGTGCATAGCGCAAGCGTTGGAACACTCTCAGGCTACAAGGTCAAATCCATGCAACGCTCCGCTCTTACGAAAGCCAAGCGTGCCAACACGACACTCGTTGCCCCGAAGGTTCAGCCGGTTCGCGTTCAGAACTGACCGGGCGCTACAGCTCAACAAAAAGCCCTGCAATGGACGCATTGCAGGGCTTTTGTCTGTTCAATTGAGCGGCCCCAATCAGGCGTGGGAGAACTCCCAATAAAGGTCCCGTGCCCGAGCGGCAATCGGACCTGGCTGCAGATCACGCTCTTCGATCCGATTGACCGGCGTCACCTTGTTGTAATTGCCCGTTGAGAAGATTTCATCGGCTTCCAAAAACTCGTCATAATCGAGTGTGCGCTCAAAAACGTCATATCCGGCAGACCGCAGCAGATGAATGACGCGCTGGCGGGTGATCCCGTTCAAGAATGTACCGTTCGGCGCCGGAGTATGAACTTTCCCATCCTTCGCCATGAAGATGTTCGCAGAGGTCAATTCGGCAACATTGCCCAGCATGTCGCGAACCACGGCATTGTCGAAGCCCCGCCCTTTGGCCTCCAGCATCGCACGCGCATTGTTCGGATAAAGGCACCCGGCCTTTGCATTGACCGGCATGCATTCCATGGTCGGACGGCGGAACGGGGAAAGCGTGATACTGGACGCTGCATCCTTCGGTGCCATGGGTGCGTCGAACAGACACAAACAGAACCGTGTGCTGTCCGGATCACCGCTGATGACACCCGGCCCGTCACCTTCGACCCAGTACATCGGTTTGACGTAGATCTGCTTGTCGCTGCCGAACTTGGCACAGCCTTCCTTGGTCAGCTCCACCATCTCCCCAACCTTCATGGTTGGCTTCATGCCGAGAGCGACTGCGGAATCGTTCACCCGTTGGCTATGGAGATCGATATCCGGCATCACGCCATCGAAAAAACGGGCGCCATCAAAGACGCTTGACCCGAGCCAGGAAGCGTGGGTTCGCGGGCCCATGATCGGCGGATTCCCTTCGTGCCAAGTCCCGTCAATCCAGGTCCAGGTGTCGCTCCAGCCGCTCATCGTTCTCCCTTTCGATCATTCTGGGTGTTTGTTATCCGTGACCGGACAGAACACCGCCACCGCCCGCGGGTCAATAGCTTACCCACAACATCTGGATCGCAAGTCATATTATTCCTCCAGCTGACTTTCTGGGACCGGAATCGGTCTCATGATCACGCAAACCAGGATATTTCTTCCAGACGAGTTTATTGCGATTGAGCAGGATTGGCGTCCCACTTATCGCCAATGAACAATTTCTTTGAGGCGCGAATTTGCGATCGGCGCTTGCAAGAATACCGTGCCCTAGATAATTTGTTCCCTCTTTGTTCGTTAATTTGGAGAAGCTTGTAATGGATCAGCGCATTTCAATGATCACGCTCATTGTTCCCGATATCATGACAGCACGGGCTTTTTTCGAGACCGGATTGGGGTGGCAGGTGAATGCCGCGCCCTCCCCGCATGTCGTGTTTTTCCAGATACCTGGCGGCGTGTTTGCACTCTATGATCGCAGCGCGCTTGAGGACGAGATCGGCAGAAAGGTCACGGATGCACCCTTCGGTGCAATGACATTGGCATGGAACGCCAAAGAGCGCGGTGATGTCGACGCGATGTTTGAAAAGGCGGTTGCTGCAGGTGCCAGCCCGATAAAAAATCCTCAAGAGGCGTTCTGGGGAGGATATTCCTCCTACGTTGAAGTTCCCGGCGGGCATCTGCTGGAAATCGCATTCAACCCGTTCTGGACCGTCAACGACGACGGCTCCGTGCAGCTCCCTGAGGCCCAGCCGTGACGGGATGGCAACGGCGATGAACATTTGATTTTATTCATACGGCTTTTGCTTGACCTTGTTCCAGGTTCAAGGTTCTCTGCCGCGTTCGTGTATTTCTCATGCTGAAGGATCCGTTATGGCTCACGCCGCTTATGTCTTTGACGCTTATGGAACTTTGTTTGATGTGCATGCCGCTGTGCGCAGACATGCAGCCAAACTGGGTCCCGATGCGCAACGGCTGTCCTCTCTGTGGCGTGAGAAGCAGCTAGAATATTCCTGGGTGCGGGCCTTGATGGGCCAGTACAAGGATTTCTGGGAATTGACCCAGGAGGGTTTGGACACCGCGTTTGCGCTGGTCCCAACCGCTGATAAGTCGATGAAAGACGACCTGCTGAATGCGTACTGGGAATTGGATTGCTATCCGGAAGTCCCGCAGGTTTTGACGGACTTGAAAGCAACGGGTGCCAAGATCGCGATCCTGTCCAACGGGTCACCGGCCATGCTTGACGCAGCGGCCAAAGCCGCGGGTCTCACCGAATTGTTTGACGAGATCTTTTCCGTCGATGAGCTGCGGACCTTCAAGACCAACCCGCACACCTACGAAATGGTGACGACCCACTTCCGCATCTATCCGGAAGAAGTCTCCTTCCAGTCTTCCAATCGATGGGATGTTGCCGGTGCAACCGCGTTTGGCTTCCGGACGGTCTGGATGAACCGCACCGGAATGCCAGATGAATACTCCGACCTTGCCCCAAAGGCAGTTCTCGCAGATCTGACCGGCCTGGCAGCTTTGGGCTGATCGGGTCGTCATCGCTGACAGATAACTTTTCAAAATGGATAGTTTCCATTACGCTCATCTAAATTGATAGTAGAACCGATTATTTCCAAAAAAGAAAAAATATTTATCTTAGATCGCATAGTTGCCGAACTTTGAAACTGTCCTATCCTTTTATCTTGCTGGGAGATAAAAACTGAGGGCAATCTACTAACCCGTTAGATTTGTTGAACATTCGCAGCATTGCTTTGAACAATAAAAAAACGGGCACATTCCACGGCACGGTTGGGAGGCCTGCCGAAACGCTCTTCAGATGATCTCTCCCAAGCGAATTGGGAGGAATTTATGACGAAGCTTACGACCCGCCGCGACGCACTTCGCGGCATTGCGGGCGCTGGCGTTGCCGGTGCCGCGACTCTTGCAGCCCCGCACATCGCGACCGCCCAAGGGCAAACGACCACCTGGAAGATACAGACCTCTTGGCCAGGCGGCGCTGGCCTGCAGATCTTCAAGGATTGGTGCGCAACAATCGTCGAGAAAACTGGCGGCGAATTGGCGTTCCAGCCGTTCGGCGCGAACGACGTGGTCGGTGACTTTCAGCTCTATGACGCGGTGAAAAACGGTGTTCTTGACGCCGTAAACCCGTTTACGATCTACGCGCAGGGCATCATTCCAGCGGCAACATTCTTAACATCCATCCCGCTTGGCCTGCGCAACCCGCATGAATTTGATGTTTTCTATTACGGCCTCGGCGGCATCGATATCGCCCGTGAGCTGTACGAGAAACAAGGCATGAAATTCGTCGGCCCGGTACACCACGGCCCGAACATTATCCACTCCAAGGTTCCGATCCGGTCTATCGATGACTTCCGCGGCCGCAAGATGCGCTTGCCGGGCGGCATGGTTGCCGAGGTCTTCACCGAGATTGGCGCGGAAACAACGGTTCTGCCGGGGTCCGAGATTTTCCCCGCGCTTGAAAAAGGCACCATCGACGTTGCCGACTATGTCGGTCCGGCAGTCAACTATGCCCTCGGGTTCAGCCAGGTTACCGACTACATTGTCATGGGTCCTCCAGGGTTCATGTCGCTCTACCAGCCGGTCGACATCATGGACATCACCGTCGGCATGGACGCCTGGAACAAGCTCAGCCCGCAGATGCAGCAGTTCGTCGAGATGGAAACACATGTTTACTCCGACGCACACCATGCTGCGATCCAGAAAGCCGACCAAGACGCTTGGGCGAAGTTCGAAGCAGACGGCACGGAAGTTACCCGCCTGACGCAGGACGACGTCGAGCTGATGACCGAGGTCGCTGTTCCGATCTGGTTCAACTATGCAAACCGCGACGCAGACAGCGCCCGTGTGTTCAAAATGCAGCTCGACTACATGATGTCCGGCTCGCTGGGCTATGTGGATCCGTCGTTGACGGAAGGCCTTGAGCTGAAGCTCTAAGCCACAAACCGGCTCCGTAGGAAGTCACCAAGTCCGCGCAGGAAACTGCGCGGACCTCTCACCTCGACGTTAGGTTCGCCGAACAACTATGCACGCCACCCTGAGCTGTGCGGCTTTTCTTAAAGCCGGGCGGTAACAGGTGTCAGGGCAGACGCCTCCTCGCGTGGAGACTGCGACTGCCCGGGGGAAGGACAAGGCATGCCTCAATTGGATTTCACTCTGCCGCACTGGGCCTACTGGCTCGGCCTGATCCTGTTTCCGATCATCGCGGCAACTCTGGCCAAGCGGCCAAAACCCAAAGAACGGAAATATTCAACCGTTCTGGGCTACTTCATCTTGGTAACCGGCGGCATATTAGGACTGCACAGGCTTTACCTCAAAAGCATGATCGGCCTGCTCTATATCCCGGTCTTCATTGTCATTCTTTTTGCCAATTCCCAGGGGCAGGATGCCCGGTCGGTCGCCTCTGACATGTCCAACCTCGTTCGCCAGGCAGAACGGACACTTGACCGTGAAGGCGGCCGGGTCAGCTCTGCCGAAGCTGAACTGCCGGAAATGCGCCAAAAGCTCGCGGAAGCTGAAGCCGGAAGCTTTGCCGAACGGCGGGCCCAGCGCGATGTCCGTAGAGCCGAACAGAGGATCGAACAAGGCCGCGAACGCATGGCCGAGGCCGAAGCGGACCTGGAAACCGCACGGCCGGCAGCTGACGAAGCGCAAGCCAATCTGGAATTCTGGCAGAATATCGCGAAATATGCCTTCTGGCTTATCCTCGCCGGAGTGGCGATCGACGCGATCCTTCTGCCCGGCCTTGTGCGCAAGGCCAACGCCAACCTGCCGCCAGACCCTGAGCTCAGCGAAGCCGAACTCAAGCTGAAAGCCCTCGAAGAGGCAGAGCGGAAAGACGACGCGAGTTACGTGTCGAGCGGCTGGACCGGATGGATAGACCGGCTCTCGCTCTTCTGCGGCGAGTTTGTCGCCTACTGGGCTGTGATCGCGGTGATTGTCTACTACTTCGAGGTGATGAGCCGCTATGTCTTCGGCAGCCCCACGAACTGGGCGCATGAAGCGATGTATCTCATGTTCGGCATGCAATACCTGATTGCGGGCTCCTATGCGATGCTGACGGAATCCCACGTCCGGGTCGACATCTTCTACGCGCCACTTTCCAAACGCCGCAAGGCGATCGTGGATCTGCTGACATCGGTCTTCTTCTTCATCTTTGCCGGCACGCTTTTGGTGACGTCCTGGATTTTCGCGTTTGACGCGATTGCCGTTCCCTCAGGAAACTCCCTGATTTCGGATTGGGCCCGGGGCGAGATCGGCTTTGGAGAAGTCATCACAAGCTGGAACCTTGCGCAGTGGACTGACCCGAACATCCGCTGGGGCGAAATCAGCTTCAACGAGTGGGAAGTCCCCTTGTGGCCGATGAAAATGGTCATGATCATCGGCGGGCTGCTCTTGGTGCTTCAAGGCATATCAAAATTCGCGCAGGACCTCCGCGCGCTTGTGGGGAGGACCTAAAGAATGGGTCTTGAAATTGGCATTGAGTGGCTGACACTCATCATGTTCGGATCACTGCTGGTACTGTTGATGGCGGGCCTTCCGCTCGCCTTCGTGACCGGCGGCTTGGCCTGCGTGTTCCTGTTTATTTTAGGCGACGAACGCGCTCTTAACATTGTTCCGTCGCGCATCTTCCCGCTGATGACAAACTACCAGCTCTCGGCGATCCCCTTGTTCATCTTCATGGCGTCGATGCTGGAGCGAGCGGGCATCATCAACGACATGTTCGATGTCATCTACAAGGTGCTCGGGGGTGTTAAGGGCGGCCTGGCGGCCGCAACCATCATTGCGTCCACGGTTCTGGCAGCGATGGTGGGTGTCATCGGTGCGGCGGTCGTTACCATGGGCATCATCGCCCTGCCTGCCATGCTGAAACGTCATTATGACCCAAAGATCGCCATGGGATCGATCATGGCCGGGGGTACGCTCGGCATTCTGATCCCGCCGTCGATCCTTGCGATCATCTATGCCGTCGTGGCCGAACAATCCGTAGGAGAGCTGTTCATCGGGGCGGTTGTGCCGGGGCTGTTGCTCTCGGGCATGTACATTCTCTACGTGATCATTTCCTGCACGATCAGCCCTCAAAAAGGCCCGCCGATCCCGGAAGAAGAGCGCATTCCATTCAAGGAAAAAATGCGGCTCATGTCCGGTATGTCTGCGCCGATTGCACTGATCGCAATCGTACTTGGGGTCATCTTTACCGGTGTTGCAACGCCGGTGGAAGCGGCCGGGATTGGGACTTTCGGGGCCATCATCGTGGCGGCCATTCACCGGAACCTTGACTGGCAGACACTGCGCGAGGCCTCTCTGACAACCCTCAAGGCCTCCGCCATGGTCATCTGGATCATGTTCGGCGCAACCATCTTTGTCGGGCTCTATGTCCTGGAAGGCGGTCAGCAGTTTGTGCAAGGCGCTCTAGAAGCCACCGGCCTCGGCCCCTGGGGCATCCTGATCCTGATGCAAGTAGTGCTAGTGATCCTTGGCATGTTCCTCGATTGGGTCGGGATCCTGCTGCTGTGTGTGCCGATCTTCGTGCCGATCGTCAAAGCGCTCGGCGCAGCGGCCTTCGGGCTCGACAACCCGGACGACCTCGTCCTTTGGTTCGGGGTGCTTTATCTCGTCAACATGCAGATGAGCTTCTTGTCGCCACCGTTTGGCTATGCGCTGTTCTATCTGCGCGGTGTTGCGCCCCCGGACATCCCGATGACGGACATCTTCAAGTCCGCCCTGCCCTTCCTGGCGCTTCAAATCATCGGACTGGTCCTCTGTATGATGTTCCCGGGGATCATCACCTGGCTGCCAAATCTGGTCTATGGCTAGGAACAACTAAAACAAAAAGACCTACGGCTGCGCGTTTATCGATGCGCAGCCGTAGTTGTATTTCAAGGATTGAAGTCGTTAGAAGGCACGCGAAATACCGAGCATCAAACGATGGTTCCCGGCGGTACGCTTGGCCTGCGTTCCGGCAAAGGTGTCCTTGGTGTCGGCGATCCCGGTCAATGTGTAATCGGCGCGAAGCCGCCAGTTATCGTGCATGGCGACTTCAACACCGGCGCCAAGAACCGCACCAAGCCCGACCGAACTCTCGGTCCGGCCATTGGCCTTCAGGCTGTGATCAGTCGCAGCAACGCCGAGACTGATATACGGCATGAAGTTGTTGATTGGCAGACCGACCCGGGTCTTTGCAGTCACCGACCACTTGGACCCGGTCTCGATCGTGCCAAGCACCGGATGCTGACCTTTTTTCGTGTCACCAATATAGGTCGCAGCCCCTTCCACGCCCAAGATCACCCTGGAAACTTCCCAGTTGTAGCCGCCAAAAACACCAAACGCGGCATCGAAACGGGAATAGTCGTTCTTCTGACCGCCCGCTTTCACATCCGTGACTGTTTGAGACCCGCCGGCCTCAAATCCGAGATACGGTCCTGCCCAAATGGACCCGGCTGGAGCCATTGGAACAAAATCAGTTCCACCAGCAACTGGCATGTCGGCGGCTTTGGCTCCGCCGACCAGAACAGCCAAGGCTGCGCATAATACAAAGGGCTTTACCAGCCAATGCCTTGTATTCGGTAAGGAATTCCGGAGGCGCCGAAACGGTTTTGGCCGCGGCGAACAGCCATAAAAAACGCAACTATCGCGATTGGTAAAGGAACTTACCATGGGAGGTCTCACTTCGGTTATCTCGTCAAACCCGAAACACAACAATCAAAAATTATTGCGAAACGATAATTTTAAAAATCACAACGATGATTATTTTGTCAACTGCAATGTTTTGAGTTTGCGTTTTTTTTCAAAATGGGCTAGAGGCTCTTTTCGTCAAAGGGCAGCACTCACCCGCGTGCCAACATCTTCCTTGGCGGATGAACGCGCGCTGAATGCACTGGCCCAACGGCTCTGAGTTCGTAGAACTAATTGATTTATCGAAGTGTATTGGCCTTTTCCCAATCAAGGCCGGAGGAAATCATGACAGAGATGGAATGGTCCGAACGCGAGAAACGACTGACACGGATCAGGCGGGTATCTGCGTTCATGAAATGGATGGTCAGCGGAATTCTGCTCCTGATCTTAATTTTCGGCCTTATTGTGATTGTTGGGATTTCTCTGCCGAACGAGCTGATGATCGCACCTGACGAAACCATCGATTTCGCCGACATCGAACGTCCACTGGGCGAGATTCCTCAAATCCAGCGCTTCGGCTTGTCGATCGTATCCGGCATCGCATTTGTGCTTTTGATGCTGGCCGGCTGGAACATTCGCCAGGTTTTCAAGCGGTTCCAAAGCATGGAGTTTTTCTCTCCCCAAACCCTCGCAAGTGTCATTTCCTTTGGGGTCTGGCTCATTGCCTTTGCAACTTTTGACCTGATCAGCGATCCAGTTGGCTCGGTGCTTTTGACGTATGATTTTCCACCCGGCGAACGGTCAATTGATGTGACCCTGGATGGAGGGGAACTGTTCTTCTTTGTTCTTGGGGCCTTGATGCTGCTTTTTGGCTGGATCTTGCGGGAAGCAGCGCTCATCGCGGATGAAAACCGCCAATTTATCTGATTTGGGCCGAGGGATAAAAATGGTCGACGCATCCATCAATGAACAAAGCAAACGCCTGAAGCGCATTCGTATTGTCGCAAGACTGGTCAAGTGGATCGCAACCCTCTCCCTATTAATCACCTTGACGGTCGGGATCGGCCTGACCTTTGTGTTCCTTTTTCCTCAAGGGCCAGCGTGGAGCATCGACGAAACAATCTGGGTTGGCGAAGGTGAAAGAGCGCTTGCGGCCATCCCAATTGAACAACGGTTTATCCTGGCAGTGCTGCTGGTGGTCAACTTTGTGCTTGCTCTTGGAATCATTTGGGCGCTGCGATCGGTATGCCGGCATTTTGAAACTGGGGACTACTTTTCCCCGCAGGCTTTGGAAAATGTCTTTTCGCTCGGCGCATGGATGATTTCATTTGCGGTATTTGATATTGCCAGTGATCCGGTCGGGATCATGGTCGCGACACTTGATTATCCGGAAGTGGAGAGAGTCATTGACGTTTCCCTCGATGGCGGCGAAATTTTCACAATGATTCTTGGGGCGCTTATGTTGTTGTTTGGATGGATCTTTCGTGAGGCGGCCCTGCTTGCGGAAGAAAACCGGCAAATCGTCTAGCATCAACGCATCAGGGTCTCGAATATGCCGATCATTATCGAACTGGATGTGATGCTCGCCCGCCGAAAGATGCGGTCGAAGGAGCTTGCCGAACGGATCGGCATCACCGAGCAGAATGTGTCCCTGCTCAAGTCCGGAAAGGTGAAGGGCGTCCGCTTCGAAACTTTGGAAAAGATCTGCGAAGTTCTGGACTGTCAGCCGGGCGACATTCTGATCTACCAAGCGCCAGAAGATCCATAACCCGTCAAACTTTCATCAAATACATATGAAATTGCGCGGATTACTGTAATTTCATCGCAAATTTTGACAATTAAAACGCTCCGGGATTATTGCGCATCATATCCTTTGGAGCTCATTTCTTATGTATGCACCGTCAGTTACAGACAATACTGGAATACGGCTGGCACCGGCCTCCCGAACACGGTTGAGGCACGGAAAACTCCTCACAGTCGACAAAACCGACATTTGTGATTGCACACTTTACGACCTTCAGAACGGCGGGACGGGTGTCGTCATCCCGGACGCCGAAGCTGATCTACCCGACACGCTTTATGTCGCTGATACCAAGCTTGCGACCGTGAACTTGGCGAAGGTGCGCTGGCGTGTGGGTTCTAACTTGGGGGTTTTGTATCTGGAAAAGCCCGTTCAACTCAGCCTGAAGCAGTCAGCCAAAACAAAATAACCGGCTGCGTTCCCCGCAGCCGGTCCGAAATTTGATTGCCAATTACGTTTATTCGGCAGCCTGGGCCGGCGCGTAACCAAGCTGAACATTCAGCTTTTCAATCAACCCAACAGCTGCTTCCGCAATGACAGTCCCCGGCGGAAAGATGGCTGCGGCTCCAGATTTAAAGAGCTCATCGTAGTCTTGCGGCGGAACCACACCGCCCACGACGATCATGATGTCCTCCCGGCCCTCATCGGCCAGCGCCTTTTTCAGTGCTGGCACCAGCGTCAAATGACCTGCGGCAAGGGACGACACGCCAACCACATGGACGTCGTTCTCAACCGCCTGCCGGGCCGCCTCTTCCGGGGTTTGGAACAACGGGCCGATATCGACGTCAAAACCGAGATCGGCAAAGGCCGAGGCAATCACCTTCTGGCCGCGGTCGTGACCGTCTTGCCCCATCTTGGCAACGAGGATACGCGGACGCCGACCATCGTTGTCCTCAAACGTTTCTACGAGGCTTTGTACCTTTTCCATGGTGCCGGACATTGCGCCAGCCTCCCGCTTGTACACTCCTGAGATCGATTTGATCTCCGCTTTATGCCGGTCGAAGACCTTCTCCATTGCGAACGAGATTTCTCCGACGGTCGCCATCGCCCGCGCAGCCTTGACGGACAGATCCAGAAGATTGCCATCGCCGGTTTTCGCACATTCTGTCAGGGCATCGAGCGCAGCTTGCGTCTCCGCCTCGTTGCGCTCTGCGCGCAGGCGTTTCAGCTTGTCGATTTGCGCCGCCCGTACAGTCGCATTGTCGACTTTGAGAACGTCGATGGCCTGTTCACTCTCCGGTTTGAACTTGTTGACACCGACAACCGTTTGCGCACCGCTGTCGATCCGCGCCTGGGTTTTGGCCGCCGCTTCTTCGATCCGAAGCTTGGGAATACCCTTTTCAATGGCTTTTGCCATGCCGCCAAGCTCTTCGACTTCGCGGATGTGCGCCATAGCCTTCTCGGCCAAATCGGCGGTCAGTTTCTCCACATAGTATGATCCGCCCCAAGGGTCGATAACCTTGGTGGTGCCGCTCTCCTGCTGCAGGAAAAGCTGTGTGTTCCGGGCAATCCGGGCAGAAAAGTCTGTCGGCAGCGCCAGCGCCTCGTCCAGCGCATTGGTGTGCAGCGACTGGGTGTGCCCCTGTGTCGCTGCCATTGCTTCCACACACGTACGGATGACGTTATTGAAGACATCCTGCGCCGTGAGCGACCAGCCGGAAGTCTGAGAGTGGGTGCGCAGAGATAGGGATTTTGGGTTCTTCGGCTGGAAGTTTTCTTCCATCAAGGTCGCCCAGATCAGGCGCGCAGCGCGCAGCTTTGCAACTTCCATGAAGAAGTTCATGCCAATCGCCCAGAAGAACGACAGACGCGGCGCAAACTGGTCAATGTCCATGCCAGCCGCGACACCGGCGCGGGCATATTCGATGCCGTCCGCAATCGTGTAGGCGAGCTCCAGATCCGCCGTCGCACCCGCTTCCTGCATGTGATAGCCGGAAATGGAAATCGAGTTGAACCGCGGCATGTTCTGTGAGGTGTAGGCGAAGATGTCGGAGATGATCTTCATCGACGACTTCGGCGGATAAATGTAGGTATTGCGGACCATGAACTCCTTCAGAATGTCGTTCTGAATGGTGCCCGAGAGATCCTTTTGATCAACGCCCTGCTCTTCCGCTGCAACGATGTAAAGCGCCAGCACCGGCAACACTGCGCCGTTCATGGTCATGGACACACTCATCTTGTCCAGCGGGATGCCGGAAAAGAGCGTGCGCATGTCATAGATCGAATCGATCGCAACACCGGCCATGCCAACATCACCCGAGACACGCGGATGATCGCTGTCATAGCCCCGGTGCGTGGCAAGATCGAAAGCAACCGAGAGACCCTTCTGACCAGCAGCAAGGTTCCGCCGGTAAAACGCATTTGAATCTTCGGCCGTCGAGAACCCAGCATATTGGCGCACAGTCCAAGGCTGCTGGACATACATCGTGGGATACGGCCCCCGCATGAACGGCCGAAGACCCGGCCAGGTGCCGATATGTTTCAGATCGGCAATATCGTCCGCACTGTATGCAGCAGCAACATCGATGCCCTCAGGAGTGGTCCAGGCCGCCTCGTCCCCGGCATTGGCCGCGCCAAGCGCGTCCTGAAACGGAACCTTGGAATAATCCGGAACCCGGCTCATGCTTGGCCCTCCAGTTCTTGTTCTGCTGAAGCGCTTGGGAGCCCCAAGAGGCTGTGCGCGTCACGAAGCAGTTCCAATATATCACAACCGGCAAAAACGAAGGTTCCGACACCGGCAGAACGATAAGCGGCTTCCTTGTCGCCCGGCTTTCCTGCAAGGTAGATGTGTTTGGCCCCGCCATCGGAAAGGGCTTTCGCGGCAACTTCGGCCTCATTTTCGTAAACAGCGTCTGACGACACGATGCACACCAGCGCTGCGCCACTTTCCTTGAAAGCGTCCGCCATTTCGTCAACAGATCCATAGACAGCCGCTTCACTTGCCTTCAAACCGCCGGCTGCGAATGCGCTGGCCAGCCACGTGGCACGAGCCGTGAACTGCGCGAGCGGGCCAAGGGTCGCCAGGAAGATGCTTGGGGCCTGTCCCGTTGCCTTTTCGTGTACGTCCGCGGCAGCCCGGAGCGCCTCAAAAGGTTCGGCATAGCGCCACCCGTCGTCTGAGTTTGCCTTAGCGAGCACTTCCACGGTTTTCTCGCCAAGATTTGGGAACTCACTGACGCCCGTGATCGGGCGTTTGCGCCGGGCGATATCCTTTTCGATTTTTGCTCTGGTTTCGGCGATATACTTGTCTATCAATCCGCTTTTGCGCGCAGCAAGCAATCCACCCGCTGCCTCGATTTCTTGGAAGAATGCCCATGCAGCTGCACAGAGTTGATCCGTGCGCGCCTCAATCGCTCCAGAACCCGCGGACGGATCCATGACCTTCGCCAGGCTGCTTTCTTCCAAAAGCATCGACTGGGTGTTGCGCGCGAGCCGGCGGGCGAACGCATCCGGCAAACCGATTGCTTCTGTGTGCGGCAATACACAAACACTGTCAGCTCCACCGACACCGGCTGCAAAAGACGCCACCGTGTTGCGGAGGAGGTTCACCCAAGGGTCGCGCTGGGTCAGCATTCGCCGGGAGGTGGCCATATGCAGATCGGCAGGATCTTGCTTCACGCCGGCACCTGCCAAAACGGATGCCCAGAGTTTCCTTATGGCCCGGGCCTTTGAGATTGTGCCGAACTGATCAGCATCTGCGACCAGAGTGATCGAAATCCGAGCCGCCCATTCTTCGGGCTCAAGCCCCACATGTTCCAGAGCGCGTATGTGCGCAACAGCAGAGGAGAGCACGAGCGCTAGCTCTTGCGCATCGCTCGCGCCTGCATTGTGCCAGGTTTGCCCGTCCGCGGTCAGCAGGCGCAGCGGACTGCCACACGCTACACTTTCTTCTGCCACAACCTTCAGCGCTGAGAGGTCAGCCCCATCAGTCTCTGCAGCTGAATTCGGATCATAGGAGGCGGTGAGAGGCACGGTCGCAGGCTCAATACCGGCGGATGTCAGATAGCTAAGGAACTCGCTAATGACCCCGAGTGTCTGGCTTCCTGCGTCGATGCGGGTTTCGATCAGGTCTGGAAGCACGCCAGCATAAAGTCGGGCAAAGTCACGCGCGGTTTTTATTTGGATACCTCGACCGGTTCCCAATCCAATTGGATCCAAGACAAGATCCAAACCGCTAGCGCCACCTTCCAAGTCCTGCAGGATTTGCGCATTGGCAACCGAAACGTCGGGAAGGTCGATCCGCTGTGATATGGTCCAGGCACCCGGCTTAGCTCGCAAAGCCCGGGCTGGCTGGTCGGTGCGGTTGGCGTAAAGCGGCTGGACCGGCAGACCGTCATCGGTGAGAGATGTCAGTCTATCCCTCGGAGCTCCTTTCAGAGCCTTGTCGACCGCAGACCACCAGGCCTCTTCATCGGCAGTGTAGAAATGATCTGGCCCAGAAAAACTAAGTGGCATGGATACAGTCTCCCTTGCCGGCGTTTTTAGTCTGCAGGTTAAGCCTAAGCAACTCAGCATAAAGGGTAAGACTAATCAGAAGAAAGCCGCAAAGCACAAGTCTCCGCGATCCCACCAACCTCCAGAAGCATATTTGGAGCTGATTCCTTGACATAATTAATTAGGGGTTAAAAACAATTAATATTGATATTTTTTACAATATACAAGAAGATGAAAAACAACTCCTGATAAACAATTCAGTAATTTATACACCCCTTCCCGCTGGGGAAATGCAAACAAAATGGCATATAAAGCCAACTTGCAGGTTTTTCCATATTGGTACGATCATCAATTGTATTGTAGCGTGAGTTTGTTGACGCATGGGAAGTTCTATCCACGGAAGAACAACAAATGTCCCACCAAATAAATGCGCGACGCTTCGAGTTTGGCTGGGGGCAGGTCACCTGTGCCATGCGCGAATTAACCCATCAGGATCGCCAACAGCGTGTCTGTGGCGTGTCCAAAAAAGTGGCTTTCAAGCCGCAAAGGATGTGCACAATGCTTGATCAAACCGAATTGAAAAATAAACTGAGAGCGATCTCTGAGGCCAACGCGGCCCATCATGTTCTGGACATTTTGGAATCGAACCTTCGGCGTATGGGGGCAACCCATATCCTGATAACCGGTCTGCCGATGCCCAACCGTCCGATCGACAACCTAGTGCAGCGCTTCCGCTGGCCGGATCAACGCAATGATGGCATCGAGAGCACGTCTCTGTCGGCAAATGACAGTGCCTTGATGCTCGGGCTGGGCTCAAACCGGGCCCGCATCTGGACGATCACTGCCGGTGACATGGAGCATTCCGATCTCATGGCCTCCGCTGGAGAGGGAAGCCAGATTGTCGTCGTGCCTGTTACCGAGCTTTACCCGTTCCAGGCATTTGTTTTTGCCAGTGGACCGGCCCTGCAGGTCAGCAAATATGATCTTTCCAATCTTGAGGCACTGTCGGCAGCAGCATTCTCGCGCCTGCGTGAACTCGGTGTGGTCTCTGGCCAACGCCCGGGCGCTCTGTCGACCCGCGAGCGCAAGGTTCTCGAACTGACGGCCTACGGCAAAACCGCCGGTGAGATCGCAGATGTTCTGGATATCTCCCAGAGGACAGTCCATGCGCATTTGCAAAATGCCAGCGTAAAGCTGAATGCATCCAACAAGACCCACACAGTGGTTGAGGCTCTGCGTTACGGACAGATCAACGTCTAGCAAACTTACCAAGGTGCCTGACTTGGCACCTAGACCTGACTGCTGACAAATGCCCCGTGGAGTTACCGCGGGGCTTTTTTTAATACGATTGCAGAGATGTGACGGTTCGAGACCTACAAATCGATCGAAGTCATGCGAAACCATCTTCAATCAGAGATGTTGCACGCCAGTTTTTCAAGGCACTGTCAAGATCAGTCTCGAAAACGTACCCCGATGAGTTGAGCTTCGACGGAACAATGTTCGTCGATACGACCAACTTCTGAATACGCGCCCGGTTAATGCCGTTCCTGATGCCAAACGCATTCAGGAATTCAAACGGCAGGCTCGCCAGCTTCATCAAAGGCAAGGGAACAACGCCCCGGGGCCGAGACAAGCCACCGGCTCGCTCAAAACTCTGGCAGATTTCTTCAATTGTGTACGGGTGCGGATAGCAGAAGTTATAGAGCGATTGCCCTTCCTCGTGCCCCAGCATGAAATCGAAGGACCGGATCAATTCATCAACATAACCACACGCTTTGATCGTGTCCTTGCGGCCTGGATAGAGGAAGAACCCCTTTTTTAGGGCACCAGCGAGCCGGGTGAAGTTGCCGTTTTCTCCAGCACCGAAGACGACTGCCGGCCTGGAAATCACCAGTTTACGGTCCGGTGCTTCTTGCTGCCAACTTTGCTGGATCTGCTCGGCTAAAAGCTTGGACCATCCGTAGGCGGATTGCGGCGCGGTAGGAGTGGTTTCTTCTTTCGGTGCCTCATCGGGGCCATACACTGCGATCGAGCTGGTAAAGACGATCTTTTTGACACCTAATGCCCGTGCGAACTCGCAGATATGCGTCGCCCCGGCCACATTCGTTTCATAATACTCATGCGTTTCATGGCCAGGCGTCCGGTGGATAGCTGCAAGATTGTAGATAACATCAGGGGCCTGACACAGATCCACGGGCAGCGGCCGGCGAATATCTGCGATTTTGTAATCGACTGTCTCGACCGATGCGCGCGGGGCGACCAGATCAACGCTCACCAGTTCCTTGAACTTGCCGCTTTCTTTCAAGGAAAGAAGCAGGTGGGACCCGATAAATCCGGCGCCGCCAAAGACTACAGCCCGCGACATGCTTTTCCCTCATCCTGAATTCGACCTAGTCAGAAAGCCCTAAAGACCTGAATAAATTACTGACAAATACGAAACGTTATCGTCAAAACTGCGCCTGACAGAATTGTTACATGAGGCATTCTTGAGTTTTACACGCAAGAGTTCAGATGAAGTCGAAATGCACCACCAGACCGCTCCTAAACCTGCTGGCTTTTGGCTGGACCTCAGGAACAAAATATGGTTTCACGCAGCGCCTAGAGCTTTGCCCAACCCCAAAGGTGCCTTGTCTTGAAGATTTCCGAAACCGACATCCTGCTCATTCCCGGCTACGGCAAAACCCTGCCGGGCCATTGGTTGTTGCGCTGGCAGGACAAGATGCCAACCGCGCGCGTTGTGGCTCAAAGAGAACTGCATCGGCCAAACAAAAAAGACTGGGTGGACACGCTGGTCAAAGAAGTCGAGGCCTGTCAACGACCGGTTGTCCTTGTTGCCCATTCGCTGGGCTGTATTCTTGTTGCGCACGCTGTGCATGCTTTAAGCGAAAAGGTCCGCGGTGCCTATCTTGTTGCACCCTCCGATTGGGATCGCGACCGCCTCGTTCCGGAGTTTGACGGCGGTGACTTCAAACCGGTGCCAACTCATCCCCTCACCTTCCCGGGCCATCTTGTCGCGAGCCAGAACGATCCTTTCTGCGATTATGAGCGGGCCCAGGATTTTGCGAACGCCTGGGGCACAACGTTCCAGGATGCCGGCGAAGCGGGCCATATCAATCTGGAAAGCGGGCACGGCCCATGGCCGGAAGGCATGATGTCCTTTGCCCACTTTATGAAGAAACTCGGCTAAATCGGCGAAATTCTCTTAAGTTCGCTTCGCCCTCAAGCCTGTATTCACTGCCTCGCCATCAGTATACCTCAATAGCTGGCTGCGGGCCCTGATCCGGTTGCCGCATCGACCTCTTGAAGGTGGGCGCGCGCCGCCTCATCGAACATCATCATGTCTGTGCCGTGGGCCATAAGCCTGAATCCTTGGGCGATGGCCTCCTCAACTTTTGCCGCACCAATGCAAAAGATACCGGCGATCTTCCCCGCCGCTTTCGCTCGGGCTGCGATTTCGCCGCAAACCCGGGCCGTCTCCTCGCCGTTCGGATCCAGTTTTTCGCCATTTGACAGAGCCAGCGACAGATCGCTTGGTCCAACAAATACTCCGTCCAGACCCGGCACCGCCAAGATGTCATCCAGAGCATCAACCGATGTGCGCGTTTCCACCATCGCAAGTGCCAGCGTTTGTTCGTTCGCAGTTTCCAAGTAGGCATCCGGCGTCTGCTGGTTGAGCATAACCACTCGGAACGGTGCCCAGCTGCGTTCTCCAACAGGCGGGTACTTGACGGCCTTCACAAAGGTTTCGGCATCTGCGCGGGAATTGATCATTGGAGCAATGAGGCATTCTGCGCCCATGTCCACCAATCGGCTGGCAGTTGCATTGTCGTCCACGGGGATTCGCGCAATCCGGTGAGCCCCGCCAAGCGCCAAAGCCGCAAAGCCATCACTGGCAGACTTGAAGTCATGCATTCCGTGCTGAAGGTCCAGTGTGACCGCCTCATAGCCACTTCTTGCAAAAAGCTCCGCTACAATCGGAGCCGCCAACATGGACCAGCCTGTAATCACCGGCTGTCCGGAGCGCAGTTTGTCGGCAAGGGTCTTCGGCTCGGTCACGGTCGTCTCCTCCTGATTGGCCACCATCAGACAAGGATCTCGAGCCGTCCGCAAGCCGGATATGTGCCTCATCCGTACGGGTCCAGCCAACAAACAAAAATGCCCGCCGGTTTCGGCGGGCATTTCAAATTCGATAGAGACCAGTTCGATCGGCTGATCAGCCTTCGTTTTGCAGCTGATCCACGGCGGTTGCCATCAATTCGTCCATGGTGCGGCGAATCTGGTGATCCGACTGATCGACATTGTTGGCATCAAAGTCTGCGCGGATTTTGCGGAAAACGTCTTCGTCACCCGGCTCTTCGAAGTCAGCCCGGACAACTTCCTTGGCATATTCTTCGACCTTCTCGCCTTCGTATCCGAGAAGCCCTGCAGCCCAGAGGCCCAGCAGCTTGTTGCGGCGGGCGGTTGCCTTGAACCGCAGCTCCTCGTCATGCGCGAATTTGTTTTCAAATCCCTGCTCGCGCTTGTCGAATGTGCTCATGCTTCTACGTCTCCTGAACTGCGGTGCACATCCCCAATATGGGGATCATTTGGCTCTTTCAATATCCCCCACCGCTTCGCAAATCAACGTAGTAGCGACACGGATTGGCCAAAAGCATGACATTCCCCGGAAATTCGCACAAAACATAAGATTGTGCTTTCGCCTCGCTTCGGGTAAGTTCCGCGCCGCAATCGAGGATTTGCGGCCATACGTTCCCCACCTGGTCGAAGCCAAATTCCCAGTGAACGAGACGTATAGGCGCAGATATCCCTCGCAAGGTTTCTCTCAATAACGAGACGGATAAGCCCATGAACCGCCGCCGGCGCATTTATGAAGGTAAAGCGAAGATTCTCTATGAAGGTCCGGAGCCAGGAACCCTGGTTCAGCACTTCAAGGATGACGCGACTGCTTTCAACAACAAGAAACACGAGATCGTTGACGGCAAGGGCGTGCTCAACAACCGCATCTCCGAGTACATCTTCAACAACCTGAATGCCATCGGCATTCCGACGCACTTCATCCGCCGCATGAACATGCGCGAGCAGCTGATCCGCGAAGTCGAGATCATCCCGCTGGAAGTGGTTGTGCGCAATGTTGCTGCCGGATCAATCGCAAAGCGCCTGGGTCTTGAAGAAGGAACACAGCTGCCGCGCTCCATCATCGAGTTCTACTACAAGAACGATGAACTCGATGATCCGATGGTCTCTGAAGAACACATCACGGCCTTTGGCTGGGCAACACCGCAGGAACTCGACGACATGATGGCCCTGGCCATCCGGGTCAACGACTTCCTGTCCGGTCTGTTCCTGGGTGTCGGAATCCGCCTCGTTGATTTCAAGATCGAGTGTGGCCGCCTGTTTGAGGGCGATCTGATGCGCATCGTGGTCGCGGACGAGATTTCGCCGGACAGCTGCCGTCTATGGGACATTGAGACCAACGAAAAGATGGACAAGGACCGCTTCCGCCGCGAAATGGGCGGCATGCTGGAAGCCTACCAGGAAGTCGCCAAACGTCTGGGTCTCGTGACACAGAACGAGCGCCCGGTCGGATCAGGCCCAACGCTGGTCCAATAAATCTTCAAAGACCCCTGCCCTGATCTCACTTGGCAGGGGTTTTTCTTTTGAATCGCCGTCTTTGCCTTTGCGAAGCGGTTCAGCTGGTGTATGGAGCGCGCAACACGCCCACCAGATGCTGATGGAGACAACAATCATGAAAGCTCGCGTGATCGTCACCTTGAAAAACGGTGTTCTCGATCCTCAGGGAAAAGCCATTGAAGGCGCGCTCGGCGGTCTTGGCTTCGGCGATGTCGGCTCTGTCCGCCAGGGCAAGGTGTTCGACGTGGAACTGACCGGCTCCGACAAAGATGCCGCCAAGGCCGAACTGGAGCAGATGTGCGAAAAGCTGCTCGCCAACACCGTGATTGAAAACTACGCGATCGAGATCGCATAAGCAGGGGAGCGAAATGGATAAGGATGCAAAGAGAGCTGTTCTCTTTCTGGCCATAAAAGCTGCAATCTTCATCCTGCTGCCCGCATTTGTTGCCCTCGTTGCTGTGTTTTACCTGCTCTGAACTTCCGGAACTTGCTCCATGAAAACCGCCGTCATCGTTTTCCCAGGCTCCAACCGCGATCGTGACATGTTTCATGCGCTGGAACTGATCACCGGCACGCGCCCTGTCGGCGTCTGGCATACAGAAAGCTCCCTACCCGACGCCGATTTGGTCATCGTCCCGGGCGGTTTCTCCTACGGCGATTACTTGCGCTCCGGCGCGATTGCAGCGCGGTCCCCGATCCTGAAGGATCTGGTCGCCAAGGCCGAGAGCGGCGTTTCAGTTCTTGGTGTGTGCAACGGCTTTCAGATCCTGACAGAAGCGGGCCTGCTGCCGGGTGCCCTCATGCGCAATGCCGGACTGACTTTTGTCTGCAAAGAAGTGATGCTGGAAACGGTGAACAGCGTAACACAGTTTTCTTCCAAGTTCGAAAAAGGCCAGGTGTGGCGGTGCCCGGTTGCCCATCACGACGGTAATTACTTCGCCGACGCTGAAACCCTCAAATCCGTCGAAGACAACGGGCAAGTGGTGTTCCGCTATGCCAACGGCACAAATCCGAACGGCTCGATCAACGACATTGCCGGCGTCACAAACGCGAAAGGCAACGTGCTCGGCATGATGCCCCACCCGGAAAACCTGGTTGAGCCGCTTCACGGCGGCCTCGATGGCCGCCGGCTGTTCGAAAGCCTTTTGGAGCAGGCTGCCTGACCGGCCAATCTCTTCACCTGATTGCTGGGGGCAACCAGACATGCCGGACCTGAAACTGGACAAGGATACTCGCGCCCGCCTCAACCAGCAGATCCGGCAGTATCTGAGCGACGAACTGGATACCGATATCGGCAACATGGAAGCCGATTTCCTGATCGACTTCCTGACCAAATCACTTGGCGCGAGCTTCTACAATCTCGGTCTGAAGGATGCTCAGGCGCTCCTCGCCCGGAAGATGGACGACATCAACGACGAGCTTTACGGCATGGAGCAACCGGACGATCCTGTTCGCTGACCTGCGTTCAGTTGTGCTCCAGTTGCCGCGCGCGGCGTGGCGGAGCGCCATAGCGTTTGGCGAAAGCCCGGGAAAAGGATGCCGGGCTGGAAAAGCCGCACATATTGGCGACAGCCTTGACCTGACGCCCAGCGGCGAGCTCATCCCGTGCAATGTCGAGTCGCCAATTCGACAAATACGTCATCGGCGTAATCCCGATCAGGCTCTTGAAGGTCACCGCAAATTGGGTCCGCGACATGCCGGCGATTTCTGCGAGCCGTTCCAATGTCCAGTTTTCGCCCGGTGCCTCGTGAATGGCGACAAGCGCCTGCGCGATCCTCGGATCAGAAAGCCCGTTCAAAAGCCCTGAATCGATCTCATTGCCTTCCATGGCATGGCGCAGCAACCGAATCACCACCACCTCGCACAAGCGCTGAAAGACAGCCTGGCCGCCACAGCGGGGCCGCATCACCTCTTCCACCAGCGGCATCACCACTGACGACAAGCTTGGATCGTCTGAAAGGTCGACGGACAAACAAATGGGAAGCGCGGCAAAGAGCCGTTTGCCAACTCCGGAAATCTCGATGTTTGTCGACACGATGATGCTTTCATCAGCCCTCGGGAGAACGAGATCAAGAGCACCTGAAGCACTGTCTTCCGGCGGGCGCAACACAAGACGAAGGTCCTGGCGCGGATCTTTGCAGATCATCAGCATGGCGTGCTGTACATCAGGGCCGCCCACTCCGCCGTCGCTCACATGAACCCGCAACCTGTCGATCAGAGACGACAACCGGTCCAGCCGGCCATTGAAGTTTGTGCGATAAGGCGTCTGCATATCCGTACTCTCGGCTTCTTTATTTGTACTTTTATATCGAGATCGTTCGATATTCTAGCCCAAGTCGATCCGATTTATCCAAGACAAAGGAAGCATCATGCTCATCCCCAGACAGACCGTTCCAGCACTGACCGTTGAGACTCTCGGCGGCGGGTCGTTTGATCTTTCAGCGGTATCCGCTGACTTTGCAACACTGGTCGTCTTTTACCGCGGGCTGCATTGTCCGATTTGCGCCACCTATCTGAAGGAACTTGGCCGTCTTCTGCCCGATCTGAAGGAACGCGGCGTTGAGGTCATTGCCCTGTCATCCGATGATCAAGAGCGGACACAGCAAATGGCTGACAAGGTCGGATTCGATGACCTCACGTTCGGTTACGGATTGCCGCTCACAATGGCAAAGGATTGGGGGCTCTACATCTCCACGGGCCGCGGCAAGACGTCTATCGGAATTGTAGAGCCGAACTTGTTCTCAGAGCCAGGTGTCTTCTTGGTCAAGCCCGACGGCACACTCTACTTTGCATCCGTTCAAACCATGCCGTTTGTCCGGCCGCATTTTCAGGAGATGCTCGGCGCGCTGGATTTCGTCAAGAAAAACGACTACCCGGCACGTGGCGAATACACCGGCGAAGTCTAACCCAGGACACCATATGAATTGCAGGCGCCCGCGGAGGTCGGGCGCCTGCGAAATCCGGGGCCTATCGCTTCAGAAGCTGAAGGCTGCTGCTTAAGAAGGCCGGACATCGGGCCCCGGACATTTGATGACCAAGCACGGTGTTTCAAAAGATGCGCAAGGCGCATTAACAGGTCACCGGAAGTCCGGGCCCTGCCAAAACGGCTTTTCAGTCTCAACCAGCACATCGGATCTCTTCAAACCGATATCCTTCAATTGATCATCCGTCAGGCTGGCCAATTCGCGCCGGCTTCTGGCGACGGCCATCCATTGCAAAACCAACCGCACCAGGTTCCAGCGCGGGAACGAGACTCTTGGCTGGTCTGTGCAGCTGGGTGCGAAGATTGATTCCAATGCACTCATTTTAGATACTCCAAGAGATACAATCGACACAATAACTGTGTCCTTTACGGTGACAATCTTATGAATTGACTCCTTGACGGTGGCAATATACTAAATTGTCACCATGACAAATTGGCTTCCTCAGATCCCGGACGGGCAAGGCCCGATCTATCTGCGGCTCGCAGATCAGATTTCCGCAGACATCGCCTCCGGCGCACTCGCAGCCGGAACCAAACTGCCGCCACAGCGTGATCTCGCCTATGATCTTGGCGTAACGGTCGGCACCATCGGCCGGGCCTATGCCACTATCCGTCAACGTGGTCTGGTGAATGGCGAAGTGGGGCGTGGAACATACGTTCTTGGCAGTGCAGAGCCGATCCAGCTTCAAGAATCTACAAAACCGAACCTTGACGCCCCCGCAGGCAATCCTGCACCGTCCGCCCCAACCCTCAGACAACGCACCGAGGGGACTTCATGGGTTCAAGGCGCGATGCAACCGCCAAAAGACCGAGCGTTCGCTGGCACACGCATCGCGGTTCCGCACGAATCTTCCATCCGGTTCGACAGCACATCAGCACCGGAAATCGGACAGGCAAAGCTGATCGCGCAAATCACCTTGGACATCACACGCGACCATCCGCACGAGATCGCCAGTTACACCCGCGCTGTCCCGCCGGACTGGCGCGCCGCCGGTAAGATCTGGTTGTCACGCGGCGGCTGGGAACCTGATGAAGGCAGCATTGTTCCGACTACCGGTGCTCAAGCGGCAATCATGTCGATCATTGCAGCGACCACAGCTCCTGGAGACAGAATTGCCTTTGAAGATCTGACCTACAGCTCTATCGCGCGGGGGGCGGCCCTGTCTGGTCGACGGCCGGTGTTGGTCGAGCGGGATGAAGAAGGGCCCTTGCCAGAGGATCTGGCTCGCGTCTGTGCCCAAACACACCCACGCATCCTGTTTTTGATGCCGACCATGCACAATCCGACAACGGGGTTCATGAGCGAAACGCGCCGGCACGAGCTTATCGAGGTTGCCCGGCAGCACAATCTCTGGATCATCGAGGACGAGGTCTACGGCTCGCTGCGGGACACATCGGTTCCGCCGATTGTCTCGTTGGCTCCGGAGCGGACCTTTCACGTTGGATCCCTTTCAAAATCCGTAACGGCTGGCGTGCGCGGCGGCTGGCTCTCCAGCCCGCAGTCCTACGCCCAGCGCATTTACACCGCCCACAAGATGCTGACAGGCGGCATTTCCTTTCTTCTCTCAGAGCTGTCCTCCAGGCTGATCTTGTCTGGTGCAGCATCTAACTTTCGCGAGAAAGTCGGTGAAGAGATCGCGGCCCGCCACGCGCTTGTGCGGCAACATCTCAGCCCGTTCGAATATCGCTCCGCCGCCGACTGTCCCTTCCTGTGGCTAAAGGTGCCCGAACCCTGGAACCCCGGAACTTTCAAAGCAGCAGCGGCTGCGGAAAATGTTCTGGTGGATGATGAAGACGAGTTCAAACCAGGTCGCACCGGCAAGGTCTATCACTGCATCCGCATTGGCTTCAGCAATCCGCTGACCCGGGATCAGACCGTTGAGGGCCTTCTGGCTGTGCGCGACCTTTTGAACGACAACTGCGCCTGCTACGACAGCTTCGAATGACGTTGCAAAGCGCGCGGCCGGAACCCTTCCGCACGACATGCAAATGAATCGACTGAGGCCTCTCCCATTTTGAGGTTTTGTCTGCTAAACCGGCGCGAAACTGGCCCAGGCGCACAAAGGCATTTTGTAAAACGCTCTAAACGCCGCAGATTTCCGGACCGACATGATCCCGAACGACATCAAGATCACGCCCGAGCTCATCGCTTCCCACGGCCTCAAACCTGACGAATATGACCGCATCCTGGAACTGATCGGCCGCGAGCCGTCGTTCACGGAACTTGGCATCTTCTCGGCGATGTGGAACGAGCATTGCTCCTACAAGTCTTCCAAAAAATGGCTGAAAACCTTGCCTACGGAAGGCCCGCGCGTGCTTCAGGGTCCAGGTGAAAACGCCGGGGTTGTCGATATCGGCGACGGTCAGGCCGTTGTCTTCAAAATGGAAAGCCACAACCACCCGTCCTACATCGAGCCCTACCAGGGTGCGGCGACCGGTGTTGGCGGCATTCTGCGCGATGTCTTCACAATGGGAGCCCGCCCGGTCGCAGCCATGAATGCCCTGCGATTCGGTGAGCCGGATCATCCGCGCACCCGCCACCTCGTCTCCGGTGTGGTCTCCGGTGTGGGCGGTTATGGCAACTCCTTCGGCGTTCCAACCGTCGGCGGTGAAGTCGAGTTCCACGCCCGCTACAACGGCAACTGCCTGGTGAATGCCTTTGCCGCAGGCCTTGCCGACAGCGACAAGATCTTCCTGTCCGAAGCCAAGGGCGTCGGCCTGCCGGTTGTCTATCTCGGCGCCAAAACTGGCCGGGATGGTGTTGGCGGGGCAACCATGGCCTCGGCTGAGTTTGACGACACGATCGAGGAAAAGCGTCCGACCGTTCAGGTGGGTGATCCGTTTACGGAAAAATGCCTGCTGGAAGCCTGCCTTGAGCTGATGGAGACCGGCGCGGTCATCGCGATCCAAGACATGGGCGCGGCCGGCCTCACCTGTTCCGCCGTTGAAATGGGCGCCAAGGGCGACCTCGGCATCGAACTGAACCTCGACCAGGTGCCGGTGCGCGAAGAGCGCATGAGCGCCTACGAGATGATGCTGTCGGAAAGCCAGGAGCGTATGCTCATGGTTCTCAGCCCGGAAAAGGAAGCTGAAGCAGAAGCCATCTTCAAGAAATGGGGCCTCGACTTCGCCATCGTTGGCGTCACGACCGATACGCTGCGCTTTGTGGTCAAGCACCAGGGCGAGACCGTCGCGGATCTGCCGATCAAGGAACTCGGCGACGAAGCCCCGGAATACGACCGTCCGTGGATCGAACCTCAAAAGCGTACCGTTCTGGCAGCCAGCGACATTGCCGAACCGGACGACTATGCCGAAACGCTCACCACACTGGTCGGCAATGCCAACGGCTCGTCGCGCCGCTGGGTCTATGAGCAGTATGACACGCTGATCCAGGGCAACACCGCGGCAACGCCCGGCGGTGATGCCGGTGTCATCCGCGTGGACGGCACTCGCAAGGGTCTCGCCTTCTCCGTCGATGTCACCCCGCGCTACTGCGAGGCGGACGCCTTTGAAGGCGGCAAACAGGCGGTGGCCGAAGTCTGGCGCAACCTGACGGCGGTCGGTTCAGAGCCGCTCGCGGCGACCGACAACCTCAACTTCGGCAACCCGGAGCGCCCGGAAATCATGGGGCAATTCGTTGGCTGTATCAAAGGCATCGGCGAAGCCTGCCGGGAACTCGACTTCCCGATCGTCTCGGGCAACGTCTCGCTCTACAACGAGACCCACGGCGAAGCGATCCTGCCGACCCCGGCGATTGGCGGTGTTGGCCTGTTGCCGGATGTGACCGTGCGCGCGGGTGCGGCGTTTGCGAACGAAAGCGACGTTATCCTCGTCATCGGCGGCCGCGGCACACATCTTGGCGCCTCGCAGTATCTCAGCGACATCCTCGGCCGTGAAGAAGGCGCACCGCCGCCGGTCGATCTCGCGGCTGAAAAGCGGCGCGGGACGCTTGTCCGCCAGCTGATCGGCGCGGCACGCCTCACCGGTGTCCACGACATTTCCTCCGGCGGCCTCGGTGTTGCTCTTGCCGAAATGGCCATGGCCAGCGGAATGGGTGCAAGCGTCGAGATCGACGGACCGGCCCACGCAGCGCTCTTTGGCGAAGACCAGGGCCGCTATGTCGTCACTGTCAGCCCGGACCGGCTTGATGCGGTTCTGGAAGACATTGTCGACGCCGGCATTGAAGTCGAGCGGATCGGAACAACCGGCGGAACGGATTTGACAGTTCAAGGTGTTCTCACCATATCCGTTGCAAAGCTGAAAAAAGCACACGAAAATTGGTTCCCTGATTACATGACAGCCGTGTGAGTCGGCCATGAGGGGAAACAGGCAATGAAGGGGCGCGCTTAACATGCCAATGAACGCAAATGAGATTGAAACCCTGATCAAGGAGGCATTGCCCGACGCTCAGGTGGAGATCCGGGATTTGGCTGGCGATGGCGACCATTACGCGGCGAATGTTGTCTCCGAAGCATTCCGGGGCAAGAGCCGCGTCCAGCAGCACCAGATGGTCTATGAGGCGCTGAAGGGCAACATGGGCGGCGCCCTGCATGCCCTCGCATTGCAAACCAAAGCACCTGATTAAACCGAATTTGCCCCGTGCATTTGACCCGTAGATTGCCCATATACGTATTATCACGCATTATCAGGCATCATAAGGCTAGCCGCCCGCTGCAGACAGACAAGGACAAGTGAAATGAGCATCCAAGAGTGGATCAAGAACGAAGTCGACACCAACGACGTTGTGCTGTTCATGAAGGGCACACCGAACTTCCCGCAGTGCGGGTTCTCCGGTCAGGTCGTTCAGATCCTCGACTATGTCGGCGCGCCGTACAAAGGCATCAACGTTCTGGAAGACGATGAACTGCGCAACGGCATCAAGGAATTCACCAACTGGCCGACCATCCCGCAGCTTTACGTCAAGGGTGAGTTCGTCGGCGGCTGCGACATCATCCGCGAGATGTTCCAGAACCAGGAACTTCAGGGCCTGATGAGCGACAAGGGCATCCAGACAGCCCAAAGCGCCTGATCGGCAGCTTTAATCAGACGGGTTTCAAAGGGGCGGTTTTCCGCCCCTTTTTCTTTGTGATCTGCCTTTTTCCGAACGCCGGCACCCAGGCAGCATCGGCACCTATACATCTAATCGATTAAACAAAAAGTGGGTCTGGACATTGCGTTTGGTCTAGCGATAAACCGCACGCGCAGGCGGGAAAACCCGCCAATCATTGTGCGTTAATCACCCAAAGGGAGTTGGTCGGCATGGCGGCTATGGATAATCACTTCGATAACTGGAAGGAACAACAATCCGCCGCTGAGCAGATGATCCCGCTGGTTGGCCACCTTTACCGCGACTACGGCATCAACATCCGGATTTTCGGCCGCCGGCTGCTCAACAACTCCGCAATCGAGATCATCAAGGCCCACCGCTACGCCCTGCAGATCACCGGCCAGGAGCTGGACGTTGCCAAGAGCCTTGAGATCGTCAAGGCGATGCTGGAGATGGATCTTGCCGCCTCCCGCGTCGACCTCGGCAAGCTGTGCCACCGCTACATGACGGAAGGCGGCGATGCCAAGACCCTGGTTGAAGAGCAGCTCGCCAGCATCAACACCGGCAAGACCTCCATCCTGCAGGAGCCGCAGGACGTTGTGCTTTACGGTTTCGGCCGCATTGGACGCCTGCTCGCCCGCATGATGATCGAACGCGTTGGGGCCGGCAACAAGATGCGCCTGCGCGCCATTGTCGTGCGCGGCGGCAAGGAAGGCGATCTCAAGAAACGCTCCAGCCTGCTGCGCCGCGACTCTGTCCATGGCGCCTTCAGCGGCTCGATCACCGTCGATGAAGACAAGAACGCCATCATCGCCAACGGCAACTACATCCAGGTGATCTACGCCAATTCTCCGGCCGAGGTCGACTACACCAAATACGGCATCAAGAATGCGCTGGTCGTCGACAACACCGGCATGTGGCGCGACGAGGAAGGCCTCGGCCAGCACCTGAAGTGCCCGGGCGCAGCCAAGGTCATCCTGACCGCACCGGGCAAGGGCAACATCAAGAACGTCGTTTACGGCGTCAACCAGGGCGACATCACCCCGGACGACGACATCCTGAGCGCCGCGTCCTGCACCACCAACGCGATCACGCCGGTCCTGAAAGTGATCAACGACGAGTTCGGCATCGAAAACGGCCACGTGGAAACCATCCACGCCTTCACCAACGATCAGAACCTGATCGACAACTACCACAAGGGCGACCGCCGCGGCCGCGCCGCCCCGCTCAACATGGTTCTGACCAGCACAGGCGCTGCCAGCGCGGTGGCCAAGTGTCTGCCGGAAATGAAGGGCAAACTGACCGGCAACGCCGTCCGGGTACCGATCCCGAACGTCTCTATGGCGATCCTCAACCTCAATCTCAAGCGCGCAACGACAGCTGAGGAAATGAACGACTACCTGCGGCAGGTGTCGATCCAGTCGCCGTTGCAGGACCAGATCGACTACACGGCCTCCACCGAGCTGGTCTCCTCCGACCTCGTCGGCTCCATCCACGCCGGTGTCGTCGACAGCCAGGCCACCATCGTCGATGGCGACCGTCTGGTACTTTATGTCTGGTACGACAACGAAGCGGGCTACAGCACCCAGGTCATCCGCCTGATGCAGGAAGTCGCCGGCATGAAATACCCCTCCGTCCCGGCGTGAGTTTTCTGAGGCTTAGGGGCTGAGTGCTATTTGAGATGAGCGTAAAAGGGGCCGTTTTCAGCCCCTCAGACTGCTGACAAAGTCCGTCAATTCCTTCGGCGTCATGTTCGGACTTGTTCCGAACATCTATAACAAATTGAATAATATGGACCCTCGGCACAAGGCCGAGGGTGACTATTGATAGGTATGAGGTTTGTCATCACGCTCAGAGGCGGTTTTCCGCCTCTTTTTTGTTTTTCGGCCCGTGATCCTGCAACAGTCCCATTCACGTCCCCAACGTCATCCCGGCCAAGCGCAGCGCAGAGCCGGGACCCACTCGTTCCCAGAGCGCCAGCTGTCCGAAGACCGCAGCCGCCAGAACAATCAAAACCAACCGTTTCAGCAAGCAGCCCCGCGAGTGGGTCCCGGGTCTCGCAATGCTCGCCCGGGATGACGCCGACGGGACAGTCGGCAACGCGCTTCTCCCCGCGCTCCGTCATCCTCGGGCTTGACCCGAGGATCCATTCCGTTTCCTCGCCCCACGCAAGGCTGATCGAATGGATCGCTCACGGCATGGATCCCGCATCAAGTGCGGGATGACAGCGGAGGGTGTAGTGGGCAGTCGGAGAGTTGTTTTCTGCACCTTTGTTAGAACTAGCTGACTTTCATCAGCCTTGTTTGCAGAGATGGCCTCGACCTGTCGTTCATCGGCGACCTCTTAATCTGCGAAGCAACCGGTCAGTGCTGCCATTCGTGCCTTGCGCTGCATGTTTCCGGCTGAACCATGGGGGCGCCCTACGAAAGGTGCTATGTTTTGGCTTTACAACCAACTTGGTCGGCAATAAACTTTCAATGCTCTTTACGCGTTGTGCTAAGTCGCACGGTCAGGTGTATAGCCAGACCCAATTTTATTGATCGCATTTTGGCGCGATAAGAAGAACTCTCTCTTATCGGGTCCGCTGCGCTTCTTCGATAAGAGAGAGTTCTTCTTATCGCTTCTTTAAAGGTATTGAGCGCTCCAAATGAGTATATCGGCTTCAGATCCGCGCGACGATTTCATTAAGCTAGTAGATTTGAAGAATTCAAAAGTTCAGCTTGAGCCGCGAATAGTATTTATTTGCGGCGGCCCCGTAGATCCAAGAGAAACTAAAAATCATTCCATCCGCAACATGTTCATGAATTTAAGCGGTGGTCTTGAGAGTAGAGCAGATGGGTTCGTCCTTGCCGAAAACTTTAAAGACTGGGAACGTGGCTATAAAAGCCTCTCCGAATTCGAAAACGACATCGCATTCATCTCTTCTCTGGTTGTAGTAATTCTTGAGAGTGAAGGCGCTCTCACCGAGTTCGGCTTATTTTTTGCGAACATAAGATTGAGGGAAAAACTGGTTGTGGTACTTCACAACGAGTTTCACCAATCTGAGTCTTTCATCAAGTTTGGTCTTCTGAACCCCATGGAACACCATGACCAAAAATCTGTTCGAGTCTATGAAATCGACCATCGAAAAATAAATGATGTTCAGAAGGACGAAGTTAAAGACATACTAGATGATGTCTTGGAACATTGTGACGAAAAGAATAAAACCGAAAGATTCAATAGTGCCGATAGGGGGCATCAGATATTTTTGATTTTTCAGATTATTGATCTTTTTCTTGCCTTAACAAAGTCTGAGATCAGCTCACACTTAAACAACCTTAGTATTTCGCTCTCGAAATCCGAACTGGATTCGGCGCTTTATATTCTTCGTAAATTCAATCTCGTCGGCATGGAAAAAAAGTCATCGCAGTACTTCTACTATGTTCCTACCGGATTGACAGATCGGATAGATCTTAGCTTTTCCAATATAAACCGACGCTATGATAGCCCAACAGTGAAAATCGAGGTGGCGGAATACTATCGAATTGCAGCAAAGACTGAGCCGGGACACAAACGGCGAATGAAGGTCATACAGACAGCCACGAATGGTGGTTCATGATGACTGTTGCTGACCTTATTTGCAGACGATTTTCATTCTCTCCAGCTGAGTTGCAGGCATACGCTCAAACATGCCCTTATCGATACAAGACTTACCCAATTGATAAGCGTAACAGCGAGCAAAAACGATGGATTTCGCAGCCCTCAAAGGACTTGAAGGCTGTGCAAAGGCTGGTGCTGTCAGAGTTCTTAGGCCCAAAACTAACTGTTCACGCTTCGGCAAAGGCCTACAAAGCCGACACGAATATTATGGACAATGCCGGTCCGCATTTGAAAAACCGGTATCTCCTAAAAATGGATTTCCGGGACTTTTTTCCATCCATCCGCGCTTTAGATTTTATTCATCACCTTCTTAAGAACGAGATTGTGCATGAAGAAACTGAAGCCAACCTGCTCGCCCGGATTTTTTTCAAACATCATGATGGTGATCTATGTCTGAGTATCGGCTCTCCGGGTTCCCCAATGATTTCGAATGCATTGCTCTTCTCCTTTGATGATAATATATCTGACAAAAGTCGAAGAAGTGGGATCGATTACACTCGTTATTCTGACGACCTGACTTTTTCCACAAACAAGAAAAACCTATTGTTTTCTTGGCCGACATTAATCAAGGAAGAATTGACTGCCCTTGATTCACCAAATTTGGAGATAAATTCTGAAAAAACCGTCTTTTCGTCAAAAAAATTCAACAGGCATGTTACTGGCATCACGATCACTAACGATGGAAAAGCTTCAGTCGGGCGTGACAACAAAAGGGCACTTAGATCGCGAATATACAACGCGTCGACCCTCGATGAGGATGGGCTTGCACGCTTGAGGGGTTACATTTCGTTTGTAAATCAAGTTGAAAGCGACATCGTTTCAAAACTTTGGAAGAAGTATCCGGATCAAATGGGGCTTATATTCAGGCAAAAGTGATTGTGTTTTGACGCATTCGATCATGTTAAAGAGCTTTCCAAGCTAAGCTTTTCTTACTTGATTTTTGCCTATCTGCTCATCGAAGGCGGTCTATGGCTGCGTTTTCGCGCCTCCAACTAGCCCCGAGAGCGAACAACGAACATTCGCCTACCGCTCCTCCTGCGAATTTGCTGCGCATCAAAAAATATCTGCATTCCGGCACCGGCTCTACCGCGGACAACGACTGAATAGAAGGCACAAAGCGGTCCTTCGAAGTCGTCTCCCCGGTGCCATGCCCTCACCCGGTTGTTCATAATTTCCCGACAATCGACAAACATCCTTCCCCTCCCCACCCCAACAAATCCCTTGTCCGCTCCCCACCAAAAATGCCAATTAGGGCCCTGAAAAGAAGAAAAAGGACATCTCGATGTTTCACGGCAAGGTGCTGGTTGCGCAAGGGGGCGGGCCGACCGCGGTTATCAATCAATCCATGGTCGGGGCGGTGCTGGAAAGCCGCAAGTTCCGCAGCGTGGAGCTGATCTATGGCGCGGTTCACGGCGTGCGCGGTATTCTGGACGAGGATTTTTATGATCTGACCCAGGAAACCACCCACAATCTGGAAATGGTCGCCAACACCCCGTCCTCCGCGCTCGGCTCGACGCGCGACAAGCCGGACCTGAAGTACTGCCAGGAGATTTTCAAGGTCCTGCGCGCCCACGAGATCGGCTATTTCTTTTATACCGGCGGCAACGATTCCTCTGACACCGTGCGCATCGTCAACGATGAAGCCCGCAAGGCCGGCTACGATCTGCGCTGCATCCATATTCCGAAAACCATCGACAACGATCTGGTCGAGAACGACCACACGCCGGGCTTTCCGTCCGCCGCGCGCTATGTCTCCCAGGCGTTCATGGGCATCAATCTCGACAACGCCGCCCTTCCCGGCATCTATATCGGGGTGGTCATGGGCCGCCATGCCGGCTTTTTGACCGCCGCCTCGGCTTTGGGCAAGAAATTCTCGGATGACGGGCCGCATCTCATCTATATGCCCGAGCGCACCTTCGACATCGATCAGTTCATTCAGGACGTCCGCGAGGTCTACAACCGGCTTGGCCGCTGTGTCGTTGCGGTCAGCGAGGGCATTCATGATGCGTCCGGCGAGCCGATCATCTCCAAACTGAGCCAGGAGATCGAACGCGATGCGCACGGCAATGTGCAGCTGTCGGGAAGCGGCGCACTCGCCGATCTTTTGACGCAGAAGGTCAAGGATGCGCTGAACGTGACGCGGGTCCGGGGCGACACGCTCGGCTACATCCAGCGCAGTTTTGTCGGCTGTGTCTCCGATGTCGACCAACATGAAGCCCGCGAAGTCGGCGAAAAGGCGGTTCAATACGGCATGTTCGGCGACCGCGATGGCTCGGTGACCATCAAGCGCACCGGGCATTACTCGGTCGACTATGAGCTGGTACCGCTGGAAGCCGTGGCCGGGAAAACCCGCACGATGCCCGATGCGTTCATCTCCGCCGCCGGCAATGATGTCACCGATGAATTCCGCATGTACCTGCGCCCGCTTCTCGGCTCCGGCATGCCAGACGCCCATCGCCTCCGCCCCAACAAGGTGCCGAAGATCCTGGCCGCAGGGTCTTAAGGGACAGCAAAGCAGCGAACCGTTGCACCCCGTCTCCCCCTTGAGGGCGAGACGGGAACAAGCGGCGGCCTTGGATTATCTCCGGAGTCCGCAGTGTTCGGGATTTCTCCCTCGGCCAAAGCCCTTGGAATCAATCCACCCGCGGAAAGACGCCCGTTTTCTTCACAAAGCCATAGACGAAGCTGGAATCGATCGAGGCGATGCAGCCGATAGGGTGGATGCGGTGGCGGATGAAATCCTCGTAGGCATCAAGCCCGGAGACGACGACCCGCAGCTGGTAGTCGGTGACCCCTGTCATCACGACACATTCCAGAACCTCGTCCATCGCCATGACCCGGCTTTCGAAATGCTGGACGTCTTCGGCGTTGTGCCGCTCAAGCCGGATGCGCACGAAGACGGTGACCGGCAGGCCGTAGGCCTTCGGGTCAACCTCGGCCGTATAGCCCTTGATCGCCCCGCTCGCCTCCAGGATCTTCACCCGGCGCAAACACGGCGACGGCGACAGGTTCACCTTGGCGGCGAGTTCCTGGTTGGTCATGCGGCCATTTTGTTGCAGTGCACGGATGATTTGACGGTCTTTCGCGTCCATTTCGAAGCCCTGTTAGCAGATTATGCCAATAACTAATCTTCTGATGGCATAATTTGAAATCAATTGCCATCGCCCTCGGCCCATCATGTCTTCAATTCAACGAGGGGACTTTCATGACCGATCATCTCAAGGGCTTTGCCACCCGCGCCATTCACCACGCCTATGATCCGCTGCAAAACGAGGGTGCCCTAACCCCGCCGCTACACCTGACCTCGACCTTTGCCTTCGAGAGCGCGGAAGCGGGCGATGAAATGTTTGCAGGCGAGCGCGCCGGTCATATCTATTCGCGCATTTCCAACCCGACGCTGGACCTTCTGGAACGCCGGATTGCACTGCTGGAAGGCGCGGAAGCCGGGCTGGCGCTGTCGTCGGGCATGGGCGCAATCACCGCGACCCTCTGGACGCTGCTGTCACCGGGCGATGAAATCATCGTCGACAAGACGCTCTACGGCTGCACCTTCGCCTACATGCATCATGGCCTGTCGAAATTCGGCATCACGGTCACCCATGTGGACCTGACCGAGCCGGAAAACCTGGTCCCGGCGATCAGCGGTAAGACGCGGGTCGTCTATTTCGAAACCCCGGCCAATCCGAACATGCGGCTCGTGGATATTGCGGCTGTCTCCAAGATCGCCCATGAGGCGGGCGCCACCGTGGTTGTCGACAACACCTATGCGACCCCCTACCTCACCCGCCCGATCGAACTCGGCGCGGATCTTGTGCTGCATTCAGCCACCAAATATCTCGGCGGGCACGGCGATGTCGTCGCCGGCCTGATCGCTGGCCGGGCCGAACAGGTTCAGGAAATCCGCCTCGTCGGCATGAAAGACATGACCGGCGCCGTCATGGCACCGTTCAATGCCATGCTGATCCTGCGCGGCCTGAAAACACTCGCCCTGCGCATGGACCGCCACTGCGCCTCCGCCCAGCCGGTCGCCGAGTGGCTGGAAGCCCATCCGTCCGTTGGCGAGGTCTACTTCCCGGGCCTGACAAGCTTTGCACAGCATGATCTTGCCAAGCAGCAGATGGTCAAACCGGGCGCCATGATCGCGTTTGAGCTGAAAGGCGGGCTGGAAGCCGGCCGGTCCATGATGAACCGCTTGCAGATGATCGGACGCGCCGTGTCCCTGGGCGATGCGGAAACCCTGATCCAGCACCCGGCGACCATGACGCACTCGACCTATACGCCTGAAGAACGGGCCGAACATGGCATTACAGATGGTCTTATTCGTTTGTCCGTTGGCCTGGAGGACATTGAGGACATCCTGGCGGATCTTGACCAGGCGCTGTCAGGTGTCCCTGCATCGATGGCCGCTTAAGGCTTAGGGTGTTCGGGCGACGCCGGATTTGACCCTTCTGAGCGGGATGGAGCTTTCGATATTGGCAACGCCGGGCACCTTCGTGAGCTTGCCGGTCAAAAACGCTTCAAAGGCGGCCAGTCCAGTGGTCGCCACCCGCAGGAGGTAGTCCCGGTTGCCAGTCATCAGCCAGCAATCGACCACCTCCGGGAAAGCCTGAATGGCGGCTTCGAACTGGTCAAGCGCCGCATCGACCTGCTTGTCCAGCTGCACGGAGACGAAGACAGACACTTCGTAGCCGAGTTTCATCTCGTCGATCAGCGCGCAATATCCGGTGATGATGCCCTGATCTTCGAGCTGTCGCAGCCGGCGGGCAACGGGTGTTGCACTCAGCCCGATCCGCTCTGAAAGGTCCTGTATCGAAATACGGCCATCCCTGCGCAATTCGCGCAGGATCTGAATATCAAATGCATCAAGTGCGCCGGAAGTCACCAATTTCACCCCAATTCATAGTGATAACCGGCAACAAATAGCCTGATGTGGCGAGAGATCGCAAGAAACCAACTGAGGTATCGCGCTATATTTGCGCTACGGCATGCCTTTGCGGGAGTTTGGCAGAATGAAAACCACCCATCTGAAGACCATTGAACAACGCCTTTTGTGGTTGTCGCACTGGATGATCCATCACGCAAACCACATCCGACCAAAGGTCGATGGCATCAAGATCGGCGGACACCAGGCCTCATCAGCGTCGATGGTCTCGATCATGACGGCCCTCTACTTCTCCGCGCTCCGCCCGGAAGACCGGGTCGCGGTCAAACCGCATGCCTCGCCCGTGTTCCATGCGATCCAGTATCTGATGGGCAATCAGACCCGCGAGAATATGGAGAATTTCCGGGGCTACGGCGGCGTGCAGAGTTACCCATCCCGCACCAAGGATGTCGACGATGTCGACTTCTCAACCGGCTCCGTCGGCCTTGGCGTTGCCATTACCTCCTTTGCCTCCCTGGTTCAGGATTATATCGCCGCCAAAGATTGGGCGGGCGACCAGCCACTCGGCCGCATGGTGGCGCTCGTGGGGGATGCCGAACTCGACGAGGGCAATGTCTACGAAGCGCTTCAGGAAGGCTGGAAGAACGATCTGCGCAACACCTGGTGGGTGATCGACTACAACCGGCAATCACTCGATGGCATCGTCCGCGAAGGCCTGTTCGAGCGCGTTGAAAAGATCTTTGATGCCTTCGGCTGGGACGTCGTGCGGGTCAAATACGGAGCTTTGCAGCGTGCGGCGTTTGAGGAACCGGGCGGCGACAAGCTCAGAAGCTGGATCGATGCCTGCCCGAACCAGGAGTATGCCGCCCTCACCTTCATGGGCGGCGCGGTTTGGCGCAAACGACTGATGGACGACCTCGGCGACCAAGGCGATGTCAGTGCCTTGATCGACCGCCGCAGCGATGCCGAACTGGCAGCGTTGATGGAAAACCTCGGCGGCAATTGCGTAGAGACGATGGCTGAAACCTTCGCGTCGATCACCCACGACCGTCCGACCTGCTTCCTCGCCTACACGATCAAGGGGTGGGGCACCCCGATTGCCGGGCACAAGGACAATCATGGCGGCCTGATGAACAAGGCCCAATTCGCCGATTGGCAGGCTCATATGGGCGTTCCGACAGGCGCTGAGTGGGAGCCCTTCGCAGCCGTTGATCATCCAGAAGATCTGCAGGCTTTTCTGCAAGACGTGCCGTTCTTTGCCCGCGGCACGCGCCGGTTTTCAGACGCCAAGCTGAATGTGCCGGACATCTCCCTCGACACGGCGAAGTCGACATCAACGCAGGCAGCGTTCGGCAAGATCCTCGATGATCTTTCCAAAGGTGACAGCGCGCTGGCAGAGCGGATCGTGACCACATCGCCGGATGTCACCGGGACCACAAGCCTCGGCGCCTGGGTCAACCGGCGCAAGCTCTTTGCACGCGCCGCGCAGGCTGATGCGTTCATTGAGCACCGGATCCCGTCAACGGCCAAATGGGAATTTACGCCGGACGGCCAGCACATTGAGCTTGGCATTGCCGAGATGAACCTGATGCTGCTCCTGGGCGCAGCAGGTCTATCCCATTCCCTGTTCGGCAAACGTCTCATTCCGATTGGGACTGTATACGACCCCTTCGTCTGCCGCGGTCTCGATGCCTTGAACTACGCCTGCTATCAGGACGCCCGCTTCATTCTGGTTGGCACCCCCTCCGGCGTTACCCTGGCACCGGAAGGCGGCGCGCACCAGTCGGTCGGCACGCCCCTCATCGGCATGAGCCAGGATGGTCTGGCGGCCTTTGAACCGGCCTTTGCCGATGAGCTCGCCGTTATCATGCAATGGGCCTTCGAATACGTTCAGCGCGATGGCGATGGCCAACCGGACGAGCGCACATGGCTGCGCGATGAGACCGGAGGATCTGTCTATCTGCGTTTGACCACCAACCCGATCGAGCAACCGGGCAAGCGGGTCGATGAAGACTTCCGGCAAGGAGCCATTGATGGGGCCTACTGGCTGCGCAAACCCGGTCCGAACTGCGATGTAGTCATTGCCTATCAGGGTGCTGTGGCGCCCGAAGCGATCCGTGCAGCCGGAATGATCGGTGAAGCGCGCCGGGACGTCGGCGTTCTCGCAATCACATCAGCCGACAGGCTGAATGCCGGTTGGACTGCAGCCCAGCGCGCCCGCTCCCGCGGCAGCAAAGCGGCCACATCGCACATCGAAACCCTGATGTCCGGCCTGCCCCGGCACTGCAAGGTCATCACGGTAATCGACGGGCATCCGGCAACGCTGTCCTGGATTGGGGCGGTGGGCGGCCACCAGACGATCCCGCTGGGCGTGGAGCACTTCGGCCAGACCGGCACCATCGGCGATCTCTACCGGCACCACGGTCTGGACGCGGCAGCCATTGTCGAAAAAGTGCAAGGCCTGACAGAAGGAAGACCGGCACCCAATTACGGATTGGCTGCCGAATAGCTGCTTGCTTTCGGCCACCACAAACGCTCTTAATTTCCGTTTATCCCACGTTTAGCGTTTCAGATATCCCCTGAAACGCCGGCGTTATTCGGCAAAAATTGCCGAATCGCCTAATATGAACGCAAGGTGAATGCCGGATTCAGGGTGAGTAAAGGTGCGTTCCGCCATTCTCCGTCCATACCTCAGCGCCCCACGTGATCCGGGGCCAGGACATGGGAACGGGGACTATGAACAAGTTTGCTTACGCAACCGTCGCAGTGGCCGCAGTGATCGGCGCAGGATTGACTTTCGAGTTGGTGATGCCCACTCCGCAAGACAGTGAATTGCGCCGGGTCGAATGCCAGGCCCTCACCATGTTCACCCCTTCCCGCACCAAGAGCGCCGATGAACTTTGCGAAAACTACGGCGGCGTTGCCTTGAAGGATGCTGAGCCGAGCAAAGAAGGGCTGGTGATCCTGGTGCGCAACCAGCCAGTTGGCGGTTTCGCAGGCAACCCGAAGGTTCAATAACCGCTTTCAGACGTGGACTGCGCTCCCGAGACGGTATGCGCAAACGCTTCGACATCTTCCTGGACATTATGAAGGTCAAGCGCGCCCAGCCGGTCCATCGGCTTAGCAGTCGCATCGGCAACTTCCCGAGACATTACAACGGCATGGCCGCCGATCTTGCCATACTCCCCAAGCCTCGCGGCGATGTTGGCAGCGCTTCCGATGACCGTGAAATCGAGCCGCTCCCGCGACCCGACATTGCCGTAAGTGACCTCACCATACGCGATGCCGATCGCAGAGGTGAGCGGATGATGGTCGGTCCCCGCGACATCGGCCAGTTTCTCGACAATCTGTTCCGCGCTTTCAACCGCTTGAGCACAGGCCCTTTGATTGCCCTGACTGGCCGGAAAGATCGCCAGCACCGCATCCCCGATAAATTTCAGGACCTCGCCCTCATGAGCATTCACAATGTCGGTGGCGACTTCAAAAAACCGGTTGAGCTCCCGCACATAAGCTTCCCGGCCAAGCTCTGTTTCAAGCCGGGTGGAGTGCCGCAGGTCGCAAAACAGGATCGCTGCGTCAATGACATCGCCATCTCCGCGCCGAATCTCCCCGCCAAGAACGCGGGCTCCGGTCCTTTTGCCCAGATACGTCTCGAGCAGGGAGGTCGCATTGGATGTGAGCGCGAACACCTCGAACAGGCGGCTGATCAGGGCCGAGCATTCAAAAACCAGTCCGAGATTGGCGGTCGTAAAGCCGTTCGGATGATCGCTGGCAAGGGTCAAAACATTGACGCGGCCGTCCGAAAACGGCAACGGCATGGCGACATAATCCGTCACGCCTTGTTTGCGGAAATCCTCCATAACAGGGAAACTGAACTCATCGGGGTTGGTGTCGAGTTTTTGCCGGATCCCGCCCAGCCCATCAGCTACATGCCGGAGCGGGCTTTCCTGAAAAATCGGGCTTTCCATGAGCTCATAGGAAGGCTGCCGGCTTTCAATGGTGTCCCCTTCCCGGTTCCAGATGATGTGCCGGCCGGCAATCATGGGATGAAGCGACCAGACGAGAACACTCATTCGCCAGACTGCAACGCCATCAGCGACCAACCGCTTGCCCAGCGCAGCCAACAATTCTTCAGGAGACTTGGCCGTCCAGGCCTCGCGCAAAAGCCAGTCTACGGTCGGGCCGGAGATATTGCCGCCAAGGATCGTGTCGATCGCCGATCCGTTCCGGGTCACCTGCAACCCGTCTGCCGGCATGAAAGCAAGGCATCCGTCCACGGCCTGTCCTTCCGGCAGGGCATTGGGATAGCGCCAGGCCCCGTTTTCCAGAACGCGATCGCCAACATGGACATGACTGTAAGAAGCCGTTCCCTTGAACGGGCAGAACGTCCTGTGTTCGAAGGCCGGTTCCAGTTCCGCGGCAATGTCTTCTTCTGGAAAATAGACCACCGGCGGCAGCCGCGTTTCATACATCACCCGGGCGCGATTGGAGCGCGCGAGGATCTCACCGCCAAGCGAGGCGACGGTTTCCCCAGCAAGTGGCTCCACCACGATGGTGTAGTCGTTCGACGTCAATTGAGGGCGCGCTGTCATGCCGGAAAGATAGAAACGCGCCAGAGCAATGTCCAGCAATCCAGCGATGCGGGTCCGCAGGCAGGTTTGTTTCGGTTACTCAGCTGCAAAGAGCTTGGCGGTCATGGCAAGACTCGCCCCGCACGGCTCTTCCGCTTCACCGCTGCTCTCTTCCCCGGCGCCTTCCTGTGGGCGCAAATTCACAAAGTCATAGAGCTTACGATCAAGCAGATGCGATGGCCGGGTGTGGCCGAGCGCGCGGGCCATAACACCCAGACGGCCCGGAGTTTCTCTTTCCCAGGCTTGGAGCATGCGTTTCACTTCCTCACGCTGCAGACCGTCTTGGGAGCCACATAAGTTGCATGGGATGATCGGGAATTCCATGCCGTCGGAAAACTTCTGGATGTCGCGCTCCGCCGCATAGGCAAGCGGGCGCAAAACCAGAAGATCGCCTTCATCGTTGATCAGCTTGGGCGGCATCGACGCGAGTCGCCCGCCATGAAACAGGTTCATGAAAAACGTTTCAAGAATATCGTCGCGGTGGTGACCGAGGACGATGGCCTCACAGCCCTGCTCCCGTGCCACGCGGTAGAGAATGCCCCGGCGCAAACGCGAGCACAGCGAACAATAGGTTCGATGCTCCGGGATCTTGTCGGTGACAATAGAATAGGTGTCCTCGCGCACGATGATGTGGTCGATGCCGTTGTCTTCAAAGAACTTCGGCAGGATCTCCGGCGGAAAACCCGGCTGGGCCTGGTCGAGATTGCAGGCGACCAGATCTACCGGCAGCAGCCCGCGCCACTTCAGCTCGATCAAAACCGCCAGGAGCGTGTAGCTGTCCTTGCCACCGGACAGACAGACCAGCCACTTTGGCCGGCTGGTCTCCGATGCCCCCTCCGGCACCATCCCGAAATCGCTGATGGCTTCGCGGGCCTGACGCAGAAGCCGCTTGCGCAGTTTCTTGAACTCAACGCTCGACGGCGCTTTGCGCAAAAGCGCTGGAACGTCGATGTTCGTGCTGTCGGCAATGTCGTTCATGATCTGATGCCCTGGGACCCTGTCCTGAAACAATTGACGGCTGACATACCGGATTGCGGTCTCAAGGCCAAGAACTCTGGGCGGATTATTCCCCTCCATCATCGACCACCCAGTCCTGAAGCAATTTCCCGGTTGCCAGAGCTGTCATAAATGACTAGTGGTTTATATGTTATGTAATAACATTACATATCTTGTAAAAAGAGGTTTATCGTGAAGTTTCATTCGTCTGCAGGTCTTCTCCAAGCAACTGCTCTCAAGTTGGGTTTGGCTCTGACTCTTTTCGCTGCTGCGCCTGTCGCAGCTAGCGAAAAGGCGCAATCAAAAGACCACACTCACAGTCACTCTCACGGGTCCCATTCCAAGAAGTCAGAAATCTACAAAGGCTACTTTGAGGATGATCAGATTGAGAACCGGTCCCTCTCCGATTGGGCGGGAAATTGGCAATCGGTCTATCCGTATCTGACTGAAGGGACACTGGACCCGGTCATGGACCACAAGGCCGAACACGGCACAAAAACTGCCGGTGAGTACAAGGACTATTACCTGATCGGCTACAAAACCGACGTCGATTCCATCGAAATTGATGGAGATATCGTCCGCTTTGTCAAAGACAGCGGAACCGCTAGCGGCGCCTATACCTATGACGGCTACGAAATCCTGACCTACAAAAAGGGCAATCGTGGTGTTCGCTACATCTTCCAAAAAGTGTCAGGCGATGAAAGTGCGCCGGAATACATCCAGTTCAGCGACCACAAAATTTCACCGGCAGCAGCAGATCACTACCACCTTTACTGGGGAGACGATCGGGCAGCCCTTTTGAAAGAAGTGACCAACTGGCCAACCTACTACCCAGCTGAGCTGACCGGTCAGCAGATTGTGGAAGAAATGGTGGCCCACTAAACCGTCTCTCCACGGCGCCCTTGAAAATACATCCCCGCCACCGTGGCGGGGACGTAACTGCATAAGACCCAGCGCCAAAAGAAGGTCAAAAGTCCGGAATCTCAATTCCGTATTTGGCATAAATTTCGCCGAGAACACCGGAAGCTTTCAACCCACGCAAATAGATATTCAGTTGCTCAACGGTGATCGGAGCGTAGGGAAAAACGACGAATTGCCGATTGTAGGTGTGGTCCGGCTGGTCAGCGAATATCTGCAGTTTGGCGTAGACTTCTGGCTCGGATACCGAAACCCAATTGAGAAACGTTTCGCTCGCAATGCCTTTGTCAACGCGGCCATATTCGACGAGCTTGAGCACACCACTTTCATTACTGACAAGGCTTACATTCGGCATCGATCCGAGTTTTTCAGCATCAAAGTCTGAAAATGCATAGTGAAACCCCATCACGGCACCGATCTGAGCGGTGGCTTCCGTCGTTTGGGTCATGCCTTTCAGCTGAAAAAACAGATCCTTGCCATTGGTGAGATTGACACTTGGCTTGCCACCACGCTGCGCCCATCCCCAAAGGACGTCATTGTAGGCGATAAGATGAAAATCATCTGTCTGATGATTGGCAAGCAATCGCTTGGCTGGAACGAGACTCGGCGTGAAAGTGAAGTCGTCCTGATGATCGTTAAGGGCGGCCAAAACATCGTAGATCAGACCGCGTTCTTCGCTCCCGCTGAAGACCAGTGGGGGTTGAATCGATGTCAAACCAACGTTGACAATGGTTCGCGCTGACAATTGCCCTGACCACAAGACAATTGCGATGAAAAGAAAGAAGCGAAATACCATTCAATGCCTCGTCCGGTGAAACCGAATGAAAATTCGCGGCCTGCTGCCATTGGGGATTAGGCCGCTCAATTCGGGCATCAGATTTTCTTTTTCAAGGAGAGCCGTCAAGGTCCGTAATCGAACGAATACGTTTACGCAAAACACGGCCCTACCGATCGGTACAAATCTATCGAGCCGCCATGCTTTGGAAAACAATTTTCCGCCACAAAGAAAAAGGGCTGCCCGAAAGCAGCCCTTAGGTGTTTTGTATTCGGCGCTAGGTTTAGCGCGAATAGAACTCGACCACCAGGTTCGGTTCCATCTGCACCGGGTACGGCACATCTGAGAAAGCCGGAACGCGGGAGTAAGTTGCAGTCATTTTTGCATGGTCTGCATCGACATAGTCCGGCACGTCACGCTCAGCGGACTGGACAGCTTCCAGAACGATAGCGAGTTGCTTGGACCGTTCACGAACTTCAATCACGTCACCCGGACGCAGCTGGTAGCTCGGGATGTTGACGCGCTTGCCGTTGACCTTCACGTGACCGTGGTTGATGAACTGACGGGCAGCGAAAACGGTCGGTACGAACTTCGCACGGTAAACGACTGCGTCGAGACGGCGCTCCAGCAGACCGATCAGGTTCTCAGAGGTATCGCCTTTCAGACGGGACGCTTCTGCATAGACCTTGCGGAACTGTTTCTCGGAGATGTTGCCGTAGTAGCCTTTCAGCTTCTGCTTTGCGCGCAGCTGAACACCGAAGTCGGACAGTTTGCCTTTACGGCGCTGACCGTGCTGGCCTGGGCCGTACTCACGACGGTTGACCGGGCTCTTCGGACGGCCCCAGATGTTCTCGCCCATCCGGCGGTCGATTTTGTATTTAACGCTATGGCGCTTTGACATCGCGGTTTCCTTTAAACTTCGCGTTGTTTTTCTAACAAGGAAACGCGCCCTCCTTCTTCTGATCATCCGCAGCAGCGAGCGATCAGATCGACAGGGTTTCAACAGACGGCGCCGGCTGAAAACCCACGGGTGCGTAAACCGGCCAGATCAGATCCAGCCAGATCGCGCGGAATTACCGGTTCGGCTATCAAAAGTCAATGCCACCTGCCTGTTCGCGGCGGATTTCTTTCAGTTTCTAGGATTTACCGCCGGACACGACCGGTAAGAACGGGCTGCAATCGACATCCTCACCGATCAGTGATGCCCATACGTAATTTTCATGTCAAAATTAATGAATACATTTAGAAAATTTTAATTGCAGTTTTTCACTATGCCCGCCAATCACAACCATAAGAATAATTGCCAGTGAAATCTGCAACTCGGCCCCTTTCAGGGCCTCATCGATTTTTCGTATTGTGAAGACATTAGTAGGTAGACATGTTCTCGCCCTCACATTCCGAACCAGAGGATGATGGCCCCGAGCCGGTTCCCGGCCAGCCGCCCATCAAGCACATATTAGACAGCCTGGATTATGCCCTTCAGCCGATTGTTGATGTCGGTACCGGTGTTGTTTACGGCTACGAGGCGCAGATCCGCAATTGCAGCCGGGCTGGCGCCAGTTCTCCAGATGATCTTCTCAATCAGGCCAACGCACAGGGGTTTCTACCGCACCTGGAAACCGCCCTCTTGCGCAAAGCCGCGACCAAATTCATGGCGCTACGGACCGCCAAGGGCACCAAACTCTTTTTTAAACTGGACGGCCGCGGTCTCGGTGAAAACGAAGACCCGCGCATGAACATGGACGCAATCCTGGTCGAATACGGATTGCAGAAAAGCCAGATATGCCTTGAGTTTTCCGGCCGCCATCAAGAAACCCTGAGTGATGTCTCCCACCATGCGCTGAGCGACCTGCGCCAATCAGGCTTCATGATTGCCCTGGATGATTTTGGCCGCGGGTCATCAGAACTGCGTCTTCTTCACGATATGTCTCCGGAATATGTCCGGATCGACCGGTTTTTCCTGAGCGGTATCGACAGCGATCCACGCAAGAAGCTCTTCGTCACGACGGTCGCAAATCTTGCCCACGTTTTAGGCGCCCGAGTCATCGCAGAATGCATTGAAACGGAACGCGAATTCCGCGCCTGCCGGGATGCCGGTTGTGACCTGGTTCAGGGGTATTTTATTGCAAAGCCCTCGGCCGCCCCCGGATCAGCAAAGCTTTTCTACGACCACATCCGCGCCGACACGCCGAATGGAAAACGCAAGGAAGAGCAATGCCGGATACGCAATGAGCTGTTGGAGTTGCCAACCGTTCAATTCGATTCGTCCATGAACGATCTTCTGGATCTTTTTGTTCACAATCAGGATGCCAGCATCATTCCTGTTCTGGATGCCAACCAGGAACCGCGCGGCATTATCCATGAACGCGATTTGAAAGCTTATCTTTACGCCGGAGGGCCGGATGACGAAGACGCCAAGGCGGCGCTCGACTTTCCATTGCGGTCATTCGTGCGGGCCTGCCCGATCGCGGATATCGATTCCAATGCGGACATGCTGCTGGTGACGTTTGCCTCCTCGATCAACTCCGATGGCATCATCATCACGCAGAATTTCCGTTACACCGGGTTCCTCTCGGCAACCTCCCTTTTAAAGATCATTCACGAGAAGCGTCTGCAGGAGGCGCAAGATCAAAATCCTCTTACTGGCCTTCCCGGAAATGGCGCGGTGAGCCGGTTCATATCGAAATCTGCCTGCACGACGGCATCGGACCGGCACATTTGTTACATCGATTTCGACAACTTCAAGCCGTTCAACGATACGTACGGATACCGTCAGGGCGACCGCGCAATCATTCTCTTCAGTGAACTTCTGCAAAAACATGTAACCGGCAACAATTCGTTCCATGGGCATATCGGCGGCGACGATTTCATGGCAGGGTTCCTGACCGGCGATCAGATGGAAATCGCAACGAGAATGCGGGCTCTGCGACGCGCGTTCCGGACCGATGTTGAAAGCTTCTATCAGCCGGAACACCGCGAACAGGGCTTCATGCGCGCGCAGGACCGCTATGGGACGATGCGGGACTTCCCGCTTCTGCAATGCTCGATCTCGATCCTCACCCTGCCAAAGGGAGTCCCGGCAAGCACCGGATTGATTACAGAGGAAATCGGTCAGCTGAAGGGCGCAGCCAAATCTACGGATGATGGCATCGCACTCAAGACCCTGGCAGCCTGAAACCGCAACCGCGGCACCTGATTAAGTTCGGTTTTACAACTGATCATACGTCCGGCATAAGCGCCAGACCAAAACCGGCGAGAAGCCGCTCGATTGCAGGTTTCCGGGTCCCTGAAGTCAAAATGGCAAGGTCGGCGGTTTCAGATGGGGCTGATGCCAGATCCGATCCCAGAACGCGTACCAACTGGCGCGCGATCGCCTCGGCCGGGTCCAGCCAATCGACGGGCCAGGGTGCGATTTTCCGGAACCGGTTCGCCAAAAACGGATAATGGGTACAGGCCAGAACAATGATATCTGTCCGCTGGCCATTTTGCTCCAGAAAACAGTTCGAAATCTCCTGTCGCAGTGCCTCGTCAGACACCGGTTCACCGCGCAGATGCTGTTCGGCGAGTTCTGCCAGATTATCAGAGCCCACGAGCCTGACATGGCACTGCGCGGCAAAACTCTCAATCAACGAGCGGGTATAAGCCCGCCGAACCGTGCCAGGTGTCGCCAGCACCGAAATCAGACCCGAGGCCGTCCGCTCTGCTGCCGGTTTGATCGCCGGGACCGTTCCGATAAACGGCACATTTGGAAAAGCTATACGCAATGCCTCTCCACCAAGCGTGAAGGCGGTGTTGCACGCGATCACGACCGCCTTTGGATCATATTCCTCGATCAGCCTGGCAAATTGGTCCTGTAATCTGACAAGAAGTTCTGCTTCCGGCCAGCGACCAATTGGAAAAGCCGCATCGTCCGCCACATAAAGAAGGCGCTCATAGGGAAGCAGGTAACGTGCCTCACGAAGAACCGTGAGCCCGCCTAACCCTGAATCATAAAAGAGCACTGGCCGGACATCACCCACGGGCACTTCCTCAGGCTTCTGTCTCGTCGACGTCACGGGTCTTGCGCGGACGTGTTTCCCGACGCTCCAGCGCAGCTATCACGCCCCGCAAGGTGCGGACTTCCTGTTGGCTGAGTTCTGCCTTTTGGAAGATGTTGCGCAAGTTCCGCACCATATGTGGGCGGCGCTCCGGCGGACGGAAGAAACTCACTTCGTCAAGAGAGCTTTCTAGGTGTTCGAACATCCGCAAAATGTCGTCCTTGGACGCCGGCGGATGCTCTTCCTCTGACAACAAGAATGGCAATTCACCTTTGCTCGCTGTTTTCCGCCACTCGTAGGCGCAGACGAGAACAGCCTGAGCAATGTTCAACGATGCAAAATCCGGGTCGACTGGCAAGGTGACGATTTCGTCGGCAAGCGCGACTTCCTCGTTGTTCAGCCCCCAGCGTTCACGGCCGAACAAGTAGCCGACACCATGCTGGCGCTCACCAAGATCCACGGCCTTGACTGCTGCTTCATCCGGGCCGCGGACAGGTTTTGGCACCTCGCGCGATCGGGCTGTTGTTGCATAAACGAAATTCAGATCGGCAATCGCAGCTTCCGTGGTTTCGAAGACCTGAACCTTGTCGATCACATGGTCTGCCCGGCTGGCTGCAGCGCGCGCTTTTTCACTTGGCCAGCCATCGCGCGGATTGACGATACGAAGGTCAACCAGGCCGAAATTGGCCATCGCCCGGGCGGCTGTTCCGATGTTTTCGCCCAGCTGTGGCTCACATAGGATCACAGCAGGCGGCCGCGCAGTAATTGCCCGCGCTTCATCTCTGATTTTTGCGTTTTTGCTCATGAAGCGGGATTTAGCCGAACGGCGGAAACTTTTAAAGCCCCTGCATTCCCAACCCGCACCGGAGTCAATCGGAGCCGCATCGAACGATGTCTTGAGATCTCTGGAAAACAAACTCCAAACAATCAACGCCGACACACCCAAATCAAGACACCTGATACGGGAGCCTTGGCAAACCTTCCAACCAAAAGCGGAAACAAACAAACAGGCAATAAAACAAAACCTCGTGTTTTTTGCTTTAGCTCAACACTCTCTTATTCTTCCTCTGAGAGAGTACGATCTGGTTCTATTAGCCATCAAAGAAGGATGCCATGCACCGTGCGGCAATCATTCCAGCTATAGTAATGGGGTTTGCGATTGGACTTGTGCCAATACCGGCAGCTTCTGAAGAGTGCCCCCGGGGCGGAACACTGATCGCTGGCGCAGGTGATTACCGGCCCTACAACATTGTCGAAGATGGAGAAGTCCGGGGCATGGACTTCGAGGTCATTGAGACAATCCTCGGCAAGCTCGGCTGTGATCTTATGAAAGTACCCTTGCCCTGGACACGACACCTCAATGCCTTGCGGAACGGCACGGTCGACATTGCCACACCCGTTACAAAGACACCGGAACGTGAGGCGTATGCACATTTCTCAGCGCCCTATATTCAAGCCGACGAAGTGCTGTTCGTGCGGGCAGAAAACGTCGATACCTATGAAAGCCTCGGCGACTTCTTCCAAAACGATAAACGGTTGGGTGTGGTTAGGGACTATGCTTATGGCGGTTCGTTCCCAGCACTGTCGGAAGCCTATCCGCATCTGATTGAGATGACGGACAGCCTGGAACTGAACCTCAAACAGCTTGAGCTCGGCCGGGTCGATGCGATTTTGGGGGAAACCTATGTCGTAACCTCGGAGATCCAGTCGCTCGGTCTTTCAGAGGTGATTAAAGCGACGAACGCTATTGTCGCTTCAGAGCCGAATTACATCATGTTCAGCAAGAAAAGCGTATCAACGGACTTCGTCGCTGCGTTTTCCAAAGAACTGCAAACCATGCAGGAGAGCGGCGAGTTCGATCGTATCACTGCCCGCTACAAGGACGGTAACGGCGCAATAAACTGATCAGATCGGGTGTGGAGCCGAACTGACCACCTGCGTCGGCGGCAGGTTTTACATCTCTTTCCGTAAACCACCTGAATTGCGTTTTTCGTCCTGTTTGCTAGAACACCCACGGCTTTTGCGGCCTTCGCCTTTATGAGGGCTGGCAATTGATTGCGTACAATTGTATACGCTCTTCGAACTCCGCCCGGAGGCGCCTCCCTGCCCCGGCAGATCCCGTTGGACCATCAGGAAACGTGAGCAACATGGCCGATATTATCTACACCAAGGTTGATGAAGCGCCGGAACTGGCATCAGCTTCCTTCCTTCCGATCATCCGCTCCTTCACCAAGGCTGCCGGCCTGACCATCGGCACCAAGGACATCTCCCTTGCCGGCCGGATCCTGGCAACGTTTCCGGATTTTCTGACCGATGAACAGAAGCAGTCGGATGATCTCGCGCTCCTTGGCGATATGGTGAAGCAGCCGGACGCTAACGTCATCAAGCTGCCGAACATCTCCGCCTCGCAGCCACAGCTGAATGCAGCTATCAAGGAACTGCAAGACCAGGGCTACAAGCTTCCGGATTACCCATCTGATCCGGCGAATGATGCGGAAAAAGACATCAAGGCCCGATACGACGGCATCAAGGGCTCTGCCGTGAACCCGGTGCTGCGCGAGGGCAATTCAGACCGCCGCGCACCGAAAGCGGTCAAGGAATACGCCAAGAAGAACCCACACCGCATGGGCGCCTGGGCGTCTTCTTCCAAGACACATGTTGCGACAATGGGCGAGAACGACTTCCGCTCCAACGAGAAGTCCATCACTGTTTCCGCAGCTCAAGCCGGCACCGCCAAGATCGTTTTTGCCGGAAAAGACGGCGCTGAGACCGTTCTGAAAGGCGACTGGCCGCTGGAAGATGGCGATGTCATCGACAGCACCTACATGAGCGTCAAGGCGCTCAGCGCATTTCTGGAAAAGGAAATCCAGGACGCCAAGGATCAGGGCATCCTGTTTTCGCTGCACATGAAGGCGACCATGATGAAGGTCTCCGACCCGATCATCTTCGGTGTCTGCGTGAAGGCATTCCTGAAAGACGTTTTCGAAAAGCACGCGGCAACATTCACTGAACTCGGCGTCAACCCGGATCTCGGCATCGGCGACCTGGAAGCCAAGGTTGCCACGCTTCCAGCTGACAAGGCCGCTGAAATCCAGGCCGATATCAAGGCTGCGCTCGACAACGGCCCGGCGATGTACATGGTGAACTCCGACAAGGGCATCACCAACTTGCACGTTTCTTCGGACGTCATCATCGACGCCTCCATGCCGGCTCTGATCCGCGCAGGCGGCAAGGGCTGGGGCCCGGACGGCAACGAGGGTGACGCCAAGTGTGTGATCCCGGACAGCTCCTACGCTGGCGTTTATTCTGCCGTCATCGACTTCTGTAAGGAAAACGGTGCCCTCGACCCGGCAAAAATGGGCACAGTGCCGAATGTCGGCCTGATGGCCCAAAAGGCCGAGGAATACGGCTCGCACCCGCAGACCTTCAAGGCACCAAGCGACGGTACCATCAAGGTGGTCAGTGCATCTGGCGAAACCCTGATTGAGCATGGTGTTGAAGGCGGTGACATCTGGCGCGCATGCCGGACCAAAGACGCGCCAATCCGCGACTGGGTCAAGCTCGGCGTCAACCGCATGCGCCTGTCCGGTATGCCGGGCGTCTTTTGGCTGAACTCAGAACGCGCACACGATGCCGAGCTGATCAAGAAGGTCGAAGCTTATCTGCCGGATCACGACACGTCCGGTCTCGACTACCGCATCCTGGCCCCGACCGAGGCCGCGAAATACTCCACTGAACGTATTGCCCGCGGTGAAGACACGATCTCCATCACCGGCAACGTACTGCGGGACTACCTAACCGATCTTTACCCGATCCTGGAAGTCGGCACGTCTGCAAAGATGCTCTCCATCGTTCCGCTCATGAACGGCGGCGGCCTGTTTGAGACAGGTGCTGGTGGTTCTGCGCCGAAACACGTTCAGCAGCTGCAGGAAGAAAACTACCTGCGCTGGGATTCTCTGGGTGAGTTTTGTGCGCTTGGCGCCTCTCTGGAGCACCTTGCAAACGTCAAGGGCAACGCCAAGGCCCAGGTTCTGGCTGATGCGCTCGACAAGGCAATTGAAGGCCTGCTCGACAACGACAAGTCACCGGCCCGGAAGGTCGGCGGCCTCGACAACCGCGGCAGCCACTTCTACATCGCGCTTTATTGGGCACAGGCTCTGGCCGCTCAGGATCAGGATGCGGACCTGAAGGCCCAGTTCGCTCCGATCGCCGAAGCCTTGTCCTCGAACGAAGACAAGATCGTAGGGGAACTCAACGGCGTCCAGGGCTCTCCTGCCGACACCGGCGGCTACTACCATGCCCCGCAGGCGAAAGTCGACGCAGTGATGCGCCCAAGCGCGACGCTGAACGGCATCATCGGCTGAGGCGGATAAGCCAAATTAAAAGATACCAAAGGCGGTCCAAGTGGCTGCCTTTTTCTTTGCGTTCAAAGGATCCCGTGTCACCTTCTGACAGCGCCTTTCCCATAGCGCCGAAAGAAAACCGCAGGGAGGATAAAATGAATGCTACAGATCTGAAGATCATGAACTCGATGCCAGTGATCTTTTGGGCAAAAAACGAAGATGGGGTCTACATTTTCGGCAACGACACCATCAACGAATTCGGCGGCGGCGTTGTTGGCAAGACCGATCATGAACTCCCGTGGGCAGACACCGCGGATGAGCTCGTAGCCCATGACAAAAAGGTTCTTGCAGCGGGAAAACCTGGCTATATGCATGAATTCGTTCATAAGTCCTCCAAGGGTGAAGCGACCCTCAACGTATGCAAATGGCCGGGTGAACTTGACGGCGTTCGCTGCACCTTCGGCATTTCCTTCATCATCGAGGACTAGCCAGCTTCATGGCCAGTACAATCAAGGCGATCCTCTTTGATAAGGACGGCACGTTGCTGGACTTTGATGCGACTTGGGCAACGCCACAAGAACAGGCAGCTTCATTCGCGGTGAACGGCGACGAGCTCTTGTCGAAGCGTTTGCTGGTTGCCGGTGGGATGGATCCGGGGACACGGAAAACTGCGGCTGGCAGCCTGTTTGCTGCCGGCAACGCTCTGGAGATTGCAGAAGCTTTCATAAACGAAGGCGCCCCGCACACCCTTGAGCATCTGGCATCGGTGTTGGACCGGATATTTCTGGAAGGGATGCAAAAGGCCAAACTGCTGCCGGAGCTCGAAACATCGCTCCGCAAACTGCACAACGCTGGATATATCCTGGGGGTTGCAAGCAGCGACAGTGAGGCGTCTATCGCCACCTTTCTGCGCGCCACCGGTGTTGTGGACCTGTTTTCATTCATCGCCGGTTATGACAGCGGTCATGGGCACAAGCCCGGCCCCGGCATGGTCAAAGCGTTTTCCGGAACAACCGGCATCCCAGTCAGCCAGATCGCGGTCGCTGGCGACAACACGCACGATCTGGAAATGGCGAAAAATGCTGTGGCTGGCCTGAAGATCGGTGTCCTATCCGGCACGGGAACCGCAGCCGACCTCAGCCCTCTCGCCGATCTCATCCTCGAAAGCTGTGCGGACCTCTCCGAGCAGGTGCTTGTCCGCCCGTGATCTCACACGAGTTGGTGGTGAGCTCGTCACCTAGTGCAGCACGGACGCAACTTCTGTTCTGACGGCACCGACGGACTGTGCCAGGATCATGGCGCGATATTCCGGAAAGGCGACCGCCGGGCTCCAAAGATACCCTTGTCCCAAAGTGCCGCCCCAAGCCTTCAGGTAGTCCTTTTGAAGCGGCGTCTCGATGCCTTCCGTCACTGTGTCAAGATTAAGCTGATGGGCCATCAGGAAAATCAGTTCCACAATGGTCCGGCGATCCGCACATGTCGCAATATCCATGATGAAGGAGCGGTCGATCTTCAAAGTGTCGAAAGGCATGTTTGCCAGACTGCTGAGGCAGGAATATCCCGTCCCGAAATCATCAATTGCGAATTTGACACCTTGTTCCCGGATGGGGCGAATGCGATCCAGTACAGTGTCTGAGTAATCCATGAGGCTGGACTCGGTGATTTCCAACTCGACCTTTTCCGTCGAGACGCCACTTTCGCTGACGGTTCCAATTGTCTCTTCAATAAAGGTTTCTTCCTGAAATTGCGCCGGGGACACGTTCACAGCCACCGAGGTCTCAAGCCCTTCACTATGGAGGTGCTTGGTATCTTTAAGCGCTCTTTGCAAGACGAACCGGCCTATGGGTGCAATCAACCCTCGTTCTTCAGCGATCGGAATGAACTTGGCCGGTGAGACATGACCGAGGACTTCATCATTCCACCGGAGCAAGGCTTCTGATCCCATGATCTTGCCATTTTCCGGGATGACCTTTGGCTGGTAAAAGACGTCAAGGCCACCCGTATCAACCGCATGCCGCAGACGATCGGCAATCAGTTCGCGCTCATTGGCCTGTGTTCTGAGCGCTTCACTGTAGGAAACCGCCCTGCCCCGGCTGGCTGACTTTGCCTGATACATCGCGAGATTGGCGTTCTTCATTACCTCTTCAGCAGTATCGCCTTGCTCCGGGTACGTCACAAAACCGGCACTTGCACTCACTGAAAGAGACATGCTCCCAATCTGGACCGGCCTGCTAAGAAGCCGGAGCACGGTTTCTGACACCTCGGTCAATTGCTCCGGATCTGTAAGACCGGGAAGGATCGCGACAAACTCGTCTCCGGAGAAACGGGCCAACGCAGGTGCATTCTTGGTGTGCGGATGGGCGACCTTGTCGAGCAACCTGCCCAGGCGTGCCGCAAGCTGCCGCATGACCTCATCACCAACACGGTGGCCATGCATATCGTTGATAAGCTTGAACCGATCAAAACCAACATAAAGAACCGCGCCTTCCGCACACGGTTTTTGGTCGATCATCGTCGCGGCTAGCTTGTCCAACTTGGCGCGATTGGCCAGTCCCGTGATCATGTCGGTATAAGCAAGCCGTTCGATCTCTACGATGTTGGATCGCTGGGTCTGCAGCATATGGCGAAATGCAGCTTGCAAATCTCCAACTTCCCCCGGCGCATCAGTTACAAGGTCGCAGTCAAGATAGCCTTCAGTCGCCTCTTTCGCAGCCTGGGTAACCTCGCTGATCCCGGCGGTGGCCTTGTACATCAGCCAGCCAAGAGCCGGAATAAACGCAAATGCAACAACGCCCAACAGAGCGACCACCTGCCACAGCGTGTTGTAGAAGATGCCAGCAATCTCAGCCTTGGACACGCGAACAAGCACACTGCCAACGGCCGTTCCATTCCGAAAAACAGGAAGAACGTATTCGATCGAACGAGCTGTTTCTTGCAGTTTGGCCTCACCTGTCAGCGCCGCGTTTAACGCGAATTCGTTGAACTGCACTTCGCTTGTCGGCGCGGCCGACATGAAATCGCTGGCGAATTCCTGCCCAAACCGGCTGTAGGCCTTTGCTGCGGTCACGTGATCGTCTTTGGCAACTGCATTCAGCAGCCGCTCCATTTCACCGTAGTTTTTGTTTTCGATTTCACGAGCGGAAATATTTGCAACGAATTCCGCTTTTTGCCGTGCGTCTCGCTCAAGTCGCTCTGTTATGCCCGACACTTGGGAGTAATAGCTGATGCCTATGAAAAAGAAGGAAAATCCGAGGATTCCGCACACTGCATACAGTGTTGACCTGACAAACACCCGCCTCAGGACATTTTGGCCTGCCGCTATGAAACTCGCCGGCATCCGGACCCCCAACAAAACTCAGCCGTTCTGGCATCTACGCGTTCTTGGATGATCTCATCGGGATTAATTCAACAAATAATGAATATCGGCAGCAGAATGCACGCTTTTGCGCTTTGTCATGAAGTATGCCGATGTCACTGGTTGGAAAAAGTTGAACACACCGCCAACACTAGTTGTTTCGCCAATGTCAACGCTACGGAAGAATCTTCAGATCTCTTTTTAGGACGAGTAAATGGCGCGCGCACGCTCTGACACCCGCACTTGATGCCTTAAAACTACTGCACTTGCGCCCATACGCTTTTACGCTTCGAAAAAGCACAAACTCCGAGAAATTTTCAGAAGAATGTGATCGAAGATTCTCCTTGACCCTGCCTGATCCCTTTGCCATAACCACCATCCGAACCGTACCGTACGGTTCTCACAATGAACACTGAGCCCCGCCCGTACCCAACAGTTGACTGAAGCCAAATGCCTGCCGCCAGTTTTGACATCGCCACTTCCCGCCCGGACGCTGCACCAGAGTTCTCGCCGCGCCAGCAAGTGGTCTTGCAACATGCGCTGACGCTTTTGGTTGAGGGCGGCGAAAAAGCCCTGACAACTGCCGGCCTTGCGCGCACGGCAAGCTGCTCTAAAGAAAGCCTCTACAAATGGTTCGGCGACCGGGATGGCTTGCTCGCAGCCGTCGTCGCCTATCAGGCGAGCCAGGTGCAGTTTCCTTCGGAAAGCGGTGCCACAGCTGATCCGGACACGTTCCGCGCACACGTCACAGCTTTTGTCGAGGCCTTGCTCGCCGTCCTGTTTTCGGAAAGCTCATTGGCCCTGAACCGGCTCTCGATCGGGCAGTCGAACACCAATTCCAACCGTCTCGGCCAACTTTTGCTTGTCCGCGGCAAACACATGATTTCAGCCCGCGCGCGCAACATGCTTGAGACCGGCCGGCGCCACGGGCTCTTGAAATTCGACGATGCGGAGGACGCCTACCAGGTGCTCTACGGACTGGCGATCCGCGATGTCCATATCCGTCTTCTTCTCGGCGAGACCGCAAGTGCAGCCGAGAAGGATCTGAAAAGCCAGGCAAAAACAGCCGTGGCACGATTTTATCAACTGTTCGGGGCCTGACCCCCGGACGGAGGAAACAAAAAACATCAGGCCCGGATCAGATAAGACCCGGTCTTGATCAACATCTCAAGGAAAGGGAATTCCCATGCGTGTCTATTACGATCGTGATGCTGATCTAAACCTCATCAAGTCCAAGAAGGTTGCCGTCATCGGCTATGGCTCTCAAGGCCGGGCCCATGCCATGAACCTGAAAGACAGCGGCCAGAAGGAAATCGTTGTTGCCCTGCGCGCCGGTTCGACAACAGCTTTGAAAGCAGAAGCCGATGGCTTCAAGGTCATGACGGTTGCAGAAGCTGCCGCATGGGCCGACTTGATGATGATGGCGACCCCGGACGAACTGCAGGCCGACATCTACAAGGACCACATCGCCGACAACATCCGCGACGGTGCTGCGATCGCTTTCGCCCACGGCCTTAATGTTCATTTCGGCCTGATTGAGCCGAAGTCCACGGTCGATGTCCTGATGGTTGCGCCGAAGGGCCCAGGCCACACAGTACGCGGCGAATACCAGAAAGGCGGCGGTGTCCCGTGCCTTATCGCCGTTCACCAGGATGCATCCGGCAACGCGCATGACCTTGGCCTGTCCTACGCCTGTGGCGTTGGCGGCGGCCGCTCCGGTATCATCGAAACAACCTTTAAGGAAGAGTGTGAAACCGACCTCTTCGGCGAACAGGCCGTTCTCTGTGGTGGTCTGGTTGAACTGATCCGCGCTGGTTTCGAAACTCTGGTTGAAGCTGGTTACGCACCGGAAATGGCTTACTTCGAGTGCTTGCACGAAGTGAAGCTGATCGTCGATCTGATCTACGAAGGCGGCATCGCAAACATGAACTACTCCATCTCCAACACCGCTGAGTGGGGCGAATATGTCACCGGTCCGCGCATTGTAACGCCGGAAACCAAGGCGGAGATGAAGCGCGTTCTGGAAGACATCCAAAACGGCAAGTTCACCTCCGATTGGATGCAGGAGTACCGCGCTGGCGCTGCGAAGTTCAAGGCAACCCGCCGTTTGAACGACGCACACCAGATCGAGGAAGTTGGCGAAAAACTTCGCGGCATGATGCCCTGGATCAAGTCCAACGCGCTCGTCGACAAGACCAAAAACTAAGGTCTACGTGACTGAGAATTCAAAAGCCCCGCTGGAAACGGCGGGGTTTTTCATTAAGTGCCCGGGAGACACGCACACTTCGGAGGTCTGCGCTGCCGACGTGTTTTTAAGCAGTTGGCGAAAGAAAACGCTTTCACCGATTACACTTTGATGAAATTTTGGCTGGCAGAGATAATTGGCCGGAAACCCGCTCTGCCCTAGAGTAAGAACAAGCGCCTCGGATAAAAATCCCGGAGACCGATTTTTTATGACGCCATTGCCACTGTTTTCGGCAAACATGCTCCTGTTGTCGGTCTTCGCCATTTCCTTTTTGGCCATTTCCTTCAGTGCGCGACCAAACACGCATTGGCGAAGCTGGGCGGCTGCCAACGCATTGTCGGTCGGCGCCCTCGCAGCATTTGCAAGCCTTCCAATCCTGCCGGTGATTGCGACTTACTTGCTGCCCAATGTTCTCCTGCTCACCGGATTTGGATTTCACCTGCACGCTGCGCGCAGTCTCAAACAAGCGGCCACCCCGTTCAGTCTCTTGATCGCGCCTGTAGGCATCTACGTGATTATAGCCGCCTTCGCATACGTATTTGAGGTGTATGCCCTCGCCTATATCGCTTCCAACCTGCTTTTTGCAGCGCTCTGTATCAGCGTTGCGGCAACCTATGGCTCAGCAGCGTTCCGCGGGCTCGTATCTAGCCTTGCACTGATCATCGCCTTCGGGTTGCTGGCTCTTGAGGCAGCTCTGCGAATTCTGCATGGTGTCCTGGCTGATGGCCCATTCGGGCCCGGCATGATTGAAGACGGGACAGTCAATATTCATTTGATGATTTCGCTGATTTTTATCGCCATTTCCGGTGCGTTTTCTATGGCGATTTCATTTGAGCAGCTGGCGCGCAACAATCATGAAGACGCCCGGCGGGACCCATTGACCGGGACCTTTAACCGCCGGGAGTTCCTGCGGCGCCTGGAGGCCCAACTCCAGCCTGCAACCGGAACACATTTTGGTCTGATACAGTTTGATTTGGACCATTTCAAACAGGTCAACGACCGGTTTGGCCATGTGGCCGGCGACGAAGCGTTGGTAAAAGTCTGCCAGGCGATACGGCATCATTTGCGCCGCAGCGATTGTTTCGCGCGCCTTGGGGGAGAGGAGTTTGGACTCCTTCTTCCCAATGTTGGCCAGGAAGACGCGGTTATGATCGCAGAGCGGATCCGCAAACTGGTCGAGACCCAGTCCTACGAGTTTGCCCCGGATGGATTTCAAATCACCATCTCGGGCGGCATGTATCATGGGACCGGCGAAGGCCTGACACCGACAGATTTGTTCAAAATTGTCGACACCGGCTTGTACACATCAAAGAATGCAGGCCGCAATCGAATCACCATGGCCGTTCAAGAGACAGAAACGCCGAAATTCTCTGAGGAATTGGCGCAACTTGACGGTCTCAGCCCGCCGGAAAATGAGCTTCGATCAGCCGTGTGACCTCGGCATCGCGCGCAGCCTCGCTTTGACCACCCATGACCACAACAATCAGTTGCTTGCCGCCGCGGCGCGCCGTTGCGACGAGATTGTAGCCGGACATGCGAATATAACCGGTTTTCAAACCATCGACGCCTTGGACCTTGCCGAGGAGATTGTTGGTCGCCCGGAATGACCGCCCATTGTAGGTAAAAGACTGAGCCCGGTAATAACTGGCATATTGGGGAAACCGGCGCTTCAGTGCGAGGCCCAACTTGGCCATGTCCCGCGCTGTGGTCACCTGGGCCGGATCAGGAAGGCCGGTGGCATTGACAAACCGGGTGCGCGACAGGCCCAGCGCACGGGCCTTTTGGGTCATCTCACGCGCAAATGCAGACTCACTGCCGGCAAGGTTTTCAGCAACCGCCACGCCGACATCATTGGCCGACTTTACAGCCAGGGCGCGGGCCGCCTGCTCGACCGTAATCGTGCTGCCGGCCTTCAGGCCGATCTTGGCCGGTGGCTGGGACGCCGCGTTTGCAGACACATTCAATCGGCTCGACAACCGGTTTTCCCCGGAACCGACGCTCTCAAACAGCATGTAAAGCGTCATCATTTTTGTGAGCGAGGCTGGAAAACGCGGAGCATCGGCGTTAACGGCATAGAGTTCCTGGCCCGTTGCGGCATTCAGCACAAGGGCCGAAAAGCCCCTCTCCTGCGCGGTTGCAGGGGCATAACTGACAACAGGCAAAGACGCAGTTTGTACCGCTGCAGACTGACCGGAAGGTGCGCCAGACTGAGACGGCCCGCCCGCAGTTTGACAGGCGGCCAAAGACGCCGCCAGCACCACCGCCGGAAGACTGCGCCAGAAGCGCGAAGAACTCATAATGCCCCTCAAACTCAACTCGGTGACCCCTAGGGTTTCAGCTTGTAACCCGTTTTAAAGATCCAATGAACAATCGCAAGGGAGACGCCCAAAAACAGAAGCGTCATGAAAAGCGAGAGCCAAAGAGAGACGTCGGCCTGACCGTAAAAACTCCACCGGAATCCTGAAATCAAATAGACGACCGGGTTGATCAACGTCACCTTCTGCCAGACCTCAGGCAGCATCGAGATCGAGTAAAAGCTCCCCCCCAGAAAGGCGAGCGGCGTCACGATCAAAAGCGGGACGAATTGCAGCTTCTCAAAATTGTCGGCCCAAATGCCGATGATGAAACCGAGCAGCGCAAACGTGATGGCCGTCAATAAAAAGAAGGCCGCCATCCAGAACGGATGCTGGATTTCAATGTCGACGAAAAAGTTGGCCGTGATCAGAATGATCAAACCAACAACAATCGATTTTGTTGCAGCGGCTCCGACATAGGCGATCGTTATTTCCAAAAATGAGATTGGTGCCGACAACACCTCGAAGATTGTGCCTGTAAACTGCGGGAAATAAATGCCGAAGGAGGCGTTCGACAGGCTCTGCGTCATCAAAGACAGCATGATCAGGCCCGGTACGATAAACGCGCCATACGAGACACCATCCACCTCGCTGATCCGGGACCCGATTGCTGCACCAAAGACAACAAAATAGAGAACCGTGGAGATCACCGGTGAGATGATCGACTGCATGATCGTGCGTTTGGTGCGCGCCATTTCGGCAAGATAAATCGCTTTGACCGCTTCAAAATTCATTCGTTTTGTCCTTGCTCAGCGGCAGAAAAGTCAGATGCCATAGGGCTCAGTCTCCCTTTCTCAAAAGATCGACGAAAATATCCTCCAGCGAGGACTGATCGGTCTGGAGATCATGGAAATGAACACCGGCTTTTGAAAGATCCGTCAGTAAGGCGGTGATGCCCGTCCGCTCACCTTGCGTGTCGTAGGTATAGGTCAAACTGCTGCCGTCTTCGGACAGCTTGAGATCGTATTTCTGTAGCTCAGGGGGAAGGTTTGTTACCGCGCAACTGAGAGACAGCGTCAACTCCTTACGGCCGAGCTTTTGCATAAGACGGTTCTTGTCCTCAACAAGGATGATCTCCCCCTTGTTGATGACCCCGACCCGGTCGGCCATCTCTTCCGCTTCTTCAATATAATGCGTTGTCAGGATGATGGTGACCCCCTTGTCCTTCAGCTCGCCAACGATGCGCCACATGTCGTGACGCAGTTCCACATCCACCCCTGCTGTCGGCTCATCCAAGAACAGGATCTCCGGCTCATGAGCCAAAGCCTTGGCCACCAAAAGCCTGCGTTTCATGCCGCCGGAAAGAGCCATGATCGGGTTTTTGCGCTTATCCCAAAGCGTCAGGTCCTTGAGTATTTTCTCAACCAGGTCCGGGTTTGGCTTCAAACCAAACAGACCCCGGCTCAAGGCCACCGTGTCACCAACCATTTCGAAGGGGGCTGTCGGCATTTCTTGGGGCACCAGACCAATCATCCGCCGCGCCGCGCGGTAGTCTTTCAGTGCATCGTGCCCGCCAACGATGATACTTCCAGATGTCGGGCGGACGAGACCGCAGATTGTGCTAATCAAGGTCGTCTTGCCGGCACCGTTGGGACCGAGAAGCGCGAAAACCTCACCTTTCTCAATCTCAAGTGACACCGATTTCAGCGCCTGAAACCCGCCATCATAGGTTTTTTCCAGATCGTGGACGGAAAGGATCGGCGCCATGAAAATCTAACCAGTTTTTTGAAGTGTATCAGACCGGCAGACTGCGGGTCATTTGGGCGGGCACACTCGCATGTGGTCCAATCAACTGCAAGATACAAGGCTGGCTGCATCCTGACAGCCCTTGTCAGCAGAGGACCGATGATTGTTTCAAATGGCGAAACGCTGCGTCCAGTCCCTGCCCTATGGGTTTTCAAGGCAAATCCTCTATCTTCCAGAACAACATCCAATAACGTCTGGAACACGCCATGTCCGTTCGCCCCGTCACCCATATTGGTTCAACCCAGTCCACACTTGAAGGTGCTGGCGTCAAGCTGGAACGGGTGTTCGGTTTTCAAGATCCGGAGATGTTGGATCCGTTTCTGATGATGGACGATTTCCGCAACAACCGCCCTGAAGACTATCTCGCCGGATTTCCCTGGCACCCGCATCGGGGCATTGAAACGATCACTTATGTGCTGAAGGGCACCGTGGAGCATGGCGACAGTCTGGGAAACACAGGCACACTTGGTGCAGGCTCTGTGCAATGGATGACAGCGGGCCGCGGGATCATGCACCAGGAGATGCCCAAGGGGGATGAGACCGGCAAGATGCACGGATTTCAACTCTGGGCCAACCTGCCCTCATCCCTGAAAATGACGGAACCGCGCTACCAGGATATCGAAGGCAAGGACGTCCCCGTCGTCGTGGATGATGATGGCACATCCGCACGTGTGATCATTGGCGAGTTTTGGGGCAAGAAGGGTCCTGTCGACGGGATTGCAGCCGACCCGCAGTATCTGGACATTCATGTTCCTGCGGGACGCAAAAAGCGTTTCAAGGTCGATACTTACAAACAGACCTTCGCATACATCTTCGAAGGTTCAGGAAAGTTTGAAGGTGCTTCGGATCCATTTGGCGTGCTGACCGAAAAGGAGTTCGGGGGCGAAGAGCTCAAGATCCGCGACCAGACCGGAGACCGCACACTGGTCATATTCGGTACGGGCGACGAGATCGTGGTTCATGCCGGTGAGAACGGGATCCGTTTTCTGCTGGTCTCGGGCGCCCCCATCAAGGAACCTGTAGCGTGGCACGGTCCGATCGTCATGAATACCCGTGAAGAACTGATGCAGGCGATCACGGAACTCCAGAACGGGACGTTCATCAGGTAGGCCATCAACCGCCTTGCAACTTTCACATTCAATCACTACGGCTGTTTGATCATAACTGATTGGACAGCTATGCCTTTGAAACTCCGTGCCGCGCATGCAGACGATGCGCCGGCTCTCACTCAGATCATGCACGATGCCAAGGCCTCTTGGGGGTATCCCGAAGACCTGATGTGCCAGTGGCGTGAGCAGTGGCAAATCACATCGGATATGACCACCGAGCAGGAGATGATTGTTGCCGAAGACGCCGGTCATGCGATCGCTTTTTCCAGACTAAAGCAAAACACGCCTCAATCCGTCACGCTCGAGTATCTCTATGTTTCGCCAGGCGCTCAAAAGAAAGGCATAGGCACCCTGCTTCTCCAGCGCAGCGAAGATCGTGCCCGTCAAATTGGTTGTGACAAGGTCACTCTGCGCAGTGAGGTGAATGCAGGCGGTTTTTATGAGCGGAGACAGTACAAGACTGTCGGCCAGGAACCCAGCAAGATGGCACCTGGCCGGTTCATGCCGCTGATGGAAAAGACACTTGCAGGCAATGTAGTGCCGATTTCAGAAATCACGCTCTCGGTCTCATCAAAACCCTGGGCTTTTGAAACGGGAAATGCCACTGAAATATCCGCACACTTTGCGGAGCAACAAAGGCGGATCCCGGAGTTGTGGAACGGCAGAACGCTCAAGCTTACCAGTCATTCATTTGACAATGGAGCCCTCACCGGTGTGTGCACGGAATGCTCTTATGCCGCGTTCCTGACTTGGCGGGACTGGGGCGCTCCGGATCTGACAACATTCAACCTCTTCGGCTCGGCAGTCATACGCTCATCGGACGGCGCACTCCTCTACGGTGTCATGTCCGCCCATACAGCAACCGCCGGTCAGATATACCCACCTGGTGGCAATCTTGATCCGTCTGACGTCGGTCCGACAGGGCTGATCGACATCCGGGGGGCGATCGCGCGGGAACTGGAGGAAGAGACTGGGCTTCGCTTGAATGATCTTGTGCCAGACGACTTGCTGATCGTTTTCGACGGTGCTCGTATCAGCGTTGCGCAAGTGTTCGACAGCGACCGGTCAGCCGAAGGGCTCCGTCATGACATCATCGCACATTCGATGGCCTCAGAGGAAAAGGAGCTTGCTGACATCCGCATCATCCGATCGGGACAAGACCTTACCGATCCTAAGGTCGCCTCCTATGCGAGGGCGCTTGGAAACCACATCTTGCGCTAGATACAAACGCTGGAGCCATGAGAGATCCCGAAAAGGGCTTATCCGAGTGTATCAATTGAATAACTTTCAGCATTCAGCAACTGAAGTGGCCTACCCTTTGCTAACACCAACGCAAGAGCGCAATTGAATAAATCGCTGCCACGCCCGTGAAAGATGATCGCCAGCCCCCTACCAGTCATCTATGCCGGTTATATCAATGCCGCAGTTGGTCAAATTGAGATAGACCCCGACACACTTGGTTCAAATGGCTGTTCATTGGTTCTCAAATTGAGAAGATCCAGCCAATCTGTGAAGAAGCGACGCCAACAATGAAAAATGGTAAAAACAACGACAATACTATAGCGGTTGAGATCGCTGATCTCATTTTCGACAATATAGATTCTGTAAAGACCCATCTTAATCTGGACAGTTATGATACTACCGCAGTTGTCATGCGAATAACCGCTGCGTCTGATGGCGAAGGTGGTGTCTCTGAGGCCAAGTTGGCACAGCAATTAAACATTACCCGGCCGACCATGAACCGGATCATCCGCAGGTTGCTTGATACCCAGCACATCCTTGCAATTTCAGACACTTCACCGAAGAAATACGTCTTCAATTTTGACTATGAACCAGCCCAATCAAAGTCCGATTCAAAGCGCGCGAAGTTAAACTTTCAGCGTTCTGTAATAGATCGGTGTGTGGCAGCGCTCCTCGCGGTCTTCTGGTCATTTGAACGTTATCAATTTGAGAACGAAGACGAATAAGGCTTGAAGACCGAACAGCCGCTCAGTACCATGGATATATTGCTGATGATATTTCAGTAGAGCAGAGATGGGGAGAAATTTTTTGTTTCGGGCATACTATCTTCTGCTTGGGCCACTTTGAGACTTTTTAAATCAGTATGAAGATGGGCGGGTTGATTTCTACCGCTTATTGGCAGACTGGCAAAGAAACCTTTCGAAGGACTGCTTCTCCAAGAGCAGTCCTTTTTTTTGCTTGAACGGCTCTGCCACACGTACCGCCCCACCAAAATCGATCCTTCTGAAGATGTCATTGCAGACCAGCTGTCTTACGTCCTTGGAGAGCTCTGATCTCCGCAAAGCGCTTATTCCGCAATTAGCGCAGCTATCCGCCAATCCCAGCCATCAGCACCCGGCCACGCAAGAGTTTGTTCACCAACAATCGCGGCAAAGGTCTGGCGGGACTTGCGAAGAAATGTAAAAGTCCGCTCACCTTCGAACTAGAAACGCGTTCGATCTCCAGGGAGAACACTGCATGAGCCGCCGCTACGCGATCTTGGACGTCTTTACAAACAAGGCATTGGCTGGAAATCCGCTGGCCGTGGTGCTGGACAGTGAGGACCTAAGCGATGAGCAAATGCAAAAGATTGCCGGCGAGTTCAACTTGTCCGAAACCGTGTTTGTCTTCCCTCCCGAGAATCTGGGGCACTCCGCTTCGATGCGGATTTTCACACCAAAATGCGAGTTACCCTTCGCAGGCCACCCAACTGTCGGCACGGCGATTTTGATGGCCGTTGAGCGCTTTGGCGACGTCTCCGGAGAGCAGGACGCAGTGGTCGTTCTGAAGCAAAAGATCGGTACAGTCCGCTGTGCCGTGATCTTGCGGGAAAACGCCACAGCGTTCGCCGAGTTCGACGTGCCAGCGCTGCCGGAACCGGCAGGTCCGACGCAGAATATTGAACTCATCGCGGCCGCGCTCAATCTGGAGCCGTCAGACATCGGCTTTGAAAATCATGCTCCTTCCCGATTCAAGGTCGGTCCAGCCTTCAATTTCATCCCGGTCCGGGATTTGAATGCCCTGGCGCAGGCAAAGCCGGTCCCTGCAATGTGGAAGAAGGGCTTTGGCAATGACGAGCATAACGATGCCTATGTCTATTGCCGGGAAACCCGGTCTCATGACAGTGCGTTTCACGCCCGCTTGTTTGCACCTGACATGGGCATCATGGAAGACCCGGCGACCGGATCTGCCGCAGCCGCTTTTGCGGGCGTGATCCGGCATTATGATGGACTGACAGCTGGAACCCATCACATCCGGATCGAACAGGGCTTTGAGATGGGCCGCCCGTCGCTGATCGACCTGGAAATCGATATTGAAAACGGCGACATGCATGCCATCCGGGTTGGCGGACAAGCAACGCTGGTCGCCCGGGGCGAACTGTTTCTTTAGGCCGTTGCCAAAGGCCACCCGCCCGGCCATAGCTCTCATCTAATAAATCAAATAAAGCCCCGGCGCTGTCCGGGGCTTTTCGTTGTCGACCCTAAGCACCACATGCGGCCCTATCTGGCGAACCTGTATTCGCGTGGCCCACCATCCGTCGCGCCGTCGTACATGACAAGCAGGTCAAACGAGGCAGCGTTTTCCGCCAAAACAAGGACGGTCTCTGCTTTGTGGTCCTTATCTGGCATCTTTAGATCTGCCAGTTTCGAGAGGGTGAGGCTTGGGAACCGGAGATGGTGAAGCGCATAGTCCCCCTTCGAGTGGACCGGACCGGACAACACGATAAGGCCATCAGAAACAGCTGCGAGATCCCGGACCCCGGTTCCACTTCCGAGGGCCAGTTCAATCACGTCCAAATCCGGTTTTGAGTTGGAAAACAGCGCATCGATATTCACACTGCGCAGAAATGCACGGCCATCGACGGAAGGGCCGCGCAGACCAATGTAAAGCCTGCCATCATGGTATGCGAGGCCTTCGATGTTCACGCCGCCGCCGCCCTCACCGAGCGGCTTTTCGGCATATTGGCCAATAGGATCCGGCGCGCCTTTCAAGATCGCTCTGAGCGCATCGGTCCGCTCGATGTCCGGAGCAACCTTCTTCTTGGAAAACTCGAACTCTGGAAACCCGGTCTCTTCATCAACCGGAAACCGGAATAGAAAGAAAGAGGAGGGATTGAACTCTGCTTTCTTGCGGCTCAGCCCATGCGATCCAACGATATAGAAATACCCGTCACCGTAAGCGGCGCCTTCTGCATCGATCTCGCCGGTTTTTGCGCCGTTCAGCTCCTTCGGCAACAAACGCATGGATTTACCCGGTATGATCCGGTTACCGTCTATCGTGAAAAACTGCGTTCGCTGCTTTTCATCCAGAGCGACGACACATACTGGCGGAGCGACTGGGGCGCAGGCGGCACCGCTGATGCTCTTCCGCAGCTTCTTTTTGCCATCGAACTCGGGCTTAACCGACCACTTCGCGACAAAGCCTACCTCATCTGCACTCGCAAGACCGTGAGGCACACAGAGCAAGGCCACCGCTCCGGCCAAGGCACACATCAATGTTGCTGTCTTCCGGATCAACGCTCTGCTCCCAAAAATGTTTCGGACATCCGTTTTAACAAAACATCCGCCAAAGCCAGCCCGCTCCAACGACCAAAATATGAAATCCAGAATTCTTTCTATCTTGATCAAACAGAGTAAGCTCCGCAAAAGCTGGTTGCATCAAAAACAATCCTGCCCTAAGAACTACGGACATTAACGCACCAGTCACTCTTTGAGAGCACACTTGGTGTCGTATTTTGGAACGACCAAAGGCCAAAAGAAGACCCATGATCGCGCATCGCGACATTGCAGCATCTTCTATCGACGCGCAGATCCAGCAGCGCGGCGGCCTTCTCCTACTTGGCGATCTCCTCCTTCTTAGATGCCCCTGAGCGTCGGCTGTTCGCATGTTTTGAAGCGAACGGGCACTTAGGGGAGAAGTCTTAGAACCGCATCAGAAAATCCGGATCGCGCGCCCCACCCGATAGCTCAAAACGGCCCGATCCAGCTAAGGGACGAAACATCATGACTGCCACCTCCGAGAAGGATCAGATCCGCATCTTCGACACCACCTTGCGCGATGGAGAACAATCGCCTGGTGCGTCCATGACATTGGAAGAAAAGCTGCAAATTGCAGAAATTCTCGATGAAATGGGTGTCGACATTATCGAAGCCGGTTTCCCGATCGCCTCCAACGGTGACTTTGAAGCGGTACGAGAAATCGCCAAACGGTCCCAGAACTCAACCATCGCCGGTCTGGCCCGCGCTATTCACGCCGACATCGACCGGTGTGGCGAAGCTGTCAAATACGCGGGAAAGGGCCGAATCCATACATTCGTTTCCACCTCCCCGATCCATTTGCAGTTCCAGATGAACAAGAACCAAGAAGAGGTTCTGGAAATCATCACCGACACCGTTACCCGCTCACGCAATCTGATCGACGATGTCGAATGGTCGGCCATGGATGCGACTCGCACACCGATCGACTATCTGTGCCGTTGTGTGGAAGCCGCGATCAAATGCGGCGCGACCACGATCAATCTGCCGGATACCGTCGGTTATGCGACGCCGGATGAATACAAGGCGATGTTCGAGCAGATCATCGAGCGCGTCCCGAACTCCGATCAGGCCATCTTCTCCGTACACTGTCACGACGATCTGGGCCTGGCGGTTGCCAACTCCCTGGCTGGGGTTGCCGGCGGCGCACGGCAGATCGAGTGCACGATCAACGGCTTGGGCGAACGTGCGGGCAACGCGTCCCTGGAAGAAATTGTCATGGCGATCCGCACCCGCGGCGACATCCTGCCTTATGAGACTCAAATCGATCCGCAATTCCTGGTCCGCGCATCCAAAATGGTGGCTGGCGCATCCGGCTTTGCCGTTCAGTACAACAAGGCCATCGTTGGCAAGAACGCGTTTGCTCATGAGAGCGGCATTCACCAGGACGGCATGCTGAAAAACGCAGAAACCTACGAAATCATGCGTCCGGAAGATGTCGGCGTCAAAGCCACGTCCTTGGTCATGGGCAAGCACTCCGGCCGTCATGCGTTCCGCGACAAGCTGCGTGAATTGGGCTTCGAGCTGGGTGACAATGCCCTGCAGGACGCCTTCCGCCGATTCAAGGATCTGGCCGACCGCAAGAAGCACGTCTACGACGAAGACATCGAGGCGCTGGTCGAGGACGAAATCAACATCCTGGGCGAAAGCACCAAGGTTATCGCCTTAACGGTTATCGCCGGAACGGGCGGACCTCAGAAGGCGATTCTGACCATGGATGTCGACGGTCAGCATGTCACCAAAGAAGCGACCGGTGACGGCCCGGTCGATGCAACGTTCAACGCGATCAAGGCGATCTCGCCGCACGAGGCAACCTTGTCGCTCTACCAGGTGCACGCGGTGACCGAGGGCACGGATGCGCAGGCTGAAGTCTCTGTCCGTCTGGAGGCAGATGGCCGGATCGCGACGGGTAAGGGCGCGGATACAGACACGCTCGTCGCGTCTGCAAGGGCGTATGTCTCTGCCATGAACAAGTTGGCGCAGCGTCGGCAGGCGAGCAATCCAGGCGCTCTGCAGGCCGTCTGATCCGAAGGAACAGCAGGGTCATATCCCTGAAACCAAAAAAGCGGCGCCGGAAGGTGCCGCTTTTTTCGTGACGCACTGGATTGTGTGGACCTCAAGCGCTCATGAGGTAGGTCTGCATCGACGGGCTGAGCATTTGAAAAAGATCGGCCTGCATGCCGCCAATGGCCTTGCTCTCACGATGCGTGAAACCGGCGTCCAGGATAACCTGCCGCATGGCCCTGTTATCAACCCGTACGACGGATACAAGATGGGAGAAATAAGTTTCTCGGAAGAACCAGTCCGTCAGCGCTTTGCACAAACGTCGGGGCACATTCGATATCTTTCCGTGCGTGGACGGCAGGCAATAACCAAGACTGATTTCAGACGTCTCCGACAAGGGCGTGAACCCTGCCCAGCCCAGAAATTCCCCATCTTGTGCCTCAACCTTCCAACGGGAGACACCAAAGTCATCTTGTGACTGGAGCGCGGATTGAACAAATTTTTCGGCAGCCATGGCTTTACAGGCATCACTGCCTTCCAGACATCCGTTACCGCCGCAATTCACCTGAAGTGATTTGATCAGGTCGGTGTCCGACAGGGACAGCGGAACAAGGCGAATGGTGTCGCATTCGAGAATTATCGTCTGCATATCATCCTCCCGGATACCGGCTTTGGAGTTATCCATGACGAGGGTTCGCGGCCTCGTTCCTTTTTACAGGGCTCATGTAACCCTGAATTGTGCCTTTCGCATGACAGACCAAAGTATAATGCGTAATTATCGATGAAAATATTCGTATTTACAACAAGTTAATGTGAAACTCACAGTGCACTGCACAAACTTCTGGTTTCACTCAGCGCGCAGAAATTCATCGGCAATTCGGGCAGTGTCAATTTCTTTTGACGGGTCAAGCCGTTGCCAGTCTGCCATCTGATTGCGAAACCAGGTTTCCTGACGTTTTGCGTACTGACGCGTTGCAACAACAAGCCGGTACTCTGTTTCCCCAATATCGCGGCTGCCTGTTAATAACCCCGCGATTTCCTTTACGCCAATGGCCCGCATGGCCGGCAATTTATATGACAACTCCCGCGCGAGCAGGGTTTTGACTTCTTTGATTCCCTCCGGGGTCAGCATGAGGCCGGCCCGTTTTTCAATCCTGTCGTGAAGCCATGGACGCGGCGGCGCAAGTACAAGGCGCAGGCAGTGTTTGATGTCCAAAAGCGGTGGTGACTGCTGTTCGGTCTGGAGCTCCGCAAGCGGCCGGCCGGTGGTCAAAAGCACTTCGAGCGCCCGCGCCAAGCGCTGCGGATCATTGAGCCCTTCAGCACCGTCCCTGTCGCCCGCCTCGGCCAATGCTGCCTTAAGCGCTGGAACGCCAGCGTCATCCGCCAGAGACCGCGCTTTTATGCGCACGTCTTCCGGAATTTCGGGGACCTCGGCAAAGCCCTCGGTTAATGCCTTGAAGTACAGCCCCGTTCCGCCAACAAGGACCGGGATCTGCCCGGCAGACCAGATCAGCTCCAGTTCGTCTGACATCCGGCGCAACCACGCGCCTGTCGAAAAAGCTTCCGACGATGGCAGGACGCCATAGAGGCGATGCGGGACCTCTGCCTCCTCGTCTTCAGATGGGCGCGCACTGACAAGGCGCAGATCCTCGTATAGCTGCATGGAATCGGCATTCACAACGACCCCATTGACCCGTTTTGCCAATTCAATCGCCAAGGCTGACTTGCCGCTGGCCGTTGGGCCCGCTATCAGAATGGCGCGCCGCTTGTGCGCACTGCCCGGCTCTGTTTCAAAGGATTTGTCCATGTCCCTCGTCGCTACCCTGGTGTCAAAGCCGACTGCCCCTGCCGTAGGCGTAGATTTGGCTCAAAGGGCGGCGGAGGCGCTAAAATCTGACACGCCGCCAACCACACTTAATCCCGGTGTAGCTGCGGATATCTTCTTTGATGGGGTCGACGCAAGGGCTGCCGACACAAAGCTACGGGAAATCATAGCAGCCGCTCCGGTTGATGTGTTCGTTCAGCCAGTGGAAGGCCGCACAAAGAAGCTGCTGATTGCGGATATGGACTCCACGATGATCCGCCAGGAATGCATCGATGAACTGGCAGCCGAGCTCGGCCTGAAAGAGAAAATATCCGAGATCACCGAGCGGGCCATGCGCGGTGAGATCGATTTCGAACCGGCCCTTCGTGAACGGGTGTCCCTCCTCAAGGGCTTGCCGCTTTCTGCCATCGATAGCGTTCTGAGCAATCGCATCACGCTTATGCCCGGTGGCCGAACGCTTGTGCAAACCATGAAAGCCAATGGGGCCTATTGTGCCTTGGTGTCAGGGGGCTTTACCCACTTCACAGGCACGATCGCCGCCATGATCGGCTTTGATGAAAACCAGGCCAACATCCTTCTGGAGGATGACAGAAAGCTATCCGGCCTTGTCGCAGAGCCAATTCTTGGACGCGATGCCAAGCGCGAGCGCCTAGAAGCGCTGGTCGCAGACAAGGGACTGTCGTTCGATGACACGATTGCGGTCGGGGACGGTGCAAATGATCTGGCGATGATTGAGCGCGCAGGCGCTGGTGTCGCCTATCGGGCAAAACCGGCTGTCGCTGCTGCTGCAGACTTCCGCATCGACCACGGCGACCTCACCGCCCTCCTCTATTTCCAGGGATATGCGGATCAGGACTTTGTGCTGAGCTAATAGCTTTCACAAAAGAAAAAGGGCGCCCAACGGCGCCCTTTCGATTTTACGTCAGAGTCAAAAAACCTAATTGTCCTCGATCCGAACCGGAACGAAACGAACATCGCCGGTCGGGTTGGACAGAAGCAGAAGCGCTGACCGGCGGCCGTCATCCTTGAGCTTTTGGATTTCCGCTTCAACCTCTGCCGGTGTCGACACAGCCTCCTGGGCGACCTCCTTGATGACATCGCCTGCCATCACCCGCTTTTCTTCTGCAGAAGACCCGGCCTCGACTTCGGTCACAACGACCCCTGTCACGTCTTCTTCAATGGAAAACTGCTGGCGCAATGCGTCATCAAGCTCTGCCAAGGTCATGCCAAGCACCTTGCTGGTTTCAGCCGGCTGATCCGGCTCCTGCTCTGCAGGCGCGCTCGCCTCGGTGACCTGGTTTTCTTCAAGACGCTCCAAGGTCACGCGGATCGTGACTTCCTCGCCTTTCCGAAGCACAACGACATCGACTTCCTTGCCAATCGCCGTTTCGGCAACCATCCGCGGCAGTTCCCGCATGGATTCAACGGTCTTACCGTCAAACTTGATGATGACGTCTCCCGCCTCGATGTCGCCCTTGGCAGCCGGACCATCATCGGTCACGCCGGCAACAAGCGCCCCAATCGCATCGTCCATGCCAAGGCTCTCGGCGATTTCGTCCGTCACTTCCTGGATACGGACACCAAGCCAGCCACGCCGGGTTTCTCCAAACTCGCGCAGCTGATCGATAACGCGGATGGCAGTCTTCGCCGGAATCGCAAAGCCAATGCCAATGGATCCGCCGGACGGCGAGATAATGGCCGTGTTGATGCCGATCACATTGCCGTCCATATCAAACAGCGGACCACCGGAGTTGCCGCGGTTGATGGAGGCGTCCGTCTGAATGAAGTTGTCGTAAGGGCCTGCATTGATGTCGCGGTTCCGGGCAGACACGATACCAACGGTGACCGTACCACCAAGGCCGAACGGGTTGCCGATCGCCATTACCCAGTCGCCGACACGGATACCGTCAGAGTCGCCGAAACCGACCTCTTTCAGCGGGGTTTCCGGCTCCACTTTGAGAACGGCGATATCCGTTTTCTCATCCGTTCCAATCACTTCGGCACGCAGCTTGGTGCCATCGTTGAAGTTTGCCGTGACTTCGTCGGCCCCTTCGATCACGTGGTTGTTTGTGATGATGATCCCGGCTTCACCGTCCAGAACAAAACCAGAGCCGAGGGACTGGACACGGCGTGGCTGGTCATCGTCGCGGTTCTGGCGGTTGAAGAATTCTTCAAAAAACTCCTGGAAAGGAGAGCCCTCGGGAACCTGCGGCATCGGAACAGACCGCTGTCCCTGGACTGTTTGAGCCGTAGAAATATTCACCACGGCATCTGCCAGGTTCTCGGCAAGGTCTGCGACACTTTCAGGTCCATGGCCGTCATGCGCATGAGAGCCTTGCAAGGGGGTTACCGCAATCAAACCGCCGAGCATAATGCCCGCCGTTGCACAGACAACGCGCGGCATGCCTTGGCGTAATAGTTTCAGAGCCATAGGGCTTTATCCTCCATACCAGCCATCGTGACTGTCGTGAGAGTGCGAACGGGACTGGGCGATGCCCAGGACTTAGCAGACAATATAGAACGGGCGGGAGGTTTTGGCCCCTCCCGCCCTTAAACTTTTCGCTATCCGCGGATGATCCACACAAGAAATACGCCAATAACGGCCGCGCCTAGTCCCGCGGCGCGAAGCGTTTGGTCCGGTGTTTCCAGAGCACTGCGCATGACATTTTTCATGCCACCTGGCGCAATTGCGTACAGAACTCCTTCCAACACCAGGACCAAACCGATCGCCGTTAAAAGCTCATTCATTGCGCGGCGAGCGAGGGTGACCGGATATCTTCCACATCGTCAGATCCACCACCGCCGGCCGGGGCATTCACACCGGTCGGATCCTTGAAGAACCGGAAGAAGCTGGAATCCGGAGACAGCACCAGGCTTGTATCGCCCGACTGCAACCCGGCTTCATAAGCCTGCATGGACCGGTAAAACGCGAAGAACTCAGGATCTGCACCGAAGGCTTCAGCAAAGATCCGGTTCCGCTCCGCATCGCCATCACCGCGAATGATTTCTGAATCACGGTTGGCTTCTGCAACGAGAACGGTTGCGTCACGGTCGGCACGAGACCGAATGCGACGGGATTGCTCTTCACCCTGCGCACGGATCTCTGTTGCTTCCCGCTGACGCTCGGTCTGCATCCGGGCGAAAATCGCCTGCGAGTTCGCATCCGGCAGGTCCGCACGGCGGATCTTCACGTCGACAACTTCAATGCCAAGCTCAGACGCCGCCTGGGAGACTTCCTGACGGATCTGTTCCATAAGGCCAGACCGGTCATCCCGGACGATGGCTTCGAAGGATGCCTTACCCAACTCGGAACGGAGTGAGGACTGAAGGAAGGTCGACAAACGCTGGTTAGCAGTCGTGATGTTGTTCACGCGCTGATAGAACAGGACCGGGTTTGAAATCCGGTAGCGTGCGAACGCATCCACGACGAGACGCTTCAGGTCAGCTGCAATCACTTCCTGCGGGCTCATGTTCAGATCAAGGATCCGCTTGTCGAGATAAACCACGTTCTGCACGAACGGGTATTTCAACTGCGGACCCGGCTCCTGGATCACACGGTCGACACGTCCGAGCTGCAGGACCAGTGCCTGTTGCGTCGGATTGACAATGAAGATTGAGGTGTACAGCAGGAAGCCGATAACAACGACAACAATACCAAGAATACCGCTACGCATGATCAGTTCCCTCCCGTACGGGTGGACTGGCCGGCGCCACGACCGTTGAGGTCGTTCAATGGCAGGAACGGCAGGACGCCAGATCCAGCAGAGTTGCTGTCGATGATGATCTTGTTGTTATCACCCAAGACTCTCTCCAGGGTTTCCAGGTACAGACGTTCGCGCGTCACATCAGGCGCATTTCTGTACTCTTCATAGATTTTAGTGAAACGCTGTGATTGACCGGTCGCTTCGGCAATTGCCTGCTCTTTGTAGGCATTCGCACGTTCCAGAATACGGGCCGCTTCACCGCGCGCTTCCGGAACCATCCGGTTGGCGTAGGCTTGCGCTTCGTTCTGGATCCGCTCCTGGTCAGCACGTGCTGCCTGAACGTCACGGAATGAGTCGATAACCTGCTGAGGCGGGTCAACCTTCTGCATTTGCACTTCGGTGATCTCGATACCAGCCTGATAGGAGTCCAGAGTGCTTTGCATCAAGGTGGAAACATCATTCTGAATGGTCACACGGTTCTGCGTCAGGATCGCGTCAATGTTGGATTCGCCAACGACTTCACGCATCGCGCTTTCCGCAACTGCCTTAACAGTGCCTTCCGGGTTCTGAATGTTGAACAGGAAGTTTGTGATGCCATCACGGGTGTTTTTAATACGCCACTGCACCTTGAAGCCAACGTCGACGATGTTTTCGTCACCGGTCAGCATCAAGCTTTCTTCTGGAACATCCCGGGAGCGGACTGCGCCAGTGTTCGTGAAGAGCTCTTCAACACCAACGGTGGTTTCGCGCTGCTGCTCGACCTGCGGCTTGTAAACCTCACCGATCGGATATGGCCAATTGTAGTGGAACCCGGTGCCTGTCTGGTCTGTGACCTTACCAAGCACAAGCTCAACACCGACCTCACCGCGACCTTCGTCAACGATGTAGACACCGGTTGCGAGCCAACCAAGGACACCAAGGCCAATAACAATCAGAATGCCCAGGATGCCAAGACCACCGCCGCCACCTGGCAAGACGTTTTTCATGCGGTCCTGGGTGCGTTTCAGGAGTTCTTCAAGGTCAGGCGGATTGCCACCGCCGCCGCCACCGCCCCGATTGGGACCACCGCCCCACGGACCGTTGTTGTTTCCTCCACCGCCGCCCCATGGGCCGCCGTTGTTTCCACCACCCCAGGGGCCACCACCGCCACCTGACTGATTGCTCCAAGGCATCAAGACTTCCTTCTGTGAACTCCAGCCACGATACCCGCGGCTGGATTTGGGCCTTCGCCCGTTCTGACTCAACGTAGGTTATAGGGAGGTTACCTTGTGCTTTCAACGCAGCACCCGGCTTCCCAACATATGAACAACGTGATCTTCCCGGACCGCAGGTGGGCTATTTGCCGTCGATTTTCAAGCCCCATTAGGTATTGAACCGGACTTGAAAGGACATCAGGCGATTCTAAAGCGCCGCGATCATGTCGATGTGGGGAATATCGTCTTCCATATAGACTTCGGAAACCGTCCGAAACCCAAGGGATGCATAGAATTTTTCAAGGTGAGCCTGCGCGGAAAGGTGCACTTCCCCAGTTGGCGCAATTTGCCGCGCCTTTTCCATGCCAGCCAGCATCAAGTCGCGGCCAAGACCAATGCCGCGATGGGACTGCGCCACTACGACACGGCCAATCCGGATTGCACCATCGCGGCTCGATGACAATCGGATTGCGCCCGCGAGAGCACCGGTTTCCTCATCCCGCAGGAAATAATGCTCTGTGTCCGGGTCTTTGCCGTCAATTTCCGGGAAAAGGCAGTTCTGTTCCAGCATGAACACATCCTGCCGGAGCTTCAAAAGGTCATGCACGTCTCGCGGACTTAAAGCGTCAAATGCATTCCAGGCCCCGTTAAGCTTGTTCTTCAAAATTGTCTCCAAAGGTGCCGTGAGTGCTCATTTGCGCCGATAGGTCACATAGGTGAACGGTGCACTGTCTTTTTCCGTTTGCTCTCCGGATATCCGGGCAGTTTCCGACCAGATAGCTGTATCAATCTCAGGGAACCGCGTATCTCCGATGGGTTCGGCAGCGACTTCTGTGATTTCCAAACGATCAGCGAGGTCCATCGCTTGCGCATAAATCTGACCACCGCCGATGATTGCAATCTCATCTACAGACGTGTCTGCGGCAATTTCACGCGCGCGGTTTATCGCACTCTGTAGAGAGGTTGCCGCTTCGGTGCCGCCGGGCTTATAGTCAGGATCCCGCGATATCACGATGTGCGGACGGCCGGGCAAAGGTTTTCCGCCAAAAGACAAATATGTCTTCCGGCCCATGATCACCGGTTTGCCCAAGGTCATGGCTTTGAAGCGCTTGAGATCGGATGACAACCGCCAGGGCATATCATTGTCGGCGCCAATGATCCCGTTTTTCGCCACAGCTGCAATTATGACAATTTCAGGCAAAACGCGCTCCCACTCGATTCTTTTTGTCAATCGGCTCGTAACACGGGTCCTGGCCGAAAAACGAGTGCTTTCTCATCAGCAGCGCTTCTGCAGGGCACGGGCTTGACCTTCCTGCAACTGGAAGCCCCACCCTATCCTCCTATAGTTCTTGGGACGACCGGTTTGGCTTCTGAAGCCGGATCATGCCGGCTCCTATGCTCGACCAAACCTTTATGACCGTGACAAAAGCATGAACAGAAGACAGTTCCTACAATCAGCATTTTCCGCCGCAGCGCTGTTGAGCATGCCGCGTTTAGCGATGGCGGCGACTGATGATGGCTTCATTCAGCTGGAAGCAGTCAAAGGGCAAGGCCGGCTTTACGGCGAAGATGGCGGCATGTCTGATCTCTGGCTCTACAACGGGAAACTCCCCGGACCGGAAATCCGGATTAAGCGCGGGGAGCGGGTCAAGGTTCGCTTTAAGAACAGCCTTGACGAACCGACCTCAGTCCACTGGCATGGTATCCGGATCGACAATGCCATGGATGGCGTTTCCGGGCTCACTCAGCCAGCGGTGCAGCCTGGTGAGACCTTTGACTACGATTTTGTCGCCCCCGATGCCGGAACATACTGGTATCACGCCCATCACATGAGTTGGAACCAGGTGCCGCGCGGATTGGCCGGTCCTCTCATTATCGAAGAGGACGACAATCCCTTCGCGCCGGATGCCGACATCATCCTGTCGCTGTCCGATTGGCGATTGGACGACAATGGCCTGCTTGATACGGCGAGCTTCGGTGCCCGGCATGATTTCTCTCATGCTGGACGGCTTGGCAACTGGTTGACCATCAACGGCACATCGCTGCCCAATATTCCGGTCACGAAAGGCCGCTGGCATCGTATCCGCCTGATCAACACCTCAGCCTCTCGTGTGCTTGACCTGGCCCCGTCCCGTTTTGGCGCCAAGGTCATCGCACTGGACGGTCAAGGCTTCGACACAGCCAGAGACATTGACGGCGTCATACAGCTCGCACCCGCCCAGCGCATGGATCTTGTGATGAAGCCAGCAAGCGCCGGCCCGATCCCGTTTGAAATGATGACAGGCCAGCCTTTCACCTTTGCCAATTTCGTTGTGTCCGGTGAGAAAGCAGAGCCGGAGGAACTCAGAGTTCCAGCGCCCAACTCTCTTCCAGAACCCGATCTTGCAAACGCCCGGTCTTTCCCGCTCGATATGGCGGGTGGGGCCATGGGCCGGATGCAATCGGCCACAATGAACGGTCAGAAAATGTCCATGCGGGAGTTGGTACAGGCTGGAAACTTCTGGGCGTTTAATGGCCAGGCGGGCATGGGCGACAAACCGCTTTTCTCAGCAAAACGCGGTGAGACAATCGTTTTGGAAAGCACCAACAACACCGCCTTTCCCCACGCGATCCATCTGCACGGCCATCATTTCCGGGTTCTGGAGCGCAACGGCGAGAAGCTGGCTCACCCAGACTGGCGCGACACGTTTACGACCCAGCGCGGCGAAACCGTGAAGATTGCGTTGGTCGCCGACAATCCCGGCAGATGGCTGGTTCACTGCCACATGCTTGGCCATGCGGCCTCCGGCATGATGGACTGGTTCGAGGTTGCGTAAGTCCGCCTCTGCAGTGGACCACGGTGCGAGACGGGTGGCGCGAGTGGGCTAAATGCGGCTATGTTGGCCGCATATCGATACTTGCACATCCAGATTGACTGCTTCTGTGACCACATCAATTTCAGTTTTCCCGGCAGCCCGCAGCGGTTCAGCTCTAGCCCGGTGCTCTTTTGACTGACCCGGGTCAAACGCAGATTTTTCCGGCGGCGATGACAGACGATATTGTCGCGTCGTCTCGCGACGGTATCATCACCATTGATCCCCATGGGGTGCTGACGTCGTTCAATCCCGGTGCTGAAGCAATCTTTGGGCTCACGGCAAACGACGTGGTTGGACTAACGGTTGCTGAGGTCTTCCTGCCGCTCGAAGATCTCGACGCTTTCACAGACTGTGTGCTTGAGGCTGTCCGGCAGCCGGACAAGGAACACGTAGCAACGATCAGCCTGGAACGGCCGGAGGGTGTGCTCCACCTCAGTGTCCGGACGGTTTTGCTTCACCGGAAAGGCTCCGATGAACGCATTGGGGTTCTGGTCATGCTCGCCGATGAAAGTGAGCGGGTGGAGCTTTTGACCCGAACGGCTGACCGCGAGCGCGAGCGCGCATCAACGGGCCGTTTTATTGTTGCCATCCTGACGATTTTCAGCGTGTTCACCCTCCTCCTGGAGCCGATCCAGAAACTCGCACGAGCCCATTTTTACGATCTTGGTCCAGTGATCGCACTCCTGACACTTGTCATCATCGCATTTTTCCTTGACCGCTGGTCCTCTCCGGAAAGCCGGACCCTGAAACTCAATCTGCGCCCGGAACGGCGCTACGTGGTTGAGAGTATCGTCTGGTCGCTGGGTTTCTGTGTCCTGATGACGCTCGGCAAACTGATCTTCATTTCACCCGCTCGCGAGGATGGTGCCACGCCACCTGAGCTCTTCAGTTTCCTGGTTCTGGACGACGGAACCCGGGTCCGGGAGCCCGGATTGTTTCTCATCGCTCTGGCAATTTACCTGGTTTCGGTGCTGTTTCAGCAATTTGCGATCCGCTGCGCCATCCAGGCACCGCTCCAGAGTTTTCTTACCGGCGTGATCGGCCCGGCGGGCTGGGTGGCCAATCTGGTATCGACACTTCTGTTCGCGGTTCTTCATGCCCACCTAAACCCGCTCGTGTCGCTCGCTGTGATAGCCCCGTCGCTTCTGTGGGGCTGGTTGTTCATGCGCTCCGGCAGTGTCGTCCCTTCAATCATCTCCCACGCCATGATCGGTGTTTACGCGATCTTCATCTTGGGGATATTCGCTGGTCTGGACCAGGTATAAGCCGCAATCGGAATTTTTCATGATCAAGAACGCAGTAAGGGCCGGAAAACGGCCAAAGGTTTTGATCGTGAACGCCTATGTCGATCCGTGGCGGTCTGCGGCCCCGATGCGTCTGTTCATTCCGCGCGCGATGGCACCCTATTACCTTGCTGGAAGGCTGGATCAAACCCGCGCGAACGTACGCGTCTATGACGAGGTCTATCACGGGGCGCTGCTCAATCCCCGTTTGTTTGACTGGCCGGATATGGTCATTTTGACCGGGTTGACGGCTGCCTTCGACCGGGCCCGGCAATTGTCTGCCTATTTCAGGAATGCCCGGTCGGATGTCACGGTCGCAATTGGCGGACCGATTGCCCGCGCACTGCCCGCCTTGTGTGCCGACGTCTTTGACTATGTCTGTCAGGGCGATGTCGAGACCTTCGATGATCTAATTTGCGAGACACTCGGGGCGGATTGCCGGGCAGACAACCCAGCCCCCCGCTTTGATCTTGCGGGCTGGTCATATGGCCTTGGATTTGTCGAGACGACGAAGAACTGCAATTTCAAGTGCGCCTTTTGCTCCCTGACGGGCGAAGGGCGGGCCTATCAGTCCTACTCATCTGATGAGATCAGCAGCCAGCTCGAGGCTGGCGGCGAAACTTCCATGCTGATGGTGCTGGACAACAATTTTTACGGCAACAACCGCGCGGATTTCGTGCGCCGGACGGAGCTCCTCGGCGACCACTGGCGGCGTGGCAGATACCGCGGATGGGGTGCATTGGTCACCGGTGATTTTTTCAAAAATCCTGAAAACCTGGCCATCATCGCCGCAAATGGCTGCAAGGCTTTGTTCTCAGGTGTTGAATCGCTCGATCCTACGGTCTTGAAAGCCTACAACAAAAAGCACAGCCTCTCGTCCGACCCGAGATCGCTCGCGCGGCTCTGCGCCGAGTACGGGATCCTCTTCGACTACGGCATGATGCTGGATTTTTCCCATCAGACGATTGCAGAAATCGATGGACAGATCGACGGATTGCTGGCCAGTCCGGAAACACCGCTGCCGGCGCTGATGTCCTTGACCATTCCGATCCTCGGCACGCCGCATTTTAATGCCGCCGCCACTGAAGGGCGTTTGATGCCGAATGTGCGTTTGGCCGATATGGATGGTCAAAAACTGGTGGAGTGGCCGAAGGAAACGCTCGATGATGTTGTTCCGTATCTTGCAAATCTTCTGCAGTTCAAAGGCCGGAAGCTCGCGTTTTCCCGCCATGCAGTGCGCCATGCCTGGTCCCGGCGGCAGTCGTTCGACACGCTGCAAACCTTGATCAGCATGCTCGGCCCGATCGTCCGATATGCGGGCGGTGTCCGCATTGGAGATCACCGCCAAATGCGCCAGACATGGCGCGAACCCAAACGCACCTTCAATGCAATGACCGATCCGCTGAGTGTCGCTTACCAGCCATTGCACCGATTGGACGCAAAATTCGCTAAGGATTTCGAGCCGCTATTCCTGACCGATGCGAACGGGCAGCTCACCCAGCCAATTGCTGACGCGACCCGCCCGCCGCTGCCACCGACAGCTCATGAACTGCTGAAAAGCGATGTGGCTTAAAGTGCAAATAGGCAGACGCAAACGTCAGGTGTCGTACTCGGTCAAATCCTGAGGCGCATGCAGCAGTGTGGTGTCGTATTTCGGCAGATCGTCCGTCATCTGGAGCCACGGCAGCTTGCTTTTGTAGTTCACATGAAATTCAGGTTTGAAGTTTTCAGGGTGCTCGAGCGTTGCTGCATAGAGATGCATGCCCCCTTTGTAGTGTTCGGCCTCGAAGGCCATGGGCGTGCCGCACGTATCGCAAAAGTGTCTGTAGACGCCTTTTGAACTTTCCAAGGTTCTTGGTGTCGCGCCGGTCCACCTGAAATTCTTTGATGGCACGCCGAGCCAGGCAACCACCGGCGCTGCGCAATTGCGGCGGCAATCATCACAGTGGCAATAGCAGCTCCAGGTAACTTCGCCGGTGAATTCCCAACTGGTCTTCTTGCAAAAGCAGTGACCCCGCGTTGTCATGTCCCCTCCTGCATTCTCAGAACTTGGCTCGGTCTGCCAAGGCTCATGAAGTCTATCGCAGAACGGAAGGCAATTAGCGCCCACGAAAAGACAGGCGCTTTCGCCAATCCGGCATCTGGAGCATCCGGATCAGAATCTGGCGGTCGGTCTCAGACGGCAATCGGCGCGGCGATGTGCGGATGCGGGTCGTAACCGGTCAGCTCAAAATCTTCATATTTGAACGCAAAGAGATCTGTCACGGCAGGATTGATTTTCATTTCCGGCAGTGCGCGCGGCGTTCTCGTGAGCTGTTTGCGCGCCTGATCGAAATGGTTGGAATAAAGGTGCGCATCACCAAGTGTGTGCACAAAGTCACCAGGCTTGAGCCCCGTAACCTGTGCAATCATCATCGTCAGCAGGGCATAGGATGCGATGTTGAACGGTACCCCAAGAAACACATCGGCTGAACGCTGGTACAACTGGCAGGAGAGCTTGCCATCGGCGACATAGAACTGGAAAAGCGCGTGACACGGTGGAAGCGCCATTTCGTCCACCAAGGCCGGGTTCCAGGCAGAGACAATCAGGCGGCGGCTTTCCGGGCTTTTGCGGATCATCTCCAGAACGTTCGAGATCTGATCAATCGACTGACCGTCGGGAGCCGGCCAGGAGCGCCATTGATAGCCATAGACCGGGCCCAGATCGCCGTTTTCATCGGCCCAGTCATCCCAGATCTTGACGCCGTTTTCCTTCAAGTAAGCAATGTTCGTATCACCCGCGACGAACCAAAGCAGCTCGTGAATGATCGAGCGCAAATGCAAGTTCTTCGTCGTAACCAGCGGAAAGCCTTCGGACAAGTCAAACCGCATCTGATGACCAAAGATCGAGCGTGTTCCGGTTCCCGTCCTGTCGCCTCGGTCGATGCCGTCTTCAAGGATCTTAGAAAGGAGATCGTGATATTGCTGCACGGCGGGCGCCCTTCGTCATACTGCCGGAAACGTATCGCTAACTTCGCAGATTCTGACAAAAACGCACCCCCTGCCCCGGACTTTCCCCAGCTCCGGCCACAAGGAATCCAGCTCAGGACCCGAGCCAATCTGTGGATGACCTAAACCAACCAAGCACCGGCCCTTTGGCAAAGCCCTTTCAATTCAAACCGAAAGTGCCTATATCAAGGGTGCTGGTTCGCCAGCTATGGCAATAAATGGTCAGTGTAATAAACCTATCGGACCCGGGGGCGGTACCCGGCGCCTCCACCCAAGCCCATAAGGCTTAAACCTTTGAACCCATATGGGTTTCGGCGGGGGCGAAACAGGATCGACGAGGGCGTAAAGACTGTGCTTTTGCTCGGCATTGTACCACCGTTATCGGGCTATCTCAGTAGTTGCAAATGACAACACTGCTATGGACAAAGCTGTAGCTGCGTAATGCGGTTCCGGTAGTCCACTAAGTCCTGTTGGTTAGCCCCTTCAGGCGGGGTTCGAAGGCACCTGGCAACAGAAGCCTTCACTTCACACTCCCCCCCGGCAAAGCGAAACATTGGCACTGCCTATCGCCGCCTGCTCCATAAAGCGCTATCCTTGGAAAAGGGCCTTTCCTTTTTGAACCTTGCCCGTCAATGTGCTTTTCTGAGATGAAATTCAAAGCGAGATTCGACTGAACACGATGTCTGAAGACCTGTTGCGATACGATATCCTGATCCAGGATGCCCTGCGTGGTGCTGTGAAGAAAATCCTTGCGGAGGTTGGACGCACCGGTCTGCCCGGTGACCACCACTTCTACATCGCGTTTGAAACGACCGCACCGGGTGTGAAGATCTCCCAGCGTTTGAAAGAGCGCTACCCGCAGGAAATGACCATCGTCCTGCAGCACCAGTTTTGGGATCTGGCGATCGGCGAGCATGCCTTCGAGGTTGGTCTGTCCTTTGGCGGCGTCCCGGAAAAGCTGCTGGTGCCTTTCTCAGCAATCAAGGGCTTTTTTGATCCTTCGGTTCAATTCGCGCTAGAATTCGATCCTGGCAAGACAGCCGAGGAGCTCCCGGAAGACTTGCTGGAAGCGGTCGAAGAGCTTGCGAAGGCGGAACAGGAAACCACCGAAAAGCTGATCACAGCGGACAACAAGCAGGATGATGTTCCTGCGGTAGAGGCTGAGAAAAAAGCCAAAAAACCGGATCAAGACACGGAAGACAGTGACGGCGGCGGTGAGGTTGTCTCGCTGGATGCATTCCGGAAAAAAACCTGACCTTCAGGAAAAGGCCATGAGCGCCGAGATTGTCAATCTGCGCCAGGCGCGCAAGCAGAAGCAGCGGCAAACCAAGGAAAAAACCGCCGAAAGCAACCGCCAGAAGTTTGGCCGGACCAAAGCCGAACGCGATGCGGACCGCCGGCGCCGCGACATGCTTGAAAAGCAGGTCGATGGCCATAAGCTTGACGGTCCGGCCCCAACGCCGCCCGGCGACGACTAAACCTTATGGCCCTCCGAAAAAGATCCGTTTCCCTGCACGGCCACCGCACCAGCGTGGCTCTGGAAGCGGAGTTCTGGGCGGTCATCGACGCAGCTGTAAGAGCCGAACATCGCTCCCTTGCCAGCTTGATCGCAGAAATAGACGACACGCGGGATCCGGACGATCCGCTGTCTTCTGCAATCCGCGTTTGGGTGCTCAAACGGGCGCAAACGCGCGCCGATCGACAAGCTTAAATCAACACAGCAAAATCGGGGTCACTGACCAGCCGGGATACCGAACTGTCCGCTTAAAAGGTCTTCGATGGTGATCGGACCATCAAGTGGCGGGAGGTCCGAGGCGGGTTTGGTTTCAGGTGCGGCGGATGCGCCGGCAAGGTCCAGATTGTCGTTCGACGCATCAAGCACGGCCCGGATCCGGTCGGTCAGCGGGATGGGGTCCTCCGCTGGAGCATTGGCAGGGCTGGCGGCAGTTTCAACGGGTTGCGTGTCAGGCACAACCGGGGTCTGCTCGCTGTTCCGCGTTTGCTCCTGCTCCTGACTCTCCTGCTCAAGCCGTTCTTGTTCCAAACGAAGACGTTCTTCTTCTGCCGCCTGTGCGGCTGCTTCTGCGGCAGCGGCGGCCTCAATCGCTTCGCGCTCGCGCCGGACTTTTGCTTCAGACTGGCGCTTGAGTTCGCGTGTCAGCCGGTCACGCTCCAAGATTTCTGCCTGGAGGCGTTCCACCCGCTCCACTTCCTGTTCAAACGCGCGCAGCGTCAGATATGCGGTGAAGGGCGTGATGTCGACACTGCGCGCAGGTGCCTCGACCGGCCCTTCGAACAACAACCCGATCTGTGGCTCGGCGCCGGTGACGGCATTCTCGCCCGGATCGACCTTAAGTGAAAAATCCGCATCGAGGTCATAGGTGTTGAGATCCAGCTGTGCCGATCCGAAGACTTCGGCCTTTTCGGCATCAACCACAACGTTGCGGGCGGAAAGCCGACCGCCGACCAGCGTCAATGTTCCTTCCACCTTTTCAAAGGGCAAGCTTCCGGCAGACATATGGCTGAGGAAAACCTCTTCGATCTTGTCGTCCTGCAAGTCGAGACCGGCATCGACCGCTCGAGTTACCTGAAGAAAGGCCTGCGGGTTCAACCGCTGAACCGTACCGTCTTGAAGCGTAAAGGATCCCCCACCATTCAACCCTGCAACGATTGCCGCGATCGAACGGCCAATGCCCTCAAATTCGAGGTAAAGGTCGCCGGTCCCGGAGACAACCGCCCGTCCATCCGGGCGCCATGACAGCTGGCGAAGATCCGCGCCGGTCAGCTTCACCCGGCCAGATGCGGCCCCTTCTGCCTCCGAGCGGCGGAGCGACAGATTGCCGTCAAACTTGCCGCCTGCATAGGTGCCATTCAGACCATCAAGACGCAGAAGCAGCGGCGTTAATCGGAATTCGGCCCGTGCCGACTGAAGGGCCGTGTCTTCGTCGAGAAAAAGATCGTCAGCCCGAAGATCCAGCGTTACATCCAGATCATCCAGAAGCGGCGCACCAAAGAAGGCCGTTGGCCAAACGCTTGATCCATCACCGAGCGCGTACCACTGGTCCGGACCCAGCACCAATTCGCTCAAGGCGCGCAAATCCATCTGGCTGACGTTGAGCTCTCCATTGAAACGGCGGTTCCGCTCGCCTGGAACCGGTGTTAGATCGCCTTCCAGCCTGCCATCGAACCGGGTGTCCTGGAAGGTGCCACTGAACGACGGCACTGCCAGACTGGTGCCAACCCCTTCAACGGTCGCCGTTATAGTCGCAGGCAAGTCACCAGCCATGACTGGCAGGATACGGCCGGAAAGCAACGCGAGAGGTGTCAGGTCAGGCGTTTCCAGCGTCCCGATCAAGGCGTACGCGGCTTCCTCGTCTGCCTTGAGGGTCAGCGTTCCGTTGGTCTCTATCTTGGTGTCGCCGAGCCCAACAGTGCTGCGGACGTCAAGACCGTTGGCGGGCACGCCCGAGACTTCCGCCAATATGCGCGCTTCGCCGATCGCCTCAACCGGGAGAACATCAAGGCCGAGTTGCTGCAAAACCGCGCTTCCATCCGCCCCGGTCATGGACAGCGAGACGCCCACTTCGGCGTCGTGCCAAGCATCAATCCGACCCTCTAGATTGGACCGGACCGCAACTTCCGTCCCTCCGGCGGTGCCAGTTAATTCAACGGAAAGATCAGTGCCGTTAGCGCGTTCCGCAGCTTGCAGGGACGCATCGAACTGGGCAGGCACAAGGCTATCAGCGGCTTTCTCCAGCCGCTCAATGAGCGCCGAGTCTGGAATCACTCCCTTGACCAGAGCCATCAGGCCAGACAGATCCCTGGCATCAAGCGTCCCGGAAACGGCTCCGCTCGGAGCTGTCAGAAGATTGCGGACATCGCCTGTTACATCAATCCGGGCACCGGCAAGATCTGCAGCGAACAAACGATCGATACGCATGTTGCCATCCGCATACTCGGCCTCAAACGCCAGCCCTTCCCCGGCAACGCCTCGGCCCCGCACCTCACGCGCCTGCAAGCGCAACGACACATTGGTAGATCGGCTCTCATCAGATGATGCTTGCGCCGTCGCCCCGCGGAACGGCCGCATCAGGGCCGTCAAAGTCTCCATCTGATCGAGATCCAATGTATCTGCATCAAGAGACAGGGAAAACTCGGCATTGCCACCGCCCCGCGGTTCTCGGTACGCAAGCCCGCCGCGCGCTTCCGAGCCGGCAACTGTGAGACGCAAGTTATCAAGTGCAGCACCTGCCGGCATAAGGTTCAAACGTCCTTCAACCGCAACAGGCTCCAGAACCGCAGCGCCACTTTCCTGGCTCTGCCACCAGCTGAAAAAAGTCGCAGGCTGATCGGAACGGACCGACACGGCCCCCCGGTAGGTCAACGCCGGTTCAAGGCCGAGGTCCCCTTGTGTTGCAACCATGGTGCGGCCTGGCAAACGGCCAGCAAGCCGGGCAATCCGCCAGCCTCCCAGCATCGTTTCAAGATCAAGACGCACATTTTGAATGATGCCGCCCCCGGCAACAACAGCCGGGACATCCATCGACAAGGCACCGTCTATTGTCGGCAGTGGCAAGGCCCTTAAAGCACTGACGAGCTGCTGCCCGGCAGCATTGATGTCGACTGGTGCTTGTGGACCGCCACCCAAGAGGCGATCCAGATCGACCTGTTTCGACTGGGCACGAACTTCAAAACGCCGGTCACCAGAATAAACCAGATCCGCCTCGCCCGTCATGCTGAGCCGTTTGTCTTCCGGTCCGAACCTGAATTCGAATTCGGGCACAGCCACTTCCGCAATATCAGCAGAGAACTGGCCATCAACCGACCAAGTGTTCGTATCGCCTTCGTCCAGCGCCACGGAGGTTATGTCGAACGCTCCGTCAAATCGGGGAGCGGCATCCGTCTCGCTCAAGGCGCCATCAAAACTGAACGTAACCGGTCGATCCGTGGGTGTCACATCTCCTTTGAGGCGCAGGCTTTCATTGTCGCGGATGCGGCCTGAAGCAAGGCTGACCGTATAGGCGCTCCCGTTCAACGTCAGACTTCCATCGGCGCGGAAGGGGCCGGCCAATGTGCGCGCGCTGACAGACAGATTTCCATTATCAAGACTGTGCGTCTCGCCCGTGCGGGCGTCGATTACTGAGATCGCCCCGTCGCGGATCGTTACTTTCTCAAGGGCCACGTCTTCGGGAGGCAGGTCTGCAAGGGCGCCGTCCGCCGTCACCGCGGTCAGCCAATCCAGCCGGCCCGCTTCATCCAGGGATAAGGTCAGGTGCGGCCGTTCCAGGGCCATGTCGACAACCCGGAACTCGCCTTTCAGAAGCGGCGGCAACTCAACACGCATGTCGAACCGGGAGACGACCAGCAGCGGGTCTTCCGCTTCACCGACACGGACATCGGAGAATCGAATATAGGGCGCAGGCAACAGGCGGAGATCCGCCTCCCCGAGAACGGTCACGCGGTGCCCAAGCACCCGGCTTGCGTAGGTTTCAAAGGTCGACCGGTAGATGGTCCAATCAATGAAAAACGGCCCCACCAGTGCTGTAATCAGCACCAGGACCACTGCAATCCCGAAAGTAATGTAAACCGAGTTCAGGCTGTATCTCCTTAAGGTTCAGCCAATCGCGCCAACTGATGTCCGGTTTTGTGCCTGTTTGTAAGGCCAATCCGGATTTGAAAACAGCCAGCCTCTTCCCCTGTTATTTATCCGATTCCCTACACTATCATGACTGCCGCACAACGTGATCTGCCAGAATCGCGTAAATTCGAGAATTACCTTTGTCCGGCAAGCCGCAGGCAGCCATTTTTGAAGCAGTTTCGGAGCCTCTGCAATTATGCACCAGAGCTTTATGGCAAGATCTTGCCCGGGTTCATGATGTTGTCCGGATCAAGAGCCTGTTTGATCGCCTTCATGAGGCCCAGCCCGTTGCCATGTTCGCGCTCCATGTATTTGCGCTTGCCCTGACCGACCCCGTGTTCGCCGGTGCAGGTACCGCCCATGTCAATAGCCCGCAAGGACAGCCGTTCAACGAACGCCTTCGCACCACGCACTGCCTCTGCATCCTCCATATCAACGAGAACTTGAACGTGGAAATTGCCGTCCCCGACATGACCGACGATCGGGGCGAGCAAGCCTTCCGCCTGAATGTCGTCCGCAGTTGCCTGAACGCAGTCCGCCAGCCGGGAAATCGGGACACAGACATCCGTGACCATGATATCTGCATCCGGCTTGAGCGATTTACCAGCCCAATAGGCATCGTGCCGTGCCGTCCAAAGGCGGGTGCGTTCTTCGGCCGCCGTTGCCCATTTAAACGGCCCGCCGCCGAGCTCTTCTGCAATGGCGGAGAACATTTCCGACTGTTCATTCACGCCCGCTTCGGAGCCGTGAAACTCCAGGAAAAGCGTTGGCGTTTCGGCCAGATCCAGCTTTGAATAATTGTTGCAGGCCCGCACCTGCAAACTGTCCAGCAGCTCGATCCGGGCAACCGGCAAACCCATCTGGATCGTGCTGATGACAGCGTTACACGCCGCCTGCACATCCGGGAACGGGCAAACGCCGCCAGAAATCGCTTCCGGCTGACCGTGAAGGCGCAAGGTGATTTCCGTGATGATGCCGAGCGTGCCTTCCGATCCGACCATCAACCGGGTCAGGTCGTATCCCGCCGAGGACTTTTTCGCCCGGCCGCCCGTATGGACGATCGACCCATCCGGCATCACAACGGTCAGCGCAACCACGGCATCCTTCATCGTGCCGTAGCGCACGGCGTTGGTACCGGACGCCCGGGTCGCCACCATGCCGCCAATGCTGGCGTCCGCGCCCGGATCAATCGGGAAAAACAGACCTGTGTCCCGAAGGTAGCTGTTCAGCTGCTTTCGGGTCACACCAGCTTCAACGACGCAATCCAGATCTTCCGGATGTACGTCCAGAATACGGTTCATTTGGCTGACATCGATGGAGATCCCCCCATATGGGGCATTCACGTGTCCCTCCAGCGAGGTCCCAGTCCCAAAGGGAATGACCGGCACCTTGGCTGCCGCGCAAAGTTTGACGATGTCGGAGACTTCTTCTGTTGTCTGCGCAAACACAACGGCATCCGGCGGCTGAGTCTCGATCCAGGTAGTGGTGTGCCCATGTTGCTCGCGAAGCGCTGCGGAGGTTGCACACCGTTCGCCAAAGCGGTCCTTCAGTGCCGAGACGAGTCCCTCGACCCCGGCACTCTCGGTTGAACTTTCAAGTGTTTGGGCCGCTCCCGCCAATTCCGGCATTGTCATTTTCTCCGTGGACATGTCTTTTGTTCGTGCTTTTTCATCGCCTATGTTAGCTGCACCTTACAGCAAAAAACCACTGGTCAACGGTCTGAAAATGCCGCAGGCCGATCATATTTGGAGGAGTTTTTCATGCCGATTGCCTGGAAGCCGGAGCCGGTGCGGTGCGATATCATGACCGTTAAGGACGAATGGATCGACTATAACGGTCATTTGAACATGGCCTACTACAACGTCCTCCTGGATAAGGCCTGCGATCAGGTGTTCGAACAGCTTGGCCTTGGCCCGGAGTATGTGAAGGAGCGCAATGCCTCGTTCTTCACCGCAGAGGCCCATGTTTGCTACGTCCGGGAACTCAGTGCCGGAATGCCCGTGATCGTCTCTCTGCAGCTGATCGATTTCGATGAAAAACGGGCTCATTTTTACGAGGAAATGCATCACGCTGAAGAAGGCTGGCTCTCCGCGACATCCGAACAGCTCTGTCTGCATGTGGACATGGGGGCCCGGAAGGTCGCGCCATGGCCGGAAGACATCACGGAAAACCTGCAAGCGCTTGCAGACGCGCACAGCTCGTTGCCCCGTCCGGAGCGGGTCGGACGGCATATCGAGATCAAAAAGAAGAACTAGAACGTAAATTTCAGCACAAATTGCAGTGATTTAGGTCGTTTATCGGTCAACTTGACCTGTATTTTGCGCACGACTCGAGCGACACTGACAAACGTAAAGAGTAATGTGCCGTTTCGCCAGCGGACCGACAGAATGCGCAAGATACTAGACGCCGCGAGCCACCTGCCCGACATCCTGATCAGCTGGATCACGCCCAACGTGCGCCAGTACCGATCCAGCCGTCTGCATATCGTCTGGTTGCTTGCACTTATCGTCGGCGTTCTCGTTGCGATTGCCGCCATCATCTTTCGGACCCTGATCGGGCTGATCCAATTGCCCTGGCTGGGAACGGCCACCGAACTCACAATGGAAGCCGCGGCGGCTCAGCCCTGGTGGGTGATCTTGGCGGCCCCGACAATTGGCGGTCTCATCGTCGGTTGGATCCTGCAGAAATATCACCCCTATCAGCGGGCCGGAGGCGTAGCCGACGTCATTGAAGCACGCGCCTATGGCGGCCGGGGCTTGCCGTTGAAAGCCGGGCTCTGGTCCGGTCTGGTAACTGCGATCTCGCTCGGCGCCGGCGCGAGTGCCGGACGTGAAGGACCCGTTGTCCACCTCGGCGCCACGATTGGCGCTGCCATATGTTCGAAGTTCTCGCTGCCCGATTCAGCGCGCCGGGTCCTTCTGGGTTGCGCTGTTGCCAGTGCGGTCTCAGCCTCGTTCAACGCGCCGATCGCAGGCGTCCTCTTTGCCCATGAAGTGATCCTCGGCCACTACGCCGTTTCCGCGTTCGTGCCAATTGTTCTGGCATCGGTCATGGGCACATTGATCGTCCGCTGGTGGTTTGGCGATGTCGCAGCCTTCGTGATCCCCCAGTATGAGATCACGTCTTATCTTGAGATCCCGGCCTTTGCGCTTTTGGGGCTCACATGTGCGGCTGTGGCAATCATTTTCCAGTTCGCGCTGATCGGGACGGACTGGACTGCCCGCAACATCACCATGCCGCTCTGGCTTCGCCCGGTTCTGGGCGGACTTGCCGTCGGCACGATGGGGATCTTTGTTCCCGGCATCTTGGGCGTCGGATATGAAGCCACCGACCTTGCGCTGAAGCACGAATTGCCGCTTCAGACCATGCTGATCCTGCTGGTGGCCAAAACCGCGGCAACGGCCATCACCCTCGCCTCGCGGTTTGGCGGCGGGATATTCTCGCCGGCGCTTTATCTCGGCGCCATGACCGGCGGGGCCTTCGGCTTGATTGCGGCATCCGTGTTCCCGGAAATGGCGTCCAGTCACGGGCTTTATGCGATCCTTGGCATGGGCGCAGTGGCAGCGGCGGTTCTCGGCGCTCCCGTCTCCACGACGATGATCGTCTTTGAGCTGACCGGCGGCTATGCCCTTTCGATCGCGCTGCTTCTGTCTGTTTCCATCGCAACAGGACTAACACAGGCCGTGCATGGCAAGTCCTATTTCCATTGGCAGCTCGGCATGCGCGGGTGTTTCGTCAATGAGGGGGCGCACCGGCTTCTCAGCGAGACTGTGAAGGTGCGCGACTTCATGGATCCGCCTCCGGAAAACGAAGACCCGGACGCCCTCAAATTCGATCCCGGCTCCGACGGCCCTTATTTGCATGACACGGACAGTCTTGAAAGCGCACTGAAGAGTTTTGATGCATGCGGAAAGTCATCGCTGCCCGTGGTGCGCAAGGGCAGTGCCACGCGGATCATCGGCACGGCCCGGCACGTCCGGGGTCTGCGCTACTTCAACGCCGCCTTGATCAAGGCGACGAAGGAAGAACATGTTTGATCGGAGATCAGCATCCGAAACAAACGGACTTGTGCGTCACTGCCGGTATACAATCAACCGCTACGTTTCCTAGCGAAACTGATAATCAGACAAAACTTGCGAGATCGTACCGCATTGTATACATACGCACACAATATTTACTGCGTGTGAAAGAGCCGCGAACAGGCTGTTTCGGACCGTCCCCTTCCTGACCTGACAAGAGGCCGACATTCCATGACCAAGATCAAGGTAGACAATCCGGTTGTTGAGCTCGATGGCGATGAGATGACCCGGATCATCTGGGCATTCATCAAGGACAAGCTGATCCACCCCTATCTGGATATTGATCTGCACTACTATGATCTGTCGATTCAAAAGCGCGACGAGACCGACGACCAGATCACCGTCGATGCGGCCAACGCCATCAAGGAACACGGGGTCGGCATCAAATGCGCCACCATCACCCCGGATGAAGCCCGCGTTGAGGAATTCGGCCTGAAGCGCATGTACCGGTCGCCGAACGGCACGATCCGGAATATTCTGGGCGGCGTGATCTTCCGCGAGCCGATCATCATGCAGAACGTGCCCCGCCTCGTGCCGGGCTGGACCCAGCCGATCATCGTCGGACGCCACGCGTTTGGTGATCAGTACCGCGCCACGGATTTCACCTTCCCCGGCAAGGGCAAGCTGACCCTCAAGTTTGTTGGCGACGACGGCACCGAGATCGAACGGGAAGTCTTCGACGCGCCATCCTCCGGTGTCGCGATGGCCATGTACAATCTCGATGACTCCATCCGCGACTTCGCCCGCGCTTCTCTGAATTATGCGCTGGGCCGGAAGGTGCCGTGTTACCTCTCCACCAAAAACACCATCCTGAAAGCCTATGACGGCCGCTTCAAGGATCTGTTCCAGGAAATCTACAAGGCTGAGTTCAAGGACAAGTTCGCCGAGGCCGAGATCTGGTATGAGCATCGCCTGATCGACGACATGGTTGCAAGCGCCTTGAAATGGTCCGGCGGTTATGTCTGGGCCTGCAAGAACTATGACGGGGATGTTCAGTCCGACACAGTGGCCCAGGGGTTCGGCTCGCTCGGTCTAATGACGTCGGTTCTGATGACCCCGGACGGCAAGACTGTGGAAGCAGAGGCGGCCCACGGCACGGTCACACGTCATTACCGTCAGCACGAAAAGGGCGAGAGCACATCGACCAACTCGATTGCCTCGATCTTTGCGTGGACCAGAGGGCTTGCGCACAGGGCAAAGCTGGACGGCAATGACAAGCTGGCCCGCTTTGCCAAGACTCTGGAGACCGTCTGCATCAAGACCGTTGAAAGCGGCTACATGACCAAGGACTTGGCGTTGCTGGTCGGCCCGGACCAGGGCTGGCTGACAACCACCGGCTTCCTCGACAAGATCGACGAAAATCTGCAAAAGGCGATGGCAGATCTTTAAAGGCCGACTCCGGCGGCGGGACACACCCGAAGCCGGGGCTTCCTTGCTTTCACAGTGAAACGCCTGCTTCGTCTATTTCGCCTGCATTTTTGAGACCATCTTCAAGACGGCCCGTCGCGGCAGCAGCGGGACCACCCAATTCAGCGAGAAGTCGAGCGCCTTCTCGTTGATGGCAACAAGCTTGCCGGCCATCATGGCGTCATAACCGATCTTCGCAACGCTTTCCGGTGTGGCGCCCGAGCGCGTCAATTGCGTGCCTTCAAGATCCGCAACCTTGGCAAACTCGGTCTCGACGTATCCGGGTGCCAGGACCGTCACTTTTACGCCCTTCGGCTTCAACTCTTCATTGAGCGCCTGCGAATAGGAATTCACGAAGGCCTTGGTGGCGAAATAGACGGCCTGCGATGGCCCAGGCATGAAACCGGCCGTGGATCCGACATTCAGAACATAGCCCTTCCCGCGCTGGGCCATGTCGTGTCCGAACAACCGGGTCAGCGTCATCAAGGACATGACATTCAGGTTGACCATCGCCTGCTCGCTGGCAAGATCCCGCTCGATGTGATTGCCCCGGCCGCCAAATCCGGCGTTGTTGATCAAAATGCCAACCTCAATCCCTGCCTTGGTGATCTCATCGTACAGCGCTTGAGCGGCTTCGCCAGACCCCACATCCCGCGCAAAGACATGCACCTTGATGCCGTGCTTTGCCTCCAGCTCTGTTTTCAACTGTTCGAGCGCGTCTTCACGCCGGGCAACGAGAACCAGGTCTCCGCCCTTGGCGGCATGGTAGCGGGCGAATGCGGCACCGATACCTGAAGAGGCTCCGGTGATCAGAGCGGTGGCGGTCATGGTCTTTCCTTTCAAGCTTTGCGATAAAAGTATACTGATGAGTTTACTTTTGCGCAAATGCCCATTGCCGGCCGCAGTTTCAAGTGTCTCTGATCAGATTTTCTTCTTCAGCCCAGCGCATAGTCCAGTGCAGCCTTTGCATGCAGCGCTGTTGTGTTGAAGGCCGGAACTGAAAAGTCCGCTTCTGAAACCAGCATTCCGATTTCCGTACAGCCGAAAATAACGCCATCGGCACCAGCGGCGACGGCGCGCTCAACCACGTCGAGATAGCGCGCCTTGGAAGTTTCAAAAACGTCGCCCTGACAAAGTTCTTCGTAGATAATCCGGTGCACCTCCGCCCGGTCATCCGCCTCCGGTATCCGCACCTCAATCCCGTGCTGATCACGCAGATGGCCTTTGTAGAAGTCCTGCTCCATCGTATAGGCGGTTGCAAGCAGCAGGGGCGCCGTGCTGCCTGCTGACTTGATCGCCGGCGCCGTCGCATCGGCAATGTGAATGAGCGGAAGGTCGACCGCGGCCTGCACCTCTTCGGCCATTTTGTGCATGGTGTTGGTACAGATCACCAAACACTCCGCACCGCCCCGGTCCAGGTTTTGCGCTGCGTCGATCATGAGCCGCGTTGCCCGTGCCCAGTCCCCATCGGATTGCGCCTTGGCAACATCGGCAAAATCGAAAGACCAAAGCAGGCACTTCGCAGAATGCAGGCCGCCCAGCCGGTCCCGTGTCAGCCGGTTCAAAAGCTGGTAATAAGTGACTGTACTTTCCCAGCTCATACCGCCGAGCAGACCAATGGTTTTCATGACTGACTTTCATCTTCAAACGTCCGCGCCAGGCAGACAGTTCCTTCCCGAACGGAAGCTGGTTGAATCATTTTCTGAACAAGACCGGTTTTTATATGCATTCCAGAGGCTTGTCAGCGCACTCTTATGCGCCGCTTTCCTCTTGATCTTGAGCACGGCCGTGCACGCACAACCGGTCCAGGAACCGGCACGGGGCACTGCGGAACGTTCGGCCATCCTCAACGCGATCCGCCCGCTCGCAGAAGCTCATTTCGGTGCACCGGTAGAATTTGTGGTGAGCTGGCTTCGGGCTGGCGGCGGTTGGGCCTTTGCAGGCGTTGCGCCACAACGGCCCGGAGGTGCGCCGATCGACCTGCGCACGACCGTTTACGCCAGCGAGGCAGACTATATGGACGGTCTGCAAACCTACGTTCTGCTTCGCTATCAATATGACCGCTGGAATGTAATTGATTTTGCCGTCGGCCCGACGGATGTCTTCTGGCACGGCCATCCGCTCTACCGGCAGGTCCCACCCGGCTTGACGCCCTGATTGTCATTTGCCGCGGACTTTAGGCAGCTGTTCAGCGAAAAACATGTCTTAGTCAGCCTTCACGGGCCGGCCATCTTCGAACAACTCCGGCTGCAGATTATTATCTTCATCGGAAGGCACGATGCCCGCTTGCTCCAGTTCTTCTTCAGCGATTTCGCCAAGAACCTTCTTGCCGGCCTCGACCCGCTCCCGGGCTTCGTCCATGATTTTCTTCGCAAGAGCGGCATCCTGATCCATCAGCTGCTGCAAGGCGCCGGCCTCCAGTACAAGCAATTGGCAATCCCGGTAAGCAACGACAGTCGTGCTGCGAATTGCCTGATTGAGGAGTGCCAGCTCGCCAAAAAAATTGCCCTCCCCTAAGAACACCGTCCCGTGTTCCATGCGGATTTCTACTTCACCGCTCGTGATGAAAAACATCCGGTCAGCAATGTCCCCCGCTTCGGCAATGGTGGCCCCTTTGCGCACGTTGAAGGCTTGAAGAAGTTTTGAAACCGACGCCACTTCCGTCGCGCTCAGGTCCTCAAACAGCGGCACGCGGGCAACCATGGACCAGGTAACCACGAAATCCCGGCTGTGGATCTCGCGCGCGAAAGCGGAGGCAATGATACCGACCGGCAACGCGATCAATCCATACCCCATGAGCATCACGACTGCCCCGACCATCTTGCCGAGGTTGCTGATCGGCACAACATCGCCATACCCAACCGTGGTCACCGTGGTGATGGCCCAGTAAATACCATGCAGGATGCTGCGGAATTTCTCCGGCTGATGATTGTGTTCAATCAGATACATCAGCGTGGCAGCCATCAGGATCACCCCGAAGATGATCATGCTGGACCCAATGAGTGCCTTGCGCTCTGCCGCGACAGCGGAAATGAGGGAGCGGAGCGCCGGGGAATAGCGAGCGAGCTTCAAGAACCGCAACAAACGGAGGATGACAACCATCGTTACGGCCTGGTTTGGCAAAACCAGAACAAGAACCAGTGGCAGAGCACCTATCAGGTCGACAATCGCATCCGGATGAAGCGCATAGCGCAACCGGGCTCCGACAGGACCGTAGCGGCGCATCGGTGGGTGAAGATCCGCCACATAGAGTCTCAGGATGTATTCGACCAGAAAAATGACGCCGGAGCCGAGCTGCAAAAACCTTAGATGCGGGCCGAACGTGTCCCGGATTTCCGGCACGGTCTCCAAGACGGCAAACACGACATTTGCCACAATCAGGAAGATCAGAAAATTGCGCAGGCTTTGCGCGGCAAGACGGCGTTTACCGGTATCTTCAAGCACTTCGTAGAGTGCGCGTTTAAAATCATGGCCGGGCACAGGCTGTCCTGCTTGCAGTGGACTGAACTTTCAAAAGACATAGCCGAAGTTTCGAATTGCACAAAATTCATCTGCCACGCATCTGAGGACAGTTCAGTCGAATCGAAGGAAGCATCGGAAAAATAGACTATTTTCGAATGGGCACGGGATGCTCATAATGTTGGACTTAGTGTCACCAATCAAACATGTATCTCAATCAGCTCATTTTCAGGACATGTGGAAACATGCTCGCCAAAAATATCCATATCTGTTGCACACTGCTCATCTGCCTGTCGGCGTTCTTGTCAAAGCACAGTCTCGCTGGCGAGTGCTCAGATGTGAGGCTTTCCGGACCGCCAGTGTGGCCCCCATATGTCAATGGCGAGGAAAAGGGAACCGAAAGAACCGGCCTGGCAATTGATCTGGTAAATGACATTTTCAGCGAACTGGGTGTGACTCACCAGATTGACGACGCCAAACCATGGGCGCGCGTCACTTCTGAACTCGAACAGGGTAAAATCGACATCGTGTTTGCCTTGCTGAGTTCCCCGCAACGCCGTGAAAACTATGTTTTCACCGAGTCTTGGCTGGACGACTACTATGCCGTTGTGACGTATCGGGGCCGTGAGTTCCCTTTTGAAGGCATGGAAGACCTGAAAAGCCGGCGTGGTGTGGTTTATCACGGGATCAATCTGCCTCCACCGCTGAACCAGGCTCAGTCAGAAGCCTATGATCTCATCGAAATCCCGGAAATACCGTCTCTATACAAAATGCTTCGGCTTGGTCGCGCCGACTACATCCTGACGTCACCATTGACGTTCAAACGGCTCATGCCGGACGGGTATGTCTGGAGCGACTTTACCGTCCTGGAGCCTTCGATCGTCCGTATACCGATTTATATGGCCATATCGAAGAAATCGCCTTGCCTCACGATCCTGGACAACCTGAACGCCAAAATCTCCGAGCACGGTCAAAGACTGAAGACGGAACGCTACTCCGAGATCTTTTCCAACTAGCCAATCCAAGTGATCAAGTTGGTTCTTCTGCGGCACTCCCGAAACTGCGCAAAAAGACAAAGGCGAGAGGCGTCTCCTCTCGCCCGATACTTTCGCCATTCAGACAGCGCCAATTAGAGCCCAGCCAAATGCGCCTCAATTGCAGAAACGGCGCTGTCGGCCTTTGATCCATCCGGGCCACCGGCCTGCGCCATGTCCGGACGGCCACCGCCGCCGCGGCCACCAAGTGCTTCGGACCCGATCCGAACCAGATCCACAGCACTCACCTTTTCGGTCAAATCCTTCGTGACCGCAGTAACGATGGCCGCTTTCCCATCGTCTGCAACGTTGATCAGCACAACCACTCCGGACCCGAGCTGGGCCTTGGCGTCGTCGGCCATGCCTTTCAGGTCCTTCGGGTTGATGCCGTCGACGGTGCGCGTCATCAGTTTGAAACTTCCGGCATCCTTGACCGGCGTTCCGCCGTCCGCGCCGCCGCCCATTGCCAGCTTTTTGCGTGCATCCGCCAGTTCTTTCTCCAGCTTGCGCCGTTCCTCGACAAGCTGAGCAACACGGGAGGGCACATCACCGGCGCCGACCTTCAGGATCCCGGCAACTTCGCGCAAGCGCTTGTCCTGTGTATCGAGATAAGCCCGCGCTTCAACCCCGGTCAAAGCCTCAATCCGGCGCACCCCGGCAGCAACAGCGCCTTCTGACACCAACGTCACGAGGCCGATATCACCGGTCCGCTTGACGTGCGTTCCGCCGCAAAGCTCCAGTGAATACGGTTTGCCCTTCTTATCCCCATGAAGCGCGGTGCCCATGGAGACAACACGAACTTCGTCGCCATATTTCTCACCGAAGAGCGCCATGGCACCGGCCTCGATGGCGTCATCGACCGCCATCAAACGGGTCTCAACGGCAGCATTTTGAAGAACGATCTCATTGGCGAAAGTCTCGACCGTCGCCAGTTCGTCATCACTCATCGGTTTCGGATGCGAGAAGTCGAAGCGTAGCCGGTCTGGTGTTACCAAAGACCCTTTCTGCGCTACGTGCGTTCCAAGCACTTCCCGCAAGGCTTCATGCACCAGGTGGGTTGCCGTGTGGTTGGAGCGGACAGACGACCGGCGGTCGTGATCGACTTTGAGTTCGAGGGCAAGGCCCGGTGTTGCGGTGCCTTCTTTAACCGTCACCACATGCACAAAGAGGCCGTCCGCTTTCTTTTGCGTATCAGTGACGATGATTTTGACACCGGGCGCGGTCATCACACCCGTATCCCCGACCTGACCACCGCTTTCACCGTAGAACGGTGTCTGGTTGAGAACAACGAAACCGCTCTCACCAGCTTTCAATTCGTTGGTCTCCGCGTCATCTGCCGCCAAGCCCGCAATGACACCTTCCGCAACTTCTGTCTCATAGCCGAGGAAGTCGGTGGCCCCATACTTTTCTTTCATGGCAAACCAAACGGCTTCGGTTGCCGCACCGCCGGATCCGGACCAGGCCGCACGCGCTTCCGCTTTCTGGCGCTCCATGGCTGCATCAAAACCGTCCGTATCGACGGTGATGTCCCGGACCCGCAACGCGTCCTGCGTCAGATCAAGTGGGAAACCGTAGGTGTCATAGAGCTTGAAGGCCGTTTCGCCGTCGAGCTGACCACCAGCGGTCAGATCTTCGGTTGCTGTGTCCAGCAATCCAAGGCCCCGCTCCAGCGTTTTGCGGAACCGGGTTTCTTCCAGCTTCAGCGTTTCGGTAATCAACGCTTCGGCCCGCGTCAGCTCCGGATAGGCCCTGCCCATTTCACGGATCAGCGACGGAACCAGCTTGTGCATCAGCGGCTCGCGCGCGCCCAACAGATGCGCGTGGCGCATGCCACGGCGCATGATCCGGCGCAGAACATAGCCGCGGCCTTCGTTCGACGGCAGCACGCCGTCGGCGATCAAAAAGCTGGTGGAGCGCAGGTGATCCGAGATCACCCGGTGGCTCGAAAGTGCATCACCGGACGCCTCAACACCTGTTTCGTGCTCCGAGGCGGAGATCAACGCGCGGAACAGGTCGATGTCATAGTTGTTGTGGACGCCCTGCAGAACGGTCGCAAGACGCTCAATGCCCATGCCCGTATCGATGGACGGGCGCGGCAAATCGAGGCGCTCATCCGGTGTCTGCTCGTACTGCATGAAGACGAGGTTCCAGATCTCGACGAACCGGTCCCCATCTTCTTCCGGCGTTCCTGGAGGGCCGCCCCAGATGTGGTCGCCGTGATCGTAGAAGATTTCCGAACACGGGCCGCATGGACCGGTGTCCCCCATGGTCCAGAAATTGTCGGAGGTCGGGATGCGGATGATCTTATCATCGGACAGACCAGCGATCTTTTTCCAGAACACGGCCGCATCATCGTCTTCTGCGTAAACGGTCACCAGAAGGCGGTCCTTCGCAAGACCGTATTCCTTGGTGATCAGGTTCCAGGCAAGCTCAATCGCACGTTCCTTGAAATAGTCACCGAAGGAAAAGTTGCCGAGCATTTCGAAGAATGTGTGATGGCGCGCCGTATAACCGACATTGTCGAGATCGTTGTGCTTGCCGCCTGCACGCACGACCTTCTGGGCAGTAACGGCCCGGCTGTAATCCCGCGTCTCCAGACCGGTAAAGACGTTCTTGAACTGGTTCATGCCCGCATTTGCGAACATCAGCGTCGGATCATTGCGGGGAACCAGCGGGCCGGAGTCGACCACCTCGTGGTCGTTGGCCTTGAAGTAATCCAGAAAGGCGGAGCGGATTTCGTTTACGCCGGTCATTCACGTCTCGCTTAGATCCGGACCCGCGTCCGGGTCCTAAAGAAACATCGACAAAGGTGCGTTGCAGAGAAACTCCCAGCGCACCGGAACAGCCTTTTAACTTTCGGCACACGGTGTGTCCAGCGGTCTCAGCCTGAGTTTCTGCGGTCCGGATCGAACTTTTGAGTGTAGTCTGAAGACGCAATCACGCAGGTACGCCTGCTCGACAAAAAGCCCTCCCTGATTAACTCAGGGAGGGCTTTCTATCTTCTTAGAACACCGGGCTATCGCTTCAACAAGCGAAGGGTTCCGGTATCAGCATGGCACGAACTTAATCGTCGTCTTCTTCACCGCCTGCCGGATCGATGATGGCCTCGGCAATGAGACCAGCGTTCTGGCGGATGGCCAATTCGATCTCGTCAGCGATCTCTTTGTTGTCGCGCAAGAACTGCTTCGAGTTTTCCCGACCCTGACCGAGCCGTTGGCTGTTGTAGGAGAACCAGGCACCGGACTTTTCGACAATGCCGCCCTTGACGCCAAGGTCGATCAACTCGCCCATCTTGGAAACGCCTTCGCCATAGATGATGTCAAACTCGACCTGACGGAATGGCGGGGCAAGCTTGTTTTTGACCACTTTAACGCGGGTCTGGTTGCCGACAACTTCGTCCCGGTCCTTGATCGCGCCGATGCGGCGAATGTCAAGACGGACGGATGCGTAGAACTTCAAGGCGTTGCCGCCCGTGGTGGTTTCCGGAGAACCGAACATGACGCCGATCTTCATGCGGATCTGGTTGATGAAGATCACCATGCAGTTCGACTTGGAGATCGACGCTGTCAGTTTCCGCAAGGCCTGGCTCATGAGACGCGCCTGCATCCCCGGCAGGCTGTCCCCCATCTCACCTTCCAGCTCGGCTTTCGGTGTCAGCGCAGCGACCGAATCGATAACAAGCACATCAATCGCACCAGACCGGACAAGCGTATCGGCAATTTCCAAAGCCTGTTCCCCGGCATCCGGCTGGGAAATGAGCAGGTTGTCGATATCAACACCCAGCTTGCGGGCATAAATCGGGTCAAGCGCATGCTCGGCATCAACGAACGCACAAATGCCGCCGGTCTTCTGTGCCTCGGCCACCGTATGCAGAGCCAGTGTTGTCTTACCAGAGGATTCCGGTCCGTAGATCTCGACAATCCGGCCTTTCGGCAGACCGCCAATTCCAAGGGCGATGTCCAGACCAAGCGAGCCTGTGGAGACGGATTGTACCTCCACGGCCTGCCCCTGGCCCATTCGCATGATGGAGCCTTTGCCAAAGGCCCGTTCGATCTGGCTGAGCGCTGCATCGAGCGCTTTTGTCTTGTCCATCTGGCTGCTTTCTACGAGACGAAGTGTACTTTGCGACATGGCTGAACGCTCCTTATTCCATGATGGACGCGCTGTTTCAATCCGCCCCTTTGTACCTATTTTGTTCTCATTTTTCAAGACACCAAAACTGATTGGTATATAATTGGATTTTGCCGTTTGTTTCCAATATGTTCTCACATCGACACTTAAAGAATAACGCAAGGTAAGTTAAATTTGGAACATTCGGAGACCGGGCATCTTGAGAGAATCACGGAGCGGCCGGCTGGTTGCGAACAAAGACGCGATCTGCTAGCCCGCCGGTCTTCAAATTTTCTGCAGGGACGTCCAAGCTGAAATGGCACTCCCACTCCTCTATCGATGTAAAGATGACAAACGTGTCCCCTTCCTCTCCCCTACCGGTCTTGTGTGTCGGCGCGATCCACTATGATACGCTTGCCCATGGCAGCGAGGTTTATTGCCCGGAAACGTCAACACCGGCGAAGCTGACAGCAAAGCCCGGCGGAGTTGCCACCAACATTGCACGGACACTTGTTCGGCTGGACATTCCAACCGGGCTCGCCGGGGCAATCGGAACCGATGGCGCGGGGGCGAGCCTTTCGGAACAACTAACCGCCGATGGGATCGAGCTTTACACTTTGGAACGTGGCGGATTTTCGACGGGTCAATACATTGCCTTTCACAATCCGGACGGGTCGCTCGCTGCTGCAAGCGTGGATGACCGGGTGTTAAGTGATGCACCTGCCGATGCCTTTGACCCGATCTTCGAGGCACTTTCAGGACCATTGATAACCGGGCTGTGGTTCATCGACGCAAACCTGCCGGATGAGCTTCTGAAGGGTGTTGCCGATCAAGCACCTGAAGGCAGGTTGATCGCAAACGCCGTTTCCAATGCCAAAGCCTCCCGGCTGCTGCCGTTTCTTTCGAAACTCCATTGCCTGATGCTCAATCGCGGCGAAGCGCTCGCCATGACCGGCAAAACCCCAGAGACATCGAGCGAAAACTTGCTCCGCAACCTTCAACGCCTCGGCGCTAAGCGCGTGGTCCTGACCAATGGTAAATCCGATGTGCTTGTCCTCAACGAAGAGGCAATCACCGCTCATGAGACGCTTGCAACTCAAATCGTTGACGTAACCGGTGCCGGAGATGCTTTGACCGCTGGCACGATTGCCGGCCTCAGCCGGGGGTATCCTTTGAGCGATGCCGTGCCGTTCGGACTTCGGGCCGCCGCCATCACGCTGAAAAGCACCGGAGCCCTGGCAGAGGGATTATCGTGGGACGCCTTGGCAACCTCGCATGAAATTTGACCAGATGGACAAATGCCACACTTGGCGGCTTCGATTCCAATGTCTATAAGGCGCAAAATTCTCACGGCTCCGGCCGACTTGCCACACATTTAAAAGGCTTTTGCTTGTGACACAAACCGCCCAACCCGCCGCTTTGAAAAGCCTGATCGTCTACAGCGACGAAGTCCGTGATGCGCTCGCCGCCAACAAGCCGCTCGTTGCGCTGGAATCGACCATCATCACTCACGGCATGCCGTTTCCGCGGAACGTGGAAACAGCCCGGCAGGTCGAAGCTGATATTCGGGAAAACGGTGCTGTTCCGGCAACGATTGCCATCATGGACGGAAAGATCCATGTGGGCCTGTCCGATGCGGATCTCTACCGGCTTGCCCAGGCCGAAGATGTCATGAAGTGCTCACGGGCGGATCTCACTTTTGCACTTGCCACTGGACGCTACGGCGCAACAACGGTGGCCGCGACGATGATGGCGGCGCACGCAGCTGGCATCAAAGTCTTCGCAACCGGTGGGATCGGCGGTGTGCACAAAGGCGCAGAGCAAAGCTTCGATATCTCGGCGGACCTCGATGAACTCGCACGCACGCCAGTCTGTGTCGTATGTGCTGGCGCCAAAGCGCTTTTGGACATTCCGAAAACCCTTGAGGTTCTGGAAACAAAAGGCGTTCCGGTCGTTGCCTACGGGACTGACGAATTGCCGGCCTTCTGGTCCCGCGAAAGCGGCCTCAACGCTCCCTACCGTCTTGATACGCCAAACGAGATCGGTGCGCTTTTGAAAGTGCGGGAAAACTTTGCAGATCATGGCGGTGTTCTGATCACCAACCCGGTTCCGGAGACAGATGAAATTCCCCGCGATGAAATGTCAGGTTTCATCGACGCGGCCATCAAGACAGCAGCTGAGCAGAATGTGACCGGCAAGGACGTCACACCGTTCGTCCTCGGCAACATCCTTGAACTCACCGATGGCCGCAGCCTCGACACCAACATCGCGTTGGTGCGCAACAATGCGCGTCTCGCTGCAAGAATTGCCGCCGGAATGGTCTGATCAGGCTTTACGAAGAGGCCGGTGCTTCATTGGCCTCTTCCCGTTTTTCCAAGGCTGAAATCAGCTTTTCCATATCCTTGAAATGAATATCCTGTTGCGGGAACGGGATTTCGATGCCCGCTTTTCCAAGCTCGTTGTAGATCGTGAAGTAAAGGTACGACTGGGTGGTCAGGATGTTGTTTACATCCTTCAAGTAACAGCGCAATTCCAGATTGAGCGCACTATCTCCCATCCCGATGAACAGGACGAACGGATACGGATAGCGCGCAATCGTGTAATGCGCCCGCGCAGCATTAATCAGGATTTCCTTCACTTTCTCCAGATCGCTCCCGTAAGCGACCCTGATCGGCAAGATCAGACGGCCAGTCTTGTTGCTCAGCGTCATGTTGCGCACCGTGCCGGCAATCAGATCCGAGTTCGGAATTATGACATCATGACGATCAAACGTTTCGATCCGCGTCGACCGCACCGAGATTTTCCTAACGTAACCCGACTGTCCCGAGACTTCGATCCAATCACCTTCCTTGATCGGGCGTTCGACCAGCAAAATGATGCCGGAGACAAAGTTGGAAACGATTGTCTGGAGGCCAAAACCGATACCGACGGATAGCGCACCAGCGACCACTGCGAGGCTGGAGAGATTGAGACCAGCTGTGGAGACCGCAATCAACGCCGCCAGCGTCAAGCCGACATACCCGGTTCCAGTGACGATGGCTGTCTGCGCACCGATATCCATACGCGTTTGCGGAAGAACCGACGTCCGCAATAGTCGTTTCAGCCAGCGCGTGACCAAAACCCCAGCGCCGAAGACCACGATCAAGATCAGCAGCGTGTCGAGCGACAGCCGGATGTCACCCAGCTGGACGCCCCCCATAAACAACCGCCAGGCATCTGCAATATCGGTTGGCCGCGCGCCCCAAGTCATGGCGATCAGCGGAGCAAACACAATGACCAGAGCGATAATCAAGCCGAGCGAAATGAGGATGGGAACCGGCTCCGTTGCATCCCTTTTTGTCGCCGTCCGCACCAAGGCAAGCGCGAGGTGATAGAACATGAACCCAAGCCCGAGTTGAGCGAGTGTCACGATCATCGGGATAATTGCCGCCCGGGCCATCAAGACATATCCGGCCAGGGTCAAAATGAAGGCAATCACAGCGGATGCCTTCATCAGCACGGACATTGAAAACAGAAAACCGGAGTCCCGCGGATTGACTGAGGCTTCTTCCACCCCGGCTTCATCCTCCTCATCCGGGTCTTCTGCTTCAGGCTGACCAGCATCCGCGGCGGGCGTGTTCGGTCTCAAAACCCCAGCGAGTGACCAAAGAAAAATGGAGGCCGCTGCGATCAGGGGCAACGAGATTACCGACAGCGCAGCTTCGCCAAACGCATTGTCCCTCTGCAGCGCTTCCAGAGTGATTTCCAGCATCAGGAAAATACCGAGGCCCAAGCAGAACCACAGCCCGCGTTTCGCGCTTCGCTCTTCAAGATCCAAAAGACGCCATCGGGTTTGCTCCGGCGCGAACAGTGTGTGTCCGAGCCACATGGCGAGCACAACCGCCAATGCAGATGCAGGCGCTGCGATCAGTGCAGTTCGGGCCGCATTGGGTTGAATATCAAGGATCCGGATGACGGCCAGGAAGGAGATCAGGCCGATTGCGGGCAAAATGAGATAACTCAGATTGTAGAATACCGCCGCCAGGATGACCCGAAAGCCCCCTTCCTGCTGCAAGCTAAATCTCAGAAGAAAGCGATGGATCGGAAACCGGAGCCAGAACAAGAAGAGCAGGCCAAACACCACAAGTGCGATTGAAATCGGGACCGTCTGTTCGAGAGATTTGGAAACACTCGGCCGAGCCAGCTGGTTCTGAATGTCCCGCTCAAGGCGTTGCTGGTACTGCTGAATTTCGGCAGCCGCCGAACTCCAAGTCGAAGGAAAGACGGGAGATGGAAACCGCTGGGTAAGCTGGTCGAGGGTTTTGGAGCGTATATGGCGATCAATGGCGTGGATCAGAGCAGCGGCCCGGAATTGAATTTCTTTTGCCTGAATGACCGGCGCGTTGGCATCTGCGACAGCATTAGTCAGCTCGGCGCGGCGCGCCGCAATATCATCGGCTTCCTTTTGGCCGCTCGGGGGAACGGGCCCGAGAGCATCAAGCTGGGCCTGCAAGGCATCCGCCTCAATGCTTCCGAGATTGACGATGGCAGCATTGCGGTCCCGAACCGAGACCAACTGGCTGCGCAACAACTCCAACGTCCGGATTGAGACCGTCCCTTGCTCAAGCGCATGAGTTGCCCGGGCAAAAAGCTCTTCCGCCGAAGACGGCAACCCCAATGCATCGGTTTGTTCGGCATCACCATTTTGCGCTGAAGCGGGTGCAATGGGCAGCGCAGCCGCTGCCCAAAAGATCAAAAGTGTGCCCAGAAGCTGGATAAAACGCATCAATGACTGCCGCCTGACAAACTGCTTTGCATCGTTTTCACACTGACCGCCTTTGGTGACCAGTCAATAGAAAGCCGCACGTAACCGGCTATCGCCCACTGTTGCTTTCAATCTGGTTCGTTGTTGCCCCTTGCGGAGACGGTAGGGATCGGTCTTTCCTAGTTTCATCTGCCATTTTTCACGAAAGGCAATGGCATGACAGATGAGAAGACCGGCCCAGACACCGCGACCGAGCATATGGTAGATTATGACCGGAACTCCTACATGCAGAGCAATCTGGTCAAAAGTAGAGCAGACTGGATAGAAAGAGCTGTTCGGGACATCGGTCCGCAGAAAACGGAGTTCCGGCATCTCGATCTCGGCTGCGGCCCGGGTCATACGGCAATAGAGGCAGTCAAACCTTCTATCGCGGCCTACCGTCCCCTTTCTCCAAACGGCCGCATCGCCATCTGCCACGGCGATCAACCACACAATGACTGGAACGGCTTGTTTGGTCTCGTATTCTCAGAGGCCGGATATCTACAAGACAAAAATATCCGGACAGAGGCCTCGATCGGGTCCTTTTATGACGTCATGGCAGCCCCGGATTCGGTCTCGTTGGCGACCTGTTTTGTGGCCAGCCATTGGCTGTCGCGCCCCCTGCTGATCTCTTCGCCCGGCACGGTCTGGTATGCCGACCTTGAGGGCGAGGCCCGGGCCGCCTACGAAGATCTCGCAAGATCCGACTGGACCACATTCTTGAGAAGCCGAGCAATCGAACTTGCACCCGGCGGCTATCTGATTGTCTCAACCCTTGGAAGTACTCCGGACCTTGAAGAGATCAATGGCATCCGCGGATCAGCCCGCCACCTTTACCGGGCCATTCACAAGGTCGCCGCGACGATGGTCACCGATGGGCTATTATCCGAAGAGGCTCTTGACCGGTTCATATTTCCGCTCTGGTTTCCCTCTGTCAGCGACGCAGTTGGTCCGCTCATTCAAAACGAGGATCTGGAAGCTGCGTTCGAAGTGATTGAGGCCTCCGTCACCGACGCTGCAACCAACCCGCAGGACGCTTATCAAGACTGGCTGGCGGACCCTGAAAAATACGCTGAGCTCTACACCGGGTATGTCAGAGGCTTTGGAGAATCCTCCCTCCGCCTGCACCTGTTTGAAAAATCGGCCAAAACCGTTGATGAGGCGGATGCCTTGACTGCAACGTTTTTCAAGCGCTTCGAAGAACTTTACCGAGCCGAGCCCGGCCGGTATGCATCCGAAACACTCACGATGACCCTCGTATTGCGGCGCCGATGATCTTATGTCCAAGGTCCGCTCAAAAGCCAAGCAGGGCTGACCCGTAATGCAAAAAGACTGTCATCTCATGGCTGTAAGGCTAAGTGACCTAACGGGATGGGTTTTCATTGACAACATGCCCGTTGGCAGTCCTATGTGAAGCGCTGTAGTCATTCAGACCGCGCAAAACTGGTGCGGCTAAACATAAGCAAACAGGTATCGAGGTGTTTTAAATGGTTGAAGAAAACTCCCAAGGAACAGCTGTTCAAACCCCAGCTCCGGCCGGTGGATTTTCGCCCCTTCAATACCTCGACCGCGCTTTGACAACGCTGCGCGACATCGGCATCACGCCGGAAACAGAAGCGGACGCGCCGATCAACGCCCTTTTGGAACAGATTTCGGATCTGTCTCCGGACAAGGTGCTGATCATTTCCCGCACGCTGGGCCAGGCTTCGAACTTCAATGAAGTGGTCCGCAATCAGGTCCAGCAGATGGACATTGGTGAGCGGTATGAAGAAATCACCGACGCGTTCAATTCGATCCGGGACGACGCCAAAACTTTGGTCGACCAGCTCGCAGACGGCAAGATCTCCTTCACCGAGAATCTCTCAAACAAGTGGCGGGATATGCGCCGCGGCACTATTTCCGACCGCTTCACCGACATCCGCACCACGTACAAGGATGTTGCCAAGGCGACGAAGGACCAGATTGAACGGGAACAGACAATCCTGGAGGCCTACCGGGATTTCCGGGGCGCCCTGAAACAAGCTGAAGTCACGGCGCTCGAGCTGCTGAACATGGCCACCGCCAAACTTGATGCAGCAAAGTCAGCACTTGAAGGAGCCTCGGCAGAAGTTGAGGCTTATACTGGCGATGATGCGGCCCAAAAGGCCCGTCTTGAGCTTGCCCGCGACGAACGTCTGCGCGAGATGCAGGACGAGGAAAAGCGGTACCAGATCGCCAAGGATCTCTCAGACAACCTGACCGTCGGCTACAATACGTCCGAAGTGATCATGGCGCGGCTCGTCCAGACCACCAACGCCAAGGAGCGGGTGTACGCCCAGTCGGTCAGCTTCTTCTCAACCAATGAATCTGTTCTGACTGCACTCAACGCTTCCTTCACCGGACTGCAAGGCCTACATGAGTCCACCGAAACGCTCAACGCCATGAAGGACGGCATCAACAAGAGCCTGGAGACGCTGGCGGAAATTGGTGATGCGGTCCAAAAAGAGGCACTCAAAGCCGGTTATGGTCCAACTGTTGCGGCGGCCTCAGTCAAGAAACTCGTTGATTCTGTTGTGAACTTTCAGGTCCAGTCCCGTGAAATCATTTCAGAAATGCGGGATATGTCGACCAAGAACTCCGAAGAGATCCGCAACGCAGTTGAGGACGGCAAGCGCCGCCTTGCCAAGTTGACGGCCGAAGGCCAAGGGCTCTAACTTCGGACTAAGATCTACTGGGAGCCGGGTATGCCCGGCTCCGGCAATTTGGGAAGACCCAAGTCCATGGCTGCACAGCCCGACACGCCGCTCGATGATCTGATGATGGCGATGGACGTGGTGGACACGCTCCGCCACGAAGAAGGCCAGGTCGCGCGCGAACTGAAAGCCGACGAACGCGATGCCGCCATGGTGGAGCGGCTGCGCAAGGTCTATGCCGCGCAAGGTATCGATGTCCCCGACCATATTCTGAAAGCCGGTGTTGAAGACCTCAAGCGGGACCGGTTCGTCTACAGTCCGCCGGCCGCTGGCTTTCAGCGCACGCTGGCCATGGTCTACATCACCCGCTCGATCTGGTCCAAGTGGCTTGCCGGACTGGCCGTTGTCCTGATTGTCGCGACGACGGCATGGTACATGCTGGTGACGCTGCCGGCACAGCGGTCCGAAGCTGCCCTTGCTGAGCGGCTTGAAAACATGCCGCAAACCTATTCCGAACTGTTTCAACGCATCGATGACCTGACCGGAAACACCGATATCGAGGCCGATGCCCAGCGCCTTGTGGACGATGGAACCATCGCGCTTGCAGACGGCAAGACCGATGCGGCCTTCAAGGCGGAGGCTGACCTCAGGAATTTGGCCAGCCGCCTTGCCGAAGTCTTTGACGTTCAGATCATTTCAAGGGAAGGCGTACCAACCGGCATTACCCGGATCCCTGACGCCAATCAGGATGCGGAAAATCACTATATCGTGGTTGAAGCGGTCGATCCGGACGGCAACATCTTGGAGCGCGACATCGTCTCGGAAGAAAACGGCCAGACGGTTCGGGTCAACAAGTGGGCACAGCGGGTATCGGATACCATCTACACTGCAGTCCGGCGCGACAAGGTCGATGACGGCATCGTCCAAAAAGGAACCTTGGGCCAAAAGCAGCGCGGTGAGCTGGACATCACCTGGCGCAGCGGCGTCCAAAACGGAGCGATCACCGAATGGTAAGACTGCTTTGCCAATTTCCTGACATGCGGAACAGACAATGCTGACAGGCCGGCAGACCCTTGGAACCATTGAACAGGCGCTCAGCGATCTCCGCCGCGAAGAGGCAGAGCTCAGCCAACGGATCGAACGCGCGACCCGCGGGCTGACCGACCTGCAGGAGCGGCAGACCGAAGCCTATAGGGACCTTGCCCGCTTTCATCTGGACAATGATGCGGCCGGCGCTCTCAACACCCGCCTGGACAGCGCCGCGCGGGAAGCCCGGCGGCTTTTGGAAAAACGCACGGCAGACTACAAGGTCCTGAGCGACCAACTGCGGCAGTGCGAGAGCGAACGCAGCACGCTTCATGCCCGCCGCCAGCAGCTGGATGCGGATCGGGATACCGCTGAAAACCAAATGGACGACCTTCTGGAGGCGGTCGACACGCGTCTGGAGGGCGATGACGCATTTCAACGCCAGAAGTCTGCCGTCGAGCGCGCTGAGGAGACGGCAGCTGCGGCAGCCGCAAAGGCGGAAACGTCTGAGGCTGACCGGCTCGAAAAAGGGAAAGCCTACGAGGCTGATCCGCTGTTTCTCTACCTCTGGGACCGGGGCTTTGCGACACCCTCTTATGACAAACGCGGTTTGACCCGATCTATGGACCGTTGGGTTGCCGGGTTGATCGGGTATAATGACGCCAGAGCCAACTACGCGATGCTTACCGGGATCCCCGAGCGCATGGCAAAACATGCCGCACGCTGCGCCGAGATCGCAGACCAGGAACAGGCGAAACTGGCAGAGCTCAGCCGCAACGCCATGACTGATGCCGCAGGCACGGATCTTGTCGGAAGCATTGAAACGCTGAGCGGCGAGATTGACGGCATCGATGGCGAGCTGGATCAACTGGACCGGCGGATCGAGACCCTCGCCAGCGCCCTGGCAGAGTTCGCCAGCGGTGAAGACAACGATTTCCAGAAGGCGGAAGAACACCTCGCGTCTTCGCTGCAGATGGATGCCCTCAATGATCTGTGGCGGGCGGCCATCGAAACGCCGTCTCCGGAAGACGAAAAAATTGTCCAACGCATTGAAGACTTCAAGGACCGCATTGAGCAGGTCGCCCGGGAGGTCCGTCAGGACCGGGAACTGCAGCGCGATATCGGCCGCCGCCGGGCCGAGCTCGCAGATGTCGTCAAACGGTTCCGCTCCAACGGGTATGGCAGCTGGGAAACAACGTTTTCAGATGATCGGCTGACAACTGTCCTCTTGGGCGAACTCGTAAAGGGCGCGATTTCCGGCGCTGAGTATTGGGATAGGGCACAACGGTCCCACAAGCGCCGCCGTCCCAAAGGCCGCCGGGTGGCATTTCCAAAAGGCAAAGGCCTTCCCCGCTCCATGGGCGGCTTCGGCGGCATTCCAGGTCCCGGCGGGTTCGGCGGGCCGGGAGCCGGTATGCCGGGCGGCAATGACGGGTTTGGTGGCGGCGGCTTGAAGACCGGCGGCGGATTCGGCGGCGGTGGCTTCAAGACCGGAGATACGTTCTAGGGTCATATTTGTGACACTGGTGCAGAAACCGGCCCTTACGATACGGCAGCTTCCTTGCACTGGCGAAAAACCTGTTTTAGACCGAACCGATCGAGACATTCATACAAGCTCAGGCGATCTCATGCGGCATCTCATTCTTGCAGGCCTTTGTGCACTCACACTTGCAGCGTGCCAGTCCAGCAACACCGAACAAGCGTCCCTTGGAAACCAGCCGCAGCTGACCGTGCCGCAGGGCGCGCAAAGCGTTAAAGTCGCCGCCGACCCGATGACCGTTCGCTCAGCGCTGGTTTCCAGCGCCCAGGAACGCGGCACCATTGTGATCCAGGACGAGCCGAATATGGTCGTCATGGAGCGCCAGCTCACCGGCGAGAACCCGGCACTGGACAGCCAGTTTGGACCCTCAGACAACGGAAACCGGGTTATCCGCATCCGGCTTCGCTTCACAGGCACCCCGTGTGAGACGCTCGTTGTTCAGGATCTTGCCGTGATCAACAACGTCCGCACGGCGCTGGAACAGAGCTTCGTTCTGCCGGGCAATCCGAACACCATGCAAAGCCTGCAAGGCCTGAAGAGCCGTGCCGAACAGAGCAGTTCCTGCCCGCCGGTCGCGTCTTAACCACATCAATTTGACGCCGTGTTTTCCCACGCCTATTCGCGCACCTTCAAAATATAAAAAGTATTTTCTTGTTTAATGCTGCTGCATACCTACCTGTCGCCTGGAATTGATGGTTGCAGTGACAGGCGAAGGAGCAGAAGAAACATGGGCACGCTAGATGGCAAGACAGTGGTTATCACCGGTGCGGGCCGATCAACCGGCCGGGCACTCGCTGCAGCCTTGGCGGACCGTGGCGCAGATGTTCATCTGTCCGCACGGGACAAGTCACAGGCCGAAGAAACGTGCCGCTTTATCAAAGATGTCACCGGCTCATCTGCCGCTGCCTACAGCTGCGACATCGCCGATCCGGACAGCATCTGTCAGTTTGTCTTGGCTCTGAAGACAGCGAGGCCCAAGATAGACATCCTGATCAACAGTGCGGCCATGTGGCTGTCCGGATCTTTTGAAGCGACAGACGACGATCATTTGATCGCCGCCGTAAATTCTACGGTGACCGGAACAATCCTCCTGACCAAACACTGCCTTGCGCTGTTGGAAATGTCAGAAGAGCCTGACATCCTGACCATTGTTTCAAAGTCGGGTTTGGCATTGGATGGCCAATCGGAACCCAATGCTGCCTACCATGCCACCAAGAGCGCCCAGACCGCCTTCATGAATCGGCTGCGCCAAACACATCCCCATATTCGGGTGATGTCCGTCTTTCCGCCCGATTTTAAAAGCGATCTGGAATATAAGAGCCCAGCCTGGTTCGAACGGCCCTCCCCAGGCACAGGCAAAACAATGACCGCCCGGCATGTCGTAGAAGCGATCCTGTTCGCACTGGAACAAGACCGCATCTGTTCGGTGGAATCGCTCGTCCTCGGCAATTCCGCCTCAGGTTGAACCAACCCTTATGGGATGCCGTTCGGGCGGGCTACCAAACTTAGGGTTCAGGCAGGCACGGCCTCTGGCGCGAATTGTTTCAGGAACTCCGGGCTCGGAGGGATTGGCTTGATCACATCGATCATGACGCCGTTCGGGTCTTCGGTGATGAAATGCCGCTGACCGAAGGGTTCGTCCTTCAGCGCCTGCAGGATGGGCAATCCGGCGTCCTTGGCGCCTTCATAGATCTGATCGACATCCTCCACCTCGAAGTTCAACAGCATCGCCCCCGTGCCCTGCCCCCGGCGAATTTCCGGGATGGTTTCATGGTCCTGATCGAGAATGGCGAGGTTTACGGCTTCATCCTCTACCGACTGCAGATGCACATACCAGTCCGCCTCGAACACAGCCTTGAACCGGAAGTGATCTTGATAAAACCGGGCAGTCTTGGTCACATCCTTGGTCATAAGGACAGGGTAATACTGGGTGCATTTCATCACGTGTCTCCTGCAATCAAAAACGGTCATCAACCCAACTGAGCTGATGGGGCTTTTCAGCCACAACAAATAAACATACAGTATGTATGTGAATTTCAATTAACATACAGGCTGCATGTATGCAAGATGAAAAACCGCGCCGATCCCAGGCCGAGCGCCGTGCTGAAACCCGGAAAGCACTTCTGGACGCTGCCCGCGCACTCATTGTTGAAAAGGGGTATGCGGAAACCGGGACACCGGAGATCGTCAAACGCGCCAACGTGACGCGCGGCGCGCTCTATCATCATTTTGAGGACAAACCGGACCTGATGCGCGCCCTGGTGCAGCAGGAAGCCGAGGCAGTCGCAGCCGAGATTGCTTCTGACACCAACACAAGCCAGTCTCCACTCGATGCCTTCATGGCGGGAGCCAATGCCTACTTTTCCGCGCTGTCAGTGCCTGGACGGGCAAAGATCCTGCTGCTTGAAGGCCCAACGGTGCTCGGCCTGGAAGAAATGGCCGAGATCGACCGGACAACCGGTGGGGCAACCCTGCTTGAAGGATTGCAGCACAGTGCGGCGCATGGGTATTTGAAGAACGTTCCCCTGGAGCCGCTCGCAGAATTGTTGTCCGCTTCTTTTGACCGAGCCGCGCTGGAAATTGCGAATGGCGCAGACCGTTCAGCTTACGAAACAGCAACAAAGACCCTGCTCGCCGGTGTCTTGGCAGCCAAGTGAGCTGGTAATCATAACAAAACGGGACTAAGAGGACCCCACCTTCCCATCGCGTCCGACCAGCCAGATTCTGTCCGTCCGCGCCAGTTTCCAAAGATCGGGTCCAATTTGGCCGAAGTTGCGTTTGATATTCTGCTGCTATTGTTCGTGGCCGCTTTCATTGCCGGGTTTATTGATTCCATTGCAGGCGGTGGCGGATTGATCGCCATCCCTGCCCTCCTCATGGCTGGGCTCCCCCCGCTGGAAACACTCGGAACAGCCAAACTGCAAGCGCTGTTTGGCTCCGGGTCCGCCACCCTTGCCTACTCCCGCCGAGGGCTTGTTGATTACAAAGTCATCCTGCCGATGGCTGGACTTTCAGCGGCTGGCGCGGTCTGTGGAGCACTGGTCGCCACGATCCTGCCGACAGATGTGCTCCAGACGGCCCTGCCCGTCGTTTTGATACTGATTGCTGTCTATTTCGCGCTGAAACCCAATGTCGGCGCGGTCGAACAGGTGCCGCGGATGACCAGTTTTGCCTTCGGCGCGACCCTTGTCCCGGCAATCGGTTTTTACGACGGCATCTTCGGCCCGGGCACTGGATCCTTTTTCATGCTCGCCTTTGTCGCCCTGATGGGCGCAGGTCTCTTGAAAGCCACGGCCCATACGAAGGTGCTGAACTTTGCGTCGAACCTTGCCGGATTTCTCGTGTTCATGGTGAGCGGAGCCGTGTTCTGGAAGATCGGTCTGCTGATGGGAGTGGGTCAGTTTCTCGGAGCACAAGCCGGGTCCAAACTCGCCATGAAGAACGGCTCGAAGATCATCCGCCCGCTCCTGGTGTGCTCGTGCATCGCCATGGCCGTCAAACTGCTTCTTGATCCGGCAAATCCGGTCCGCATCATGCTGGCGTTGTGAGTTGGCACTCAATGATCTGAACAGGTTACCGCGCGCCCAACTACCGTTATAGTGTCTCCATCCTTTTCCGAAGCGCTGGTTCTCATGCCCACCATTTATCAGCTCAAATCCCGCTTTCAGGATCTCCTCCGTCCACTCTGTAAAAGGCTTGCCTCTGCTGGTGTGACGGCGAACCAGGTGACACTGTTGGCCCTCGCGCTGTCGGTCGCAGAGGGTTTGGCGCTCTGGGCGTTTCCCGGCGCCTTTTGGCCGCTCATTCTGTTGCCCGTAATCCTGTTCGTCCGGATGGGCCTAAACGCTATTGACGGCATGCTCGCCCGCGAACACGACCAGAAATCGGATCTCGGCGCGATCCTGAATGAACTCGGCGATGTGCTGTCCGATGCGGCTCTTTACCTGCCCTTCGCCGCACTGCCGTTTTTTCCGGGCGAACTGGTTGTCGGATTGGTGGTCCTAGCGATCATCGGCGAGATGACCGGTGTCATCGCCGTCCAGATCGGGGCAAGCCGGCGGTACGACGGACCGTTCGGCAAAAGCGACCGGGCCGCCCTCTTCGGCCTGTGCGGTGTTCTGGTGGCCTTTGGGCTGACCGCGGAACTCTTTTTTGCGATCCTGATGGGTCTCGGCGTTGTTCTATCCGCCGTCACCATTTGGAACCGCGCCAAGAACGCCCTGGTCGAACTGGAGACACAATGACCCTGCACGCCATCCACTGGGCCCTAATCGGCATCTGGGGGCTGCTGATCGCAGCTAGCCTCATCGTTTACATCCTCTCCAAACGCTCGGAGAAAAATCTTTCAGAACTCGTTCAGCGCACCCAAAGCTGGTGGGTGATGGTAGCGATCTTCACCGTCGCCTTTCTCGTCTCCAACACGATTTCGATCATCGTTTTCGCCCTTATAAGTTTTCTAGCGCTGAAAGAGTATTTCTCGATGATCCCAACCCGGCGCGCAGACCGGCGCGTGCTGTTCTGGGCGTATCTGTCGATCCCGGTTCAGTATTTCTGGGTCTATGACAGTTACTACGGGATGTTTGCCGTGTTCATCCCGGTCTACATGTTCCTGTTTTTGCCCTTTGCCAGCTTGCTCTCCCAGCAGACCGAAGGGTTTCTGAAGTCCGTGGGCACGCTCAACTGGGGCCTGATGCTCTGCGTGTTTTCAATCTCCCACGCGGCCTTCCTTTTGATCCTGCCGCCGACCGACGGCAGCTCGGCGGGCGGTGCAGGCTTGCTTTTGTTCCTGGTGTTCCTGACCCAGTTCAATGACGTTGCCCAGTACACCTGGGGCAAAATGTTCGGACGAAAGAAAATCATACCGGGCGTCAGCCCGAACAAAACCTGGGAAGGGTTCCTGGGCGGCGTCGGCACGACCTTTGTGCTCGCCATTGTAACCGCGCCTTTGGTGACGCCCTTCAGCCTTGCACATGCAGCAGCCGCCGGGCTCTTGATCCCCGTGGCCGGATTTATCGGCGATGTCACCGTCTCCGCGCTCAAGCGCGATCTCGGCGTGAAAGATACCGGAAGCCTCATTCCCGGCCATGGCGGCATTCTCGACAGGATCGACAGCCTGACCTTCACCGCCCCGCTGTTTTTCCACTTCACCCGCTATTTTTATTATTAGGCCGGGGTAATGCTGCAGAAGGTCTTTTATATCTTCGTCAAGATCGCGGTGCTGTTTCTGCTCGGGCTGAATGTCAGGCGAAAAGACCTGCTGCCCTCTGAAGGGCCGGCAATCATCGTTGCCAACCACAACAGCCATCTCGACACGATGGTGCTGATGGCCTTGATGCCGCTGTCAAAGCTGAAGAACATCAAACCGGTTGCCGCCGCCGACTATTTCTTTTCCTCGCCCTGGAAGGCTTGGGTTTCCGAACACGTACTCGGCATCATCCCGGTCGAACGCAAAGGCGCGAACCGGACCTCTGATCCGTTGGAAGGCTGTTACCAGGCGTTGGACAAAGGCCAGGTGTTGATCCTGTTTCCGGAGGGCTCCCGAGGCGAACCGGAAGAAATGACCGGCCTGAAAAAGGGCATTTCCTATCTCGCCGAACGCGCGCCCAGCGCCCCTGTCGTTCCAGTGTTCACCCACGGCCTCGGCAAAGCGCTGCCAAAGGGTTCGTTCCTCCTGGTACCGTTTTTCTGCGATATTTTTGTCGGTAAACCAATCACTTGGGCGGGTGACCGGACTCAGTTCATGAACACCCTGCAAGACCGGTTTAACGACCTCTCGTCGGAAAAAACCTTTGCGCCTTGGGAGTAGAAGTGCTGCGGTTCACTCCCCCCGCAAGGGATACCGGTAGGGCTCTTCAAAGACATCAATCACCTTGGTTCCGGCCTTGATAACAGCGCCATGCTCGACATTTACCGGAATATCATAAATCGCGCCGGGCCCTATGGTCCGGGTCTCCCCGCCGATGGTGAACTCGATCTCGCCGGACAGCACAGTCCCCCACTGCGCCAGATGAGAATGCGGCGGCAGGACCATGTCCTTCTTGAAATCAAAGAAAACAACCAATCCCCGGTCCGACTGGACTGCGTAAGAAGAGACAACGTCCTCAGGAAACGGCACATCCAAAGCGGGGAAAGACTTGATGAAATCAGGCAGTTCCACGGGCTACTCCTTTATCTGCACAGGGCATACCTAGCGTAGATCCCTCGGCCATGACTAGCCGTCCAGCACATCCTTCACGGTTGTTGCGAGCTGTTTGAGGGTAAACGGCTTGGGCAAGAAAAAGAACTTCTCGTTGGCCGGCAGGTTTTCCTCAAACGCATCTTCCGCATAACCGGACACGAAGATGATCTTCAGATCCGGACGGGTCTTGCGCAACTCGACCAGCAGTGACGGGCCGTCCATTTCCGGCATGACCACGTCGGACACCACGAGATCGACATCGCCGCCCGTTTCTTCCATGACCTCGAGCGCTTCCATGCCCGTGCCGGCCTCGTGGACCGTGTAGCCACGGGAGGCAAGCGCGCGCGCAGCAAAGGCCCTTACCGCCTCTTCGTCCTCTACGAGAAGGATCGAAGCAGACCCGGTCAGATCCGCAACCTTTTCCTTCTCAGGCTCCTTCGCTTCTTGCTTCGGCTCATCGACAACGGCCGGGATGTAGCGCGGCAAGAACAGGCGGAAGGTTGTGCCTTCATCAATTTCCGAGGTGCAGAAGATGAAGCCGCCGGTCTGTTTGACGATCCCGTAGACGGTCGAGAGCCCGAGCCCCGTGCCTTTGCCGACTTCTTTGGTGGAAAAGAACGGATCGAAGATCTTCTCCATTACATCGGGCGGAATGCCGTGGCCTGTGTCTTCCACCTCGACCAGCATGTATTCACCCGGCGGCATGCCGCGGGTGTTTTCAAAATGGGTCGATTCAGATTCAGAGACATTGCGCGTGGAAATCGTCAGGCGACCGCCGTCCGGCATCGCGTCCCCGGCATTTACGGCCAGGTTGACGATCACCTGCTCCAGCTGGTTGAGGTCGGCCATGACCGGCCACAGATCCCGCCCATGAATAACCTTCAGGTCGACCTTCTCGCCAAGCAACCTGTCCAGCAGGATCGACAGATCAGCCAAAACGTCATTCAGTTCAAGCTGCTGCGGACGCAAGGTCTGGCGGCGCGAGAATGCCAGCAGCTGCCGCACAAGTCCGGCGGCACGATTGGCGTTCTGCTTGATGTTCATGATGTCCTGGAAGGACGGATCGGTTGGACGGTGGCTTGCCAAAAGTAGGTCGGAAAAACCGATGATCGCGGTCAGAACGTTGTTGAAGTCGTGCGCAACACCGCCGGCCAGCTGGCCGATGGCCTGCATCTTTTGGCTTTGAGCAAACTGAGCCTCAAGGGCACGTTGCTGGGTCGTTTCCAGCGCATAGACAATGGCGGCCTCGCCATCGCCCTCGCCTTCCTGAACCGCGGAGACGTAAAAAGTTGCAGAACGCGGGTCATTGCCTTCGACAAGCGGAATATCGATCGGCGCGATTTCGCTGATCCCGTTCGCCGCCGCGCTCAAAGCCTTGCGGAGGTCTTCCTGACCGTTATCGGCGACATAAGCTTCAAGTTTCGGCGCCTGATCATCGGTGTCAACAGCACCAAACAACTTGAGGAACGGCGCGTTTGTGCGCAGCACGCGGCCTTCCTTGTCGAGGGAGGCGATGGCAATCGGCGTATTGTTGAAGAAGCGGGCGAAACGTACTTCCGCCGCGCGCAGCGCTTCTGAGGCTTCTTCACCCCGTGACCGGTTCAAAACTAGCGTCCGGCTGTCGCCTTGGGTGCCATTTTCGCCGAATGGAACCCTATGCAACAAGCGAACAGGAAGCCCGAGGCCGTTGCGGGTGACAAAATCCAGATCGAAGGTCTCGCTCTTGACCTCACCGGCCTGCCCCTTGACTGAGCGGATCAGCTCAGTGCCATCACCTCGCACAATATCGGAGAGCCCGAGATCCCCAGCGTCAAACTGCGCCAGGTCATAGCCGAGCCAATCGGCGAGGGTCGCGTTGAGGTATACGATCCGTCCCTGAGCGTCTGACGACAGGAACCCTGCCGGGGCATGATCAAGGAAATTGATGACGCGCTGAAGTTCCTGGAAGGAATTCTCCTGCTCAGCGCGATCCCGGGTGATGTCGGACAACTGCCAGACCGCCATGACCTTGCCGGACGCGTTGCCAGACACTTGGAGCGGCCGCACAGAGACGCGATACCAGCGCGCTTTTCCTTCCGCCCGGCCAAGCGGGAACGGCATACGGATTTCTTCCTGCGCTTTGCGGCCATCGCGCATCGCCTGAGACAAACGGAAGATGGCGTCGGTCGCGTCTGGATCGGAGGAAAACACGCGTTCAACAACGCGGATGTCGGCAGCCGTTTCCGCGCCAGTTAGCTCAGCGTAAGCTTTGTTGGCGTAGACCAGACGTCCATCGATGTCGGTTATGAGCGCACCGTCTTCAAGCGTATCGACAAATGCAGAGGCCAGCGGATTGGCTTCACCAGGCCTTGCGGAAAGGCGCAGAAACCCAATAGCACCGGCAAAAAGGCAGAAAACGCCGACAACAGCGAGTATTCCGAGCAAAGCGAGAATGAACGGCTGTGCAACGGCCCGGTCCATGACCGCAAAGGCAGCCGCGGCCCCGGCAAGCACAAGCGCAAGCCCGATCAACAACCCTATGTTTCCGGATCGCTCCGGCCGATTGATCATCGGCCCGCCTGGCGCTCCGTCAAGGTCACTCATACAATCCGTCTCCTCGGCCCGATTCGCTTAGTTTAGGCCGAATTTCAGCATTCTGTTGTTGGCCGGTAATTTCAACAGAGCAAGCGCTCAGTCCTGTTGAAATTCACCCGTTAATCCGCATTCCCTGCGATATCGTTACTTTTTACCGTAATCAATTGGCCCGCCAGGCGGCCCGTTTGCGCATTCTGAAGACGAATCCGATGACCTCTGCAACGGCTTTGAAGTGTTCTTCCGGCACTTCCTGTTCGATCTCAACGCTGGCATAAAGCGCGCGGGCGAGCGGTGGATTCTCGATGACAGGGACCTCGTGTTCCTTGGCCACGTCCCGGATCCGCAAGGCCAGTGCATCCGTTCCCTTGGCTACACAGAGCGGCGCGCCCATCCCCTCTTCATACTGAAGGGCGACGGCATAGTGCGTCGGGTTGGTGACAACGACCGTTGCTGCCGGCACCGCAGACATCATGCGTTTGCGGGAGCGCTCCATGCGCAATTGCCGGATCTTGCCTTTGACGTGGGGGTCACCTTCTGTCTGCTTGAATTCTTCCTTGACCTCTTTGAGGCTCATCTTCTGTTTGTTGAACCACTTGTTCTTTTGGTAGACGAAATCCGCAGCGGCAACGACTGTCATCACGGCAAGGATTGCGGCCAGAACCTGAAGGATCAAAATGCGGGCTTCTTCAAGGATGATCATCTCATCCGCGAAGATCATGATTTCAGCTTCGTCCCGGTGCGGCCACAACACGGCCACCATGACCGCGCCAACGACCAGGATCTTCACCATCCCCTTGGCGAAATTGACCAGGCTTTCGGAGGAAAACAGTCGCTTGAAGCCAGAAAGCGGAGAGACCTTGGAGAGTTTGGGCTTGATGGTCTCAGCAGTCAGCAATGGCTGATGCTGGATCAAATTGCCGAACACCGCCATGATCACCAGGGCTAGCAAAGGCAAACCCACGATCAGCGCTACGGATTGTCCGGTGTCCCGCCAAAGGGCTTTGAGCGCATAGCCATCAACCGGGATCTGGTGAGCGTGCTCTATGTAGCCCTTTAGCAAGTTTCCAAGCGACGCAGCCGCCCCCGGCGCCATGATGGCAATCATCAGGGTCGCGCCAGCAAGCGTGAACCAGGTGCTGACTTCCTGAGATTTCGGAACATCCCCTTTGTCATGCGCGTCTTTGAGACGTTTCTGCGTGGGGTCCTCAGTCTTTTCTGAGTCGTCGGTTTCGTCAGCCATAACGCACCGCTACCCCGCTATAAACTTGCCCAGAGCCTGCTGGACGTGTTCAAGATAGAACATCATCAGCGTGCTTATGAGCACCATGAGAAGGAAGAACCCGATCGCAATGTTCACAGGCATGGCGATGAAGAAGATCTGCATCTGCGGCATCAGCTTGTTTAACAAACCAAGGCCGAAATAAAAGACCAGACCAACGACAAGAAACGGTGCGCTCATCCGCACCGCGATCGAGAACACCATCGCCACTGTCTCGGCGAAATTCTCGGAAAAATCTCCAACCGGTGGCATGCTGCCAGGTGGGAATAACGTAAAACTGTCGTGAAGGGCAGCGATCACCAGATAATGCGTGTCTGTGGTGAAGATCAGCGTTATGCCGACTAGGGCAAGAAAGTTTCCAAAAAGCGCGCCTTGCTGTCCTTCATTGGAGATGTCAGTGCCAAGCGCGAAGGCAAGACCGGATTGGTTTGCCATGATCACGCCGGCAATCTGCACGGCAGACGTCACCAATTTTGCGCAAAGCCCGATGGCAACCCCGATGATGATTTCGCTGATCAAGAGGACACCGAGCTGTGCCGGGTTCGATACCAGATCCGCTGGGTAGAGCTGGGAGCCGACCGGGTAGAGCACCAAGGTCAGTGCCAAAGCGATGGTTAGGCGAAACCTGGTTGGGATCGAGCTTTCTCCAAGAGCTGGAAGCAGCATGATCATCGTGCCAAGACGCGCAAACATTAGCATGAACGCGGCCGCAACGTCTGGCAGGAAATCAAGCTCGATCGTCATCCCTCAGGCCTCAAACCGGACCAGTGGCGAGGATCATCTCGGCGATTTCACCCATAAAGCCTTCCAGAACCTGGCTCATGAACGGAAGGGAAAGCAAAAGCGTCACAAAGATCGCGAGGATCTTTGGCACGAAGACAAGTGTCATTTCCTGGATTTGGGTCAAGGCTTGAAACAGCGCGATGATCACACCGACGAGCAGACCGATCACCATGGTCGGCCCGGCAATCAGGATCATCGCCCACACAGCAGACCGGGCCAGATCAAGCACTTCAGGACCGGTCATCACACCACCTCCGCGCTACAGCGCCTTCAAACAAAACCAAGACCAGATCAGATCGGCATCCGCATGATTTCTTCATAGGCCGAAATCACACGGTCGCGGACCGCAACCATAGTTTCCAGTGTGACCTCAGCTTCGGCAACGGCGGTCACTACATCTACAACATCGGCCTTGCCTTCAATCAAGCCGACGGCCTTGGCATCCGCCACCCGGCCCTGGTCAACGACATTTTCGACCGCGCTCTGCACCATTTGCCCAAAGTCAACCTGCTCACGAACAGGTGTCGGATCTTCAATCGCTTTTGCCTGCTGCTGAAGCTGGGCCGCCATCTGGTAGGCATTGTTTGCAATGGACATTGTCGACATGGGTTACTTCCTTAATCCGGTTGCTTCAGGCGATGGCGCAAGTGCCCTCAGGCCCGCAGGATATCGATCGTCCGCTGCAGCATTTTGCGCGTGGTTTCGATGACGTTGAGGTTGGCTTCATAGGAGCGTTGAGCTTCCCGCATGTCGGCCGATTCAACCAGTGTGCTGACATTCGGCTGCAGCACATAGCCGTTTTCATCCGCCGCCGGATGCCCGGGCATATGGGTCGACTTGAAAGCGGACTTGTCTTCAACAATCCGTCCGAGCTCCACCTTGTCAGCGCCAAGTTGCTTGTCGAATTCGGACTGAAAGGTCGGAATTTTCCGCCGGTACGGCTCTTCGTCCGGGGTCCGGGCGGTCGAATTTGCGTTGGCGATGTTTTCCGCAATCACCCGCATCCGTCCGTTCTGCGCTTTCAGGCCGGAAGCGGAGATGAACAGGGACTTCATCAGATCCATAGGATGTCACTCCTCATTGCATTGCCGTTCTGTTACGCGGTCTTCGAAAGTGCAGTGCGGATCAACCCAAGCCCTTTTGTGTAAAGGGTCGTTGCTGCCTGAAAGTCCATCTGGTTCTGCGTGATTTTCATCATCTGCTCTTCCAGGTTGACCGCATTGCCGCTGGGTGTGATCTCAAAACTGTCGCGGCGCTCGGCCTTGCCACCGATACCCGATCCGATCATTCCGGATATGTGGGCAACGGAGGTGCGTTCCGTTGTCAGGCCGAAAGCCTCACGCCCTATGTGATCATCAAACGAGTAAGCTTTGACATCGCGCGCTTCGAATTCAGGCGTATCCGAGTTCGCAATGTTCTCAGCCAAGACCCCCTGGCGCGTTTGGTGCCATTGCATCTTGGATTTCAGCGCCTGGAACAGAGGCAAGTCCGTAAAAGCCATCCGATTCACTTTCTGTTAACCAACAGGCAAACATTGCCGATGAAATGGTTAACGAGTGGTTAACTATTCTTAACGTAGACAGGTCCGGCGTTAATTTTTCACCAAAGCCCCGCATGTTTTCCGTGCATTTCGCGAATTACCGCGTCCCGACCACAGGCAAATTCTGCCTAGCTCTGTTAACTTTGAGACTAAGAGAGATTCGAGACGGGGCATCAAGCGGCAGAAATTGCCAAGAGCAGCCAGAACAGGTGCGGCACTGATCGAAAACGGCAGGCAATTACAGCCGATTTGAATGAGCACTCCCCAACGCGGTGATGTTCGGAATTACTGGGGATAAACGCCACAAGCCGTCATCAGGAACACATTCAACAGTAAACGCTGTCTCCCGGTTTGGGCGCCAAGGGACGGCACGAGGTAAAGATGTACAACTGGATTCAAAACACATTTCAGGTCGGAGAAAGCGTGGCGCAGGGACTGGCGCTGATCATTTCTCTGGCGGTTGTTCTGGCCCTGTTTGGATTGTTCATATTCATCATCAAACGGCTGATGGGCGGCCGGATCACACAGTCGCGCGGGCGCCAGCCGCGCATCGGACTTATGGACAGTGCCGCGATCGACAATCGCCGCCGGCTTTTGCTGGTGCGCCGGGACAATATCGAGCATCTGATCCTTGTCGGCGGTCCGACAGATGTCGTGGTTGAGCAAAACATCATCCGCAACACGCCGCTCGCTACCGGGCAAACCAGAACCGGCACCCATCAGGCCGCAGCGCAGGCAGGGGGCATCAAGGCACCTCTTGCTCCTGGTCCGGATATTCCTCTGACACCGGAAGACAGCGCGGCTGCAAAGCAACCTCATCAGGCGCCAGATCTGAAAGCACCGGCGCAACCGGCACCATCAACGGCAATGGCCACGGCACCTGTACCGGCACCGGCCACACCGGTAGAGAGCGCGCCCAAAGCGCCGGCTACCTCTGCTCTTCCTCCGCGCCAAGTACCGCAGCCCTCCTCGCCCGCGGCACCCGCGAAGCCACAGACCCTGGCCGGCAGCCCTCGACCCTCCATGGGCTCAATCAGCCAAAACAAAAGCGCTCAGCCGGCAAGTCCTCGCCCCGCTGAACAAACAACAGCACCGAGTTCGGCAAATGCGCAGACGCCGCCGGTCACCGTTGCACCTGCAAGCCCGGTTTCGAATGACAAGGCACCGCCCCTCTCCGCTTCAACGGTCAACGCGGCCAAACCAGAATCGGACAGTTCTGCGCCTGTTTTGTCTGCAACCAAGGATGAAGCCCCAAAACCGGCTTCCCGGCTCAGCAACTCTTTAAGTTCATTGGCGCGGCCGTTCTCTCCAAAGGACCGGCCGTCCTATGGGTCTGCAAAAATATCGCCGCCAGCTTCTGGTCCAGCAGCCCGGGCAAAAACGGCGTTGGTTACACCGGTCGAAACGGACAGCTCACAAAAACGGGTTGAGCCTGTCCTGACCCCCAACACCAACACCACACCCCAATCTCAAGAAACTCTTCAAGGCTCAAACCAACAGGCAGAAAAACCGAAACTCGGTGCGGAAGCAGTACCTGCAGTTGAAAATGCGTCAGATCCGGAAAAGCCGAAAGACAACTCCTCTTCGGCAGAAAAGGCGGATCTAACAAATGTCATGGCCGAGAGCATTGAAAAGGAATTGTTCGACGAGCCCGCCACGACCACAACCGGCACAGAACCACAAAAGGTTGAGGCATCGGCATCAGAGCCAACTGAGGAAAAGCCAGCCGGCATCGTTGTCGAGACCAAAGAAACAGACGAGAAAAAAGACGCACACGACGTGAGCGAGCCGGTCAAGGCGGCCGAAACGGCCGAAAACTCCGGCGAGGAGAAAAAAGAGATCGGTACAGGCAAGCAGGCCCAGACCCCGCAAGACCAAGGCATTGGAGACCGCAATCCGATCGAAGCAGAGATGGCGAAAATTCTGGATGAATTGGGTGGACAGCCGAAACAATGACGGGCCGCATTAGCCGCATCCACTGGCTTAAATATCTGACAGCAAGCCTGGTGTTTGCACTGGGTGCCATTGCACTCACCTTGCCGACGCAGGCGCAGGAAATCTCCGTTGGGTTCGGGGATGACGCGAACCTGACTGAGCGTGCGGTTCAACTCGTGATCCTTTTGACGGTGCTGTCATTGGCGCCGTCCATCCTTGTGATGGTCACGAGCTTTACCCGGATCGTGGTGGTTCTGTCGCTCTTGCGGTCGGCGATCGGCCTGCAGACCGCACCGCCCAACATGGTGATGGTGAGCCTCGCCCTGTTCCTGTCTGCCTTTATCATGATGCCGACGCTTCAAGCGGCCTATGACGCAGGTATCCAACCCCTGATCGATGGCGATATCGAAATCGATCAGGCCTATGAACGGGCATCGGAACCGTTCCGGGACTTTATGTTGTCACAGGTGCGGGAAAAAGATCTGATGCTCTTTCAGGAACTGTCCGGCCGGGACGCTCCTGAAACACCGGAAGATCTCGAGATGGCCGTCCTCATTCCAGCCTTCATGATTTCCGAACTCAGGCGGGCGTTCGAGATCGGTTTCCTGCTTTATCTGCCATTCCTGATCATTGACCTTGTGATTGCCTCCGTCCTCATGTCGATGGGTATGATGATGTTGCCGCCTGTGGTGATCTCTCTGCCCTTCAAGCTGATTTTCTTTGTTCTGGTAGATGGCTGGAACCTTGTGGCAGGATCCCTGGTCAAGAGTTTCGGGGGCGGATAGCGGGTATTGCTGTGCAATGCCCAACCTCCAGATTCGGGCATACGCTCCAATTCTGAGCGATCTTGTTTCACCGGAAATATTGGCGCGCGCTGATGGTCACCAACCATTGGCGCAAAATGCCAAATCGTGGATGAGCCCCTGCACTTTTCTCATGCTGACAAGTAGAGAAAAATTAACACAGTATTTGAAATAATACCGATCATTGCAGAACGCCACTCCAAAAGAAGTTTGGTTTTTAGGTGCTCATAGAACAACTTGAACAACTCGCGCGCATCAAAGAACCTGAAGCACGCTCAAAATTGATCCGGACCCTTGTGGGTGAATATGCGCGTTCGGAAGACCACGACCCTACGGAAAATGAGCGGGAACTCTTTTCCAGGATTGTGCTATCCGTCTTCGATCAGCTGGACCGCAGCGCGCGCTATGAACTGGTTGTCCGTCTCGCCAAAACCAACCGGATCATTCCGGACCTTGCCGACCGTCTTGCCCAAGAAGATTTTGCCCTGTCCGAACCTGTCATCGAATGCTCCCCAGTGATCAGCCAGGACGCCCTAATGGCAATCGCCGTCGACGGCGGAAACGACAAGCGGGCGGTTATGGCGCACCGGGACGATCTTAGCGAAGAGGTCACAGACAAGCTGATTGCCAGAAGTGCCCGGCCAGTGGTGCATGCGCTCCTGGAGAATCTCGACGCCCCCTTCTCCGTCCGTGGCGTGTTGGCGCTTTTGATCTTTGCAAACACGGAAGTTGAAGTGCTTGGTGGACTTGCAAGGCGCGCCCTGCGCGATAGCGAGTTTCTGGAAACCCAGATGCAAATCCTGGAGACCAACTGTCCGATCTTTCCGGCGCCTCTAAAGCGCGCCATTGAGGAAGACACCCTGGAAAAGCTGGCCGCGCAGATCAACAACATCAAACGCGGCGAAGGCGACATCGAGATCGATGGGGTCATTTACTCCCGGCATGAAGCAAGCGTACAGATCGCCAATGGTGAGCTGTCTTTTGATGCAATCCTAAGGACCCTGTTCGAGGAACAAAGGCTGGATGCAGCGATCTGGTTGATCAGCCGCAAGATCAATCTCGCCGACGATGTGGTGTCAGACACGCTGAAGTCAGATGCGGACGGCGCAATCATGCGTTTGATGCTGCAGACAGGCATTCACGAGAAAACTTATCGTGATTTCCTGAAAGCGCGCTGCGAGTGGCTGGACCGAAGCACCCGGAGCATTCCGGAACTGGTCATGCGGTACAAGAAAGAACTCAAGAAGCCTCGGAATGCTGCCGCGGCAGCAGCGGCTGCAGCAGCGTCGACCCTGGGCGCGACCGTCACGGCGCATTAGTTCCCAACATTACCTTTCGCGGAAAACGTTTAGACTTTGTCGTCGCAGCTCAATGCGTCTATATTTGGAACATCACTTGGCGAAAATTAGCTCTATGTGTTAATGCGACCGACGCAAAAAAATATACGTATGCATTCATGTTTTTGCACATACACGCCCTGTAAACTTAGTCGTTCATGAGGATGGGGATTTGATGTTTCTATGTTGCGAACTTCATGATGACAGTCCAGAAAACTATAAGGCTGTCGGGGTTGGTCATCTCCTTGATTGGGACCCATCTTTGTCAGAAGTGTTGGATCTAGAAAACAATCATGAAGCAGAACGAACTGCTTCCAATTCCGAATGGATCCACACAAGTTTACGGCAATCAGACTAATCACAAACTTCCCACATCAGGCCCAATGACGTTATCTCAAAAAACAAAAGCGCTTTTGACGCTCTCAGGGCCAGAACGCTACCGACACTTTATCAAGGCAATTGTTGACCGCGAAGAAGTATGGGCTCTCTTCAGTGATGGATGGGCATTAGCTCGAGATGACGATGGGAAATCCGTTTTCCCGTTTTGGCCAGAGAATGAATTTGCCGCACTTTGTGCGATCGGTGATTGGGAAGGGTACGAACCGGAAGTTATCCCGCTTCAGGACTTCGTGGAACAACTATTGCCCAACCTCCAGGCTGACGATGTCCTTCCTGGAGTGTTCTACACACCATCAAATCAAGGAATTACTCCCACCATCGAAGGTTTGATTTCTGACATAGAGCCTGAACTTGAAAACTACTTGTAGTTCGATGAGTGCAGCCTTTGGAAGACCGCCTATAGGAGCAGCAGAAAATGGCTAAAAGGGTAAAACGCAAAATAGGCGTTATAGTCTCAATTTAGCTGAGCGATGGCCAGTTTTCCTATGGCCGTGTATTAGCCGAACCATTGATCGCGTTTTATGATTTTGTTTCTGAATCTGAAGCAGATGCCGAAACAGTCTTGTCTCAACCTGTGAAATACACCCTACTAGTCATGAACAATGCAGTTACCTCGGGACGCTGGCGTGTGATCGGCCAGGCCGACTTGGACGCGGATTTGCAAAAGCCGGTGCGTTTTTTCAAGCAGGATCCGTTCTCGGGCAAGACTTCTTTGTATGTCGAAGGTAAAGAGCAGCCAGCAGACTTAGAACAATGCATTGGCTTGGAAAGAATGGCCGTCTGGGACGCTGAACATATCGAAGACCGAATTTTGGATGAAATCAATGGCCGGCCAAACAAATGGGTCGAGTCCCTCAAGCTGAAGCTCAATTGAGCTAAACCCAAAAGCTCAAGACGATTGCGGCGCTACATCGCCGAACAATCATAGCGCCAAATTTGGCCTTGCTACATCTAGTGCAATCAATAAACTCGGCCTTAACCGGCCGGTTCAGCTTCAACCGGTGGGCCTTCCGCACGGTTGGAACTGCGGTCCGGGGACATGTACTGACGCCGGTACTCTTCCAGGAATGTTTCCAACGAGTCGACGTCCGCCAATTGGCTGGCAACTTCAAGGAACTCGACGCCCTGCGCCTGGATCGGCCGGGTGACCACTTCAAATGCCAAAGCTTCCGGACTGTCGGCCATCTTGGCCATATACTTGTTCTGCAGACGCTCCAGGCTCAACTGATCACCGGCAAGAGAATAGGCAATCCCGGCGCGCAGAATGTCCCGGCGCTCAAGTTCATCCAGGGGGATCTGGTCCGACCAGCGGGAGCCGTGCATGGCTTCAAGTTGATCACCGGCATCGCGCCAGCTTTCTGCGGCCCAGAACGTATCGGCCCGGAGCCGATCCACATCAGTTCCGCGCATGTTCCGAACAAGCTCCAGCGCCAGATCTGGACGGCCGCTTTCAGTGAGCGCCCGCGCTTCGACGATGTTACGCTGACGTGTCAGCGTCGACGGAAGGCTGGCCTGGCGGGTCCGGTTCAAGACACGAAGCGCTTCTTCAGGCTTCCGGTCCATTAGATAGATCGCCCCAAGATCGGCGGCGATCTGGGCCCTAGCAGCTCCCTTCAACCGGTTGTCGACCTGATGGCGCAGCAATTCGGTTGCTTGATCGAGAAGATCGACTTCGACAAGGCGCTTGGCGAGAAGACGGACCATTTCATCGCCCTGGCGGCCGATCGGCGTCAATTCTCTAAAATCGTAATACAGCGCCAAAGCCTTGATCGGAGGCATCTCATCCGCTTTGCCGTCGAGGAAAAGCGAATTGAACAACGCGTTCATTTCTTCCTGAAGCAGCCGCGTGGTGTCCGCGTCCGGTTCGGCCTGCACGGCAGATTTCATCGCCTCAAAAGCTTCCCGGTACTGGCCTTGCTCCGCATAAAGCTGGGCCAGGAACCGAAGCGTTCTGAGTTCGATTTCGTCTCCGCGCCAGGAGGTAGAAAGGGCAGCAAGCTGATCGATCGCTTCATCAATGGTCATCTCGCCATCGCGGTAGCGGATGCGCAGCGCACGGTATTCGGCTTCCGCTGCCCGCGGCCGGTCATCGGACCGGGCGACCAGATCAAACACGGTCAAGGCTTCCTGGGAGCGGCCGGATGCATCGGCAACACGGCCACGCAAGATGTCATAGCGCGCCGCTTGGGCCCGCGTGACTTCCGCAGGTTCGATTTCGGCCAGAATGCCGTTGGCGATCCCGAAATCATTGGCTTCCACCATTGCCTGAGCGGCGGCCAACTTGAATTCGGTCTGGATCGAGGTCGGATAGTTACCGACCACGGCCCGGCCTCGCGGCATGGCAATCCGGGCCTGTGTCCAATTGCCAAGCTTTACATCGACGATTGTCTGCCAGACTGCCGCATCAGGGCTGTTCTTCAGGTCCGGTCGATGTAGATGCTCATACGCTTCCTCTGGCCGATCCGCCATTGCAAGCGCCGCACCCTTGACCAGGTTGAACGAACTATCCTCGGCAAGGGCAAGATTTTCTTCCAATGCGAGGTTTAACCAGCCCATCGCTTCCTGCGGAAACTGATGTGCCAGGTAGAACCGAGCCAGAGCCATCAGGGGCTTGGCGCGTTTGCCTTCAGGTGTTTGCGCAAGATCTGATTGCAGTTCGTTCAAGCGGGACCGGAATGCGCCCGGCCCTGTTGTACTCAAAGATACAAACTCGACAGTTCCATCGTCGTCCGGCTCGATAATCCGGCTGAGCGTTCCCGTGCCGCCGCGCAAATGGCGATTGGACAGAGCAAGGCCACCGTCTTTCTCGATGATGACATCATCACCGAGAATCTTGATCTTCACACCATCGGAGCGAGTCGCCAACGCAATGCCCTGAGCCGAACTTAAGGCTTCCAGATCGACGAAGTTTTGCGGCTTCAACAATCCTCGCGGCGGCCCGAACCCGGTCACAAGAGAAATCGTGTCACCGACAAACGGATCCGTGATACTGCGAATATGTTGCGGATCCTGATACAGAACCCGCAGAATGGAGCCGCCATCACCGCGAACCGTCCGTTCCATCTTCAACGGAATGGACGGTTCCAAAATCAAGTCCCCAATGACAAGGGACCAGGCATTGCCATCAGCGCCAACGGTCGCGAGAACCGGATCATTCATGTCCAAGCGGAGGATCTGATAGTCCCCGTGTTGCTCGACATCGATCGTTTCAGCGGTTTCGGCAAGGGCGGAGACCATGCCGCGCGTATCGATCGTTGCGTCCGTATCAAACACGAGCCAGATGCTATCATTCCGACGGAAGACTGCGCTCGACACCGGTTCTGAGAACGGGAACACGACCCGGACGGTGTTGCCGATCCGGCGGGCTTCTGCAGACACAAAGTTCCTGGCTTCCGCGCCAAAGTTTTCGGGCGGGCGCTCGGGCGACACACGCGGAGCCCCGACATCACGGCCACCAGTGGCGCGCCAAGTCTCAGGCGCCTGAACCTCGGTTTGCGGCAGCTGTATCCCGGCCGGAATGTCACTGCCGCCAAGGGTATTATTCTGCCGGATTTGAACCGAACTGTTTGGCACGGCAGGACGATTGTTTTCGTCGAGTGCCTCTGCCGGCTGCAAGGTCGGAATGGCGTTTCCAGGCTGCGGCGCCTCTGGTATTGGATCACCAGGTTGCTGCGTGGACAAATCCAGCATAGGGGCTGGTCGCGAAATTTGTTCTTCCAGAGGCGGAACGTCGCCGAGCGGCATGGCGCGTTGGCTTGCCTGAGCCAATTGGATTGGTCGCGGTACGTTCACATCAGACGTCCCGGTCGCGTATGATTCGCCGAACTCGCCGTCTTGGGGCCCAATCGAAGCGGTGATTTCACTGCCATCTGCTTCCGCAGACGCCTCGTTCCCATCAGCATCTGCCAGAACCACTGGATCTGCGGACACGCTCTCAAGCGGCAAATTGGTTTCGCCAGGAGCTTCGTCTTCAGAAACGACTTGAACCGGGCCTTGCCCGGTCCTGTTGTTGGCTCTGTTTTCTGCGTTGGGAACTCCGGAAGTTCCAGGGGGTTTCTGCCGGGGCCCATCGCCTGCAACGCCAGCCGGCGGAGGCGCCTGAGCGATGGTAATTTCTTCTATCGGTGGTGCCTGAGCTGAATCATCGGTTGGCGCCGCCTGGCTGCCATTGTCCGAGGAGCCCGCCCCAACCCCTCCAAGTGGAACTGCTGTAAAACCTGGAGATTCATCCGCACGGGATTCTTTAAGCCGCCCACCACCGGAAGAAGACACGGCTGCCGGCGGTAAGCCACGAGGGTTTCGGACCTCCCGCGTGTCCCGCAGCCCCGGAGCCGTTATCATTTGCGAGCGGTTTTCGTTGTCAGCAACGGACAGTTCCTGATTTATAAGAGCATTCGCCGGATCATTCGGCTCCATGTTCTCCGGCGTAACATCGATCACATAGGTCTGCTCTTCGCGGAACGCTCGGATATCGACAGACGGTTCAACGCGCATCAAAAACTTCAGCTTGCCTTTGTCCAGAAAAGACGTCGCGTCGATCACACCAGGTGGCAGGTGTGTGCGCAGATGCGAGATATCCAACTGGGCCGGATGATTGAATGTCAGTTTGATAATATCGTTTTCACGAACAAACGCGGTATCGAACTTGATGGACCAGTCGAACACCAACCGTGTGAACGTTGGATGCTCTCCGACATGCAATGTGACTTGCGGTCCTTCTTGCGCCTTCAAGCGCGCCTGCTCCAAAGCGCGCACTTTGCGCATCGCTTCTTCGGCGCGTTTCGCCAATTCCCGGACAACATCGTCTGGCAGTCCTGGCGGCAGACCGCTCCAGGTCATCGGCAGGATATCAATGAAGAGCTTTTCGCCGGCCTCAAGCGTATTGATCTGGTATTGGGTTTTCAGAGCAAAGCGGATCGCGGCTCCATCCGGATCGCGCCGGGCGATGGTGACGTAGTCGCTAAGGTCCAAAGGAACATCATCGACATTGACGTCGATCGGATCCTGAAATGAGATCCTGAGCACACCGCCCGTTATTACCGCGTCATACGTCGGCAGGAGGGTCCGGTCCTTGAATGTCAGAACAATACGGCCAAAGCCTTGCTCCTGAGAAACTTCCAGTTCAACCGGTTCCAGTGTGTCTGCAAGAGATATGGACGCAGGAACAGTTAGCGAAACCAAGGCCGCAACGAGCAAGACGGCAACCTGCAGGCACGCAAAGGCTCTCCGTTCGCAGAAATCTGCGAAATTCATAAAAGCCAGCGATGTCTGAGTTCGCCTTGGCAAGTTGTTTTGACCTCGTTTGCCGCCAACACTGTAGTTTAGTTATGTCTTGTTAACGCGCCCTTACGTCGCTTGCAGAGATCAGGCTATTTTTTGCTCAATTCGACGGAATCTTGGGTAGGATTCCACCGGTGGGCGCCTGGGCCTGAACAGGTTGCGCTTCCGGCTCTGGCGGCGTCGAAGATTGGCTGGCAATCGCCACCGTCAAACGTTCCGCGGCATCAGGAGACATGCGCGCCAAAATATCCGCCATTTTCCGCGGTTTCATTTGCCGTACGACCTTCAAAAGGATCGGCAGGCTAAGACGGTTGAAAATACGAGCTGCGTCTTTCGGCTTCATGTTTTCGTACATGGTCACAAGACCAGCGATTTCGTTCTCTTCCTGCTGCTTTTTTTCCTCCACGGCGGCACCGATGCGGGCCTCGAGTTGTTTGAGTTCTTCCACCCGCTGCTCGATCCGCTCTTCGGTCGCCTGAAGTAGGCGTTCCCGCAGATCCAACTGACCTTCCTGCTTCTGCAGGTTTTCCCGTCGTTTCCCGAGGCTTTCCAAAACAGCGCGCTCAGCCGCAGAACCGCCGATTTCCAAGCTATCCGGAAGCACCGGCTGGGCAGGCGGAGGAACGGCCCCGGGAGGTTGCGCCGCCGGATCAGCCGGAGCTGGTGGCGCTTCACCGCCATCCGCCGCGGGTTCAGTCGTTTCTTGTGCAATCGCACCATTGATTGGCAGGCTGCCGGTTTCAGGACCCACAGCAAGTCCCAAAAGCTTCAACCCGAACAGCGCGCTCGCAGCGACACCCAACAATGGCAACAATCTCAAGTTCATGCAGCAGCGCCCTTACGCTTGTTTCGAAACTGCTCCAACCGCGCCGTGGCTTCCTCAGCCGCACTGCGGATATCCGAGGCCCTGCTTGCGCGTCTGCGCTCCGGCTCGACAGCCGGCGCACTTTGCGGAACCACTGGTTCAACAGCTCCATACCCCGCAGGTTGCGGCACCGGAGCATTTTGCGGCTGCACCGGGTACGGGTCCGCTGCCGGAACAGGTTCTCGTTGCGGAGCCGACGACTTCGTGGCCCCTGCAATCTGAGATATCCGCGTAAACACTTTATCACCTTCGCGGATCTGGTCAGCCAAGGCGTTCGACATGGTTTCTGATTCCTTAAGACGCTTGCCAAGCGACTTGTCTGCCTCGGCTGCGGTCGTCTTCAAACCAAGGATTGCGCGCTCGGCAATTTCCGTGGCCGTCATCAACTCGGAAATGGTTGCACGCAGGGTCTGCTCATCGGCTCTCAAGCGCTGCAAACGGCGGTTCAGGATCCAGCAGTAAGCGATCGTAATGACCAGCAGAACGGCAACAAGAGCCTCAATAATCAATCCGATTGGCAAGGATGTCATGGTTGCTCCATTTCACTCTGCATGGCCCGCTCGAACGCCGCCAATGTCATTTTCGGTTTGCGCAGGTTCCGCGCGATACGGATGGCAATAGAGTCTTCCGTTTTGCCAAGCGTCCCTTCAGTCAGCGGAATATTTCCGCATTTGACCAGCACTGGATCCGTCGGCGAAACGTCGAAGACCAAGGTCTGCCCTACATCCAGACTGAGTACCCGTCCGAGCGGCAGATAGGTCTCGTAAAGAACCGCATCGACTTCAATCTCCGCCGCATGGATTTCTGTCGCCAAGTGGCCTTCCCAGATCGGATCACGGCCGAATTTTTCACCCATGAACATCTGGAGCAGCAGATCACGGATCGGCTCCAGAGTTGCGTAGGGCATCATGATTTCAACGGTCCCGCCGCGATCCTCCATGTCGATACGCAATTCGACGAGGATCGCCGCGTTCGCCGGCCGGGAGATCGCAGCAAAGCGTGGGTTGGTTTCCAGACGCTCCAGATTGAAATGGACCGGCGACAGCGGCGCGAAGGCCTGTTCTGCATCCTGAAGGATCAGCGATACCATCTGCTGAACGAGGTTCGTTTCGATGGTTGTATAAGGACGCCCCTCCACGCGGGCCGCCGTGGTGCCCCGGCCGCCGCCGAGCAAGACGTCAATGATCGAATAAATGAGGCTTGATTCAACGGTGATCAGGCCAAATCCGTCCCACTCCTCCGCCTTGAAGACGCCGAGAATCGCCGGCAGCGGGATGGAATTCAGATAGTCGCCAAAACGCACGGAGCTGATGGAGTCCAGCGACACTTCAACGTTATCGGAGGTGAAGTTGCGCAAGGATGTTGTGGTCAACCGCACGAGACGGTCGAACACGATTTCGAGCATCGGCAAACGCTCGTAGGACACCATTGCCGAGTTGATCAGCGCGCGAATCCCGCTCTGATCACCAGCAATCGTGTCCTCGATGTTGAACCCGAGGAGGTTGTCGATCTCTTCCTGGTTGAGAACGCGGTCGGCGCCGCGGGTGGCGTTTTCCAGATCCGGCTCGCTGTCATCGATCATGGCCGCCCATTGCGCAGCCATGTCGTCCGAGCTGCCAGCGCCCTGCTCTTCTAGAGCAGCGCCCCAGGCCGCGGCCAGATCTTCATCGTCATCGCCACCTGCGCCCTGCTCCGCCAGAGCAGCACCCCACGCATCAGCCATGTCCTCTTCGGACAGATCATCATCGTCGTCGGCGTTTGCCATTCACACCATCACTGAACAAGGATTTCCTTGAACAGCACCCCTTCCACTTTTGCCGGATAGACCGACAAGTTGATCCGCCTGAGCAATTCTTCCTTCAAGCGGAACAGGCCGGCAGACCCTTCCAGGTCTGCGGGACGAAGCTCGCGCAAGTAGATCTGAAACGCATCGAGGATGCGCGGCAGATACGGTTGGATCTGATCGATCATTGCGCGGTTTTCGACCTCCAGAGCGATGCGGACCTTCAGGTAGGTCGTGCGGCCCTCGGTCGCCAAATTCACAGTCATTTCCGGAAGGTCATAAAAGACCACCGGTCTTTGCACTTCCTGCGGCGCCGCATCTTCACCTGGCGCAGGCGCCGGCATGCTGTCGCCCATGAACAAGAAGTAGTAAGCCCCGCCTCCAACGGCGAGCAGGACCACAAGCCCAATTGCCCCAAAGAGAATGAGTTTCTTTTTACCGCCACCACCGGCGGCATCTTCCTCACCATCTTCTTCGGCTGCGGCATTCTCGTCGGTCATGCTGCCCTCCGCACATGCGCGAGCGCTCGCGCGCGCTCTAAAAATTACTAAAGTGTTAAAGGTTAACGAATGGTTACCAATCCACTTCAGCGAGTCACCGGGCAAAAATTGCCAAGTGGTTAACTTCTGCCGGAATCTCTTGCCGGACGCACCACCCACTCACGGGTTTTGCCCAGTTTTCCCAAGGATTTAAAAACTGGCACGGCTCCTGCATTAACCTTAACGGGCGCCGACGTCTGGGGAGGCTGAAGCGCTCATCGGGGAGCAAAGGAACCGTTCATTATGGAGAACGTACATCTCATAGGCCTGTCCCGGCAGTCCGCTTTGCGGAATCAGCTTGATGTGGTCGCCAACAACATGGCGAACATCAACACGACAGGTTTTAAGTCGCAGCGGCTGCTCTTTGAAGAGTACTTGATGCCGGTTGCCGAAGCGACGGAATTCCAAACACCGGACGAAACGCTGTCCTATGTTTTGGACTATCAGTCTATTACGGACTTTGACACCGGCGCATTCAAGATGACCGGGAACGATCTGGACCTGGCGATCGAAGGCGAAGGCTTTTTCGTCGTCCAGATGGGTGACGGTACCGAAGCCTACACACGCGACGGTGCGTTTGTGATCGATCAGAACGGTCAACTCGTCACATCCGATGGACGCCCGGTCTTGACCACAGGCGGCCCGATCACTTTCTCGGCCGAAGATGGATCTGTTGAGATCGCTAAAGACGGCACGATTTCAACGGAACTTGGAATTCGCGGCGTCATCCGTGTGGCGTCTTTTGAGGATCCGCAGGAACTCGAGAAACAGGGTGACAACCTGTACCGGGGCGAAAACCCGGGCATCCCGCAGCGGTTCAATGTCGTTCAGGGCGCCCTCGAACGCTCCAATGTCGAAGGTGTTTACCAGGTAACCCAGATGATCGAAGTCACCCGGGCCTACGAATCTATCACCAAGATGCTCAAGGACGTGAATGATCTTCGCCAACAGGCGATCCAGGTCCTTGGAAAACTTGAAGCCTAAGCGCCTTAAGGAGAACGCAACATGAGAGCTCTCTACACCGCCGCGACCGGTATGAAGGCGCAGGAATACAACGTCGAAGTCATTTCGAACAACGTCGCCAACATGCGGACGACCGGCTACAAGAAACAGCGGGCCGATTTTCAGGACCTTCTGTACCAAAACTTGCGCCGCATGGGCACCGAAACATCAGGCGACGGCACGATCGTCCCGACCGGCATCCAGATCGGCACCGGCGTGAAGCTTGCCGCAACGGGCCGAGTGATGTCCCAGGGCTCACTGGAAAACACCGGCAAGGAACTGGACATTGCAATCCGGGGGGAAGGCTTCTTTCAGATCCAGCTGCCGGGCGGCACCACCGGCTATTCACGCGACGGTTCATTCGAGCGGGATCAAAATGGACAGCTGGTGACCATTGACGGCTATCCGCTGGATCCGAATATCACCATACCGGAGAACACCCGCGATCTGACGATTGCAGCTGATGGCCGTGTGCAGGGCATCGACGCCGGTGGCGCAACGGTGGAACTCGGACAGATCCAGCTGGCCCGGTTCGTCAACAAAGCCGGTCTTGAAGCGATCGGTGACAATCTGTTCCTTGAAACAGATGCGAGTGGCGCGCCGCAAACCGGTGATCCGAACGATGACGGCTTCGGCAGCACACAGCAGTACTTCCTGGAAATGGCCAATGTGGATGCGGTGACCGAAATCGCCGATCTGATCTCGGCCCAGCGCGCCTATGAGATGAATTCGAAAGTCATCCAGGCGGCCGACCAGATGTACTCGACCACCACTCAGATCCGCTAACGAGAAAGGCTTAAGTCGATGAAGACCTTAATGATAGCCGCTCTTAGCCTGGCAATGGCAGCACTGGCCAGCTTTGGTGCAGCAGCCAATGAGCGCCCGGTTCTACGGTCCCAGGTCATGACCTTGTCGGACATTGTGACAGTCGGGGACTTCTACTCTAACGCCGGAGATGTGGCACAAGTGCCGCTGTTCCGGTCCCCTGACATGGGAACCTCCGGCAATGTCCCGGCAACCACGGTTGCACAACGCGCCCGGGATGCCGGCCTGGTTACAGCCGGTACGGACGGCCTGCGCACAGTCGTCGTTCACCGCGGCGCGACACGGCTCAACCGCCATCAGCTGGAAAACCTTATTCGCAACGATCTCGCAAAGCTTGAAGCAGGCATTGATCCTGAAGGGCTCGAAATCACTCTTCTGCAGGCCCCTGACCAGATCCTGGCAGACCCAAAGGCTGTGGATCCGGTCCGCATCGACAGGATCAACTGGAGCCGCAACAACGGACATTTCACAGTGTTCGCAACCATTGCAGTCGAACACGGTACACGCCCTTTGACCGTGACTGGCACTGCGGTTGAGATGATTGACGTTCTTGTGCTCGGCCAGCCGTTGAAGCGCGGCGACATCGTTCAGGAGGGAGACTTCACAACGATCCGCCTGCCGCGTTTGAAAGTGAACACCGCAGCGCTCCAGGACGGCGCGAACATTGTCGGCAAGGCGGCTCGAGTGAACCTGCGCCCGAGCCAACCCTTGTCGCAGAAGGATTTTGAATATCCGGTTCTGGTCGAACGCGGCGACAAGGTCACAGTCACATACAATCTCGGCGCTATGAACCTCACCTCCCGGGCGAAAGCCCTGACCAACGGCGCCAAAGGCGACGTAATTGATGTCATGAATCTCCAGTCCCGGCGTGTCGTACCTGCGACCGTGACTTCCCGCGGCCAAGTAGTTGTTCATGCCGCTCATGCAGTTGTTGCAAGCCTGAACCACGAGGCCAATTAATGTCTATCTCTCGCAACATATCCCTGTTGGGCAGCATCGCCCTCGCAGCACTTGCTGCAGGATGCGGCTCCGCAGACCGGCTGGCGAATGTCGGCCAGCAGCCCGCCCTGAACGCCATTCAGGACCCGACAACAACTCCCGGATACAGACCGGTTCAAATGCCGATGCCGGACCCGGTTCAGGCGCACTACAATCCGAACTCCCTTTGGCAATCAGGCAGCCGAGCCTTCTTCAAGGATCAGCGCGCAAGCCAAGTCGGTGACATCTTGACCGTCGTGGTCTCCATCGATGAAAAAGCGGAGATCGAAAACGATACAGCCAGAAGCCGCACCGAAACCAACGGCGCGGGCGTTGGCGGTGCGCTTGGAAATGCCATCGACACCATATTCCTGCCGGCTGGAAGTTCCGCCAGTGACCTTGGAAACGTTAACAGCAGTTCGACTTTCGCCGGAGCCGGCGAAGTGGACCGTGAAGAAGAACTGCGCACAACTGTTGCTGCTGTCGTGACCCAGGTTCTGCCGAACGGCAATCTCGTCATTGAGGGGCGTCAGGAAATCCGGGTGAACTTCGAAGTCAGAGAGTTGATTGTAGCCGGTATTGTCCGTCCGGAAGACATCACCTCCAACAACACGATTGCCAGCCAGCAGATTGCGGAAGCTCGCATCGGTTACGGCGGACGTGGCCAGATCACCGATGTTCAGCAGCCGCGCTACGGCAATCAGGTTCTGGATATCCTCCTGCCGTTTTAAACCGGCAAAATCACACACCAGCTCCCCCGGCTGCGGCAGGCAAGTCAGACGTGAAAGGCCCACTGCAGCTGAACCGGGCACGGCATCTCGCTCCCCGAGTGCCGTGCCCGATTTCTTTTGATCCCAGCGATCACCGACATTCAATCAGACATAAAAAAACCTCCCCGTCTCCGGGAAGGTCTTCAAGTCAAATTGGCTTGCGAATTCAGCAAACCGGCCGTTACTGGAAATCAGTCGTCGCGATACACCTTTTCACGGCGTTCGTGCGCTTCCTGAGCCTCAATCGACAACGTCGCTATTGGCCGCGCCTCGAGCCTGCGCAGAGCAATCGGCTCTCCCGTCTCTTCACAGTATCCGTAACTGCCATCCGCAATCCGCTCCAGGGCGGCATCGATTTTTGAAATCAACTTGCGTTGGCGATCACGTGCGCGCAGCTCGATAGAACGATCCGTCTCCGAAGATGCGCGGTCTGCCAAGTCAGGGTGGTTCTGGCTTTCCTCCTGAAGGGTCGCGAGTGTTTCAGCGCTTTCTTTCAGGATCTCATCTTTCCAGGCAAGCAGCTTGTTTTTGAAGTATTCCCGCTGCCTATCATTCATGAACGGCTCGTCTTCCGAGGGTCGGTATTCAGACTCAATATCAACCGTCATCTACAACTCCGGTTTACCGTTATGACGGGCGCAATATATAGGCGGTTCGTCCCGGGGACAACGGTTCATTTGGTAAAATTAGCGTCATAAATTCTGCAATTAATTCAATTTGTTGCGTAAATTTTAGCCAATATCCCGGCTCAGTTTCAACGCCCTTGGGCACGCTCAATCAGGGAATCGGCCGAGCTTTGCGAGCTCTACTTTGACCCTTAGTTCGATCTCTTCCAGCACCCTGTCGACCTCCTGGTCGCCGCTGGATTGGCGCTTTGAAACTGTCAGCGAAAGCTGCTCCAAACGATCTTCGGAAACATGGCCTGCCAAAAGATCCGCCCGGATCATTTCCAGGCTGTCCAACAGTGTATGCCCGTGCCGCGCTGCTTTCTTGCGCCGCTCGGTCCGTTCATCCACTTCCTGCAGAGCCAGAAGCGCGTCGATGCCCTGAATGCCAGCTCCACCGGCTGTGGCCTGCGTTGCCGGTTGCTCAGCGGCTCCACCAAGGTCCGGCGCAAAATCGCTGCCTGAACTGCTGCTCTTCTTTGCGCCGCGCCCCTGAACTCCGGTTAACGGTTTGCTCCCGGTTATACGCATTGCTCTTTCCTAATGTTCTGAACGGCTGGTCAACACCAAGTTGCTCCATGGCCTGACAGAATCTGCCTTGAAGGGTAAATGAGTCCGGGCAAGCAAGGCAATATTTGCCGGGCATCTATTGTTAATCATTAACTCTATTCGCCACATTTGCGTGGATATACTCGCCATTCTTCGGCAAACGGCGCAGAATCCAGCCACTTTAGCGTCTCAACCCAACCAGGCCTGAAACTTGGCACGGCTCTCGCATAATGCATCTCGAACCATAGTGACCCTTGGCTGATAAAACGGCCTCTTAGATGGATCTGCGTGAAGAATGCGTCGTCTGATCACATATTTCGAAAACCGCGCGGCCCGCGTCACACTCATTGCGGCTGCCCTTGTCTGCTTACAGCTTGCGATCGCTGTTCAAGCTGTCGCTTCCTCAAGGATCAAGGACATCGCGGATTTTGAAGGCATTCGTGAGAACCAACTAATCGGGTACGGCCTGGTTGTCGGCTTGAACGGCACTGGCGACAGCCTCAACAACACACCGTTTACGCAGCAGAGCTTGCAGGCCATGCTGGAACGGCTCGGTGTGAACACACGGAACATTCCGCTCAACACCAACACGGTTGCAGCTGTCATGGTGACGGCAAACCTACCGCCGTTCTCCACTCAAGGGACGCGGATAGACGTGAGCGTTAGCGCTTTGGGCGACGCCTCTTCTCTTCAGGGCGGCACGCTGCTTGTGACGCCCTTGGTTGGTGCAGATGGCGAAGTATATGCAATCGCGCAGGGCTCAGTCGCGATTGGCGGCTTTTCGGCACAAGGCGACGCTGCGTCCATTGTCCGCGGCGTCCCGACAGCTGGCCGGATCGCAAATGGCGGCCTTGTCGAGCGCGAACTGGATTTCAAACTGGCATCGCTGACAAAAGTTCGCCTTGCCTTGCGCAACCCGGATCTCACCACAGCACGGCGCGTGGCGCTGTCCATCAACGAATTGATCGGCATGCCAACTGCAGAGCCTGTCGACCCGGCAACAGTCCAGCTTGACCTGCCGCGCCAATACGATGGCAACATCGTTGATCTGTTGACCGATATTGAACAGTTGATTGTTGAACCGGACCTTGCCGCACGGGTCATCATCGATGAAAACTCCGGCATCATCGTCATGGGCCAGGACGTCAAGGTTTCGATGGTGGCTGTTGCTCAAGGCAACCTGACCGTGACGATTGCAGAAACACCGGAAGTCGTTCAGCCGCTGCCCTTCGCAAACGGTCAGACAGCGATCGCACCACGCACGGATCTTAATGTGAACACCGATCCAGACGCGAAATTGGCGATCGTTCCAAATACAGTGACTTTGAAACAACTCGTTGATGGACTGAATGCGCTCGGAATTGGTCCGCGTGACATGATCTCCATCCTCCAGGCAATCAAAGCTGCCGGTGCTCTCCAAGCCGAAATCGAGGTGCTCTGATGGATTTGCCACTTGCCCCTTCCATGCCGCGCTCCAACCCGCTTGATGTCCTCCAGGGTGTGAACCCGGGTGACAAGACCGCCGCGCGGGCCGCTGCAGAAGAATTCGAAGCCGTGTTCTTGAACAATATGCTGCAAAGCATGTTTTCCGGCCTTGAAAATGGCGGCGCCTGGGGTGGCGGAACGGGGTCTGATGCCTGGCAAGGCATGCTTGTCGATGAATATGCCCGTACGATTTCTGCTGCCGGCGGCGTTGGAATCGCAGATAGTGTTGAACGTGAACTGCTTGCTTTGCAGGAAGGCGCCCGATGACCGCACAACCAGATACCAGCACCCTTCCCTTTTCTCTCGACCGTCCGGCCAGCAAGCAGGAGGCTGAAAACTTCTGCTCCGCATTATCCGGGACCATGGAAGCGCTCCTGTCCGTGATCGAAATGGAGACAGATCTTGTCCGGGCTGGAAAACTTAAGGAAGCCGGTGAGTTGCAAGCCGACAAGGCGCGCCTCATTCATGAATATACGCGCGGCATGATGTCCGCAAAAGACCATGCTGTTGCGCTTGGCAACCTTGCGCCCGCCGCAACACAGTCGCTGCGCCGACAGCATGGCGAATTCCAACCCGTGCTGCGCATCAATCTGGCGGTTCTTGCAACGGCCCGCGAAGTGACGAATAACATTGTGACGTCGGTCGCAAAGGCTGTTGGGGCCAAAAACGCAACAGCGCCGACCACTTACGGCCGGACGGGCGCCTCTCCCAATGGCCCGCAATCAGCTCAAGGCATTGCTGTGAACCAATCTCTTTGAAACACCAGCCGAGCCTTGATAGTTTCCTCAGTATCCAGTTTTAGCTATCAAAACGAACTGAGAGACGCGGGCTTGAAAACGAATCAAAAATGGTCACAAGAAGATAAATCCAACTCCTTAAAATTCTAACTATTCCGTTAACAGAAGATTCATTCCCTTACGTTATTTTTGTCACTATCGGGCCATAGTATGACGTTACCCGGAGGGCAAAATGGATACCGCATTAGTCCGGCCTCCATCGCCGACATATACGGCGATCACGCCGGTGACACGCGCCCCGGAAAAAGATCAACCGGCAAGTTCTACGGATTTGCCAGCGGAGGACACTGTCCGTCCTTCTGCAGATTCATCTGGATCTCAACGGGCTGCGACAAACGAACAGAACAGGGCCAGTGAGGGCCGCGCTGATCAGTCTGCACTGGAGCGTTACACGCCACCCGTGACACGCCAAAACGTGTTCGACGAAGACAGCGAAAGCCTCATCTACGTTGCAACCAACACGGAAACCGGCGATGTTATTCGCCAGATTCCAAGCGAAACCTTGCTGAGACTGCGTGCCTACAGCGAAACGGTTGCCGCTTACCGGACCCAGGTCGAAGAACAGCAGCGCTCAAGCTCTGAAGACGAAGCCGTTCAACGCACAGTGTAAATCACGGTTGAACGGCTCGTTCCTGAGCCATGCTTCTTGTGGCACGCATATCTATTTCCAGTTTCCAAAACATCACAATCTGAACTGCTTTGTCACCTGATGCCCCCGCATCGTGTCGAGCCTATCGCCCGGGTAGAAGCTCGTCATTCCCACTGAGACCGCAGTTCCCGCTGCTGCCAGTCCAACCGGCTTTGCAAGTATCCATCCGAACGTGATCGATCACTCCCCAGGCCTCCCCCAATCAGCCGTCGCCAAAATCAAAACCAACATCGGTCAGCCACGGGCGGGAACAGTCCAAGAAAATCGTTCGAAAGAGACCGTTAGGCGGCTCGGTTAAAGCACTCATTCCCAGAAACACAGCAGTCTTCCTTGCTGGAACGGCTCGTTTCAGCCAAATTGTGACTGTAGGACTTTGTTAACCTTAATTTCTGCTAACCGTATTTTTTACATTGTCATTAATACCTATAGTCTTTCTTGGTCGGTGATCCCCAGGACGGGAATCTTGTTTTGCGTTTTTCCAAGGAAGGAAAAGAAATGTCCGACATCACCCTCACCAACGCCGTACGGGCCAACCTCAACACTCTGACTTCGACCGCGAAAATGATGTCGGATGTTCAGAACAAGCTGGCGACCGGCAAGAAGGTGAACTCCGCGCTCGACAACCCGAATTCATTCTTCACGGCAAAGGGCTTGGAGAACCGCGCAAGCGATCTCAGCACCCTGCTCGATGACATGGGCCAAGGCGTTCAGACACTAAAGGCAGCAGACAAAGGGATTTCGGCGATTTCCGACCTGGTCGATGCCGCCAAGGCAAAAGCCAACCAGGCGCTGCAGACGTCAGATAAAGTACAGCGTTCCAAATACGCTCAGGAATACAATGACCTGCTGAGCCAGATGGAAGATTTGGCCAAAGACTCGGGCTATAAGGGTAAAAACCTTTTGTCCGGAACTGGCAATGACCTTTCCCTGACCTTCAACGAAGACGGCTCGTCATCCCTGTCAATTTCAGCAGTTGATTACACCAACTCATCTGCTGGCCTTGGTCTGAGCGATATCGACCGCACGGCCACTTCTGCAACAGCTCAACTTGAGTTTGCCGCCGACGGAACGTCAACAACAGCTCACATCGTAGATCAGGGTACATATAAAGCTGGCGACACCCTCACCGTTACGGACAGTAAAGGCGACTCTGTTGGAACAGTTTCAATAACTGACACCATGTCAATGGCCGATCTAGCAACAGCACTCAACGGCTTAACCGGCGTTACGTCAACTTATGACAACACGACCGGAAACATCACGTTTGCCGGTGAAGGCATTCAGCTGAAAAACGGATCCGAAGAAATCGGGACTGGTGGAACAATCAGTGACTTCGACACGGATGCAAAAATCGAGACAGCCCTTTCTGCATTGAAATCTGCTCAGGACACACTGCGTGCTCAAGCGTCCACATTTGGTACAAATCTTTCCATCGTAGAAAACAGGCAAGATTTTACGACCGACCTGATTAACACACTGCAGGAAGGTGCGGGCGCATTGACACTGGCTGATACCAACGTTGAAGGCGCGAACCTTCTGGCTCTGCAAACACAGCAGCAGCTGGCGTCCACTTCCCTGTCGATGGCGTCCCAAGCATCACAGAACGTGCTGCGGTTGTTCTAAGGCAGACTGCTCTCAAGTTCCTGGCGCTTTCATCAAAAAGCCAAGAACAACAGTAGAGCATTGAAATGACGACTATTTCAGGCGACGGGGTGTAACCCCGCCGCCTACACGTGTTTACTTTACGTTATCCATAACGCTTGTTAACCATGTTTATTTAGATTCCGTTTTCAGTTTCAGCCGTTTCATGCGTGCCAGTCCCAGGAAGGGGCTGTGTATCTCGTGTTCCTAGAAAGGAAACAAAATGGCTGACATTACTCTGTCCAGCGCGGTTCGTGCGAACCTTAACACCCTCCAGCAGACCGCATCGTTCATGTCCGATGTCCAGAACAAACTGGCCACCGGTAAAAAAGTGAACTCGGCTCTGGACAATCCGAGCAACTTCTTCACCGCTTCCGGTCTTCAGTCCCGTGCAAACGATCTGGGCACCCTGCTCGATGACATGGGCCAATCGGTTCAGACCATTAAAGCAGCCGACGACGGTATCACCGCCATCACGAAGCTTGTTGAGTCCGCAAAAGCTAAAGCTAACCAGGCCCTGCAAACCGGTAGCCAGTATGAGCGGAAACAGTTTGCTGCGCAGTACAATGAACTGCTCACACAGATCGAAGATGTTGCAAAAGACGCCGGCTATAAGGGCAAGAACCTGCTCGCGGGTTCCGGCAATGACCTTCGGACCATCTTCAACGAAGACTCCACGTCCAAACTGGATGTTTCCGCTGTTGATTACACCGACACCACGTTGTCGACTGGTCTGAACCTGTCCGATCTGACTGAAGGTCAAGGTGGCGCAACTGCGTTCAACCTGTCCGGCGGCAAGACCACCATCACCCTGACAGGTGCTGATGGATCCCTGAACTCCAGCTCCACGTTGAACGAATCCACTGCGATTTCAACAACAACAACTCTGGAATTCACGAACGTTGAGTCCTCGACGCCAACTTTGATCGGTACGACCGTGAGCAACGGCGCAACCGTTCAGGATCTGGTCAACTCTCTCAACGCAACTGAAGGTGTTCGTGCAGAATTTGACGAAACCAACGGCGAGCTGACGATCTACAGCAACCAAGACTTCTTGATCTCTGATACTGATACCACCGCTACAACCGCTCTGACGATTGGTTCTGCGGCCTCGGTAAATGCATCTGCGCTCACGTCTGGTTCGTCCCTTACGGACAGTGGTTCGTTCGCACTTGGTGATGTCATTACATTGACCGACGGCAACGGCTATGAGCTTGGATCTTTCGAAGTCGAGAGTTCCTCAACCGTTGATGATCTGAACACGTTTATCAACGACTTCAACGGCGTAAGTTCAACTTTCGCTGGTGGACGGATCAGCGTTACCTCAGAGACAGATTTGACCATCAACAGTAGCCGTGATGGTTCAAACAACACCGACTTCGGTAGTGAGAACTTTGCTGCAACGACCAACGGTTCTTTCAGCATCTCTGCACTGTCCGACTCTGGTTTCGCAACCGACAACGACATCAACCGGACGATCAGCAAGCTGAACAACGCATTGTCCAACCTGCGTTCCCAAGCTTCTGAATTCGGTACCAACCTTTCCATCGTTGAAAACCGTCAGGACTTCACACGAAGCCTGATAAACACGCTGGAAGAAGGTGCTGGTAAGCTGACACTTGCCGACACCAACGAGGAAGGTGCAAACCTCTTGGCCCTGCAGACCCGTCAGCAGCTGGCTTCGACTTCGTTGTCCTTCGCATCTCAGGCAGACCAGAACGTTCTGCGTCTCTTCTAAGACAGAAAGTCTTAAACACAATCAGAGAAGGCGGGCTTTGGCCCGCCTTTTTCTTTTGTCTCCACTGATCGGCCGCGAACCGCCAGGCCGACGATCCGTCGCTTTTACGGCAACTGCGCATGCCTCCCCTTTCGGCTTGTTTCAAAACAAAGAAATTCCCTTCCCACACGTCGTTAAACCCTTATTAACCATAAAAGTGCGACACAGTTTTTATTGTTATTTTTAACAATGTAATTTTTGACGCTTCAGGAAGAGGCGTCATGACCCCAGGAAAGGGATCCTGAATGTCTGACATCACTCTGTCGGCTGCCGTAAGGCAGAATCTGCTTACCCTCCAGTCCACTGCTGATTTCATGTCCGGTGTCCAGAACAAACTGGCGACCGGAAAGAAGGTGAACTCGGCCCTCGACAATCCGAATTCCTTCTTTACGGCGTCGGGTCTCAATGCCCGGGCAAGTGATCTCGGCACGTTGCTTGATGATATGGGCCAATCCGTCCAGACCATCAAAGCTGCGGACAAGGGGATCACAACCATCACCGAATTGGTGAAATCAGCGAAGGCAAAAGCCAATCAGGCACTGCAAACGCAAAGTCAATATGAGCGCAAACAGTTCGCCGCACAGTACAATGACCTGTTGTCCCAAATCGAAGCCGTCGCAAAAGACAGCTCCTACAAGGGCAAGAACCTCCTTGCTGGGGCTGGCAACGACCTGACAACAATTTTTAATGAAGACGCGACGTCAAAGCTGACTATGGAGGCGGTAGACTTCACTGAAACATCGCTTTCCAACGGCCTAAACCTTTCAGATTTGATTGAAGGTCAAGGAGGGGCCACCGCATTTAATCTGACGGGTGGCAAAACGACAATCACTCTTACAGGCGCAGATGGTGCTCTGAACTCAAGTTCTAAACTTGCCGAAGCATCTGCCATCGCCAGCCTGACAACGTCGCTTGAGTTTGTCGATAGGAGTGAAACGACCCCATCTGCTCAACTTATCAGTGGCTCATCAACTGTGAACGGTGGCCAGACCGTACAAGAGCTTGTGAATACTCTGAACGATCTAAACGGCGTACGTGCAGAATTCGACGACAAGACGGGAGCGCTGACGATTTATAGCAATGAAGATATGCTGATAAGCGAGGTTGGCGTGGGCGGCCTGTCAACCCCAATTACGATCGGCACCGCAGCGGCAGTCGATGCTTCTCATTTTAACACCACCAGCGCAAAACTGGTTGATAGTGCATCATTTGCAGTCGGCGATACCCTTAGCCTGACCGATGGTAACAATTATGAACTTGGCTCGCTCGAGATTGATGAAGACACAACGGTCGATGACCTTGTTAATTTCGTCAACGATTTCCAGGGCGTTGATGCATCCTTCAACAAAGGAACCGGTCGGTTGAGTATCCTGTCGGAAACCGACCTGACACTTGGCAGCAATCGCGGCGGCGGCACCAACTCTGATTTCAATGCTGTAGATTTTGGCGCAAATAGTGATGGTGTTGTTTTGTCCGCTTTGGAAGACTCTAGTTTTGCAACAGACGGTGACATCAACAGAGTGGTGGATCGTTTGAACAACGCACTTTCCACCCTGCGTTTTCAAGCCTCTGAGTTCGGCACCAACCTGTCAACGATTCAGCATCGACAGGATTACACCACCGCTATGATCAATACGCTGCAGGAAGGGGCTGGCGAACTGACACTTGCAGATACAAATATGGAAGGCGCAAACCTTCTGGCTTTGCAAACTCGTCAGCAGTTGGCATCAACCTCCCTCTCCTTCGCATCACAGGCAGATCAGACGGTTTTGTCGCTGTTTTAGGAATCGTTGATTGGTCAACATCGCCTATTAACTTCAAAGCTATTTGCAAAACGGGCCTCGCGGCCCGTTTTTTTTTGCCAATTTCAATTTTCATAATACCGATGGCAAACGCAATGCGGAATGCAAGCATTTCCGCCATTCCTCGCGTTAACCAAGGTGCCATTCACTTTATTAACATTGTTATTTTTTACAATATAATTTACTGAAATTTTGTCTCATAATTGCTATTTTTTACAGTATTCATGATAGCTCTTCTGTACTAATCCAGCAATCCGCAACCCCTTTTACTATTGATTAAGGTTAACAGGGAATTCTTGTGCCAACCTGCTCAGGAAGAGCAGCTGAACATATGACCCAGGAAAGGGATTATTGATGTCAGGCATTACGCTTTCGGCTGCCGTTCGGCAGAACCTGCTTACCCTCCAAAACACATCCTTTTTGACAGCGGACGTCCAGAACAAACTGGCGACCGGTCTGAAGGTAAACTCTGCGCTCGACAACCCGGGCAACTTCTTCACCGCTTCTGCATTGAACGCCCGTGCAAGCGACTTGAGCAGCCTGCTCGACGATATGGGCCAATCAGTGAACACAATTAAAGCTGCCGATGACGGTATTACAGCCATCACAAAGCTGGTTGAGTCCGCTAAAGCAAAAGCAAATCAGGCCCTGCAGACACAGAGTCAGTACGAGCGGAAACAATTCGCCGCGCAGTACAATGAACTGCTCGAGCAAATTGAAGATACTGCTCGGGACTCAAGCTACAAAGGCAAAAACTTGCTTGCTGGCGCAGGCAATGATCTGCGGACACTTTTCAACGAAGATTCAACTTCTCGTCTTGATATCTCCGCAGTTGATTACACTGACACTACTCTCTCTACTGGTCTCAATCTATCGGATCTGGTGGAAGGACAGGGCGGCGCTACTGCGTTCAATCTGCTTGGCGGCGCTACAACCATCACCCTCACCGGTGCCGATGGTGCGTTGAACTCAAGCTCAATACTGAGCGAGTCGACGGCTATTTCGACAACGACGACCCTGGAATTCACGAACGTCCAGTCCAGCACGCCAACACTTATAGGTACCAACGTCAGCAGCGGCGCATCAGTTCAAGATCTTGTGGACGCTATTAACAACACGGAAGGTGTTCGTGCCGAGTTTGACGAAAGCAACGGTGAGCTGACCATCTACAGCAACCAGGACTTCCTGATCTCCGACACAGACACAACAGCGACAACCGCTCTGACGATCGGTTCTGCGGCTTCAGTAAATGCCTCGGCATTGACGACCGGTTCGCTTTTGACAAACAGTGGTTCATTCGCGGTCGGTGACACGATTGCATTGACCGACGGTAACAACTACGAGCTCGGTTCGCTTGAAATCGAAGCGAGCACGACAGTCTCCGACTTGGTCAATTTCATCAATGACTTCAACGGCGTTGACGCGCAGTACAACAACACAACTGGTCGTCTGAGCATCACGTCGGAAACGGACTTGACGGTATCAAGTGAGCGAAGTGGTTCCGCAAATACAGATTTTGCCTCCACAAACTTTGCTGCCACCGCAAATGGTGCGCAGTCCTTGTCTGCTCTGACAGACTCCGGGTTTGCGACTGACACTGAAATCAACCGGGTCATCACGCGGCTGAACAACTCACTTGGAAACCTTAGAACCCAAGCATCCGAATTCGGTACCAACCTTTCGATTGTTGAAAACCGGCAGGACTTTACCCGGGCTATCGTCAATACGTTGCAAGAAGGTGCTGGCAAACTCACCTTGGCAGATACAAACGAAGAGGGTGCAAACTTGCTGGCCCTGCAGACACGGCAGCAGTTGGCATCAACCTCCTTGTCCTTCGCTTCTCAGGCAGATCAGACCGTACTGTCCTTGTTCTAAAAGCAGAATCAGTTTCGCAGCAAAAAACGCGAACAGGAGCACAAACGGCGGGTTCACCACCCGCCGTTTTTGTTGCCTGACTGCAATTACTTGGCAGAAGTCAAAAATTTTCTCTCGTAAATTCAATTAGTTAAAAGAAAGTTTTTGGTAACTTTTATTTAAATAACGTTAATTCGTGCATCACCGATTAACTTTCCGTTTAGATTTACGCACGTGGCCCTGATCTGTGAACAAGTATCCAGCAGCGGCCTGTACGAGTACTGAACAGGAAATGCGGTGAAGCCAGATGCCTGATATTGTTCTTTCCAGCGCGGTTCGCGACAATCTGTTGTCTTTGAAAAAGACTGCGGCTTTTCAGGAAACAACTCAGAACCGCCTTGCGACCGGCTTGAAGGTAAATTCGGCCCTCGACAATCCGAATTCATACTTTACCGCGCAATCCCTGAATGACCGGGCAAATGACCTGTCCAATCTGTTGGACAATATGGGTCAAGCCGTTCAAACGCTTCGCGCAGCCGATGATGGCATTACATCGATCACCAAACTCGTTGAATCCGCCAAGGCCATCGCGAACCAGGCTCTCCAGACATCCAGTGAGTACGAACGGCGCCAATTTGCCATCCAGTACAATGCCATTCTTGAGCAAATCGAGGATATGGCTAAGGATTCGGGCTACAAGGGCAAGAACCTGCTTGCAGGTGCTGGCAATGAGCTTGAAGTCATCTTTAACGAAGACAGCACATCAAACCTGACCGTGAATCCGGTCGATTTCACCGACACCACGCTGGATACAGGCCTTAACCTTGACGACCTTGCGACAGGCGCAAGCGGCACTTCCTCGTTTAATATGTACGGCGGCAGCGCCCAATTGACCCTGACCGGTTTGCAGGCCTCATCCAACCTCACGGATCTGGCCGCATTTGCGGACAACAACCATGTGATGGTCACAGATGGGTCAACGACGACAACCCTTACAGTCGGGGTCGATATCGTTACTGTTCAGGACTACGTTGACGCGCTCGATAACCTTTCAGGCGTCCACGCATCCTTTGACGAAACGACGGACTCAATCACTCTCGTGACAGGTCTGAACAGCAACGTCACGATTACCAAAGACGCAAACGGCGGCGGCAGCACTTCCGATGGTGGTATCACCGCTGGTGCGACGACACTGACTGCAACAGCCCTTTCTTCGACTGCGACACTAATTACCTCAGGCGGATTTAAGGCTGGTGATACAATCACCATCACCGACGGAAACAGCTTCGAACCAGCATCTCTTGAGATTGACGAAGAAACGACCGTCGACGATCTTGTCAAGTTGATCAACAACGTGAAAGGACTTGATGCCACTTTCTCTGGAGGAAGCATCAGTCTGATCGGTGAAGTGTCGTTTAATATCACCAGCGATAACAACGACTTCAACAGGATGCGTCTGGCGTCGACATCCGGAACGGTGGCGTTGAGTGCAACAGCCTCGGAATTCAAGACCGACACGGACATAGAACGGGTCCTGCAGGCGATTAACGCTTCGTTGGACGAGCTTCGTAACTCCGCCCGCAGTCTGGGCACAGCGCTGTCCACAGTCGAGATCCGAACTGACTTTACCCAGAACATCATCAATACACTTGAAGTGGGTGCTGGCGACCTGACAATTGCCGACATGAATGAAGAAGGCGCAAACATGCTGGCCCTTCAAACACGGCAACAGCTGTCATCAACGGCCCTGTCCCTGGCCAACCAGGCGGAACAAAGTGTACTCAGCCTGTTCGGCTAACCGGAAAAGCCGGATTCGGCAGGTATCGGGTGAAAGTGTTAACCTATTTGTTAACGTTTCGCTCCGATACTCAAACGTGGAGGTCAAGGAATGGCGCTCAAGGTCGAGTTAAAGCCGGGAGAAAGGATCATCATTGGTGAAAGCGTAATTACCAATGACAACCAGAGAACCCGCCTGTTCATCGAGGGCGACGCGCCGATCCTTAGAGAAAAGGACATTCTCACACCTGACACCGCAGATACACCAGCAAAACGTGTCTATCTTGCAGTTCAGTTGATGTATTTATCCACCGACCTGGAGCGAGTTAAGGAAAGTTACTTCACCCTGGTCAATGACATCGTGAAGGCCGCACCGAGTACAATCCCTTATGTCACGCGGATTAGTAACTCGATCATATCCGGATCCTTCTACAAGGCACTGAAAGAAGCTCGTAAGCTCATTGAGTATGAAGGGACGCTGATCAGTCATGTACAAACAGGCAGCGCAGGCCTATCAGAAAACCAGCCAGGCAGCACCGGTATCGCCGCGGGAGCTGGAAGCGACTCTGCTGATGAAAGCCGCAGCCCGGCTCCAGCTGATCAAGGATGAATGGGATGACCTCTCCCTTGCAGAGGTCGATGACGCCCTGATTTACAACCGTAAACTCTGGACGGTTCTCGTCACTTCTGCGACCAGCGAAGAGAGTTCTCTGCCACTGGAAATCAAGAACAACATCGGATCTCTGGGGGTTTTTGTCTTCAAACAGACGATGACCGTCATCACGACGCAAGATCCGGAGAAGCTTGGAGCACTTATCAGCATCAACCGCACGATCGCGGAAGGCTTGCGGGCAAAGCCTGAATAAGCCAGCTCCCCATATAGACGACAAAAAAGCCGGTGAATTGACACCGGCTTTTTTTGCATTCTGGTCGAGTGAAGGCCTTACCTCAGATAGTCGGCAAGGCTCAGGTTGAAGACGATCGAAGAGGCATTGTAGGAGACTTCGATGTTCGTCCTGAGTTGCAGGATTTCTGCGGCAAGTCGGTCCTGATCAATGCCTTCGATCTCTCCGATGGTCGCCTCGTAGGTGTTAACGACCTGGACGTGACGTTGATCCGTCAAACTTGCGGTTCGATGCGCGATTGCAATGTCTGTCGAGATGTCCACGATGCCAGACTGATCGATGCCAGGAGGCTGCAATATGGCCCGTAAATCTGTCGAGAGCGCGTTGTAGTACTCTTCATCAAGCTGGGCGCCACCGGAGAAATCAGCCGCAGCAAATGTTGCAAGTGTTTGCACGAGCTCTTGAAGTGGCTCCTCGTTGGCCCTGACGCCATATTCTACCGTCAGATTTGTATCAATGATCGCGTTCTTGTCGGTGCGCGGATCCGTGGTCGTCGTGTTGCGTCCTGTGTACCAAGAGACTGTATCCGTTGCGCCGGACGTCAGCGCAGTCGCAGTGGTGTAAGGAGGACCGTCAACTCTCTGCGGGACTTCACCGTTGTAAGTGCTGAAGAACTCGTCCGAAGCCCAAATATCTGATGCAGCCTTCAGGGTTGTTTGTGCGGCATCTTCCAACTCCTGAGCAATAGCGTCGCGGAGGTTTTGTGCCGTCTCTTCCAAATCCGCGCCAATCGCAAATGTCCCCTCAGCTTCATTGGAGGCGGCGGCCGTCAGCGTGATTGTCGTTGTATTGGTATGGTCAGGCGGGAGCGTTATTGTAATTTCAATCTGCTCGCCAAGCGTCGGTTGTCCCGTGAATTGAACATCGAAGGTATCTGGATCCCCTCCCCCTGGACCTGTGAGTGTCACGTTGGTCAGCGTTGATGTCACGGCCGAAATATCGAAGCCGAAATCGTGTGCCCCGTCTTCCGCAATTGTAAACGTGGAATCCACTGGCCCGGGTGTTGTCGTTAGGGCAGACACGGTCATCCGGCCATTATTTAAGGCACCCAAGTTCGCTTGGGAGAACTCGCTCATATAGTCCTTCAGGCCTGAAAGGCCGTTGGCCCCGTTCATAATGGTATCAATGGCCTGGACCGGATCGGAGATCGCATCCGTTCCGCCGAACGGGTAGTAACCGGCGACTTCAGTGTTCAAGATATTAAGAGCTTCGTTCAACAAGAGCTCTGCTCTTGACTGGGTCTGGGTCTGACCATCGCTCTGGATCACAAAGTCATTTGTATCCATGGCGGACTTGGCGTCCCGCCGGATATCTTCCAAACGATCCAACGACACGGTCATCGCCTCTAGATGCAAGTTGGAGATCGTGATTGTCTCTTGATAGGATTCGATCAGGCTGACTTTTTGCGTCAGCTGAATATCCAGCAGCCGGCGATCGCCAATGTCGCCATAGGTGCTGCCAACCTTGCCGCTCGCCAGCTGTGTTGTCTTCTCAGTGAGCTTGTCATTGAGGTTCAACAGCTGGCTGGTCAGGTAACTCCGCGACGTTGAGATGGATGATACTGGCATACGCTACCTCACCACGTTCAGAAGTTCTTGCATCAGATCATTGATCGTCTGCATGACACGGGCATTCGCCGCATAGGCGTTTTCCAGCTGAACCAGAAACGCCATTTCAGCATCGAGATTGACCGAGTAGCTTTCCTCGTATCGGACCGCGAGATTGAGCGTCAGAGCTTCTTTGGAATCCGAATACGTCTTTGCATCAGCTGCCTGGTTGCCCTGATAGGCCACCGTCTGGTTGATGTAGTCCAGAACAGTTCCTTGGAACGGGCTCGAGCTGCTGCCCATACCGGCCTCAGGATCGAAATAGGCAGTTTCGTTGGTCAATGCATTTAAAAGATACTGCGCCCGTGCAGGGTCGTTCTCAGAGTTTGCAGCTGGGGTTGTCTGGTAATCGACAAGCAAAGAACTGTCTGCCAGCAGAGCGGGATTGACGCTTATTCCATTCGCAAACCCGACGCGCTGTCCGCCGTTCTCAGGAGCATCGGTAAACACTTCAGTGCCGTTACGCTGGTCAACAAAGATCGACAGGCCCAAGCCCTGATCGGTGGTCGCTGAAGGCGTAATATTCGCCGACAAACTCTCAACCGTTGTCGCATTGGGTACGGTGGTACTGTCGCCGAGAATGCGCAGGTTGTCACTGCCGTCGTTGGAGACCTGCAAATCCGGCGCTGCGGTTCCCAAGGCTGCGATAATATTCGTGATGTAGGTCGCAGGAGTACCGCTGGAGATGTCAATGCCGACAACCGTGTCACTTGGATTGGTTGTTGCTGTATTTGCAAGCGGCAACAGCGTTGGATCGCTGACCGCCATCAGCGTGATCGTCTGCGACTGACCAGCCGAGTCGGTGTACTCCAGATTGATTGTATTGCCGGATTGAAGACCGGACACAGGCAGATCGAAGCCCGAATCCGGACCGACGGTTGCCGCTGTGCTGGCTTGCGTCACATTGGAAAACGCCAGAGAAAGTTCAGCTGCGATGGTGTCCAGCTGTTTTTGCGCCTCGATCAGGACGTCGTCCCGCAACTCCATGGTTGCGACCATGAGGCCCGTGCCAGTCGTGCGGTCACGCCCTGAGGCCCCTGCAGGTACGATATCAAACTGGGCACCACCGGCCGTCGTTGCGACTATGGCGTTACCCTGCTGATCTGCTCCCAGCCTGTTTGTCGGCTGAAAGGCTAGCGTTGCTGCCTCACCATCAGAGAACAATGGCTGACCGTTTTTGGTCTGAATAAACAGCGTATTCGTGGTCGTTTTGCTGACATTGAGATCCAGATAGCCGGAAAGCTGTTCAACGAGGCGGTCGCGCTCGTCTTCCATTTCCGAGCTGGAAACGCCAGCCTGTGTGGCATCACGGATGGCCGCATCGATTGATTCAATGCTGGATAGAAGGCTGTTTACGGTCTCCGTCTGGCGAGCAAGCGCCTCGTCCGCCTCCTGGCGCAAATCGGCAATCTGCTGGTAGGAGGAATTCAATTCCCGCGCCATTGCGTCAGCAGCAGCTACCACTTCCTGCTGTGCGGCGTAGTTGCCTGGTTGGTTGACCAGCGACGACAGTGCCGCAGTCAACTCCCCTGCCAGGGCTGATAGGCCGGTCTGATCACCAATGGTGCCAAAAATGTCGTCGAGACGATCTGTGAAAGCAGCAATCTGTTTGCCGTAGTTCGTGTCGGCCAAGGAATTGAAGTAATCCGATTGGATTTCTTCATTGATGATGCGGCTGATCTCGTTCGTGACGATCCCGGCGACATTGCCTTCGCCGTCGAAGTAAGCATTTGCAGAGACTGTTTTCTTGGAATAGCCGGCCGTATCAGCGTTCGCGATATTCGACGCAGTGACATCGATCTGACGCTGATTGAACGATATGCCGAAAACCGCTGTGTTCAGGGCACTTGTCAGTCCCATGGCGGCTACTCCTCAGAATTACTCAGAAAAGGGATCGCTGGCGGCCAAAGCCGCCAGCGGATGAGCGTTAGCGGACCATGTTCAGGGCGCTGTCCAGCATTTCGTCCGCAGAGGTGACAATCCTGGAGTTTGCCGAATAGGCTTGCTGCGTAATGATCAGCTTGGAAAACTCGTCCGCAATATCTGCGTTGGAGAGCTCAAGAGCGTTGGAGATCACGGCACCGCCGCCGGACAGGTCGGCATCACCGGAGTCGGAGGTAGCAGCAAAGGCCGCTCCATCCACCCGGCGCAGGTTCTGCTCGGCCTGGAAAGTTGCCAGTGGAATCTCATACAGCGCACGTGTCTGGTTGTTGGAATAGCTCGCAATCACGCGGCCAGATTCATCGATGGCGATGTTTGTGAGTTCACCGGCTGCATAACCGTTTTGGCTCAGGTTGACGGATGTCGCGATCCCATCCGGATCTGCAAATTGCGTCAAAGAACCATTTGCAAAAGAGATGGTGATGCTGTCGGCTGCGTTACCAGCAGTACCAGCTGTGACACCGCCTACTGTGATTTCATCAAGCGTGAAGCTTTCCGTACCAGTGTTGGTGACCGTTACAGCGCCGGCCCCGTTCGGGGTAAGCGTGCTGATGTCGCCGTTACCGTCAAACGTAACATCACCGATCTTGTAGTACTCGTTCGTCGCATCGCCGCCGGTATCAATGTACATGCTCCAGACTTCAGCGCCTGCAGTGTTGTCGATCTTTGCCCAGCGGATATTCAATGGAACTTCCGAGCCGTTCGAATTGTAGGTTGTGACAGAACCGCCTGTAATTGAAGTGGCCAGGAAGTCCGTTTCATTGGTGCCGCCAACCGCGATGTCGCTGGCTCCAAGGTTTGCACCAGTCGCAGGCGGAGAGTTCGCACCTGTATTCAGCAGGGCCGTTGCGGCATCGGAACCATCGTAGTTCGTGGTATCTGGAACAGTCGGCAAGCTCGCTTGGTAATTCACAGTTGTTGTTGAATTCGCGGCCAGCGGCTGACTGTTGATCTGAATAACCGATGGATTGTCACCGACCGGGTTGCCGGTCGTCGGATCAAGAGGAAAACCCTTCAGATAGTAACCCGACTGGTTGACGAAGTAGCCTTCCTTGTTGACTTCAAAGTCGCCAGCCCGTGTGTAGAACGTGTCATCCGCAAAGGTTGTCGAACCGTCAACAAAATCGGCTGCCTGTGTCACGACGAAGTAACCTTCGCCGTTGATGGCCATATAGGTATCAACGTCATTGGATGAGATGTCGCCGCCGATCGTGTTGGTTGCACGCGACGTGGCATAGGTTGTTCCAGAGACCTGGTCGGCCTGCGTGGAACCGCCACCGGACACCAGATCGGAGAAGGTTGTATCGAGACGCTTGAACCCAACCGTCTGTGAGTTCGCAACGTTGCCCGAGATATTTTCAAGCGCGGTCGCCTGCGCTGACAAACCAGAAACGGCGGAGTTGATCGCCCCGTAAATACCCATGTTTCGTCCTCTTGGTCACTGTGGGCATGCTCCTGAACAAGGACAGCCCGGTTTCGAAGAGGATGAGCAAGCAATGTGCCAAACGGCACATGAGTCAAATTCAACAAATAATTTCAGTTAGATAGAGTTATTTTCTGGATTAATTATCGGCGAGTGACAGCGGCACACCGTGTTCAGAGCGGCAAAAACTTCCCGGCGGACAGGCAAGAGTCTCCACTTACCGGTGTTCAACCGGCACACTCGGCAAAAAGCTGACTTGCATCCCATGCTCCTGCCTGCCACCTTTCGGCAACATGAATGACAGGGACACCCACATGCGCTTTGAAGGCACCGATAGTTACATCGCCACTGAGGATTTGAGAGTTGCGGTCAATGCCGCAGTCGCACTCGAGCGGCCCCTACTGGTCAAGGGCGAACCGGGAACAGGAAAGACTGTCCTTGCGGAACAGGTCGCCCAAGCCCTCAACGCCCCATTGATCGAGTGGCATGTGAAATCGACAACCAAAGCGCAGCAAGGCCTTTATGAGTACGATGCCGTATCACGTCTTCGCGACAGCCAGCTCGGCGACGAACGGGTTAAGGACATCAACAACTACATCCGCAAAGGCAAACTCTGGGATGCGTTCGTGGCACCGGAAAAACCGGTACTGCTGATCGATGAAATCGACAAGGCGGATATCGAGTTTCCGAACGACCTTCTGCTCGAACTCGATCGCATGGAGTTCCACGTTTACGAGACAGGTGAAACGGTTCGCGCCAAGCAGCGCCCCGTCGTGATCATTACGTCGAACAACGAAAAAGACCTGCCGGACGCGTTCTTGCGCCGCTGTTTCTTCCACTTCATCAAATTCCCGGATGCTGAGACGATGACAGAAATCGTCGAAGTTCATTTTCCGGGCATCAAGCAGCGCTTGCTCAACGAAGCACTGCGCATGTTCTTTGAAGTCCGGGATGTTCCGGGCCTGAAGAAGAAGCCGTCAACCTCGGAGCTTATCGATTGGATCAAGCTGCTTCTAAATGAAGACATTGACCCTGAGACCTTGCGCCAACAGGATAGTGGGAAATTGATTCCGCCTCTGCACGGTGCTTTGCTGAAGAATGAACAGGATGTCCATCTTTTTGAACGTCTGGCATTCATGGCACGCCGGGAACGGGGATAATCCGATCACGGGACGCATCTGACATGCTCCATCTGACGAAACTTGCCCTCCTCTGCTTGATCGGCGCTTGGACACTCTCCGGCATTGATGCCGCCGAGGCCCAGGTGAGCCCGGAAGCTGAGGCTGGCTGGCAGAGCGATGTAGAGGGCCTGCGGCATTTCACCGGCCTGCGCTGCCCGGATGTTATTGGAGCTTTTTACCGTATCAAGGTGATGGAAGGTGATGGCTCCAGCCTGGCTGGCTGCATCTATACCGGCCGCGACGGCATTACCGCGGTATTGCGGATGCACTTGCAAGGCTCAGGACGCCGCGAAGCAGTCAGTTTTTCACGCAGCTATAAAGCAGCCGGGTTTGAATCCATCTTGTTAAGCGGCCCCGCCGAGACAGGCATTTCCTTCAAGACCGGTACGCGGGATAACGCGACCCAATGCGAAACCTTCTGGCATTTTGCCGGTGCGAAAGCCGACTTCACCCTTTGGATGGCCTACACTCTACCAACCCAGGAAATTGACATTGGTCCGGCAATCGCGTCTTTCACAGAAGCATTGGCCCGCCAGAATTGACCCGGTTCGGCTCCAAAGGACAAAAGCGAGGGCATCTGCATGCGTCTCTACCTATTTAGGCACGCAAAATCCGACTGGGGAGACGCCGATCTTGCAGATTTTGACCGTCCATTGAACGGACGCGGGAAATCCGCTGCCCGCGTGATGGGGCGGTATCTGCGCGAACAAAACCTCCTTCCAAACCGCATCCTGTGCTCGACCTCTCTGCGAACCCGCGAGACGCTCTCTCGCACCCTGCCCTTTCAACCCCAGGAAGCGCAGATCCATCTGTTGTCCGATATCTACGACGAAAGCGATCTCAGCTACACCAACGTGATCCGGCGCCATGGCGGACGGGCCCAACAGCTCATGGTGATTGGGCACAACCCGGCCACCGAGCAGACCGCAATCGAACTCGCCGGAACCGGTGATGCAGATGCCATGGCAGATCTGCGGATCAAGTTCCCTACTGGCGCGCTCGCAGTCATCGACTTCGACATTGCCAGCTGGGATGAAGTGCAGATCGGAACCGGCCACCTGGAGCGGTTCGTCAAGCCCCGGGATCTCGCCGCAAAATTGGACGACTAATCACCGGAGCGCCCCTGGCATTTGCAAGTCCATGGACTGACGCCTACATGACGGCAATGGAGGCCATTGCTTGACATCCCTAACAAATCTCGCCGAAGAAGCCCGGCTGACCCTTGCCAATCTGACAGATGCCGCCACGGACTTCGCTGTGCCGAGCCTGCGTCTTGGCGTCACCGGCCTTGCCCGCGCGGGCAAGACCGTGTTCCTGACATCACTCGTGCACAATCTGGTGCATGGCGGCCGCCTGCCTGTCTTCAGCGCCGCAGCGGGTCAGAGGATGACCGGTGCACGCCTTCAGCCCCAGCCCGACGATGCGGTTCCAAGGTTCGACTACGAGAGCCATGTTCAGGCCCTGGTCAAAGACCGGATCTGGCCGCAGTCAACGCGGCAAGTGTCGGAGCTCAGACTGACCATCGACTATGAGAGTGCCTCCTACGTTTACCGGAAACTTGGGCCAGGGCGCTTGCATCTGGACCTCATCGACTATCCCGGCGAATGGCTGTTGGATTTGCCCTTGCTCGACAAGGACTATGCAACGTTTTCAGCCGAGGCTGTTGCACGGGCACGGAAAGAGCACCGATCATCGATTGCCGGACCCTACCTTGAGGCATTGAATGAAGCCGCTGCAAAAGCGGATGCGCCGGAAGATGAACAAACTGCGCAGATTCTCTCAGCGGCTTTTAAAAGCTACTTGAGCGCATGCCGCGCGGATGCACATGCCTTGTCGATGCTGCCACCCGGTCGGTTTCTGATGCCCGGCGACCTTGACGGGTCTCCAGCGCTCACCTTCGCCCCACTCGACATTGCCCCGGATGCGCCCCCGGCGCGGACGGGCACGATGCGCGCGATGATGGAGCGGCGTTACGAGGCCTACAAGACCCATGTGATCCGCCCGTTCTTCCGCAACCATTTTGCACGGCTTGACCGGCAGATCGTCCTCGTTGATGTCCTGCAGGCTCTAAACGCGGGCCCACATGCAATGCTGGATCTGGAAATTGCTCTCAGCGAAGTGCTGTCGGCATTCCGGCCGGGCCGCCGGAGCTGGCTGTCGTCCATTCTCAGCCGTAGGATTGACCGGATCCTCTTTGCTGCCACCAAGGCCGACCATGTTCACCGCACCGATCACGACCGTTTGGAAGCAATCACCCACCGCCTGGTGGGCAGAGCCGCTGATCGTGCGCGGTTTAAGGGCGCTGAAGTTAATGTCCTTGCGCTCGCAGCCGTGCGCGCGACCCGGGAAGCCAGTGTCCGCCACAAGGGCCAGAAGCTGCCGGCGATCCTCGGCACCCCCCTGCCAGGCGAGAAGATCGACGGTGAAACCTACGACGGCAATACCGAAATCGCGATGTTTCCCGGAGACTTACCGGAAAACCCGAACATGCTCTTTGAGGATATTGAATCACTTTCTCAAGTCACCGGCCAAACTCCACGTCAGACTGATCCTTCACTGCAGTTTATGCGGTTCCGGCCGCCGAAGCTGGACACGACCGCAGAAGGCCTGACACTGTCCCTACCCCATATCCGCCTCGACCGGGCCTTGGAATTCCTTCTCGGAGACCGTCTGGCATGACCGATACGAACAACCGCCCGCCCCGCAAACCGGCCGCCTTCCGTCTCGATGACAGCAAGGTTCAGCTCTCCGATGACCATGCTGAAAACCCATCTGCCGACCACGCATTGATCACCGAAGAGGTGCTTGACGAGGAAGCCCCGCGCCTCCCCCCCTCGGCCAGCACACCCAAGTCCGGCTCCAGCTTCGGCAAATGGCTTCTGGTTGGTCTCGGTGGTCTTGTTTCCCTCAGCATCGGCCTGGCCATAGACAGCCTGATCCGGGATCTCTTTTCCAGAACCGACTGGCTCGGATGGCTTGGCGTCGCCCTTGCCGCCATCGCCGTTGCCGGACTGATTGGCCTGACTGCACGCGAACTTGCCGGTGTTCTCCGTCTCAAGCGCATCGACGATCTCCGGGAGCGATTACAAACCGCCGCTGACACCGATGATGCGCAAAAGGCGCAAGAGAGCCTGAAAGACCTCCTCGCCATTTACCAGGACCGGCCGGAGACCGCGCTTGGACGCAAGACGTTGAGTGGCCATATGCGCGAGATCATCGACGGCAAGGATCTGGTGATGCTGGCTGAGCGCGATCTTTTGCAGGCTCTGGACCAGGAAGCCCGCAAGATCGTCATGAACAGTGCCAAGCGGGTCTCAATCGTTACGGCTGTCAGCCCCCGGGCGTTGGTCGACCTTATGATGGTGTTGTTTGAAAACGTCCGCATCATCCGCCGACTGTCGACCCTTTACGGCGGGCGTCCGGGCACGCTTGGCTTTATCCGGCTGGCCAAGCACGTCTTGGCCCATCTTGCAGTTACCGGCGGCATGGCCGCAGGTGATAGCCTTGCCTCACAAGTGCTTGGTCACGGTGTGGCAGCACGTCTGTCGGCGCGGCTTGGCGAGGGTGTCATCAACGGTATTTTGACCGCAAGGATTGGCATTGCCGCGATTGCCGTGTGCCGGCCGGCGCCGTTCATTGCAACTAAGGGGCCCAGCGTGTCCGACTTCATGGGCGAACTTTTATCCTCCGCTGAAGCTGAGACCGCCTCCAAGAACAGCAAAATAACAAGCTAATCTGACCAGCAAATCCTCTTTTGAAGTACTTGAAGGTCAAACACGGAAAGTAGGCACCAACACGCCAGCAACCTCTAGTCGAAATCTGCAAGACCAATTTAACCAAACATAAGTATCTTGAATGGAATACCGCTACGGAATTGACCCTTATCAATGCAAAAATTACTTTGCTGGCGTAGCCATTTTGCGACCCGAAGAGAGGACGCAAAATGGCCGCAGAGACACTTACAACCGAAAGCAAAACCCAAGCACCCGCCAACAACGGGACCTTGACCGAACCGGCCAAAAAGCCAGCTCCGAAACGCACCCGGAAAACTCCGGCGCAGGCGGCCCCTGCTCCCGAAACAGCTGAACAAAAAGAAGCTAACGAGCGCTTGCATCAGCTCGCCCAAATGCGGCGCGATCCGGCAGCGATCAATCATGTTTTCGAAACCGGCGAATACCCTTACGCCAACAAGATGAAGCGGGCGCCCTATGAAAAACGGAAAGCGGCCCTTCAGGCAGAGCTGTTGAAAGCACAACAATGGGTCCAGGACACCGATCAGCGCATTGTTCTCATTTTCGAAGGCCGGGATGCGGCTGGCAAGGGCGGTACGATCAAGCGGTTCAACGAACACCTGAACCCGCGGGCGGCCCGCGTGGTTGCGCTTCAAAAGCCGACAGAGCGCGAAAGCAAACAATGGTATTTCCAGCGCTACATTGAGAACCTGCCCTCAGGCGGGGAAATGGTGTTCTTCGACCGGTCCTGGTACAACCGCGCCGGTGTCGAACGGGTCATGGGCTTCTGCTCCCCCAACCAGTACCTGGAATTCATGCGTCAGTGCCCTGAAGTTGAACGGATGCTGGTTCGCGATGGAGTTCTGATGTTCAAATACTGGTTCTCGGTGACATCCGACGAGCAGCGCCGCCGATTCAAACAGCGGGAAGTCGATCCGCTGAAACAGTGGAAGCTCTCCCCGATCGACAAGGCGTCTCTCGACAAATGGGACGACTATACCGAGGCGAAGGAAGCCATGTTCTTCTACACCGACACCGCCGATGCGCCCTGGACCATCGTCAAGTCGGACGACAAGAAACGCGCTCGCCTCAACTGCATGGAGCATTTCCTGTCCTCCCTGCCCTATCCGGGCAAAAACACCCGCGTGGTCGGCCAGCCAGATCCGCTGATTGTCGGCACCGGCCATCACGTCATCGGCCGGGATCACCACATCCTTGGCAAGACGCTCCATCCGGACATCAAGGGTGGCCGGTCTACAAACGGCAGCTGAATTCTCGGCAACGCATGTGTCTATTTGACAAAGCAACAGGACTAATAGTAAAGTTACCGAATAGGTGATTCTGGAAAGAACACGACCTTCGTGTTCCGAATTTTGATCCTTGATGCTGAACGCTTGTTTAACCCTAGGGGGTTAAGTGCGTTCAGCGCACTTCCTCCATAAATGAGGAGGAAGTGATGGAAAGTCACTCTTCTTTGTCAGTATTCAGAGCAGTCCTTACGTTGACAGCAGCGTGTGGAGTGATTGCTTGTTTGTTCTCGCTTGTGCCTGTTTTTCTTCCAAGCGCCGAGGACACTCCATTTCTTGAGCCTATGTTTAATACGCTGACTTATCTATTTTCGACTGGGGTTGGCGCAGTATTCGGCATGCTTGGGAGCGGAAAAAGTGAGACGTAAGTTTGAAGAAAAACGCAAATCGTCTATTAATTTCTTTGCTAACTCACATGCATTCTCATTGAACGATGAGAACGGCTCGACACCCACCGCTGCCACCGTTAATCTCGCCGCATGTTCATAACCTTTTTCACCGAACTGAAATCTGCCGGAATCCCGGTCTCCTTACGTGAGTATCTGACGCTTATGGAGGCTCTGGATAAGGATCTGGCCGAGCGCAGCGTTGAGGATTTTTATTATCTGGCGCGCCTGTCGCTGGTGAAGGACGAAAGCAATCTCGACAAGTTTGACCGGGTGTTTGGGACCGTGTTCAAGGGCCTTGAGCTCATGAGCGACGTGCCCGTCACCGAGATCCCTGAGGACTGGCTTCGCAAGCTCGCCGAAAAACACTTGAGCGAAGAGGAAAAGGCGCAGATCGAGGCCATGGGCGGATTTGAGAAGCTCATGGAGACCTTGGCTGAGCGCCTCAAGGAACAGGAAAAACGCCACCAGGGCGGCAACAAGTGGATCGGCACGGCCGGCACTTCTCCATTTGGCGCCTACGGCTACAATCCCGAAGGCGTCCGGATTGGGCAGAAAGAAAGCCGGCACCGGCGTGCCGTGAAGGTTTGGGACAAACGCGAATTCAAGGATCTCGATGACACCCAGCTTCTTGGCACGCGGAACATCCAGGTTGCCTTGAAACGGCTGCGTAATTTCGCCCGCACGGGGGCTGCAGAGGAACTGGATCTCGATCACACGATCAAGGCGACCGCGCACAAGGGTCTTCTCGACATCAAGATGCGACCCGAACGGCACAACGCCGTCAAGGTGCTTCTGTTCTTCGACATTGGTGGATCGATGGACGATCACATCCGGGTCTGCGAAGAACTCTTTTCGGCCGCTAGGTCCGAATTCAAGGTGATGGAGCATTTTTACTTCCACAACTGTCTTTATGAGACGGTCTGGAAGGAAAACAGGCGGCGCCACACCGAGCGGCTGCCAACGATGGACGTGCTGCACAAGTACCCGTCCGACTACAAGATCATCTTTGTAGGCGATGCTTCCATGAGCCCCTATGAGATCGCCTATCCGGGTGGATCGGTGGAGCACTGGAACGAGGAAGCAGGGTCCGCCTGGATGCAGCGCGTCACCGGGCTCTACAGCAGCGCCATCTGGCTCAATCCTGTCCGCCAGGAACACTGGCGTTACACACCCTCAATCCAGATGATGCAGGAATTGATGGAAAACCGCATGTTCCCGATGACTGTGGAGGGACTGACGGACGCCATGAAGGAACTGGCCCGCTAACCGGCCGACAGGGGCACAAAGCATGTCCGGACAACAAACGCCCGCCTCTGCCTCGCCTGTCGCCCATGCGACAACGACCGGCATGACCGGTGGCGGATTTTACAATCAGAACTCCACACCACAGTGGGACGCAACAGCTGCTGTCCTTGACCATCTGGAAGCCGCCGCCGATGCGCTGCCGCTCCAGGGTGGCGGGCCAATCTGTCTGGCCGATTTTGGCTGTTCGGAAGGCCGAAACTCAATCGCAGCGCTGAGCAGGCCCGTCTCCCGCCTGTTGCAGCGGACAAACCGGCCGATCCAGACGATCCATTCCGACCTCCCGACCAATGACTTCTCAAGCCTTCTGCGCTCTCTACGGCCGGAGGGACACTCCGTTTTTGGACAGCCGAATGTCTATTCGTCCGTTGTTGGTGGCTCCATGTATGACCAGCTGCTGCCGGATAGAAGCCTACATATGGCGACGACGTTCAACGCGATCGGCTTCCTCTCCAGAAAGCCCATCGCAACACTGCCCGGCTACATTTTTCCAAATGGTCCAAGCGCTATCCGCAACAACGGCTTCGTTTCCGAAGAAGATCAGGCGGCTTTTTCAGAGCTCGCGCGGCAAGACATTGCGACCTTTCTGAAAGCCCGAGCCAAGGAGCTGGTGCCAGGCGGCAAGCTGCTGCTGCAGGTGTTCGGCGCAAATGAGACCGCCAGCACCTGCGACGGGATCTATGATCTTCTAAACGATGCGGTTCTTTGTTTCGTCAAAAACGGCTCGATATCGCAGGATGTTTATGCGGCCTACTATCAGCCGGTCTATATGCGGACACTGGAGGAGTTAACGGGTCCTGTCAGCGATCCGGCCCTAGGCGCCGCCGGGCTTTTCGAGCTTAACCACGCAACATCCTACGAGATCCCGGTTTCCTTCAATGAGCGCTTTTCCGCGGACGGAGATCTGGAAGCTTACGCGCGCGATTACGTCAATTTCTTCCGCGCCTTTACTGAAGCGGTTCTCAGAAATGCACTCCCGGCAAACGATCAGCGGAACACCCTTGTTGAGCAGATCTACGAAAAAGCCATTCAGTTGCTGAAAGCCGCACCGGACCTCTATCCGTTCCGCTATATCGCCGTCGCAGCACTCATGACACGGACGGGTAATCAGGTAATCTGAAACAAAAAAACGGCGGCAGGCTTTCGCCCACCACCGTCTTCCTCCTCCAGAGAAGCAGGCAAAGTCCTCAGCTGTCGCGTAGCACCATTACCGAGCACGGTGCATGACGGACGATATGGGCGGCATTTGAGCCGATAAAATAGGTGGAGAGCCCCGGTTTGTGGGATGTCATCAACACAAGGTCACACTCTGCCTTTTCGGCTTCCTCGATCACTTCATGGTAGACCGATCCAACCCGGACCATGACATCGACCGCCCCTTCCGGCACGTCCAACGCATCACCGATCTTCTGCAAAATGCCAGCGGTTTCCCTCAGTTCGTTTTCCTGAAAACCTTCCGGCAATTGGCTTGCGACGAAGCTCTGCACTTCCAGACAAACTCCGAGCAGATGGATCTTGGCACCGTAGTCGCGGGCCATCTGAGATGCTTTCGCCAGAGCCTCATCGGCAAACTTCGGTTCAGCCGGATCGATGGGAACAAGGATTTTCTTGAACATGGCGTTACTCCCTTAAATTTCTTGAGAGGAAACTAGGCCTTCGCCGAGGCCCTTCGCCATGAGGCAGATCAATCAGCCGTCCGGACTACCGAAATACCGCCCGGGTGTTACTCCGAATGCCTTCCGAAAGGTCGCGACAAACGCGCTTGGCCCTTCGTAGCCGAGTTTGTGTGAGACATCAGACACACTGCGGCCAGCGGCCAAAAGTTCCAGCGCGCGAAACAGCTTCACCTGCCGGCACCACGTCCGGTAGTTCATCCCGGTTTCCGCTTTGATCCGGCGCTCAAAGGACCGGACAGACATGGCGCTTTGTGCCGCGGCCTCGGCGAGCGCCGGAACGTGCGCGGGACAGCGCACCAAGCCATCGCACAAGTCTCTCAATCTCGGGTCTTGCGGCATCGGAAGCTGAAGCGGCGCTGCCGGCAGCATTTTCAACTGATCAAGAATGACATCAGCGATCCGGCCTGCCGGTCCATCAATGGTTTCCGCGCGCGGGTAGGACATGAACTCCAGGATCAAGGCCCGCAATAAGGTTGTCACCTGGATGACCTGCGCCGTCTTCGGCAAATCCTGGGCGTAGTCATAACTCACATAGACGAACCGGATTTCAGTATCGGTCAGATAACGGGTTTCGTGCGCAATCCTTGGCGGCAGCCAGACTGCCCGCTCCGGCGGGGCGAAAAAGGTCCCGACTTCAGTATCGATCGCAATTGAGCCTTTGATGACGTGAAAGAGTTGGGCTGAGTCGTGAGAGTGCCATCCGTTATGTCCGGGTCCGGCTCTCTGGCTGTTGGCATATCCGATAATCTTCGCCTTCACCTCGTGATCGGGAAACGCGGATAGCTCCGGATGGATCGGCATGGCCTGCCCCTTTTGATGTTCGACGGGATTGGCGAAACAGAAACATATCATGACAAAACAGCGCTAACACGCAAGAGCGCAATCGAAGTACAAGCGAACCGCAGCGCTGCCAGCACCCACTTTTTTGGCAAGAAACAAATGACGTACTTCACACAAAGCACAAACCCAAATGAATTGACCGGGTGGCGCTCGCCCGCCGTCCTCTTGATGATCATGGCCGGAGCCATGCAGCTGTCCTTTGCTGCCTGGTGGAACCTGATGAACAATTTCGCTGTTCAGGAGCTGGACTTCACAGGCCGGGAAATTGGCATCCAGCAGTCCATCCGCGAGATTCCCGGCTTCCTGAGCTTCCTAGCCGTTTACCTGCTGCTTGTGATGCGCGAACAGACGCTCGCTTACCTCTCGCTTTTGCTCCTCGGCGTCGGTGTTGCAATTACCGGGTACTTCCCCACCGCGCTTGGCTTCTACATAACGACCCTGATCATGTCGATCGGCTTCCATTATTACGAAACCATGGCGCAATCGCTGTCCTTACAATGGCTGCCCAAGGCAACAGCGGCTGCCAGTATGGGCAAGATCCTGGCTGTGGGCTCATTCGCCCAGCTGATTGCTTACGGCCTTATTTTCATTGCCTGGAAGACGTTCAACCTGTCGTTCACGGTGGTTTTTGCCATCGCTGGTGGTCTGACCATTGTCGTGCTGGCATTCCTCATTATGGCCTATCCGCATTTCAAGGAAGGTGTTCCGCAGCACAAGAAACTGATCCTGAAGAAGCGCTATTGGCTCTATTACGCGTTGACGTTCATGGCCGGTGCCCGCCGGCAGATCTTCACAGTCTTTGCCGGCTTCCTGATGGTCGAACGCTTTGGCTACGATGTTCATGAGGTTGCCGGGCTTTTCTTGATCAACGGCGTCTTCAACATGCTGCTTGCGCCAAAGATCGGCAAACTGATCGTCCGCTTCGGTGAACGCAAAGCCTTGATCCTGGAGTATGTCGGTTTGATTGGGGTCTTCGTGACCTATGCTTTCGTCACCAATGCGACTGTTGCAGCCGCACTCTACGTGATCGACCACGCTTTCTTTGCAATCGCGATTGCTATCAAGACCTACTTCCAGAAGATCGCCGATCCGGCTGACATCGCACCGACAGCAGGTGTTGCCTTTACAATCAACCACATCGCTGCAGTCTTCATCCCTGTAGTTTTCGGGTTGGTCTGGCTGGTGTCCCCGGCAGCCGTCTTCCTGGCAGGCGCCGGAATGGCCGCCGTCAGCTTGTTCCTCTCGACCATGATCCCGTCCAACCCGGATGACGGGAACGAGGTTGATTGGTGGTTCCGCAAACCAGCTGCCCAACCGGCAGAATAATAACTGGACACAAAAAACCCCGCCGGAGCGCTCCAGCGGGGTTTTCAATTGGAACTGCGAAGCGTCTTACGCTTGACGTTCCGGGACGTGGACGACCAGTCCGTCCATGTCGCCCGTCACCTTGATCTGGCAAGACAGACGCGACATCGGCTTCACGTCATAGGCAAAGTCAAGCATGTCCTCTTCCATCGGTTCCGGCGAACCGGTTTTACCCGACCATGCATCATCGACATAAACATGGCAGGTCGCACACGCGCAGGCGCCGCCGCACTCCGCTTCAATGCCCTGAACCATGTTCTTGATGGCGTTTTCCATAACCGTGGACCCTTCGGCGGCATCAACTTCCGTCCGGGCTCCATCGGCAGTTACAAAGGTGATTTTTGGCATATTCGCGTCCAAGGATAAAAGTGTCTCTCGATGACCCGACATAAAGGTTCCGGACAAAAGGTCAAGGACCATGCCATTTATGGATGGAATACAGAGTCTGGCGTTGAGAGAAATCAGCCTTCCAGCAGATCGCAGATATACCCGTTGGCTTCCGTGACCGCCGCAACGAGACCTGTCGTCGGTGCATTGGGTGCAGCTTTCAAGTCCCCTTCCAGACACTCACAAGCCGTAGCGACCCGCGCAGCACCAATCGCCCGCGCTGAGCCCTTGAGCGTGTGAACGAGATCGGCGCGAACAGAAGGATCCGTCTCGTTTTCCAAGCGCTCCAGCGTCATTCGGGATTGCGACTTGAACAAGTGAAGAACTTGAACCTCGAGATCACGGTTGCCCAGTGTGTTTGTCGCCAGCTGCACCAGGTCAATTGGTGCTTCGGGACTGGCGCGTCCTGACACGCGTGCCATCGATGAAGGGGCCATAAGGGTGCTCCGAAATACTCAACACATGCCTGGCGGCACCCTGCCGCAAGCTCTACAGGGGTATGAGTGTGCAGCGAAGACCCAAACGCCCGGTTAAATCAGGCGTTTCACGATTGCAAATTCGGGCATGTCCCCAAAAAATTGATTTCTTGGTTAACGAGCATTAAGGGCCTGCGCCGAACCAGAGGAAAAACCCCTTGCTTTTTCGCAGGTTTCCTGAATCGCTAAAATTTTAATAAAATGATTCGCATTAACTTTTTTCGTTTTTTTGACTTGCGGTCAATAATTCGAACGCGTCTGCAGTGAGCTTGCAAACCAGCCAGTCAGGCTTGATTGGGTTGGAAAACCAAGGCTCTGCCCAACCCGCATCGATGCAGGAACGGATCGTGCGGGCGGGAACCTGGCGGCCTTGATGATCAAAGAGAGGCAACTTTCCTCCCGGCTGGGCGAGTCCTGATTTCAACCAGCGCTTTTGTGCAGGCGACAAACTGCCTGCATTAAGTGCAGATTTTTTTCCCGGCCCAGCATCGCTTTCCGTTACGTGCTTTTGCTTCGTTTGAGGCATGAGATCCCCCTCCTAAGTGATTCAGGCGATTGCTGTTTCTTGTTCGTTAGGAGAGATTGTGCCATTACAGTAACTGATGCGGCAAGATGGGGAGAATGCTGTCAACCTTCATGGTTGCAGCGGGTCAGCGGCGGCCCTTCCCAGAGTTTATGATCCGAACCGGAAACAGTGTTAGTCTCGGTTCAAGATCGGCGCATCCGGTTGACCCTCATGACAGCGAAAAGCTGCCTGAGATCACCGGTGTGTAAAGAGTACGGATGTGAGGCGACCCAAAAATGGCAAATCCGACGAAGGCGAAAGATCCGGCGGAAGCAGCTCTGTCTGCGGTTGAAGAAGCGCTCAAGCTTGATTTCGGCGGCCCTGAAGCTTCAGCGGCAGATCAACCGGCGGAACAGGAAACGCCGAGCGATGAGCGCCCGTCACGGCGCGCGGCCAAGACTGCGGACAACAGCGAAGCGGACAAAGACAACCAGCGCCCGGCCCGTCGCCGTGGCCGCGGTGGTCGACCGCCTGCTGCCAATGACGACCGCCGGAACATCGGCAATCTAATTTACGCACTGCAACGCCGGCCATCGACAGCGCCTTTCTGGGGTGCATTTGCCTTGAGCGCCGTTTGGGCCGCGCTCGGCACCAGCCTCTTCATGTCTTCGTTCGCCGACCGGGTTGCTGGCGTCACGGATGCTGAAACGCTGATGCAGTCTCCGGACATGATCCTGGCCGCCATCGGGATTGTGGTCCCGATCATCTTCTTCTTTGTCATGGCCATGATGATCTGGCGCGCGCAGGAAATGCGCATCGTTGCCCGCGGCATGACCGAAGTTGCACTTCGCCTCGCCGAACCGGAAGACATGGCCAAGGAATCCATCTTGAGCGTTGGTCAGGCCATTCGCCGCGAAGTCGCCGCTATGGGCGACGGCATTGAACGCGCCATCGCCAGGGCCAGTGAACTGGAGGTTCTGGTTCACAACGAAGTGTCTTCGCTGGAACGCTCCTACAACGACAATGAGCTGAAAATACGGTCTTTGATCGAGGAGCTGGTCACACAGCGCGAAGCGATTGTCATGAACGCCGAGCGGGTTCGCGAGACGATCGCCGGCGCGCACGAGAATTTTGCCTCTCAGCTCTCTGACACATCTGGTGAGCTCGGGTCGAATGTCGACCAAGCGACCCAGCGGATGATCGACGCGGTGAATGCCCGGGTTGAAGAACTCACCAGCACCGTAGATTCGCGGATCGAGTCCCTTGGCGCAACGCTCAACGCCTCCGGCAACGAGATGGTTGAATCCCTCACCGTTCGCGCGGAAGATTATGTGGCCCGCCTGTCCACCACCGGCACCGAGCTCGTCGAGAACCTCTCGCAAACCGGCACCACGATGTACGAGACCCTCTCCTACCGTGGCAATGAGGTGAACGAACGCTTCGCCGAGACCGCCAACACCTTCGTCGAAACCCTGACCAAGCGCGGCCTGGAGATCAACGAAACGCTGACCACGTCGAGCACCACAGTGGTCGATACGCTGAGCAGCAAGGCGGATGAATTCCGCACTGCGCTTGAAACCACAGGGACTCAGGTCGGCGATACCATCACGGCGCGTGGCGAAGAGATCAACGCGAACCTGTCTTTGACATCCGGCCGCCTGATCGACACCATCACGGCACGGACCGAAGAGCTGGTGACAACGGTCGACACCCGCGTAACTCATCTGGATGAGGCGCTTGCGGAAACCGGCAACAGGGTTGTCGAGAGCATTTCCGAAAAAGGCCAGACCGTCACCGACACCATTTCCATCCGGGGTGCGGAGATCGTCGAGACCCTCTCCAGCCGCTCCACCGAGGTTGCAGAAATCCTGCGCGGCACTGGCGAAAGCATCGTTGTCGACCTGTCCCTGCGCGGCGGCGAAATCGCAGCCAAACTGGACGAAACAGCTGGTTCTCTCACACAGACCATTTCGGTCCGCGGCGGCGAATTGGCCGACAAGCTCGACAATATCTCCGAGCGGATCTACACGGCCATTTCGATCAACGGCACCGAGCTGGACGAGCGTCTTGCTGCCCGCAGCAACGAAATGGCCAGCATCCTTGAACAACAGACCATCGGCTTCCGCGAGACCCTGGAAAGCGTATCCGGCCAGTTCGCTGCAGGTCTTGGCGAACAAACCGGCTCTCTTACTCAGAAACTCGCCGAAACCGGCACTCAGCTCGCCGAGCTCATCGGCAGCCGCGGGGACCGCGTTGCTGGCGACATCAATGAGATTAGCGGCAAGATCGCGGAGACCATCGAAGTCCGCGGCCAGGCCCTCAACGATGGCCTTGCCAACCGTTTGGGTGAGCTGGAAACCATCGTTACCGATCGCGGCGGTCAGTTGATCGATGCGTTCGACACCAAAACTCTGTTGTTGTCGGAAGCTCTCGACAGCCGTCTGTCGACCTTGGACGTTACATTCGGCAATCGCATCGAAACGATGGACAGCAAGCTGGGCGAGCGGATCGAGACCATGGATGCGTCCCTGGATCAGCGGTTCTCGGCTATCGATTCCACGCTCACCGAGCGCATCAGCACGATGGACGCGTCCCTTGGGGACCGCATCGCGGCCATGGACACGTCCCTTGAGCATCGCTTCACGACCATGGATGCAACGCTCGGCGATCGCATCTCGACCATGGATGCGTCTCTCGAGCAGCGTGTGACCACCATGGACACCACGCTCGGCGAGCGGATTTCCACGATGGACTCCTCGCTTGGCAGCCACATAAACACGCTGGATCTGACCCTGGACCAACGCACGGCTGCGTTTGAAGCTGCGCTGGAATCCCGGACTCAGATCCTTGGCGATGCCATCGAACAACGTACCACCGTCATCAGCGACACGTTGGAGGACAAGACCCGCAACATCACGGATGTCCTTGCGGACCGTTCCGATGCAATCACGTTGCAACTTGGCCAGCGTGTTGAAGCTGCGGGCAACACACTTGCAAACCGTGTCGATGAGATCGGCACCAAACTGACGTCACATGTAGATACAGCTGCAGGCGCCATGGCCGAGAAGGCAGAGCTCCTGACTGCAACCATGACCAGCGGCACCGACAGGATCGACGAGACCCTCGATGCCCGTGCACGTCAGATTTCCGATACCCTGATTTCGCGTACTAAGGAGATCGCTCAGGCCTTCGTTGAAGGTCAGGACGAAATGACCTCTGCCCTCGACAACCGCCTGGCAGAAGCCGGTTCGGTCCTAGGCAAACAGAGCGAGCAACTCACGGAATCCCTGTCTGAGCGCATTGCTGAAATCAATGTTTCCCTCGGTGCCAAAGTGTTCGAAGTCGCAGAAACGCTCGACACGCGCGCCAGCCAGCTGGAAACTGTTCTGAATGAGCGCCTGGAAAGCATTTCCGGCACACTGACGGGCGAAAGCGAGCGCGCTCGCGATATCCTGACCGCTGTCATTTCCGAGGCCGGTGCGACCCTGTCGACAGAAAGCACGCGCCTCCGCGATATGGTTCAGGAAGCCGTTGCCAGCGCGGTTCAATCGCTTGCCGATGAGCGCACCCGCACGGTTGAGATCGTGGACGGTGCCCTGAACGATGCGACCGCGAAGCTCTCCGGCGAAGGCGACCGGATGCGCCAGATCGTTCTTGGATCCGTTGGCGAAGCCCGCGGCATCCTGGTTGGCGAGAGCCAGAAAGCTGCCGAGCAGATCACCCAGACCGTTGCACAGGCGAGCGGCTCGTTGACCAGCGAAAGCCAGCGTGCAGCCGTCCAGATCAGCCAGACCATGGAACAGGCAACTGGAGCCATGTCCGGCGAAAGCGCCAAGATCCGCGAACTGGTTCTGGTAGCAGTCGGCGACGCTGCCCGCGCCATGGCCGCAGAGAGCGAAAAAGCCCGTACGCTTTACGCTGGCACACTGGCCGAATTCACCGGTTCCCTCACCGGCGAAAGCGACAAGGTCCGCAGCGAGCTGTCGGGCTTGATTGCGGAAATCTCCGGCAACCTGTCCGCCGAAAGCGAACAGGCACGCATGACACTTGCGCGCACGCTTGAAGAGATCCGCGGTCAAATGTCTGGCGAAGCCAATATGATCCGTACCCGGGTCAACAGCGCGGTTTCCGAAGCCGCCGACCTGTTGGTCAATCGCGGCAACGAAGTCGCCACCGAAATGCTCGACAAAGCCTCCGCGCTCAACGAAGCCTTCGGTGCGCGCTCAGGTGAACTGGCCAAAATCGTCGGCACGGATGGCAACGAACTCATTTCCGCGATTGAAATGCGCGCCAATGACCTCACCGGCCGCCTGTCGGAAGTTCACGGAGCCATTCTTGAAGCCATCACGGTCAAGGGCAAGGATGTCACCGACACCTTTGCGCATACCGGGCTGGACGCAACTAGGTCTCTGGTTGAAGCCGGCGACCGGATTGTTGCTTCCATCAATGAGCGCAGTGATCAGGCAACTCGCCTCCTCACCGATACCAAACATCGGCTCGAGAACGACGTCACTGACATCCTCAACAAGATTGAGACGTCCAACGCGAACCTGCAGGCGATCGTGTCTACTGCCGGAGAGAACCTCTCTGAAGTGGAAGGCAACCTGGCACGCCGTGCTGGCGAATTCCGCTCAGCTGTCGACCGGGCTGTGTCCGAGACCAACTCGACAACAAGCCTGATCGACGAACAGGTCAGCAATCTGCGCGATGTAACGGCAACCACACTTGCGGATATCCAGAACCTGACCAACCGCTTTGGTGACCAATCAGAAGAGCTCACAAAAGCGGCTCGGTATCTGGAAGACACAAACCGCTCCGTGGAATCCCGTGTCACAGACCGCAAGAGTGCGATCGAAGAGGTCGCCGATACACTTCTGGCGAAGACAGAAGCTGTCGACACGCTCATGCGCTCGTTCACCCAGACCCTGTCGGAAACGCTGGAAACCGCAGACGACAAGGCGCGCGATGCCGCCGGCATGCTCTCAGCGGCCGCAGAAGCTGCTTCCAAGAAAGTCTCCGAGCAGTTCGAAAGCATGCGCCTGACAGCTGGAATGGAAGGCCAGAAGGCCCGCGATGCCATCCGTGCCGCTCAGGACGACATCATCGCGGAAATGAGCAGAACGGTCAGCGATGCATCAGACCGGTTCAACGACGCGGCAACGCGGATGCGCGATGTGGCCCGCGACGTCCACCGCGAACTGGAGGCGACCCGCAACGAGCTGAAGCAAGGCGTGCTCAACCTGCCGGACGAAGCAGAAGAGTCTTCTGCAGCGCTCCGTAAGGTGGTCAACGAGCAAATCCGCGCCCTGACCGAGCTGTCGGACATTGTTGCAAAACAATCGAACGCGCTCGACATCTCCAAGCCTCAGGCTCAGGTAGCAACAGCGTCGGCAGCTCCTGCGCCGGCCCCAGCGCCCGCCCCTGCTCCGCAGCTCCCGCAAGCTCCGGTCTTTGCACAGCAGCCTGCTCAGCCGCGCTCAGCGGCTCCGCAACAGCCAGAAGCCCGCGGTCCGGTCAACACCCGCCGCCAACAGCCTGCACAGCCGGACACGTCTGGTTCGACCGGGAAAGGCTGGGTTTCCGATCTGCTGCGCCGGGCCTCGCGAGATGACGATGCGTCGTCCGATACCGAGCAGGGCCGTTCGCCGCTGCAAACGGTGGAGAGCCTGAACTCACTGTCTGTTGACATCGCCCGTGCGATCGACCACGAGACCTTCATCGACCTCTGGGAACGCTACCGCAGCGGTGAACGGCATGTCTTCACGCGCCGGCTCTACACACTGCAGGGCCAGCAAACCTTTGATGAGATCCGTCAGAAATATGCGCGTGATCCGGAGTTCCGGACCGCTGTCGAACGGTACGTGTCCGATTTCGAGCAGCTCCTGTCTCAGGTCTCCCGCAATGACCGAGACAACATGCTCGGTCAGACCTACCTGACCTCAGACACGGGCAAGGTCTACACCATGCTCGCGCATGCCAGCGGCCGGCTCGATTAAGAGACAGCTTCTGTTTGAAACACAAAAAGGCGGCTCTCGGGCCGCCTCTTTTCTTTATTGAAGACAAAATTTCGGCGTCAGTTCATTGTGCAATTATGCGCCCGTCTCCCCGGCTTCAACGTCGAGATTTGCCCGGATCCTGGTCATGATATCCAGCATCGCCTCGATCTCCTGCGGCGCCAATCCGCCAAGCATCTTCTGCTCGACCGCCAACAGCTTTGGCGCCAGATCTTCGAAGGCGGATCGCCCACTCTCCGATAGAGACAGGAGATAACTCCGGCCATCGGCCTCGTTCGATTGACGGGTCAGGAAACCGCGGTCTTCCATGCGCTTGACGGCCCGGCTGACCACGACCTTGTCCATACTCGACCGATGGACAATCCCACTCGCCTGCAGCCCCTCGGCACTGGAACCGAGAATGGCCATAACCCGCCATTCGGCCGGCGCCATGCCGTAGTCGCGCTGGTAGACGTCAGACAGCGCCCGGGTGACATCGGAATAAAACACCCTGACCAAATACGGGAAAAATGTTTCCAGCTGGAAGCCGCTCGGTGTGAAATCCGTCTCGTTTCCGTGTTCAGTCATGCTGTTCCTTGCCCGATTTGGCTCGATTGTAACCGGTTTGCTCTGCTGAGGCGTACCGATTTACAAGATTTTACGATTGACTTAGTTTCAATTGCAACTAATTTCGACGAACCCGTTGTTACAGCGGCAAAGCATTTTGATCGGCAAAGACCGTATGGGAGGAACCGCCGTGAAACACTTGAAGCATCTTTCGATCCTGGCCGGCCTGACCGCCGGAACACTGACCGGCTTCACCGCCACAGCGTCCGCGGATGAACTTGTCCTGTCGTCCTGGCTGCCGCCGAAACACCCGGTCGTGACAGGCGTTATCGAGCCGTGGGCTCAGCAGGTCGCCGACGCGACAGAAGGCCGTGTGACGGTCCGTGTTCTGCCAAAGCCGCTCGGCCCGCCACCGGCTCACTACGACCTCGCCGCTGACGGGGTTGCTGATATCACCTATGGCCTGCACTCGTTCACCAAGGACGACCGTTTCCTGCGCTCCCGCATCGGCCAGTTCTCCTTCATTGCCGACACGGCCACAGACGGCTCCAAAGCCTACTGGAATGTGTATGGCGGTACTTTGGACGCCCAGGCAGAACATGAAGGCACCAAGCTGCTTGGCCTTTGGGTTCATGGCCCGGGCATGTTCCACAACAATCAGCGCAAGATCGAATCCGCCGACGACTTCTCCGGTCTGAAAGTCCGGACACCGGGCGGCTATATCGCTGGCTTGTCGCAGGACCTTGGCATCACCACGCAGTTCATGGGACCAGGCGAAGTCTATGAAAAGCTCTCCCGCGGCGTGATCGACGGTGTTACCTTCCCGATGGAAGCCCTTCAGGCGTTCAACCTAACCGACCACATCAAGTATTCCATGAAGATCCCGGGCGGCATCTACAACACGTCCTGGTTCCTGGTCATGAACGAAGACGTCTGGGACGGTATCTCTGCTGAAGATCAGGCGGCAATTGAAAAAGTCTCAGGGGAAGCACTCGCAGAACTTGCAGGTGGTGTCTGGGACGGCGCAGATACCCGCGGCGCAGCTTATATCGCGGACAAAGACATCGAAGTTTATGATGCCCCTGCCCCGGTTCTCGCCAAGATCAAGGAACTGGCCGACAAACACGAAAGTGCGTGGGTTGAGGCCGTCTCCGGCACTGGTTTTGACGGCGCAGCGGCGCTCAGCGAGTTCCGCGCCCAAACCAACGTCAGCAACTGATCGTGACTGACGGCTCTCATAAATCGACGACAGGCCGGACCTCAAAGGTCCGGCCTGTTATCAATGCGGTCCTTGGCGGGGCATGCCTTGTGGTGCTGTTCGCTTTGATTGGCCTGACATGTGTTGACGTGGTTGCCCGGTATCTCTTCAACAGCCCGGTCACTGGCGCTTATGAATTGACCGAGCTGCTGCTGGCCACACTCATCTTTCTAGCTCTGCCATTGACGACACTTGCCGGCGAACATATCGAAGTTGAGCTTCTGGACGGCGTCAAAAGCCGGTTTTTGAAGCGCTTTGGAACGCTGATCGCCGGAATTTGCACGATCGGTATCTTCATACTGATTGCGCTTGAGCTGACCGAGCACGCTGAAAAGCTGCAGCGCCGCGAACAGGTAACGGATTCCCTTGAAATCCCGCTTTATCTCATCGGCTGGCTCGGAGCTGCCTCCTTCAGCGTTTCGGCCATCGCCGCCGCTGTCTTCTTCTACTCCCGTTTTCGCAAAGAGGCCTAAAACGTGCTTGAGGCTCTGATTGGTTTTGGTGCCCTGTTCGGCCTTGTCTTGCTGCGTGTGCCGATCGCCGTTGCCATGATTATCGTCGGCACGGCCGGCTTCGCAATGCTGCGCAATTGGAACGCAGCCTTCAACCTTCTCGGCAATGCCGCCTTCGACACCGGCCTGTCTTTCACATTGTCGGTCATCCCGCTGTTCATCTTGATGGGCAATCTGCTCACCATTTCAGGTGTCAGCCAGTCCCTGTTCACGACGGCGCACCGGGCACTTCACAAGATGCGTGGCGGCCTGGCAATGGCAACAATCGTGGCCTGCGGCGGGTTTTCAGCCGTTTGCGGGTCCTCGCTTGCAACAGCGGCCACCATGTCGAAAGTGGCCATGCCATCAATGCGCAAGGCCGGATACGCCGACAGCCTGGCAACGGGCTCCATCGCCGCCGGCGGCACCCTAGGCATCCTGATCCCACCCAGTGTTATTCTGATCATCTACGGCCTTTTGACGGAAGCCGATATCGGCAAGCTCTTTGTTGCCGGAATCATTCCAGGACTTTTGGGGGTCGTGTTCTACATGGCGGCGGTTTATGTAACGGTGCTTTTGAAGCCTAATCTCGCCCCGTCCAGTCACGATGACATCCCTGTTGAACGCAAGGATGTTTGGGGGGTTCTCGCCGTCCTTGGCCTGTTTGCGATCATCATGATCGGGATCTATGGCGGGTTCTTCACGCCGACCGAGGCCGCGGGGATCGGCGCTGCAACAGCGTTTTTGATAGCACTGTTCTCGGGCGGCTTAACGTTCGAAAAGCTGTTCCAAGCGGGACTGAATTGCGCGCGGACCACCGCAATGATTTTTGCGATCATCATCGGCGCGGAAGTCTTCTCCAACTTCATCAGCTATGCCGGGGTTCCCGACGCCCTTCTGGAATTCGTCCAATCGCTCGATGTGAATGCCTATGTGGTCATTCTCGTTCTGGTGTTGATCTACGTGATCCTTGGCGCGGTTCTGGAAAGCTTGTCGATGATCCTGTTGACCGTGCCGGTGTTCTTCCCGCTCGTTACGTCTCTGGACTTCGGCACTGGCGCGTTGAGCGATCCGGAAATGGTGCTCATCTGGTTCGGCATCATCGTCGTGGTCGTAACTGAAATCAGCCTGATTTCACCGCCCATCGGCCTCAATGTGTTTGTGCTGCGCTCGGTTCTGACCGATGTGCCGCTGCGCACGATGTTCGCCGGCATCCTGCCCTTCTGGGCAGCCGACATCCTCCGCTTGGGCCTGCTTATAGCCGTCCCGGCACTCTCGTTGGCACTGATCTAGGAAAACGCCCTTGGGCTCTCGGGCGCTCAGACGTTTCTGAGCGTCCAGGCAGCAATATCAGCGAACACCTGTTCTGCCGATTGGTTCATGGCTTCAACCGCCTGTTCAACACCGGAGCTGCCGGACGGGGTTTCCCGCCGGAACACATTGTTGGCAACTGTCCGGCCATTGCGGTCATTGACCACCCGCGCTGCAATCTCAACCACACCGCGGTTGGCGCCTTCAATATTCAATTCAAACGCCCGGATATCCGTCTGAAGCTGATAGTCGATCAGCAGGCCATCACCCGGCAGTCCGACGCCGCGCAGCCGTCCCGTGTTTTGGAGGGTTTGCAGCAACTTGTTCTGCACCACATTTGGGAGCGTGTCGGCCCAGGCAACATTTGGGAAATATGAATAGACCGGACCGCTGTCGACTACCGCGATGTAGGTCGTATCGAGTGCCTTAAGCGCGCGAGGCGGTGCTACAAGCACCTGAACACGGCTGGATCGTCCCGCCAAGCCGCCGACATCGGCAGCCTGCAAGCTATAAAAGGCGTCGGGACCGGAACTGGCGCAACCGGACACCACGGCGCCAGCGCCAAGCGCGCTGATAAACGCCCGCCGGCTCAGTCGGCTGTTTGCCTGTGTCATCCCCGTCAGTCCCCTATTCCCTGTACTCACCGGCGGCGCCCGCCTTGATAGGTCGGCACTTCTTCACCACCGAAGATTACGCGGTTCGGCCGTTGTTCAAAGCTCTGCGCAGCCCGCTGGATCGAGACCAGCGTACGGTTGAATTGCGCCAATGCGGATGTCAGATCCGCCGACCCTTGGGTGGCAAATTTCGACAAACCACCTGCAATGGCATCGGCACGGCTCTCAAACGCAACCGCGACCTTCCGGATCGCTTGCGCTGCAAGCGTTGCTTCCTTGATCAAGCCCTCACCGTCACCGTCAACCATTTCGGAGACCTTCTCGACAAGGCTCTCAACCCGGACCGATGTTGAGTTGAGGGTCGCGGTCATCTGCTGCGCATCGGTAATGATCTGATCGACATCCGGTGTGCGTTTGCTCAAGTCCGCCGTCATTTGCTGAACGTTGTCCGCGGCCTGACGCGCGCTTTGCAGGATTGCGGGGATGCCATCTTCTCCAGCAAGGCCACTGGCCGCAGTTTCGACCGAGCCGACAATATTGGCGATCTTTTCCGGATCAACAGCACGCAGCAGTTCATCGGCAGACTGGAGCGTGGATGCGAACCGTTCTGCCGCGACCTGTACATCTTCGACGAGCGCTGCAATCCGGTCATCCTGGCCACGAACTGTTGCTGAAACCGCCTCGAAATTCTGAATCGTGGACTTTGTCGAAGCGATGATTTCGTTGATCTGGCTTTGCTGATTGTTGAAGTTGTCGACGATGCTCGCAACACTGTCGACGGTCTCGCCAATGGTGGCCGGATCAACGCTTGCAATGATCTCATCGACGCGAACGAGAGAGATGTTCAGTCCTTCAGTGAGTGTGGCTACGGATGCAACAATCTCGTCGACGCGCAGCGGATCAATTACCGCGGCAATCTCAACGCCACGGGTGACGATCGCATCCACTTTGCCAACGATATCGCGCGTTCCAGTGATCACGTCATTGATGGTGCCTTCGCGTGCGCGCAGCATCTCTACAATGTTGTTCACGCCCTGCATCGTGCTGGACGTGGCCACGACCAGTTCATCAATGTCACCCGAGCGCTTTTCCAGCACTTCGCCGAGCGCTGCCGCGCCCTTCATGACCTTTTCGATGTCTTCCGGCTTCACCGCCTGAACAATGCTTTGAACGTTGCCGAGCCCATCATTGAGGCGTTCTGTGAACTCGGTCAGTTCCTTGGCCGCATTTTGAGCATCAGCCATCAGGGTATCGATATCTGCGCTCGCCTTGCCAAGGCTTCCCGAGAAGGTCTGCAGGTCGTCCACGATGGCCGTGACTTTATCGGACGGCACCGCTGCCAGAAGCCGTTCGCCTTCGTCCACCAGGCCCTCAAGCCGCGCAGACAGGCTTGAAAACGCATCCGAAGCCTTTCCGATGCTTGCCATGAAGTCTTTGACGCCATCAGAGTTCGCAGCAAGAGCATCTGAGAACGTCTCAACGTTCTGGATCGTTTTGGAAATCGCCGGACCATTGTCCTGAAGCAGCTGATCGACGGTTTTCATGGTCGAATCCGCGCGTTTCAGAACGTCCCGCGCGCCATCCACGATATCGTCAAAAAACGATCGCTCGGCATTGATGAGTGGGATGTTATTCGGGTTCTGGCTGCCATCCGGATTCAACAGTAGCGGAGAGGAACTTGTTCCGCCGATCAGATCCACATAGGCAACACCGGTCAAGCCGGTGAAATTCAATGTTGCCTTGGTATCTTCGCGGAGCGGCGTGGATGGCCGGATCCGGACCGTTGCCAAAACCTTGGTTGGGTCACCCGGCGCAAAATCCAGCGAGGCCACGTCACCGACCTTGATGCCGTTGAACAAAACCTGTCCCCCCACGGGCAAACCGGTGACCGCACCGGGAAACAGGATTTTGACTTCGACATTCTGACGCGACTCAGCTGTCACAGCGAGCCAATAGATGAACCCGAACGCGCTGATCAGGATCGCGATCATAAATGCGCCGATCAATATGTAATTCGCGCGGGTTTCCATTCACTCAAACCTCATGTGCGGCGCAGAGCCCGCTCCCCTCGGAAGTAAGACTTAATCCAAGGGTCGTCATTTTTCATCATGTCTTCCATTGGCCCGATCGCAAGAACACGCTTTTGCCCAAGAACTGCGATGCGATCACAGATGGAATGCAAACTGTCGAGGTCGTGAGTAACCATATAAACGGTCAGATCCAGCGTGGAACTCAAATTGCCAATCAACGAATCGAACGCGGCAGCTCCAATAGGATCCAGGCCGGACGTTGGTTCATCCAGAAACACCAAATCCGGGTCGAGTGCAAGGGCGCGGGCAAGGCTTGCCCGTTTCACCATGCCGCCGGAAAGCTCTGAAGGCAGCTTGTCTGCGGCATCCTGCGGCAACCCAACCAATTCCAGCTTCAAGGTGGCCAGTTCGTCCATCAGGCGCTGCGACAATTTCAGATGCTCGCGCATCGGCACCTGAATGTTCTGCTTCACGGTGAGCGACGAAAACAACGCACCTTGTTGAAAGAGCACGCCCCATCGCCGTTCGATCATTTTGCGGGTCTTGCCCGACGCACTGGAAAGATCGTGACCGAATACCGAAATCTGTCCGGCCCGCCTCGTTGTCAGCCCTAAAATTGTGCGCATCAACACCGACTTACCGGTGCCAGACCCACCAACAAAGCCAAGCACTTCCCCACGGTGCACATCGAGATCCAGATCCTGCAGGATGATTTTGGAGCCGAAACCGACGGTGATATCGCGAACCGACAGAATGTTTTCCGGACGGTCCTCCTGCTGGTCCGCAGCATGCTCGGTTTGTTCGATGTCTGACACTGCCATCTCGTCGTTATACCCCAATGGCCGCGAAGAACATTGCGAACAATCCATCGACGACGATCACAAGGAAGATCGCTTTGACAACAGACATGGTGGTGTGCCGGCCGAGCGACTCAGACGACCCTTCCACCTTGAGGCCCTCAACGCAGGCAATCAGGCCAACAATCAAAGCCATGAATGGTGCCTTGATGATACCAACGACGAAGGTGTTCACAGTGATGGCCGACTGAAGCTGCGTCAGAAACGCTGCAGGTGGAATATCGAGGTACGCCCAGGTAATCAGACCGGCACCAAAAAGCGCCGAGATATCTGCCACGAAGGTCAAAATCGGCAAGGCAATCATCAATGCCAGAATGCGCGGCAGCACCAGAACTTCTGTCACGCTCAAGCCGATGACGTGCAATGCATCGACCTCCTCTTGCATGCGCATGGCGCCCAGCTCGGCGGTAAACGCCGACCCGGACCGTCCGGCCACCATAATAGCCGTCAGGATGACGCCGATCTCCCGAAGCACCAGGATGCCTGCCAGATCGACGACGAAAATGTCGGCGCCAAACTGCCTCAGGTAAAATCCGCCCTGTTGAGAAATGATCGCGCCGATCAAAAAGCTCATCAGCGCCACGATCGGGACAGCGCCGATGCAGCTGCGGTCGAACTGCACGGCGATTGCGATGCTGCGAAGGCGTTTGGGCTGTAAAAGAACGGTCGACAGGACGATGCCGAGCGATCCAAGGATATGCAGCATCGCGAGGGTGTCTTTATACACCTCAACCATCTGCCGCCCGGTCGCTTCAAGAAAACCGACAATCGTGAAACCGGACCGGTCTGGTTGCCAGCGCGGCGGGTGATGCTTCTCGATCTCGTGAAACAGGCTTTCGCGGATGGGCGTCACCCCGGTCAACTGCACTTTCCGGCCGCTGAATTCCAGCTGCCCACGGGTGCGGTGGATCAACCAGGCACCACTTGTGTCCAGATGATCAACTCCTGAAACATCGATACACGTCAGTTTGTCCTTGGCGACATTCAGCTTGGAGATTTGCTGGTCAGCATCCGCAAGAGTGCTGACAGTCCAGTCTCCGGATAGAATAAGGGACTGATGTCCCTCGGAATCGGTGTCCAGGTGCAATTCCGGCGCTTTGTTTTTTTCCAGGAATGCCATTCCGGAGAGTTGCCCCTTGCCGCTCGTCAACTTCCCCCCGTATACCTGATTGTAAAGATTAACGTCCAGCAGTCAGATGAAAGCATTGCCCATGGAAATTGCCCGCCCTTACCTTTTGTTTCTCGGTGACGTCCCCGATGCCCTGGCAGCCAAGACCGCAACAGGCATCGTTGATTGGCGGAAAGACTGGTGTGTCGGACAGGTCCGGCTCGATGGCTGTGCCGCAGATACCGGTCTGACGGACATGTCGATCGCCGAGGGAACTGCTGCAGGTGCCAAGACGATGGTCATCGGCGCAGTCAATGCCGGTGGACGTTTGCCGGATCATTGGGTTGATTCGGTGGTTGAAGCGCTGAACGCAGGCCTTGATGTTGCCTCTGGGCTCCATGTCAAACTCGGCGACATTCCGGCAATCCAGGAAGCAGCCGCCCAAAACGGCCGCCAACTCCACGATGTGCGCCACAACTCCATGACTTTCGCCACCGGAAAGGGCATCAAACGCCCGGGCAAACGAATTTTGACCGTCGGAACAGACTGCTCTGTCGGCAAAAAATACACTGCCCTTGCGATGGACAAGGCGATGAATGAACGCGGCTACACCAGTTCGTTCTGCGCAACCGGGCAGACAGGTGTCTTCATTTCAGGCCGGGGTCTGTCTCTCGATGCCGTTGTGGCTGATTTCATCGCCGGCGCTGCCGAGTGGCTTTCCCCAGCGACAGAGGAAGATCACTGGCAGGTGGTGGAAGGCCAAGGCTCCTTGTTCCACCCGTCATTTGCCGGCGTGACACTCGGCCTTCTTCATGGCTCGCAACCCGACGGTTTTATTGTGTGTCATGAACCCACGCGAACCAAAATGCGCGGTGTTGAAACACCGCTTCCAACCGTCGATCAGGTCATCGATATGACCATTCAGTGCGGCAAGCTCACCAATCCCGGCATTCGATGTGTCGGCATTGCAGTCAACACCCAGGCTCTGGATGACGATGAGGCGCTTGCGCTTCTGGCAAAATTGGGCGAGCGCCATGGCCTTCCGGCAACCGATCCGATCCGCTATGGCATGGAAGCCGTGGTCGACAAGGTCTCCGCGGAGTTCGGCACCCCATGAGCCGCAGCGTCAGCATTGACCTTGAAAGCTTTGAGATCGCGGGCGGTTTTACAATCTCCCGCGGCAGCCGCACCCATGCCAATGTGCTCGTCACCACTTTGAAGGACGGCGATCACATCGGCCGCGGCGAATGTGTGCCCTATGCGCGTTATGGCGAAACCATGGAAAGCGTTCAGGAGCAGATCCAGGAGATCTCACCGCTGTTGAAAGACGGTTTGAGCCGCCATGCGCTGCAAGAGGCAATGCCGGCCGGTGCTGCACGCAACGCCGTAGATTGCGCCCTTTGGGACCTTGAAGCCAAGCAGTCCGGAAAGCCGGCGGCAGAGATTGCCGGGATCCCGCCGCTTTCACCGGTCACGACCGCTTACACGATCAGTGTCGGCACACCGGAAATTATGGCGGTAAAGACAGCAAAGGCCGCACATCGCCCCTTGCTCAAGGTAAAACTTGGCGGGGTTGGCGACGATGAGCGCATAGAAGCTGTTCGCAAGGCCGCACCGGACAGCACCTTGATCGTTGATGCAAATGAAGCCTGGGACGCCAGCTGTTTCGCGACGAACATGGCAGCGTGTGAAGCCGCCGGCGTTGCTTTGATTGAACAGCCTTTGCCCTCCAAGGATGACAGCCATCTCAAGGATTTCAGCTCCAAGATCACGATCTGTGCGGATGAAAGTCTGCACACACGGGATGGGCTTGAAGATCTGCGCAGCCGATATGATGCCATCAACATCAAGCTCGACAAAGCCGGGGGTTTGACGGAGGCCCTGGCGCTTCTGGATCAGGCCAAAGCGCTTGAATTTGAGATCATGGTCGGTTGTATGCTCGGCACGTCTTTGGCCATGGCCCCCGCGGTCCTATTGGCGCAGCGGGCAGACTATGTGGATCTCGACGGGCCTCTTCTTTTGACGCAGGACCGCGCACCGGGACTGATCTTCGAAGGCAGCACGCTGTTCCCGCCAAGGCCGGAATTGTGGGGCTAACGCTTAAGTTTTAACGCACCAAGCTTGAAGCCATGCGCTGACGCACCATCGGCGTCAGCGTCAGCATTACAAGCGTTCCGGCTGCCGAGATTGCTGCCATCAGATAAAACGGCAGATCCGGGTCCACCTCGTACAACGCACCGCAGACACTCAAACCAATGGCCATCTGCAGGCCGATTGATGTGGCAAGCAGACCCTGGCCGGTCCCGGCCCATTTGCTTGGAACGACTTTCGCCAGAATTGCAATGGCGCCCAGATGTGCAGCGCCGAAGGTGAGCGCGTGCAGAAGCTGGATCGCGACCATCGACACCAGCGTATCCGCGAACGGGAACAGGCCCCAGCGGGCGACCGCGGCAATCCCGGCAACGATCAGGAAAACCGGTGGGTCGAAACGAAGCGCGATCTTTCCGGCAACTGTGAAAAGCGCAATCTCAGCGATCACGCCGACAGCCCACAAGATGCCGATTGTTTCGTCTGCTATCCCGGCGGCTTGCCAGTAGAGCGTCCCAAACCCATAAAATGCCGCATGGGTTGCCTGGAACAAGCCAAGCAGGATGAGCACCGGACAAAACCAAACCGTTTTGAAGGGCGCTTCTCCGGCCTCTTCGTCCAAACCTTCGCTTGCCCCGGCTCCGCTTTGGCGCGGAAGTGACAGAACAACGCCGCCTGTCAGAAGCGACGCCAAGCCAATCAGAAACAGCATCACCCAAACGGTATCTCCGGTCGCCAGGAATCCGCCAGCAAGATTGGCAGCAACAAACCCAGCAGATCCCCAAAGGCGCATCCGTGCATAGTCCGCGCCCGTGTTGCGCGCAGCATCCAAGGCATAGGCATCACTGAGCGGAAGCACCGGCGCCTTGAAGACCATGTAGCCGATCACCCCGGCGCCCAGAACGTAAAGACCATTTCCAAGGGCGAAAAGCGCGATGAAGACGGTTCCAAGGAGAGAATAAACAAAGATGGACCACCGGCGCTGACCGGTACGGTCCGCCAGGTTTGTCAAAAGCGGACTTGCGGCAATCCGGGCAACCGTCCCGGCCCCCAGCACAAATCCAATCTCGGCCGCGGAAAACCCCTCGAACTCCAAAATGACCGGAAAGAAAGGGAGAAATAGCCCATAGCCGAAAAAATGAACCCCGAACAAGGCGGAGACACGCGCGCTGAGGGCCGACGTCAAATTCAACATGCAAACCGAACCGGATTTTGAGGCCCAAAAGAATATTAACGATTTTCAGTTTACCCTGATTTTGGAATTGTCCGGATTGGATACCAAACGGCCCTTGCAGAGTTGAGAATCGCGCCCTTATGAAAGCGGAAACACAACAGGTAGAACCGGAGCTGATAGGCGAAGCCGAATATCAGACGCTTGAACAGACCTTGATGGAATCCGATCGGGGACGTCGGTTTCTAAAAGAGTTTTTGAACCGGAACAAGACCCCGGAAACGACCGAGATCCTCGGCGCGATCCAACGTCTTGAGAAAGTCGTCACCCGCCAGCGCAAAGTTCCGGATCTCGACAAGATCCGCCTGGATATTGCCGACATGCACGAGGCAATTGAGCGCACCAAGGCGGAGATCGCCAACATCAAGGACGACGGCGACGAAAGCAATCGCTTTGTCGACGCCTCTCATGAGCTTGATGCGATCGTGACGCAGACCGAAGGCGCAACCCAGTCGATTCTGGAAGCTGCCGAGCAGATCCAGGAAAAAGCCTGGGTTCTTCGCGAAAACGGCGCAGACAATGCGACTTGCGACGATATTGATGCGAAGGCCACAGAAATCTTCATGGCCTGTTCCTTCCAGGATCTGACCGGCCAGCGCACCAACAAGGTGGTCCAGGTGCTGCGATATCTCGAAAGCCGGATCAACCTGATGATAAACATCTGGGGCATTGAAGATCTCGAAGCAGATGACACCGCTGGTCCTGTCGACAGCCGCCCGGATGCTCACCTGCTGAACGGCCCGCAGCGTGATGGCGCGGGCGTCTCTCAAAACAGCGTCGATGAGCTGATGTCTGTCAGCGGCGACGTGTTTGAGGCCGCTTTGGACGAAGTCGCAGCGCCCGGCAACACATCTGCGAGCGAAGCTTCAGCACCAATGGGTGAAGCGGACATCGATGCCCTGATGGCGGGCGATAGCGAACCGATGGATGCGGCCGCGATTGATGACATGTTTGCATCCGCGCCTGCGGCCGAGGAAACGGAAGCAGCAGATATAGCTGAAGTAGCCGATCCGGTCGCCGATGAGTTTGCGGCTGCCCACGCCGATGAAGTCCTGGACGAAGCCGCGATCGACAAACTGTTCGATGCGGAAGTCAGCGAGCCGGAAGCTGCCAACGACAGCGAACCGGCAGCGGAAACAGCAGAGGCAGAAGCTGATGCCGACTGGGCTTTGGTCGAGCAGGAAGCAGATGCCGACGACGGCGCTGACCCGCTGACGGAGCTGACCGAGGCCGAACGACAGGCTCTGTTCAACTGATCGATCTTCACACTGTCAAGAGACAAGGGCGCCCATTCCAGGCGCCCTTTTTCTTTGTCGCACCAAAGCAAATGCCGCGCTCATTTCCTTGCGCGGCATTTGTCGGAGAGTTTTAAAGGCATCGTCGGCAGACCCGAAGATCAGCCAACGATGCCTCCCCTCTTTGTTCAAAGTTATGCGGCTTTGATCTTGTCAAAGAACTGGTTCGCTTCTTCGCTCAGACGCGCAGCCCTGTTCTTCAAGGTCAATGACGTTTCATGGATCGTCTCAACCGTGCCATCGACTGAATCGATCGACCCGCGCACAGCGGCGATCTCATCTGTAAAGCTCTGTGTGCCGACCGCCGCGATCTGAACCGCAGACGAAATCTCCGCCGTTGCAGAAGATTGCTGCTCCACGGCCGCCGCAATGCTGTTGGCGATCTCTGACAATTCGCTGATGATCGTGGTGATTCCATCAATATCCTGGACAGACTGCCGGGTTGCCTGCTGGATCGCAGCAATCTGTTCGGTGATCTCTTCAGTCGCCTTCGTCGTCTGACTTGCCAGCTCCTTGACCTCGGCCGCAACGACGGCAAAGCCCTTACCCATTTCACCGGCACGAGCCGCTTCAATGGTTGCGTTCAGTGCAAGGAGGTTGGTCTGTTCAGCAATGTCAGAAATCAAGCCGATGACAGACCCCACCTGATCCGCAAAACCGGCCAGCTTGGTGACCGATTCATTGGTGTTCTGGGCGCCTTGAACTGCTTGCTGAGCCTTTTCACGTGAATGCCCGGCCTGACGCCCGATTTCAACAATCGAGGCGCTCATTTCCTCTGTTGCCGTCGCGCTGGACTGCACACCGCTCGCGGTCTCCGCGGAGGAAGTGTCCATGGTCTGCATGCGGGTTGCGATCGAGCCGGTCTCCCGGCTGAGATCTCGAGAGGAATTCTCTAACTCGTCAGACGTAGAGCTCAACTCGCCGACCACACCGCTGAGTGAAGTCTCGAACGTGGCAATCGCGGACTTCAGCCCGTCTTCCCGGGCAACAGCGTCCGCCACCATTTTTTCGTGGTAGGTCGAAATTGCGATGTCCATGTCCAGCATCACCAGTTTGGTGATCACAGCCATGACCTTAGAGCGCTTGGCAGTGGTCATCATCCGCTTGGTCAGCAGCACGTCGGAGATCTGGGTTAAGGCAAAGGAATACCCGCCGATGTACCAGCTCGGATCAAGACCGATGCGCACATGTGCCAATCCGATCCGGATGGAGCGCTCAAGGTACGCCTCGGTCGGTCCTTCATTGAACATGCGCTCCCAATGAGAGAGCTGCGCCGAGATCAGGCGGGCTTCCTGGTCTCCGATCATTGTCGACAGATGCGGGACTGTTTTTACATGGTCGTAAAATCCGTCCATGATCCTCGGCAAATGAGAGGAAAGTGTCGGCCAGATCGATCGCGCAAGTGTGCGATCTTCTTCGGTGAAACGGAAAAACGCCAGCCTGCCCTTTAGCGTTTGGTTCTGCATATTGGCTCCATAAACCCTGCAAGCCAGTGCTGGTCCCCCTCAGGCCAACGCTGTCCCGCCAATCAACGTAACACGCCCCTTCGTGAGGCGGGTTTCGACGGAACACCAGGTATTCAATGCCAAGGAAGACAGGACGGCAGCATCAGCAGAGAGCATACCCCTACGTAACGTAACCTCCTGGTTTTGCTTCGCAATTCAGCAGACACCACGGTTGTTTCCGCACCATCCTTTCTTTCGCGAATCCTCCGAGAAAGAACAGGACTGATATTATCCGCCTAATGGGTCAGCCACTAACAGCGCGTTAACGCGAAACAGCCTTAAACAACATCTTAGGGTCGATATTTCCGCCCGTCAGTACGACACCGACGGTCCGCTCCCTTAGGTCAAGTTTCCCGGACAGCAGTGCGGCCAACGCAGCGGCGCCGCCGGGTTCGACAACCAGCTTGAGCTCGGAAAACGCAAACGCCACAGCGTCCAGAACCTGCTCGTCCGTGACCGTATATCCTTCCCCAGAAAATTGACGCAGGATCGAAAATCCGATCTCTCCGGGACTTTCAGAAAGAAGCGCATCACAGATCGAGCCGGATTTGGCGGGATTGGACAGCAATCCCCCTGCCTCCAAAGACCGTTTGTAATCATCGAAGAATTGCGGTTCGACTGTATGGAACACCGTTTCCGCGGAAGTGTTTGCAAGCGCAAGCGCAATCCCGCTGGAAAGGCCTCCACCACCTGTGCAAGCCAGGACATCATCCAACCGCACACCAAGGTCTTTTGCTTGCGCTGCCATTTCCAGGCCAACCGTCCCCTGCCCGGCAATGACGGCAGGATCATTGTAAGGGTGCACGAACGTCGCGCCGGTTTCGGCGCAGATCTCGGCAGCGATCTTATCGCGGTCTTGGGTGGCCCGATCGTAAGTAATGACCGTCGCACCGTATCCGCGAGTGCGTTCCAGCTTCACCTGAGGTGCATCGGCAGGCATGACGATCGTCGCCGGCATGCCAAAGATCTTGGCACTGGATGCGATACCTTGCGCGTGGTTCCCCGACGAACAAGCGACGACACCCTTGGCCCGGACATCCGGGTCCAATTGCCGCAAGCAATTGTAAGCGCCACGAAACTTGAAAGAGCCGCTGCGTTGCAGGCATTCCGGCTTGATCAACACACGCCCGCCGACACGCTCGTCCAGAGCGGGATTGGTCAAGAGCGGGGTTTTGACAGCAACGCCCTCCAGGGCATCAGCTGCCTCCAATACATCGTCGAAAGTGACGGCTACGCTGCTGGAGGAAGGTCGTTCTGCTGTCGCGCCGGTCATGGTGGCCACCTCATTCAGGATCTGATGTGGACAGGAGTACCGGCTACCCCATGGCCTGACAACGGCAACATTGTGAGGGTTACAAAATCCCGCAGCACCAATATTTTAAAGCTTCTGAGACTTTCAGATCACTCTGCCGCGTTGGCCTGTGCCACGCCGCCAGCAGCGGCGATACAATTGTCCAGGAACTGCCGGCTGCTGGCTGCCCAAGTGTAATTGAGTGCAATGTTCCGGCAGTGGTCGCGCGGAATATCGAGAGCGGCCTCGCATGCCTCCGCAAGGTTTTCGGACAAAACACCGGCGCCGGTATCGCCGATCACGTCCAGCGGCCCCATGACCGGATAGGCAGCAACTGGCACCCCGCACGCCAGCGCTTCCAGCATGACATTGCCGAACGTGTCGGTGAGAGACGGGAAGACGAAAACATCAGCGCTGACGTAATGACGCGCCAGGTCTTCACCGGTTTTCGCTCCCGTGAAGAGCGTGTCGGTGTATTCTCTCTGCAGCGTATCCAGCTGAGGTCCATCGCCAACAACGACCTTAGAGCCGGACAGTTTCAGGTCCAAAAACGCCTTGATGTTCTTCTCAATCGCAACGCGGCCAACATACATGAAGACCGGCCCAGGCAAATCCTGCGGCAGGACAGAGCCCTCGTAGGGTTTGAAGAGATTTTCGTCGACCCCGCGCGACCAGCGCATCAAGTTCCGGAAGCCGCGGTCTCTCAGGTCGTTCTCCAGCGAAGTCGTTGCCACCATGCAGCCGTTGCCGGCGTTGTGGAAGCGACGCATCCAGGCATAAGACCAGGACAACGGCACCGGCATCCGGGCAGAAACATACTCTGGAAACCGTGTGTGATAACTGGTGGTGAACGGCTGTCCGCGCTTTTTGGCGATCGCAGCTGCAAGCAGGCCAAGCGGACCTTCGGTCGCTATGTGCAGATGTTCACAGTCGAATTCATCCATCATCCGCCGCACGGTGCCCTTGTGCGTCAAAGACAGACGGATTTCTGGATATGTCGGGCACGGAAGTGTTTTGAATGCCTGCGGGGTCAAAAACTCCATGCGAACGCCCATGGCGCGGAGTTCGTCAGCTGTGCGTTCAAGCGAGCGCACGACGCCATTGATCTGCGGATGCCAGGCATCCGTGACAACAAGAATGGAACTCATGCGGCGACCGGAGCTTCCTGTGGCTTCGCCGTTTGGGCTCCGGTTTGGGCTTGTTCTACCCATCTGATCACCTCAAAGGTTCCATCATGATGTTCGGCAACCGCTGTGCAGCTTTCAACCCAATCGCCAGTGTTGATGTAGTGAATGCCGTTGACGTCACGGCTTGCTGCATGGTGGATGTGACCGCAGATGACACCGTCGACGCCCTGACGACGCGCTTCGTCGGAAAGAGCCTCCTCGAAGCGCCCGATGAAACTGACTGCATTTTTGACTTTCAGCTTCGCCCAAGCTGACAAAGACCAGTAGGTCAGGCCAAGCCGGCGGCGCACGGCGTTCAGCACCGTGTTGACACCAAGCGCTGTGACGTAAGCTTTGTCCCCAAAGAACGCGAGCCACTTGGCATGGCGGATCACCACATCGAACTGATCCCCATGGATCACCAGATACCGCCGATTGTCTGCGGTTTCATGGATGATGCTGTCGGTGACTTCCACACCGCCGAAGTGCGTACCTAGGAAGCTGCGAAGAAACTCATCGTGATTTCCAGGAATATAGACAACTCGAGAGCCCTTGCGGCCTTTGCGCAGGATCTTCTGAACCACATCGTTGTGGAGCTGCGGCCAATACCAGGACCGCTTCAACCGCCAGCCATCTGCAATGTCGCCGACGAGATAAATTGTCTCGGCGTCATTGTCCTTCAGGAAGTCAAGCAGAAGCTCTGCCTGGCACCCGCGAGTGCCCAGATGTACGTCTGAAATAAACAAGGCCCTGTAATGCCGCGATGTCTCCGAAGTGGACATTGCACGTCTCCTAGATCCATTGGACCGCTATAGACGCGATTCAAGTTTCACTATTATGACAGACGGGGTTTGAGGCGGCCTGACGTTGCGTTTTCCTAAAGTCATTGGAGGGTCTTTCCCTTAGCCGCGCCAACATATGCGTTTCAGCGCGCTCACTCAGGGACTCACAATCATGCAGGTCCATCGCTTAAGGGATAGCCGCAGCGGGTTTCCTTTCATATGGTCTCGCAAACCTCACCTTCGAAATTTGGGAGATCGATCATGGATTTGGGATTGCGCGGCAAGTCGGCAATCGTGTGCGCATCAAGCCGCGGGCTTGGCAGAGGTTGCGCAGAAGCGCTCGCAGAGGCCGGATGTGACCTGGTGATTAACGGGCGCGATAAAGATGCCCTGGAAGCAACCCGCGCGCATCTGACGGACACCTTTCAGGTCAAGGTCAGTGTCATCGCTGCCGACGTTTCAACACCGGAAGGACAAACCGCTCTCCTGACGGCCTGCCCGGAGCCCGACATACTGGTCAACAACAATGGCGGCCCGCCTCGCAAGGACTATACAGAACTCAATCGCGCTGCCTTGCTGGAAGGTGCCATCCAGAACTTCGTGACACCGATCGAATTGATCCAGGCGGTCACCCCCGGAATGAAGGCCCGTGGCTTTGGCAGGATCGTCAACATCACGTCCTTGTCCGTGAAGATGCCGATTGAAGGCCTGGACCTTTCCAGCGGCGCCCGCGCCGGTCTGACAGCATTCCTGGCAGGTGTTTGCCGCCAGCTGGCTCCGCATGGTGTCACGGTCAACAATCTGCTGCCAGGCAAAATGGATACGGACCGGCTGAGGGGTGGGTTTGAACGCTCCGCACAACAGTCCGGTCAGACAGTGGAAGCCATTCGCGCAAGCCAGGCTGCGGAAATACCCGCACGCCGTTTTGGAACAGCCGAGGAGTTCGGCCAGACCTGTGCCTTTTTGTGCTCCGCACACGCCGGCTACATCACCGGGCAGAACATTCTCATGGACGGCGGCCTTTACCCGGCAGCATTCTGACAAAAAAGCCGGCCCGCGATCGCGGGCCGGCAGAATTTTCAAAACCAGTCTGGCAGCTGATCAGAACTTGATGCGAACTGACGCTGTCAGGATGTCGACTGAAGAGTCGACGGAACCGGTCAGCGATCCCTTCGAAGCGCTGTAGTCCTGGTGACCCGGGACAAGGTTCAGATCGGTGTCTGTACCAAAGATATGCGTGTAGCCAAGATCAAACGAGAAGTGCTCGTTGAAGACGTAGGACGCACCGGCGCTTACCCAGATACGATCGTTGTCCGGAAGGCGCGCAGACCGGATTTGATCATCGATCGGTGACCACTCATACGCTGCACCGGCGCGGAAGGTCAGCTTGTCATTGAAGTCGTACTCACCACCGAGCGCGACGAAGTAGCCGTCATTGTAGTTGAACGGCAGCGTGGTCACGGTGGCGCCGGTCGCATCAGCCGTGATCTGCGGCTCTTTCAAGCGGCTCCAGTTTGTCCACTCGAAAGTACCGAGGACACGAATGTCGTCTGTGATGCTCTGCTTTGCCGAAAGAGTGACCATGTCCGGCGTTGCAAGCACGGTTTTCACGTTCGTGACGGCCGTCGTGAACGGGTTCGCCGGGTTTGGAGCAGCGATCGTCCCATCAATGTCGGTAAAGATCGCAGAGCGGTAACCGATGCCGATTTCCGTGGTCGCGGTTGGTTTGATCGTGACGCCGGCCGTCATACCAACGCCGACACCGTCACCATCAAGCTGCTGACCCGGAAACAGGGTAGCGCCTGGAATAGTCGGAGACGCTGAGGCATTCGTCAGGCGAACATCCGCATATTGGATCTGCGGACCGATCGCGACAGAGAACATCTCGTTGATCTTGTAGCCAACGACCGGGTTCAGGTTGATTGAGAAGATCTTGGAAGACCGGTTGTAGCCTGCACCGGTCCAGTTGCTGTCGTCCGGCTTTGTGGAAAGACCGAACGGACCATTAATCCCAACGCCAAGGTAGATTTTGTCGTTGAAGTTGTAAGACGTGTAGGACGCCGGGATCCAAGCATCGTGGCCGATATCACCGGTGTCAAAAGACGTCGTGATCAGACCGGTCGGCGTGGTCAGTGAATTTGGAACGGTGTTCGAACCGGTAATGTCGGACTTTGGAATGATGAAGGCGTTGTGAGCCTCAAATACGATCTTACCGTCCATCGACGTGATGGTTGCCGGGTTCCAGAACATGGACGAAATCGACGAACTGGAGGTACCGTTACCGGCGAAGGAAGTCCCTTGGTAGTATGCGCTCTGCTCGCGCAGGGCGAAACCGCCCGCAGAGGCTGCACTTGCGACGATCGAGGCAGCAATGGCTGTCGACGTCATAAGTACGATTTTCTTGGTTGCCCGCATTTTTACGTTTCTCCCAATCCTCCTCCCCCCCGGGAGGAATTTGACACTGACTGCAGGGTCTAAAAGAAACGGTCGCCTTTCAACCACGAAATGCGATCTCTAATTGCAGCGCACACGGTTGCTGCGTTGCAAAATACGGGTTTTCACGAACGCCCGGCGCACGCACCAAGTGCTCATAGCCGGATAAACATATCATCAGACACTGCTTTTGGAGGATGACCGCGACCAACCATACAAATGCACATTTTTTAGGCACATTACCAAAGCGTCATACTTCACTTTCTTTCTTTGCTGCGCGTTGCTTTCTTGTCACACATAACCCTAGGGAATACCGGCGTTTTGCGCGAGCCTGGAATGTTTTTTGGTGACTGAATCGCTTCATTGGCAAACCAAAAAACCCCAAATCAGCATTATACACCGCCCACGATATGGCCAATCGAGTGAGATAAAAAAGTCATTCCAATGTCAGAAATGCGGATGTATTTATGATCAAATACCCGCATTTCAGACACAATACATATGGAGTCTCGAACTTAACGAGCCGAAACTGCTAACCAAACAGGTCGAGCTGCACCTACGCCTTCACTCGCTATAGTTGCAAATCAGACAAGTCCATCACGCGCGCTCAGAAACCGCCGCATGGCAACATCGCTCCAAGGCGAAAGACGCTTCAAAGCGGTCTGGTGGCTTTGATAAATGCGGTTACTCATCGGATCCTGACGGGACGTGTCCAGCAGCACTTCTCCAGTCGTTACGCGCAAGGCGTCAAGAATGTCCTCCGGATAGGAAAGGACCTCAACGCCATCTTCTTGCTGGAGCAACTGCAGGCTTCCGGCATTTTCCCAATCGCTCTCGGCAAGCGCACGTCCATTCTCAGCGCGGCACGCCTCCAATAGAATTGCCTGGAATTCCGTGGGCAAAGCATCAAAAGCTGCCTGATTGAACAGCGCCTCGCCCGTCCCGTTCGGTTCGTGGAAACCAGGTGAATAATAATATTTCGCGGCCTTCTGAAAGCCCATGGCCCGATCCGACCAGGGACCGAGAAATTCAGTCGCATCCAGAACACCGGTTTGTAGTGCTTGAAACAACTCACCCGGTGGCAAACCAACCGGAGCGGCCCCAAGCCTGCGCATCACTTCTCCACCCAGCCCTGGCATCCGGATCTTCAGGCCTCGCAGATCATCAAGGCTTTGGAGCGGTTTCTTGTACCAGCCGCCCATCTGAACACCGGTGTTACCCGCCATCACCGGTTTGATGCCGAAGGGCGCGTATAGCTCATCCCAAAGCGCCTGCCCGCCGCCTTGCTCGATCCAGCTGATATGTTCATGCGGTAGCAGACCGAAGGGGACCGCGGTGAAATAGACGGAGGCCGGGATCTTGCCTTGCCAGAAGAACGAGGCTGTATGCGCCATGTCCGCAGTGCCGTTTAAGACGGCATCAAACACACCGAGCGCCGGCACCAGTTCGCCGGCCGCAAACAAACGGATCTTGAATGCACCACCTGAGAGCAACGCAACCTGATCGGCGATCCGCTGAGCCGTGACACCCGGACCTGGCAGGTTTTTCGGCCAGGATGTCACCAGCTTCCATTCGGTGACCGCACCTTGTGCCATCACCGCTGGCGCTGAGAGAATCGATGCGCTTCCAACGGCACTGCCCACAAGCATGTCCCGGCGGCTGAGGTTTTTTCTGTTTTTCAATGCATCACTCATTGTGCGCCCTCCCAAAAAGCGTGGAAGTGATGGACCGGTCCGTGACCTTGTCCAATCTTGAGTTCGTCCGCATGGCGGATCGCTTCTTGGATATAGGCTTTTGCACTGGACACAGCGTCGCCCAGCGCGTTGCCCTTGGCCAGTCCGGCAGCAATTGCAGAAGACAAAGTGCAACCGGTGCCGTGGGTGTTATCTGTCGCGATGCGGTCCTCGCGCAGCCAGAGGCTTTCACCGTCTTCAGTTATCAAAAGGTCGGCGCTTTCCGCACTGTCGCCGTGTCCGCCCTTCAACAAAACAGCCTTGGCCCCGACGTCGATCAGCTGTTTGGCCTGGCGCTGCATATCGATTTCGCTATGGGCAACATCGCACTCCAGCATGCGGGCTGCTTCATGAAGGTTCGGCGTGATGATGTCGGCCAAGGGCACCAACTTGGAAATCAGGGTTGCGACCGCACTTTCCGCCAAAAGCGGATCTCCGGATGCGGCCACCATCACGGGATCCAGAACGACTGGTCCGGTCTGGTGGCGTTTCAAACCGTCTGCGACTTCCTCAATAATCGGCACCTGCGAGAGCATGCCAATCTTGGTGGCAGTCACTGCGAGGTCCGAATAGACGGCATCGATCTGCGCGCGCACGAACTCGACCGGCACATCATGGATCGCCGTAACACCAAGGGTGTTTTGTGCCGTGAGCGCCGTCAAGACGCTCGCCCCGTAGACGCCATTTGCCGTAAAGGATTTCAAGTCCGCCTGAATGCCAGCCCCACCGCCGGAATCCGAGCCTGCTATTGTTACCGCGATTGCGGTCATGGTGCCCTCCGCACAATACTATTGGAATGGATGTCAGCCGGTTTGAAGACGGCTTTCGATATCGCGGGCGGTTAGGCTGTAGAGCGTATCGAGAAGCTCTGGAACCAGACTGCCAGGTCCCCCGCTCCGGGAAGCGGCGATTTCGCCCGCAATGTTGAAGACGGAAAGGCCAGATGCCGCAGCAAGCGCTGTATCTGGCTCAACGCTCGCAAACGCTGCGAGGACCGCGCCCCCCGCACAGCCGGTGGCCGTCACTCTGGCCAAAAGAGGATGACCATTGCGCAGCCGGTAGTCTTCGCCCCGGCTCTCGATCTGATCCTCTTCTCCGGTCACGGCAAAGACCGTTCCCTCCGAAATCAAGGCGTCAACGTCGGCCCGCGCATCAAAGAGAGCGGTCATCTCGGCTTCATTCGCCCGGACAAGAGACGGCAGCGTTTGCAAAAGCTCTTTGGCATAGGCACAGCGCTGCGGTGACCGATCCGCGAACACCGGATCAATGGTGATTGGCCGCCCGGCTTCCGTGGCCGCATCAATCGCAACCGGGATCGCCAAACGGCGGCTGTTGTCCAGTGTTCCGAGGTTTATCAGAAGAGCATCGGCAGATGCTGCAAAGCTCTGAACTTCCTCCGGTGCGATCGTCATGGATGGCACAGCGCCGAGCGCCAACAGCACATTGGCCGTAAAGCCCTGCGCGACGGAATTGGTGATGGCATGAACACGGGGTCTTTTTGCCCGCACCCGCTCCAGCAAGGAAAAGACCGCATCCGCCGACAGCGCCTGCGTGCTCGCGGCAATCGACAAACTCATGCCTGGCCCCTTTTCAAGTTCAAAGAGCCGGCGTTCCGCGCCATCATTTTTCGGATAATACGTAAAAGATCAGTCATGATCTCAAATCCCTCCGCCGGTACAAGCCGGATCAGGTTCTAGGAGTTGGCCATTCGCCTCTCAGCCCGATCCACAATTGCCGGGCACCCCCATGAGACAAAATCTGTCTACTAAGCCAGGCGCGGGTTTTCAAGTCCCACTTAGCGATCGCGGTGATCCAAGGACCAACAGCCGATTGACTGTTTGCAATAGATAGGCGATGTCGGGGCACAGTTCGTTTTTGCCCGCAGGAGCCCCCATGACCCCGTTTTTCGTGATGATCAAATGTCAGCTCGGCAAGACCTATCAGGTCGCCAATGCAATCGCGGATGCCGAGATCGCTTCGGAGGTCTACTCCACCAGCGGCGATTATGATCTTCTCGTGAAGTTCTATATCGAAGACGGCACTGACATTGGACACTTCGTCAATGAGAAGGTGCACCCGATCGACGGCATCCAGGACACCAAGTCGATCATAACGTTCAAGGCGTTCTGACCATCCGGCATGAAGCCGCGCGAAATTGTCCGCGCGGCATTTCTTCAAGACTTGGACGGTGTCGATGCCCGGCGGTCCTTGGTCCGATCGAGGCCAAGCCGGTGCTCCCGGTAAATCACGAAGATCCCGGCGGCCATAACGATCACCGCACCCACAATCACCTCAAGAACCGGCACCTCGGAAAAGACGACCCAGCCCACCAGGATCGCCCAGAGCATGTTTACATAATCAAACGGCGCGATGGTCGACGCATCCGCATACCGGTAGCTTTGGGTCAAAAGGATCTGCCCCACACCGCCGAACAGGCCAATCATCACAAGTAGACCCGCTGTTTCCAGATCCGGGATGAGCCAGGCTTGGTCCGGCCAGATCCAGCCGGCTGGAATGGTCAGAAGCGAGATCACGGTCGCCGACAAGGAAAACCAGGTGACAATGGTCGAGGTACGCTCGGTCACACACAGCTTCCGGACCGTGATCATGGCAAGGGCCGCAAAGGCAGCGCCCATAAATCCAGCGATGGCCCCAAAGGTGGCGGAGTTGTCGAAATCCCCTTCTCCCAGGTGCGGTGACAAAACGACGAGGATGCCGACAAAACCAACTGCGACCGCGCTCCACCGATAGATCCGGACAGTTTCGCCCAGCATGAAGAAGGCCAAAACAACAACGATTAGCGGTGTTGCAAAGTTGATGGCCGTGGCATCAGGCAGCGGCAGCAGGTCATAAGCGGTGAACATGCACACCATGGCAGTCAAACCGATGCAGGCGCGCACAAGATGTCCTTTGGGCTTCTGCGTCTGGAATGCAAGGCCAAGCTCCCCGCGCACCCCGACCATCATCAGAACCGGAAAGACGCCGAAGAAATTCCGCGCAAACACGAGTTCCCCGATCGGCACACGTTCGGCGGCGATCTTGAGCACCGTCACCATTGCAAAGAACACGATCGTTGAGGCCAGTTTGAGCCCGATGCCGATCAGAGGAGCCTGACGTGTCATGCCCGTTGGCGTTGGCGCGCGGGACTGTTGGGTTGCAGTGTTTTTTGACGCCATAAATCAGATCCGGATACTGGCTTACATCCGGCGCTTTCCGCGCCACGCACCAGTTTTGAAAGAATAATAGAACAGCGACGACAAAAGCGCCGCAAACAGGTTCCAATCGGTCTGCCGAGCACTCAGGGTAAGATTTGCGCAAATCGCTTCAGAAGTGAGACACTAGTATCTACCCCGGCCTCAATTTTTGCAATCTCGCGCGTAGCCTTGGCAGATTAAACAGGGTCTGCCGATAAAATCGGCGTGTATGACCAACGTTTCCTCTTCAAAAGCAACTGAAAACCCGGCACATACCTGCTCCTGCCGTTACGGGCTCCTATACTTATAAAAAATCCCCGATTCGAAAGGCGCCGCCCCATGTTCCGATCGTTTTTCTTGAACCGTAAATGGTTCTTCTGGGCCTGGATCATCTCGGTGGTCATCCTCGGCGCCACCCAGTACCAGGTGAACCTGAACGTCGAGATCAACGAATGGTTCGGTAGCTTTTACGATCTCATTCAGCGCGCCTTGAGTGAGCCGGGCTCCGTCACGTTCGGCGAATACATGCGCGAACTGATGACGTTTTTGTACATTGCCGCGATTTTCGTGATTGTTGCGGTGATCCTGGACTTCATCACCAAGCACTTCGTGTTCCGTTGGCGCACAGCCATGAACGACTATTACATGGCCCATTGGCATGTGGTGCGTCATATCGAAGGGGCCTCCCAGCGCGTACAGGAAGACACCATGCGCTTTGCGCGGATCATGGAGAGCCTTGGCGTCTCTTTCCTGCGGTCCGTCATGACGTTGATCGCCTTCTTGCCGATCCTCTGGGAGCTGTCAGCCAACGTCACCGAGCTGCCCTGGATCGGTCCCGTGGCTCATTCCCTGGTCTATGTCGCGATCATTTCGGCAGCATCCGGCACGGTGTTACTGGCCGTGGTCGGCCTGAAATTGCCGGGTCTGGAATTCAACAATCAGAAGGTAGAAGCGGCCTACCGGAAAGAACTTGTCTACGGCGAGGACAATGAGGAGCGCGCAGATCCGCCCTCGGTCGATGAGCTCTTCGGTCATGTCCGCAAGAACTATTTCCGGCTCTTCTTCCACTACCTTTATTTCGACATCGCCAAATGGTCGTACCTGCAGGCTACTGTCCTTGTGCCCTACATTGCGCTCGGACCGACAATCGTGACCGGCGCCATCACCTTGGGCGTGATGCAACAGATCGTGCGCGCGTTCTCACAGGTCGAAAACTCGTTCCAGTATCTGGTCAATGCCTGGACCACGATTGTCGAGCTGATCTCCGTCTACAAACGCCTCAGAGCTTTTGAAAGCCACATTTGGGAATACGAGCGCAACGGCGGCGTTCCACAGGAAATGCCAGCGGAGTAACAGAGGTCGTAGGGCAACCGGCAGATGGGAGTCTTAGGACTTGTCTGCCTGACTACTCGTTTGATCCGTGGATCGATCGAATAACAGCATCGGTGACTTCACGGGTGGTGGCTTTGCCCCCCACATCGGGCGTCACGATACCTGCGTCGCAGACGCGCTCAACCGCTGTCATCAGACGCTGGCTGGATGCCGCCTCACCCAGATGATCCAGCATCTGCGATGCTGTCCAGAAAGTTGCGACCGGGTTTGCAATGCCCTTGCCCGTGATATCGAAGGCCGATCCATGAATGGGTTCGAACATCGACGGGAAGCGGCGCTCAGGATCAATGTTTGCTGTGGGGGCAACGCCCAGGCTTCCAGCCAAGGCGCCTGCCAGGTCGGATAAAATGTCCGCGTGGAGATTGGTTGCAACGATGGTGTCGAGGCTTTTCGGGTTCTTGACCATGCGCACGGCCATCGCATCCACCAGCATCTTGTCCCACGTCACATCCGGAAACTCCTTCGAGACCTCCGCGGCGATCTCATCCCACATGACCATGCCGTGCCGTTGCGCGTTGGATTTGGTCACCACTGTCAGCAGTTTACGCGGACGGGACTGCGCAAGCCGAAAAGCATAACGCATGATCCGCGTGACACCAACGCGGGTGAAGATGGCGACTTCTGTGCCCACCTCTTCCGGTAGCCCGCGATGCGCCCGCCCGCCATTTCCGGAATACTCGCCCTCTGAATTCTCGCGCACGATCACCCAGTCCAGATCTCCAACACCCACGTCGCGCAGTGGCGACGTTACGCCCGGTATAATCTTCGTCGGTCGGACATTGGCGTATTGGTCGAACCCCTGACAGATCGGCAAGCGGAGCCCCCAAAGGGTAATATGGTCCGGCACATCCGGTGCGCCGACAGCCCCGAAATAGATCGCGTCGAAAGGTTTAAGCTGCTCGAGGCCATCAGATGGCATCATCTCGCCGTGCTTCTTGTACCGCTCTGATCCCCAGTCGAAGAAGGTCAGTTTGAAATCTACGTCACCGGCCCGTTGACCAAGCGCGGCCAACACTTCAGCACCCGCTTCGATCACTTCAGGCCCGATGCCGTCTGCCGGGATGGCTGCAATCTGGTAAGTGCGCATTTATTTCGCCGTTTGGATTGCATCCCAGACCCGGTGCGGGGTTGCGGGCATATCAAGGAGTTCGGTGACACCCGCGCCGTCTTTCAGAGCATTCTGGATCGCGTTCATGACAGCCGCGCAGCCGCCGATCGTACCCGCTTCGCCAGCCCCCTTGATCCCCATCGCATTGGTGGTCGACGGCACATTGCGGGTCTGGAAGTCGAAATTCGGGACATCCGCCGCCCGTAGAAGCCTGTAGTCGAGCAGTGAGGCCGTCAGAAGCTGACCATCTTCGTCAAACACCGTGTGCTCGCACAAGGCCTGACTGATGGCAGACGCCGCCCCGCCATGAACCTGACCAGCCAACAGCAGCGGGTTCACGGTGACGCCGAAATCATCGACGATGACGTAGTTCTGGATATCGACATCGCCGGTGTCCGGATCAACTTCCAGCTCGCAAATGTGGGTGCCGTTTGGATAAGTCGCCTCGGTTTGCTTGACTTCTTCACGTGCTTGCAGGGGCTCACCGGACCCGGCAGCGATTTCGGCAAGGGTCACCTGCTGGTCAGTACCGACAACGCGGACCAAGCCGCTGTCGAGTTCAAGATCGTCAACGCCCGCTTCGAGCTTGTCGGCAGCGAGTTCCTTGACCTTCTTGACCAAGGCAACGCTGGCTTCCTTGACGGATGGCAGCCCGAGCGGAATAGAACGCGACCCACCGGTGCCGCCGCCTTTGCGAACCCGGTCGGTGTCGCCCTGAATGACCTCGACATCCTCGATGTTGACACCGAACTGTTCCGCAACGACTTGGCTGTAGGCCGTCGCATGGCCCTGTCCGTTGGTCTGGGTACCGATCAGAAGCGTCAGGTTGCCGTTCGCACCGATCTCGACGGTCGCCTCTTCCCCGCCCGGGAAAGCACAGGCCTCAATGTAAGAACAAATGCCGAAGCCACGATACTTGCCGGCAGCTTGGCTTGCCTCCTGGCGCGCCTTGAAACCTGGCCAATCAGCGGTCTCCAAGGCCTTTTCCAGATGGCCCTGATAATCTCCGGTGTCATACATCCGGCCGGTCTGAGTGGTGTAAGGAAGCTGTTCCTTCTTGATGAAGTTGAGATTTCGGAACTCAACCGGACCAAGCCCGGTTTCCTCAGCCGCCTTGTCGATCAGCCGTTCAATCAAGTAGGCCGCTTCCGGACGCCCAGCGCCGCGGAACGCGTCGGTCGGAACCGTGTGACTGTAGACGCCTTCCACCTTCGCAAACACGGCCGGAATGTCATAAAGGCCGGATGTCATGGTGGTGCCGACCCAGGGAATAAACGGGCCGAACTGGTGCAGATAGGCGCCCATTGCCGCCTTCACATGCACCTTCATACCCAAAATCTTGTTGTCTGGATCCAGAGCCAGCTCGGCATGGGAGAGATTGTCCCGGCCATGAGCATCGGTGACAAAATGATCCATTCGCTCACCGGCCCAGCGCACCGGCACACCCAGCGCCTGCGCCGCCAGCATCGACAGCGGATATTCTCGGTAACAGAAGATTTTGGTGCCAAAACCACCGCCAACTTCCGGCGTTACAACCTGAACCTTTTCCGCCTCAAGGCCAAGGATCTGGCAAAGGACATCCCGCATCCCGTGCCCGCCCTGAGTTCCAAGGGTCAGTTTGAAACGGTCGCTGGCACTGTCGAACTCGGCCACACAGCCGCGCAGTTCCATGTAATTGGCAACAATCCGGTTGTTGACGAGATCGATTGAAACCGTTTTCGACGCGTTGGCAAAAGCCGCATCGGTTTTCTCTGCATCGCCGTGCCCGAAGGTAAAGGCAACGTTTGTACCGAACTCCGGCCAGACCTTTACCGCATCGGGCGCAAGCGCGTCTTCCATTTCAACCACGACATCCAGCGGATCGTAGTCGACCTCCAGCATCTCGGCGGCATCACGTGCGCCTTGCAATGTATCCGCTACCACAAAGGCAATTGCATCGCCGACATAACGAACCGTGTCGGAACACAGCAGCGGCTGCGTCGGCAGATTGAAGTTACTGCCGTCGATCTGCTTCAAGATAGCCCGTGTCGGCATGGACTTTCCGGCGACATCCGCACCGGTCAGCACCATACGGACGCCATCCATCGTCCGCACTTCATCTGCATTTGCGATGGAGATTTTTGCATGAGCCATCGCCGAGCGGAGCACAAATGAATGGAGGCACCCTTCCGGCTGGTAATCGCCGGTATATATCCCCTCTCCCGTAATGAGCGGCAGATCTTCTTTGCGGCGCAACGGTGCGCCAACACCGAATTTCGGAGTAGCCATTTGGTTCATGGAAGAGGCCTTCAGTTGACTTAAGTCTTTGCCGGTTGTCTGCAGCGCCTGGGATGCGCCAGCGGCGGGTTGACCACAATATAGTCCGGCGCAATTAAACTGGCCAGTGCACTTTTTTGCAAGTCCCGGCAGCAAAGCCCTTCCCTTCTTACCGAATTCCAGTAGGTTTGTTCGCACACTCTCTTTTTGACCGTCGCTCTGCCCGCCTAGCCGGACCCCAAACTCTTCTCGGTCAAATGCATCTGATAAAACGCGACACGCCCTAAATGGATTCCACACCCGACAAAACGACGGCAGACCCGGCGGAACCTAAACCGTCATCACCGAACCATTTCATCGGGCGGTTGGCGGAGCGCATCGGTCAACTGCCGCCAAACACGATCGGTGCGCTGTGGATTCTGCTCGCCGCCTTCCTGTTTTCCATCATGGTGACACTGATCAAGTTTCTCGGTCAGGATCTCTCCGTGTTTCAGATCCTCGTAGTCCGTCAGGTGCTGATGCTGCTAATCGTGGCGCCCAAGATCCTGCCGGGACTGCCCGGCTCGCTTGCCACAAAACGCCCGGGGCTCCAGCTGACCCGTATCGTCTTTGCGACCTCCGCAATGCTGCTTGGTTTCACCGCGATCATTGAGATGCCGCTAGCAGATGCGACGGCGATCAGCTTTTCAAAGACGTTTTTCATCACCATCTTCGCCATCTGGTTCCTGGGTGAGCAAGTCGGCAAACATCGCTGGGGAGCGACCATCGTTGGCTTTTTGGGAGTGCTTTTGATGCTCCGGCCAAGTGGCGAAGGTCTTGTGGATCCCTTTGCCCTGATGGCGCTTGGCAGTGCGGCTTGCGCCGGGATGGTGATGATCGTCATCCGCATCCTGACCCGGACCGACCCGCCCAATACGATCCTCACCTATTAGGCGATGGGCGTTGGCCTCATCATGATCATACCTGCATGGATGACCTGGCAAGCGCCGACACTGGAACAATGGGCGTTGCTGGCGGCAGTTGGGTTCTTTTCCTGGGCCGGGCAAATGGCGAACATCAAGGCGTTCCAAGCCGGCGAAGCCACAGCCATCGCGTCGCTCGACTACACCCGCCTGCTCTATGCCACCTTGTTCGGGGCCTTGATCTTCAGTCAGTGGCCCGGGGTTGAAACACTGATCGGTGCCAGCGTGGTCATCGCGGCCTCGATCTACACTGTCCGCCGCGAAGCCATCCGGGGCCGCCAGCTGGCCCGCGCTTCGGACGGCCGCGGGTATTCCAACTAAAAACGCGCCCGAATTGGGCGCGTTAAAGGTCTGACTTCCAAGAGCCGAAGAATTTAAGCGGCGGCAGCGGCGCGCTTGGCAGCCTCTTCTTCCACGAGTTCCTTCTTCGACAGTTTGCCAACCATTGTTTTTGGCAACTCGTCGCGGAACTCGATTTCCCGCGGCAATTCAATGGCCGACAGGTGATCCTTCAGGAAGGCCTTCAGGTCACCGGCGGTCAGGGAATGACCATCCTTGAGCTTGACGAACGCTTTCGGCGACTGGCCACGGTATTCGTCGGGGATCGCGATCACGATGGTCTCGTCGACAGCCTCGTTTTGATAAATCGCTTCCTCAATGACACGCGGATAAACATTGTAGCCGGAACACAGGATCAGGTCCTTGATCCGGTCGACCAAATAAATGAAGCCGTCTTCATCCTGGTAGCCAACGTCCCCGGTGTGCAGGTACCCATCTTCTGTAATGGTTTCTGCCGTAGCGTCGTCGCGCTTCCAGTACCCCTTCATCACCTGCTGGCCGTGGATCAGGAGTTCGCCCTTCTCGCCTTGAGCAACTTCGGTCTTTCGGTCCTCAATGTCGACAAACCGCACCTTGGTGCCAGGGACCGGACGTCCGATCGATCCTGCGCGGCGGTTCTCGTCCAGCGGATTGACCGCGGCAACCGGAGACGACTCGGTGAGGCCATAGCCTTCGACCAGAATACAGCCAGTCAGTTTTTCGAAGTTTTCCTTCACTTCAACAGGCAGCGGCGCACCGCCGGAGATGCACAAGTTGATGCTGGAAAGATCGTATTTCTTGGTCTCGTGCGAGTTGTTGATCGCCGTGTAGATGGTTGGCACCCCCGGGAAAAGGGTGACTTTCTTCCGAACGATCGACTCCAAGAGCATCTTCAGCTCAAACCGCGGCTGCAGCACCATCTCCGCCCCGAGAATGACGGAGAGATTCTGCCCCACCGTCATCGCGAACACATGAAAGAACGGCAGCACACAGAGCATCTTTTCCTCGCCCGGCTGGGCTTTCTCGAAGATGTCGCGCATCTGTTCGATATTGGCGCAGAGGTTCTTGTGCGTCAGCATTGCCCCTTTCGGCACACCTGTTGTCCCACCGGTGTATTGCAGAACAGCGATTGTTTCTTCCGGATCGATCTCAACCGGCTTCGGCTTGCTGCCCTTGGTCTGCAGATCTTCAAAACGGACATGCGCCTCGTCCTGCGGGATCGCGGCAAGTTCCTTACGCTTGAACAAGCTGAAGAGTGTCTTTTTGATAGTCGGCAGACAGAACGTCATCGGACAGACGATGATCTTGTCCAGAACACGTTCTTTCCGGACGTTCTCGACTTTGTCGTAGATCACTTTCAGATCCATGGTGACCATGATGCGCACATCGGCATCGCGGGCCTGGAAAGCGATTTCGCGCTCAACATAAAGTGGATTGAAGTTGGCGACTGTGCCGCCGATCTTCAGGATCGCGAAGTAGAAGATCGTATAAAAAGGGGTATTGGGCAGGCACAACCCGACATGCACGCCGGGCCCTACGCCCATGGCTTGCAATCCGGCCGCGGTACGGTCGACCAGGTCGCCCATCTCACGATAGGACCAGACCTTGCCCATGAAGTCGGCCGCCGGCCGGTCTCCAAAGCGTTCCGCTGAATTGTCGAGGTATTCGTGAATTGGACGGACCTTAAATGCCGCGTTCCACTCCTCCGCACTCGTCATGACGTTCTCCAACGCGTTTTCTCCGACTCCTTTTACATGCGAGCCGGTTGACCGATTCAGCCCCCCTACAGCTGAATCCTCCTCCCTGATCGGCAATGCATATCGCGATGCCGACGCCGGTGTTCCCTACTGACATGACCCAAGCTTCCGTTCACGTCAACCAGCGACGTAACGACACCCCCGCAACTTTTTTGCACTTCTAGGTACAAATTACCCAATAATTGGCCACACCTGCACTCAATAGTTGCTTTCATGGGTCATGTCGGCTCCGAACAAGGACGCACTCTAGCGGCTTGGCCAGCGCCAGCGGGGCGGTTCCGCATCGGCGACTTGCGTCTCTCCGAGTTCCTTGTGGAGATGATGATGAAGGCACCCTCGCTCTCCGGCAAGAGCATTCACCAAAGGTTCCGCATGCGAGACAACCAGCACCTGGGTCTTTTCGGCAGCTTTCGAAATCAAGCGCGCCAAAGGTTCCAGGAGCGAGGGATGCAGGCTGGTTTCCGGCTCGTTCAAAACAATCAATGGCGCCGGGCGCGGAGACAAGAGCGCAGCCGTCAAAAGCAGATACCGCAATGTGCCGTCAGAAAGCTCAGCGGCCCGTAGAGGCCTCAACAGCCCTTTTTGCCGCATGAGTAACTCAAAATAACCCTCGTTGACGGTGATCTCGATCTCGGCTCCAGGAAAGGCATCGTCAATTGCTTCAACCAAAGCGACTTCATCACCTATCTCCAGAATGGTCTGAAGGGCGGCCGCCAGGTCTGCTCCGTCAGCGGAAAGCGCTGGCGTGCGGGTTCCGATCTTCGGAAACCTGGCCGGTGCCTCCCTGTCGGTGCGCAGATGGTCATAGAACCGCCACGCACGCATCCGTTCCCGTAGCACCAGGAGCTCTAGACCGTCTTTCGGGTCGGCGGCATGGGTCATCATGCTGTCAAACCGCGCCAGATTTTGGACCACCGGCAGACGTTGCCCTTGTTGGTTCAAGACCCGAACCGACGGCCCGTTGCGCCCGGCAATCTCGTTAGACCGTGACAGCGCCTCTCCCGCCCAAAGGGCTTCGCACTTGATTTCAGGGTCCATTGAGAAATAGGAACGGCCGGCATCAGCGGGCAGTCCAAGGTCGATCGCGTAGCCGTAATCTTCGTCCGAAAATCCCAGTTTCAGGGCAACAGTTCCCTTTCGAACCGTGCCTTGCATCGGCACTTCTCCCCGCTTCATGGCGCGTGACACGGTTTCCGGGCCAGCCCAAAGCGTTGAATTTAAACCACCTTCGGAGGCGAGCGTTGCGATCGCCCGACCCTGTGCGACTTCGGCCAGAAGCCGGATCGAGCGGTATAGGCTGGATTTGCCGCTGCCGTTGGCACCGGTAATCAAGGTGATCCGGTCGAGCGGCAATATGAGGTCACGCAAGGAGCGATAACCGGAGACGGCAAAAGTAAGAAGCATGCCTGGATCCTAGAAACTGGCCAGAATTCGTTTTGGACTTTGCAGAAACCCGAACTAAGCTGGAAGATCAGCGGGCGTTAAATCGGGATCGATTTCACGCCGAACGCTGATCGCTCTTAAAGGAGCACCGAGGCAGCCTGTTGCCTCTATGCAGAAATTGAAAGGCCATGTTTAATCCCAAAGAGGCGGCGGACGATAGCCGCGCTTTGAACATTGTCATATTATTTTTCGTTGCCGTTGCGGTGATCTTCTCGATCGGTCTCCACTTCGACAGCGGTCTCAAATACTGGCTACTCAGCAAATTCGGTGAAACTGCGACCGGGACCGTTGTGCAGATCACCAAGCCCTCGACCGATCCGAATGAGATGCGTGACCTCGCCCGGCAAAGCCCGCGCAACTATTTGAAAAACCGCCAGACTTGGGTGACCGGTGACAGCCTGCTGATTGAGTTTCAACCGGAAAGCGGAACGCTTGAATATGTCTCTTTCAAGCGGCCGCCCGGGAGCACTGTCGGCCAGGCAGGCAAAGCAATCGACATCATCTATTTGCCGCTCAATCCGCGGATCGCGCACCCGCACGCCCATCTTGCCGACTTTGCTTTTGACGCCAAGATCATGATGGGCTCGCTGATCGCTGCGATGATCACCTTTTGGCTGCTGGTTGAAGCATTTGTTTCTTGGATCAGGTTCCGGAAAACCATGCGCCATTACTGACGGCCAGAAGCGCTATGACCCCTGATCAACCAGCTCGAACTTGTTGACATCAAACACACCGAAATCTGTGATTTTGAGATGCGGAATAACCGGCAACGGCAAAAACGCCACTTGAAGGAACGGTTCCGCCAGTGTGCAGCCAAGCGCCTTCGCGGCATGTCGAAGGTCTTCCAGCTCATGACGCACCGTCTCGAACGGCTCCAGGCTCATGAGCCCTGCAAGTGGCAGCGCCAGCTCAGCCTTCACGCCGTCCTGGCCGGCGACCGCAAACCCGCCCTTCATCGCAATGACCCGGTTGACCGCATGAGCCATCGCCGCTTCGTCAGCGCCAACAACACAGATATTGTGACTGTCATGGCCAACCGAAGACGCGATGGCTCCTTGTTTCATGCCGAACCCGTGGACGAACCCGAGGCCGATGTTGCCGGTGCCCTTGTGCCGTTCAACGACTGCGACCTTCAGAACGTCCTGATCAAAATCCACCAGGGTCTTGCCGCCATTTACCGGCAACGTGCGTTTCAGGTGTTCCGTGATGATCTTGCCAGGGATGACACCAATCACATCGGCTTCGCTGTTGCGGGCCGGAATGTTAAACGATGCCGCACTGACCTCATTGGCCTTGACGCTATCAAGCCCGACAGGCGCGACAACGCTACGGGTCGCAAAGGCGGTATCATCGGCGACAACACCGCCACAGATCGCGGTTTCAACACGGCAGTCTTCGAAATCGCTCAACAAGGCAATGTCGGCGCGTTTTCCGGGAGCCAACACGCCTCTGTCTTTCAGGCCAAAGGCATTCGCCGCTGACCAGCTTGCAGCGCGATAGACGTCAAGCGGGCGGATCCCCTTGGCAATCAACCGCCGGATCATGCTGTCGAGATGCCCCTCCTCCGCAATATCCAGCGGATTACGATCATCGGTGCAAAGCGCAACGAAAGCCGAGGTATCGGACGTCAAGACCGAAGCCAACGCATCCAGGTCCTTGCAGACCGACCCCTCCCGCATCAGCACTGCCATGCCCTTGGAGAGCTTTTCCTGCGCTTCTTCAGCTGACGTTGCCTCGTGATCGGTTCGGATCCCGGCCGCCAGATAGCCATTAAGCGGTTTGCCGCCGAGCAAAGGCGCATGGCCATCGATATGTCCGTTCTGGAAAGCTGCAAGCTTGGCAAGCACCTTCGGATCGCGCGCCAGAACACCCGGAAAATTCATGAATTCCGCAAGACCAATAACGCTTGGATGATCTTTGAACGGCAGAAGATCTTCTATTTCCAGGCAAGCGCCAGCTGTCTCGAACGCAGTTGCCGGAACACAGGATGACAGATTCACTTTCAAATCCATGATGGTTTGCAATGAACTGTCCAAAAAGTAGCGAATACCCTGTGCGCCCAGAACGTTGGCAATCTCATGCGGGTCACAAATCGCAGTCGTAACCCCATGCGGCAGGACACAGCGATCGAATTCAAAAGGCGTTACCAATGAAGATTCGACATGAAGATGCGTGTCGATGAACCCGGGCGCCGCTGTAAGACCCGTTCCATCAATGGTGTTTTCCGCCTCATAGGTGTCATGCGTTCCAACAATTCGGTCGCCGACGATGGCAATATCCGTCGTCACAGTCGACCCGTCGACGACGCTGAACATCTGCACGTTCTTGATGACCAGATCCGCCGCAACCTCCCCCGCACCCGCGGCTATAGCCTTGTTCAAAAAGCTCTCATCGTGGCGGTGCGACATGGTTCGGATCTCCTGTTCTTTTTCTAGAAGCGGACCTTAGCGTTCAGCAGCCCGGATCAGAAAGCCCCAAGCGGCATTTTCCACGTGGCAGATTTCTGCGTGCACTTCATCACCCCCTGTCAAAGGGCAATCGAGCTCCAACCTCTGTCCAAATCGAGCGCATTATTTCGAATTTGATCTTCAACGTCACTTTCAATTAATTAAATCACATTTAATAATAATCGAAAACTCAATCACCTACCGCAGGACAGCAACGAAACGCTGCGGCGCAGCACGGAAATCGAATTGACAGTTTCCCGAATGGCGAGAATAATTTTTCCAAAATAAATAATTATGGTCTTGCAGTGAAAGCGGACCCGGAATGACAGAGGGAGGAGGCCAATGGATGAAATCCGGAAAAGCGGCCGCGGTTCGAATTCTGTCCAGCTGAGACGCTATAACGAGCGGATCGTCTTACAGATATTGCGGCGCGCGGGAGAAGCGTCGAAGGCCGAACTCGCCCGGGCTGTGCAACTGACGAATGCGGCTATTGGCGCGATCATTCAGACCCTCATCGAAGAGGGCCTCATCGTGGAAGCTGGCAAACGCCATGATGGCAGCCGAGGTCAGCCCGCGACAATTCTGAAACTCGCGCCGCGGGGCGCATTTTCCTTTGGCGTTCGTCTGGACCGGACGAGCCTGGAAACAGTGCTGATGGATTTTTCCGGTCAGATCATCAATCGCCGAACGCATGAGATGATCCTGCCGGAGCCCGCAATAGCCCTTACGATCCTGACTGATGACCTGGAACAGTTGCGGGAAGACCTAAGCGAGGGAGAACAGGATCGCATAACTGGCATCGGGCTTGCTCAGCCCTTTAATCTTGGCGCATGGCTCCATGAACTCGGCTTGCCTGAGGCGCATTTCAAGGACTGGGAAGACTACGATCTTGCGAGCGCCCTTGAAGAGGAAACCGGTCTTCCGGTCTTCAGCGAAAACGACGGCACGGCAGCCGCTGTTGCAGAGCTTTTTTATGGTGTTGGGCGTCAGAACGACAACTTTCTCTACCTGTTCCTGGGACCCGCAATTGGCGGCGGCTTGGTGATGAACGGTGATGTCGTTCGCGGCGTTTCCGGCAATGCTGGTGACGTTGCGATGATCCCGGTTCCGCCGAGCAAATTGCCGACCGCCAACGCTCCGCGTCAGGAATGGGACTTGCTCCTGGCAAGGGCCAGCCTGGTTGCTCTCGCCCGGCATATGTCACCGGAAAACTTTTCCAATTTGAGCCGCACTGATTTGCGCCAGGCCATAGAGGCAGCAGACGACAAGGCACGCGAATGGACAGAAGACTGTGTCAGCGCACTCGCCGTTGCGCTCCGCTCAGCCTTTGCGATCCTAGACATGCCTCTGGTCGTTTTGGACAGTGACCTCGGGAATGATTTCAACACAAGCTTTGCAGAAGCGATGGCGTCAGCTGTTGCAGATGCAGCGCCGGAGAGCCGGACCTCGCCGCAGATGGCAACCGGCAGCTTCGGACAGGATGCCGGTGCCGTCGGCGCGGCCAGCCTGCCACAGTTTTTCAACTTCTCGCCCCGGACAGCGATCCTTACTGGAGGCAGGTCACTTGGACCTGCCGGATCTGGCCGGAGCGAAGACCGTGCCGGTTTTCCGGCGCGAGCAGCACGGTTGGGGTCACATCTGGCCACACCCAACCGTGTTTAGAAACAGGCCAGGGAGGAAACATACAATGATCCGCAAACTACTCGCGACCGGTTCCGTTCTTGCCGCAATGGCAGCGACACCGGCCATGGCGGCTGACCTGTCCGCCTGCCTGATCACCAAAACGGACACCAACCCGTTTTTCGTGAAGATGAAAGAAGGCGCGACGGCAAAAGCCGAAGAACTCGGCATTGAACTGAAGTCTTTCGCTGGCAAGGTCGATGGCGACCACGAGACCCAGGTTGCAGCGATTGAAACCTGCATCGCAGATGGCGCCAAAGGTATTCTGCTGACGGCATCCGACACCTCTTCCATCGTACCTGCTGTCCAGCAAGCGCGCGACAATGGACTTCTGGTCATTGCACTCGACACACCGCTGAACCCGATCGACGCAGCCGATGCCACGTTTGCAACCGACAATTTCCTGGCCGGTGAACTGATCGGCAAATGGGCGGCCGGTTCGCTTGGCGATGAGGCGGCAAATGCCAAGATCGCAATGCTTGATCTTGCCATCAGCCAACCAACTGTCGGCGTGTTGCGCGACCAAGGCTTCCTTCAGGGCTTCGGCATCGATCTTGGCGATCCGAACAAGTGGGGCGATGAGACCGATCCGCGGATCGTCGGCAACGATGTCACGCAGGGCAACGAAGAAGGCGGCCGCCGGGCAATGGAAAACCTGCTCGCCAAAGATCCGATGATCAACGTCGTCTACACGATCAATGAACCGGCTGCAGCCGGCGCCTATGAAGCTCTCAAGTCAATTGGCCGAGAAAACGATGTTCTGATCGTCTCCGTCGACGGTGGCTGCCCAGGTGTTCAAAACGTCAAGGATGGCGTCATTGGCGCAACCTCGCAGCAATATCCGCTGTTGATGGCCTCACTCGGCATCGAAGCCATCAAGGAGTGGGCGGACAACGGCAACAAGCCGGAACCGACACCGGGCAAGGACTTCTTTGACACCGGTGTTGCACTTGTCACCGACAAGCCGGTGGACGGCGTTGAATCCATCGACACCACCGAAGGCACAAATCTTTGCTGGGGCTAAACCGGTAAAGATGCAAGCGAAGCGAAAGGGGCAAGGCCGCCTTGCCCCTTTTACAACAGGCGCATAGAGGGAAACGGGCATGACCTCAGAAACGAAGACGGATCGCGGCCCTGCAGAGTTTGAATCTGCAGCATCAAAAGGCCCGCAATCCGTTGCCGAATTCGACGATCACCACCAGACCATCGGCCAGAAGATCCAGCATACTCTGCATCAGACGCCGTCCTTGGTGCCCCTGATCGTGCTGCTGTTGTCCATATTGATTTTTGGACTGTTGCTGGGTTCGAAGTTCTTCTCTCCCTTCGCCATGACGCTGATCCTCCAACAAGTTCAGATCGTCGGTATTGTGGCCGCAGCCCAAAGCATCGTGATCCTAACAGCGGGCATTGACCTGTCGGTTGGCGCGATCATGGTTCTGTCGTCTGTGGTCATGGGGCAATTCACATTCCGCTACGGACTTCCCGTTGAAGTCGCCATTGCAGCTGGACTCATTTGCGGAACGATCTGCGGCTACATCAACGGCTTCCTCGTGGCTGTCGTCAAACTGCCGCCGTTCATCGTGACGCTTGGTATGTGGCAGATCGTTCTTGCGACCAACTTTCTCTATTCGGCAAATGAGACCATTCGCTCACAGGAAATCGCCGAACAGGCGCCCCTCCTTCAGTTCTTTGGCAATAAGGTTACCGTTGGTGGAGCGATATTCACCTACGGCGTGATCTTCATGGTGCTTCTGGTGCTGGTGCTGGCTTACGTATTGCGCCAAACCGCCTGGGGCCGGCACGTATATGCCATCGGTGATGATCCTGAGGCCGCGCAATTGTCCGGGGTTCAGGTCAAACGCGTGCAGATTTCCGTCTACATGCTCTCAGGACTGATCTGTGCCTTTGCCGGCTGGGCAATGATCGGGCGGATCGGCTCCGTCTCACCGACAACCGGTCAGCTGGCCAATATCGAATCCATCACGGCTGTGGTGATTGGCGGGATCTCGCTGTTCGGTGGACGCGGGTCGATCCTTGGAACCCTGTTCGGGGCCTTGATTGTTGGCGTCTTCACGCTTGGGCTGCGTCTGCTCGGGGCAGATGCCCAATGGACCTATCTCCTGATCGGCCTTCTCATCATCGCTGCGGTTGCCGTGGACCAATGGATCAGAAAGGTATCTGTCTGATGGAACCTGTTCTTCAAGCAAGCAATCTGGTCAAACGCTACGGCCGTGTCGTTGCCATGGACCATGCCGACTTCGAACTCTATCCGGGTGAAATCCTGGCCGTGATTGGCGACAACGGTGCCGGCAAATCGACCTTGATCAAGGCGCTCAGTGGCGCAGTTTTGCCGGATGAAGGAGAAATCCGGCTCGACGGCAAACAGGTGCATTTCCATTCGCCTATCGATGCGCGATCTGCCGGGATCGAAACCGTCTACCAGACGCTCGCTATGTCTCCGGCCTTGTCAATCACCGACAACATGTTCATGGGCCGCGAGCTGCGCAAACCAGGCTTCCGCGGCAAATGGCTCCGCCAACTCGATCATAAAAAAATGGAACAGATTGCCCGGGACAAATTGAACGAGCTCGGCCTTTTGACCATTCAAAACATCAACCAGGCCGTCGAGACCCTCTCCGGCGGCCAGCGCCAAGGGGTGGCGGTAGCCCGTGCGGCAGCGTTCGGCTCGAAAGTTGTCATCATGGACGAACCCACCGCGGCCCTTGGTGTGAAGGAAAGCCGGCGGGTTCTGGAGTTGATCAAGGACGTGAAAGCGCGCGGTCTGCCGATTGTTCTGATCAGCCACAACATGCCGCACGTTTTCGAAGTCGCAGACCGTATTCACATCCACCGGCTTGGCCGGCGCGCCTGCGTGATCAAGCCGGACGACTTTTCCATGTCGGACGCCGTCGCGATCATGACCGGTGCCATGGATCCGCCGGAAGACATGGCGGCGTGAGCATCCGGCGACGAAAAGAATAGGACCAACAATGTATTTGATTTGCGGTGAAGCCTTGTTTGATCTCTTTGGGGCGGACACCTCGGGAACTAGCGTCGGCTTTGACGGCCGGATCGGCGGATCGCCCTTCAACGTCGCCATGGGGCTTGCCCGTCTCGGCGACGACGCCGCGTTTTTCGGCTGCATATCGAACGACGTCCTTGGCGAGAAGCTGGTCGGGAAACTGAGAGTCGAAGGGGTTTCCGACCGCTTTGTTGTGCGCAGCGACAATCTGACGACCCTGAGCCTGGTTCAACAGGATCCTGACGGGCAACCCGCCTATACATTCTATGGCGCCAATGCGGCTGACAGGATGATAACCGAAGCGGATCTCCCGGTTTTCGAGGTTCCGCCGTCGTTCATTCACATCGGGTCTTATACCGCGCTTACAGAGCCTGTAGCCTCGGCGCTGAAAAGCCTGATCGCCAGGGAGCATGCACGGTGCCTCATCTCCTTTGACCCCAATATCCGGCCCACTGTGGTCGCCGATATGGAAAAGTGGCGGACCAACACAACCGCGATTGTTCCTTACACTGACGTCATCAAAGTCAGCGATGAAGACCTCGCTTTGATCGCCCCGGGAGAACCTGTCGAGGCGATTGCTCGTGATTGGCTTGCAGAAGGCGCCAAGCTGGTGATTGTCACGCGCGGGAAAGACGGGGCCTCCGCCTACACAGATCAATCCGAAGCAAGTGTGCCCGGCGTTGCAGTCGACGTGGTTGACACTGTCGGCGCCGGGGACACCTTTCAGGCAGCTCTATTGTCTGGACTGAAAATACTGGGTGCAAACAACCGCGAGGGCCTCACGGCGCTCGACCCTGCGCAACTCACACGGTTGCTCACATTTTGCACTCAAGCCGCAGCAATCACCTGTTCGCGGCGCGGGGCCGATCTCCCAACCAAGGCTGATCTTGAAAAAGAGGGCTGCTCTTTGGTTTGAGGGGCTGACAAGAGAATTAAATCGATTTAAAAGACATCCGAATGTCACGATGCTTAGACTAGAACGGCGAAATTCGCCGGCTTGGAAGGGATAGGAACATGGCGGTCCGCGTCATTGAAGTAGCCGAATTCGATCTGGTTGTGTTCGGTGCCTCCGGAGACCTTGCACATCGCAAGCTGTTGCCGGCCCTTTACCACCGGGATGCGGACGGACAAATGCCCGATAACGCGCGGATCATTGCCAGCGCGCGCCGTGACTATTCGGACGATGACTATCGCGACTACGCTCGAAAGGCCTTGAAGGAGCATGTGTCCGACCTCGACGACGCGCATCTGGAAAAATTCCTGAAACGCATCCGGTACGTGAAAATCGACATCGGGACCGGTGAAGGCTTCGAAGATCTCAAGACCGTTCTGGAAGAACGTGAGGGTGTCATCCGTGCGTTCTACCTTGCTGTCGGCCCGGACCTCTTTGGCACCATATGCGAAAATCTCGGCAAGATCGGCGTTGTGAACACCCATTCCCGCGTGGTTATGGAAAAGCCGATCGGCAAAGACGGCGCATCGGCCAAGGCATTGAACGCAACCGTCGGCGCAGTGTTCAACGAAGACCAGATCTTCCGGATCGACCACTATCTTGGCAAGGAAACCGTGCAGAACCTTATGGCTCTGCGGTTCGCCAACGCCCTGTTCGAGCCCCTTTGGAATGCGGCTCACATTGACCACGTTCAAATTACAGTCGCCGAGTCGCTGGGGACCGGAGGCCGGGCTGGTTATTATGATACAGCTGGCGCACTTCGGGACATGGTCCAGAACCACATTCTCCAGCTTTTGTGCCTGGTGGCCATGGAACCGCCAGAGTCCATGAATGCCGACAGTGTGCGCGATGAAAAACTGAAGGTTCTGAAAGCCCTCGCCCCGATTGGCGAGCACAATGCCGACAAACTGACTGTCCGCGGCCAATACCGCGCCGGAGCATCAGCCGGTGGCGCAGTTCCAGGTTATCTGGAAGAGCTTGGCAATGATCAAAGCGGGACGGAAACCTTCGTGGCCCTGAAAGCGGACATTGCCAACTGGCGTTGGGCCGGTGTGCCGTTCTACTTGCGCACTGGCAAACGCCTCGCCCAACGGGTTTCCGAGATCGTCGTTCAGTTCCGCCCCATTCCACACTCGATCTTCGACGAGGAAGCCGGTGCGATCACTGCAAACCGCCTCATCATACGCCTTCAGCCAGACGAAGGCGTACAGATGAAGGTGATGATTAAGGACCCGGGCCCAGGCGGCATGCGCCTGCGCCAGGTGCCACTGGACATGAGCTTCGCCGAAGCCTTCAAGGTCCGGAACCCGGATGCCTATGAACGGCTAATTATGGATGTGATCCGCGGCAACCAGACCCTTTTCATGCGCCGCGACGAAGTCGATGCAGCCTGGGCTTGGATTGATCCAATTCAGGCAGCCTGGGCAGCTTCCAAGGAAACGCCAAAGGGGTACACGGCCGGAACATGGGGCCCATCGGCTTCCATTGCCCTGGTTGAACGCGACGGCCGTACCTGGGCGGAAGACGAACTGGTTTAAGCGAAAGAACACTGCGCCTTAACAGCGCTCTTTTCTGGAATTTAAATCGATTAAATGACACAAACAGTCATTACGCTCTATCTAGAGAGTTGAGAGAGAGACCGGCTTCAACACTGCCGGAGGATGAGGGAGACAAGCCATGGCCATCACGGATCGTGTCGGCGAGGTCACCGAACGGATCGTCAAACGCAGCCACGACAGTCGAAGTGCCTATCTCGAACGCATCGGCAAGGCTGCAGACCAAGGCCCGCAGCGTTCGAGATTGTCCTGCGGCAACCTTGCCCACGGATTTGCCGCGTGCGGCCTGTCCGATAAAGCTGCCTTGTCCGGTGATTTGGTACCGAACCTCGGCATAATCACCGCATACAACGACATGTTGTCCGCCCATCAGCCTTATGAGACCTATCCCGACCTGATCCGGCAGGCAGCGCGGGAGGTCGGAGCGGTGGCGCAGGTCGCAGGCGGCGTACCGGCCATGTGCGATGGGGTCACCCAAGGCCAGGACGGCATGGAGTTGTCCCTGTTCTCGCGCGATGTGATTGCTATGGCGGCAGCTGTCGGCCTGTCGCACCAGATGTTTGATGCGGCCGTGTTTCTCGGCATCTGCGACAAGATCGTGCCTGGCCTCACGATAGCAGCTCTGTCTTTCGGCCATCTGCCGGCTGTCTTCATTCCGGCAGGCCCAATGACCACAGGGATCTCGAACGACGAGAAAGCGAAGGTCCGCCAGCTCTATGCGGAAGGCAAGGTTGGCCGTGACGCGCTTTTGGAATCTGAGTCAAAGGCCTACCACTCTCCCGGCACCTGTACGTTTTACGGCACAGCAAATTCCAACCAGATGCTGATGGAAATCATGGGCCTGCACATGCCGGGGGCATCTTTCGTCAATCCGGGCACGCCACTCCGCGAAGCTTTGACCAAGGAAGCAGCCAAACGCGCACTAGCCATCTCGGCCCTTGGCAATGAGTTCACCCCTGCCGGTGAAATCATCAACGAAAAAGCCATCGTCAACGGGGTTGTCGGCCTCCACGCCACCGGCGGCTCAACGAACCACACAATGCACTTGGTGGCGATGGCCGCAGCGGCCGGGATCCAGCTGACCTGGGACGATATCTCGGATCTTTCGGATGTGGTTCCGCTGCTTGCGCGCGTGTATCCGAACGGAAAAGCCGACGTGAACCACTTCCAGGCAGCCGGCGGTCTTGCATTCCTGATCCGCGAACTCTTGGGCGACGGATACCTCCATCAGGATGTGAAAACAGTCTACGGCAGTGATCTCTCCGGCTACACGGTCGAAGCCAAACTCGACGCGGACGGCAATGTCATCCGGGACCCCGCCCCGCAAATCTCCGGCGATGAGACGGTTCTGGCACCGGCCGACAAAGCATTCCAGCCGACGGGTGGTCTCAAAATGCTGACCGGAAACATCGGCAAAGCGGTGATCAAAATCTCTGCAGTTGCCAAAGAGCGCCATATCATTGAGGCCCCGGCTCGCGTCTTTCACTCGCAGGAAGACTTCCTGACAGCATTTTCCAACAAGGAACTCAATGGAGACGTTGCAGCTGTTGTCCGGTTCCAGGGCCCAAAAGCCTGCGGCATGCCGGAGCTTCACAAGCTGACCCCATCCCTTGGCATCCTTCAGGACCGTGGTCATAAAGTTGCGCTCATTACGGATGGCCGCATGTCCGGCGCATCGGGCAAGGTTCCAGCGGCTATTCACGTGACACCGGAAGCTGCCAATGGTGGCCCAATCGCAAAGATCCAGGACGGTGACCTCATCCGCATCAATGCGGTTACCGGTGAACTGACCGTTCTCGTTGATGAGGCCGAGTTCGATGCACGACCGGTTGCACAAGAGGACCTAAGCCATCATCAATTCGGTGTTGGCCGCGACTTGTTTGCCGCCTTCAGGGCCAATGTCGGCACCGCTGATGCCGGCGCGCATGTTTTTGATGTTTAAGGAAAGATAATGGGACAAGATATTTCAAAAATCGAAGCGGTCATGACAGCGGCACCGGTGATCCCGGTTCTGGTGGTCGAAGACCCGAAAAAAGCTGTCCCGATGGCAGAGGCTCTGGTTCGCGGCGGATTGCCGGCCATCGAAATCACACTCCGCACTCCGCATGCCCTGGAAGCAATTGCTGCGGTCAATGAAAACGTGGAAGGCGCGATCGTTGGGGCTGGAACCGTCCTGACGCCTCAGCAGTATGACGCCGTTGTTTCTACTGGCGCGCGGTTTGTTGTTTCACCCGGAGCGACGGACACGCTTTTGGACGCCGCTCATGAACACAGTGTGCCGCTGTTGCCGGGCGCAGCCACAGCCTCGGAAGTCATGAAGCTTCTGGAACGCGGTTACGAACGGCTGAAATTCTTTCCGGCGGAACAAGCAGGTGGGGCGCCGTACCTGAAGTCTCTGTCATCACCCTTGGCTGCCGCCAAATTCTGCCCCACTGGCGGCGTCAGCCTCGAAAAAGCATCCGACTACTTGAAACTACCAAACGTCTTGTGCGTGGGTGGTTCGTGGATTGCGGATGCAAAGGCAATCGCTTCAGAAGACTGGGGTGGGATTGAGGAACGGGCGCGGGCGGCATCCCAACTCGGCAAATAGCAGATCGACCGGTGAACCCCGCTGCTCGGCAGATGTTTTTTAGGCCGAGACTGCCTCTGATTCCGGCGCCTCGTCCTCATCGCCATCGACCTTACGGTCCCAAAGAAGGCGCAGCCCACCGGATGTGTCATTCCGCCAGGCAAATTCGGCAACGACAGGCTTGCCGAATTTTTTCATGGTCAACAGCACCTCTTCCGGCAAAGCCGGCAGGCTTTTCGCCATAACGCGGCAACCGTTGTTACCCGCGTCCACGATCGTGCCAGAAATCTCGGTGATCCCCTCAAAGTCGGAAATCTTTACCGGAATGCTGACGTTGTTCCGTTTCTCCCGGCGTTTATCGGAGAAACTTTCAGTCGATTTCACAAACAGGACGGCCGCATCAGAGTCCTTGCGGGACGTAATCTGACATTTGACGAGCTTGTCGGAATCTTTCGGACGAATACCGATATTCTTGCTCAGCTCCTGAATGTCGGGAGAAGTCAGGCGGCATCCCCATTCCCCGACATTAGAAACAACACCACTGATCACTGACAGATTGTCAAAATCTACAACGAGAACCTCTTCTTCGGCCTCGGGTTTATCCTGCAAGTGCGCAAGTGCATTCATTACCGCCTCCAACAACCCTTTTTACTTAAGGTTATTATCATTTCAAATCGCTTAACATCTTCAATTTTAGGTGCTTGATCTCAAAGGCAATTGGCACTTACCCTGAGGTTCGTGGCCGCCGACCCTTTTGGACTTGCAGAAACTCCCCCACACCAGAGTTCGGCCCGGAATGAAAGTACATCCCATCTTCTAGGAATTCAGGTTGCCGAAGACCTCACTCCGTCCAATGAACTGGCGTATTTTCATCCAATACAGATGGAGACGAATATGACAGCGTATTTTATGGCTCCGATTGCAGCCTTGGCTCTTCTTACGGTTCCCGTCGCGGCGAATGCAGAGAACCTTTGTCAGGGATATGGCCCGCAAACGCCGCGCGATATCTCAAACACGGCCGGCACAAATACCGCCACGGTCGCTTTTGCGCCGGAAGCAGCAACACTCAACCTGTGTAATTTGCATACCCATACGAATGCTGAACACAAGGGACCGGGTTTCTCAGTTTTTGTCGACGACAGCGACCATGGGGGATATCGCTGCAACGAAACTGACACGTTGACCGAAGCCGAGCTTGCGGCACCAGAGTCCGAAGCCTTTCATGGCGTTAAACCAGGCGACACAATTGAAGTTCACTGGGTCTTTTCCTCTTGCGACGTATCACCGGGAAAAGGTCTCGGCTCCTGTCTAAGCGACTCCTGCGTAAATCCGCAACTGCGTGTCGAAGCCCAAACATTCCTAGTCGTCAATGATTCAAACGCCCTGAATTTCATGGACTTCGCTTACCAGGACAACATCGTCAACGGCCTCCATCAGCCAAAAGCGCTGCCCACAGGCACAGGGTCTCCTGTCACCTTTATTGGCTCAACGACGGGCCCCAGCTACACTCAGGCAAAATGCTCGCCGTTCCAGGTAACTTGGAGCGTCCGCCCACAATGCGCCAAGGTCGACATCAATTCCCTGAACGCCTGGGCAGAAGCGGGAAACATTTTTCAGGAAGATCATTCTCATGGTGTCCGCCAATTGGTGACCGCCGAAGAACTGCTTGCGCCGATCAACTGACCTTTGCTCGCCGGCCAGCTGCTGGCCGGCACCCACTTCCGGCAATCGTATCTTTCAGGATCAAGGCAGCTGTGCTATCTGAAGCAGCGACATTCAAATTGCCCAGAAATACGGGGCCTAAATCGATTTAAGGAGAGCCGTGTGACGCTCGAAACGACCTTCACCATGCTCGCTCAGCAAGCCGAGACCCTGTCCGCGACCTCTCTTCGAAACATGTTTCAACAAGACCCAGACCGGTTTGCGAAGTTTTCCGCACGCTGTGACGATCTTCTGCTCGATTATTCAAAAATCAAACTGGATGCCAAGACCCTGGAGCTGTTGCTGCAAGCCGCGCGCGGGGCGCAAGTCGACGTAAAACGGACTGCAATGTTTTCGGGTGAAAAGATCAACGCCACCGAACACCGCGCCGTCCTGCACACGGCCCTGCGCAACCAGTCCACCGATCCGGTTCTGGTCGACGGCGCAGATGTGATGCCAGACATTCGCGCGGTCCTTGATGCGATGGCCGATTTCTCGGAGGCTGTAAGATCCGGGGACCTGACATCTTCAGCCGGAACCGCTTTCACCGATGTCGTCAACATCGGCATTGGCGGGTCGGATCTTGGTCCCGCAATGACCACTTTGGCGCTCGCCCCCTATCATGATGGGCCGGAGCTCCATTACGTTTCCAATGTCGACGGTGCGCACATTGCCGACACGCTGGAGAAGCTGGATCCAGCTTCAACCCTGATCATCGTGGCGTCCAAGACATTCACCACGGTTGAAACGATGACCAACGCGCAGACGGCGCGCAAATGGATCGCAGATGCTCTGGGTGAAGAAGCTGTTGGTGCGCATTTCGCTGCCGTCTCAACAGCCCTCGACAAGGTCGAAGCCTTCGGGATCGACGAAACACGCGTTTTCGGTTTCTGGGACTGGGTCGGCGGCCGATATTCGATCTGGTCGGCCATTGGTCTGCCGTTGATGATCGCAATCGGGCCGGACGCCTTCAACGAGTTTCTGGAAGGCGCATATGCGATGGATCTGCATTTCCAGGATGCACCGATGGAAGAGAACCTTCCCATTTTGATGGCCCTGATCGGGATTTGGCACCGCAACGTTTTGGGCTATGGCGCACGTGCCGTTCTCCCATACGATCAGCGTCTTGCCCGGCTTCCTGCTTACTTGCAGCAACTTGACATGGAATCCAACGGCAAGCGGGTCAAATTGGACGGCACATTGGTCGACACTGACACCGGCCCGCTCGTTTGGGGAGAACCCGGCACCAACGGTCAGCACGCATTTTATCAGCTGCTTCATCAGGGCACGACCGTAATCCCATGCGAGTTCCTGATCGCGGCTCGAGGTCATGAAGACGACCTGACGCATCAGCACGAGCTCTTGATCTCCAATTGTTTGGCACAATCGGAAGCGTTGATGCTTGGCCGAACACTTGAAGAGGCCGCAGCGCAACTCTCATCGGCAGGCCTCGATGACGATGAAGTCGCACGCCTGGCGCCACATAAGGTTTTTCCGGGCGACCGGCCGTCACTGACGCTCGTCTATAACGAACTGACGCCTTTCGCACTCGGCCGATTGATTGCCCTTTACGAGCACCGTGTCTTTGTTGAAGGCGTGATCTGGGGCATCAACTCCTTCGACCAATGGGGTGTGGAACTGGGCAAGGAGTTGGCAACGGCTCTGTTGCCAATGGTCAAAGGCGAAGCTGAACCTGTGACAAAAGACTCCTCGACAAAAGGATTGCTTGCCGCACTGCAATCAGCAAGCGCAAACGCCTGACGAATTGGTGAATTGGGCGCAGGCAGGACCACAAGGCCATACTTTCGCCTCACCGCACAGGTCTTTGTGCATCAATAGAGGCCTGCGTGCTTTGCGAATTCCATAGGGCATGACAACAACCACGACTTATGTGGCGATTGCCGGTTTGGCAAAACCAACTTACGCTATGTTCATTGATTTACGCTCCGTGATTCGCCATTGTGGAGCGAAAAGAGAGGTGCCGGCAGGCGTCCTTATAATGAGGAGATCTCAGTTATGAAAAAGCTTGTTTTGCTCGCAGGCATCGCCCTTGCCTTGGCCGGGTGCCAATCTGACAGTTCGCGCGATCGCGCACTTGTCGGCGGCGGTCTTGGCGCGGCAACCGGCGCTGCAATTGGCGCAGCAGCCACGGGCGATGTCGGCGGCGCACTTGTTGGTGCGGCGATCGGCGGCGCCGGCGGCGCGATTGTTGGCAGCGCAACAACACCGAAAAATTGCGTAGCGTATGACCGCTACGGCAATCCATACCGGGTAGCCTGCCCGTAACCTTTGAACATGTCCGGCCACGAACATGCAGTGCACTGAAAAAATGAGAAATAGACGATGAAAAAACTCTTCTTGGTCGCAGCAACCGCTGCCCTTCTTGCCGGTTGCCAGTCCAGCAGCCAGACAGATCGTGCCCTCGTCGGCGGCGGTTTGGGTGCAGCGACCGGCGCTGTGATCGGCGCGGCGACAGGCGGCGGCGCGGGTGCAGCGCTCGCAGGTGCTGCGATTGGTGGCGCCGGCGGTGCCGTTGTCGGTGCGGCGACAGCTCCGAAAAACTGCGTTGCCTACGACCAGTACGGCAACCCATACCGGGTCGTTTGCCCTTAAGACGGCTGCACTGGGCGTTGGATAACCGACCTCGTTAAGAGTTGGTTAACCATCGCCCTTTCACCCTAGGCGAACCTGTTTATTTTAAGGAGCGCCCGGGATGAAGCCCGCCATTGCCCTGTTATCGCTGACCCTTTTGCTTGCTGGATGCGCCAACACGGAAAGCCAGCGGGACAGGATGCTGATCGGCGCAGGTCTCGGAGCGGCAACAGGGGCGACAATTGGTGCTGCTGCGGGGTCAACCAGCGGCGCAGCATTTGCTGGAGCAGCCTTGGGTGCAATTGGCGGCGGTTTGATCGGCGTGGTGACGTCTCCACGCAACTGCGTGGCGCGCGACCCGGAAGGCACGCCCTACACCATCCCCTGCCCCTGAATACGGCACTACTGATGAACACATAAAGGCCAGCCCAATTGGGCTGGCCTTTTCTGCTTTATTGCTTCGAACCAGCTTAAGCCGCTTGGCTTGTAGCCACCGAATTCAGAGCGCTTTCCGGGTCGACATAGTCATATCCCAGTGCGTTCGCCACAGCTTCGCAGGTGACTTTGCCCTGGTGAACGTTCAAACCCGGAAGGAAGTTTGCATCATCCAGCAACGCTTTCTTCGCACCCTTGTCGGCGAGCGCCAGAGCGAACGGCAGCGTGGCATTGTTCAGCGCATAGGTCGAAGTCCGTGGGACTGCGCCTGGCATGTTGGCAACGCAGTAGTGCACAACCTCATCAACGATGTAGGTCGGCTCTGAATGCGTGGTCGCCTTGGATGTTTCAAAGCAGCCACCCTGGTCGATCGCAACATCGACAACGACAGAGCCTGGCTTCATCTTGCTGATCATGTCGGCAGTTACCAGCTTCGGCGCTGCCGCACCTGCAACCAGAACGGCGCCAACGACGATATCAGCGGCAAGAACCTGCTTCTCGAGGGCTGCTTTGGTTGAGTAGACGGTTTTGAGCGCGGAACCGAAGGTCTGCGACAGGTTGGACAGAACCTGCGTATTCCGGTCCAGAACAGTTACATCCGCACCGAGGCCCAACGCCATGGTGATGGCATGCGAACCCACAACGCCGCCGCCAATTACAACGACCTTGGCAGGCTCAACACCCGGAACACCACCAACGAGGACACCGGAGCCGCCGTTAATCTTCTCAAGGCATTTCGCACCAGCTGTGACAGACAAACGGCCGGCAACTTGAGACATCGGAACCAGAAGCGGCAGGCCGCCTTTGGAATCCACAACAGTTTCGTAGGCAATACAGGTCGCCCCGGACTTCACCAGATCAGCCGTCTGAGCCGCATCGGGCGCGAGATGCAGATAGGTGAACAGGATATGGTGCGGGCGCAGCATGGCGCGCTCAACAGCCTGCGGCTCCTTCACCTTGATGATCATTTCGGCAGCGTCGAAGATTTCCTGAGCGGTTGCGAGGATTTTGGCACCGCTGGCTTCGTAGTCGGCATCGCTGGCACCGATCCCGGCTCCAGCATTCTTTTCAACAAACACCTCATGGCCATGAGCTGTCATCTCGTGAACGCTGTCCGGCGTCAAACCGACCCGGAATTCGTTGTTTTTGATTTCCTTTGGCACGCCAATCCGCATGATCCGTCTCCTCTGGTGCGGCTTGTTTATTGTTTTTGATAATACCACTGAGAAAGACGCAGGTGCTTGCGTTCAAGGCCTCCCGAAGAGCGATTTATGCAATTTTATTGCGTGATATTTCCCGTTGATCAAATTATGTGGTACCAACGAAAGAACCAATCGAATTATGTGCGGCGCAACATGATCCTCGACAGACTTGACCGAAAGATACTCAACGTTCTGCAGCGTGATGGGCGGATCGCCAATGCAGACCTTGCCGAGAAGATCGGCCTGTCGCCCTCTGCCTGCCTGCGTCGCATGCGGGCGCTGGAAGAAGCCGGTGTCATCGACAGTTACGTAGCTCTGCTCGACCAGCGAAAACTCGGCCGGCGGATGGACGTGTTCGTTGAAATCTCACTGACCGGCCAATCCAAGGAAACACTGGAGAGTTTTGAACGGGCCGTTGCCCGCTCTGAAGAGATCATGGAGTGTTTCCTGATGGCGGGCGATGCTGATTACATCCTGCGCCTGACTGCAGCGGACCCGATTGATTTTGAGCGCATTCACAGGGATCACCTATCGCAGCTCCCGGGCGTGTTGCGGATGAAATCGTCCTTTGCCATCCGCCCGATCGTCAAACGCACCGCCCTCCCCTTATCCGAAACAGCGGACGCAGCAGACCGGTAGGCTGTGTATGTGAGGCTATCGACGTTCCGGTTCTTGCCCGCTATAGTCGCGACCCTTCTTAGAGGCTTTACAGGAACCCCGTCTGGTGTCCCACACGATTACCCGTTTTCTTGATACGACTTACCAACTTGCTGAATGTCCAACCTGGGACGAGCGCACCAACAGGCTGCTTTGGGCCGATATCCAAGGGCGCAGCATTCAATCGATGGATTGGGACACACGCGCCATCACCACATGGCAATTCGACAACGAAGTCGGGTCCTTCGGCCTGTGCGATGATGGTCGGCTGATTGTTAGTGTCTGGGACAAAGTGGTTCTGTTCGATCCTCAAACCGGCACTCAAGAGGTTTTGGCCGAGATCGAATCCGACAAACCTCAAACGCGGTTGAACGACGGGAAGGTTGGACCGGACGGTGCTTTCTGGGTAGGCACAATGGACACAAGCTCCCCGCGGGAACCGATCGCCGGTCTTTACCGAGTCGACAGCAGTGGTGAGGTCGCAGAAATCCGGGACGAACTGCAGTGCTCGAACGGCCTCGCCTGGACGCCGGACGGCGACTACATGTACCACTCCGACACGTCACCGGGATGGATCGAGTGTTACGCCTTTGATGCGGCGACCGGCTCTTTGGGCGCGAAAATGTTGTTCGCGCAGCAAACCAACGCCACAGGTCGGCCGGATGGCGCAACGGTCGATGCCAACGGCAATTACTGGAGTGGCGGGGTTTCGTCCGGCGTGGTCAATTGTTTTGCGCCGAACGGCGAATTGCTGGAGGCGATCAAGATGCCCGTGCAACGGCCGACCATGCCCTGCTTTTGCGGGCCAGACCTTGATCATTTGATCGTTACCAGCATCAAGCAGCCGTCCGATCCGACCTCCGTCGAACCGGATACATTGTCCGGTGGATTGTTCCTGATCGAAGGCCACGGTCAGACTGGCTTGAAGACCTATCGCTTCAAAACCACTCAATAGAACCGGAATTCAAGACCCGAGCTTGGGCCCCTGAGGCAGCATCAGAAGTTGCTGTAGATCCGGGCGTTTCGAGTGCAGTCGCGAGCGCTCACGCGTTTCAATACCGTCCGTGCCGGCTGTATTAGCGTGTTCTGGACAACGGTCTGATAGACTGCTGGCCTGTGCACCTTGCAAAGGACCTGCCGTCCGTTGATGGTTTGGTATTCCCAACGTGTGTGGGCCCGATGGGTCATGATTGTCCGTTTGATGTTTTTATAGACCGCAGGCTGGTGAACTTTTTCGTAGCAGGCCTTTGTCGTGCTGCTGCCAAATGCTGGCCCCGCCCCCAGAACGGCCGCTGCCAAGACTATCACTTTGACGCTGTTTGGATACCGCATACTGTTTCCCTGTCTTGAAGTGACTGAAAAGACCGCTTCACCCTAGGAAAAATCTTGTTTGAGAGAAAGCAATTCTCCGAATTCTACTTAAGGCTTTCCTGCGACGCCTCCAATGCATGGCAAATTGCAATGATCCATGCTTAACTCGCTCTTTCCAAATTGGCGGAGAAAGAGTTAAAGCGTCTTGGAGATACTGACTTCTGCCGCCGGCCGCCGACTTAGTCCTATGTAGCCTAGCGGCAGCCTTTTGCCCTGATCGGTTGCCATACCGTGCGAGCCGGTTGTACCAACACATTCCGGCTCACCGTCCGATAGACGGCTGGCTTTTGTACACGGTGTGAGGTTGCCGGTTGTATCAGCACCTTTTCCTTCACGTGGCTGTAAACGGCAGGATGTCGTACCGCGACTTTTGAAGCCGGCTTCACCAGTACGCGCTGCGATGCCGTCTGATACACAGCTGGATAGTGCACCTTGCACAAGATCCGGCGACCTTTGATCGTCCGGTACTCCCAGCCACTAGACGCCGGCTTCACTTGCACCTTGTGATGCTGTGTCTGGTAGACGGCAGGACTGGTGCGATACGTGACGCGCTCCGGCTGAACAAGCACACGGCGGGTTTGATACGCATACTTTGCAGGTTGCTGAACCACATAACTGCTGGCGGCTTGAACCAGAACATGCTCATTGACCGTCTTGTACACGGCGGGCACCACGGCCTGTTCATAGCAAGACGATGCATACCCGCCCGCTATTGCGGCATTTAGCGCGAGTGGGCAAAACACGAGCGCGGTAACCGCGCTCCAGAAGGTGCGACGCATAACATTCCCCCAGTCTGGCGCAAGTTGGCGCCTGCCCTGTGACAGTAGGGAAGCTTCACTTGGGGGAAAAGCAAAAAGTTAACAGCTGTTAACTTTTCTTCAGCCTGTCTTTGAAAGGTCCTGTTGCGCCGGCCCTTTCTCATAATCGGTGTCTTCATTGATGATATGCCGTGCTTCTTCCGGCACCCATTCACCCCACCGTGGCTCCAGTTTATGATCGACCGAAACACGGTCATCGAACACGAAGCACTCGCCCTTCCAAAGACTTTTGTCTTCCGGCACTTTCTCCAGATAGTTCAAAATGCCACCTTCCAGGTGGTAGACGTCCTCAAAACCGTTCTTGAGCATCCAAGCCGTTGCTTTCTCGCAGCGGATCCCACCGGTGCAGAACATGGCAACCTTTGGCTTGGTTTTCAGGTTTTCCTGATCGTGCACCCACTCCGGAAATTCGCGGAAAGACTGAGTTTCCGGATTGACCGCACCTTCGAACGTTCCGAATGCATACTCGTAATCGTTCCGCGTATCGATAACGACCACACCCGGCTCTGAAATCAGCGCATTCCAGTCTTCAGGTTTGACGTACTCGCCCACGACTTCGTTCGGATCTATGTTGTCGACCGCAAGCCGGACGATTTCCTGCTTCAAACGCACTTTCATACGTTTGAAAACATGGCGGTGTGTCCAGGACTCTTTGTGCGTGAGCTCTGCGAGACGCGGATCGGACCGCAAGTATTCAAGGACAGCACGTACACCCGCTTCAGGACCGCAAATGGTGCCGTTGATGCCTTCGGACGCGAGTAGAATGCTGCCGCGCACATCTTGAGAGACGCAGAACGTTTTGAGCGGATCCCGCATCTCCTCGAAATCATCGAGCGGCGTAAAATAATAGAGGGCTGCGACAAGAAAGTCGTTCATGGGGCTTTGTCTTTTTGTTTGAAAGGCGCCATCGGGCCAGGCCCGTTTGGCGCCCTCTATACAGCGACAGCCCCCTGCCTGAAAAGTCCGCAGTTTCTCGGACCCCTCAGAAACAACCGTCAAGGCGACCGCTGGCGGTTATTGAACCGCGGTTTTTAGGGCCTTCAAAAGGTCTAGGAGATCTTGATCCGGGTTTTCGGCTACCGCGGCAGCAGCGCTGCTGCTTTCGGTGACCTTGTGCAGCTGCGCGATGCCGGCTTTCAATGCGCTTTGGGCCAGTTGGGTCTGCTGTTGCTGCGTCGCCACCGCATTTTCATACAAGATGCTAAGCGAGTTTGCGTTGGAAACATATAGACTGGCCACTGCAACAGCGGGAGACAGTCCAAGAACGAGATCATTGAGACTTGCCGCCTCGCCGATCTTGGCCAGGGTCTCCATGTCAGCTTCAAGGGTATTTAAAGGCACATCAGCCGATTGCTCCGGCTGCGCTTGAGATTTGCTTGGCATGATATCTTCCTTCACTAGCCGGATCATCCGGTCTGGAGGGGCTTCACCTGCCCTCAACGCCTTATCCCGATGGATTCACTCTTTTGGATGCGCCCAATATTCATCAGGGTTACCGGGATGAGGTCGCAGGAAGTATCAACCTATAGTTGTTAATTCTTTATTGCTCCACGCATGCGTAATGGCTCCGTTCCAGAAACTGGAACAGAGCCAATGGCTTATAAAGCGGATTTTGGCTTACCGGCCGCCGCTGAACGCCTGAAGGACCGTCATGAGACCGGTGAGGTTGTCGGCAACTCCGGTCTGGCCAACCTTCTCGGTTGCACCTGCACCAGCCATGGTATCCATGCTGTAGATCTGCATGACGCCTTGGTTCACTGCAGCTTGCGCCAAAATGTTTTGCTGCTGTTGTGCGGCCACCGCATTTTCGAACAAAATGCCGGTTGAGTGTGCCATTGACTGGTACAAAGTGCTGATGGCCATGGCTGGGGATTCACCAACCACCTTGACGTTGGATTGGGTCACGGCATCCGTGACCATCGGGTTCACTGTTACGGGATCTGCCATATTTGCTACTCCTTGAGCTGAGCCGGTTCACGTTCGGCTATCGGCACTTGGTTAGACGCCCGCAAATCTTGTGTGTGAAAGCAAACCTGACTTATCTGATTGATAAAAATAGAAAAACAGCAATTCGGACCCAAAAAAATCCCGCTCAACGAAAAGCCCGCCGACGATGGCGGGCGGGCTCATACAATCCTCAGGCAATCCAGATTATGATTTTGGTCTGTTTTGTTGCTGGCCCGCATTCGCTTGAGACCGGAGCCCCGCGATTTGGCGCTCAACCTCTCTGGCTACCATTGAGTTGATATTCCCCATCAATGTGTTGAGCTGATAAGCAACCTTTGGATCAGCCAGTGCTGCAGCGCCTGGCCCGAAGTGCGGCACTCCCTGGAACGCCTCCCCCTTTTTTTGCTGACTGGCTTTCAAAAGCTCAGTGAGGGAGGCCTTGTCATTGAGAAGTTTTTCAAGGGCAGCCTGTTGTGCGGACATGGTTTTGGAAAGTTGCTCTGCCTTGTCCCGCGCATCGGTCAGGACGCGTTCTACCGCTTGCATCCCTTCATCCAGCGCAGCATCCCCGGCTTCCTTTTTCTTTAAAATTTCGGCTGCGATCCCGACAACTGTCGGCAATGACCTGTAGAGGGATTGGTAGTCGGACTGCAAAGTCGAGGTCTTCAGGAAACTCTCAAGAATTTCCTTGAGGAGGTCTGAGCCTCCGCTGCTTCTTCGGCCAGAGCCAGTGCCAGTGCCTGTAGCTGATCCGGGAGCGTCGTTTTGTTGACGGGCGCTACCAGGCTCACCGGAAGGTGCCTTTAATGGCGCATGTTGGGAGCTGCTATCTTGTCCGTCAGCTCCGCTGGAAGGCGCTGTTTCTTGCGTTAGTGTATCGGCTGCCGCAGTCGCCGGCGCGCCTTTTGCGCCTTGGGTGGAGGCCTTTGGATCACCCGCGCCTGCGGGGGCGGCTGGACTTGGTTTGCGGACCATTTTCCGGCTCCTTTATCTCATCGCTCGGCTCTGACGTTTGTTGTTCCCATTCGGGTAGTGGGGGCTCACGGTCCTGCAATCTGGAAACCATCTGCTCGCGGATGGACGCAATCCGCCGTGCCCTCAATGGTCCCAACTTTGGTTCCGTCCAATCGGCGCTATCGGCTTCCGCCTTCCTCACGTACCTGCATGCAAGGATATCCCGGTTCCAGTCACGGATTTGACCTCGGCAATGCTCTTGAGGGCGCTGCGGACGGTCCGGCCGCGAACTAGACACATCCGCTGTAAGACGGTGATCGGCGTCGCCCGGGAACCCTGGATCTACACAGCCGCACAGGCCATGATTCTGCGATCTTCCATTTGCCGTCTCGCTTGCATGAATGCTGGCAACTGCCTCAGATGCAATCGGATCGTTGATACCTTCCAGGGCCCGCAGAGCTGCTTCTACGGATGCGCGGGCCTCAACCAAGTAGGTGGACCGTTGTGCAAACTCGATATGGACTTCCGGTTCCGTAAAGCTGCCGCGAACCTGTTCGGCAACTTCGGCCCAGTTCACAAGGCACTCGAGAAGAAGGTCATCAATCTCGTGATAAGCGGTTATGAGATGTGCGGTCATTTCTTTCTCCCGGTCATGCGGTCCAACAGGCGGTTGACCGTCTCCTTTTCTTCCGCGCTCAGGTCTTCAAACGCTTCTGAAATCGTTTTTTCCTTCTGAACCTTTGGAAGCTTCCCTCGCTGGCTATCGTCTCCCGGAACGCTTTTGTCGCGACCTGTTTCATCCCGGCCGCGGTTTTCGTCGTTGTCACCCGCAAGGGATCGGGGCTGGGTCAAAGGCCAGAGAGTAGTTTCCTTCGGGACGGCCAAAATTGACGCCCCCGGGCGCACTTGATGATATGCAAACATTGGCTGCCTCCTGTTGGTTCAGCCCGCAATATTATGACCCCGTTTTGAAATCAGAGATCACCGTTTTGGCCGAGGTTCCTGCTGTCGTGCTTACGCTTCCATAAACACCCACTGCCTGCGTCACCATTTGCTGGATGTCGGTCAAAAGCGGGATTTCCTCGCCGGCAAGCGGCGGATTCTCAGCAGCTTTCTTGATCGCAACCGCCTGTGCCGCCACCGCAATCTGCATGATCGCATTCATGTAGTTTGCAGCATCTTGAACCGCGAGGCCGGTTGTCTGGCCAACCATCAACTCCGGCGGTGTCGACACCATGGTCGGTGCATACTCGGCGTTTTCATAGTTGGAAAACTCGGCAGCTTGAACGGCTTGCTGATTGAGCGCAGTGGTGGTGGGCGCAGTTTGAGCAGGTTGCGGAGTGTTATGCCCCCCTGTGTCACCGCCTTTTCCGAGACCGGCTCCGCTTGGCGCGCCGTTATCAGGCTTATCGCCGTTGCCATTCTTAGAAGCTGTCATGGCCTTTGTGTCCTTCTGCGCCGCAGGTTTCAGGTGACCGTTCGCATCGCGTGATAATCCCGGAACGGCGGCATTGGCCTCTGTTGCCGGATTTGCCGGTTTCGAAGCCGGCTTGCCTTTGCCCATCAAAGACTTGAGCGCGCCAAACATCACTGATTACTCCCTGATTGACGCCCCTTACGCCCGTTAGCCGGATTCGCCGATATCCATGATCAGCTGGCACGCCTTGGAAACCACCGCGGTGGTGATCTGGTTCATCGCCTGCTGACTGTGGACCGCATTCTGGATAGACAAACCGGAAGCGTGGCTTGCCACCTGATAAAGGCTGGCGATCGCCTGGGCCGGGGCCTCGGCGACAACTTTGACGTTGGTTTGTGTCACCGCATCCGTGATTTGTGCATTGACAATGTCAGCCATCTCTTCATCCAGTTCCGTGTTGATCGCGATCCAATCGGCCTGTGTATCCGGTACGAGCCGTCAGGAGAGTGGACGCTTCATTGCACCGCCTGTGACACCGGGCGGGTTTGTTTGCCGGGCGCAGTGTCTTCTCCGACGGCCTCGCGCAAATGCTGACGCAGATGCTGGACACGCTTACGGGCAAGCGGTTCCGAAATGGCCATGGTCACGGCAATCTCCTTGTAGGTACACTCTTCGCAAAACCTCAGGCGAAATATGCGCTTGAACTCCGGTGTCAGTGCATCGACTGCCGTCAAAACCGTCCGCAAAGCATCCTGATGCCGCAAAGTGTTCTCTTGGTCCGGCTGCCTGTCTGCAAGGTCAGCTTTGTGATCCTGATAGATGTCAGCGCCGAAGTCACGAACCTGGCGTTCGGACGTCTCTTTACGCAAGCGGCTGATATATTCGTTCTTCATGGCGAACAGCAGGAAAGCCCGCGGTTCACGAATAGCCGTATGGTGCCGCTCAACGTGGCTGACCGCCTTAATCAAAGTTGCCGACAACAAATCCTCAGCCGCCTCCCGATCTCCGTGGGTCAGGCGAAGAGCTCTGCGGCGCAGCACCTGCCCATCGTCTATCCAGCTCATCCAAAGGCTTTGCGCTGGACCATTCCACCTCAGCACCTGTGCGTTCTGGCCTGTCATACGGCGTCTCCGTTTCGCACTTTGAACCCGTTTTGTTCACACAACCCAAGGACGCTAGGAATTTTTTCTTGTGATCTGTTTTTTGAGATTTTTTCGGAAAAGGCTTGCTTCAAAACATAATATCGCCACCAACACCATGTTTTTATTGTATTAAGCTATGTGCGTTTCATTATGCAGTTTAACATACGAACACCGCAGCACAACCAAATACACAACCTTAAATAGATATCGGCGATTGAGGCGATGAAGCAGGACATTGTAGGGACAGCAGCGTAATCAGCAGAAACGCGGATTACGAATGAGAGACACAGGCAATGTATCCAGACCGGCCACCCCCGAATAAACCTTCGTTTTTGCAATTGTTCCACATCGCGGCCAAATGTGATTGCCTTTATCTTTTGGACTTTTATTGCCAGTTGCTTTTCTCACACAACCGAACAAGCCACCTGTCGGAAGAACAACAGGCCTTTCTGGCAAAAGCAGCCCATGATGATATTATTGCCGTAGCGGCTGAGCAAAACAGGCTTTTGCCTCCAAGAGATCAATTGCTGTTGTGTGGCAATGAACCTTATTTCATCAAGCCAATGCCAATCGAAGCCGTCGAAAGTGGTCTGGCCGGCGATGAGGAAAAATTTCTTTTCAATCTCTGGCACGAGAACAAAGGCGTCATTCAAAACGATGACCGCCTGACGAAACTTTCCTCAAAGTTTATTCTCACCTTGCCCGAAGCTGATGCAGGCAAAGTCCCTGAATTGACCTTTGCCGGGCGCGACAGCACGTTCCGCAGAATGTTTCCAACCGCGATCGCAAACAACCGTCCGGTGGTGGATGTATTGCCGGAAAAATACGTGGCGGCTGCAACGGATGCCTATCATATGGCAATTGCGGGAGAGCCGTCCTTTGACATTCAAAGAACAGGACCGCTCCTCGGACCTAAGGTCCCGAACATCACCCAGCAGCGCCTTGTGCTGAAATTCAAGTCCTCATCCGGATTTGAAAGGGTTTTCAGCCTGATCCGGGTCCTTCAGATTCATGAAACTTCAGACCGCGTGAAAAGTTCAGCTCCGAAGCTAGGAAACTAGCTACTGCGGGGCGCAAAACCGTCCGCCCTTTAGAACCTTCTCCTTAAGCGGCCTGCGGTTTCACCTGTAAATCCCGCAAGACGGCGCCCGCAATTTCAAAGGACCGGAGACGCGCCTTGTGATCATGGAGCATGCCGGTGACCATCAACTCATCTGGCTTGTAGCGATCCAACAGCTGCTGAATCTGAACATGGACCATCTCCGGTGACCCCGTGGCAGAACAAGACAGCGCATGTTTCACCTGCGCAAGAACCGGCGCCGGAATTTCTGAAGACAAATCCTCGACCGGATACGGGAGTTTGCCTGGCCGCCCGGTCCTTAGGCGCGCAAATGCAAGATATTGCGAGGACCGCAGATACTGCGCCTCTTCATCACTTGCCGCCGCACACACACCAGCAGCCATCACCGTATAAGGCTGATCCAGATATCGCGACGGCTGGAACTGGGCCCGGTAGATCGAAAGCGCGTCTTCGAGCATGTCTGGCGCGAAGTGTGAGGCGAACGCATAAGGCAAACCATAGTGCGCTGCCAGCTGAGCCCCATAAAGGCTAGAGCCGAGGATCCAGACCGGAACATGTGTGCCCGCGCCTGGAATGGCTCGGACACGTCCACTTTCAGCCTCATCTGCGAAATAGGCCATCAGCTCCTGAACGTCTTGGGGAAAGGTGTCGTCCAGCGCCATATGCCGCCGCAAAGCGCGCGCCGTTGCCATATCGGTTCCAGGCGCCCTTCCCAAGCCCAGATCTATCCGGCCCGGATAAAGGCTTGCCAGCGTGCCGAACTGTTCTGCAACGACCAGCGGCGCATGATTGGGCAGCATAATCCCACCGACACCAACCCGGATGGTGCTGGTCGCCCCCGCCACATGCCCAATCACAACAGCGGTCGCCGCACTGGCGATCCCAGGCATGTTGTGGTGCTCGGCCAGCCAGAACCTGTGATACCCGTTGGCCTCCGCCATCTGGGCGAGCTCAACCGAATTGCGGAGCGCATCAGCTGCCGTTTTACCCTCCGGGATGGGCGACAGATCGAGCAGGGAAAACTTATGCATGAGTGGCTCCTTTGTCTGGCAGCTATTCACTCAAACACACCCATACAAGCCTCAACCCGCATTTTTAGCTAACACCGGCTGATTTCTGCCACCGCAACAATCCTGATCCAGCAGGCAAGAGCTGTCGCATTTAAGTAAGGCGATTTGCCGCAACCGGACATCAAAAAAGCACGTGAAAATGCGGACGAACGGCAGAACCCCGCTGTGCTAGCGTCACATCATCGAGTGAAAGCGATGGGGGCAACTATGAACTTTCTGATTGTCTATGCAAGCACCGAGGGGCAAACAAACAAAATCGCCAAATTCATGGCCGGATTACTGACCAATGCCGGTCACCAGGTTCGGTTTCACAATGTCAGCGATGTTTCTGACGGGCTCGCAATCACAGACTATGATCACGTTATCGTTGCAGGGTCTGTACACTCTGGAAAGCACCAACCAGATCTTCAGCTCTTCGTTTACGCAAACCGGGAACGGTTAAACAAACTGCCAAGTCTACTTGTGTCCGTGAGCCTTGCGGCAGCATTTCCAGACACCCAGAGCGAAGCCCAAGGATATGTCGACGCCTTCCTGGAGGCTACAGAATGGCAGCCGACGCATACGCTCCTGACCGCCGGCGCGATCAAACCAGGGATTTACGACTGGTTTCAAAAATCGGCCTTGCTGGAAGGGGATCTGGCGGCTCATGTTGATGAAGATCTTCAAGACACGCGCGAATTCACAGACTGGGATGCGTTGAAGCAAAAAACAGCTGAACTCACCGCCACTTGACGCGACAACAGGTTGAACCAGCGCAATCTGTTTCAGCCATTATAGAAGAAAATTGGTGGGTGAGTGGGGGCTCGAACCCCAGACCCGCTGATTAAGAGTCAGCTGCTCTACCAACTGAGCTACACACCCAACGCTGTGGCGATGCCCAAGGGCCTTCGCCGATTGCGGGGATATATAGTCGCCACCATCCGGCTGCAATGGCTCTGTGATACTTTTTTGTCACGCCGCTCAGCCGTTTCCACAGCTTCGGTTCAGCCACGCGATACCCCAACTGCGCGCTGGCCTGACCACTGGATGTTGGAAATTTTCAAAAACATTGCCGATCTTATGCGCAACAAATGAATTTTTGGCTTGACCCCTCCCCCCGGTCTCACTAGGGTGCGGCGCATCAAATCGGGCCGGAAGAGCCGGTTTGTGCGTTGGCTGAATGCGGTTCAACGCGTGGGAACGCCGCACTTTCTTCCAAACGGTCTTGTTATCAAAGACCTGCAGCATCAAAGGACCGGAACGACATGATGATGTCGCTCATTCTAGTAGTGGTGGAAAAGCGCGCCCTGGCGGGATAACCCCGACCGGCATATTGGCGCGCGACCAAGGCTCCCTCAGGGGCCTTTTTTTGTATCCGCCGCCTGAAACGCTTCTTCTTCCGGACTTTGATGCCGCAGCAACAGGGCCAAAACCAAACTTGAGAGCCAATAGCCTGACCCATCAGGCGAACATGCAAGGACGTGAGACGAATGACACGGGAAATGACCGGCGCTGAAATGGTTATCCAGGCGCTGAAGGACCAGGGAGTTGACACAATCTTCGGCTACCCGGGTGGTGCTGTGCTTCCCATCTATGACGAGATCATTCAGCAGGACGGCCTTGAGCACATTCTGGTGCGCCATGAACAAGGGGCTGGCCATGCTGCGGAAGGTTATGCGCGCTCTACCGGCAAACCCGGCGTTGCCCTGGTCACATCCGGGCCCGGCGCAACCAACATGGTCACCGCCCTTACGGACGCCATGCTGGACAGCATTCCGCTGGTCTGCATCTCCGGCCAGGTTCCGACCCACTTGATCGGCAACGACGCTTTCCAGGAATGCGATACGGTCGGCATCACCCGCCCCTGCACCAAGCACAACTGGCTGGTCCGCAATGTCGACGACCTGCCACGCATCCTGCATGAGGCCTTTTATGTCGCGACCTCCGGTCGTCCGGGCCCGGTTGTTGTCGACATTCCGAAGGACGTCCAGTTCGCAACCGGCACCTATCAGGGGCCGACCCCGAACCCGGCTGCAGCCCACAAGAGTTACCGGCCGCAGGTCAAGGGCGACGCAGCGTCGATCCGGATGGCAGCCGAAATGATGGCAGCGGCCAAGCGGCCAATCCTTTACACGGGCGGCGGTGTCATCAACTCCGGCCCGCAAGCCACACAGCTTTTGCGCGAGCTTGTGTCCCTGACCGGCTTCCCGATCACCTCAACCCTGATGGGTCTCGGCGCCTATCCGGCTTCCGGTGACAACTGGCTGGGCATGCTCGGCATGCATGGAACCTACGAAGCCAACATGGCGATGCATGATTGCGATCTGATGATCAACATCGGTGCGCGCTTTGACGACCGGATCACTGGTCGGACCGACGCGTTCTCGCCGGGCTCCAAGAAAATCCATATCGACATCGATCCATCCTCCATCAACAAGACGATCAATGTCGACCTGCCGATCATTGGCGACGTCGGCCATGTTCTGGAGGATCTGGTCCGGATATGGCGGTCTTCATCCATGAAGGCAGATGCGGCAGCGATGAAAGACTGGTGGTCGCAGATCGATACCTGGCGTGCACGCAATTCTCTTGCCTACAAGCCAAACAGCGATGTCATCATGCCGCAATACGCCATTCAGCGGCTGTATGAGCTGACCAAGCACCGTAAGACCTTCGTCTCAACGGAAGTCGGTCAGCACCAGATGTGGGCGGCGCAGTTCTATGGCTTTGAAGAGCCGAACCGCTGGCTGACGTCGGGCGGCCTCGGAACTATGGGCTATGGCTTGCCAGCTGCGATCGGCGCGCAAGTCGCACACCGCGACGCCTTGTGTGTCGATATCGCAGGCGATGCATCGATCCTGATGAATATCCAGGAAATGTCGACGGCCGTACAATACCGGTTGCCGGTTAAGGTGTTCATTTTGAACAACCAGTACATGGGCATGGTCCGCCAGTGGCAGCAGCTCCTGCACGGCAATCGCCTGTCTCATTCTTATACGGAAAGCCTGCCGGATTTCGTCAAGCTGGCCGAGGCCTATGGCGGGGTTGGTTTCCGGGTGGAAAAACCGGGTGATCTGGACGGTGCCATCGAGGAGATGATCGCAGTCGACAGACCGGTCCTGTTTGACTGCCGGGTTGCGGCACTCGCCAACTGCTTCCCGATGATCCCGTCGGGCAAGGCTCACAACGAAATGCTGCTTCCGGACGAGGCCAATGACGAGGCCGTTGCCAACGCGATTTCCGCTGAAGGCAAATCCCTCGTTTAAGGCCAGGTCACAAGGATTTTTGAGAAGATGAACGCACAAAACGTCAATGCACCTTCCGCCTATTTCCTGGCCGAAGTCAGCAATGAAATCGAAACCCATACCCTATCGCTGATCGTTGACAATGAGCCGGGCGTGCTTGCCCGGGTGATTGGCCTGTTTTCCGGGCGCGGTTACAACATCGACAGCCTGACCGTGTCGGAAACAGAGCACGAAAAGCATTTGTCCCGGATCACGATCGTGACGACCGGTACACCGATGATCATCGAGCAGATCCGCCATCAGCTTGACCGCCTTGTGCCTGTGCACCGTGTCACCGACCTGACGGTACGAGCCCGCCGGCTCAACCAGGACAAACCGCTGGAGCGCGAACTGGCATTGATCAAGGTTGTCGGCGACGGCGACAAGCGCTTGGAAGCTCTGCGTTTGGCAGATGCATTCAAGGCAACCGTCATCGATGCAACGACCGAGCATTTCGTCTTTGAAATTACCGGCCGGACATCCAAGATCGAGCAGTTCATCTCCATCATGAAACCGCTCGGACTGGTCGAGGTCTCCCGCACCGGTGTCGCTGCGGTTCAGCGGGGATCAGAGGGCCTCTAAAAGAAGTTCTTCGGAAAAAATATTGGCCCCGGTGACTGAACCGGGGCTTTTTTTATTTGGCTGCGTCTGATCCAAGTCAGTCCGGCTGGTTCAAAACGCCAAGTTTCTCAGAAACTATCTCGCGACCGGAAGACCTGTCACGACATCCGAATCGTCTTGCTGCGTCTCAAGGAGAGCGACCAAGTCGGAAAACGGCATTGGTTTGGCAAAATAGTAACCCTGAAGACGATCGCAGCCGAGCTTGGAAAGAAGGTCTGCCTCTTCCTTGGTCTCGACCCCTTCCGCTGTGACGCCAAGTTCCAGTGCCTGCGCAATCTCGATGATCGAGCGTAGCAAACGCAATCCACCACTGCCGGCTGTCACCAGGGGCGCCAAACGGCGATCAATCTTGAGCCGGTCCGGGTTGATCCGCTGCAGTGCGACCACCGATGCCCGGCCACTGCCAAAATCATCGACTTCTATGGAAATCCCCATGCCGCGAAGCTCATCCAGCCGCTGCAAGAACGTATCATCCTGTTCTTCTAAAAAGATCGTCTCAAGCAGCTCAAAACTTATCTGCCCTGGATAGGCCTGAATTTGTCGTTGAAGATCCTCAAGATCAGTCAGATTGACCCTGTCTTCACTGACATTAAACGACAACCCGATGGAGCCTGATGCGGCGGCGGGCAAATTGCGGCATTGATCAATCGCCTTTTCAAACATCTGCTGATCGATTTCACCTGCAACACTGAGGTCTGTGGCAATGGGCAGGAAATCACCCGGCGCAAGAATTCCCTTCTCAGGGTGACGCCACCGGGCCAGAACTTCAATTCCGACGATCCGGCCGGATTTTGCTTCCACTTGCGGCTGGTAGTAAGGCTCGAACTCCTTCTCCTCGATCGCACGCAGAATATCATCCGCAAGCGCTTTCGCCTGGCGGACGTCTTCCAGATCCGAACGGTCATAAATCTCAATACGCCCACGGCCACGATGTTTCGCCTTGTAAAGCGCCACATCAGAGTTGGTGAGGAGATTTTCAACTTCAGAAAGCGGTGTCTCGGCGATCCCTATCGAGGCGCCCACGCGGCACTCCTTGTCATGGGTGCGTACGGGTCGCGACAAATCCTTCAAAAGCGTTTTGGCGAGATCGCCCGGCCGGTCCAAGTTATTTGACAATGGAGCCAAAACGACAAACTCGTCTCCGCCGATCCGGGCAACAGCCTCGCCGGGTTCCAAAACAAGCCGGATACGGTTCGCCGCCTCGACCAGCACATCGTCACCAGCCCGATGGCCCATCGTATCGTTGATCTGTTTGAACCGGTCCAGATCGATATGAAGCGCCGCGATTTCTCCGCCAACAACCTGACGCCGCTCTATGAATTCCTCCAGCTTTTTCGCCAGGTATCTGCGATTGCCCAGACCGGTCAGATCATCGTGAAGCGCCATGTGGGTAATTTCGGCATTGGCCTTCTTCAGTTCTTCAGAATTCCTCTCGAGCGCCCGGCGCTGACGGACCAGCTCGGTCGTATCGATCCGCAAGATGACCAAATCGCCGTTTTCAACCCGTGACCGCAACAAGCGATGATGCACATCACCCGGCAACTCCAAGTCCTGAACCGGTTTGTTTACGTCCTGAGTCTGATGCGCATCAGACATCCATTCCTTTTCTCTGCCAATTGCGTTGGCAATTTTCCCTGCTCTAACGGCGACCCGGGCAACTTCGGTGCGATGCATTCCGGCTTTCAGATCCTCAGGGTCATTCGACATCGACGCCCGATACGCATCGTTGCAAACCACAAGGCAATCATCCGCATCGTAGATAACAAACGGTGCCGGATAAGCATTCAATGCGGCAATCAACCGGGCTTGCGCCTCTTCGGCAGCCCTTTTTTCACGAACAAGTTCTGTCGAGTTCAATCGGATAACGACGTAGTCGCCATTGGGCGCGCGTGATCGCAAAAGGCGATGATGAACATCCCCGTCCAGCTCCACGTCCTGCGCCGGCATCTCCAGCGTATCTGGAGACAGGATTTCATTGATCCATTCGTCTTCCCGGCCAACTGCAACGGGATATCGTCCATGCTGGATTGCAAGGCGCAGCACCTCTTTGAGATGCATTCCCTCAATCAGCTCGTCCGGTGCATCGGTTACGGAGGCTGCATAGCCGTTGTTGCGGTAGACAAGCTTCAAATCAGAATCGTAGATAACGATCGGATCCGGATAAGCATTGAGCGCGCTCAAGATCCGCTGATGTGCATCTTTAAGCGCCGCCAGATCTTCATCCGCACTATCAATCTCCGGGCTGCGCTCCGTCGCTTTGGCCGCAACCAATGCGCCAGAGATGTCTATGTAAGTCACACAGCTGTAAAGCTCGCCTGTGGCTTCATCTTGATACGTAAAACCAGACGCGCTCACAAAAAACGTCGAGCCGTCCTCCTTGGACAGCTCTGCAGTTTCGCGGATTCTTCCGGATGGGCACTGGAGAAGCTGCCTATGAACGCCTGCAAACGGAAATGTATTCTCGAAAGTCCGATCTCTCTGGCCTCCGAACAACACATCAAATGCATGATTGGTGTAGGCGACTTGCAAGACCTTGCCGTCCGGCCCTGATTGGCAGACAGCAACAGCATCGGCTGTCAGATCAAGAAACGATTTTTTGAGTAATTCCAATCCAGCACTCGCCTTCGGAAGCATCTCTTTTGTATTATGAAACACCCGTTAGTCAAGAATGAATGGAAGTAAACAAAAATCCAGTTCTTTCCAGAAGAATATACTTACTATTGTAAAATATAACCATGCCGCAGGTGCAAAAAATAATAACATCCAAACGAACGGCAATGGCAAAGGCCTCTTCTACGGAAGGTGCCGATAAAAGTGAGAGACTGATTCATCTTCAAAGCGCACAGCTCGAAGAGCGCTTAAGGACCCATTTGTGCCATCGCGACCTAGACGCGACACGGATCTGCGCGTATACGACACCGGCGTTTTTGCGGCGCACCTGCCGCAGCTGATACACCTGTCAAGAATAGAGGCTCTAGGCCCATGATCCACGGTCTGTCCCGGCCGAAGAACCAGATCCGCTGGCTGCTGCTGGAAGGTATTTCGCCGACCGCGCACGCGATTCTGGAGAAAAACGGTTACACGAATGTGGAAGTCCTGTCCGGCGCGCTGGAAAAGGACGCCCTGATCGAAAAAATGCAGGACGTGCAGATGCTCGGCATCCGCTCCCGGACACAAGTAACGGAAGAGGTTCTGGAAGCGGCAAAGTCGCTGGTCGCCGTCGGCTGTTTTTCTGTCGGCACCAACCAGGTCGACCTCGGCGGCACCCTGACCCGCGGCATTCCCGTCTTCAACGCACCGTTTTCCAACACGCGGTCCGTTGCTGAACTGACCATTGCCGAAATCGTCATGTTGATGCGCGGCGTCTTTCCCAAATCGAGCGGCGCTCACGAAGGCCGCTGGATGAAGACGGCTGCCGGTTCTCACGAAGTACGCGGCAAGACGCTCGGCATCATCGGCTACGGCAACATCGGCACGCAGCTGTCCAATCTCGCAGAAGCCATGGGCCTGCGGGTGATCTATTACGATACCATCGACAAGCTGCAGCACGGCAACGTCATGCCAGCCGAGAGCATGGATGCACTCCTTGCAGAATCCGACGTCGTCTCCCTGCACGTGCCCGACACGCCGGGCACCCGGGACATGTTCGGCGCAGATCAGATCGCCAAGATGAAAAAAGGCGCGTTCCTGATCAACAATGCCCGCGGCAAGGTCGTTGACATTGACGCGCTCGCAGCAGCCCTGAAATCCGGACATCTGGCCGGTGCTGCGGTGGATGTCTTCCCGGTTGAGCCGAAGTCCAACAAGGACGAGTTCATCTCGCCGCTGCGCGGTCTCGACAACGTGATCTTGACCCCGCATGTCGGCGGCTCTACCGAAGAGGCTCAGGCTCGCATTGGTGAGGAAGTCTCCAAGCGTCTGGTGGAATACTCAGACGTTGGCTCTACGATCGGCGCAGTGTCCTTTCCCCAGGTTCAGCTGCCAAAGGGCACGGATGCGACCCGCTTCATTCAGGTGCACCACAATGCACCTGGCGCGATGCGCACATTGAACGATCTCTTCACCCGGCACGACCTCAACATCCATGCCCAGTACATGCAGTCGCATCTGGACATTGGTTATGTGGTTCTTGATGTCGACAGCCCGGTTCAGGATCCGGTCAAGATCTTGGAAGAAATCCGGGCCTTGCCAAACACAATCCGCGCCCGCCTGCTCAACCGGGTTTGAGCCGAAAGAGCATCTCACGCAGACATTAGAAGCCCCGCAACTTGCGGGGCTTTGCATTCAAGCAACAGGATCGATGACCAGCAACAATCTCGGACCGTCTTCCGGTGTAACCTCCGGCGAGCGGTGCAGGATGCCGGTGGTCTCGTCCGTGTCCCAGAGCGCGCCGCGAAAGAGAGCCACAGCGCCGCGTTTCACCCGCCGGATGCGCTTAGGGTCCGCTTCAGAGCCCAAGGGAACATATTCGGTCCCCGCTCCGCGATAGGTGCACAGCAAACGCGCCGGCACCCGGTCAATGTGAAACTTCGGACACATCACCTCATCGGCCACATCCAACCGCACCCGGACGTGATCAACGTCAAGGATCTTGGCCATCATGACCGCAAGGGCGCCAATATCGCTCGCCAGAACATCCCGGTTTGGACATGCGCCGAGACCTGATGTTTCACACGCGGTGATCACGGCGGCTTCGGCCAGATGAACCGGAACAACGGTTCGAAGGTCAGGCAACCGGTCCATATCAAGACCATTCATCCACGACTGGAAACCCGGCTCCGGTGTGCGCTGCCAGATCGCAGCTGCAACACCCGGCGAAGCAATTTCGGTCAGGATGTCCGCATCCCGCCCCATGAAGACGTCGGCTGCAACTGGACCGTCTGAAGGTTCAAGTGCAAGGCTCATTCGGCAGCCTCCCGGCGTTGAAAGGGCGGGAATGGGTCGGCAAGGGATGCAAAAGCCGACAAGTCGTCCCCGGCCTCCGGCGGGATCAGACACGCATCCATCCGCTCCCGCAGCTCGGGCCAGTCAATGCCTGCGCCTATAATGACGATTTCCTGGCGGCGATCACCGAATGGCTCAGACCAGTGGGACCGGGCATAGGCCTGAACACGCTCGTCCTGCGGCCATTGCGACGGCGGAACAGAGGCCCACCAGGTTCCAAGCGGGCTGATGCTGGACAGCGCGCCAGCGAGCGAAAACTCCAGCACATAATCCGGGCGGCTTGCGATCCAGAAGTGTCCTTTGGCGCGGATAACACCCGGCAACGATCCGTTCAAAAGCGCGTGGATTTTGGCAGGATCAAAAGGCCGCCGGGCGCGGTAGACATAGGAGGCAACGCCATATTCCTCCGTTTCCGGGACATGGTCGGCAAAACCATAAAGCTCTTTGGCCCACATCGGGTGCTCATGGGCCTTTTCGAAGTCGAAAAGCCCCGTGTTCAGGATTTCGGAAGGCTCCACAACGGAAAAGTCGGTCTCAATGATGCGGGCGTCCGCATTGAGGCTGCGAATGATCTTGCGGGCGGCGTCCACTTGGCCCGCATTTGCTGCGCTCACCTTGTTGAGCACCACGACATCGGCAAACTCGATCTGATCGGTGAGGAGATGCACGAGGGTCCGCTCGTCCTCTTCGCCGAGCGTCTCGCCCCGGTCACTCAGGAAATCATGGCTGGAGAAGTCCTTCAGAAGGTTCACCGCATCGACAACAGTGACCATCGTGTCGATCCGCGCAACGTCGGAGAGGCTCTCCCCCTCCTCATCCCGGAAATCAAAAGTTGCCGCCACTGGCAACGGCTCCGAAATGCCGGTCGATTCAATCAGCAGATAATCGAACCGGCGCTCTTCAGCGATCCGGCGCACCTCCTTCAAGAGGTCGTCACGAAGGGTGCAACAGATGCAGCCGTTCGACATTTCGACCAGTGTCTCATCGGTATGGCTGAGCGCCGCACCGCCGGACCGCACCAAATCCGCGTCAATGTTCACTTCGGACATGTCGTTCACGATGACGGCGACCTTCAGACCGTCGCGGTTGTTGAGAACGCGGTTCAGCAACGTGGTTTTGCCGGCGCCCAGAAAGCCGGACAGGATCGTTACTGGCAAACGGATGGCAGACATGGGCTCTCCATTATATACGGTGATTATGTAATGTTATTACGTAACAGATGACATACACGCCCGATGTTGGGGTTGGCAACCTCAGGCTTGCATTTCAGGTTGGATATCGAACGCAACTGAAAACCATCTGGGTTGACGTTGCTCTTTCCCCGCAATCCAGAAAACTGCTGAGCCAACAGATTCAGCCGGTCCCTGAGCGGATTTTCTAAACTATGTTTAATTTGTAGATGGTCGCGCCAATGCACACCTTTCCAGTCAGACGGAGATAGATCCGTTAAACAGGAAACGGGAGAGCGTTATGGCCCTAGCAATGGATTGGCCGCAGACAGAAGTGCACGAAGGTTCTGCCAACTCTGCAACCATTCTGCCTTTTGAGACGGACGAGCTCTCCCCGCAAAACCCCACACAGTCTCTCACGCGATATCAGTACTTCTTTGTTCCTTCGCACCAGAAGGAAGAAGATGATACGGAATGCGTGACCAAGCCAGGAGCATTTCTACGGCTCGGATCCTATTCGGACATCGAGGAAGAAAGCGCACAGTCGGATAACGGAGTGGCGGCGTATTACCCATCCCGTCACATTGCCAACGAAACCGGCGATCGCGTCTATAAAAATGCAGCTGGTCCGAGGGCCGCACAAAGCTGCGGCATCACGATGGCCTGCGATGGCCGGGTTTTGATCAAATCCGAAGAGAAGTTTTTTGTCGAAACAACCGATCTGGTGGACATCCATTGCGGGAAAGAGATTGTCATCACCGCAGATACAGGCCCGATCACCGCGGAAACCGGCGATCAATTTTCCGTCGCTGCAAACAAGAAGGTGAGCCTTCACTCAGGCGCTGCTACCAGTGACAACTATGTCCCGTCCGACAAAAACACCTCGGGCGAAAAAGGCGTCGAAATCATAGCGAACGAGGGCAACTCAAACGCCTTCCTCGAAGCCAAAGACATTGTCACACACGCGCATGGAGCCAAAACAACCCATGTCGATGGAACGCAAACCAATGTCGTCCGGTCTGACACTTTGAACGACACGTGGGGCAACGCCAGAACGATCTTTCGCGGGAGCAACATGTCCCTTTATTTCGCCGGGGGGCTCAGCTACCGCGCGAGCGCCTCCCTCAATATTTCGACATCGATCGATCTGAACTTTCTGATGACGGATATCAAATTCACCTTAGGTAAATTCGAAATGGTGAAATGGCACATCGATATGAAGGAGGTGGTTTTCAAGACCGCTTCGATCAAAACGCACTTGGCCTATTTGATGCTGGAAAGACAACGCCTTTCTGTAGAAAGCAACGAACTGAGGCTTGATACTGATGACCTCAGCGTCAAAGCAAAAAAAATCGAGACCGAGTTGGCCAATCTAAAAACTTCTATATCTACCCACGTTCAGCTTTGACAGCGAAGCTTCGGTGCAGAGCTCAGCCGGCAAGTGCCGATCTGCCCCGTGACAGAATGAACAGCCCAGAAAAGACGATCACCGCACAGCCAACCAGGGTCTGAGCATCCAAATGCTCGCCGAAAAAGACCACGCCGAGGCCGACGCCGAACAAGAGGCGGGAATAGCGGAACGGCGTGACGATCGAAACGTCTCCCGTGCGCATGGCCAGCATCAAACTGCTGTAGGCAAAGACACCTGAGAAAACCGCAAGAGCCACATAGGTACCGCTGGACATATCCGGCCAAACAAGACCCTCGCCAGCCCAGATTGAATAGCACACACCGGCAATGATCAGCGTGATGAAACCATAAAAGCCGAGAAGTGCCGTACTCAGCGACTTCGGCGCTGCCCGGCTTGCGAGATCCCGGCCTGCAAACCCCAGCATGCCAATAAACGCCAGCATCGACAGCGGCGTGAAACTGTCAGCGCCCGGCCGTAACACGATCAGGACACCAATCAGACCGATGATGATCGCGGCCCAGCGGCGCCAGCCAACCCGCTCGCCAAAGAAGATCATGGCCCCAAGTACGACAAAGATCGGTGTGGCCTGCAGGATCACCGTCGTGGACGACAGGGGAGTCAGGGCCAGCGCCAGGACGTAAAACAAGCGCCCGGTCAGCTCAAAAACGAAGCGCACCCCCATGACCAGTGTGAAGACATCACGCGGGACCAATGCCTCACCGCGTTTCAGGGCCAAACCGCCAAAAACAACAGCACCGCCGAATCCAAACAGTATCAGAATTTCACCAACCGGCAGAACCACCGATGCGGCTTTCAGGAACATGTCCTCAATGGCAAACAATGCCATTGCCAGGATCATGAACAGACTGCCGCGCAAGTTGGCCGACATGGGTGCGGAAAGACTGTTTGCCGACACGATCTGAAACCTTTGAATCTATGAAGCAAAAAATATTGGTAAGGCCTTTCGTTCTATCGGCTTTTTCAAGGACAATCCAGACTTGCTGATCCGCGATCTTGCGGCATAATTTCCAGCTCAAACATTGTCCCTAGTGACAATATCTTGTTTGACTTCAATGACTTTTGGAACAATCTTTCGCAAAAGTCATAACGAATTGACTCAATCTGCCAACTACCTCAACCGGATTATCGTCTCATGAGTTCCGTCTCGCGCCTGTCCGTCAATGTCAACGCTGTTGCCATGCTGCGCAACCGCCGTGATCTGCCTTGGCCCAGTGTTGCCGGTCTGGCGGCTATTGCGATGGAGGCTGGCGCAAAGGGCATCACCGTGCACCCGCGCCCGGACGAGCGCCATATCCGCAAGACCGATGTCTTCGATCTCGCCGAACTGATCGAAGAGCGCTTCCCAAACAAGGAGTTGTGCCTGGAAGGGTATCCATCACCTGATTTCATGAAGCTTGTGGAGGAAGCCCGGCCGGAACAAGTTCTGTTCGTGCCGGACGACCCAGACCAGACCACCTCGGACCATGGTTGGGATTTTTCCAAGGACATCGGTCTCCTGGAAACCGCTATTGCCGCCGCAAAAGAATGGGCAGTGACCGTTTCCCTCTTCTGCAATCCAGACCCGGCAGATCCGGATCATGCCGCCCGCATCGGCGCAGAACGGATCGAGATTTATACCGGTCCTTATGGCGCCTGCTATGACACACCAGACCTCGCCGCCAAGGAACTGGACAAGATTGCTGCAACCGCCGAAGCAGCCCGGGCTGCCGGTCTTGGTGTCAACGCGGGACACGACCTGACAGTCGAGAACATTCCGGCTCTGTTGCAGCGGGCACCGTTCATCCGCGAGATGTCGATCGGTCACGGGTTTACCGCAGACGCCCTCGTCTACGGCTTTGCGGAGAGCGTCAGACGATTCCGCACGGCCATGGGCGAGCTTTGATGTCTTCGGATGATCTGGGGCGGCAAGTTGCGTTCCTGCTGGAAACCGACAAGCTGAAAGATGTCATCCGGCTCAATCTGGTTTCAGATGGCAGCCGGCGCGAGACGACCGCCGAGCATTGTTGGCACGTCATCCTGCAAACATTGACCCTTGCAGAACACGCAGAACCCGGGACCGACATTCATCATGTCCTGAAGCTTTTGGCGGTCCATGATCTGGTTGAGATTGACGCTGGCGATCACTGGGTCACGGAAGACAATCACCAGGCCATCTTCATCAAGGAACAAGCTGCCGCGGAAAAGATCTTCGCCTTGCTGCCGAGCCAACAGTCGCATGATTTCAAGGCGCTGTGGCACGAGTTTGAAGCAGGCGAGACCAAAGAAGCTCGTTTTGCCAATGCGATGGATGTGCTGCATCCGATGCTGCTTGTCTTCGCATCAGAGCAGGACACGCCGGTTCATGAGCCCATGTCCGTTGACGACATCCGGAAGAAAAAGGAAGCAAAACTCGCTCCCTTTCCTACCCTTTGGGCTTATGCCCAGTCCCTCCTCGACCGCGCCGTTCAGGCAGGTCACCTGACACCCTGAACCCGTTCGCGTTTGGGCCCTGTCCCGATTAAAGAAAGAGATTTCAGATGCCATTTGAACTGTGGCTTATGTTCGTTGCCGTTTCTCTTTTGCCGGCAATCAGCCCCGGCCCGGCCGTTATGCTGGCGATTTCCAACACCCTGCGCTTTGGCCGCAACGCCACGCTCGCATCGGCGACCGGTAACATGATGGGGCTGATCGTAATCGGCTACGCGGTTGCCTTTGGTTTTGGTGCGCTGATGGCGGCCTCTGCCCTTGCCTTCACAGTTTTGAAAATCATTGGCGCGGTCTATCTGGTTTACATCGGCATCAAGATCCTGCGAGACGGGTCCAGCTTTCAGGTTCAGGACGGCGCTCTCACGCCACGTAAAAGCCCGATGAAGCTCTTTCTCGAGGCGTTTTTTGTCTCCGTCACCAACCCCAAGGCAATTTTGGTAATCACCGCGTTGTTCCCTCAATTTATGTCCAAGGGCGGCATCAATCTCGCCGAGATCACCATTTTGTCGGTCACCTATGCGGCTCTGTGTTTTGCCAATCACGCAGCCATTGCCTTCGCTGGAAGTCATATGCGCCAGTTCCTGACTTCTGCCAGGCGGGTGCGTTGGGTCCGCCGGATCACCGGCGGCTTGTTTGTTGGGTTCGGAGCAGCGCTCGCAACGGCCAGCAGATAGGGCCGTTGGGAGCGGCATCCCTCACCTGTCGTCAACTGCATAGAGGCACTGCGCTGGCTTCAAGGCGTTTCTGTGTGTGCGGTCTGTTTCAGCCAATCGACCACCACGCCCGCCGTTTCTGCATTCTTGGATCTACTGGAAAGAACGGCGTGATAGGCGTCCGGCGGCCGGTAGGCTGGAAGGCTTGCCGGCACCAACAGGCCCTTGGCCACCTGATCCCCGGTGATCGACCGCCAGCCGAGCATGATACCGTGACCGGAGAGCGCGGCCTGTGTCGCCTGGACATAGTTTGAAAACCTCAATCCTTTGGCAGACCCATTGGCCTTCTGACCTGTACGCGAGAAATATTGCGGCCAGGAAATCCATCGTTTGTCGGCCACCTCGACATGGATCAGAAAGGCGGACGCCAGGCTGCCTGCCTCTTCGCTGATCCGTGCTGCAAGTCCCGGCGCGCAGACGGGTTCCACGTGCTCTTCAAAAAGGAGATGCACGGCTCCGTCACGCCAATTGCCATCACCATAACGCATGGCAATGTCCGTGCCGGCGCCGAGAGACGGCACTTCATGCGCGATCGTCTGAACGTTCACGACAATGTCCGAATGGTCGAGGTAAAAAGCTTCCAGCCTGGGCATCAGCCAATAGGTGGCAAACCCCATGGTGCAGGCAATCGTGACCGTGTTGGCTGCAGTTTCGAGAGCGTCAATGTCGCTCAGCGCTTCCATCAACCGTTCCCGGTTATCCGTAACGGCCTTGAGAAGGATCTCGCCAGCTGCCGTCAACCTGGCCGGGCGGGTACTGCGGTCAAACAATGACGTACCAATGTGATGCTCAAGATGACGCAGCGCCTGACTGACAGCGGGCAGCGAGACATTCAGCTCCTGCGCAGCATGTTTGACACCGCCCATTCGATCAACGGTTTCAAACACACGCAGCAGACGAGGTGGCGGCAATCGATCCATTCGGCTTCAAGTTAATCCAACAGTTAACTAAAGTTCGTTTTTTATGATCTTTTCAAATCAGTTCCGCAAGCGCAATTTCAATCCAAGAAGCTGGATTGAAACGGAAGTTTTGACCCCGCGACACGAAAACTCTAACACAACGCGCAATTAAGTTACAGGACAATCACATGCTCGGGACCGGTGAAGAAGGCGTGCTCTTGCGCGAAAAGGGGCTGGATGTACCGTTGCCGGACGGACGCCTCGCTTATTTCAACTACTATTGGCTGAAGGACAATGAGCCGGCGTCCTTCGATCCCGAAACAAGGGAACGGGTCAACGATATCTTCGCGCTTGCCGAAGAGCCGAAAGCACAATCTGCTGCCATTGCCGGTGATCACCTTGAGATCCAGTGGCAGGACACAGAGCACCGCTCGGCGATCCCGATGGCGCAGCTGGTGCAATATGCCCAAGCCCGTCAGCGCCCGGATCCAGCCAATCTGGCGAGAAAATCCTGGTTTGCCGATCACTATGCAAACATGGCGCGGTTCGATTACGGCTCAGTCGCATCAGACACTGATGCACGCAAGACCTGGGCCGGAGCGATGCTGACCGATGGCGTTTCGTTAATCACCGGCATGCCGAATACGGATGAGGGGCTGACTGATCTCGCCGGCCTGCTCGGATATGTGCGGCCCAGCTATTTCGGCCATACGTTCGAGGTGAAAACCCACATCAAACCGACAAATCTTGCCTTCACATCCAAGGCCCTGCCGCTGCACACGGATCTGCCGTCCGAAGAATTCGCACCAGGCATCCAGTATCTGCACTGCCGGGCGAATTCGGTTGAGGGGGGTGACAGCATTTTTGTCGACGGTCTGGCGGTTGCCGAGGATTTCCGGACCGCCTGTCCGGAAGATTTCAAGCTGCTGGTGGAAACCGATATTCCCTATTACTGCGAGCACGACACGTTCGACATGCGCGCGCGCCAGCATGTGATTGAGCTCGACGACTACGGAAACATCTCAGGCGTCACGATCAGCCAGCACCACGAGGACATATTCGATCTGCCGCAAGAGGCGTTGGACGCCTACTATCCGGCCTTTTGCCGGTTTGGGAAGATGATGCGCGACGAGAAATACGTGATGCGGTTCCGTTTGAATGCTGGTGAATGTATCGTCTTTGACAATCACCGGATCGTTCACGGGCGTGTAGCTTACTCGGCGACCAGCGGTGAGCGTCATTTGCAGGGGTGCTACACCGACCGGGGAGAGCTGCGGTCTACCTACAGGATCCTATCCGGAGAAGGACGGTTCAAATGAGCGTCGTGACACCGCTGACCCCAAGCGCCGATCAACAATCGGAACAAAGACTGCGGGAAGACCTGGCGGCGGCCTTCCGGCTGGCGGTTCAATTCGGCTGGCACGAAGGCGTCGGCAACCACTTCAGCGCCGCAGTCTCCGAAGACGGGATGAAGTTCCTCATGAACCGCAAATGGCGGCACTTTTCCGAAGTGACAGCCGGCAATCTCCAGCTTCTGGATGCCAATGACGACAGCATCATGGACACGCCGGATGCTCCGGACCCGAGTGCCTGGTGCATTCACGGGACGGTGCACCGGCTCAACCCGGCGGTGAAGGTGCTGTTTCATGTCCATCCACCAAACGCGACAGCTCTGGCAACGCTTCAAGATCCGACTTTGAAGCCGATCGATCTCAACACGGCCCGCTTTTTCGGCAAGGTTGCTGTCGATCTCGGTTTTGGCGGCATGGCGGATGAGGCTGAAGAAGGACGGCGGATTGCCGAGACGCTCGGCACCAAACCGATCCTCATTATGGGAAATCACGGTGTTTCGGTCGCCGCTGAAACAGTCGCGGAAGCTTTTGATCATCTCTACTACTTCGAACGGGCAGCCGGAACCTTGCTGACAGCCTATGCCACCGGCCAGCCGCTCGCGGTCATGTCGGACAATCTGGCCGCCAAGACGGCAGCAGAGTGGGAGCCCTACAAGGGCATGGGACACGCCCATTTTGACTATTTAAAGCGCCAGCTCGATAAAAATCAGCCGGACTATCGCGATTAAAATCAACTCCTTAACAGGCCGGATCTGTGAAATCCGGCCTGTAGTAGTCGCCTAGTACCCGCTCCATCGCTTTGCAGGCTAGCCTTTGTCCATCCGCAATTCTTCAACGGGAGGACGAAGCATGAGCGCACAGAAAATCCTGATGATCACAGGTGATTTCACCGAAGACTATGAAACCATGGTGCCGTTCCAGGCGCTCTTGGCGATGGGCTATGAAGTGGACGCCGTTTGTCCGGGCAAAAAAGCTGGTGAGAGCGTTGCCACCTGCATCCATGATTTTGAGGGCGACCAAACCTACACGGAAAAACGCGGCCACAATTTCACGCTGAACGCCACCTTCGCCGATATCAATCCGGCCGACTACGACGCTCTTGTGATCCCGGGCGGCCGGGCACCAGAATATCTGCGGCTGGACGGTGCGGTCCTTGAGGCTGTGTCTTATTTCATGAGCGAAGCCAAGCCGGTCGCCGCGATTTGTCATGGCGCCCAGATCCTTACAGCGGCGAAGGTCATCGAGGGCCGGACAGTGTCGGCCTACCCGGCCTGCCGTCCGGAAGTCGAACTTGCGGGCGCGACTTATGCGGACATTGCTGTTGATGCGGCGGTCACCGACGGCAATCTCATCACCGCGCCCGCCTGGCCCGCACATCCGGCGTGGCTTGCCCAGTTCCACAAGGTGTTGAGCACCACTCAGCAAGGCTCACTCGCAGCCTGATGATGTAAACAACCGGTCCGGGCACCAACGCGCACCGCCCGGGCCGGCATCATGGCCGAGCAGACCAAACAGTGGCGAAGAGCCCTTGAATTGACCTTCTGAGCGGGTAATTTGGCGGGATGGAGGAAACACCGAGATGTGCAAACTGTTTATCGATGCCGATGTAAATCTCTGGCAGAGCACGACAAAATCCCTGCGCATCGACGGCATGGTCACATCCGTGCGGTTGGAGACCTTCTTCTGGAACGTTCTTGATGAAATCGCAGCGCGCGACGGTATGAATGTTGTGCAGTTGATCACCAAGTTGCATCACGAAAGCATTGATGCCGGTCACGACCTTGGCAATTTCACCTCTTTCCTCAGGGTTTGCTGTGGCCGTTACCTGGCGCTGCAGCTCGCCGGAGACGTACCCACAGACACACGCGTTCCGATTGCAGGCCTTGACGCCGATGGCATTCTGGAGGCAGAGGAACGCCGGGTTCATTAAGGTCCAAGCGCAGCTGTCATTCCCGCACTTGTCGTAATGCGTGACCGCTTGAAGGCTTGGACCACAGGACCTTAGGTCTGCTTCCATGGTTCCCAAGACCCAACTCCAGCATATCGAGCCACTTACGTGTGTAGTATTCTGTTACTACCCGCAGCCCCTAATCCCCTGATAGGACAATGCATTCATTGTTGACGTTAGGTCTCCCACCGATTCTTGCCGGTGATGACGCCTGGCGGCAATTCAAGAACCTTGCCGATCCTGTCTTCCTTTCTTTACCCACCAAACAAGAAGTTGGCAGGTTTCCGGTTCCCTGCCCGGGGCAATTATTTCGAACCCGGGCAGGGTTTTCTTGGTCTGCAGTTGTCTGGGGGGACACATGTGCAAGTTGTTTGTCGAGGCGGCAACTGAGCTTTGGCAATGCCGTGCCCGGTCGCTCCGTATCGACGGAATGGTGACATCCGTTCGCCTTGAAAACTTCTTTTGGAAAGTTCTGGAGGAGCTGGCCGAGCGCGATGGCATGAACGTTGTGCAACTGATCACCCGGCTGCACAACGAAAGCATTGCGGCGGGCCACGATCTCGGCAATTTCACTTCTTTCCTGAGGGTCTGCTGCGGCCGGTATCTCGCCTTGCAGCTCTCCGGCGATGTCCCGACCGACAAGTCTCAGCCAATCAGCGGTCTCAACGTGGACGAAATCCTGAAATCCGAGGCCCGTCAGATACCGGATTGGAATTGACAGATTTACTATCCGCCTAATCAGCCCCGACAAGACCTGCCACGTGATCAGCAATCGCGAGTGCGGACGTGAGGCCCGGCGATTCAATCCCGTAGAGCGCCACAAGACCGGCTTGGCCGTGCGCCGCAGGTCCATCAATCCTGAAATCCGCAGCAGGCACACCCGGCCCTACGATTTTGGGGCGGATGCCGGAATAGTCCGGGACGAGTGCGCCGTCGGCAAGATCCGGCCAGTAACTTCGGATTGCGGCAAAGAATTTATCCCCGCGGGCCGGGTCAACCGGGTAGTGGAAGTCGTCAACCCACTCCACATCCGGGCCGAAGCGCGCCTGGTGCTGAAGATCCAGTGTCAGATGCACGCCTAGGCCGCCGGGTTCCGGCACCGGATAAATCAGCTTCGAAAACGGCGCCCTGCCCTGCAGTTTGAAATAACTGCCCTTGGCGAGATAGGCTTTGGGCGGTTTCGTACCCTCTAACCCGGCAGCCAGCGCCGGGGCCATATGACCGGCGGACAGGATCAGCTCCTTGCAAGTGATCGTATAGGCTTCGCCGTCTTCGGTCGACACGAGCACTCCAAAGCCGCCTACAAGCAACGGCTCTAAGCGGTCCACCTTGGTGTTCAGAACCACTTGGCCGCCATGGGCTTCCAAACCGCCCTGCAGCGCCAGCATGAAACCGTGACTATCAAGTATCCCAGTGGAGGGCGACCACAGCGCGCCCGCGGCATTCAGAGCCGGTTCTTTTCGGCGGAGCTCATCTTGGGACACGAACTCGAGATCGGTCACACCATTTGCGGCAGCCTTGGCCTTGATGGTGTCCAGTTCCTGAAGCTGCGGGTCATTGGTGGCGACGATCAGCTTGCCGATCTGCTCGTGTCCAACCCCGTTTTCCCGGCAAAACGCGTAAAGCTGCTTCTTGCCCTGGACGCAGAGCCGCGCCTTCAGACTGCCTTGCGGATAGTAGATCCCGGCATGAATGACCTCCGAATTGCGGGCACTTGTTTCCGAGCCAATCAGATCATGCTGCTCCAAAACCATCACTTCGCGCCCGGACAGGGCCAAGGCGCGCGCGCAGGCAAGCCCCACGGCCCCGGCACCAATCACGATGGTTTCGATGTCATGCATGGCTTGTTTCATTCCTAATCGACCGGCATCAACTCATTTCTTCGACGAGAGCTGACCGCGAAAGGTGAGAGCCCCCCTCCGCAGTCATCCCGCACTTGATGCGGGATCCACTCCGTGAGCGTTCCATTCGATCAGCCCCGCGTGGGGCGAGCAAACGGGATGGATCCTCGGATCAAGTCCGAGGATGACGGAGAGAAGGGAGAAGCCGTGCCAAACCTTAACAGACTGACTTCCCGGAAAAGTCCACAGACTTTATCCGGGATCGCTTCCGTTCGCCCGGGATGACACAGTATCCGTTCAGCTGCCGTCCCGGGCTCGACCCGGGACCTGAGCTTCTTTCCGACATGGCCCCGGATCAGGTCCGGGGCGGCCTTAACAGGCGGCGGGTGTTACCCCCACCACTTCTCCGGCTCGAAAGAGCCAGCAGCGTCTTCGATGACCTGACCGACCTGGAAGAGTGTCGACTCATCGAACGGTTTGCCGATCAGCTGCAGGCCAAGCGGCAGGCCTTCAGACGAGAGACCAGCAGGTACGGAGATGCCCGGAAGACCGGCCATATTCACGGTCACGGTGAAGATGTCGTTGAGGTACATTTTCACCGGGTCGGAGTGAAGGTCCTGATCCGCCACACCAAAGGCTGCAGAAGGCGTTGCCGGGGTCAGGATGGCATCAACGCCGTTGGCCCAAGCCAGATCAAAGTCGCGCTTGATCAGCGTGCGGACCTTCTGGGCTTTCAGGTAATAGGCATCGTAGTAACCGGCGGACAGCACATAAGTGCCAATCAGGATCCGGCGTTTGACTTCATCACCAAAGCCTTCTGCGCGGGTGTTTTCATACATCTCTACGATGTCCTTGCCCGGAACACGCAGACCGTAGCGAACGCCGTCATAACGGGCGAGGTTCGAAGAGGCTTCCGCAGGCGCAACGATGTAATAGGCCGGGAGCGCGTATTTTGTGTGCGGCATGGCAATGTCGACGATTTCCGCGCCCGCATCCTTCAGCCACGCAATGCCCTGTTGCCACAGCTCATCGATTTCGCCCGGCATGCCGTCCAGCCGGTACTCGGCCGGAATGCCGATTTTCAGACCCTTAACGGACTTGCCGATGGCCGCTTCATAATCCGGGACCTCGATGTCGACGGACGTGGTGTCTTTTGGGTCGACGGAAGCCATGGACTTCAGAAGGATCGCACTGTCGCGCACCGTGTGGGCGATCGGGCCAGCCTGGTCGAGCGAGGAGGCAAAGGCCACAACGCCCCAGCGCGAGCAGCGGCCGTAAGTCGGTTTAATGCCAACCGTACCGGTGAAGGCAGCCGGCTGACGGATGGAACCACCGGTGTCCGTAGCCGTCGCGCCCATGCACATGCGCGCAGCAACGGCGGCTGCCGACCCGCCGGACGAGCCGCCCGGAACGAGATCCTGGTTGGAACCCTTCTTCCGCCACGGGTTGATGACGTCGCCGTAGTAGGAGGTCTCGTTCGACGAGCCCATGGCGAATTCGTCCATGTTAAGCTTGCCGAGCATGACCGCGCCATCAGCCCACAGATTGGCCGTCACAGTGGACTCATAGGCTGGCTTGAAGCCGTCCAGAATGTGGGAACACGCCTGCGTGTGAACGCCTTCGGTGCCGAATAGGTCCTTGATACCGAGCGGAATACCTTCCAGCGCACCGCCCTCGCCCTTGGCGAGCTTGTCGTCAGAGGTTTTGGCCATCGCGCGGGCTTTGTCTGCGGTAACAGCAACATAGGCGTTTAGCGCGCCGTTGGCCTGTTCGATGTTGCCGAGAAACGCCTCGGTGAGTTCGGTGGACGTGTAGTCCTTGTTCTTCAAGCCTTCGCGGGCTTCGGCAATGGTCAGTTTTGTAAGGTCTGTCATGGGTCCAGGTCTTTCAGGCTGCCGTCAGGCGCCGGGAATAGAAAAGGGATTCAGGATGTTCGGGATAGTCCAGGATCGGGCCGCACACTTTGAAGCCGCTGGTCTCGTAGAGGCGCTTGGCCGCAAAATAATTGACACCGGTTTCCAAAACAGCCTCGGAGAAGCCTTCCTCGATGGCGAGCGCCAGGATCCGGTCCAGCAATTGACGTCCAAGGCCGAGGCCCTGAAAAGCGGGACGGGTGTACATGCGCTTGACTTCGGCAATGCCGCCATCGTGGCGGTAGAGCGATCCACAGGCCGCCACCTTGCCATCAACGCGGGCGACAAAGACGGTGGTCCGCGCATCGGCCATCTGTTCGACGGTCAGATGGTGGCAGGCGTCTTCCGATGTCAGGCTCAACAACAACGCATTCAATTCACAGACCATCGCACGCATCTCATCGCTGAGCGGCGTTTCAACGGCGATTGAAATGGCTGGCGCGGACGACATCCCGGTTGCTCCTGCTTATTCGACGACTTTCGGCACCATGAAGAAGTTGTCTTCAGAGGCCGGCGCGTTCTTGGTGATGTCGGCGGCCTTGTTGCCGTCGGTTACACCGTCTGCGCGCTTTTTCATGGTTGTTTCGACCACGGAGGTCATCGGCTCAACGCCGTCAATGTTCACTTCGTCGAGCTGTTCGACAAAACCGAGGATGGCATTCAGTTCGCCGGTCATGCGGGTGGCTTCGTCTTCGCTCACCTTGATGCGGGCAAGACGCGCAACGCGCTTTACCGTTGCAGTATCTACGGACATGTTTTTTCCTTTGACCGTTGGAAATCTGGTTTGGAATTTGATTACCGCCCCAAGCGCTCATTTTCCAATGAATGTCCTTGCTGAACGCATCAAGACATGAAATACGGTCCTGATGGGGACCGAATTATGAGTGATGGTTCAACACGCCGGGGGCGGAAAGACGACCCCAGCCTGACCGGCCGGCTGCAATCCGCGATGGTAAGGGCTCTGGCCCACCATGGGTACGAGCCTGTTCGTTTAGACGATCTTGCGAACGCCGCGGGCACCAGCAAACAGGCAATCTATCGCCGCTGGTCCGACAAACAGGACTTTGCACTTGCCGCGCTTCAAACTGCTCTGTTTCAGATCCCCGCACCCAGACCCGAGCGCACAAATACTGCGCGAGACCTCTACCGCCTGATCGACGGCTACCGGAGAGCCTTGAACAGTCACCTTGGCAAGGCCCTACTACACGTGCGGACAGTCCCAGCTTTCGGATCGCTACTTACAGACTTTGAAGACGAAATCCGGTTTCACATCCGCCAGTGCTTGATCGCGACACCGTTTGAGCAGGACCTTCAGGCGAAAACCACGCTAATCCTGGGACTCATTTGGCAAGACCTGTTTGATCTGCATTTCGGGCGCAGCGGGCTGGATGACACTGGATTGGAAAGCGCGATCTATTTGCTTTTGGGGCTGACTGCCCCCCGATCCTCTGTGGAACAGTCGCCGCTCCCCGGATTGTGAGCCACGTCTGAGTACCAAGGCGTTCACGATATCTGGCGGTGTGCTTTCATCTCTGTGAACAAGGGTGATTGGTGTTTGGCAGCGGTCATGGCCATTCTCCAGACACCGGGCGCGAACATGTGCCTCAACTCAAAAACCTTCCGGAGTTCTCGATGCCGCTCTACACCTCGAAATCCGTGCTTCTTGGCCTCACAGCTCTTTTTTCCGTCACCGGCTTTGCCGTGTCGGCTGACGAAATCACCACCTTTACCAAGAACGGCGCCGCTATCGGCGGCACCGATCCGGTTGCCTACTTCACCCAAGGCAAGCCGGTCGCCGGTTCTGATGAGTACACGTTCCAATATGACGACGTGACCTGGAAGTTTTCGTCTGCTGAAAACCGGGACAAGTTCGCCGCCGATCCGGTGAAATACGCGCCGCAATACGGCGGTTTCTGCGCCTTCGGTCTGAGCAAGGGCTTCAAGGTTCCGGTCATCCCGGAGGCCTGGAAAATCGTCGATGGCAAGCTCTACCTCAACAACAGCATCGCCGTGCAAGAGCGTTTTGAAGGCAACACCGCAGAATACATCAATCACGCTGACCTGAACTGGGACATCGTGAAAGACACGAAGCCGGAAGACCTGAAAGAACCGATCATCCGGTAAGGGTGCGCCTTGGTAATTCTGGTGCAACAACTTAGATTGCACCAGATTTACGTGGCGATTTACGCTGCTTGGCTCACACTGGTGCGCTATGCTGCGAATCGAGACGCTTCGATTTCCTTTAGTTCTTGGCGAAATTTGACTGCTATGTGTTCGAAACCTTTCTTTGTCGGGTGAATTTCATCCTGCCACCAGTCACTCCCAGTTCCAATTACCTTGCGAAGATCAATGAACCGAAATTTGCCGTTAAACTTTGGTTGCGCAGCTAAATTCAAGATGCGGTTGTTGAACCGGTCCACCATCTCTTTAACGACGGCGCGCCAGATTGTTTGATCGTTTATGTTCCGCTTTTGACTGAGAGGACCGCCGATTATCCATCCCCCTTTTCCCGCAGGTCTCGGATCGCAGTATCCATAGCCGTGCATAATGATCTCACAGTCCATCCCAACTATTTTTGATGCCCATAAGTCCGTGTAGTAGTAAACTAAATTTAGCAAGTATTCGAAGTCATCATTTACATAATCATCAACAGGTCTATTGGGGGACCATTGGTGAACATATTTCTCAATGGAACCAAGGACATTATTGCCACCTACGCTTAATAGCACCACGTCAGATTTTTCAGCTGAAATTGTTGAGAACAATTCATCTTGCCGGAGTAAGTTCGACCATGCATCACCAGCCTTGGCAAGCGAAAGAACGGCATATTCTTTCCACAATTCCAGCACTATGTCAGACGCATATCCAAGTGGCGGCAACTCGCACCATGAGTCGCCTTCAGCGACGCACTTCAAACCAGAATACCCATTCCGGATGTGACTACGATAGCGCCGCTGCTTCGCTCTGCGGTAAAAATCTAAAACTGATTGCAGTTTCAATAGCTTATCATCTGAGTCTTTAGAGCCTGCGTAGAAATCAGACTCAATCTGGAAACCGCCAGCACCATCGCGTGCAAAGCGCGTTCCTTCTAAAGTAAATTCTTCGCCGTTATCGTGATCCTTGTCCTCAAGAACAGTTACCAATTTGTAGTGGTCAATCTTCTCGAGCAAACGATCCATTTCAGTATCATTATTCATAGCAACCTCACATAGAAAAACTTGCATAATATACTAGTGGTAGCAATCATCTTACGCTTAGTCAAATAGCCTAGTCTCAACTGGGATATTGTGAAGGACACCAAGCCGGAAGACTTGAAAGAACCGTTCATCCGGTAATTCCTGGCTATTGAGGAAAACTATTGAGCCCGCCAATTCGGCGGGCTTTTTCATATGCCGTCTGACACGCTGTTTCCTGTCACGAAACAATGACGCCTTTCAAAACCGGTCAGGCAATGTTAAATGCTGAGTATTGAAGTCAGCATTTAAAGGTTCCCCATGGCCGCCCTGCCGAAACGCAAACCCCGCTTTTTGACCGTCAAGTCTGCCGTGTACTTAAGCCCGCACATGATCCGTGTGACCTTTTCGGGACCCGAACTGGAAGGATTTCCAATGGGGCAAGAAGGGGCGAATTGCAAGCTGGTGCTGCCGCGTGACGGTGAAAGCCGGGACGACTTCGAAGCATATTTTGGCGCCGGCGCACCAGATGAGAAGGTCCACCCGGTCAGGACCTATACCGTGCGGGCCTATCGGCCGGACCGTCTGGAACTCGACATCGATTTTGTCGCCCATGGCGACAACGGACCGGCAACCCGCTGGGCCCAATCCGCCAAACCCGGATCATTCCTCGGCTTCTTCGGGCCAAGTCAGAAGAAGATCAAGGAATTCTACGCTGATTGGTATCTGGTGGCAGCGGACCTCTCCGCCATGCCGGTTGCCGAAGCCGTTCTGGAGCAGATGCCGCAGGACGCGAAAGGCGTTGCCCTTTTTGAAGTGCCGTCCAAAGACGATATCCGGGAGATTGTGGTCCCAAGCAACATCGAAATCCATTGGTTGATCCATGAGGATCCGCATGTGGCATCCAACGCACAGCTCGACTTCATAAGGTCGATGACATGGCCGGACGGTCTTCTTCAAACCTGCATTGCCGGAGAAAGTTCGGTCATCCGGTCGATCCGGGACTATCTGCACAACACCCGGCAGGTGCCGCGCAAAGACACCTACATCTCCGGCTATTGGAAAATCGGCCTCGTTGAAGACGAGCATCAGAAAATGAAACGGGCGGAAGCCGCCTGACACCCCTTTCGATCTGGCAGGAAGCCGTGCGCGTAGTCTCTTCAGGTGACGGAGAGCTGCGATGGCCCGCTATTACGTGTCAGTGACCGGTTTGCGGTTGAAGACCTGGTTTCATGCCCTGCGCTTCTGGCGGCACGCGATCCCCAGCTTCAATCAGGCAAAAGCAGCGGACGGCAACGTTTTGACTGACACACGGACCGTGCACGGCGTCCACCACACCTTGACCGTCTGGACGAGTGAAACGGCGATGAAACGCTATCTTTATCGCGGAGCGCACCGCAAGGCGATCAAGGCGTTTCCATCAATCGCAACTGGAACGACATGCGGCTTCCACACTGACGACATTCCATCCTGGGAGGTCGCTCTTGAATACTGGGAGCGCCATGGACGGGACTACGAGACGCCGACAATGGGCAGCTCGCGTAGCCCCTAGTCCAACCTCATTGCTTTAGCCAAGCTGGAATCCGGCACCAGCTATTCCCGCGGCCCAAGATATTCCACACGCAGGTCTTCCACTTTTCCGGCTTCCTTGGCCGCGAGCAGCTCAATGTTGATCGTGCGGGTGTAAGGGCTGCGCAGCGACAGGGCAAACCCGTATTTGTTCGGATCAAAGAGCGGCCCAACCACCTCCACATCCGCGTTGGGATTGGTGTGATCGTAGTATTCCAATGTCGGCGCATCGCCGACAAACGCGTCAATTTCGCCGTCGCTTAATGCTTCGACAGCCTCATCGAGGCCATCAAACGCAATCACCGACCATCCCTGCTCGCGTGAATAGTCTTCCCCTACACTGCCGTCGAACACACCGACGACCTTACCCGGCAAGTCGGCAACACTCTGGATCTGATTGTTGAGAGACAAGGTGGTCATGACGCTTGTAACGGAAGACGTAATGAACGCCATCACCGCCAATCCGCACACCAGCCAGATCGCTTGCCACACACGCCCGATCCAACCAAACAGGTTCTTGCGCGATGGCGCCTTGCCGGAGGTCACGACAGACATTACCGAATAAAAACTGTCCGCCAGACCATCGGGCCACTTCTGCGAGAAGGACTTGTCGAACCGGCGGTCAAAAAGGGTCATGAGAAGCGTAGCCACCACAATGACAAACGCGAGCCAGCCGTAGGCCTTCAGGAAACCCGCCTCCTGAAGCCCGTTGACCACTTCCCAGAAGCTGGTTGATCCGGTAGAGCCGACCATGATGCGCAGACCTGAATCGAACCAGGGCTGGGTGAAATCCATTTTCTCCAAACGCGCCTTTGTGATGGTCAGGTTCGAGATCGCAGCATCTTTTTGCCCCTCCGCAGTCGCGTCGATCAAGGCCCGCACATTGGGGTACGGCTCGTACTGATACTCGAGGCCGGCAGCAGCTGCGAGCTCTTCCCAAAGCTCGATCGCCATGCCGGAATATCCATCAGCCGTTTGCATCACGAAAGGCGGGCTCACCCGAACGCCAACCTTCAGCGGCGCTTCGCCGCTTGCCGCTTCCGGTGCTTGCCCCGCCTCCTGCGCGGCACCGGGCGATACAACCAGTATCATTGCACTGATCAGCGCTATGATCGGGAACACGGAACGCAAAAAGACACGATAATTCAGCAGCATGGCTCCCCCAAGGCAAGGACGCAAAAACGAATGCGTTCAGACGTTACAACCTAAAGGGTAAAACAGTCGCAAACGCCTGTGTGATGCCTTTGCAATCGAGTAGTTTGGCTACTGGGTCTCGGCCTGCGCCGGGACCGCCGGGCTAGGGATTACTTCAAACGACCGCATCAAAGCTGTCACTTCCGCCAGCATGGCTGGCCAGTCTTGTGGGGGGATAGAACGATTGTGGCGAGCGCTCGATTGAGTAGGAACTAAGACAGTTGTTCGAAGTTCTGTGCCGGTAGAAACATCCGCTGTAACAGAATACCCGCTTGACACTTGTTCCCGCGCTATCACCTCCGCGCCTTCATGTCTCCAATTCCTAGAAAAGAAATAGGAGAGACCATTAGGCGCCTTATATCGCCAGTACATGCTATCAAACGCTGTTCCGGTTTTTGTCAGATTTGGCTTCGATACCGTGAGCGGATCTTGCGGGCTTGCAAAAATGCCAATGTAGGTGAGCCCCTGCAAATACTTGTATTCTGGATGTTTGGACCAGAACTGAGGCGTTATTCTCTCTATGTCAGCCGGTTTAAAATTCACATTCCGATATTCGTCGACTGCATTCGCAAAATCCTGGCAGTACAACCACCAGCCCTGCCCAGTATTATTGCCTTGCAAATCCTGATAACTAAAACGGGTCGGAAAATCAGCGCCGTCGCTCAACCGCTGGGAAATCGATGGCTGCCACTCCACCGGAATGTGATACTCGCGCCCATCCAATTTTATCCGAACAACATCCGTTGGCTCGCAGCTGTTGAGCGGCGAGTGATCGGAAATCTTCAGCCAGAAATAGCCAACGACCGCCGCGCAAAAAATAAGAAAGACCGCCAGGTGTTTCATGAAAGTGGAGAGCATTTTCGCCCCAAGGCACCCAAGTTTTGAAATTCCGTCTTGCTGCGGGAAATTCATTTATAAGTTGCAATTCCGACCACTATGACGACCCTTGAGTTAAAGACCCATGAAACTCCTCTCGATGGTGGCGCAGTATCCATTGAAGTCTGGTGGCCGCCCCAGCGTAGGCTGGGGCCCAGTAAATCCCTGACCTCAAGATTTGAGTTCTGCACTTGCCCAATTAACAGCATCTGTGGCAACTGCATCCCGGCCTGCGCCGGGACGGCTGAAAACTGTCGGGGTTCACGAGAACTATCCCCACCAAATCCGCCTATCGCGTCTCGCCAGCGCCGCATTTGTTGCTATATTGTTCTCCAAAGCGCTTTTAACCGGACCGATAAACCATGACCGACCCGGACGGGTATGACGATCCCTTTGACGATCCTTTTCAACCCATCGGGACGCGAGCGGAAGCTCCCCCTGTTGCACCACAATCTGTTGCACCGCCTTCTGGTGGCGGCATTGCTGCACGCGCCATGGCGGCCCGCCGGGCACCCGACTATCTGACCGGTCTCAATCCCGAACAGCGCCTTGCCGTGGAAACGACCGAGGGGCCTGTCCTGGTGCTCGCGGGTGCCGGCACCGGCAAGACCCGGGTTTTGACCACCCGGATCGCGCATATTCTGGCGTCCGGCCTGGCACGTCCACATGAAATTCTGGCCGTGACCTTCACCAACAAGGCCGCCCGCGAAATGAAGGAGCGCATTGCGGGGTTTGTCGGTGGCAATGTGGAGGGCATGGCCTGGCTCGGCACATTCCACTCCATCTGCGTCAAAATCCTTCGAAAACATGCCGAACTGGTGGGCTTGAAATCCGGCTTTTCGATTCTCGACACAGACGATCAGATCCGCCTGATCAAGCAGATCATTCAGGCTGAAGGGCTCGACGACAAGCGCTGGACCGCCCGCGCCTTTGCCAACATGCTCGACGGCTGGAAGAACCGGGCCCTGACACCGGATCAGGTGCCAGAAGGCGAAGCGCGCGCCTTCGCGAACGGCAAGGGCCGCAAGCTCTATCAGGAGTATCAAGAGCGCCTGTCAATCCTGAACGCCGCCGATTTTGGCGATCTCCTGCTCCACGTCATCACGCTGTTCAAGACCCGCCCGGATGTGCTTGCCGATTATCAGCGCCGCTTCCGCTACATGCTGGTGGACGAGTATCAGGACACCAACATTGCCCAATATCTGTGGCTGCGTCTGCTGGCCCAGGGCAATCCGAATGTCTGCTGTGTCGGTGATGACGATCAGTCAATCTATGGCTGGCGCGGGGCGGAGGTCGACAACATCCTGCGCTTTGAACACGATTTCAAGGGCGCGGAGGTGATCCGGCTGGAGCGCAATTACCGCTCCACCAGTCACATTCTCGCCGCTGCCTCTCATCTCATCTCTTTCAACGAAGGCCGGCTCGGCAAGACGCTTTTCACTGACTTTCACGAACCGGATCATGACCTCGTGTCCGTTGCCTCCGTCTGGGATTCAGAAGAAGAAGCCAGGACGATTGGTGATGAAATCGAGGCGCTGCAGACCAAAGGTCACGCGCTCAACGAGATGGCCGTTCTGGTCCGCGCCTCCTTCCAGATGCGCGAGTTCGAGGATCGATTTGTCACGCTCGGCCTCAATTACCGTGTCATTGGCGGTCCGCGCTTTTATGAGCGCATGGAAATCCGCGATGCCATGGCGTATTTCCGCTGTGTCATGCAGCCGGCGGACGATCTGGCGTTCGAGCGGATCGTCAACACGCCGAAACGCGGCCTTGGGGATGCCACGCTTAAACTTGTGCATGAACTGGCACGGGCCGAGCGCATCCCCTTGATGCAGGCCGCCAGCCAGCTGATCGATTCCGAAGAGCTGAAACCCAAGCCGCGCAATTCACTGAAAACCGTGCTCGACAATTTCGAACGCTGGCGGCGCCAGCTCGACAGCATGAAGCACACGGATCTCGCCGAGATCATTCTGGATGAAAGTGGCTACACGGAAATGTGGCGGCAGGACCGCTCGGCCGAGGCCCCGGGCCGTCTGGACAACCTGAAAGAACTCATCCGCTCCATGGAAGAGTTTGAATCCATGGCCGGGTTCCTGGAACACATCTCCCTCGTCATGGACCGCGACAGCGCAGATGCACAGGACGCCGTCTCGATCATGACGCTGCACTCCGCAAAGGGCTTGGAGTTCGACACGGTCTTCCTGCCCGGCTGGGAAGAAGGGCTGTTTCCGCACCAGCGGGCGCTGGATGAAAGCGGCCGCGCAGGCCTGGAAGAGGAACGCCGCCTCGCCTATGTCGGCATCACCCGAGCCAAGAAACGGGCGAAGCTCTACTTTGCCTCCAACCGGCGCATTCACGGCCAATGGCAATCGAGCATTCCATCAAGGTTCCTTGATGAACTGCCGACTGAACACGTTGAAATCGCGGAAGCCTCGTCCAACTACGGCGGGTATGGCGGTGGCGGCTATGGTCCGTCGCGCTTCGACCGTCAGGATGCCTTTGAAACCGGCAGCTATTCGACGCCCGGCTGGCAACGCGCTCAACGCGCGCGCCAATCCTCGAACGGGTTTTCAGACGGCGGCGGACGTGGCTACCAATCTGCCCGGCAAAAACGCCAGGGTCCGCTCACCATTGAAGGGGAACTGGTTGCCAAGTCCGTCAGCGATACCCCCTCGGAATATTCCGTCGGCGAACGGGTGTTCCACATCAAGTTCGGCTATGGTGCGATCAAGTCGATCGAAGGCAACAAGCTGACCATCGATTTTGAAAAGGCCGGTCAGAAAAAAGTCATCGACAGCTTCGTCGAGCGGCACTGATTTTAAGATATTGATATTTATATCAATATCAGACTAAGGACAACGAAATTTACCTTAGGTTAAGCATAAAACCGCTAGTGTGACCGGACAGTTAGACTGATCCGCAATTTGTTTCTGCGTCGCGGATACGGCAGGAGACAAATGATGCACCTTTCCAACACGACAGCCCTATTACGCCGTTTTTCAGGGACCACCGTCCTTGCAGTTGTCGTTCATACCACAGCATTCATCGCATCATCTGAACAGTCTCATGCCAACTGTGATGTATTCGGCACAGCAACAGTTCGAGTTTCTGGAAACGCCACTCTAGATCCAAGCAGTTTTTCACCAACAAGCAATGTTTGTACTGAAAAACGTACAGAAATATATGTTACACCGGGCACTGTTCCCGCCGATGGTTCTTACAATTTCTATTCTCCCCAGATATTTGATCTGAAACAGATCACAAAAGTTAACGCTATTATATTCGCTGATAACTCTATTGAGGCAGCGACATCGAATGGAACAAACTTTTTACGCCTTTTGCAAACGCCCGCGACCGACGATCTCGGCGCGACCCGGATTAATCTCATAGACGTAACCATCGGAGAAAATCGTGCCATAACGTTGACTGAGGAAAATGGTGATACGCAGTTCCAAGAAGTTTATGTTTCAAGCGCGTCTTCAACCCCAATCACCTACAACTCATTCACGATCAACAACCCATCCCTATTCGCGGTCGGAACCTTCAACATTAACAGTCAAGTGCTGGCCTCCCCGACAAAATTAACACTCAAAAACAGCGCGATATTGAATGCCGGGCTCACCTCCGTTGGGACAGGATCAGAACTAAAGCTGGAAAACACCACGATAGATACTCGCATATTCCGCCTCGATGGTATTCTATCTGGCAACGCAACAATCAATGGCAAATCCGGTGCGAGTGACACGGTTTTTTTGACTGCTGGGGGTTCAGAATTCAGCCCCGGCAACTCCATCGGGACGCTTTCTATCAATGGCAATCTGTCTTTACAGGGCGCGACAAGTCTTGTCTCCGAACTGGACCCGACAGCCAGTCAAAACGCGGACCTTTTGGACGTTTCCGGCGATATGACCGGTGCGGACAACCTGACCGCGACACTGGAAAAGGACAGCGGATATTCAGGATCGGGCGCCACCGAAATCAGTGATTTCATCAACTCCACCTTTGTCATCGCGCGCGCCGGATCGATTGACAGTGACAGTGTTACCCTGGTCGAAGGCAATTCGTTGAATGCACACCTGAGTGCAAGCCTCGCGGGACCGCCGACACAAACCTCACAGATTGAGGTCAAGTTTTCTGACAACTCGGCGACACCCACTTTCTTGCCAACCAAGGTGAAGACCATCCAGTCGACCGGCGGTGGCAAGCAAGTGATCCCCCCGCCGGTGACAACGACCACGACAACACCAACGGCGACAGTTACGACCACCACCACGACGACACCAACGGTCACAACAACGACGACAACCACCACGACGACCAACACGACCACGCCCACAACGACGACGACCACATCAACAGTCCCGACGCAAACCACCACACCGCCCGTTACGACACCATGGGTTGCCTTGGTGACGGCCGTATCAGCAACGCACAATGAAACACCCATCGATGGCGTGTCAGGCGGAAGCGGTGGCGGAAACCAAATCCTCGCTGGCGGCAACACGGTGAGTGACGGCTATTTGTCTCTGACCAATGGCGACCTGATCACCTTCAACGAGGTTCACGCTGAGCCCTATTCCTCCAACCTGACCGTCGGCCTGGAACATCTCGATCACATTGCCACTTCGGTGATGAACCGGATTTCCGGCAGCCACGATGTCCTCGACAAGGCCAATCAGGTTCGCGATGCTCAAGGACGGGCCATCTGGCTGGATGCGTCCGGGCTGAAAGGAAACGTGGACGGTAAAGACGGTCTTGGAAGTTTCAATTATTCAATTGCAAGCGTGATTGGCGGTGCTGATCTGCTCGCAAGTGATCAGGGAAGCGTTGGGGCGTTTGCAGGCTACGGCTATCAACAAATGGACGAGCATGACACCGTCGATCAATCGTTCTCAGCCCAGTCGGGCTTTGCCGGATTGTACGGAACACTCTACCGCGACAGCTGGCGGCTGGCGGCCTCCGGTGGTTACTCTTACAGCGCCAACAAAGGCGAGCGGAACAACCCGAATGTCGGCTTGTTCACCGGTGGGCGCGCGGAATCCGATTTTGATTCCCATGCCGCCTTTGTCGCCGCCAAGGCTGGCTATGAACTGCCGCTAACGCCCCAGTTCAAATTGACACCGTTTGCTGCAGCTTCCTACGCGCACATTTGGCAAGGCGAAGCTCGGGAAACCGGAGGCGGTGACTTCAACTACACCGTCCATGCAGCGACTGCGGACGCCGTTTTGACCGGTCTCGGGTTCGACTGGGCTGCAGACGTTTGGAAAACGGACACCGGGACCGCAAAGCTGGTCGGATTTGCCCGCTATGATCATGACTGGAGCGCGTCAGCAGATTCAGCACACGATATCACCGTAACGTCCGACTTGTTCGGGACTTTCAATCAAACAGGCCAAAACCGCGGCGCCCATTCCGTAACAGCCGGATTGGGCTTTGTCGGCTCCGTCGGCAGCGCGGGTGCATGGCGATTGGGTGTTGCAGGCGCACTCAACGAACACGGTGAAGAAATCGGCGCGGGCGCACACTTTTCCTGGCGGTTTTAGAAGAAGGCACTTTGCGGGCCTCTGGCCGCAACCGGGTTCCGGCGCTCACCTTTAGAGATCAATTCCTTTTTCCTCTTGCTCCCTGATCAGCAGGAAGCGTTCGGGTATGAAGGGATGGAGGGCAACCGCTTCCCGCAAGGCCTGCTGGCCGAGCCGGACCCTGCCCTGCTCCATCAGGATCCGGCCCTTGCCGGAAAGCGCCCCGAAATGCCGGGGCTCGAGTGCGAGCACCCGTTCGATATCTTCCAGTGAGCGGTCGGGTTTGCCCTGGAGGTAATGGATGAATGCCCGCTGGTTCCACGCCTCGGCATAATCGGGCGCCGTCTCCAAGGCACTGTTCAACTCCATAAGTGCCCCTTCATAGTCGGCAACGCGCCGTTTGCTCATTGCCGAGCGCACCTTTGCCTCCAGATCTGCGGATGGGGCGGCCGCAATCCAGCTCTCCCAGATTTCCGCTTCCACTATTCGGGCCTCCATTTCGCTATTCGAGGAAAGCAATGCATCGAACAGCCGTTGATCCGGGAGATTACCCGCCTGTACCGGCCTCGCTATGCCAAAAAAGACAAGACAAAGCAGCAATGCGGCTGTCGGCAAGATACGGCGGGACTGAAGGATTGCGCTTGCCTGCATGGTGGATCTCCCTTGGTACCGTCGGGCACTTTAGTAAAAACCTATGGCAGACGGACTGTTTCGCCAGATCCAGCGGGTTTTATCGTGAAAACAAAAAAGAGACTGGCAGGGGTTTTTCGCTCCGGCTATACCGCTGAGCCAAGCCACCAAGCCAACCGACACCTCAACCGAAGGCGTGCCTTTCATGAAAACCATCCGGGTCAAGATCACGGCGGAAGAACTCGAAGCCAAACGGATCTCCGAAATCCTGGAACGGGCCTTTGAAGACGAGGGCAATCCAGTCACGATCTACGAAGACTCAAAAGACGGGAAAGTCTGGTCGGCCGAAATTCTGCTCTTCGGCATGGAGCCGGAAGACGCAGCCGCACTGGTGCGCGACCGGGTCGGCGCCGATGCATTCGCCGCACCGCTGGAAGCCGAAGAACTGCCGGATATCAACTGGGTGGAAAAAAGCCTGGAAGGTTTGAAACCGGTTCGCGCCGGGCGCTTTCTCGTCCACGGCAGTCACGACCGCGACAAGGTGCCGGGCGGCGCGATTGGCCTTGAAATCGAGGCAGCTCTCGCCTTTGGAACCGGCCACCACGGAACAACTGCCGGATGCCTGGAAGAGATCGACCGGCTGTTGTCCATGCGCGAGTATGACAGCATTCTGGATCTTGGAACGGGAACAGGTGTTTTGGCAATTGCCGCAGCCTTGAAAGCCCGCCAGCAGGTGTTGGCAACCGATATTGATCCGATTGCAACGCAGACTGCCTTGGAAAACGCGCGGCTGAACGGTGCCCGTCATCTTGTGACCGGTTTCACCGCCAATGGCGTGGAAGACCGGCGCTTCAACCTCTATGGCCCGTTCGATCTGGTCATTGCCAATATTCTGGCCCGGCCCTTGATGAAGATGTCGAAGTCCATCTGCGCGCGGATGACACCAACGTCCACGCTGGTCCTGTCCGGTCTGCGGATCGAGGATGGACCGCGGATCCTGTTTGCCTATGGATGCCAGGGATTTGTCCTGGACCGCCGCCGGGAAAAGGACGGCTGGCTCACGCTCACGCTGGTCCGCGGCCGCAAACACGCGTAAGGCTATTTCCTAGGGGAAACGAAAAGACCCCGCCGGTTGTTCCAGCGGGGTCTTTTATCGTGCACAGTTGTTCTTTCAGCGGCCTAGAACGCGCTGGTCGCAGAGCCTTCGCGTTCCAGCTGCTCACGATCGTAACCGTGGGCAGAAAGGGTCGCGTCGTCCAGTGACAGGAGGTAGCCGTTGACATAACGGCGGGCCTGTACGGAGCGGGCTTCGATCATCCGGTCGAAAGCGCGGCGCATGAAGCCGCCAGAAGCGCGTGTGGATGTAGTCGTTGCGATGGTCATTGTCTTTAATCCCGTTCGAAGTTGAAGAGCTTCCCTAGGGAGAAACGTCTTTATTAGCTTGTTGGCAGTTAATATGATTGTGGATGCGCGGTTTAGGTAGGGGGCGATCTGCATGCCAGCCCTGCGCATTTCGCATATGCGAAATGATTTGTGCATTGCACATTTTCGAAACGAAAATTCCCATATCCAATCTTTTCAAGAAATAATTATCCGACTTGATTGCGTCATGGACCCCTTTTAGTTTTGCCGCCATGTTTCAGAATTTTGACGATCTCAGTGATCCTTCCTGCGGGGCGCCGCATGCAGCGCTTCTCAGAGCCGAACTCAAGCGTCTGGGCCTTGATGGTTTCTTGATTCCCCGTGCCGATGCGCACCAGGGGGAATATGTCCCGCCGCATGACTGCCGTTTGCAGTGGTTGACGGGCTTTACCGGATCCGCCGGTATGGCCGCGGTTCTGGGCGAAGATGCTGCCGTTTTCGTCGATGGCCGCTACACCATCCAGGTGCGCGAACAGGTCGACATGGACGTGTTTCCGGCCCAGCATCTGATCACCGAACCGGTGACGGAGTGGCTCGCCGCACGCCTCAAGCCGGGCCAAAAACTCGGTATCGACGCCATGCTGCACACCGTGCGGGAAGTCCGGCGGTTGCGGGAGATCTGTAAAGAGGCCGGGGCTGAACTGGTCACCTTGCAAGACAATCCGGTTGATGCGGTTTGGGCGGATCGCCCAGAGCCGCCGGTCGGTCAGGTCATGCTTTATCCGACAGAACTTGCAGGCCGTGGGTCGGAAGACAAGATCGCTGAGATCCAGAAAGCCATTCAGGACAAGAAAGCCGATGCCTGTGTCCTGACTCAGCCGGATTCCATTGCCTGGCTGTTCAACATCCGTGGCTCGGATGTCACGCACACACCGCTGCCCCTGTCATTTGCAACCGTTCCGGCAGAGGGCAAACCCTCGCTTTATATCGATGGCCGAAAGCTCTCTAACTCCGTGCGCGATGCCCTCGCCGATCTGACAGAGATTTCAGAGCCGGCCGATTTTCAAGGCGGGCTGAAAACACTCGGCACGGAAGGGAAGAAGGTCATCATCGATCCGTCTCTTGCTGGGATCGGCATTGCCGAAGCCATCACAGATGCCGGTGGCACGCTCGTTGAGGCTTCTGATCCCGTTCTCCTGCCAAAGGCTGTCAAGAACGAGGTCGAGCTGAACGGCGCCCGGAAAGCACATGTCCGCGATGCGGCGGCCTACATCTCCTTCCTCTGCTGGTTCGATGAAGAAGTCGCTAAAGGCGAGCTGGACGAGATAGGGGCCGCCGAAAAACTGGAAGAGTTCCGCGCGGCAACGGGAGAGCTAAAGGACATCTCCTTCGATACGATTTCCGGGGCCGGACCGAACGGGGCGATCTGCCACTACCGGGTCAGCCGCACCAGCAATCTGAAGATCCCGCAAGACAAGCCCTTCCTGATTGATTCCGGTGCTCAATATATTGACGGCACCACCGACATCACCCGGACGCTCGCCGTTGGCACTGTGAGCGAAGAGATGAAGAAGCACTACACGCTCGTGCTGAAGGGCCATATCGCCATCTCGACCGCGAAGTTTCCGGAAGGCACGACCGGTGCCCAGCTGGATACCCTTGCGCGCATTGATCTTTGGAAAGCCGGCCTCGATTTCGATCACGGCACCGGCCATGGCGTCGGCACGTACCTCGGTGTTCACGAAGGTCCGCAGCGCATCGCCAAGACCGGCCATGTGCCGCTGAAGCCGGGCATGATCCTGTCCAACGAACCGGGTTACTATCCTGCGGGCGAATATGGCATTCGTCTGGAGAACCTCGAAATCGTCACCGCGCCGAGGGACATTCCAGGCGGCGAGCGACCAATGCTCGGGTTTGAGACGATCACGCTTGTCCCGTTTGACCGGCGGTTGATCGTTCCCGGAATGCTGACGAGCGACGAGCGCTCCTGGCTCAACCGGTACCATCAGCGGGTCCGCTCCGAAATCGGGCCATTGCTGGCCGCCAAAGACAGGATCTGGCTGGAACAGGCGACCGAAGAGCTCTGAGCAAAAGCCTTCCATCACAAACAAAAACCGCCCGGACACAGTCCGGGCGGTTTTTCCTTAAACTCCAAAAAGGCGAACGGGTTATGCGGCCTCGTCTTCTTTGCGCACCTGCTCCAGGAAGTGGCTGACCGCCCCCGAAAGACTGTTGGCAACCTTGCCGAGTTGATCGGCAGATTGACTCATCGTCTGGGATTGCTCGCGGGTCTGATCGATCGAGCCGGACACACCGGCAACGTTGGACGCTGCAGCCGATGCGCCATCTGAAGCCAGTGTAATGCTCTGCGTGATCTCGCTTGTCGCAATGTTCTGTTCTTCCACGGATGCCGCAATGGTGCTGGTCACCGACTGCACTTGCTCAATTTGCTCGACAATGGACCGGATGGCGGCAACAGATTTTTGGGTCGAGCCCTGAATGCCGGTGATTTGGCTGGCAATCTCGTCCGTCGCCTTTGCCGTCTGCGTGGACAGTTCTTTCACTTCTGCAGCAACCACGGCGAAGCCTTTGCCAGCCTCCCCTGCCCGCGCAGCCTCAATTGTGGCGTTCAAAGCCAAAAGATTGGTCTGTTCTGCGATGGCTCGGATGATCTCGACAACCTCACCTATTTTGTCAGCAGTTTCCGCCAGAATGGAAACATCTTTGTCAGCCGAAACCGCAGTCGATGATGCCGTTTCAGAGATTTCCATGGCCGTATTGGCCTGGCGGGAAATCTCACTGATGGAGGCGGACAGTTCGGCAGCAGCGGACGCTACAGTCTGGACGTTGGTCGTCGCTTCTTCGGTCGCTGCATTGGCAGCACTCGCGCTTTCTGAAGCATGACCTGCAATCTGAACCATTTGGCCGGCAGATTGACTGACTTCGTGCGTTTCGTTCTTCAGTTGCTGCTGAACCGCGGAGACCTCATCTTCAAACTGTTTGATGGCAGCTTCCAGATGGGCGTTCCGTTTGCGCCGCTGAATACGGCCCTTTTCCGCTTCTTCTTCAAGCGTGCGTTGTTTTATCAGATTGTCCCGGAAGACTTCTGCAGATCGGGCAATGTCGCCGATCTCATCCGGACGGTCCGTATAGGGCACTTTTATGTCGATATCGCCTTCTGCAAGGCTGGCGATGGTATCGCGCTGGCGCTGCAGCAGCTTTGAGATTGACAACACTTCGAAAGCTGCAAGGCCTCCGCTTCCCAGCACGACAATCACGGCCAGCAGAGACACATAGATTAGCTGGGAAGCAAGCGCTGCAGTGTCTGCATCAGCAGCAGCTTCTGCCCGGTGTATCAACTCATCGGAGACTGACTTGATCAAATTCAAACGCTGAGTGGCCGTTGCAAACCAATCGCTGCCCGAAACACCCTTTGCGTCTCCGCTCTGAGGAAGTCCTTGAAGAATAGGCCGCCACTTTTCGACCGTGTCTATTGCGGGCCCTTTTACGGTCGCGGCAAATAGTTCCTTTTGATCTGGCAGCGCGATCGCTTTAAACTCCGACAGGAAGGCTTGTTCAGCGCCATACTTTGCCATGAACCTTTTGTAGACATCGAAGTTTACTTCACCTGTTAGCGCGAACTCATTCAACATGCCTGCGCCCAAGGCGCGTTCAAGCCCACCTGCTTCCTTTGCTTCAACAAGAGCAATGAAGGGGAACAGCTCTGCCGTGATTTCAGGTGACGGGCTTGCTTCGATGGCAAGGCCAATCAAATGAACAAGCGCATGGATCTCTTTGGTATATGAGGCGACCACTTCGGGCGCTGACTTGGAACGGTTATCAACCTTTATCCTGAAGCCGTCGACCTCATGCACCGCTTTACCGACCTTGCGCAATTCTTCGAGCGTATAGGCATCGTTGAGATCAATGGCGGCAAGATGATCGTCAAAGATCTTGATCGCCGCGTCCGTCAGAGGGCGCTGTTTTTGTAACTTAGACAGGTTTTCAGCAGCATAATCGGAACGGATCATGCCAACAGTCATGCCCCGTTCTTTTTGCAATTCGTGAATTACATTGCCGGCGTCTTCGGCGATCCGTGTCAAAGGCCGCATATGTTCGTGATGCGACAGTAAGACTTTGGTTTCATAGACTGTGAAGCCTGCAAAACCGACCACCGCGAGCATTGGCACAAACGCCAATACCAGAATCTGTACTTTAATCCGTTTCATTAAGCCTACCCCTCCAAGGCGCTCTTGACCGGAAGAGTGGGTTTTTCAGCTTACTCATACCTTAACGTAAGGCAGAAAATTGGCATTTTACGACAGCGAAAAAACAATAAATCAATAGAAACAATTTAAGGTGGTGCAATTAAGAATTTCGCTATTGATAATTATACGGATATCGATCACCTATATTTATTTTCGATAATATTTTCAGATATTTAGAACTACAGAAAATGCTGTTCATTTGATTCGAGAAGACAGAAACCATAAGGCGAAAATCCGATTTTTCACAACCTGAACAACTTCTAGCGTCACCCTAAAGATCAGAAGTGTCGCCAGATGCAAATTACGTAACGTCAACCAACTCGAACCAATCGTCCTCGGAAATGACCTCGATCTCAAGCTCTGATGCCTTCTTCAGCTTGGATCCAGCCCCCGGACCGGCAACGACCAAATCGGTCTTCTTGGACACTGATCCAGACACCTTCGCCCCGAACCGCTCGGCCATGGCCTTGGCCTCGTCACGGGTCATGCGCTCAAGGGAGCCGGTAAAGACCACCGTCTTTCCGGCAACCGGCGAGCCGGAGGCATCGATCTTCTCCGCATCCTTCGGCGTCACCTCTTGCAGCAGCGCATCCAATTGCTCGCGATTGTGGCTTTCAGCAAAGAATTCCGCCAACGCATCGGCAACGATATGACCGATGCCATCGATGTCGTTGAGCTCGACCCAAGCCTCACTTCCATGATCGCTGGCCTCCGTCATCGCTTTGTAGAAGGCTGCCCAGGACCCGTAGGCCCGTGCCAACAGTTTCGCATTGCCCTCGCCGACATGCCGGATGCCGAGCGCGAAAATGAACCGGTGCAGATCAATTTCCCGACGTGCGTCGATCGCCTCAAACAGGTTCTTCGCGGAAACGGCGCCCCAGCCTTCACGGTTGCGCAGCTTGGTCAGGGATTGTTTGTCGCGTTCAGCAAGTGTGAAGATGTCAGCCGCGGTCTTCACCAGGTCATCCTGATAGAACGCGTCCACCTGCTTGTCCCCGAACCCTTCAATGTCGAAGGCGTTGCGGGAGACAAAGTGCTTGAGCTTTTCCGTCGCCTGCGCCGGACAAATCAAACCGCCCGTGCACCGGCGCACCGCGTCCTTGCGGCCGGTCTTTTCGTTCTCTTCGCGCACTGCGTGGCTGTTGCAGCGCGGGCAGCGGGTCGGGAATTCATAAGGCTCCGCATCGTCTGGACGCTTGTCGAGGTCCACATCGACGATCTGGGGAATAACGTCGCCGGCCCGCTGGATCTTGACCGTATCGCCCTTGCGCAGGTCCTTGCCGCCACGGATCGGCTCTCCATCCTGGCCAATACCCTTGATGTAGTCTTCATTGTGCAGGGTCGCATTGGAAACGACTACACCGCCAACCGTGATCGGCTCCAGCTTGGCAACCGGCGTCAGCGCGCCTGTACGGCCAACCTGAATCTCAATGTCATTGAGCACGGTCCAGGCCTGCTCGGCCGGAAACTTGTGCGCAATCGCCCAACGCGGAGACCGGGAGACAAAACCAAGCCGTTCCTGCAGATCCAGCCGGTCGACCTTGTAGACAACACCGTCAATGTCATAGTCGAGCTGCGCCCGGTTTTCCTCAATGCCATGATAAACGCCCAGCAGCTCTTCCACCGTCTCACAGCGTTTCATCAGCGGGTTGATCTGGAATCCCCACTCCGCTAACTGCGCAACCATGCCGTCTTGCGTGTCCTTTGGCAGCGCACTCATCTCTCCCCAGGCATAGGCAAAGAACCGAAGCGGCCGGGACGCGGTGATTTCAGACTTCAGCTGGCGCAAGGATCCAGCCGCCGCATTCCTGGGATTGGCAAACACCTTCCCGCCATTGGCCGCCATGCGCGCATTCAGGGCCTCAAAGTCCTTGTGGGCCATGTAGACCTCGCCGCGGATCTCCACCACGTCCGGCACGGTGCCGACGAGCGTCTGCGGGATATCCTTGATGGTCTTGGCATTGGCGGTGACGTTCTCGCCCGTCGTGCCGTCGCCCCGCGTTGCGGCATAGACAAGCGTGCCGTTCTCATAGCGCAAGGACAGGGACAGGCCGTCAATCTTCGGCTCGGCAGTGACAGCCAACGCTCCCATCAACGGATCAAACTTCAGGAACCGGCGCACCCGGCCAACAAAATCACGGACATCGTCATCGCTGAATGCATTGTCCAGAGACAGCATTGGCACCCGGTGCGTGATCTTTCCGAACCCGGAGGCCGGCGCCGCGCCGACCTGCGCAGACGGGCCGTCGGCCAGCATCAACTCCGGGAAACGGGCCTCAATCGCTGAATTCCGGCGGCGCAGCGCGTCATAGTCCGCATCCGATATCGTCGGCGCATCTTCCTGGTGATACCGTCGGTCATGTTCAGCGATCTCCGACGCCAACCGCTCGAGTTCCGCCTTGGCAGCTTCCGGGCTCAACTGCTCGATTTCAATCAAAGAGTTATCGGTCATGCGCGCTACCAGCCCCGGGAGTTTCCAATTTGCCGCCTGTCTTGCGTTGTCCGGGAACCATTCCCAAAGACCAGCGTTTTAAACTTATAAGTCCGGCGTTTTTCAATGCAAAGGAGAGCAAGATGCCAAACACCAAAGCCAACTACGACCTTTCACAGTCCGGCAAAGGGTCCGGCCCGGTTTGGTTCATCGCAGGAGCTTTGGTCACTGCAATCGCAGCCGGTATTTTCTTTTACACGCAGTGGTATGCGCAGGACGATGAGGTAAGTATCGAGCTCACTGTCCCGAGCATTTCTGTCGAATAAAAACCTGCAAAAATTGCCGTTTCCTCCCCCGCCAACTGCGCAAAGGCCCGCCTCTCCAGCGGGCCTTCTTTTTATCCTGCCCTCTGTAATAAAAGCCGGGACGCTGCCGCCCGCGCCTCGTCCGTAATGACGCTGCCCGCCAGCATCCGGGCCACTTCCTCCCGGCGATGGTCCTCATCGATCTGCTTAACGCGCGTTGCCACCCGGTCTGCGTCTGTTGCCTCCTTGGCAATCAGGAAATGCCCCTCAGCCCTTGCGGCGACCTGAGGTGCATGGGTCACGGTGAGAACCTGCACGTTGCTTGCAAGCCGGGCCAACCGCAGACCGATCGCTTCGGCCACGGCACCGCCAACGCCGGTGTCGATCTCATCAAAAACCAGCGTCGGCGCCGATCCTTTGTCGGCGAGACACACTTTCAGAGCCAGCAGAAACCGCGAAAGTTCGCCGCCGGAGGCCACTTTCATCATCGGGCCCGGCTTGGTGCCAGGGTTGGTCTGAACGTGGAACTCCAGCTGATCGATGCCGTACCGCCCCCGCTGCTCCGGATCGCTCGCGGTCTCAACGATGAATTTCGCACGTTCCAACTTCAGATCCGGCAATTCCGTCTCAACAGCCTTTTCAAGGCGCGCAGCGGCTTTGCGCCGTTTCTCTGAGAGGTTTGCGGCCTTCCGGTCATAGTCGGCACGGGCCTTTTGAGCCGCATCGGCCAAAGCGGCCAGTTTGTCCTCACCGGCGTCCAGATCGGAAAGATCAGCGGCCATGCGCTCGGCAAGAGCACTCAGCTCGTCAACAGGCAAGGAATACTTCCGCGACGCAGCACGGAGCGCAAACAACCGCTCCTCTACAACCTCAAGCTCGCGGGGATCGTACTCGGTCTCCCGAAGGGCCGCCTCCAACCCGGAGCGGCACTCTTCCAGGAGATCCAGGGCGCCTGCCAGATGCTGGACCGGTTGCCCGAGCAGGTTCGGAACCTGATCGGCCTTCCGCTCCAACCTCCGCAAAAGACTGGCGAGCTCAGGGATCGGGGATGCGGATCCGTTCAGGGTTTCGTAGGCCTCGCTCAGATCCCCAGCAATCTTCTCGACCGCCATCATGTCCGTGCGCCGGGCCGCCAACTGATCTTCTTCACCGGATTCCGGCTTCAATTGGCTGAGTTCCTCGACAGAGGATCTCAAATAATCCGCTTCGTTGCGGGCCGCTTCAATGCGGGCTTCATGATCTGACACAGCCTTTTCGGCTGACCGATAGCCCTGGTAGGCTTTTGCCACGGCGTCCGCATCGGTGGTCAATCCGCCAAACACGTCGATCAAAGCCCGGTGGCTCTCCGGATCAACCAAGGCCCGATCATCATGCTGACCGTGGATTTCCACCAGCAGAGCACCAGCCTGCCGCAAAAGTCCTGCACTGACCGGCTGATCATTGATGAAAGCGCGCGTGCGCCCGTCTGCGGCCTGAACCCGGCGCAAAATGACGTCCCCGTCATCGTCGATGCTGTTGTCTTTCAGGAAAGCGCGAACCGGATGCGCCATCTCGACATCGAAAACGGCGGTCACTTGTCCTTGCCCCTCTCCGTGACGGACAAGATCAGCATCGCCCCTTGCGCCAAGCGCCAGAGACAGGGAATCCAGCAAAATGGATTTTCCGGCGCCGGTCTCGCCTGTCAGCACAGACATTCCGGCGGCGAAATCAAGATCCAGACGGTCGATCAGAACAATGTCACGGATAGACAACGTGACCAGCATGAACAGAGCGCTCCTTAGAAATCGGCTCGGGCAGGCACCTAAAACATAGGTGCCTTTTCGAGTCGGTCTAGCTTAGGGTCAGGCCCTATTAAATTGGACGAAATGGTAGGAATGAATTTGTTCGGATACAAGGCGCAAAGCTGCAGGAAACCGTCCGGTTTCCAAAGGTTTGCAAAGATGTTGCCGGGCAAATGCATCCTATCCCGAAGGCACGCAAAAACGGCGTCGATCTGCTTCGTCAAACCGCTCAACCGGGCACCCAGCCCGCTTTACGCGCTTTTCCTTGCAGCTCATTGCCGTTTCTTGCGCCAGTTCGTCAAATTTAATGGGTCCTGACCCTAGAGCTTGATACTCTTGAATGCGCGGCTAATCCAGCTGCCACTGTCTTCAGAAGGCTCATATCCGCCGCTGTTCAAGAGAGTGTAAGCGTCTTTGTACCACTGCGTGTCCGGGAAGTTGTGCCCCAGAACCGCAGCAGCGGTCTGGGCTTCGCTGATCACCCCAAGCGCATAGTAGGCTTCGGTCAAACGAAAGAGCGCTTCTTCCACGTGACGGGTGGTCTGATAGTTGTTCACAACGGTCTTGAAGCGGTTCACGGCTGCAACGTAATTCCGGCGTTCCAGATAGTACCGGCCCACCTGCATTTCCTTACCGCCAAGTTGGTCCTGAACGATCAGAAGCTTGCGTTGGGCATCCGGTACATATTCCGATTCAGGAAAACGCTGGATCAGCTCGCCATACGCGGAAGCTGCGCGCTCGGTCGTGGCCTGATCCCGTGTGATGTCCGGCATCTGGCGATAGTAGCTCTGGCCAACGAGGTAGAGCATGTAGGCGGAATCCGGATCGCCCGGATAAAGCGTTACAAACCGATTGGCGGATGTCACGGTCTCCGTGTACTTACCCCGCGTGTAGTTAAGATAGGCGAGGTTCACCAAGGACTTCTTGGAGTATTCCGAGTACGGGTAAAGCTTGTCGAGTTCCTCGAATTTGGCAGTCGAATCTCTCAGTTTACCCTGTGCCCGCAGTGCAAGCCCTTCGTTGAACAGAACTTCCGCAGGGGTGTCGTTCAGCGCCAGCTCATCGAACTCGTCCTTGCTGCTGCACGCTGACAATGCCAAGGGCGCAGCCAAAACCGCGAGAGCCAAAAAACGCTTGAGATGTGGAGCCGTCCACGCCGAAAAGCCGAGTTGTCTTCCGTTCACACCCTATCTCCCGAGCTGCACATATCAGCCCAAACACAGCCCTGCACCGAGCGGCGCAGAAATTCCCGATTTCAATAACACGAGTGTTTAGCGGAAACGAACCGCCCCCGTCACGCTTTCAAACGGGATCTGCCGGATTTTTTAAGCTTTTTTGTGGCAACCCGCCACAAACGGCAGCTTCGCCTGAAATAAAAATGGGAGGCGTTCGGGCCTCCCTTGAAAGAAAAGTATCAGGAAACGTCCGGACCAAAAGCTGCTGCAGCAGCCAAACCGCCTTTGTCGACCTGGCCAACCTGGCGGAAGGCCGGAGATTCGACGATCTCGAATGCAGACGGATCTTCGAACAGCTTGACCAGAATGGAGTGGTTCATCTTGTGACCACCCTTGAAGGAGCGGTAAAGCCCCAGGATCGGCAGACCGGCAAGCGCCAGATCACCAACCGCGTCAAGTGCCTTGTGGCGGGCGAACTCATCCGGCCAGCGCGTGCCTTCCGGGTTCAGAACCTTGTCGTCGGAGATGGCGACGGAGTTTTCCAGCGAAGAGCCGAGCGCGAAGCCCATCTTCCAGAGCTGCTCAACGTCCTTCACGTAACCGAAGGTCCGTGCACGGCAGAGTTCGTTGCGGAACACGTCCGGTGTCATGTCGGACACGAATTTCTGGTTGCCGATCGCAGGCGTATCAAAGTCAATCGTGATGTCAAACTTCGTGCCGTCATAGGGATGCAGCTCACACCAGGCGCTTCCGTTGTCGACACGAACGGTTTTCTTGACTTTCAGATACCGGCGGCCCCGGTCCAACTTCTTGATGCCAACCTGCTCGATCGCCTCGACAAACGCGTGGCTGGAACCATCCATGATCGGCATTTCAGGGCCGTCGATTTCAACGATGACGTTGTCGATGCCCATTCCAAACAGCGCAGCCATCAGGTGTTCAACGGTCGAGATGCCATCCTTGGACGGATCATCGAGAACGGTGCACAACGCGGTTGCGGACACTTTGTCCCAGAGCGCCGGAATTTCCTTGGAAGAGTCGCTGTCAGTACGTGAGAACACAACCCCCACACAAGCTTCAGCAGGCACCAATGTGATTGACGCAGGTTTACCCGAATGAACACCGATACCTGTCAGCGTCACCTGATCGGCGAGCGTTGTCTGTCGGTCTACATATGCGGTCATATTCCCCTACCCTTCCGGTTTGGCGCCGGTAATGGTCAGTCATTTGCACGTGCAAAGTTACGGACTTTTAACGATCGCCAGCTGCAGGCAACATAGTCGGTAATTAAGGTAGGGCGAAATAAAGCTTTATTACGGTTTGTAACGATTCACAGGTTCGCAAACCATTGAATTATCACGTCATTTGACTCAGTGTAACAAAAGCGGCCCGAAGTCGTGACTTCGGGCCGTTGCGATCAGGGAAGAAGATCGCGGGTCGAATCAGTTGGCCTGCCGGCGCAGGAACGCCGGGATCTCCAACTGATCGTCTTCTGACTGGCTCATCGGCGTAGGGGCCGAACGGCCAGTGCTATCAAGTTGTCCGGTTGCCCCTTCGCTGTGAGACCGCGGCTGCGGTGCACGCGGTGCCGGACGAAGTTGCGCTGCCGGACGGACAGTCTCAACGGGAGTCTCTTCGTGGTGCTCTTCTTCGTCTTCCTTGCGGCCGAGACCGCTGGCAAGACGCCGCAGAAGACCCATTGGGCGCCGTTCGTCTTCAACATCATGCTCCAGATCCGCAGCCGGATCGGCCGGAGCTTGCGCCTCTGGCGCTGTCGGAGCGCTGGCCGGGGCAGAGCTGGCGAGAATTTCACGCTGAGCAATCGGCGGGAAATCTTCAACGCGTGGCATCCGCGGGGCCGTGGCATGCTCTTCAGCTGCCGGCGGGATGTATGGCTGCGCCATCGGCGCTACATCGGCAACCGGTGCCGGCGTGTCGTTTTCCAGATCCATCATCGAAGATGTTTCTGCGACCGGGGCCCGCGAAGGCTGCACCCTCTTGATTTCAACATCCGGGTCGCTCGCAACAGAAACCGCGGCAGGTTCCGGGATCGCCAGTTCTTTTTCCAGGCTGGCCATCGCCTTTGCTGCAGCGTCCTGTACCTTCGGCATTTCTGCAGCCGGTGAAGGCTTTGTCTGGATTTCCGGAGTACGCGGCGCGATGGTCTCGGATTTCAGAGCTGGAGCTGTGATTCCGGGAAACGTGCCAGCCATTTGGCCCTCCTCCCGGTCAATTCCAGTTGCGACAACCGACACGCGGATGATGCCATCCAGCGTCTCGTCAAAGGTCGCCCCGAGAATGATGTTTGCATCCGCGTCGACTTCTTCCCGGATTCGGGTTGCTGCTTCATCCACTTCAAAGAGCGTCAAATCATTGCCGCCAGTGATGGAAATGAGCAGACCTTTTGCACCCTTCATGGAGGATTCGTCGAGCAACGGATTGGCAATAGCGGCTTCAGCAGCTTGCTGAGCGCGCTTTTCGCCAGAGGCTTCGCCGGTGCCCATCATCGCTTTGCCCATGCCGCGCATGACAGAGCGGACGTCGGCAAAGTCGAGATTGATAAGACCTTCCTTGACCATCAGGTCGGTGATGCAGGCAACACCGGAATATAGAACCTGGTCGGCCATGGCAAACGCATCAGCGAACGTCGTCTGTGCGTTGGCAATCCGGAAAAGGTTCTGGTTCGGAATGACAATCAGAGTGTCAACGTTGCGCTGAAGCTCTTCGATGCCGCTATCGGCAATGCGCATCCGGCGCGCACCTTCGAACTGGAACGGCTTGGTAACAACACCAACGGTTAGGATGCCCTGCTCGCGCGCTGCACGGGCAATCACAGGAGCTGCACCGGTGCCGGTACCACCGCCCATACCGGCCGTGATGAACACCATGTGCGATCCAGACAGATGATCGTTGATCTCATCGATCACTTCTTCGGCCGCGGCCCCGCCAACTTCTGGCTGGGAACCGGCTCCGAGACCTTCCGTAACGGCCACGCCCATCTGGACGAGACGATCGGACTGGTTCATTGCCAGTGCCTGGGCATCCGTGTTGGCCACGACAAAGTCGCACCCCTGGAGGCCTGCTGTGATCATGTTATTGACGGCGTTTCCGCCCGCGCCGCCGACACCGAAGACCGTGATACGCGGCTTCAGTTCCTGAATGTCGGGCATCTTCAGGTTTATGGTCATGTTATCCTCGCGACCCGCTGGCGCCCCCGATACGGGAGAACCCTCTTCTTCCCTAATTTCCTCTGCCACTCCTGGCAGCTCCAACTCTAGGCTCTTGTCGTCTGTCATTTGCTCAAAAGCTTTCCCTGATCCATTGGCCCACACGAGCCAAATAGCCAGATTGCCCGCCCCACCCGGATCTGCGGTTCTTGTGTTCGAACTGCTCGATCTGCGCGACTTGCGGATAAATCAGGAGGCCAACGGCCGCGGCGAATGCCGGACCTTTTGCTGCCTCGGGAAGACCGGCGACGCCTAGAGGCCGGCCAAGACGGACGTTGCGGCCAAGGATATGACGCGCAACCTCACCAAGACCTGTGAGCTGACTGGCACCCCCCGTCAAAACGATCTGCTTGCCGACCCGCCCGGCAAAGCCGGACGCCGTCAGACGATCTCTCACAAGTTCAAGGATTTCTTCGACGCGCGGGCGGATGACACGGGTCAACGCCGAGCGTGGGATCTGGTTTGGCAAATCGCTGTCGCTCTCCAGCGGCGGAACGGTCAGCATATCCCGTTCGTCCGAGCTGGAAGCCAGCGGTGAGCCATAAAGTGTTTTCAGCCGTTCAGCGTCCTGCAGACGCGTCGCAAAGGCCCGAGCGATATCCATGGTGACGTGGTTACCACCAACAGCGATCGCATCGAGGTGGACCATATGACCGTCCACGAAGACGGACAGCGTTGTGGTGCCACCGCCCATGTCAATGCAGGCAACGCCGAGTTCAGCTTCGTCATCCACGATTGTCGACAGGCCGCTGGCAAACGGGGTTGCCACCATGGTCTCGACGTGCAGATGACCGCGGTTGATGCAGAGTTCCAGGTTCCGGACCGGCGGCACTTCTGCCGTAACAACCTGCATATCGACGCCGAGCTTGTGGCCCATCATGCCACGCGGATCCCGGATGCCCCGGCTGCCATCCAGTGTGTAGGAAATCGGCAGAGCGTGCGTTACTGCCCGGCCATCGGTCACCGAGTGACTGGAACCGGCAGACAGAACGCGCTGAATATCCGCTTCGCAGACGCTTTCGCCGGACAGCGGCACACTGGCGCTGTAGATTTCGCTCTGCAAGCGGCCGCAGCTGATATTTGTGATCAACGATTCAACGGTCACCCCAGCCATACGCTCCGCACTGTCGACAGCAAGGCGAATGGCATGTTCGGCCGCATCCATGTCAACGACGACACCGGACTTGATGCCCCGGGACCGCTGATAACCGTAGCCGAGAACCTCGACCTTGTGCGACCGGCTGGACAGGATCGCGTTGTCGTCCTGAGGGATGAGTTTGGCAATCAGGCAGCAGATCTTTGTTGATCCGACATCGAGGACCGACATAACGACCGAACGGCGGCTCGGCAGCGGGCGCATCTTTGGCAAATACAAAGGCTGATCAGACCGGCTCATGTGTCCCGTCCTCCATTGCCCGAGCGTCCACGACCACCGGTCATGATCTTGCGCTGTTCCGCAGCCTCTTCGCTCAAGCGAACCGTGATCCGGTCCCCCAGGCGCATGTCGATGGCCATAATATCGCGGGCAAGCAGCCCGTCTTCCTTGTCCATTCTCACCAATTCAGCCAAAGCGGCTTCCATATTCTCTTCCGGCAAGCGGACAAAAATCCCATTTTCCAACTTCAAGTCCCAACGGCGGTCACTGATCAGGAACGCCGCACGCACCCGCGGGCGAAGATCCGGCACTGTCGCAAGCGCTGCACTGATCTCACCGGCCCGGCGCTGTGCGCCATGATTGACGACCAACAGCAGATTTGCGTACCGGCCATCCACGTCATCGGTGATAACCTCGCCGGCCTCATTCACGATCGAGACCAGATCACCCCGCTGCCAAAGCGCGTAAGGCACCTTCTCCTCGATCCGGATCTGCAATGTGCTCGGGTAGAACTTCATCACCGAAGCATTCTTGACCCAAGCCATGTCGTTCAGCCGTTCACGGGCGCCATCGGCATCGAACAGGATCAGGGACGAGCCGTCGTGAATTTCGAGCGCTTCGAGGATCTGGAATTCGTTGATTTCCCGTTGTCCGGACAGCTTGACGGCCTCAATCCCGAAACCGACCGCCGAAAGCAGCGCATCGCTCACGACACGCCCGTGTCCGCCTATGACTATTGCGTAGGAAATCGTTAAGGTTAAGAAACCGATGGCAGCTGCAGAACCCGTCCAGCGTGGCAAGTCCGCCAATCGGCCCGCCGCGCGCCAAACAGGCTGCCGGTGCAAACGCGCAACGCCGCGGCCGCGCGGAGCCAGCTCGGCTTCCAGCGGCGCATATGCGTCCCGTTTATGTTTGCGACCTAACGACAGCAACTCGCGTCCTCAACCATCCAACTCACCAGGTCTTTGAAGCTCATTCCCTTGTAGGCGGCCATTTCGGGCACCAAAGAGGTCGGCGTCATGCCTGGTTGCGTGTTCACTTCAAGGCAGATCAGGTCCCCGCTTCCATCTTCGCGCTCGTCGAATCGGAAATCGGCCCGGGATACCCCACGGCACCCCAAGGCCTGATGCGCCTTAACCGCTAGTGTCTCCGCTGTTTGGTAAACAAGTGGTGAAATTTTTGCAGGAAGAATGTGTTTTGAACCGCCTTCTGCATATTTTGCATCGAAATCGTAGAACTCCTGCCCCTGGGTCACGATGTCGATCACGCCAAGTGCCTGATCGTCCTTGACTGCGCAGGTCAGTTCGCGGCCTCGGATGAACTTCTCGCACATCAAAACATCCGGATAAGGCCAGTCTTCCCGGTGCAGCTCCTGGGGCGGAAACTCTTGATCTTCCTTGACAATCAGGACACCGAAGCTGGAACCTTCGTTGATCGGTTTGAGCACATAGGGCGGATCCATCGGATGATCCCGGCCGATCTCATGACGGTTCACAACCTTGTGCTCCGTGACCGGAATTCCGGCCGCCGCCATAACCGCTTTTGCCTTCACTTTGTTCATTGCAAGGCTCGAAGCCATCACTCCAGAGTGCGTATAGGGAATGTTAAGAAACTCTAATATTCCCTGAACGCAGCCATCCTCACCGAAGGGTCCGTGCAAGGCGTTAAAGGCCACATCCGGCTTCAACTCAGCCAAAACGGCCGACACGTTCCGGTCCACATCCACCCGTGAAACACGATATCCGGCTTCTTCCAGTGCGAGTGCGCATTCCTTGCCACTTGAAAGGCTGACTGGCCTTTCATTGACCCAACCACCCATCAGGACAGCAACATGTTTCTTGGTCATGGATGGGTTCTCCCTTGATAAGACCGTTTCCCGGACTTGAATCCGGGAAAGCGGCACAAATAAAACGCAACTAATGGAAACTGTGGACAGAGACCGGTGGCCCGATCACGCCTGCCCCAAGAATGGCTCAATCGCGCCTTTCGGCCCGAATTCTCCAAGACGCTTGATTTCCCACTCAAGCCGTATACCACTGGCCTCAAGCGCCTTTGCTCGGACGGTTTCACCGAGCAACTCCAAATCGTGGCCGGTCGCATCACCAGTGTTGATCATGAAATTGCAGTGCATCTCGGACATTTGCGCACCGCCGACCATCAATCCGCGGCACCCAGCAGCATCTAACACTTTCCAAGCCGAATTGCCGTCCGGGTTCTTGAAGGTTGACCCGCCCGTCTTTTCACGGATCGGCTGGGCGTTTTCCCGGTGCTCGACAACCGCGGCCATTTCCTCGCGGATCGCCGCCTCATCCTGGGGGACGCCTTCAAACACGGCCGATGTAAAAATCAGATCCGAACTGGCGCCGGAATGCCGGTAGCTGTATCCCATTTCGGAATTGCTCAGAACATGCCTGTTACCATCCCGGTCGATCGCCGTGAGTTCAACCATCCGGTCCCGTGTTTCCGTGCCATGGGCACCGGCATTCATCCGGAGCGCCCCACCGAGCCCGCCTGGAATACCGGTGTAAAACGCAAAACCTCCGAGACCCGCCTTGGCCGCAGCTTCCGCAAGCCGCTTGTCCGGAACGGCGGCACCAGCGCGGAGACGATTGTTGCCAAGCTCCTCGATCTGGCCAAATCCCTTTGCGCTGAGGCGGACAACAACCCCTTTCAACCCGCCATCGCGGATCAGGAGATTGGAACCGAGACCCACCGGCAGGACGGGAATATCTTTGGGAAGTTTCTTGAGAAATGCCGCGAGATCGTCTTCATCCGTAGGCTGAAACATCAATTGTGCCGGTCCCCCCGTGCGGAACCAGGTCACGGCAGAAAGCGGCTGATTTGGCGTCAGTTTTCCGCGGATACCTTCAGCAAGATCTGGAATTTCTTCCAGAAGGTTGGGAAAGCTCATGCCCCCTCCTTCTGCAGAGCGTTCAGCTGATCCGGCAGCGCGTAGGCCCACTGGGTGATGTTGCCCGCACCGAGACAGATGACGAAGTCTCCAGGTTCCGCCAATTCCTTGACAACTGAGGCCAACTCTTCTGGGCCGTTAATGGCCTGGACCTGCCGATGACCACGTGTTTTCAAGCCGGAAACCAGATCCGTGTGGCGCGCGCCCTCGATCGGCTGTTCTCCTGCCTCGTAAACCGGCGTGATGACGACCGCGTCTGCATCGTTGAAGCAGTTTGAGAAATCATCGAACAAACTGTGCAGGCGGGTGTATCTGTGCGGTTGCATAACCGCGATCACCTTGCCATCGGTGGATTCCCGGGCTGCATGCAGCACCGCCTTGATCTCGACCGGGTGGTGGCCGTAATCGTCGAAAACCTGGACACCGCTGGCTTCGCCGGTAAACGTAAAGCGCCGCTTCACGCCGCCGAAGGACGAAATGCCCTTTTCAATGTCTTGCGGCGACACACCAAGCTGGGAGGCAACAGCAATCGCAGCGGTGGCATTGGAAACATTGTGCAGACCCGGCATGGGCAGGACTAAATTGCTAAGTTCGGTCTCTTCCCCGCTGCGGCGATCCCGGATGGTCACCGAGAACGTCGATTTTCCACCATCCATCGAAACATCTGTGAAGCGCACATCGGCCTGCGGATTGGTGCCGTAAGTCACAATCCGGCGATCCTCAATGTTGCCGATCATGGTCTGGACCTCAGGGTGGTCGAGGCACATGACGGCAAAACCATAAAACGGCACGTTGTCGATGAACTGGCGGAAAGCCTTTTGAACGCCCGAAAAATCTCCGTAGTGATCGAGGTGCTCAGGGTCGATGTTCGTCACAATGGCCACGTCGGCCGGGAGCTTGACGAATGTCCCATCACTCTCGTCTGCTTCCACCACCATCCAGTCCCCCTCACCCATCCGGGCGTTGGTTCCATAGGCATTGATGATGCCGCCGTTGATCACGGTCGGATCGAGATGCCCGGCATCAAGGAGCGCAGCAACCATGGATGTCGTAGTGGTTTTGCCATGCGTTCCACCGACTGCGATCGCCTGTTTGAACCGCATCAGCTCGGCAAGCATCTCCGCGCGGCGCACGACCGGGATCAGCTTTTCGCGGGCTGCTACCAGTTCTGGGTTGTCTTTCTTGATGGCAGAGGAGACGACAAGGACTTCCGCCTGGCCGAGGTTTTCGGCGGCATGGCCAACTGTGACCGGAATGCCGTTCGCACGAAGACGCTGAACATTGGCGTTTTCAGCCATGTCAGATCCTTGAACCTGATATCCAAGTGTTTTCAGCACTTCCGCGATGCCGCTCATGCCGATGCCGCCGATCCCAACGAAGTGAACCGGCCCAATATCCTGCGGCATCTTCATGGCCGTACTCCCTTGTTTTGCGCGACGCTTTCAACAAGGTCGGCGAGCCGTTTGACGGCATCTGGTTTTGCAACTGTCTTGGCGGCCTTCGCGGCTGCCTCCAGCATCTCCGGCGCATCCATGAAACGGATCAATTCCTTGGCAAGGCGTGATGGGTGCAGATCCACCTGCCGGATCGGCCATGCGCCGCCGACTTTCTCAAGAACTTTTGCGTTGGCAGCCTGGTCCTGGTCAATCGCCCCCGGCAACGGCACCAGGATGGACGGCCGGCCGAGCACGCTCAGCTCCGAAACAGAGCTTGCACCGGAACGGCAAACCACCAAATGCGCCTGCGCGATCCGCTGAGGAAGGTCTGTAAAGAACGGCGCACACTCCGCCTCAACCCCAAGATCCTGATAGGCTTTCTGGACCCGCTCCATATCTTCCGGGCGGCATTGCTGAACGATCTGAATCCGTTTTCGCTGTTCATAGGACAGCTCCGCAACGGCAGGAGGAACGAGATCTGAAAAGAACCGCGCGCCCTGAGAGCCGCCAAAAACCAACAGCTTCAAAGGGCCACCAGAGCCCGGCGGGGTGAAATTCAGTTCGGCTGCATCCAAAACAGCATCGCGGACCGGATTGCCCGTCTCGACCAGTTTGCTCGACAAATCGGATGGAAGGTCTTCGATCGGCACGCTGGTGGCGATCGCCGACACCCCTTTGGCCAAGAGTTTGTTTGCCCGCCCCATCACGGCATTCGCTTCATGCAGGATCGACGGCGTGTTTGTGAGACGTGCCGCGTACATGGGCGGAAAGGTTGGATACCCGCCGAAACCGGCGACGACATCCGGCTTCAAGGTCTTGATGACCTTGCGTGCTTGGAGCGTTCCGAACAGCAGCTGAAATGCGGTTTTCGCCAGAGCAATCGGATTGCGGCCGCGGATAGTGGCGGAGGCAATGATGTGAACCTTACGGGCTGGAAACTCTGTGCCGTATTTGTCGGCCCGCTCATCCGTTGCCAGCTCGACGGTCCAGCCGCGGCGGCTCAGCTCACTTCCAAGTGCTTGTGCTGGAAACAGGTGACCGCCGGTTCCGCCGGCTGTGAGTAAAACGGTTTTGCTCATAAATCCGGGCCAACAATTACATCAAGGAAGACGGAGACAGCCGGCTGACCGTGACCGTGTCATTCGACATGGGCCGCGGCCGCTTGCGGGTTAGCGCGAGAATGGCCCCGGCGGACATGGCGGACGCCAGAAGAGAGGACCCCCCATAGGAAATGAACGGCAGCGTCATGCCCTTCGACGGAACCAGGTGCAGGTTCACCGATAGATTGATGGTTGCCTGAAGCCCAAACAGGACAACAAGACCGGCGGTCGCCAACCGGCCAAAGGCATCCTGGTCCCGGCTCGCGTGCTGCAATCCGCGGATCACGATGAAGGCAAAAACAATCACCAGCAGGAGGCAAGCGATCACCCCAAACTCCTCGCCCACCACAGCGAAGATAAAGTCAGCATGGCTGTCCGGCAGTATCCGTTTCACAGTTCCCTCGCCCGGCCCTCGGCCGAACCATCCACCCGACATGAAAGCCTCGAGCGCGGTATCAACCTGGAAGGTATCGCCCGTACTTGGATCGAGGAACCGGTCGACCCGGCTGGTCACGTGCGGAAGGAAAGCATAAGCGGCAAACAGACCGGCAATCCCGATGATCCCGAGTGCAACGATAATCACCCAGGAGATCCCGTTCAAGAAGAACAATGCCGCCCAGACCATGCCGATCAGCATGGTCTGCCCAAAGTCCGGCTGGGCCACAAGTAGGGTCGCGCATACAGCAAATAGAATAAAGGCGAATAGAACGCCCGGCACTTCCCGGCGGCGGCCGCTTTCAGACAACAAAAACGCGATCAGCACAACAAAGGCCGGTTTGAGATATTCCGACGCCTGAACGGACACACCGGCAATATAGATCCAGCGGCGGGCACCCTTTGTTTCAAACCCCATGAACAGGGTCGCAATTAGCAAGACCACGGAGATCGTGAACAACACGAGAGCAGCTCTGCGAACCATTCGCGGCGTCATGAGCGATGCCGCCAGCATGATCCCGAGCGCCGGGATCGTGAACATGGCCTGCCGTTTCACGAAATAGAAGGTATCAACGCCAATGCGCTCGGCGACCGGCGGGCTCGCGGCAAAGGCAAACACCACGCCGGAAACGAGCAGAATACTGAAGGCCGCCAGCAGATAGTGATCCACTGTCCAAAACCATTCGGCAAAACGGCTGCGATCGGCGCGTGAGACCATTTATGCGACCTCCTGAGTGTTTCCACCACCAGGCAAGGCACGCACCGCATCTACAAAAGCAGCGCCCCGCAGTTCGAAATTGGCATATTGATCGAAAGATGCACAGGCAGGAGACAGAAGAATTGCAATTTCTTCCGCACCATCTTCCGCAGCCTCGGCCGCCGCATCCTGGACGGCCTGCGTGAGTGTACCACTCACTGCGTACGGAACATGTCCATCCAGCGTTTTAGCAAACTCCTCCGCGGCCTCACCGATCAAAAAAGCCTTCGCGATATTCGGAAAGTACTCGTCCAGGGAAGAGATCCCACCGGCCTTGGCACGCCCGCCGGCGATCCAATAGATCCGGTCGAAACTCGCCAGCGCCCGGGCCGCAGCATCTGCGTTGGTCGCCTTGCTGTCATTGATGAAGAGCGTCCGGCCAGTCCGGGCAACGATCTCCATGCGATGATGGAGGCCAGGAAAGCTTTTCATTGCGGCTGCGATCTTATCGGCCGGTATTTCCAGCGCCCGCAGGCACGCAAAGGCAGCGGCGGCGTTCTGACCATTATGGTCGCCGCGCAAGCTGTCGATCCCCGCGAGCAAGGCGACTTCGGTCTGCGCTCCGTCATGAGCCTCAATCAGGCGGCCATGGTGTGCGTAGATACCGTCCGTCAGCTCGCGTTCTCCTGCGATCCGGCAGACCGGTTTGCGGGCCAGCTCCAACCGGTCGGCGATCATGGAAGACAGGCGATCATCGACACCAACAATCGCGACCTTCGCACCAGCCACCAGCCGCTCCTTGATTGCGGCATAGTTTTCCAGCGTGCCGTGCCGGTCCAGATGATCCGGTGACAGGTTCATGTGAAGTCCGACCGTCGGATCCAGCGTCGGGGCAAGATCGATCTGGTAGGACGAACATTCAACGACATAGTGGCGGCCGGGGCGCGGCGGTTCCAATTCCAGTACCGGTGTCCCTATGTTCCCGCCCATCTGCACATCCAACCCCAGTTCGCGCAGCAGATGCGCGATCAGGGCAGTCGTGGTCGATTTGCCGTTGGTTCCGGTGATCGCAATGAACGGAGCTTCAGGACAGAGTTTACGATGCTCACGGCAGAAAAGTTCGACATCACCGATCACCTCAACCCCGGCAGTGCGTGCCAGATCGACCGACCAATGAGGAACCGGGTGCGTCAGCGGAACCCCCGGCGCCAGCACAAGGGCGGATACGCCCGACCAGTCGAGGGTCTTCAAGTCTTTAGTTTTCAGGCCAGCAGCCGCGGCTTCGGCAACTCGGGTTTCATTGTCGTCAAAGCACACCACATTGGCCCCGCCCGCCTGCAACGCCTTGGCAGTGGCAAGTCCGGAACCGCCGAGCCCGAAAAGCGCAACGGTTTGTCCTTCAAATGTGGTGACTTCGATCATCGCCTTACCTCAGCTTCAGTGTGGCAAGGCCGATCAGGGCCAGGACGACCGATATGATCCAGAACCGGATGACCACCTGGCTTTCTGTCCATCCCTGAATCTCGAAGTGGTGGTGGATCGGTGCCATGCGGAAAACCCGTTTCCCGGTGAGTTTGAAGGACATCACCTGAACGATCACCGAGACCGCCTCCAGAACGAACAGACCACCGATGATTGCCAGAACAATCTCGTGCTTGGTCGCAACCGCAATCGCGCCGATCATTCCGCCGAGTGCCAGAGATCCGGTGTCACCCATGAAGATGGCCGCGGGCGGCGCGTTGAACCACAGGAAGCCAAGACCAGCGCCGATCACCGCACCGCAGATGACCGCGAGTTCACCGGTACCGGCCACATGGTGGATCTGCAGATAATTTGCGAACACCGCGTTGCCCGAGAGGTAGGCAATCAACCCAAAAGAGGCGCAGGCGATCATGACTGGCACGATGGCCAAACCATCGAGGCCATCGGTGAGGTTCACGGCATTCCCAGCGCCCACCATGACGAAGGCCGCGAACGGAATGAAGATAAGGCCGAGATTGAGCGTGAAATCTTTGAAGAACGGGAACGTCAGCGCTCCGGAAAACGCCGTCGTATCGAGCACTGTCACGGTAAAGGCCGCGATTGCGGCAATCAGGAACTCAAGACCCAAGCGTGCCTTGCCACCGAACCCCTTGTGCGAGGATTTCGTGACTTTCAGGTAGTCGTCATAAAATCCGATCATCCCAAAGCCGACGGTCACGCCAATCACGACCCAGACATAAGGATTGCTCAAGTCGGCCCATAGGAGCGCAGCCACCAAAGCACCGGACAAGATCATCAGTCCGCCCATTGTGGGCGTTCCTTTTTTGGACAGGTGGCTTTCCGGGCCATCGGCGCGGATCGGCTGACCATGTCCCTGCCGGATCCGAAGGCTCGCGATAATCTTTGGCCCAAACAGAAAGACAAAGAACAGGGCTGTCATAATCGCCCCGCCTGTCCGGAACGTGATGTACCGGAAAACGTTCAGAGCAGAGATTTGGTCGGCGAACTGGCCGAGAAAATAAAACATCAGCTATCCTTCACGCCGCTTCGATGTCGTCTGCAGGCGGATATTCTTTTTTCAAGGCTTCGACAAGCGGGCCCATGCGGGTTCCCAAAGAACCTTTGATCATCACGACATCACCGGGCTGCACGTCTTTAAGCAACAGCTCGATCAGGTCTTTGGCCTCTTCGCGGTGATGGGCCTTTAGTTCGTCCGGCAATTTATCCCAGAGTGCAGCCATGTGCGGGCCGGCGCAGAAGACCCTGTCAATCGCAGCTTCGCGGATCGGACCTTCCAGTTCTGCATGAAGCTGGTCGGCATCTGAACCGAGTTCGCGCATATCGCCAATAACCGCAATCCGCCGCCCGGAGCCGCCAGGTGCGGCTTGCGCCAAAACCGAAAATGCCGCGCGCATCGACGCCGGGTTGGCGTTGTAGCTCTCGTCAATCAGCTGCACTTCGCCGCCGCCTAAGGACAAACGGCATTGCTCGCCGCGGCCTTTGGGTGCAGTCATACCGCCGAGCGCGGCAGCGCCTTCCTGTAGATCCGCGCCCAGATCAGCCACCGCAGTCAAAACCGCCAGGCTGTTCTGCACATGGTGCGCACCCGGAGCACCAATTCCGTATGACACGTCCTGCCCGAGGATTGAGGCTTCCACACTCGTGCCGTCGTCCGTTGCCACAGCCATTTTCAGGTGACTGTCTTCTGAACCGCTTTGTCCAAATGTCTGAACGTTGCGCACGGCAGCGGTTGCCGCCAAAAACCGGAGCAGATCATATTGCTTGTTGTCCCGATTGAGGATCGCAACGCCATCCGGCTCCAGACCATTGAAGATTTCCGCCTTCGCCTGGGCAATCTTCTCAACAGACTCGAAGAACTCGATATGAACCGCTTCGACGGTGGTGATGATCGCGACATGAGGCCGAACCATCTGTACCAGCGGCGTGATTTCGCCCGCGTGGTTCATGCCGATTTCAAAGACGCCAAAATCGGTATCGGTAGGCATGCGCGCCAGCGTCAGCGGAACGCCCCAGTGATTGTTGAACGAGGCAACCGATGCATGAACCTTGCCGGAGGGCGCAAGCGCCAGGCGAAGGGCTTCCTTCGTCCCTGTTTTGCCAACCGATCCGGTAACCGCGACAATGCGGGCATTGGTGCGGGCACGCGCGGCAACACCAAGTGCGCGCATGGCTTCGAGCGGATCATCAACAACGACATAACGCCCGTCATCAGGCAAATCACCGAGGCGATCTTCGGCAACAAGCGCCAGCGAAGCTCCTGCTTCAAGCGCGGCCGCAACATAATCATGGCCATCGAGCCGATCACCTTTGATGGCGATGAAGGCATCACCCGGCTCCAGAGTTCGGCTGTCGATGGAAATACCGGTTATGTGCGCGCCCACGTCCCCTTTGGCGGTTCCGCCACAGGCATCGATAAAGGCCTCAGATGTCCAAAGCGGGTCGCTCATTTTACTCCCAGTTGATTTATAGCGTGGCGCACAGAGTCGTGATCAGAGAAAGGAATCACTGTGTCGCCAACAATCTGGCCGGTTTCGTGACCTTTTCCGGCAACGCACAGGATATCGCCTGATTTCAGGCGCCGGATGCCTTCGGCAATTGCTTCGGCGCGATCGCCAATCTCTAGACCACCCGGCGCACCTACAAGAACGGCCTTGCGAATGGTCGCCGGGTCTTCCGATCTCGGGTTGTCATCGGTCACTATGACCAAATCCGCGTGCCGCGCTGCCGCTTCGCCCATCAGGGGACGCTTGCCGGGATCCCGGTCACCACCGGCGCCCACCACAACAGAGAGGTTCCCTTCAGCAAACGGCTTGAGTGCCGCCAACGCTTTGTCGAGAGCATCCGGTTTGTGCGCGTAATCAACGAAAACCATACCGCCAGCCGGAGTTGTCCCGGCGAGCTCCAAGCGGCCTGGAGCACCTTTCAGGTTCTCAAGAGCACGAAGTGCAGCGCCGGTATCTATTCCGGCAGTGATCGCAAGACCTGCAGCAATCAAAGCGTTCGAAACCTGAAACCGGCCAATGAGTGGAAGGGTCACCTTGTACTCGCCGCGCGAGGTCTCGACGGTCAAAAGCTGCCCGGCACCGCTCGGCCTCAAGCCGGTCAGCTTGAGATCCTTGCCCGTCTCGCCAACCGTGAAAACCGGCAATCCACGCTCTTCGGCAATGGCCAACACACGATCTGTGTACTTTTCACCCGGATCTACAACTACATGACCGCCGGCCGGGAGCAGCTCACTGAAGAGACGCAGCTTGGCTTGCAGGTAATCCTCGATGGTCGGGTGGTAATCCATGTGATCCCGGCCAAGGTTGGTGAAGGCTGCTGCTGTTAGCCGGACACCATCAAGGCGATACTGATCAAGGCCGTGGGACGAGGCCTCCAAGGCGGCATAGCGAATGCCTTCATTCGCAAGGTCTGCCAGATCCTTTTGAAGCTGCACCGGATCCGGCGTTGTCAACCCACCGTAACTTTCGCCATCCGGCTTGATGATGCCCAAGGTACCAAGACTGGCCGCCGGATGGCCTGCAGCTTGAAAGATCTGACGCACAAAATGGGCGACCGATGTCTTTCCCGCGGTACCCGTCACGGCAACAATCGTATCCGGCTGACGGCCATAGAAACGCGCAGCCATTTTTGCAAATGTCAGACGCGGTTCGTCTGCACTGAGAACCTCGACGGTTGGCGGAACGAGCGCACGAACAGCCTCCGCTGCATCGGTAGCGCACAGGACAGCCACTGCGCCAGCTTCAACCGCTTTGGGAACGAACTGAACGCCATCAACCGTGGAGCCCTTGAAGGCGGCAAAGAGATAACCTGGCTGGACCATACGGCTGTCCGCCGTCAGTCCTTCAATGGAAAGGCCATTTGCCGTGTCCGGCAAATCCATGCCGTCGGCTAAATGCTCAAGGTGCATAACATCCGATCATCCGGTTCGTGCATCGTCATTCTCGTGAAGCTTAAAACCGGACCGGATTTCGGCTGCGACCCCGCCGGACCAGTTTACTTCTTTTAAGTCTCCTTAATAGGAAATCTCGATCGGTTCATCCCCTTTGCCAAAGCGCGGCATCACACCGAGCATCGGTGCTGCGCGGCGAATGATCGCCCCGGTCGTAGGAGCTGTGTTCAATCCAGCTGTTGCACCAATACCTTCCCGCTCCGATTTCGGCTCATCAAGAACAACCAAAACCACGTATCTCGGGTCGTCCATCGGAAAGGCTGAAAGGAAGGAGTTGCGCCGCTTATTCGACACATAGACACCGTTTTCAATCTTCTCCGCCGTCCCGGTCTTGCCGCCGACGGTATAGCCTGGAACATCAGCTCGGCGCCCGGATCCGGAGAGAACATTGAGGCGGAAGAGATACCGCATCATGCGGCTGACTTCAGGTGAAATCACTTGCTTCTTCAGCGTCTTAACTTCTTCCTGTGTCCGAGGCACAAAGGTCGGTGGCAACAAGGAGCCACCGTTGACCATAGCCGCGGCAGCCACCGCTGTTTGCATCGGCGTCACCGACAAGCCGTGACCGAAGGAGATGGTCATCGCGGCCAATTCGTTCCATTTCGGCGGCAACAAGGGAGCTGCGTTTTCAGGCAATTCCGTCTGCAATCGCTTCGTTAGATGCAACCGCTCCATGAATTCCTTCTGGCGCGCGACCCCGGTCGCCAGCATCATTTTTGCAGTGCCGATGTTGGATGAATAAATGAATATTTCCGGCACGGACAGGATGCGGTTTTTCCCGTGGAAATCGGTGATCGTCCGGCCCGCTGCGCGCAGAGGACGGGTCGCATCGAAGCTGTCATTGATCGTAACAGCCCCCGAATCCAATGCCATGGCGGTCGTGAACGCCTTGAATACGGAGCCCATTTCAAAGACACCGCCGGTCGCCCGGTTCAACCGATCCTTTTCCAAAGCTTCGGATCTGTCGTTCGGATCGTAGTCCGGCAGGGACGACATTGCGACAACTTCGCCAGTCTTTGCATCCAGCACGATCCCGGCGGCCGCGATGGCCCGATAGCGCTCCATTGCCTTGACCAATTCATCGCGTACGACGTGCTGGACCCTGAGATCTACGGAAAGGCGCACCGGCTCCATGGTGCGGCCAGAGGCAAACCCGATCGACTGAAGATCGCGCAACCATTGATCGTCGACGTATTTCTCAATCCCGCTGAGACCCTGATTGTCGACATTCACTGCGCCGACGATGTGGCCCGCGGTCGGGCCGCCTGGGTAAAAGCGCTGGTTTTCAGACAGGAAACCGATACCGGGCAAACCAAGGTCATGCACCTGCTCTGCTTTATCCGGTGTCATTTCACGCTTCAACCAGACAAATCCGGCGCCGCTCTCAAGACGGCGGCGGACAAGCGCCTCATCCAGATCGGGCAAGATACGGGTGAGCCCTTCGACTGCTTCATCAACGTCGAGAATACGGCGTGGCTCGGCATAAAGGGACGCGGTCTTGATGTCGGTGGCAAGGATCTCACCATTTCGGTCGATGAGATCTGGACGGGAGGCGGCCACAGAATCCTGGGCGGAAATCCAGGCCCGGGACGGCGCCTCATCCATCTGGGCAAGATAGATCAACCGGCCACCGATGGCCGCGTAAACACAGGCAAAAGCGAGCATGGCGAGATAAACGCGCGATTTGACCGCACTCGACGAAACCGAGCTACGCGCCGCCCTCGGCTGGGTTCGCCGAACCTGGAGAAAGCTCGCTGGTTCTGTTGCCAATGTCATTGCCCCTAAGCCCCTACCTGATCATCGCCGAAGAACCGGCATATCCGCCCATCTGGTCAGCCCCGCCAATCGGCTCCAGAGTCACCGGCCGTGCTGGAAGTTCATCCGGCATGACGATCTGCCGGACTTCCAACGCTTCGAGTTGAAGATACTCGTTGTAGCGCTCGACAAGGTTCTGCAGCCGTTCCGGCTTGTTCAGAACACTCCATTCGGCGCGCAAGTGGCGGATTGCATTCCGCTCTTCGTCGATTTGCCGCTGCAGCTCCGCAACCTTCGCAGCGGACTTCGTTGCCGCCATCTTCAGGTCGTAGACGGTTGCCGCGCCGATCACGACGGCCACGATGAAAAGGATGTTGAGCACCCGAACCATGTCAGCCCCCTAGTCCATGAAACGCAGCAAGGCGCGGCACACCGGCGACATGAATGTCGAGCTCGCGCGCCGGAGCTTCTGTCCGCCGCCCCGCCCTCAGCTTCGCAGAGCGCGCCCGCGGGTTTGCATCCGTTTCCATGTCGCGCGCCTCGACCGCCTTGCGCGTAAGATTTTCAAAAGTTGCCGGCGGAACCTCTTCCTCCGGCATATGACGTGACCCGCCACCCCGTGTTTTTGTCCGGTCCTGGAAGAAACGTTTGACGATGCGGTCCTCAAGCGAGTGAAAACTCACCAAAACCAGGCGGCCACCCGGCTTTAAGATTCGTTCAGCAGCGCCCAGCGCCTGAGCAGCCTGATGCAATTCGCCGTTCACATAGATCCGCAGCGCCTGAAATGTCCGTGTCGCCGGATGGATCTGCGCTTTTTTTGGAGAGCGCCCGAGGACTTTCTCGATCAGATTTGCAAGCTCAAGTGTGCGGCTGAACGGCTTTTCCTTGCGCGCATTGTCGATCGCATGCGCGACGGATGGCGCCCGCTTTTCTTCGCCCAAAAGCCCGATGATGCGGATCAGGTCCCGGACCGGCAACTCGTTGACCACGTCAGCAGCAGACGGCCCGGCTTGCTCCATGCGCATATCCAAAGGACCGTCACGCAGGAACGAAAACCCGCGTTCGGCCTGATCCAGCTGCATGGAGGAAACACCAAGATCTAGGACGACACCATCAACGCCGTCAAACCCGCTCGCGCGCGCATGAATTTCCAGATCCGCGAACTGACCCGGCACCAGGATCAGCCGGCCATCGGACTGGGCGACGAGTTCCTGACCACCGGCAATTGCATCGGGATCACGGTCGATCCCGACCACCGTTGCGCCGCGCTCCAAAAGCTTACGCGAGTAACCACCAGCACCAAACGTGCCGTCAACCATAACCTCGCCCGGCTGAGGGTCGAGCCATTCCAGAACCTCGTTAAGAAGAACCGGCACATGACGCTCTGGTCCGCCAGCAGCAAGATCATCTGTCTTGTCGCCGAGCGCCATCATACCGGCTCTCCTTGCGAGGGTGCCGAGAGTTGCCCCGACAGCATTGCGAGTGCGCGCTTTTGGGCCTCTGCGCGATACTCGCGGAACTGCTCTGGTTCCCAGATCTGAAACTTGTAATCCATACCGACAAACGTGACGGTGTCGGAGAGGCCAGCATGGTCGCGGATCATGTCGGAGAGGGTCATACGGCCATCTCCATCGATCTTGATGATTTCGCTGGCACCGAACAGCGCTGCTGCGAGCATGTCATGATCGGGTGTGAGCTTGGCGAACTGCTGGGCGCGGTTCTGAATTTCAGCCACGAGCTGATTGCCTCCGGCGTCGACCGCCGCGCAATGCGCAGATGAAATACAGTAAAGCCCTTCAAACCCATCTCTCGCCAATACCGCGCGGAAGGGTGCCGGGATCGACACGCGACCCTTAGCATCCAGCCGGTTGGTAAAATGCGAAACAAAGCCGGCCATACATCCCCGCTACGGACCCCCGTCCGCGCAATCCCCGAAACACCCCAAAAAAGAAGGAAACGGCCCTACCTGTCAGAACATGCAAATTGCAACAGCAGCTCTCGCCAGCTCGTTAAGTCATGTCCTGAGCCCGTCGAACATGGGCCCGCGCTCCCCATTCTGGGTAAATATGGGATACCATGGGAAATCATGGGCGGTCAATGGAATCTCATGGATTCCTGCAGGATTTGATCGCACACGACCCCGTCGAGCGAAGGTAACGCCAACATGCTTAATGAAGCCTTGACAGAATAGTAGAATCGGAGTCGCAGAAATACGGAGGGTCCGCGCTCCAGCCGTCGGTGCGTGATGCCGCCATCCCCAGTTTTCAAAGACTTGTGGATACAAAAAACGCCGCGGAAAATCCGCGGCGTAAGTCTGAGCATGCGCTCTTTGCGGCGGTCAAAGCGCTGAGGGTCAGGACCCAGCTATGTCACAGCAGAAAGTCTGTGTTGCCAAGGGCCCGCAGCTGATCGGCCACGCCGCCCGCATCAGTGACGACCGTGTTCCAGTCTGCTGCGGTCAGGTTGGCGAGAGACAGATCTTCAGCCTGGATATCTTCCAGCACATAGGTGTGCCCACCATTGTTCTGAACGGTGATCGTCAGATCGGTTCCAACTTCCTGGAGCGAGATGTCATTGGCTGACAAACTGCTGAAATCCAAGAGATCTTCAGAGGCGTCAAAATTGAGCACCGAGACTTCCCGTCCCCAATCCCACGTGATCGCCACCGTATCGGCACCAAACCCAAGGTTGATCGTATCCGAAGTGGACGGAGTAAGCGTTGTGGCGGGCGGTGTTGGAACCTCCGAAGTGTCTGATGTATCGGGCGCGTCCGGTGTATCCGGGGTTTCGGTTCCTGATACGGCACCTACACCTTCACGGACCTGGAACCCGTCAGTCCCTTGGCCGGCCGGCGCTTCCGGCGTCAGCAACGCTTCCCGCGACACCAACGACACATCGTTCTGATCGATCCCGAAAGGGGCTTCCAGATTGTCTTCCATCACCTGATCGAAATGGAACTCCAGATTGCCTGGAATGAGGTCGGCTTTTTGAATGCCAGTGAAGGTGAAGCTTTGACCACTCGGCAGAACACTGATGACCATTCCATTCGGCGTGTCCTCAACGCTCAAGCGTTCACGCGTGCCGAAGTAGAGGAAACTGATCTTCTGTGTTGCCGGATCAAATCCGTTGATCACTTCGGCCTGCCCATATTCATGAGAGCGTATGTAGACCGTGTCGCCATCCCGCGGGCCGATGCCCTTTTCCCAGGAAAGAACGCCGCCGAGGTCCTGACGCAGGTGCTCGTTGCCGACCACGCCAAAGTTCTCAATGGTGAGATCCGCGAGTTGCACCCCTTGCAGGATCTGCATGTCCGGTCCCCACGGATTGTCGACGATCGGCTCACCGTTCGGGGTCATGTTCAAGATCAGGCCATGAACCGAAGCATTGCCGAAGTCGAGCTGATCCGCGGCCGGGTTAAAGCCGACGATATCATCCTTGCCAAACTCCGCGGCCCATTTGACGCCGCCGAGATCACTCGCTCCGGTCGGAACTGGTGTGTTGGACCCGTCAGCATCGTAGATCACATCGAACCCGCCGGTGTCCGGCGTTTCGATGGTTTGGCCTAAAAGGCTTGCAACCTCATTGAGCGCAGATTCTTCGGCAACCATGAAATTGTTCATCGTCATCTCAGATAGAGACACGCCCGTCAGCACCGTTGTGTTGGCGGCCTCGCCGGTAGCCGTGTAGACGGTGACCGTTAGACCGTTTGCCGTATCCTGAATCTCAAGCCGTTCCGCGATGACACCGGCTTCAAGATGAAGCATGTCCCCACCCGCCGGATCAAAATCCGGGATCACACGGGATGGGCTGTTCGGCATGATCATGATCATCTGTGCCCCGTCCGGCATGTCAGGCATATCCGGCATGTCAGGCATATCAGGGTTGTCCGGCGTATCCGGTGTACCTGGTCCGGAAACCGTTCCAACTTGCGACAGGATTTCCTCACCGGTTTCCGTGCTTTGAATTGTGAAGTTCGACGCTGACAGATCGCTCAAGGTTACGCCTTGGAGTGTCACGGTCTGATTGTTCGATGCCATCGTGAAAATCACGTTGCCATTGACTTCCGTGACATCGATCGCTTCCGGCCCAAACCAGTCGATGAAAATGGTGTCACTTTGTGGGTTGAAATTGGACACGACACGATCCGTGCCCCACGCCCAGGTGATCACAACCGAAGCATTGGCCGCAGTGACCCCCGCGGTTCCGTTCCAGCTGCCCGGCTCGATGGGCGGGGCCGGTGTGGGATCAACCGGGTCCGGGTCAACAGGATCTGGATCGACCGGATCAGGGTCGACCGGGACCTCGGGATCCGGATCAACAGGATCTGGATCCACCGGCACTTCGGGATCGGGCGCTTCGCTATCCTGACCGATCAAACCGAAAATCTTGCTGGCTGTCCCTGAGTCCAGAACAGTAAAATTGGACGGGCTGAGATCAGACAACTGCACCCCTTGAAGGGTTGTGGTCTGATTGTTTGACGGGACAGCAAACATAGCACCATTTGCTGTTTGGGTAATTGTGAGATCGGCCGCTCCAATCCAATCAACGAAGATGGTGCCAGTTGCCGGGTCGAAGTTCGACACAACCGCATCTTGTCCCCAAGACCATGTGATCACGACATCAGCCGAGCCCCCGTCAACGTCAGCCGAACCGTTGTCTCCGTTTCCAGGCGTCCCCGGGGTGCCGGGTGTTCCAGGCGTGCCACCGTCTGGCGTTCCAAGTCCTTCGTCCCCGGTTAGGCGGCTCTCATAGAAAGCGATTGCCTCGGCAACGGTCGGAGCATCGAAGCCACCGAACTGCTCCATATATTGCAGGATGGACGTACCGTATTCATCGGTACTGACTGCCCCGCTTTGCAGAAGGGACGCTGTCCCCCAGGCACCGCGCAAGTGTGCTGCAGCCATGATCCCAGTCAATGTCAGCTCAACCGTTACAGTCTGGCCGTTCTGCGTGTATGTCGCGGTCTGGCCGATATAATCGCTCAGCGATTGACCGCTGTTTGCGAGCTGGTTTTCGATAACCTGTAGATTGTAGCCAAAGGCTTCCTGGATCGCGACATCCTGGGCGGCCTTGGTTGTGAAGTCCGCAAAGGAGTTCACACCGTTCTTGCCGGTCCAGGTCCCATCCCAGGTGTTGGTGGCCGCACCGTTCCCATAAAACACCGTGTCGTCGTAGTAGCCGAGATCGATGAGCAGCGCTTCACCGAACTGGAAGCCAACAAACCCAAGCGAGTTTTGAGACTGGTAGGCCATCGCCTCCCATTCGGCATCTGTCAGCTGAGACCAGCTCGAATACTGCGGAAACCGGTCTTGCACCGGGCCGCCAGCCCATTGATCAAGCTGCCAATCCTGAATGACACCAGAGTCGTAACGCTCTCGGTCCCATCCCGATTCAAATGCCAGCAATGCGGACAAGAAGTCTTGATATGTTCCGGCCATTTGTTCCCTGCCTTGTGAGTACATAACGATCTCAAACTAGGCAGCGAATTGGCATGAATCATGGGCGCAAAATTAAATAGTAGAGGTATTATTGTGGCGAATATTTCATTATTTGGCAATTTTGGGGCAATGATTACTTGGTAAAACTGATCATAACACTTGAGAACAGATTTCATTCCCGAGAAGTTCGAAATTTATTTGGCTATCGGCTGCATCAGCAGAACACACGGCTGCGAGCGGTTGCCTTTGGGGACTCTCCGAAGCGCTTCTTATAGGCAACAGAAAACCGCCCAAGATGACGGTGCCCTGATAACTCGGCGACGTCACTGACAGAGAGGTCGCCATTTCGGGCAAGCAACAAATGACGGGCCAGGTTCAGCCGGCACTTCTGCAAATATTGAACAGGTGTCAGGCCCAACTCGCGTTTGAAGATAAGCTGCAAGTTGCGCGGAGTGGTTCCGGCATGATTGCTAAGCTCTATCAGACTGATATCTTCCCGCAGCCGGTTATGGATCATATCAACGGCCCGCTTCAGGATGGCAGGTCCGGACTTTTGCGTTTCATGGGAGAGCAAGACGGAAGCCGTGTTCTCTTGCACCTCAAGCAGAGAAACGATCAGTTCTTCTTCGAAATACAGTTGGGACGTGCGGTGTTCTGATCCAAACAGCTCTCCATTTTCCGCAGCATGAACCAGACCCCAAAGTTTGCGCATCCATTGGTGTGCTTCCGGTCGTCTCAGACGAAATTCCGGCGCAAACCGCAATTGGGCGCCCAGGTCCAAACCCGTGATTCTCGAGGCAACGTCGTCCACAAACTGCCGATCAATCTGAACCAGCAACTGCTCGCAGCCCGAATGCCAGCGCATCACCGTATGGCGGTCAGGATTTAGGATGGAGGCTGTCTGCGTGTTAGACACCACAGCCTGACAACCATTGGTGATTTCAGCAGCACCGCTAAGCGGGATCTGGATCAGAAAAAAGCGGGTCAGCTCGCCGGGCTCAATCGTCACGTCACCACCATAGCGAAGGTAATTGAGCGAGACATGCTCTCCGGAAACCCGGTGCTGGCAGGCGTCGAACCTGTCATCGGAGGATTGCCGCGCCAGCTTGTGACTGCAGAAATGACGCGCAACGATGTCCCGGGCCGCATCAACATCGAAGGTCTGAAAGCGGCGGAAGTCACTCAGCGGTGGGGGCCTTTGCGGTTGAGCCATCATATCCGAATGATGCCTTCGGCTTTACCGCAGGATCAAGCGTTCTCGCTGCTGCAATGCGGCATTTTGCAGCTCTCATCAAACTAATTTCGCAATCTGGATAAAATGTCCGGGACTTTCAGCGTTAGCCTGATCCTGTCTTGAAAGAGAGGGGATACAAAATGCAAAACGGAGCCGGGATCACCGCATCCAAAGACGGGCTCGACGGCGTCAGCTGGAATGTCGTTGGCCACACTTACACACCCAAGGTCCATAGCACCAACGCCTTCATCTGGCATGCCGTGGTGCCGGCGGACACGTTCGTACCGCCGCACATCCACCCGACCCAAGACGAATGGCTCGTCATGCTGGAGGGGGAACTGGAGGTCGAAATGGGGGGCAACGTCCATAAGGCAGGTCCAGGCGACACGGTGCGCATGCCCATGGGCGAAGCCCACGGTATCTTCAATCGGTCCGGCCAGACCGCGACCTGCGTCTTCGGCGTCGCGCCAGCGCGAAAGCTCTTCGATTTGTTTGGTGCCTTGAACGGTGTCACGGATCCGGAAGAACTCGTGCGCCTGTCTGCCCTGCACGAAGTCGATTTCCTGCCTCCGCCCGATCAGGCCTGATCGTCGCGCATTCTGGAGGGAAAGACATGACAAGACGGAAAACAGTCGCCGTCATTGGTGGCGGCGTGAGCGGCCTTGCGGCTGCAAAAGCCTTCGATGAACGCGGTCATCGTGTTCTCGGATTCGAGCGGAGCCACGATTTCGGCGGCGTCTGGGAACTGTCCAGGTCCTATCCGGATGTGCAGACCCAGTCGCCTAAGGATCTTTACCGGTTCACCGATTTGCCCATGCCGGACGACTATCCGGAATGGCCGAAAGGTCCTCAGGTTCATGCCTATGTCCACGCCTATGCGAAGAAGCACAATCTGGCGCGTTTGTTCCGGCTGAACACGACAGTTCTGTCGATGGACCGGCGCACAGACGGGCAGCCCGGCTGGACGCTGACCCTGGCGGCGGCGGACAAGACCTGGACCCAGGATTTCGACTTTGTCGCTGTGTGCACGGGGCAGTTCTCAGACAAAAACATCATCTCCCATCCGGGACAGGATGTGTTTGTCCAGACTGGCGGACAGGTCATGCACAGCTCTGACTACACCGACAGCAGCTTGGCGGCCGGCAAAAACGTGGTCGTGCTGGGCGGTTCAAAATCCGCCACGGACATTGCGGTCAATGCGGCCAAGAATGGCGCAAAGTCCGTCACACTTGTTTACCGCGAACCGGTATGGCGCGTGCCGTATTTCATCGGCGGCATCAACTTCAAGCGGCTGTTGTACATGCGGGCGCAGGAGCTGCAGTTCAACGGCTGGAATCCGTCGATCACCGGCAAGATCTTGTCGGCTTTGTTCAAGCCGCTCATTTGGGCCAACTTCCGCGGCTTGGAAATGATGCTCAAAACGCAGCTGAAGCTGAAGAAGTGGGACATGGTGCCAGACGTGCCGATCGAGAGGGACGCCTCATGTTCCCTACCCATCGTAACGCCCGGTCTGTTCGAGGGCTTTGAAAGTGGGGCCATCAAGCCGGTCCGGGCAACCATCGACCACTACGAAAATGGCCATGCGGTGTTGACCACCGGTGACCTGGTGCCCTGTGATGTTTCGGTTCTTGCTGTTGGCTGGAAACTGGGCGTGCCTTATCTCGCCAAAGAGTATCAGGACAAGCTGATCGAGCCGGATGGGCAATACCGGGTCTATCGCCTGTCGGTGAACCCGGATCTGCCCGACATGGGCTTTGTCGGTTTCAACTCCAGTTTCTGCACAATCCTGTCGGCGGAAATGATTGCAAACTGGCTGGTGCGCTTCGCAGACGGTCAGCTCGCAAATCAACCAACTGATCAGGAGATGCGGCAAAACATCAACATGATGCTCGACTGGCGGCGCAAGGAGCGGCCCGCCGCACAGGTCTATGGAGGCCTGTGTTCGGCCCCGTTCCACTTCCGGCACTTCGATGAGCTGCTGGCAGATATGGGCGCCACAAAGACCAAACGATCCAATCCGCTTGCCGAACAGTTCTCCTATCCGAATGCGGATGCTTATGGCGGGTATCTCGCCAGCACGCCGCAATACATTGCTGGATAGGGTAAAGGAATAATGCCAGTCGGCCTATAAGCCGGGTTCTGTATGGCCCACGCCAATCCGAAGATGTGCGCGGACGTGACAGCCATTCATCTGGGACGCCTGTTGCCAGACGCCTCACGCAACCAACCCGGACAACTGGCCTGGAAACCGGCCTGGGCCCTGGATTGCTCCAGGGTCCGCGTTGTCCCTATTCGGTCTTGCTCCCGGTGGGGTTTACCGTGCCGCCGCTGTTACCAGAGGCGCGGTGGGCTCTTACCCCACCCTTTCACCCTTACCCCGGCAAAGCCGGAGCGGTTTGCTTTCTGTGGCACTTTCCCTAAGGTCGCCCTCGCCGGGCGTTACCCGGCACCGTGTCTCCATGGAGCCCGGACTTTCCTCCCCCGCGGCCTTTCGGCACTTGCGGCAGCGGCTGTCCGGCCGACTGGCGCTCCGGGACTTAAGTTGCTTTTAAAACAAGGTCAAGCGAGCCGCCATGCAATCCCCGCTTCTCCATCAAGCTGCTTTCAGCATCTTGTAGGCAACGGACGGCAAGAAGCGGTGCAAGGTGTAAAGGACCGGAACGCGGCCCAGCCGGATTTCATCCTGTCCAGCCGACAGCCCTCGGACGATGGTTTGGGCAGCATCGAGAGCCGACAACGCGGACTGTTCCCGTCCGGCAGCCATGCGCGTTCTCAGGAGATCTGGCACGATGTCGGTAACGCCGATGCCGGTCTTTTCGAGTTGGTACCGCAAGCTGCGGGCAAACGCTGACAGCCCGGCTTTTGTAGCGCAATAGACCGGTGTTGATTGCTTCGGCACCCGGCCCAGCGCAGACGTGACGAAAGCGATGCGCGCCGACGAGGCTTGTTTCAAAAGAGGCAAAAGATCCGACGTCAATTCGATTGGCGCTTGCAAGTTGATCGCCATTTCCGCCTCGATGAGCTCCGGCGATCCGCCGCCGATGGAAAAATCAACGGCCTGCTGGATGCCGGCATTGTTGATCAGAAGTTCGATCGGCCGATCGAGGTCATAAATTCCTTCGACAAACCGGCGCCGATCGCCTGGATCTGTCAGATCAAGGCAAAAGGAGTGCACTTTGCCATAGTCTTCGGCGGCCCGAAGTGCACTTTCTGTCCGCCCGCAAATGATCACGCGATATCCGGCATGCCCATAAAGACGGGTCAACTGCGCCCCAAGACCAATGCCGCCGCCGGTAATCACGATTGTCTTTTCAGTACTCATGTCTTTTGTCTCCTGATCAACCTTTGACAGGAGCGATACCGATTTTGAGCGGGGCACTGCATTAACCCGGGTTAAGAAGCGCGCTGCTTGCCGCGGCGGGCCCGGATGCGCGAAAGCGCGACCGGCGTAATCCCGAGATAGGAGGCGATATGATATTGCGGCAATCTGGGAGCAAGATCTGAAAAGTCGTCCAGAAATGCCTCATATCGCGCACCCGCATCCTGAAGAAGAAAAGACGCTTCCCGCTGTTCCTTCTTGAGCGCGAGCATGGCAACGGACCGGCTCAATAACCGTTCCCAGTAGATGTCGTTTTCCAACTGCTGGCGCACAAACTCCATCGGCAAGGCAATTGTGACCGTCTCTTCCAACGCCTGTGTGAAAAACGGGCTCGGCACACCGGAAAGGAATGTCGACAGGCTGGTTACCACGCTGCCCGCAGCGACGAAGTTCTTGTTGAACTCCTTGCCGTCATCCGTGAGGTAGAAAAAACGTACCAAGCCCGACTGGATGAAATAAAGATCATCGGGCCGGTCGCCGGCAGAAAACAGAAGATCTTCAGCCTCAAAACGCCGGACCACCGAAGCATCCGAAGCTGCCTCGGCACTTTCCGCCGGAAGACCACCGCTTTTGCGGAGCCACACATTGAACATGGTCAGTGGCGACTGGGTCATGTCTATCCTGTTTTCTCCCATCACGCGCCAACCAGATGGTGCTTCGAAGGAATTGATCAAACACCAGACAGGACGGATTTATGCGCCGCGATTTGGCTGCATGTCTAGTCGCGCATTGCCCATCACACCCTCTCACCTCGCCAACACGTTTTCTTGACCTCCTCAGCAATCGGCTGAATACAGCCATTTCTGACAGAAATTTTATTTTTGACTACTGAGTACAGAATACCTATCTGTGGTCTGGCAATCGCGCCACTCGATGGAGAATTCAATGACTGACTTTCAATTGCACACCAAGGAAACAGCCCCGGAAGGCGGCGCTGAACTTCTGGAAAGATCTGAAAAGGCATTTGGCCGGATCCCGGGCCTGCACGCAGTGATGTCTGAATCGCCGCAACACCTTGAGGCCTATCAAAAGCTTCATGAGCTGTTCCAGCAGACCAGCCTCTCAACGGTCGAACAAAACGTCGTCTGGTTGACCATCAACGTCGAGCACGAGTGCCACTACTGTGTTCCGGCTCACACTGGAATTGCACACATGCAAAAGGTGCCGCAGGACGTGATTGATGCGCTGCGCGACAACACACCGCTGGCGGATCCGCATCTGGAAGCTCTTCGCGACTTTACGCTGAAGGTTGTGCGTCAACGCGGGCATGTCAGTGATGCCGATGTTCAAACCTTCCTTGATGCCGGCTTTACCAAACGCAATGTGCTCGACATCATTCTTGGGCTGGCCCAGAAGGTCATGTCGAACTATGTCAATCACTTGGCAGAAACGCCGGTCGACACGGTGTTCGAAAAATTTGCATGGACACCGCCGGCTCGCGAAGCTGCAGAATAACCCCGTCCCCGGCCGGCATTTTGTCGGCCGGGCCGCAACCTGATGATTGGGTATGGCAGGAAGACCGAAGAGTTTTGATGAAGATGCCGCGATGGACGCGTTTGTCGACGTGTTCTGGACAAAGGGCTATGGCGGAACATCTGTAGACGACCTTCAGTCGGCTGCCGGCATCAAGCGCGGCAGTTTCTATGCGTCCTTCGGCAGCAAGGACGACGTCTTCCAAACCGTGATGGACCGATACTGGAAGAGCGTCACAGAACCGGGCCTGTCCAATCTGGAACCAGCGGCAACAGCGCTTGATGGCGTTGCAAGTTTTTTGCGGCACGTCGGCCGTTTTATGTCGGAAAACCCGTTCCGCGGGTGTTTACTGCTGTCATCCGCAGGCACAAGCACGTCCAAAGTTGAAGCCTCTGAGGCCGTTTCGGAGCGGATGGCACAGCTGGAAGCCCGGCTCACAGAACGTCTGCATGTCGATCCAGACCTCTCTTTGGACCGTGCACGCGAGTTGGCGGCTTATGTCCTGACCATACTGCTTGGCCTCAATGCCATGGCGCGTACGGGACACGATGGCAATTCGATCCAGTCTGCGGCCGAGTGTGCCGCCCAGTCTCTGCATGCTTTGTCCCAGAAGCCTTGACCACTCCAAGCCCAGACTTGTCATATCATTCAGGCCAGTAGCGCTGGTGCGTCGCACAATCTTCATTTGCAAGGCCGGACGAAACCGGTAACCTTCGAGCAACCAAACAAGCTCGCGGGGACGCATTTATGAAACATGCGGTCAAGGCGGCGGAAGCTGCCGAAATGATACCGGACGGCTCTTCTTTGCTGATCGGCGGCTTTATGGGTGTCGGAACGCCGCATCGGCTGATAGATGCACTGGTCGCACGCGGTGCAAAAGACATGATTGTGATCGCCAACGACACGGCCATGCCGGGCAAAGGAATCGGCAAGCTGGTCACCTCCGGCTGTGTGTCCAAGGTAATAGCTTCGCATATCGGCCTCAATCCTGAAACACAGCAGAAGATGATTTCCGGTGAGATCGAGGTGGATCTCGTCCCTCAGGGCACGCTGGTGGAACGGATTCGTGCGGCCGGTGTTGGACTTGGCGGCATTCTGACCCCCACCGGCATCGGAACGCTTGTCGAAAACGGCAAGCAAACCGTTACGGTCAACGGCAAGGACTTTCTCCTGGAAGAACCGCTTGGCGGGGACTTTGCGCTGATTGCCGCGCATCAGGCCGATTATGTCGGCAACCTCGAGTATTCGCTGACCGCGCATAACTTCAACCCGATCATGGCCATGGCCGGTGCGACCGTGATTGCCGAACCCCAAACGATCGTCCCGGTCGGCGTCATCTCGCCGGATTCCGTCAAGACCCCGGGAATTCTGGTGGATCACCTGTTGGAGAGGGCTCACTGATGGATGCCAAGGAAATCATCGCCCGCCGGGTTGCCCAGGAAATCCAGCCGGACACGCTGGTCAATCTCGGGATCGGCCTGCCCTCAATGGTCGCCAACTATCTGCCGAAAGAAGTGCACGTCTTTTTCCAGGCCGAGAATGGCGTGATCGGGCTAGGAGCACGGCCGCCAGAAGGCATGGAGGACCCCGACCTCACAGATGCGGGTGGTGGGTTCGTCACTGCGGTTCCGGGCGCGGCGTCGATCGACAGCGCCATGAGTTTCGGCCTGATCCGCGGAGGCCATCTCGACACGACTGTACTCGGCGGTCTTCAGGTCGATGAACGGGGTTTTCTGGCAAACTGGATGATCCCGGGAAAGATGGTGCCGGGCATGGGCGGCGCGATGGACCTGGTCGCCGGTGCAAAGAACGTGATCGTTGCCATGGTTCATACCGCGAAGGGCAAACCGAAGATCCTTCACGAATGCCAGTTACCGCTGACAGCCCAGCGCCGGGTCAGCCTGATCGTCACGGAAATGGCTGTGATTGAACCAACAGAAGAGGGACTTCTCCTGAAAGAAGTCGGGCCAGGTGCCAGCGTCGATGATGTTATTTCGGCAACAGAAGCCAGCCTGATCATTCGGGGCGACGTGCCGCAAATGAAGCTCGCCTGAACAACCAACAGCCGCCCAAGACGGCAACATGAGTAGACATCAGCGGCGTTGCCGTCCAGGTCAGGGTTATAGGTATATCTTCAGATGCGAGGCGGCTCGGAACACCCCTAAATTCGGGGCATGATCCAATCCGTGATAACCGTCCTTGGCGGGCTCGGCCTGTTTCTTCTGGGCATGCACCTAATGACCCGGGGATTGCGGCAGCTCGCGGGAAACCGGCTCCGCCAGTACATTCAAAACTCAACCAGCACGCCCGCAACCGGCGCCCTCTCCGGCGCACTGGCAACAGCCTTGTTGCAGTCTTCAAGTGCGACCACTGTCGCGACCGTTGGTTTCGTCAGTGCAGGGCTGATGACGTTTCCGCAGGCCCTTGGCGTCATCTTCGGGGCAAACATCGGCACCACGATTACGGGCTGGATGGTCGCCCTCCTCGGCTTCAAGCTCAAGATCGGCCTGCTCGCGCAGCCTTTGATCTTTTTCGGTGTTCTTTTGCAGCTTTTTGGCCGTGGCCGCTGGCAACCCTTCGGGTTGGCCATTGCCGGGTTTGGCCTTCTGTTCGTCGGCATCGATACATTGACCCAGGGCTTTTCCATTCTGGAAGGCCGGATCACTCCGGATGATTTTCCCGGCGACACCTTTCTTGGACGCGTTCAACTGGTCCTGATCGGAGTGGTGATTACGCTCATCACCCAATCCTCAAGCGCAGGTGTTGCAACAGCACTGGCAGCCCTGACGGTTGGAGCAATCTCCTTCCCTCAGGCTGCCGCCCTTGTCATTGGGATGGACGTTGGAACTACAGCGACCGCAGCGCTCGCAACCGTCGGCGGATCGGTCGCATCCCGCCGAACAGGATTTGCGCATGTCGTTTACAATCTGATGACCGGTTTGATCGCGTTTGGCCTCCTAGTTCCGCTTGGCTGGCTGTACGCGGCCGCCGGGCCGCACATAGACCCCCAGATTGCGCTGGTCGGTTTCCATACAGTGTTTAATCTCATCGGTGTCTTGGCCGTCGTTGGCGTGACAAAGCACTTCGCGCGGTTGATCATCTGGCTGATGCCGTCCAAGGGAGAAGACCCGGCCGAGCGGTTGGACGATCACCTCCTAAAAGATCCGGAAGCCGCTTTGGATGCAGCGCGCGCAGCTGTGCAAGATCAGGCAAAACTGCTTTTCGGAGCAGTCTCGGATGCGCTTGGGGCGGAGCCAAGGGAAATCCGGCCGGTTTCTATTGATGCATTTGAACAGACGAACACATCCCTCCGGTCCTATTTGGATCGCATCAAGACCGGGCCGGAAGTTCCTGCTGCCAATGCAGACCACATTCACCTTTTGCATGCACTCGACCATATGGACCGGCTGACCGACCGGCTCCGCCAGAGCGACCGGATCGAGACGATCCGAACAACAGAGCACCTCTCCCGTTTCGGACACCAGCTTTCCGGCCTCGCGGGACGTTTCAATGACGCTAAGGGGGACCCTGCCGTTTCCGCCGAATTTGATGCGCTTCGGCAGGCATTTCGAGAAGAACGCCGGCTCACCCGGGAAAACACCTTGAACCAGGCCGCCAACGATCAGGTTGGGTTGGAAGAAGCCATCGCCCGTGTCGACAGTATCCGCTGGCTACATCGTTCCACCTATCATTTATGGCGGATCTCGGTGCATCTCGTGGACGGAAGAAACGGCGAGGCTCCCAAGACCGACGCGCGTCTTGAGATGGAGTTGGATAAAACCTGACCACATATTCGATCCGGCTTCAGCCTCGGCGCGCGCTCAATTGATCGGACAACGCCCGAACGCCGCCACGAATTTGATCCTCCGTTGCCCCGGCAAATCCGATAATCAATCCAGGCTCAGGTGCTGCATCCAGATAACAGACGGACAACGGTGAGACAGAAAAACCGCGGGCTTGCATGGCGCGCGCAACCTTCCGATCATCCAAGTCTTCGTTAAAGCGGACAGTCACCTGCACGTTGCCGAGCGGCGGCTCGACCGACACGGCATTGCCCAGTTCTTCTTTGAGCGCCGTGACGAGGTCGTTGCCCCGTTGCTGGTAGACAGACCGGATACGTTTCAGGTGCGCCCGGTAATGCCCGCTGTCGATGAAGTCGGCGAGCGCGATCTGGGCATGCACATTGGCCAGCTGCCCCATGTTCCGGAAAACTCCCGCCAAAGGACCACTCAGGTATTTCGGCGCAACGGCATAAGACACCCGAAGGCCCGGCAGCAGGCTCTTTGAGAAGGTGCCGAGATAGATCACCTCCCCACCCCCTGCGAGCCCTTGAAGCGCAGCCACCGGGCGGCCTTCAAAAAGAAACTCGCTGTCGTAATCGTCTTCCAGAATTGTCGCGCCTATTCGGGACGCATTCTCGATCAAGGCGAGCCGCCGGGCGAGCGGCAACCGGGCTCCGAACGGATACTGATGAGAGGGGGTGACATAGATCAGACGTGGGTGCGGGCTTTCATTCTCGAGGCCATCCGGCAGAACCCCATACTCATCCACCGGCAAACCCCGGATGTTCAATCCAGCGCCATGAAAGGCCGTTCGCGCGCCAATATAGCCCGGATCCTCAATCCAGGCCGTATCGCCAGGATCTGAGAGAGCCTGGGAAATGCCCGCAAGCGCCGCCTGCATTGAGGGAACGATCAGGATCTGGTCCGCTGTGGCACGGACGCCGCGCTCACTTGCAAGATAATCCGCAAGGATCGCTTTCAAAGCCGGATAACCCGATGGATGCTGATAGAGCAGATCGGGCGTCCGAACCGTTCGCACAGCTCTGCGCAGACAGCGTGCCCAGTTTTCATAGGGAAAGATATCCAATGCAGGCGCACCCGGCTGAAGCGCTTCATGGCGCTGACCCCAGCTGTCGCCACGCAGGTTCTTCGCGAGCTGGTTCCCCCGTTTGGAAAGCCCGCGCGGAGGCACAGTATTGACGCTATGTATTTTGGCGCCTTCAGGTGCGATGCCGCCAACAATAACTGGCGCAACGCCTGCACTCACCTCCACGATCCCCTCGGCCTTTAAAAGCTCATAAGCCGTGTTGACCGTATTGCGCGAAATCCGTTGTTGCTGCGCAAAACTGCGCGACGATGGTAAACGCATGCCCACTTTCAAGCGCCCCTGCCCGACCGCCTCGCGTAACGCTCTGTAAATTTGCTGGCTCAGTGGAACAGACGATGACCGGTCCAGATCACAGACACCTTCGAGCAGCTCTGGTACTTTCATTTTTTCAAAACCGGACCTTTCTATGGAGCCAGATTATCGATCATAACCGGCTTACACAAGAACCCGATCCGAGAAGAACACGATGAAACACGAAAAACCCGACCTGCCCCCCTACGCCAAAATCCGGCAAATGAATCGCGGCGGGTATGACAAGGAACTGGCAAACGAAATTCTGGATGCCGGTCTGGTCGCGCATTGCGGCTTCATCCATGAAGGCCGCCCGATGGTTATCCCGATGGTCTACGCACGCATCGGCGACAAGCTCTACATTCATGGGGCCAGCACCACCCGGATTATCAAGGACAACAAGGCCGGTGTCCCTGCAAGCCTCGAGGTAACCCTGTTGGACGGCCTGGTGTTTGGCCGGTCCGCTTTCCATCACTCCATGAACTTTCGGTGTGTGATCGTTCATGGGACCGCGCGTCTTGTAGAAGATCTCGAAGAAAAGAATATCGCCCTTGCGGCGATTACCGATCACATGGCCCCGGGCCGGTGGGCGGAATGCCGCGAGATGTTGCCGAAGGAACTTAAAGCCACCGGCGTGTTGGTTCTCGATGTGGAGCACATGAGTACCAAGGTACGCACAGGCCCTCCGGTCGACGATCCGATTGATATCGGCACGGACATTTGGGCCGGAATAGTCCCGGTCGCCACCGGTTTCGGCCAACCCTATGCAGCAACGGATGTACCGGACGGGATTGAGCCACCGGCTTCCATTCTGGCAGCACGGCAGAAATTTGCCTGACCAAGAAGCTGAAAAAAGAAAAACCCCGCTGCGCCGGCAACGGGGTTTTCAATGCCCACGAGTGACCGCCCTGTCACTAGTTAGCTGGACGCCAGGATCCGCTGTACTTTTTTGCAATAGCGGCGGCTGATCGGGTTCATGCGCTTGGCATAGTGACCAGCGTTGTAACGCAGAATGGTTCCGCACAAATCGCCATTGGCCCGTTCGTGTGCGCCTGCGAGGTACTTCATCCCCCACTCGAGATTGGTCTCCGGGTGGTAAAGCGCTTTAGTGGATCCGCGATACCCCATACCGCGCGCTGTCGCCGGCTTGATCTGCATCAGGCCGACCTCGCCAGCAGCCCCGCGGGCCCGTGAATTGAAGTTGCTCTCGACCTCGACAACCGCCTTTGCGATCTTGATCGGCACGCCGTGCTTTTTGGCAGCCTTGCGGATGAGAGACGCATATTTGTCTTTGCGGGGATTTCCCGTCTTAGTGGCTTTGGCGCTTGAGGAAAGCGATGCAACACTTCGGTTGCCGCCGTATTCATTGAGCACAGTCCGCGGATCAGCAGCGATGGCTTGCGCCGGGATCATGAGAGTTTGGGCGAAAACACACAGCGCCCCAGTAGCTATTTTAATCGACCGTAACATTCGTCCAGCCCGTTTGGTTTTTGATGTAGGATTTTCGGAGCGGAGGAATGACCGAGCTATGGGACGAAATTTTGCACTGCAAAATCACGAATTATTACAATATATTTCAAAATTTTACTAATATTTGCATCTCAACATCAGGAGAGTCTGCAATTTGTGTCAGAGCTGTGACACATAGCAGACCAAACCGGGGCACAGTTGTGCAAATTGTGCCCGGCACTTTCATCAAGGATTAACGGACGGAAATGGGCCTCATCTGAACTACACAAAACTTGGTTTAGCCAGACCTATTTCAAAGATGGCAGCTTGGATAGAAGGTTGTGAAGCGTTTCGATGGTTGAAGCGTCCACTACGCCGTCAACTTTCTCGGGGCGGAAGTGGCGCTGAAAGGCCGTCACCACCTTACGCGTACGGCGATCAAAGCGGCCATTGATGTCGACTTCGTATCCATAAAGCGCCAGCATGGACTGCAACGCTTCTACGGGCTGGCCTTCTTCACCCTCCTGCATGAAGAGCCCGGAACCAATAGGTTCTGGCTCCACGTAATGACCAACGCCGGCAGCAGCCAGCTTGTCCCAAGGGAACAATTCACCTGGATCTTCTTTGCGGCTTGGAGCGATGTCGGAATGCGCCAGAACCATCCACGGATGGATTTGATGCCGCGAACACACATCAGCGCAAAGCGCAATGACCGCCTCTATTTGAGGCTCGGCGAAGGACCGATAACCGAATTCATGTCCAGGATTGACCATTTCAATGCCGATCGACCTTGAATTGATGTCCCGCTCGCCCTTCCAAAAACTCTTCCCGGCATGCCAGGCACGCCGGGCTTCCGGGACGCATTGCAAAATGGAGCCATCTTCCTGCACGACATAATGTGCGGAAACCTCAGAACGCGGATCACACAGTCTTTGTAGAGCCTCTTCCCCGGTCTGCATCCCAGTGTAGTGCAGGATCAGCATATCAATCGGCGCATCCGCCGCACGGTCTCCATGGTTCGGAGAAGGATGAACACGTGCCTTGACGCCGGTATCAGTCGCAACGCTCATATGCCCCTTTCCGCGCAAATCTGCGCCCATGCCTCATTCAATGCGGCCAGGCGGTCATTGGCGATCCGGACAAATTCTTCTGGGACTCCACGGGCGATAAGCCGGTCAGGATGGGTTTCTTGAACTTCCCGCCGGTAGTGAGCTTTCAATTCAGCAGCACTGGCCTGCGCACCTATCCCCAACACTTCATACGGATCACCGTCTTTACGGACATGGCGGGCAAGAACTTTGGAAAACTCTCGCTCATCCAGCCCAAAAACCTTAGCCACTTCCGAAAGGTAGCTTATTTCGCTCTGGTGCACGACGCCGTCAGCTTTGGCAATGTGAAAAAGGCCATCCAGAATATCGAGCAGGGTTTTGCGATCATAGGGAAAAAGGTCGGCGAGCTTCTTTGCGTAAACATCGAAACCGGCAACATCTTCCTGGGCAAGATTGAACAGCCGTGCGACATTTTTTTCCTCGTTCGACGGAACATCGAAGAGTTCTCGAAAAGCAATAACTTCATCGGCCGTTACAACACCGTCAGCCTTGGCCATCTTTGCCGAAAGCGCGATCATCGCGACTGTAAAACCGACTGTATTTGCTCCCTCTGGCCGTGCCAAAACGAGCTGCACAAGCCTGTCGACAATCTGCGCACCGCCAGATCCAATTGCACCGACAATGCTCCCGATGCTGCTCCAGACGCTCACACGTAAACTCCCTTGAGGGTTCGATTGCCGATCATTCAGCTCCAACCCGGAGCAGCAGGAATCGCCGGGGTCGGGTACAAAAAGTCTTCTAACTGCACATGATGGTTTTGGCTAGCTGGGCCCAGAAGCCTATCCATTCTGCGGACTCCAGTCTCATCGATTCCTGCTTTGTTTGGCGCGGCCTTTGGAACGATTGAAAAACAACACTGATTCATGATGGTTAAAGACTTTTGCCCTACTTTGGTGCAACCGTTTATCCGAAATGGTGCCGAGCTGGATGGCCACGTCATTTGTCAGAAGTAACATTGTTATATTTTTGATATCCATGTCGCTGGTAATGCTTCTGGCTGCAGGCGTCTACGCGAGCAATCGGCTATTGACCCATTGGCTCCTGGTTAAGGGCCTGGAACAGACCTATGCTGCGTGGGCAGATACGGTCTACGACACGTTACAACCGCGTGAAGTCCGGGACACAGCAGTCCTGCCGCAAACCCTCGATGGCCTGCGTATGACGTTGACAAGTGATGGGCGATCAAACGCGTATCACGAACAAGTCGATACGTTACAGAATTCGTTGAAATCCGGTCATGCGCCCGCCGGAGTCCTTCACTTTTCCATCTTGCCATCCGCCATGGAAACCCGCGAAGGGCCGCGGTCTGCTGCCTGGGCATCACCCGAGTGGGAAGAGAAAAACCTCTTCCTGGCGCCGCAGACACTGACGGATGCAAAGGTCGCGGCTTTGAGTTCACCTCGAATTCTGGCTATTCCCGACATGAATACAGTCGGGCAATTCGGGAACAAAGCGGTCATCGTGTATCCGGCCAAGGATGCGAATTCGCGCAGTCTGATTGCCCTGGTCAGCACAGCGACCATCATGAAAAGCCTTGCCCCCTTGCTCTTTTCAGTGAGTGCGGCGATCGGGGGCTTGTGTCTCATATCCTTTTTGTTCGCCGGCATTCTGCTCTGGATGCGCTTTCGCGAACAATTGCAGACCAGCAAAAACATTCAGTACCTGGCGCATCATGACACGTTAACCGGGCTGCCAAACCGCGCCGTGTTCAATGCACGTTTGAGTGAAGCACTCCGTTTTGCCCAGGCGAAGGCATCGAACATCGGCGTCATGATCATCGACGTGGACAAGTTCAAGGAAATCAATGACACCCATGGCCACGGGATTGGGGATGTATTTCTGCAGATCATTGCAGACCGGTTGAAATCGGTCTTCAGTGGGCATCTGGTTGCGCGTCTGTCAGGAGACGAGTTTGCCGTCATGCTGACCTCGGTCTCGGATACTGGCCGCATGACACGTTTGGCAGCTGACATGATCAGTGCGACGGATCCGCCCTGCAATATCGACGGCCGGGAAATCAAAATATCCTTGTCCATCGGACTGGCGCGGGCCACCGATGGATCTTGGCGCTCCTCACGTTTGCTTCACTGTGCAGACCTCGCTCTTTACCGCGCGAAACATGAAGGTCGATCCACGTTCTGCTGGTACACTCAGGACCTGGATGCGGAAGCTCAGAAACGAAAAGAGATCGAACAGGGTTTGGTCAAAGCTCTCAAGTTCGATCAGTTGAAACTCAAGTATCAGCCTCAATACGCGCTCAGTGATGGCTCATTGAAAGGATATGAAGCACTGATCCGCTGGGAGCATCCCACCAAGGGCATGATGCGCCCGGATTCCTTCATTCCAATTGCAGAAGACACAGGCCTAATCGAAGACATTGGCAATTGGGTCTTGGAGCAAGCTTGCAGGGAAGCTGCGCTGTGGCCCAACTCCAATCGGCGGGTAGCAATCAACATGTCACCTGCCCAGTTCGCAGCCGGTGACATACAAAAGCGCGTGGCGCGCGCCCTTCAGAGCTCAGGCCTGGACCCGAAACGTCTTGAAATTGAAATTACTGAGAGTTTGCTCATTTCCAATACTGATTCCGTCGTCCACACGCTTCGGCAAATCCGGGATATGGGCGTCTCAATCGCAATGGACGACTTCGGGACCGGTTACTCATCGCTCAGCTATCTCAGCCTGTTCCCGTTCGACAAGATCAAGATCGACAAGGCCTTCATCCAAGATCTTGGCAAGGACGCGAGCACGGATGCAATTGTTACGTCAATCGTCGGCCTTGGCAGATCTTTGAATGTCACCATCACCGCAGAAGGTGTTGAAACCGAAGAGCAAGCCATATTGCTTCGCGCCGCCGGCTGCGATCTTATCCAAGGGTATCTTTACGGCAAACCTGATGACGTAAAGGTTCATGAAACCGTTCAAGCCGATATGACAGCTAAGATTCGCTCAGTGAAAAAGACATGGGCAAGGCAATCTGCTAAACCGGATTCAGTCCCTCCCACAATTTCTAGCGGACCGCGGAAAGCCGTCGTAAAACCTGAGAAATCTGACGTGGAAAGCAGTAACAGTTTACCGACCGACGCTTCCTTTGGAGCACCGGTCGCTGTTCAAGGTTCCTGATACAGTTTGGTTAGGCTGCACCCTGTTTCTGCCGATCAGACTTACGTTCAGAATATCGATCCACCAAATAGTCAGACCGCCCGCGCACCAATAGTGTGAACTTCATCAGCTCTTCCATGACGTCCACAACACGGTCGTAGAGTGGTGATGGCAGCATGCGTCCGTCATCATCAAACTGGGTATACGCCTTCGGAACCGAGGATTGGTTCGGTATCGTGACCATGCGCATCCAGCGGCCAAGGATCCGCATCTGGTTAACAGCATTGAAAGACTGGGACCCACCCGAGACTTGCATCAAAGCTAGTGTTTTGCCTTGTGTTGGACGGACGGCCCCGGTGCTCAACGGGATCCAGTCGATTTGAGTTTTCAAGATGCCTGTCATCGCGCCGTGGCGTTCGGGTGAACACCACACCTGAGCCTCCGACCAAATGCTCAGATCCCGCAGTTCAGCCACTTTTGGATGGCTTGCATCGGCATCATCTGGCAACGGCAATCCTGAAGGGGCGAAGATCCGGGTTTCCGCCCCGAAAGCCGTCAACAGGCGGGCAGCTTCTTCAACCAGCAATCGGCTGTAGGACCGCTCTCGCAGAGATCCATAGAGAAGCAGTATGCGCGGCGGATGATCGAATGCTACCGCCTGATCCACCTCTCCAGCGGTTACGGGCTTGATGTCCGCAAAGCTCACATTCGGGAGGTCCTCAGGTTTACCGTCAAACATTTGAGCTCCCGGCGTTGACCACTTCCCCATCTTCCTTTGTGAATGCGCCGATATCGACCGGAAGCAAATCAACGACCCTTTCAGAGGGCCTGCAAAGCCGGACACCCTTGTCGCTCACGACGATCGGGCGATTGATCAGGATCGGGTGCTCCATCATGAAGTCGATTAATTGGTCATCAGTCCATTTGTCATCGCCAAGCCCCAGTTCATCAAAAGGTGTCCCCTTCTGGCGGAGCAAATCGCGGACTGAAATCTCCATTCTTGCGATCAAATTCACCAGCTCGTTGCGGGATGGCGGCGTTTTCAAATACTCGATCACGACCGGGTCAACGCCAGCCTTGCGGATCATCTCCAGCGTGTTCCGGGACGTCCCACATTTAGGATTGTGGTAAATGGTGATGGTCATATTAGTGTGTTTCCTGATTGGGGGCGCTGATGGGAAAGCAGCAGATATCGGGATTGTTGCCGCAACAGTCTTCGATGAGAAATCCAAGCAAGGATCGCATCCTCAGATAGTCGACGGAGTAATGGATGTGCCGCCCTTCCCGGCGCGTATTCAAAAGCCCGGCTTTTTCCAAAGTTGCCAGATGGAAGGACATCCTGGTGGGCGCAACGTCGAGGCGATCTGCGATTACGCCGGACGGAAGACCTTGGTCTCCCTCCATCATCAACAGCCTGAAAGCCGCCAGCCGGTCTTCCTGGGCGAGAGCCCCAAGCGCCATGATTGCGTCATCTGATTTCATAATTCGATACTACAAGAATTATTGTAGTATGAAAACAGAAATTTTGCGTCCTGCCCGCAGAACCTTTTTTACATGGCAGCTGCGGCGCGGGCGGCTTGGTCGTAGTTTCCGGAAACGAGGCGGAGGGTTGCGGCAAGCCGGGAGAGTTCACTCTCATCCAACCCAAGCGCTTTCATGGGCTCGACCAGAAGCGCTTCCCGCAGCCGTCTGTACTCCATACAGGCAGTCTCGCCTTCAGGCGTGATCTCAGCGGTTTTTTCCTTGCCGCGCCGACCCGAGGTAATCAGTCCGGCTTTCTCAAGTTTTTTGAGCGCGTAGGTCACCGTATGCGTGTCTTCGATATTCAGGACCAAGCAGATATCGGACAGTGTCTTGGCCCGCCCACGGTGATTGACCGAGTGAAGAACAAGGACATCAAGCGGACCTAGGCCCTCTGAGCCACTGGCAGCCATGCACCGGACCATCCAGCGATGATAGGCGTTGACCATCATGGTCACGGCAAACTCGATTTCCGACAGGGCCGGCATGGCCCCGGATGCAAGATGAGCGGCCGAAACCACTGGACCAATTTGGGCATCGGTGTTGGGTTTCGGCCGCTCAGTCATTTATCGTTCTCTCAAGTTGTTCTGAAATGCCCTTTTAATTGCTCAACATCGTCTGAGGCAACCACAGGGCCAATCCCGGGAATGCGACAATCAGAACCAGGGCCAAAATCATCAACAAGAAGAACGGCAAGGCCATACGCGCAACGGAGAAGATATTCCGACCCGTCATGCCTTGAAGAACGAACAGGTTGAAGCCGACCGGTGGCGTGATCTGGCTCATCTCGACGACGAGAACCAGATAGATCCCGAACCAGATCAGATCTAGGCCTGCCTGCTCCACCATGGGCAGGATTACGGATGTTGTCAGAACAACAACGGAAATCCCGTCCAGGAAGCAGCCAAGAACCACGAAGAAGAGGGTCAACGCGATCAAAAGTACGTAAGGCGACATGTCCATTCCACCGATCCAGGAGGCCAGCTCACGCGGGATGCCTGTATACCCCATCGCAACGGTCAAAAACGCGGCCCCTGCCAGGATGAAAGCGATCATGCAAGATGTGCGTGTTGCGCCCAACAAACCATCGGCAAAGCTCTTTCGACTCAAAGTCCCGGACACCCAGGACAACAAAAGTGCCAGCACAACGCCAATTGCCGCGGCTTCCGTCGGAGAGGCAAGACCCGCATAAATCGAACCGATCACACCAACGATCAGGCCAACGACCGGGAAGAGACGGCGCGTTGCCTTGATTTGCGTCCAAAGCGGGAGTTTTTCCTCCTTGGCCGGCATCTTGTCACGGTTCAGCAGCGCCCAAAGTGCGACATACCCCATAAACAATAAGCACAACATGGCGCCTGGCAGCACGCCCGCCATGAAAAGGCGAGCGATCGACTGCTCAGTGGCCGCACCATAAACGATCAGAATAATCGATGGCGGGATGAGCAATCCAAGCGTCCCAGAGCCTGCAAGGGTACCAATCGCGATACGCTCGTCATAGCCGCGTGCTTTCAACTCCGGCAGTGACATACGTCCCACTGTGGCCGTGGTGGCGGCCGAAGATCCGGAGACTGCCGCGAAGATCCCGCAGCCCAGGATGTTCACATGCAGAAGCCGGCCGGGCAGGTTCCGCATCCAGGGAGACAGCCCGGCAAACATGTCCTCCGACAAACGCGACCTGAACAGAATTTCACCCATCCAGATAAACATCGGCAAGGCGGTGAGATCCCAATGGTGAGAGGCACCCCAGACGGTTGTCGCCATGACCGGTCCTGCGGGTACGGACACCAGCGCCATCATTGTTGCAAGTGCGACGGCAAACAACGCAACGGCCACCCAAATGCCCGTCGCCAAGGCCGCCAACATGCCCAATCCAAGAAGGAAGGAAAGCAAAGAGAGATCCATCATTCGCTCCCTTCAATCGGGTCGTCGCGAACGACGGTTTCAAAACTTGGCGCTTGTCCGCGCAAGGACGTGACAAGATCATCCAGCAGCGCAATCGCAAGGACAAAGAGCCCAAGTGTCATGACGGCCTGCGGGTACATGAGCGGGATCGGAATGATACCGAAAGACACTTCGTTGTAGCGGTAGCTGTCCAGCACCAGAGCCAAAGCGTGCCAAGAAAAAAACGCGGCGAGAGCGAACGCAACAGCCAAGGCCCAGATATTCAGGAGACGGGCAACGGTAGGGCCAACACCCTGCAAAAGAATGGACACACGAATGTGGTCACCATTGCGCAGTGTTCCGGCCAGCGCCAAGAAGGATGCTCCGACAAGAAAGAAGCCTGCGATTTCAGCGAGCGACGGAACCAAAAGTCCCAACGGCTCCATTCCGACCAGGCCACGCGCGCCGTCCAGCAACCGCCCCATGACCTGAAGAGTTACAAGTAGAGCGATTGTCACAAGGCAGCAGGCAGCCAACACAGTTGCCGTCTTGTACAATCCATTGAGCGCATTTCGCATCCGCTCTCCCCCAGATTTTTGCAGCAAGAAAAAACGCCGGACAATTTTGGCCCGGCGCTTCTCTGTCTTAGTTGGCCTTGTAGGCTTCCAGGATGGCAGCGCCATCTTCACCGGCCTGCTCTTGCCACTCTGCGGCCATCGTTTCACCGATTGCGGCCAGATCGGCGATCAGCTCGCTGCTCGGCTGAACGACAGTGATGCCGTTTTCCTGAAGAACTGCCGTTTTGGTCTTGGTTTCAACCTTGGAGGATTCCCAACCGCGGGTTTCAGCTGTCGCGGCAGCTTCCAGAACCGCGGTCTTTTCGGCGTCGCTCAAGGCGTCGAACGCAGACTTGTTGACAATCACCATGTTCTTCGGCAGCCAGGCCTGTGTGTCATGATAATGGGTCAGGAAGTCCCAGGCCTTGGAGTTGGCACCGGTGGACGGGGATGTGATCATGGCTTCAACACGACCGGTCGAAAAGGCAGTCGGAATGTCCGGCACTTCAACCTGGGTCGGAACGGCATCAGCCAAAAGTGCAAGACGCTCGGTTGCGGCGTTGTAGGCACGGAATTTCAGGCCGGACAGATCGGAGCCCTTTGTCACTTCCTTTTTTGCGTAAACGCCCTGCGGAGGCCACGGCACTGTGTAAAGGAGCTGCAAGCCTTGCTCGGCAAGCTTTTCTTCAAGCGCCGGTTTGGACGCCTGATAGAGTTTCCAAGCTTGGTCGTAGGACGGGGCCAGGAACGGTACAGAGTCCACACCAAAAACCGCATCTTCATTGGCAAGGCGGGAAACGAGAACCTCACCGATCGGAGCCAGGCCTTTGCGGACGGCATTTTTGATTTCCGGATGCTTGAAAAGCGATCCTGCTGAATGGAGCTGGATTGTCAGCGAGCCACCGGTCTTGTCGGCAACTTCATCGGCAAATGCAGCGATGTTCTGAGTGTGGAAATTACCATCGCCATAAGGGGTCGGCATGTCCCATTTGGTTTCAGCAACAGCGGCGGTGAGACCAGCAACACCAAAGGCGGCGGCAGCGGCAAACGTCATCCCGGCCTTTGCCAGGGATCGTGACTTCAACATGATGTTCTCCTCTTAGAAGCAAAGGGGTTTCTTGAACCTGAGCACGGCAGCATGACGGCGCTTTCTGCGAACGCCCATCCATTGCTCCCACCTAAACGCTAATCCGGGAAAGAGAAAACATCAACATTTTATCGATAAATTCTTTCTAAAAATCTCCTAGGCACTGAAAAACGATGGTTTCCGGGGAACAACTCAATTTCTAAGAGATACAATCAGGCGCATTAATACAATCAATGAAAGATAAAACAAAGATACTCTACTAAAGCGCGCATTCGTATTTCTTCTTTTCACCTCTGCAATGGCATCCGAGGCTTCGCGAATAACCGTCGTGGGATTGGTAAGGGGTGGTGCTATGATTATCCAGCCCGGTAGATCGGTCGTAGACCTGAAGATCGGCTATACAATGGTGGTCAAACTCGGCAGACGATTTTGACTCATGTAGGACAGCTGGTTCGGCCAAAACCTGCCCGCTGCCCCACAACGGCGCGACACAGAACCAGAGCAAACAAAACAATCGATGGCACCCCGATCGCAGTAACAGGCATTTGGACACCCCAAAGGCTTGTAAAAAGGAAGCTAAACACGGCGAGCGCAATGCTGAATTTCTCAAAACTCAGATATCCGGTCTCATTGCCCTGCTGAATAAGCAGCAACACAGGAATAACCAGAAGAGCCAGATCATAGTCCAGCAAATAAGGAGTTGAGAGGCATGCCCCGATAACCAACAAACTGCCCTTGATGGTCATCGGCAGGTCCTGACGCCATGACCAGATAACGGCTCCGAAAGATGCCAAAGCAAAGCCAACCTGCACAATCATGCCAGCCGTGTTTCCGACCCCGAACTGGCGTAACCAACCGAGAATTGAAGCGTATTTATTCGCCGGCGTGTGGCCACTTTCCAACCAGTCACGGGCAAACGCAATGGTCTCAATAAACGCGCGCCAGACCTCTGTCCCAAAGACAACCCAGCTAGTGGCGGCAAATAGCAAGGTCGTTACGGCGGCTGATGCGAATGCGCGATATTCACGACCGGCCAAAAGTGCAAACGGAATCAAGATCCCCAATTGCGGCTTATAGCTCAGCAATCCAATCAGGATACCGGCAAGAACCGGCCGATCACGATCCAGCGCGCCGAGTGCACCGGCTAAAAGCGCGGTATTGAGCACAGCGTTTTGCCCGTGAATGATCCCGGAGATAACCGCTGGAAAGACAATCAGGATCCAAAGGATTGACCGATCACGCAGCAAATACCTGCAAGCCACCACCAACGCGACGACTTGAAGTGCCTCAAACAGAAGCGCCGAAGGCCGATAGGGCAACATGGAAAATGGCGAGACCACCATCAACCATGTCGGCGGATAAAGAAACGGCAATTCTCCTTGATCGAATATTTCAAGTTGAAACTCGTTTACGAGAGAAAAATCGTAGGCCTCTGCAGCAGCCCCTTCCAAAACAAAAAAACTTGCCGTCCAAAAACTGATGAAGTCCCCGAACATCGGACGGTATTCCGGAAAAACCACCTTTGAAAATTCAAATCCCAACCTGAAAATCATCAGTGCACCGACGATCGCCAGGACAAACATCAGGACACTGTCCGCCACCGGATCGCTCATACGCAATCCATAGCGGAACGTTCCCGACTCAGTGTGCGGGTTTGAACCACCCGTACTCTTCATGTGCACATCATCCCACGCTTTGGCACCCTCAAAAAGACGCATACAAAACAAGCTTTAAACTCCGGGTAAAAGAAAATTAGATTTTTTCATCGACATTTTATCGATAAAATGTCAGCATAAATCCATTGATCGCGGATAACGCGTCTGCCCGGCAGCTCTATCGCCGGCAGGAAAACATAAAGATGAGGGACAAAATGACAGCCAAATGGGATTTTTGGATCGATCGCGGCGGCACATTCACCGACATCGTTGGCCGCGCGCCGGACGGAACCCTTCATCCACACAAGGTGCTGTCAGAAAACCCGGAAGCGTATCGTGACGCCGCCATTCAAGGCATTCGTGAACTTCTCGGCGTTGAAAAGGGTCAACCGATCCCGTCCGACAAGGTTTCGACCGTGAAAATGGGCACCACCGTTGCCACCAATGCGCTGCTGGAGCGCAAGGGCGAGCGCACGGCCCTCTTCATCACACGCGGCTTCAGGGATGCGCTGGAAATCGGCTATCAGGCCCGTCCGCACATCTTCGCCAAGGAGATCATCAAGCCTGAACTGCTTTATGAGCGCGTTTACGAGATCTCTGAACGCGTTCAAGCTGACGGCACTCTCGAACAGGCTCTTGACGAAGAACAGGCCCGCACCGAAATGCAGGCCGCTTGGGACGCCGGGATCCGTTCCATCGCAATCGTCCTGATGCATGCTTACGCCTATCCGGCCCACGAGCAGGCATTGAAGAAAATCGCGGAGGAGATCGGTTTCCCGCAGATTTCAGTCTCTCATGAAGTCTCACCGCTGATGAAACTGGTCGGCCGCGGCGACACCACCATCGTGGATGCCTACCTGTCGCCGATCCTGCGCCGCTATGTGAACCAGGTTCAGGAAGAGCTGGGTGAAGGCCCGCGGCTGATGTTCATGCAGTCCTCCGGCGGGCTGACAGCCGCAGATCTGTTCCAGGGCAAGGACGCCATCTTGTCGGGCCCGGCAGGCGGTGTTGTCGGCGCTGTCGAAACCTCGGCAATGGCCGGATACGACAAGATCATCGGCTTCGACATGGGCGGCACCTCTACAGACGTGTGTCACTATGACGGCGATTATGAGCGCGCCTTTGAAACCGAAGTTGCCGGTGTGCGCATGCGCGCGCCGATGATGATGATCCACACGGTCGCAGCTGGCGGTGGCTCGATCCTCCACTATGCGGACGGCCGCTTTCAGGTCGGTCCGGACAGCGCAGGTGCCAATCCGGGCCCGGCTTGTTACCGCCGCGGCGGTCCGCTGACCGTGACCGATGCCAACTTGATGACCGGCAAACTGGCGCCGGAATTCTTCCCGAAGATCTTCGGCCCGAACCAGGACCAGCCGCTGGATGGCGACGTGGTGCGCGAGAAGTTTGCCGCACTGGCAAGCCAGATCGGCGATGGCCGCACACCGGAAGAGGTTGCGGACGGTTTCCTGAAGATCGCTGTCGAAAACATGGCGAATGCCATCAAGAAAATTTCCGTACAGCGCGGCTATGATGTCACCGAATATGCCCTGACGTGCTTCGGCGGCGCGGGCGGCCAGACCGGCTGCAAGGTGGCCGACAGCCTCGGAATGAAAACGGTCATTCTGCACCCATTCTCCGGCATCCTCTCGGCCTACGGCATGGGCCTCGCCGACATTCGCGCAGACCGCCAAAAGGCTGTTGTGAAAACAATGACGGAAGAGCTGCTTCCTGAGCTGGACGCGCTGCGCAAGGAGCTAAGCGCCCAGACAGAAGCTGAGCTCGACAAACAGGGCGTAACTGAGGACGCTCGGCGAACCGTTGCGACCGCACATTTACGCTATGACGGCACCGACACTCCCATGCCCGTCCTTCTCGGCACGGTCGAAGAAATGCGCGCGGCCTTCGAAGAGGCTCACAAGAAGCAATTCGGCTTTGCCTATGACAACAAGCCGGTCGTGGTCGAAGCGCTTGAGGTGGAAACCGCTGGCGGCGGCGCTGGCCTGGTCGAGCCGGATCTCACTCTGGCGTCCGATGTCCCAGCCGCTGCCAAAGGCACACGGATCTACTGCGAAGGCCAGTGGCATGATGCCGGCATCTTCAAACGCGAGAACCTGAAGCCCGGCATGAAGGTGATGGGCCCGGCGGTGATCATCGAGCCGCATGCGACCATTGCCGTTGAAGACGGCTGGCAGGCGGAGATCAACGCCAAGGATCACGTCATCCTGCACCGGGTCGTCCCGCTGAAACGGGCGGACGCCATCGGCACCCACGCCGACCCGGTCATGCTGGAGGTGTTCAACAACCTCTTCATGTCCATCGCCGAACAGATGGGCGTAACGCTGCAGAACACCGCCTACTCGGTGAACATCAAGGAACGCCTGGACTTCTCCTGTGCCGTCTTTGATGCCAGCGGCGCCTTGGTTGCCAACGCCCCGCACATGCCGGTGCACCTTGGCTCCATGGACCGCTCTGTGGAAACGGTGATCAAGCTGAACAAGGGCAAGATCAAGCCGGGCGACGTCTTTGCCTTGAACGCACCCTATAATGGCGGCACGCACCTGCCGGACATCACCGTCGTCTCGCCCGTCTTCGACAATGCGGGCAAGGAGATCCTGTTCTGGGCCGCCTCTCGTGGCCACCACGCCGATGTCGGCGGCTCCGCACCGGGCTCCATGACCCCGCTCGCAACCAAGGTGGACGAAGAAGGCGTGCTGTTCGACAACTTCAAGCTCGTCGATCAGGGCCGCTTCTGCGAGGCCGAACTCGTCAACCTCCTGACGGATCATGCCTATCCGGCCAGAAACCCGCATCAGAACGTTGCCGACCTCTCCGCACAGGTCGCAGCGAATGAAAAGGGCATTCAGGAACTGCGCAAGATGGTGTCCCACTTCGGTCTGGACGTCGTTCAGGCCTATATGGGCCACGTTCAGGACAACGCCGAGGAAAGCGTCCGGCGGGTCATCGAAGCGCTGAAGGACTCCGAATACGAGTACCCGACCGACCAGGGCTCGACCATCAAGGTCAAGATCACGGTCGACAAGGACAAGCGCGAGGCAACGGTCGATTTCACCGGCACATCCGCCGTGAAACCGAACAACTTCAACGCGCCGGAACCGGTCACCCGGGCCGCGATCCTCTATTGCTTCCGCGTGATGGTCGACGGTGACATCCCAATGAATGCCGGCTGCCTGAAGCCGATCAAAATCATTATCCCGGATGACTGCATGTTGCGCCCGTCTTATCCGGCGGCCGTTGTTGCGGGCAATGTGGAGACGTCCCAGCACGTCACCAACGCAGTCTTTGCAGCGCTTGGCGCGATGGCAAACAGCCAAGGCTCGATGAACAATCTGACCTTCGGCAACGACACCTACCAGTACTATGAGACCATCTGCTCCGGCTCTCCGGCAGGCCCCGGCTTCAAGGGCACGGACGGTGTTCATGTGCACATGACCAACTCGCGCCTCACCGATCCGGAAGTCCTGGAGTTCCGCTTCCCCGTCCTTCTGGAGGATTTCCATATCCGCAAAGGCTCCGGCGGCAAGGGTAAATGGTCGGCGGGTGACGGCACCAAGCGCACCCTGCGCTTCCTGGAGAAGATGGACTGCGCGATCCTCGGATCCCACCGCAACATTGAGCCAAAAGGCATGGAAGGCGGTGAGAACGGGGAACTCGGCCGCACCGAAGTCCGCCGTCTCGACGGCACCGTGCAACAGCTCAAAGGCTGCGATCAGACCATTCTGGAACCGGGTGAAGCCGTGACGGTCATCACCCCAACAGCCGGCGGCTGGGGCAAAGCATAACAGTCTGCCATTGCTACGCATTCGAGGGCGGGAGCATTCCCGCCCTTTTCCTTTTCTGAGCTTTGATGCCGGTTCTGCCAGCTGAAACTTACAAACTTGCCTGCACATAAGTTTTCTCTGTCTAACCCACAAAAGTTCCGCCATCGGCGCTGGCAATTAGTCACCGATTTCCTACATCTGCAGCACATGGCCAAAGTGGCCCTCAAGAGGAGACAAAAATGCCTGCTGCCGCCCGCCGTCTGCGCAAGACGACAGCCTTCATGATCGTTGCGATCGCCACGATGTTTGCCGCCACTGACTATGCCGAGGCCCGAAAGGGCGGGTTTGGCGGCTTTGGCAGCAGAGGCAGCAAAACTTATTCCGCGCCCCCCACGACCAAAACCGCACCGGATACGGCCGCTCCCGTTCAGCGTTCCATGACACCCCAGCCTGCACAGACCCAGCGGACCACTCCTGGCGCTGGCGGACAAGCTGCAAATGCGCAACGCCCTGGCCACTTTGGCGGCTTCGGCGGCGCGCTTCTCGGCGGCTTGATGCTTGGCGGCCTCGTCGGAATGCTGTTTGGCGGTGGCCTCGGCGGCTTCGCCGGGTTTCTCGGCTTGATCCTTCAGGTCGGCCTTATCGTGTTGCTGATCAGCCTCGCCATGCGCTTCTTCCGTTCACGGCAACAACCGGCGACTGCTGGACCAAACCCGTTTGAAAGGGCGCCGGACCAGAACGCACCAAAAGCTGCTCCGTTCAGCTTCGGCGGCGGTGGGGCCAGTGGCTCAGCCTCACAGGCTTTTGCCCACCCGGTAACGCAGCCTTACGAGGCAACGGCAGCAGACCTTGACCGGTTTGAGGAGATGCTCAGCGAAGTTCAGTCCGCCTACAGCCGCGAAGACTACGCCGCGCTGCGACAGCTGGCGACCCCGGAAGCCATGTCTTATCTGGCCGAAGAGCTGGGTGAACTTGCCTCGGCCGGCAAAAAGAACGTCGTTTTGGATGTCAAACTGCTTCAGGGCGATGTTGCCGAAGCCTGGCATGAAGATAGCAAGGACTATGTAACAGTCGCCTTGCGCTACAGCGCAGTCGATTACATCGCCAAACGGGATAGCGATGATGTGATTTCCGGAGATCCTGACGCGCCTTCCGAAAGCACTGAAGTGTGGACCTTTGTTCGCAGCTCCGGCGGCGAATGGCTGCTTTCAGCCATCCAGGGAACTGGTTAAGGCACAAACAGCCAGCTCTCCGTTTAAGAGGCAAGACACTGCCAGCCGTTTCCCGGTTGGCGTATGGCGCGGGTAAACCGCAAGCGTCGAAGGCCGCCCCCACGGGCGGCCTTGTTCTTTTATATACCCCTGCAGACACCTGTCAGAACCCGAGACTTAGCCTGATGCCTTGCTGCATCCTGCGAACAAGGCATCAATCAAAGGACGGTCCTCGGTGTTGATCATTAACTCCAGATACGGCGGCAAGGCTTTGCGAAACGTGTTCCGAGATCCTCCAGGAACCGTCAGGTCACCACTTTTGACAAGGCATTTGATATCGCGCCTCGGCAGGCTCAACCCGGCAGACAAGATCCGGTCAAGACGAACCGGAACCCTGCCCGGATTTCGAATGCACAGAACAGCTGGTGTCCCAGCGACTTTTCCCTTGCTCGGAACCACCCGCCTCTGCAGCTCGAAGTCAGACGGTTTGCTTGGGCCGCTTGGGTGACCTCCAAGGTTGGCCGCCAATGTCTCCGCCAGCATCTGGTCGTTTGCCTGCAATGCTGACAAGAGGTCCGAAGGTACGGCGCTGACGGGTTTCCGTTTCATCACCTCGCGGTTCCAGCGATGGCCGCAGGACTGGCACGCATAAATAAGCCAGGCATCCAGACGGCTTCCATTGGCATTGAGCCGGAACTTATTTGTCGAGGCAAACGGACGAAGTTGACCGCACCGCCCACAGGGACGTGCGACGGTCAACCGCGCCTTAGAGACAAGGGTCCATTCAACCCTGATAAGAGACGACATGTTTGGGATCTTCCACTTCCGGAAGTTCGCAAACGGGGGTCAGGCATCGCGCGGCAAGCCGCGCCCGGTCATTTGGCTGGTAAAGTTGGAAGGGTGGCGTATCGAAACATCAGATACGGTTTGGCCAAGCCACACCGGTCCCGATCCGCCAGTTTGACGAACGTGTCAAAACGATCGTGTGCGGACGCACACGGCAAAAGGATCGAAGACCGGTTAACGTATTGGCAAAACAAATCGTCCCGAAGATGAAGGTTGAAGACGTCCTAAGTCATGAGAACGTGGCGCGCAAGCGTGAGTTGCCTTGCGCTTCACCACAGCACTCGATCGCGATTGCGGACCGTTGGATTTGGCGCTGGCACCGGAAGCGCAGGTGTTTTCATAGAAACCCAAACGCCAGCAACTCGCTCACCTTATTTTCACAGGATTGAATTTTTGTAGTTTCGTCAACGTGAATTCTATCATAAATTGTAAAACTTTTTCTTTGAACGATAAAATTTACCCTTTCTTCAACTGATCAGCATCAATCTAAGGAAACTTACGTAGCGTTTTAAGGAACTTCTTTTCAATTGGCGCAGGAGATTCTGCGATGGCACTTTCACGTCAGGTATCCGCAACGGTTGCAACGAAAATACTTGGACTGGTCGCCTTTCTTTGTTTTGGGCTCGTTGTGGTGGCAGCTGTATCTGTTTATCAAATGGCCATGATCGGCAAGGAACTCACAAATATTGCCGAAAAAGACATTCCGCTGACCACAGCGATCAGTCACGTCACCAACCATCAGCTGGAACAAGCTGCCCTCGTCGAACGTCTCATGCGGCTTTCCGGCCTGGAAGCTGGCGAAGAGAAACACGCAATTGGCGATGTCAAAGCTGCAATCTTGAAACTTGAGGTCCAGGTCGCTGACGAAATCCTGAAGGCTGAGGATCTGGCTAAATATGCCCTGGACAATGCCGCTTCGGAGATTGAAAGGACAGAGTTTGAAAGTGCCCTCAATCAACTCAAACGGATCGAGGCCGAATACGCCCAATATAAGTCACACGTTGACGAAGTCCTACATTACATAGATTCAGATGACTTGGCCGCGGCAGCTGCGATCGTCCTCACCCTGGAGGAAGAACAGGAACGTCTTGACCGGGAGCTGATCGCCCTACTTCAGGAAATCGAGCAATTTACCCTGGCAGCGGCCCAGGCTGCAGAGACCCATGAAAAACAGGCCTTTCAGCAGATCATCTGGACAGCCATCATCTCTCTTGGTCTCTGTGTGACCGGCTCGGTCCTTTATGCGCGTTTCGGTATTGCTGTGCCGTTGAAGGAGGTCTCTAACGGCCTGAAAAGCCTGGCCAACGGCGACACGGACGTTTCAGTCAAAGTCAGATCGCGCGACGAGATTGGCGCGGTTGCCGAGGCTTTTGAAGTCTTCCGGCAAAACACCATTGAAATGCAACGGCTACAGGCTCAAGCACGCGAAGAAGAAGAGCGCGCTGTTGAGGAGCGGCGGGAAACACGCTTGCGTTTGGCGGACGAACTGGAGCGGGTAATGATGACCAGCTGCTCGGAGGTTCAATCGGCCTTACAAAAACTATCGGTGCACGCGGATGATCTTGCTCAAATGAGTTCCGATACGATCAATCGCTCGCATACAGTCGCCGCAGCCGCTGAACAATCCACGGCCAGCGTCCAGTCCGTCGCATCAGCCGCCGAAGAACTTGCCGCTTCAATCCAGGAGATTGCCCGGCAGGTGACCTTAGCGAACACGTCAACGGACCAGACCTCCAAACAAGCTGAAACCTCGGAAGAAACCGTCTCGTCCCTGTCGGCTGCAGCAAGCGAGATCAATGATGTTCTTAAGCTCATCACGGACATTGCCGGTCAAACCAACCTGCTGGCCTTGAATGCAACGATCGAAGCAGCCCGGGCCGGAGAAGCCGGAAAAGGTTTCGCAGTCGTTGCGTCGGAAGTCAAAGCCCTGGCCACCCAAACCGGCCAAGCGACCGAACAGATCGGCACGCAGCTGACCGGTGTCCAGTCCGGAGCGGCCTCCTGCTCGGTTTCCATCCAAGATGTGGTCCGGTCCATGACAGATGTCCGCGACAAGATTGCAGGCATTGCCTCAGCTATTGAAGAACAGGACGCGGTGACATCTGAGATTGCCAAGAACGCCTCGGAAGTGGCGCATGGCAGCACGGAGATTTCGGAAAACATTACCCAGGTGAACCGTTCGGCCGAGGCTTCCGGAGAAAAACTGAAAGATGTCGTGGGCGGTGTTGAGCTCGTCGCAACCCAGATCAACACGGTCCAAACAAGCCTTGAGGATTTTCTTGGGCATCTCCGGGCGGCTTGAGACCGCCCCGCTCCCTGTTCAATCCTGATTTCGCGCCTGAAGTGCCAGCGCAACCAGGGCTTCCCGAAGCCGTGCGGGATCTGCGAGCCGCTCCTGAAACCACAGACGCACAATACGGTCTCCCGCCACAAGGTCGAGCCCCTCGGGGTCGAGGCATGCCAGCCGCCAGTTGGCGTCTTCAGCGTTCAGGAGGACTTCGGCATAAAGTTTGATGGCGTCGCGGTGGTCCTCGTTCATGTGATCAACCGCGCCACTTTCCATCGCCGACCAGGCCTGCACGTCGGCAACATCGGTCAGAAGATCATCCTCGCCGAGTTCAAAAGCCTTGCCGAAGCCACCGTTGAGGCTTGCCCGCTGTAGATCCAGGGCAAAGAACGAGAAATCTCCGAAATCGGCATAAAGCTCGGCCTTGGGGTGACGCGAGAGGTAGCGCCGGCGCAAACGTGCATGCTCATCCGTTTCCCGCTCTACACGGCGCGCTTTGCAGAACAACGAAATCCTCGGGTGGGCCAGAGGGTCGCCCTTGCCCGGTTCACCAACCAGCAAGGAACAGGCGGGGTTGGCGAGGACCGCACTTGTGTGGCCGGACAAGGTGCTGGTGAGGATCACGGGCGTTCCATCAAGATCCGTCGCAACGGCAACCCGGCTCGCCAGGGGATATCCGGTCTCAGGTTCCAAGGCTGCTAAGGCGCCGAAGCGGGCCGTCCGGATCAAATCTTTGGCCAGTTTCCGGGCCTCGTCATCCGTATTCCGGATCACCGACTTTTCGTTATTTGATCGATTTTCCTGACTATCTGCCATGTGGCCTCCTGCTTGGGACACACAACCTGAGAAATCTGAACACAAGATGAACGGCTATCTCAGGACCGGTTCAGCGCGCTTTTGGCAATGTTGCATCATCAGATCACGGCAGCGCAAATGGCGCGCCCCAAACGGAGAGTAAATCGATGCAAACCTTCGCTAAACGCATCCTGGCCGTTGCCCTCACCGGCGCCCTAATGTTGCCGGCGGTATCTGCCGCAGAAGCAGGTCCGCGCGATGGCTGGCGCCACGGTGGCGGCTGGCATGAGGGCCACCGCCCGCACCGCGGACACAATCGGCATTATCACAAGCACAAACATATCCATAAGCACAAGAACAACAATAACGTTGGCGCGGCCATCGCTGCCGGTGTCATTGGACTTGCTGCCGGTGCAATCATTTTGGGGGCAACCAACAAGCCGTCCTATGCAGGTCCGCCGCGTGGCCCGGCATATCCCTACCCGCGTGCCCCTTATCCGGGTCACGTCAGCGGGCCGGTCGGATTTCAGCCCTGGAGCCCAGCTTGGTACGACTATTGTTCGTCGAAATACCGGTCTTTCAATCCATCGACCGGAACGTTCACCACCTACAGCGGCGTTCAGAAATTCTGCCAGTAAATGGCAGACACTAGGAGGGTGGAAATACCATCCCTCGAGACCTCAACGACCTGGGGCGGACAGCGACAGGCCAGCTGAACTGGCCACCCGCTGCCGTCGCTTTTTGTCTGGATCCATTTGCGTGTGCTCTAGTCAGCCATGGTCTCGATCGAGGCAAATCCTTCCGGTTCTTCGCCTGCATCAAATGGAGTATCCACCTCGATCACCGTATCTGGGTAGAAGCCGTTAAACCGGGTCCTGAGAGACAGGCTATAAGCGCCGATATGGCCGATTTCGATCCAATCTCCGGTGTCGACCGTCTCTGGAAGCCAGAACGGCCGGGAGAGAATATCAACGCTGTCACAGGTTGCCCCGCAGACCTTGAACGGCACGATGTTGTCGGCCTTGCCGGAGCGTGTGCGCCGCGCCGGGTCCGGGATAAAGCGAGCCGGCAAGGTGATTTTGCCGGTCCAGCTGTCCGAGAGAGACGCCCAAATCCCATCATTGATGTAGAGCCGGCGGCCTTTCTTCAAAAGCACCCGGACGATCAGCGATATGGACCTTGCCACAACGACCCGGCCCGGTTCCGCCACCAGCGGCATATCGTCAAACGCCCATTCGGTAATGTCTGAGCGGATTTGTCCCATCAACTCTTCCAGGGACGGCAGATCAGGTACTTTGCGTCTCGGATCATGGCCGTAAACGGCCGGGAACCCGCCGCCGACATCAAGCTCTACAATCGGAACGCCAGCGCGGGAGCGGATCCAATCGGCGGAGGCCAGTGCCCGCTCATAGGTTTCCGGCTCTTCAATCTGACTGCCGACGTGGAAACAGAGACCGCACTTGAAGCCAATCCTGTGAATCCGTTGCAAAAGTTCAACTGCATGTCCCGGCGCAGCGCCAAATTTCTTCGACAGCTCATACGCTGCATGCCCCTTGGTCGCGATCCGCACAAAGAGTGTGATTTTCGCAGGATCAATGTCCAGAGCCCGGACAATCCGGAGGATCTTTGCCACCTCGTCTTCATGGTCGAGTGACATCACCCGGATGCCGTACTGCTCCAGCGCTAGACGAATATCGGATTGCGCCTTGATCGGGTGCATGTAGAGCATTTCCGCCTTTGGCGCTGCTTCACGCACGGCGGCAAACTCTGCTGGAGACGCCACATCAAAACAATCATACCCCGCCGCCGCCAACTCCTTCAGGACAAAGGGTTCGCCATTGGTCTTCACGGCATAGGCCGTTTTCCCGGGGAACAGCTTTTTGAAGTTCTGCGCATCCGTGCGGAGCACCGATGGCCGAAAACAGTAAATTGGGTGATCCGGACGCAAGTCCAAGGCAACTTCAGCAGCAGTTTTGTAACGCTCCATAGGCGTCTCCGATTGTTTCGTCATGACCATGAGAGGAACAAGCTATGGCAAAAATTGCAAGCTGTGACCGAAATTTACTGGCAAATGAGGTACGTACAGTCCTTGCCGTGACAGCCGGTATCCAGATGAAAATGAGCCTCATGATTGGGATCGGCATCCGGACCCAGTACAGTTGTAAAGCGCTTGCAAGCTGCCGCATGGACCGCTCTTAAGAACTTGCCCGGGTCTGTCTCCGGTTCTGGCCAGTCTTTCATGACCGAAATGATATCCCCATTCGCCAACCGGAAACCGGAAACGTCGACCGCCTTGCCAAGTGCGTGCTCGGAAAGCTTCCCATCCGGGAGATTGTTGCGGCGCCGGCACTGATATCCTGGTCCTGTCAGGAGCCCGGTGACGTCCATGCCCAGCTCATTGCGGGCAGCCGGGAGAACATCTTGCCGGATCCAATCCGCCACCACCTGTGCAAACTCGCATGTGATCATGACAGGTCCTGGAAAGGAGATTTCATCTCCGCTTTTCAGACCGACTTTCGTCACGGCGACAACATTTTCAAATCCGCAACCATTGTCGGTCTCGATCGCCGGGCGTTGAACAAATGTTACCCTTGGGAGTTCGCAGAGTTGCTCAGTCACCTGCTGGACCGATGGGGCTTCAGGCTTACCAGGTTCGGCGTCTGGCTTTTTCCTCGGCAGGTCGACACCTTCAACAAACCGGTCTTGAGTGCCCGGCGTGAGCGGCTTTGAAGATGGCGCTGGAGGAGAAGTTTCCTGACCAAAGGCTGGTGCACCGACAGCAAGCAGGCAAAAACAAAACAAGAAAACCAAAGCCTGCATTTCGTCCGATCCGGCTGCGACGATCACACCGATATCATTGTCGATTTCGCTCCAGAGGTCTATGGTCGCGAACCAGATAGAAGATCGGCACCAGAATGACCCTTGAACTTTATCTCGCTTATGTTGCTGCAACCCTCATCGTTTTGGCCATTCCCGGGCCAACGATCATGCTCGTCGTCAGCTATGCATTGACGCAAGGACGGAAATCCGCGGCGGCTAGCGTGATGGGTGTGGGCCTTGGAGACGCCACGGCTGCCGCGGCTTCACTTCTGGGCCTGGGCGCGTTGCTGGCCGCATCTGCGACGGCGTTCACAGTGCTCAAATGGGTCGGTGCCGCTTATCTTGTCTGGCTGGGTCTGAAGATGTGGCGCAGCCGCCCGTCGGCTCTCGGGCCCCATACCGTTGCCGACATTCCGGCCGGCAAGATCTTCTGGCACGCTTACGTGGTGACGGCGTTGAACCCGAAGGGAATTGTCTTCTTCATGGCCTTTCTGCCGCATTTCATCGCACCGCAGGCGCCCGTCGTCCCGCAGCTGTTCCTGCTCGGCATCACCTTCGTTGTGCTTGGGATCGTGAATGCCGCGGTGTATGCCTTTGCGGCAGCAGCCGTCGGCCAGAAGCTTCGCAGCCCGTCCTTGCTCAAGCTGATCAACCGTGTCGGCGGCGGATTTCTGATCTCCGCGGCCGCGATGACAGCCACCTTGCAAAGATCAAGCAGCTGAGCTCACAGCAACACTCAGGCCTTAGAGGCTCTTGATCGACATATCAAAGCTCTGTAAAGCGTCGCGGCATAGCCCGTGATCACGTCTCATCGGTGGGCGGCAAAAGGCACTTTCTTTGGCGGCGGTGACGATGGCTCGCCTGCCGTCCCTGTCGGCTTGGCCGCCGCGGCCTGAGATGTTTGCCGCAGGACTTCCAGCGATCTCTTGGCGCCTTCAACGCTCATGAGTCCAAAGCGCTGGATCGCTTCGTTCAGCTCCATTCCGCCAATATTCAGCCGCTGCGCCCGCATCATCAGGATGTCCTTATAGGCCTCGGCCCTGACATTATTGGCCTTGCAAAGGATGATAAGCGGTTTGTCGTTCGGGCTGAACAGCAATTGGGACACAGCTGCGGGTGGCAGATCACTTAACCCAGCCAGCAGTAGGGCAAGCTCCGTCGCCTGCCCTGCCTTTGCAAACTTCCGGACAGCCTCATCGACCATTTGGCGGCCACTTTTGATGTCCTTGACCAGCGCATTCACCTGGAGCTTTGCCCGCTCAATCGTTTCCAGCTGGTTTTTCTTCTTTTCCTTGGAGGCCCGCGCCAGCATTTGTGCCAGATAATTGTCCTTGCCCAAAGCAAGCACTTGTTTTTGAAGCTCTTCGGTCAAGAGCGGCAGAAGAACCTGGCCGACCTCAAGAGGCAGATCCGGGCGGCCGATCAATGCGGCTTGCACCGCCTCATCCCGGCCAACCTTGTCGACGATCGTCATGAAAGAGTTGTCGGCGATTTCCGCGCCCTCATTGGCAGCGACCTTCGACAAAACGGACGGATCACCCCGATCGACAAGGACAGAAGTCACAGCCTCTTCAATCGGAACCCTGACCGCGATCGCTTCAAGATGGTCCATGGACGCGGAGGAAGCGATCTCAACCAAGTCCTCAGACTTCAAAACAGGCGAGTTCGTAAGCACGGGTTCGGCGACAGCAAGGGTATCCTTCGCCAATTCGAGCATGAGTTGATGCGGTGCAAAATCGTCTTTCGCGACCCGTGCTGCGAGCTCTGCCCGGGTGTCTTCCTCCAGATCGCCCAACAATTTGAGAGCGATATCCCCGAACAAAAAAGCCGTGTTCTCGCCGCGGGCATCACCAGCAGCCAGAAACATTTCGGTCAGCGTTGCAATAAGGCTTTTGCGGCCTGCTGTGCTTGAGTCCTTTGCAAGATCAGCAAGCTTTGCCAATTCGGTCATTCTCTCTCCGCAGCGCGCTACGCGTTGTTCCGTATAGAGTACCGCGACCGGCTTAATAGACCACTACTTCAGATACCGAGTTTTTAGGTGCCTCATTCACGAAATCGCTTCGCCTGCAACCTGCAGGACCTGAGAGCGCTGCGATGCAGCATCTTTTTTCCTTCGCTTCTCGTTAAGACTGCATTAATGTCAGCGGCTGTGACCGATGTGACGGGAGGAATACAGATGACTCTTGTACGTAACCTGAACATGATCGCATTCTTTGCAGCCTTTGCGTTTTTGGCTGCAATTGTTCTGGGACTGATCTGAAATCTCGAGGTTGGTCCGGCAGGGAAATAGAATTGTGGCGCCTGCTAAGGCTCTTCAAAGATGGGCTGGACCGGATTTTTTATCTGCAACGAGGAAAGAAAAAACAACCAAAGCAACACCAAGCGGCTGCACATAAGAGCAACACGAAATGTAAAGTGCAGTGGAGTGCGTGACTGCGTTGCAGACAACGTGAAAAGAGATTCACGGGGGCGTACAACATGGAAAACCGGCGTGGGCTTAAGAAGCCGCGCCGGTTTTTTCATTCTCTCTCGGTTTTGGGAGCGGGACGCTGCGCGTCTTAGGCTGCCAGTTGCTCTGCAAGCGAAATCGCATCCGCGCGCTTGTCCGGGTTGACCATCAACTGATCCGCTGCGATCACGGTCACATCAGTGATACCCAGGAAACCAAGGAAATGCTTTAGGTAGGTCGTCGCGAAGTCGATCTCAGACCCGGCCTGTGTACCACCGGACGCCACTGCTATGATCGCTTTTTTGTCTTTCAAAAGACCAACAGGACCGTTCTCGGTGTACTGGAACGTCTCCCGAGCGCGCGCGACCTGGTCGATCCAAGCTTTCAAAGCTGCAGGCACCGAAAAATTGTAAATCGGTGTACCAATGACAACCACGTCCGCCGCCTTCAGCTCTGAAACAAGCGTGTCGGACACGGCGAGTTTCAAGCGCTGCTCAGGCGTGCGCTCAGCCGGATCTGTGAAAGTCGCTCCGACCCAGGTCTCATCAATAAATGGCAGACCTTGAGACACGTCGCGGGTCAGGATCTTCGCATCCCGGTTCGCCGTCGCAAGCGACTTGACCAGCGTCTCAGTCAGCTCTCGCGTTACGGAGCCGGTTTTGCGCGCGGATGCGTCAATATGCAGGATCGTCTTAACATCAGAGCTCATCGGTCTCTCCAGAGTCATGTCGCCAGCGGACATCGCCGGTTTGTTCATGAATAAGAGGTAATAAACTCAACCTTGATCGACTATATATGAAATTGTGAACGATATATTCGAGGACGCGTAACAATCGATCTGATCGGGCCGACACGAAAAATCCCCGGCGTTCAGCCGGGGATCCTGATCGTTGGCCAAGACAAAACGCAGCTTATCGGTACGGCGCCTTGCCGAATGCATTGATCGTCTCGAGGCGCTCCAGATTGATGATCGCTGACAACATCAAGCGATCCTGGCTCCAGTCCGCAGGCTTTTGAATAGCAAGCCCGGTAAGGAACACCACCGCTGCCATTGGAACAATCACCAAGGCCACCAGCCCGGTATGCGGTTTGGCCCGGTCTTGTTCCATCAACGCTTCGACACGGCTGCGGAGCTTTTGGGATGGCGAGCGCCGAAGCAAGCGGTCCTGCACCTCGATCAGCGCGACGGCTGCAACGCTGGATCGGTTTTGGTTTAAAAAGGCTTCGCGCTTTTGGATCCCGGCTTTCGCGGCGCGCAACAGGCACATGCAATAAGACTTCAGATCCACTTGCGCGTTCTCCGCGACCTTTTGATCGCAAGCCAGTTCACGCAGGCGCTCGACCTCGGACTTCCAGATGTAGAAGAACGGGTTCCAGAAAAACAACGGGCGCAGGAGTTCCAGACCGATCTCCCACGTCACATCCCCTTGCCGTAGATGCTCAAACTCATGTTTCAAAACGAGCTTGAGATCTTCGCTCTGGGTCAAAAGCTCGCTTGGCAATACCACGTAATTCCGGGTCAAACCGCGAGCCGAATACGGAACAACGGCTGTATCAGAGAGCAAAAGCCGGAGCCTGCCGTGGTCCCGCCAGACATGACAAGAGGCCAAAGCTCGGTTCAGCTGAATGAAGCCTTTGGCGAGTTTCAGCCCGAAAAACGTGACGCCTGCAAGGAACACCGCCACGATCCCTGCGCCAAGCACAGAGGTCAGGGACAAGATTTCCGAAGAAAGCTGTGCTCGCAGGCCCAAAAGAGACTGGAAATCCTGCGCCGGAATGGCAATACCGCCCCGCAAATACTGCGAGACGACCATATCGGACAGGTTCACGGACATGGCTCCCGGAACAACACCAGCATCCAGAAGATGACGGTAAAGGGCAACGACACCCGGAGAGAGCGCGGTGATGACAAACAAGCCATTCAACAGACCGAGCTGAACGGAATAGGCCAGTTTGATGCCCAATCGCTCCAGGACCAATTTCGCGACCAGCCAAACCACCGCCGTGATGGCGAAGGTTATGTTGAGGTCGATGTAGATATCGAAAATCTGGTTAGGTAGCGTCATCTGTCCTCCTCCTGTCCAGTAACGCTCTTATTTCCTCCAGATCGTTCTCCGAAAGATCGTAGTCGTCGACGAGACGCGCCACCAATGAGGCGGGCGTCCCGTCGAACAACTTGTCTGACAAGTTTCGCAAGGAACGGGACTGGTAGGAATCTTTGGAGAGCCGCGGGGAATAGATCAGTGTCTTCCCATCTTTTCGGCTGTCCACGAAGCCCTTTTCATCCAGAATCCGCATGATCGTTGCACAGGACGTATAGGCAAGTTTTCTCTCCGGCGGCAAACATGCGAGGATATCCCGCACGGACCCTTCGCCGATTTTCCAAAGTTCAGTCATGAACTCCAGTTCGACTTCGGTGAGCAACTCGTTGCTTTTACGCTTTCTCATTCTCGTCCTGCAATCATGCGGTTCGGATGGAACTTAACATCCCTATTTTTGCACCATCTCTTGTGAAACTTCTACGTCTAATCTTTGCGTCCAGCCGGCACTAAACCTTCCAGAAGCAGAAGACACCCCAGCCAATACTGATTGCCAACGGCCACCACAGCGGCATGCCGACCAGACCCAGCCAGGCCAGGAAGATATAGGCCGTTCCGAGCAACGTGATGAAGAGGCGATCACCACGGGTCGTGGTCAGACGCAGAATGCCGACGCGTTCTGCTCCGCCAGGGAATTTCAGCTCGAGCACCGTCAGGAACCCGATTGCGCTGAAGATGCCGACAAACAACAGGGCCGTCGGCCAGGTCCAGGCCATCCATCCCAGCATTACACCCTCCCCAGGGCAAAGCCCTTGGCAATGTAGTTACGGACAAAGTAGATCACGATCGCGCCCGGGATGATTGTCAGCGTCCCGGCGGCCGCCAAAAGCCCAAGTTCATATCCGGCTGACGACGCCGTCCGTGTCATGACGGCGGCAATCGGCTTTGCCTCAACCGCTGTCAGTGTCTTGGACAGAAGCATTTCCACCCAGGAGAACATGAAGCAGAAGAAAGCTGCGACACCCACACCGGATTTGATGGCCGGCAGGAAGATCGTCATGAAGAACCGCGGGAAGGAGTATCCGTCGACGTAAGCGGTCTCGTCCAGTTCCTTCGGCACACCGCTCATGAACCCTTCCAGGATCCAGACCGCCAGCGGCACATTGAACAGGCAGTGCGCAAGTGCAACAGCCAAGTGCGTGTCGAACAAGCCAACGGCGGAATAGAGCTGGAAGAACGGCAGTGCGAAGACGGCGGCCGGCGCCATCCGGTTGGTGAGCAACCAGAAGAACAGATGCTTGTCGCCCACGAAAGAGTAGCGGGAGAAGGCATACGCTGCCGGCAGAGCCACAGACACCGAGATCACCGTGTTGAGTGTCACGTAGATGATCGAGTTGATGTAGCCCCAGTACCATGTCGGATCGGTGAAGATCGCGATGTAGTTTTCGAACGTCCAAGTCTGCGGGAACAAGGAGAACCCGGAAAGGATCTCGTTGGTGGTTTTGAAACTCATCGCGACGAGCCAATAAATCGGCAACATCAAGAAGAGGATGTACAGGATGGGAACCAGATTTCTCATTCTCATGATGGTTCTCCTCAAGCTTTGTTGTCGTCTTTCGTCATCAGCGTGTAGAACAACCAGGAGGTCAGCAGCGTGATGGCGAAATAGATGAGGGACATGGCGGCAGCCGGACCAAGGTCGAACTGACCAAGGGCGATTTTCACCAGATCGATGGACAAAAGCGTGGTCGAGTTGCCAGGACCACCACCGGTCAAGACGAACGGTTCCGTGTAGATGTTGAAGCTGTCCATGAAGCGGAGCAGGATCGCGATCGTCAGAACCGTTTTCATCTTCGGCAACTGAATGAAGCGGAACACGGCCCAGTTGGACGCACCATCGATCTCAGCAGCCTGATAGTAGGCGTTCGGAATGGACACCAAACCGGCATAGCTCAGGAGCACGACCAAAGACGTCCAGTGCCAGACATCCATAACGATGATCGTTACCCATGCAGCAACCGGATCCTGGGTCATGTCGTAGGAAATACCCAGAGTGTGGTTCAGGAAGTACCCGAGAAGGCCGATATCCGGCAGGGTGAAGATGTTCCACATCGCACCGACCACGTTCCACGGGATCAGCATCGGCAGAGCCATCAGAACCAGGCAGACCGGAACCCAAGGCCCCTTCTTCGGCATGGAAAGCGCGATCGCAATGCCAAGAGGGATCTCGATGATCAGGATCATGAAGGTGAAGAAAAACTGGCGGCCAAGCGCATTATGAAAGCGTTCGGACTGCAGAACTTCCTGGAACCAGCGAAGGCCTTCCCAGAAGAACAGGTTGTCGCCAAAGGTCTCCTGAACGGAGTAGTTCACCACGGTCATCATCGGGATGAGCGCATTGAACGCCACCAGAAGGAGAACCGGAAGAACAAAGAACCAAGCGCGTTGATTTTGCGTTTTCATCAGGCAGCCTCCTCTGGGGAACTGGCCAACCAGCCGTCCTTGTAAAGACGGGTCTGGGATTGTTTGAACTGAAGCTTCACGGCCTCACCGGCGCTTGGCGCCTCCCCTTCCAGGATTGCGTGAATGCGGCTGTCATGAGCGATGGCTTCCACCACCTTGTGACGGCCAACGTCGGCAACCTTGCGGACAACGGCTTCAACGCCCTGCCCATTGGAAGCAATGGAGACAAATTCCGGACGAATGCCGACTTCAGCGCCGCCATCTGCAACGTCCTTGGCCGGACCCTCAAGGCTCACTTGTTCACCGCCGAAGAAGGCAGCGCCGCCTTTCACATCACACGGCAGGACGTTCATGCCTGGAGAACCGATGAAGTGTCCAACGAAGGTGTGCGCAGGCCGCTCGAACAACTCGACCGGGGTGCCCATCTGAACGATTTCACCGTCCTGCATCACGACGACCTTGTCCGCGAACGTCAGAGCTTCGGTCTGATCGTGCGTCACGTAGATCATGGTCGCCTTCACCCTCTGGTGGAGTTCCTTCAGCTTGGAACGGAGCTTCCACTTCAGGTGCGGATCGATCACGGTCAGCGGCTCATCGAACATCACGACGTTGACGTCCTGGCGAACGAGACCGCGGCCCATCGAGATTTTCTGTTTGTTGTCCGGTGACAGGTTCGCCGCACGGGTGTTCAGCATGTCCGTGACTTCAAGCATCTCGGCAATCGCGGTGACCCGCTGCTTGACGATGTCCTCGTCACGGCCCCGGTTGCGCAGCGGGAACGCCAGATTGTCGTAAACAGTCATCGTGTCGTAGATGACCGGGAACTGGAACACCTGAGCGATGTTGCGTTTTGCCGGCGGCAGAGATGTCACGTCCTGATCGCCGAAAAGGATCTTACCTTCCGAGGGAACGAGCAGGCCGGAGATGATGTTGAGAAGCGTGGACTTGCCGCAGCCGGACGGCCCAAGAAGCGCATACGCTCCACCGTCTTCCCACGTCAGGTCGATCTTCTTCAGCGCATAGTCAGCATCACTCTTTGGATTGGGGTGATAGCTGTGACGCAGATTTGAAAGCGTGATTTGTGCCATTAAGTCCTCTCCTTACGCCACCAGCTCGCCACTCGGGGCAAAGAAGAAACAGTGGTTCGGATCCAGATAGAACGTGTGGACCTCACCAACGAAGTATGGATGCACGCCTGGAGACAAAGACACCCAGGACTGACCGTCCATATCGAAGTGCGCGCTGCTTTCAGAACCACTGAGCTCGGTAACCTGCACATGGCCCTCAAGGCGCACCGTGTTGTGTTCGGTCTCGACCGGCATGACGTGGTGCGGCCGGATGGCCAGCGTGTAAATGCCGTCGGAAATACCGGCAGCAGCACCGGAGAGTGTCCAGCGGGTCTGGTCGTTCAGGATGACCTCGTTCCCCTGCTTGGAGACCTCGGCCGTGTTGATCGGCGGGTTGGAGAACACCTTGGCGGCATCCAGATCTTTTGGCTGCCGGTAGATTTCCGCCGTTGGGCCGAACTGAACGACATTGCCATCGGTCATCAGCGCCGTGCGCCCGCCCAGAAGAAGTGCCTCTTCAGGTTCTGACGTCGCGTAGACAACGACGGCACCGCGTCCGGCAAACAGCTCGGGAAGCTGATCGCGCAATTCTTCGCGAAGTTTGTAATCGAGGTTGGCAAGCGGTTCATCGAGGAACACCGCGTCGCTTTCCTTGACGATCGCACGTGCAAGAGCACACCGCTGTTGCTGCCCACCGGACAACTCATGCGGATTGCGGTGCAGGTAAGGATCCAGCTTCATCAACTTTGCAGCTTCTGCAACGCGATCCGCGATCTCCGACTTGGCGACACCCGCGATCTTGAGCGGTGAGGCGATGTTGTCGAACACCGTCATGTGCGGGTAGTTGACGAAGAATTGGTGAACCAGGCTGATATTGCGCTTTTGCGCGCTCAGGCCGGACACGTCCTTGCCATTGATAATGATTTCACCGGTCGCGAGGCTGTCGAGGCCCGCCATCAGCTTGATGAGCGAGGTCTTGCCGGATCCGGTTTCTCCGAGCAGAACATTGAAATGCCCTGGTTCGAGAGACAAGGTGGTTTCCTTCACATGGGTGATGGAGCCCACGCGCTTACTGACGTTTTTAAGTTGTAAAGACATTTTTGCTGCCCGCGTCCGTCCAGGCCCAAGCGCGAATTCAGTGTCGCAGCCGCCTGTCACATTCGGATCGGTGAAGGACCGGGGACACGCCCCGGTCCGATGTTTTGGTCAAGTCAGATCAGGTGATCACTGCTGCCAGCGAGCAACCAGTTCGTCGTAGTTGACGGTTTCGCCCTGCGGCTTCTCGTTTGCGAGCTTGGCCTTCGGAGCACCCGGCTGAGACAGCCAGTATTCTGCGTCACGCTCTTCATTCAGACGCGGTCCGCAACCACCGTAGACGTTGGCACGCTCATCAGCCTGCTGCATACGGGACATGACGATGTCCATTTCCTGCGCGAGGCGGTCCATAGCCTCTTGCGGGGTGAATGCACCGGAGTTCACGTCACCGATCTGCTGCCACCAGATCTGGGCCAGCTTCGGATAATCCGGAACGTTGACACCGGTCGGGGACCAGGCAACACGATCCGGAGAGCGGTAGAACTCAACCAAGCCGCCGAGTTTCGGCGCACGCTCGGTGAAGGACTCGTGGTTGACGGTGCTGTCGCGGATGAACGTCAGACCCACGTGGCTCTTCTTGGTGTCGACTGTTTTGGAAACAACGAACTGAGCGTAGAGCCATGCAGCTTTTGCGCGGTCAACCGGAGTGGACTTCAGGATCGTCCAGGAACCCACGTCCTGGTAACCGACCTTCTGGCCTTTTTCCCAGTAAGGACCATGCGGGCTCGGAGCCATACGCCACAGCGGGGTACCCTCGTCGTCCACAGTGTTGTTGCCTTCAGACTTCGGCTTCACCATGTCCGCAGTAAATGCGGTGTACCAGAAGATCTGCTGAGCAACGTTGCCCTGGCTCAGAGCCGGCAGAGACTGGTAGAAGTCGAAGCTTGCAGCGCCTGGAGGCGCATAGTTGCGCAGCCACTCATCCCACTTGCGGATCGCGTAAACAGCCGCCGGGCCGTTTGCAGCACCACCGCGGGACACGGATGCACCAACCGGGTTACATGTGCCGGCTTCCATGCGGATGCCCCACTCGTCAACCGGAACGCCGTTCGGCTCGCCCTTGTCGCCTGCACCAGCCATGGAGAGCCATGCATCGGTCATGCGCCAGCCGAGATCGGGAGCGCGCTTACCATAGTCCATGTGACCGTAGATCGCGACGCCGTCGATTTCTTTGACATCATTAGAGAAGAACTCAGCGATGTCCTCGTATGCGGACCAGTTGACCGGAACGCCGAGATCGTAGCCGTACTTGTCCTTGAAGGCCTTTTTCAGGTCTTCACGGTCAAACCAGTCTTTACGGAACCAGTAGAGGTTCGCGAACTGCTGGTCGGGAAGCTGGTACAGATCGCCATCCGGACCGGTGGTGAACTGGATACCCATGAAGTCGTCGAGATCGAGACCCGGGTTGGTCACGTCTTTTGCGTCGCCTGCCATCCAGTCGGTCAGGTTGTAAGCGAGCTGCAGACGGGAGTGCGTGCCGATCAGGTCGGAGTCGTTGACATAAGCGTCATAGAGGTTCCGGCCGGTCTGCATCTGTGTCTGAACAGCCTGGACCACTTCACCTTCGCCGAGGATCTGGTGGTTCACCTTGATACCGGTGATTTCCTCAAAGGCTTTGGTCAGAACTTCGGACTCGTAAGAGTGAGTCGGAATGCCTTCGGACAGAACGTTGATTTCCATGCCGTTGAACGGTTCTGCGGCCTGAATGAACCACTGCATTTCTGCAAGCTGCTCATCCTTGGTCAGAACGGATGGCTGGAATTCCTGGTCGATCCACTTTTGTGCTGCCGCCTCATCGGCAAAAGCAGACCCTGCTCCTGCAATCACGGCGCTGGCCGCAACTGCGCAGAGAAGATACTTGCGCATCTTTATTTCCTCCCATGAGAGTATCTATGCCGACATTTATCCGGCTGTAATAAATTGGACTCACGGAAGCCGCATTGTCAAACTAAAAATTTAGTAGATAGTTTGAGTGGGTTTATTGAGACATAAGATGTTGAAAAATATAAATATTCTCAAAACAGGCTCGTTTGATAATTCTGGCTTTTCAGACGAAACGAAACCCGAAACAGCGCAATTGTGACACATATCTGACAAAAAACCAGCGAAATTTGCTTTCGAATTGCCCAAGTTGAAAACAGATTTGAAATTTAATCGACGCCATTCGCACTGCAAACGAAACTAAAATGACGCGGCGCAGCATAATCTGACAGTCATCCGGCAGATCTTTGTTAGCCTCTTCAGCGCATTTTTTGGATCAGTTCATGTCCTTCAGGAGGCGCCCGTGCTTCCGGGTTTCCTGGATGACATCGCCGAAGGTCTCAAAACCCTTCGACGTGAGGATGGGCAGCAATTTGCAGAGAGCCTCAGCGGTGGCTTCCGCATCGCCAAGCGCGGTGTGGCGGACTTCAGGCCGGATTTCTATGCAAAGCCTGTCACACAATGCATCGAGCGTGTGCACCTCGTTCGAGCCGAACACCACCGCTGACAAAAGCACCGTGTCCAGAATCGGATGGGGCCACTCCAAACCGGCAACTTTTCCGTATTTGTGCAAGAACGCCAGATCAAACGGCGCATTATGGGCAACGATGACCGACTCGCGCGCGAATTCATGGAAGTCCGCCACCGCCTCCAGAGGTTTGGGCGCATCGGCGACCATGGTGTCCGAGATCCCGTGAACCTTGCTGGAAGCAGGAGGAATAGGCCGGCCGGGATTGACCAATTGATCAATTCGTTCGCCGGGAACCATGCGTCCATTGACGACCCGAACGGCTCCGATCTGCACAATGTCGTCCTTGTTCGGCATCAAACCGGTTGTCTCGGTATCGAAGACCGTGAAGGAAAGCTCGCTGAGGGAACAGTTTTCAATGGCCTTTTCAGTATCGCGCTCGGTCAGATCAAAATCATAGATCAACGGGCGCGCAGCTTCAGGCGCTATGCGCGCATTCGTGCTGTCGATCAAGATCATGAACCCGGAGGCTTCGCTCAGCTTCTTCAAGCGCAGCTGAAACAAGAGATTGCCTTTGGTTCCATGCACCTCAACATCCACTTCCCGCCGGGTCTCGGTCAGTTGTTCAAACCCCGGCCGCAGTTCGCTTTCGGTGAAATAGTCGTAGATGGACGAGCTGAGGCGCGGAACATGCACCTGTTTCAAAACATCAGCAGCCTGTCCGTCATAGAGCATGATCTGATGGGTCGGACTGACCAAAACAATTGCAACCGGGATTTCCGTCAGCAGCAAAGCAAGATGTGCCCGCTCCGCTGCGAGCCGCGCGGTTTCTTCGGCGACAATCCCCTCAGCATCCTCCGAGGCTTTCAACAATTCGCCGGTTACAGCTGCAACGGCCGGCCCCAGATCCCCGAGATAGCGTGCTTCATTTTGATCGACAGAGACCTCTACACCAGCATGCGCCCTTGTGCGCATGGCCGCGGCAATGCGTTCGACCGGCTTGGCGACATTGGTGTCGAACAAAAACCAGCATCCGGTGAAGATCGCCAGTGAGAGAAAGAACAGAAGGATTCCGGAGAAGGTGAAAGCACCGGCCACACCAGTCTCTGCAGCGCGCGCCAATCCCATGTAAAGAGCAAGACCAATTGCCACCCAGACAGCCGCAGTCATTCCCAGGAACATAAGAAATACCCGCAATCGCAAACTGAGTGACGTCAGCATCATCCCACTCCGCAGATCGTTGACACCATTGGATCGCTCTCCGGCACCTGAACCCACTGGATGCCGTCGATTGTACCACTGTCTTCAAAGGTTACGGCGTCAATGAGGGCGGCCCGGCGCGTTTCGGTACAATCGGTCAGCACCGGCAACTTGTTCACCGTCGACCAGCGGCCGAAGTAGTAAGCGTCGGCGAGTTTCATCCCCGGCTGAGCGTCATGGGTTTTGATCGACAAGGTGTCGATCGCGACAAACCGCTCGACATAAGGCAGGGCGAAAGTCCAGGGCCGGTAGAAGGACCGGTTTTCAACGGTCTGCGCAACGACGAGACCCTCTGGCAGCGTCTCCCGGGTTCGTTCGTACCAGCCGTATTCACTTGAGATGGTGGTCGCGAGCATCGCAACACCCGCCATGACGGGGGCAAGCCACTTCGGCATCCGCCCGCCCAGCGCCCGGTTGATCAGCATCACAAGCCCTGCGGCAGCAATACCGGCAACAATCGTTGCAATCAGTTCAACAAACATTCACTCCCCCATCCGGATACCGATGAGACGCTAAGCCCCTCGTCCGGTATTTTTAATTCAGCATGCCACGGCCCTGCCCCGCCGACGATTGCATAGTTTTGACCACAACAAAGGCATCACGCAAATGGCTGCGCTCAAAGTCTGACAAGATCGAGGGTTGCATGTAGTTGTTCGGCGGCAAGCCCTGCTTGATCAAATCCACCTGGTGCAAGAGCCGCGTTTCAGCGATCAGGTCATAAGCGTCGATCAGATCACCGCCGCCGGATTGGCTCAACTGCCCCTTCTCCTTGGCCTCGACGAGCCGGGCTCGTGTGTTGACGGCCTTGATCTCACCGCGCAATGCATAGATCCGCCCGAGATCCACCACAGGCACAACGCCATTGTGCTTCATATCCAGGGTGTTCTTGTTTTCGCCGGACCGGATTGTTGCAAGGCCGCGCAGGAGATTGAGGGGCGGCGTATGCTTTAGCGAATTGCTGATCATATGCGCCACGAAAATCGAATTGCGGGCTGCCACTTCCAGGGTTTCCTCCTGGAGGTTTGCGAACAGAGGCACGTGCCCACCGATCGGCCGCAGGTCGAACATCACCGAACTCAGCATTTGCGCCATCGGATCCGGCTTGTCTATCCAGCCTTCAAAGTAGCTTTTCCAGACCTTGACCGGCTGACACCAGCGCGGATTGGTCGCCATCATGTCACCCGGACAATAGACATAGCCGCAGGTGTTGAGACCATCGCAGACGAACTTCGCAAGTTCCGCAAAATACCCGGTCTGATCCGCTTCCGTAACGCTGTCATCCAGGAACAGGCAATTGTCCTGATCGCTTACGCCTGTCTGCTCCTGCCGCCCCTGTGATCCGCACGCGAGCCACAGATAGGGAACCGGAGCCGGACCAAGTTTCTCCTCGGCAAGTGCGAGCAGGCGCCGGGTTGTTGTGTCAGCAATGTCGGTGATCAAACGGGTCACCACTTCATGGCGGTTGCCGCTGCCGACCAACTGAACCAGTAGGTTGGGAATACGGGCCGTCACCTTTGCAATCTCTTCGGCCGTCGCCGCATTGGTGATTTCGCCGACCAATTCGGCCGAACTGACAGCTTGAAACCGGGTCAGGTCCGTTTGCGTTACGATACCGGCCAGCTTTCCACCCTCAACAATCGGAACATGGCCGATCCGGCGTTCCATCATCAGGTGCAAGACATCGGAACCAATTGACGACGGAGCGAGCGTCACCGGGTTCGCGGTCATCACCGCGTCCACGGGTGTTTCAATTGGCCGACCCTCTGCCAGTATCTTTCCGGAGAGGTCCCGAATGGTGACGATCCCGATCAAGGCGTTACCGGAATTGACCACACAAAGCGAGGAGACATGGTTCTCCCGCATTCTTTTTGCGGCCAATTGAACGGTGTCATCCGCCGCGCATGTGATTGGCTTGCCCGCCATAAAGGTCGAAACCTGCGTGGTTGCCAGGTCTCTTTCCCGCGCTTGCGGTTTCCGGCTCCGGTCGAAAAAGCGGGCGAAAGGTTGGTGATCCTTAATGAGATCTTTGAACAGTCCAGAAGGAACGACCAACAAGGTCGCGGCGGTGTCTGCGGTCGCGGTTGTCACCGCAAGTCCGTTTTTCAACAGCCCGCGCTCACCGAAAGAGTTTCTCGATCCAAGGTAACTGAGAACAGCGCCCTGCTCGTCCCGTACCTCGATCGCGCCATCGTAGATTATAAAAAGGCCCGGAATGCTGCTGCCGAATTCGTAGACCGAAGTGCCCGGCTCCAGATCTCGGACTTCGATTTGCCCTATGATGGCACTTTGCACCTCGGCAGGCAGGGCATCATAAGGATGCACCGATCTTAGGAACTGCAGGATCTGATCGGATGTCAGCGACATGGCACAGCCTTTTGAACCGGTAACAAAAAGTCCTGCCCAGTAAGAACCGGGCAGGACAAGATCGGAACTGAACGGGCCGCCGCAAGCAGCGGCCCGGACAGGTTTTAGTGATCCTGAGCTGCAGCGGCTCCGCGCGGGATCCGAACGCTCTGAACGAGCTCTTCGATTTCCGTCGGGATCGGGTCCGAGGCCTTGGAGACAAAGTAGGCGACGGTGAAGTTCACCATGGCACCAATTGCACCGAAAGACGTGGACTTGATCGGACCGAGCAGCGGATCAGCATCTGTGAAGGAGTTGGTGCCCGGAATGAACAGCCAGCCCTTGTGCAGGAAGATGTAGATCAGCGTGACGGAGATACCTGCGATCATCCCGGCAACCGCACCGCGGCTGTTCACCTTGGTGAAGATGCCCATCATCAGGGCGGGGAAGATCGAGGCCGCCGCAAGTCCGAAGGCCAGGGCCACCGTCTGCGCCGCGAATCCGGGTGGATTCAAGCCCAAATAGGTTGCCACAACAATCGCGACCGCCATGGCTATTCGTGCCGATAACAGTTCGCCCTTCTCCGAGATGTTTGGATTGTAGGCCCCCTTGATCAAGTCATGCGACACCGCTGACGAGATCGCGAGCAACAATCCGGCCGCCGTCGACAGCGCTGCTGCCAGACCACCCGCGGCCACCAGACCAATCACCCAACTCGGAAGGTTGGCGATCTCCGGGTTTGCCAGAACAAGGATGTCGCGGTTGAACTTGGTCAGCTCGTTGCCTTCCCAGCCCTTTTCCGCAGCAACTGCTTGCAGATCAGCATTCTTGTCGTTGTAGTACTGGATCTTGCCATCGCCGTTCTTGTCTTCCCAGTCCAGAAGACCGGTTTTCTGCCACGTCGACATCCAGTCGTACTTCGAGTCGTTTTCGATCTGCTCCACAGCAACAGCGCCACCGTTGATACCGCCATTAGGCCACATCATTTCAGTGATGTTGAGACGCGCCATTGCGCCCACAGCCGGAGCTGTCAGATAAAGAAGCGCAATGAAGACGAGCGTCCAACCGGCAGACCAGCGCGCATCGGAAACCTTCGGAACCGTAAAGAAGCGCATGATCACGTGCGGCAGGCCCGCAGTACCGATCATCAGGGACAGGGTGAAGAGAACCATGTTCAGCGTGTTGGCATGGTGAGCCGTGTAGGACGCAAAACCGAGTTCCGTAACCACCTGGTCCAGTTTGGCAAGCAGCGGCACACCGCTGGCAACATCATTGCCGAAAAGACCCAGACCCGGGATCGGGTTGCCGGTCAGCTGCAGCGAAATGAAGATCGCCGGGATGGTGTAAGCCGTGATCAAAACGCAGTACTGAGCCACCTGCGTGTAGGTCACGCCCTTCATGCCTCCGAAAACCGCGTAAGCGAAAACCACACACGCGCCGATCAGAAGACCGGTTGTGTTGTCAACTTCCAGGAAGCGGCCAAAGGCAACCCCAACACCGGTCATCTGACCGATAACGTAGGTTGTCGAGGCAACGATCAGGCAGACAACGGCAACGATACGGGCCGTCTGGCTGTAGAACCGGTCCCCGATGAATTCGGACACCGTGAACTTGCCGAACTTACGAAGGTAAGGCGCAAGCAGCAACGCCAACAGCACGTAGCCGCCGGTCCAGCCCATCAGGAACGAAGAGTTGTCGTAGCCGGTAAAGGCGATGAGGCCTGCCATGGAAATGAACGAGGCAGCTGACATCCAGTCCGCTGCGGTCGCCATTCCGTTGGTGACCGGGTGAACACCGCGGCCAGCGGCGTAAAATTCAGATGTAGACCCTGCGCGGGCCCAGATCGCGATGCCGATGTAGAGGGCGAAAGAGCCACCCACAAACAGCAGATTTATCGTAAACTGATCCATATCTCAGGCCGCCCTTATTCTTCGTCCACACCATGCTCGCGATCGAGCTGGTTCATGCGCCAGGCGTAAAAGAAGATCAGCCCGAGGAACACGAGGATGGAACCCTGCTGGGCAAACCAGAAGCCCAGATCGGTGCCGCCGACGGGAATGCCGCTCAGCAGCGGGCGCAGCAAAATGCCAAACCCGAAAGAGACCAGCGCCCAGATGACGAGGCTGATCTTGATGATGCGCATATTGGCGGACCAATATTCGTTGTTGGATGAGTTTTCGGACATACAGTCTCCTCCACTTGATCCTGTTAAGGTTCAAACGCCCCGGCGAACGCGGCGCCTCAATCGCGTGTTTTGAATTGGAACCCTGAGCCTGGATGCTGGATGCTCGCGGTGGAGTGGCTGGGCCTTGAACACAGGAATTTCCGAAGATGCCCGAAAAAGCTGCGCCATGACTATTTACAACCAATTTTCTCCATTTGGCACGCACTCAGCACTTGGCCGAGGAACCCCCTTCCCTAGACCTCAATCTGTGACCCCGTTCAAAACGGGGTTCATACTGCTTGTTGACCTATCGTGACGATCGTCACCGAACTTCACTGGAATGCGAGTTTAGTTTTCTATCGATGCGCAAAATATACTCAAGACTACTTACGTAGCCCCATACTTCAGTAGGGGCTTCGTAAGTCTATTAGACTAACGAATTAAACTTTAGAAATAAGAACTTGACGCGTGCGGAACACATCCGAAGAACAGTTTTGAGCAGGTAAAACATGACCTGCCTCAGTTGAGCAAATGGGGCACTTATGCAGTGGCGCCCCGGGTCTCAATTTCATGGATTTCAATCAATGCCGGACCGGATATCTTGGCCATATCGATCAGCGCGTCATTGAGCTGCGAAACATTTGTCAATCGGATTGACGGCAAGCCATAACCTTCCGCGATTTTCAGAAAATCCGGGGCGGATGGCGTCACGCCCTCTGGTTCAATCCCGCTGTCCTCCATGAAGGTGCGGATCTCACCGTATCCGTCATTGTTCCAGACAAGGAAGATGACATTTGCCTCGCAGTCTTTTGCCGATCCGATCTCGGCCAGCGAAAATTGAAATCCACCGTCGCCAACAATGCAAACCACCGGCACACCCGGTGCGCCGAGGCTCGCTCCCACAGCGGCAGGCGGACCATAGCCAAGGGCTCCAAAGCCGGTTGCGGCATTGAACCAGCCCTTCGGCTGTCCAGCTTCAAAATAGAGATTGCCGGAATAGATGGCCTGTGTGGAATCACCGACGATGATGCAGCCCGGGAGCGTATCGCGAATGGTCTCAAGAACCGCGATCTCTGCCTTCATCTTTGGAGTGAGTGCAGCAAGCGCCGCTTCACGGCAGGATTTTGCCCGAGCCGCGCCATCACTACGTCCGGTGTGATCGTGAAGAGCGGCCAGCAAATCGGCCACCAACTGATCAACTGCGGAAAGGATCGAAAGCGCAGCTGATGGTCCTCGGGCCAGCTGATCGGGATCGATGTCGACCCGTACAAGGTTTTCAAGTTCCGGGAAGCCGTTATCGGCATACATGTCGTAATCGGTCTGAGCCATCTGCGTGCCAAGCGCGATAACCAGATCGGCGTCCGACACAAGCGCGCGGACGGCCTTCAAGCTCGGGCTTGCCGGAACCGACAGCGGATGGCCCGCAAACATGCCTCTTGCGTTCACCGTCGTAACCAATGGCGCATCCAAAGTCTCGGCAAGTTGTTGAATCTCTTGAACTGCCGAGATCGATCCACCACCACACAGGATCACGGGTTGCTTCGCCGCCCGGCACTTGGCCGCGAGGTCAGTGACTTCTGTTGCAGCTCCTCGTGGGCAGCTGGCTATGACTGGCTTCCAGGTATCCATTGCAATCTTTTGCGGCATCACATCGGTCGGTATCTCGATGTGAACCGGACCTGGCCGGCGGGATTTCAGAACAGAGAAGGCCCGTTCCATCACGGCTGGAAGATCGTTTGGGTCAAGCAGCGTATGCGACATGACGGCCAGTGTTGCCATCATGGCCCGCTGATCGGGCAATTCATGCAACATACCGCGGCCATGACCGAGACTGTCCCGCGCGTTCACACCGGAGATCACCAGCATGGGGATCGAATCCTGGTAGGCCTGCGCCATCGCGGTGATGGTGTTGGTCAGCCCCGGCCCGGTGATCACCAAGGCAACGCCGGGCTTGCCGGTCACACGCGCATATCCATCTGCCATAAAGCCAGCCCCTTGCTCATGCCGAGGGGTGATGTGGCGGATGGGAGACGAGGCCAATCCGCGATAGAGCTCAACTGTATGAACGCCTGGAATGCCAAAGACAGTGTCAACGCCGTTGATCTCGAGAAGGTCAATCAGGGCTTCGCCAACAGTTTTCTCAACTACGCCCATTTCTTCGATCCCGTATTCGCCGCCAGCTCGTCTGCGAACGCCGCAATCTTCGTGGCCGCTTCCCGCAAGGTGTCATCTGCGACAGTCAATGAAAGGCGAATGAACCCTGCCGCCTGTTCGCCAAACGAGGCGCCTGGCATGACGGCAACGTGTTTTTCTTCCAGAAGGCGCGTTGCAAACGTTTCGCCATCCAGCCCGGTGCCACTGACATCAACCAGCAGAAACATGCCCGCTTCCGGCATCATGGGCCGCAAGGCACCATGACCGCCAAGATGTTCCATAAGGATTTTGGCACGCCGCTTGTAGCTCTCCCGCATGCGTTCAGCGGTATCAAACTCTCCAGAAACGGCCATCGCCGTCATATCCGCAATGAACGGTTGCCCGCCAAAGAGCATGGTTTCCGAGACTGCAAGCAACCGGTCGCAGAATTCTTCCGGGCCAACTGCCCATCCAGACCGGAAACCGGGCGCTGCGTGGGACTTGGAAATCGACGAGACGGCGATTGTCCGCTCTTGCAAAGCCTCCATGTCGAAGGGTGAAGCAAAGGTGCGCTCAAAGATCAGCTTTTCATAGACCTCATCACAGACAATCCAGAGATCATGACGCTGGCAAACCTCGCCAATTGTAGCAATTTCATCTGCAGTCAGTGCCGCACCGGTCGGATTGTGGGGCGTATTGAGAAGCAGCACTCGGGCATTGGGTGTTACGGCCGCTTCAAGGTCTTCCGGCTTGAGGTGAAACCCGTTTTCCGGACGCAAGGGGACCGGCACCATAGCCGCGCCGGTCGCAGCAATGACGCCTTCATAAGTCGCGTAGTAGGGATCCGGCACGAGCACCGCATCCCCGCCCTCAACAAGACCGAGCATCACCGCAAAAAGCGCTGTCTGCGTTCCTGGAAAGCAAAGAATGTTGCGCTCCGTAACACTTGGCCGGCGCTGCCGGTATTTTTCTGTCAAAGCGGCCACGATCTTCGGCTCACCGCGCCCGTTTGAATACCGGATCCGGCCAGCCCGCATCGACCGTTCAGCTTCATCCAGGAGCGCTTTGTCCGGCATGATGTCCGGCTCGCCAATCGTCAGCTCGATCACCGGTGTACCCGCATCCATCATCTCGCGGGCCTTCAGATGAACTGTCCATTTCCCGGATCCCAAATGGGTCAACCGGTCGGTGATCGACGCATAACGCATAGTCGGTCTCTCAGGTTTGTTGAGTGTCAGCAGCAAGAGAAATGCCGCCCAAAAGGACTTCCACAGACCGGACCGCAATGCCCGGCAAAGGTGTTTCGGAGAAAAGATCGCCCACCAGCGTGCCTTCCAGCCACAAGCCGTCGATCACGCCGTTGATCGCGATGGCAAGCTCTTGACATCGCTTGGTGTCCGCCGCTTGCCCGGATTCCGTGAGAACATCGGCGACAAGCGCTTCAAGCACAGACCGGAACGCCAGATAGCTCTCCCGGTGGATCTCGGCAAAGTCCGGGTCGACACGGACATGACTGATGAAGGCCGCCCAGAGTGACAGAGCACGGCCGTCGGCGACCGGCGGCGTCAGGTTCGCAACGATGAAGTCGTGCAACCGGGCACGGGCGCTCGATTGCCCCTTGTCGGCAGCGTCGGCGACCTTTGACGTCATGCCGGTCATGACTTCGCGATAGGCGGCCTGCAACATCTGATCTTTGCTGGAGAAATAGTGGCGGATGAGACCAGGCGTCACGCCAGCCCGCGTTGCCACTTCGCGCACGGTGGCGCCTTGCAATCCGAGCTCGGAAATACAGTCCAGTGTGGCAGTGATCAGATCTTGGCGGCGCTCGGCTTCAGGGGCCCTATGAAACGACCGACGGGTCATCTCACCACCCATTCGATAATGGTCAAAACCGGGACTTCATCCTGCAGGAGACAAGCGGCTGTAAACGTCGCACTCATTGCATCTCACGCCTCCCGTTTCTTGTGCCGCCGCCCAATATTGGGAGCGCAAGCGCATCATTATTGCGCTCAGATTCCGGCTTACTATACGACTGAATAATAAGCACACAAGCCCAAATTATACACTTGAATAATTTCTGAGCCGATGCAAAGCTTCTTGGAATGACCGGGCAGTCAGCTGGCGCTCTCCCGGAAACAACGACAAGCCAGCGGGGACAAAAACACCAACAGCTCTGGCAGTTTAGCTGGGCAATGGCGGAAGAATGGAAGATGTGGCGCCAGCCATAGAGGTGCGAGACCTCTTTAAGCGTTTTGGACCTCTCGAGGTGCTGAAGGGGGTTTCGATGACGGCCAACAAAGGAGACGTCATCGCCATCATCGGCGGGTCAGGCTCCGGCAAATCCACCTTCCTTCGATGCATCAACATGCTTGAACTTCCAAGTGCCGGATCCGTCACAATACATGGCGAAGCCATTGCGCTGAAAGACGACGGTCATCATGGCTTGCGCCCGGCGGACCGGAAACAAATCGAGCGCATCCGCAGCCAGCTGGCCATGGTCTTTCAAAGCTTCAATCTGTGGCAACACATGACGGTGCTGCAAAACGTCATTGAAGTGCCTGTCCGCGTGCTCGGAATGAAACGGGATGAGGCGATCGACATCGCCGAAACGTTGCTGCGCCGGGTCGGGTTGCACGAGAAGCAGGACGTCTATCCGGCCTTCTTGTCCGGCGGCCAGCAGCAACGCGCAGCCATTGCCCGCGCCCTGGCTGTCCAGCCGCTGGCGCTTCTCTTTGACGAACCCACGTCAGCGCTCGATCCGGAACTGGTTGGGGAAGTGCTCAGTGTTATCGGAGACCTGGCGAAAGAAAATAGAACCATGGTCCTCGTGACACACGAGATGAAGTTCGCGCGCGACGTCGCAAGCCACGTGATCTTTTTGCACAACGGCATCATCGAGGAACAGGGACCGCCGGACCAGGTCTTCGGCAACCCGAAATCGGAGAGACTGAAACAGTTCATCAGTTCGGTCCACTAGGCCGGATACTCACGGCCACACCGTGAGCCGGCAACCAGAGTGTCGAAGCCCTGCCGGGAGGAAAAGGCAGTCTTCGGCAAGTTCAAAGACCGGTCGTCCCGCACCTCGTCGCGGGCTGGCCATCCCGACCAATCGGGCAAACATAGTGAAAACAGGGGAACAGCATGAAACACATGATCAAAGCAGCTTTTGTGGCAACCGCAGTGAGCGTTGCAGCAATCTCCGGCGCCCAGGCGCAAGACGTTAAAGTCGGCGTTGCTGCCGAGCCATACCCGCCGTTCACCTCACCGGATGCTAGCGGCAATTGGGTCGGTTGGGAAGTCGAATTCATGGAAGCGATCTGCGCGGAAGCAAAGCTCAATTGTGTCATCACCCCGGTTGCCTGGGACGGCATCATCCCGGCGCTCACCTCCGGCAAGATCGACATGATCGTCGGCTCCATGTCGATCACCGAAGAACGTCTGAAAACCATCGACTTCTCCGACAAATATTACAACACGCCGACCAGCATCATCGGCGCCAAGGGTGACGACTTCGAAGCAACACCGGAAGGTCTGTCCGGGAAGATCCTCGGCGTTCAGGTCTCCACAATCCATGCGGCCTACGCGGACAAGTATTTCGCTCCGACCGCTGACGACATCAAGCAGTACCAGACACAGGACGAAGCCAATCAGGATCTGGCAGCCGGCCGGGTCGATGCGGTTCAGGCAGACGCCATCGCTCTTGACGCATTCTTGAAGTCTGACGCAGGCGCATGCTGCGAATACAAGGGCAATGTGGCTGATGATCCGGCCATTCTCGGTGCCGGTGTGGGCGTTGGCCTGCGCAAGGGCGAAGATGAGCTGAAAGAAAAGATCAACGCAGCAATTGCCGCGATCCGCGCCAACGGCACATACGAAGAGTTCTCCAAGGAGTACTTCGACTTCGACATCTACGGCGGTTAACGGCCAGCCTTCCGCTCTTCCGCCGGCGCACACTTGCGCCGGCGACCCTCTCCTTTTGAAAAGGTTGCCTGCCGCCAATGGCCGTTGATGCCGGATTTCTCAATCTGAACCTTCTTGCCCTCTCTCCGCCCGGCTGGGGCGGTGTGCTTCTGGAAGGCTTTGCCGCGTCTTTGCAACTCGCCGTCGGCGGGTTCACGCTCGGTCTCATGATCGGGATTGCAGGCGCCTTTGGCAAACTCTATGGCGGCCCGATCCTCCGGGATCTTCTCGAAGTCTACACCACAGTGATCCGGGCGGTGCCGGAACTGGTTCTCATCCTGCTCCTCTACTACGCCGGTACAGATGCGGTGAACGCATTGCTGGGCCTTGTCGGCCTGCCACGTGTCGACATCAGCGGTCTCGCCGCCGGGATTTTCGTGATCGGTGTTGTTCAAGGCGCCTACCAGACGGAAGTCTTGCGGGGTGCCATCAAGGCTGTGCCGCCGGGGCAAATCGAAGCCGCGCGCGCCTATGGCATGTCACCGTTGAAAACGTTGCGGCGCATCACCCTCCCCGCAATGCTGCCCTATGCCATTCCGGGCCTTTCCAACCTCTGGCTGATCGCCACCAAGGACACCGCCTTGCTGGCCGTCGTCGGCTTCAGCGAACTGACGCTGGTCACCCGCCAGGCTGCGGGCAGCACCAAGGCCTATATGCTGTTTTTCTGCGCAGCCGGTCTCATGTACCTGACACTGACGCTGGTTTCGAACCGCGTCATCGCCATCATCGAAAAACGCGCCCGCCGCGGCATAGCGGGGCCGGTGTGAGATGAGCGATACCAAAGTCACCATGCCCGCTTATGTGCCGCCGCCCCCACGCCGTTTGTTGGAACCGCACCGGATTTTCCTGATCGCCGTCTTTGGAGTGATCGTCTTTTGCGCCATTTACTTCATGCGCTGGGACTGGCTGCCAAAATATCAGACACGGCTGCTCTACGGCATTGGCGAGACGCTGTTCCTCTTGTTCTCAACCGCTGCCGTCGGGTTTCTGCTAGCTCTTCCAATCGGTCTTGTTCAGGTTACGGGCCCCTGGCCGCTTGCAGCGCTTGCCCGCGGGTTCTGCACACTGATCCGCGGCACGCCGTTGCTCCTGCAACTCTGGTTGCTCTACTACGGCCTTGGATCCGTTTTTGCCCAATACCCGGAAATCCGCCAATCCATGTTCTGGCCGTATTTACGCGACGCCTGGCCCTATGGCTTCACGGCCTTGATGCTGTCCTTTGCGGCCTATGAAGGCGAAGTCATGCGGGGCGCCTTTGCCGGTGTGCCGCGCGGCGAGCTGGAAGCCGCCCGCGCCTTCGGCATGAGCCGCTTTACGATGTTCCGCCGGATCTGGCTACCGCGTGCCTTCTATCGGGCCTTGCCGACCTTGAGCGGCGAAACCGTGCTGCAGCTGAAATCAACGCCACTGGTCGCAACGATCACCGTCGTTGACGCCTATGCGGTGATCACACGGGTGCGCCAGGACACATTCCTGGTCTACGAGCCTTTGCTGCTGCTGGCCCTCATCTATATGTGCCTGACCGGAATTCTGGTATTGCTGTTCCGCTATCTTGAAAGCCGCATTCCAAGCCGGGGCGCCTAAGCATCTGGCCAATTTTTGAAAGCACTTTTGAAAATGACCAAACAGACCACCAATTTCGATGCGGACCTGGTCGCAACACGGCGTCATCTGCATTCCATCCCGGAAATTGGTCTGTCGGAATTCAAGACCTCGGACTACGTCGCCGGCGAACTCACCGCGATGGGCTATGAGGTGACACGGGGTCTGGGCAAAACCGGTGTCGTCGCAACCCTTCGAAATGGCACCTCCAGCCGCAGCATCGGCATCCGGGCCGACTTTGACGCCCTGCCGATCAAGGAAGAGACCGGCGCAGACTATGCCAGCACCCACTCGGGTGTGATGCACGCTTGCGGCCATGACGGTCACACGGCGATGCTGCTGGGCGCGGCCAAACGGCTGGCAGAGCGCAAACAGTTCGACGGCACGGTGCATCTCATTTTCCAGCCAGCCGAGGAGAATTTTGGCGGCGCAAAACTGATGATCGAGGATGGCCTGTTTGAGCGGTTTCCCTGCGACGCCGTGTTTGGCCTCCACAATGATCCCGATTTGCCCTTTGGGGAGTTCCATTTCATCGACGGCCCAATGATGGCGGCAGCCGATGAATGCAAGATCACGGTGATCGGCAAAGGCGGCCATGGCGCGGAACCGCAATCAACCCCGGATCCGATTGTCTGCGGCGCGTCGATCATCATGGCCCTGCAAAGCATTGTGGCGCGCAACATCCATCCCATGCGGCAGGCCGTGATCACGGTTGGAGCCTTCAACAGCGGCATTGCCAGCAACGTGATCCCAGAGCGCGCCGAGATGAGCCTGACCGTCCGCGCTTTTGATCCGGATGTCCGGGATGACCTGGAGACCCGCATAAGACAAGTCGCGGAAGGCCAGGCGGCAAGCTACGGCCTCAAAGTGGCCGTTGACTATGAGCGCGGTTATCCGCCTATGGTGAACCCGAGGAAAGAGACCGACTATGTGCGGTCGATTGCCCGGCGCTTTGCCGGCAGCGACAAGGTGAAAACCATGCCGGACCCCATCATGGGCAGCGAGGATTTCGCCTATTTTCTTGAAGAGAAACCCGGATGTTTCTTTCTGCTTGGGACGGCCAAAACAGATAACGACCCGCCGCTCCATCATCCGAAGTACGACTTCAACGACGACGCCCTCCCCCTCGGCGCAGCGTTCTGGGTTGACCTGGCAGAGGATTTTCTTTCGGGCCTAGACACAGCTGAGTGACCAGATTTCAATTGGCTCACGACGACCCCGAACGTCATGCACTCCGGCTTGCAAAAGGTCAGGCGCAACAACACTGGGGTCGGCACCTCCTCGCTTCACCGCTTCTATCAACTCGTTGCTGACGGCAACCTGGGCTCCGATGTCCCGGGTCAGCTTTTCCAAGCGGCTGGCGACATTCACCGTGTCGCCGAGAACCGTGTACTCCAGCTTGTGTTCATCGCCAATGTTGCCGACAACTGCTTTGCCGTAGTGGACACCAATCCCAACACCTATTGGTGGCGCGCCCTCTCGTTCCCTTTCAGCGTTCCATTCGCCGATCACTTCAGCCATTCGCGCAGCACATCTGAGCGCCCTTTCAGCATCGTTCGGGCGGGTACGTGGAGTTCCAAAGTGAACCATCACCGCATCGCCGATGAACTTGTCTATTGTTCCGTCTTGTTCGAAGGCAACCTTCGCCAGACGCCCATGAAAGGCGCGCAACAAAGCGATCAATTCTTGTGGCGGCAGCTTTTCTGAGATCGACGTAAAGTCGACCATATCCGCAAAGAGCACGGCAACCGGTCGGTTGCCCGGCTCGTCCGGTTCCCAGCGGCCCTCGGAGAATTCACGAACGATGTTCGGAGAAAAGTAGCGTGACAACATCGCACGCTGAGCTTCTGCGGCGACCTGCCGACGAACGAGGGCACGCGAGCGGACCACCACGATCGTCAGAATCACGGAAATCAGCACAAGAAACACAACCTGATTGGATAAGCGCGCAAGGCCAACCGCATTGGGATCAAGGATCTTGGCCAGCGCAATCTCAGGTCCTATACCTTCGTCAAGAACATCACCGGATGTAAACGGTATGGCGTTTGGCTGTGTTGCGACCCACAGATATCCGAGAGACCAAAACGCGGCAGCAGCGAGTCCTGTCCAAATGACGAGCGTTGGCTTGTAGCTCAAAGCCATGCTGACAACGAACACGCCAAGATAGAGAAAGGCAGGTGTTCTCAAGTTCATTTGCTGCGTCCAGCCTTCAAAATCGAAAGGCGTTGGCACAATCAGAACAAAACTCAGTGCTGCCGCATCAAGAACAATGAAAGCCAAAACGGGTCCGGTATTGGCACCGGTGCGATGCCGCAGGGCGTATGGAACGATCCCCAGGGCGGTGAAGGCAAGGATAGCGCTAAGGTATAGTGATGATCGCTCGAAAGGGAGCGTGAGCGACACCCAAATGGCCAAAAGAACCAGAACCAGGTTCCGTCCCCAGAAGACATAAGACAGGCCGGACGCCTCTTCCCGTGCGATGGCGTCAGCAACGGATTTCGAAACCTGCGGCTTGGCAGCCGGTTGGAAAAAACGCATCAATCCATCCCCTCGGCCGCCCCCGCTGCTCTAGTAAAGGAAAGTGGGCAAGACACAGCCGTTTGCTGCTGTGTCTTACATGGTTTGGATATTGGAACGGCTCTTCAGATCAAGAGCTGGAGACCTCATACTTGCCATCAACGCTCATGTAAAAAATGCACGCTTCCGATCCAGCACATGTCACCATATGCGCGGTCGCAGACTGCGAACCGAAATAGCTCCCTGGATCGAGCGGCGTGGCATCTTCTGCCGCAGTTGTTTGATGGGTAACAGCGCCCTGTATGACAACAGCCCTCAACCAGCTGTCTCCGCCGGCAATCGCTCCCTTGAAACCTGATGGCAATCTGAGAAAAGTCCCATTTTTCTCACCCTCACTTGGGTTCCCCCAGAGAAAGGCCATTTGTGGTCCGTTTTCACCTGCCGACGCCCCAGGCGCATCGACCCACGACACGTCCCCGGCATCGATCCAAACGATATTGTCGGCCTCCACGTTCACCGGGAACTCTCCATTGGCAAAAGCTCTGTCCTTGGGTTGAACCAGATACGGACCTTCCTGGATTTCCAGAAAAGCGCTGGACAGCCCCGCATCCTCGCGCGCTGCCGTGATATGAGACGCGCCAGCGGGTTGCGTCCAGAACGAGCCCCGCCCCATCCACATGAGTTCTGCGGACGGATCGTCATTGTGTACTGCTCCGCTGATCACAACAGCCCGGTACGTGATGTTGTGGATGTGCGGCGGCGAACTGAAGCCCGGTTTGAACCGGATGATGGTGCCGGTCGGCGCGTCTTCGCGAATGTCACCCCACAAGACACCTGCTTGCGGACTGGCGTCTCCACGCGCCGGGTTGAGGGGCTGGAACTCAACGGCCGAACTTGGAACAACCTGCACCCCTTCAGCAGACGTCTGATCCTGAGCAGAAACTGAAGTGGCGGTAAGTGCAGCAGCGAAGACAGTGGCGATTGCCTGGGAGGAGTAACGCATCTTTTGAACCCTGAGATTTGAAGCGGCGTCGGCCGCATTTCTTCGTCTGCCCCTTTAGTTAAGCTCCACTTTCAATTAATAATCGGCTGGAAATCAAAATTACTATTTGGATAAAAAGAATAATGTCCATCGACCTCAAGTCGCTCGAATTGTTCGTGCGGGTCGCCGCGTTGGGTGCAATCGGGAAGGCGGGTGCAGAATTCGGTCTGTCAGCGACGGCTGCTACGCAGCGTTTGCAGGCTCTTGAGACAACAGTTGGAACGCAGCTTCTTCACCGAACCACCCGCGCGGTTTCTCTTTCTACGGACGGTGAGATATTTCTCGCACACGCAAAGCGTATTCTCGGCAACGTTGAGGAAGCCCTCGCCGATATCCAGCCGGATGCGCAGGACATCAAGGGAGACCTTCGAGTTGCGTGTTCTGCATCTTTCGGCCGCTTGCACATAGCGCCTCACGTAACAGAATTTCTTGAACACCATCCCGGCGTTACTCTCCAACTTGCGATGAGTGACTCGGTGATAGATATCGTCGAACAAGGGTTCGATATGGCAATACGTATCGGCGAACTGGCTCCATCAACACTGAAGGCACGCAAGTTGGCCGAGAGCCCCAGGCTCCTTGTTGCTTCGCCAAAGTATCTTCAACGTCACGGTGTTCCGACGACCCTTGCAGATCTGAAGCACCACAACTGCCTGGCGCGGGAAGACATGAGAACTTGGTCGCTCGCGAGCACCGACGGCGCGCTCCATGATGTGAAGATCAACGGCAACTTCTCGAGTACCAGCGCCGAAGCCATCACCGAGGCCGCCTGTTCAGGTCTCGGAGTAGCTAGAAAATGCGCTTGGGAAATCGCCGGCCAACTCACCGACGGGTCATTGATACCGGTTTTGGAACAGCACACTGTCTCTCCGTACTGGAAAGTGTTTGCCGTGCGCCCACCTTCCCGCCTGCCCTCTGCGCGGGTTCGGGCATTTACCGATTTCTTGGAAGCGAAATTCAAGACGGTTCCAGCGCTTTGCGATCAGGCCTGACAGTCTGATTGCCTTTCCCGAAGGGCTCACCGAGAGAGATATGCTGGAGAAAAGTGGTGGGCCCGGAGGGACTCGAACCCCCAACCAATCCGTTATGAGCGGACGGCTCTAACCAGTTGAGCTACAGGCCCACGAGGGCGGCCAAACGTGATTTGGCACACGCCCTGATTTGCTAACTACACGAAAGGCCCCGGCCTCTCAAGCGGTTTCCAGCCTCCTCAACAACGCAGTGTTTGCGTGACCCAAAGCGCAGCTTCTTTGCACCTGTACCCGCACACTCATCAGGCAAAAACTTCATTCTGAAAGCGCAGCACGGCGGTTCAACGGCCGCTCTTCAAACAGGAAAGGCCGCACCGGCAGAAAACCGGCGCGGCCCTTACGAATTTGACCTCAGGAAGTTACTCGCCAGCAGCGGGTGCGGCGCCGTCCTGTTTCTTGTTCAGCATGTCCCAGTTCTTGTAGAAGACCCGATTGATGCCCGAAAGAAGCACGTTGAAGATCTTCACGCAGATATTTTGAAGACCGGTGAACGCGCTTGGGCGCAGAACATCGACGAACACGCAGGCGCGCAGGCCGTCTTCGCCATTGACCGAGCGGTGCTGGATCGTGTCGTCGAAGATGAACAGCGGATCGTCGTGCCAGAAATGCTTCTCACCGTTCACCTCGATGAACACCTCATCGCTCTGGCGGGTGGTCATGTTGTAGAGGAGACGGATGGTGAGGCGGAGCGGGCCGAAATGGAGAGACGTCTTCTCCTGACCATTGAACAGGGACACGCCGATCGTCTTGATGTATTTGAAGTCGCGATTGAACTCAGGGATCGACTGATCGCCCTGTTCGTCATACCAGCGATAAAAAACCATGCCGCGGCGCTTGTCGCCCATGCGGGCCTTCAAGTCGGTGAGGATTTCATCCTGGCGATCCTTGAAGACCTGAAGCATCTCTTCGATTTCAGCGCGCTCCTCATCAGGAAACTCGCTCAGCTGCATGCGGTAATGATGACGCTTGGAGATCAAATCAAAGAGCAGGTTCACCGGTGACAGCACCCACGTCAGAAGGCCGTTGCCGGAGAAGTACTTGGCGATCAGCGCACTGTCGAACCGCTTGTGGCGGGCAAAGTCGATCAAGCCGCACACAATGAAGATGCCCGCAATCCACGGCACGAGCCAAAACAAAATGGCCAGTGGAATGATCACGCGCAGCAAGCGGCGAACAGCTTTGGAATTCATCGACGACCTCTTGTTATTGCGCCTCCGGAAGCGGGAAGCAAAAAGCGCCGCACAATGTCACGTCCTGACTGTGCACGCAAGAACGGGAAACTGCTCATTCCCGCGGTTTGGTCCTCTCCCGAAGAGGTCCATATTCCCCGATACGAACCGGACTTTCAATGGCCCTCGGAGCGGGGTACGGTCGGGCGAAAGAATCTGCAATGCCAATCAGTTTGGCGGGACCTTCGCATGCGCTCACCCCTGTTAACCCTGACCCTTACCGTCTTCCTGATTTCCATGGTTGGCTGGCTTTTGGTGGTCGGGCGGTCCCTGCTTCTGCCGTTCATCATCGCAATCATCGTCTGGTACATGATCAACGCGCTGTCGAACGTATACCGGCGGATCGGCTACGGGAATTTTCATCTGCCCGGGCTTGTGGCGTTTCCCCTCGCCCTTCTGACAATCTTCAGCGTCAGCACATTTGTTCTGGACATTGTCGCCGTCAACCTTACCCAGCTCGCCCAGGATGCGCCGACCTATCAACGGCGGCTGGAAGAGCTGTTCATGCAGGCAGCGGATCTGTTCCATCTCAACGACCCGGTGGAACTGCGGGACCTTTTCCCGGACTCCGTGGTGCCAAGGATGGTGACTGCGGGAGCAAGTGTGGTGACCGCAATTGCGGGGTCTGCGAGCCTTGTCTTCATCTATGTGCTGTTCCTGCTGCTCGAGCAGTCCACCTTCGACCGGAAGTTCGAGAAGCTGTTCGCGACACCGGAGCGGGCGAAAGCCGCTTTTGCGATCCGCGCGGAAATCAATTCCTCCCTGATGCATTACTTCACAATCAAGACCGCGGTGTCTGTGGCAACCGGCGTCCTCACAAGCCTGGTTCTCATTGCAATTGGCCTGCCCTACGCGGCCCTCTTCGGGTTCATCGCCTTTGTCCTGAACTACATCCCGACGATCGGGTCTTTGATCGGCGTGATTTTCCCGAGCCTTCTGGCGATCGTTTATTACGACACCCTTGGTCCCTTTTTGATTATCGCGACGGGCCTTGGACTTATCCAGTTTTCCATTGGGAATCTGATCGAACCCCGGCTAATGGGGGCAAACCTGAACCTCTCCGGCCTGGTGATCATGTTATCGTTGGCGCTTTGGGGCGCGATCTGGGGTGTGGTCGGGATGGTGCTGTGTGTGCCGCTGACGGTGATGATCGTGATCGTGTGTTCCAAAATCGAGGCAGCAAGGCCTGTTGCGGTGCTGCTTTCCGAAAACGGCGAGATCGGCGATCTGCCCGCCGCCACTCAGCCGGGGAGCTGATCCCTTATTCGGAGGGCACGGACTAGATGAATGCCAGCTGAACCACGTGGCCTTACCCCTGCCCTATTGGCGGTTCACCTCTGCAACAGTTTTTAAATATCGTTCAAAGGAATAAGACCCATGCAGCAGTTCATTCAGTCGAGCATTGGCAAGCTGCCAAAAGTTTCAAGAAATGCCTTCATCGCCGCCGCATTCACGGTGGCATCATTCGCCGCCGCTCCTGGCTATGCCGATGAGACCGCTGCCCTCACCGGGACAATCACAATGGACGGCCGCGGAACAGTCTCTGTCGCCCCCGACATGGCGGTGATCACCGCACGGGTGGTCACGATCTCAAAGACGGCAGCTGATGCTCTGTCCGGAAACACTGCCGATCTCGCCAAGGTGATCGAGAAGATCAAAGCTGCCGGAATTGAGGCCAAGGACATTCAGACAAGCGGCTTTGCGATCTATCCGCGATATGAGCGCATCACGGACAACTCGAACCGCCAGCCAGACATCACCGGTTATGAAGTGCGCAACGGGGTGGAAATCAATGTCCGCGACCTGACCAAACTTGGCGACCTCCTGACAGGTGTCGTCGACAGCGGCGCGAACTCGGTCGACGGCATCCGCTTTCAGGTGAGCGACCCGGACGAGAAACTCGACGAGGCTCGCAAGCGCGCAGTGCAGGAAGCAAAACACAAAGCTGGCATTTTTGCAGAAGCGGCCGGTGTTGAACTCGGCGGCATTGTCTCGATTTCAGAAACCGGCATTCAGATGCCCCGGCCGGTCATGATGCGCGCAGAAGGCATGATGATGGCCAAGGCCGATGCTGTTCCGATCGAGGCAGGGGAAGAAACCATTTCTGCCTCGGTCACCATTCAATGGCAGATCGCGAACTAATCAACACCATCAATCGCAGGGGCATTCATTGCCCTTGCGCCATTTTATGGCGTTGGTGTCACTGAGGTTCAGCCAGTGGTATCGAGAGCATCGTTTTTGGCGGAAAAGCCTTCTTCCGGATCGTATATGAGCGGAATGCCCAGCTTTTGACTCCACTCTTCTGCCACCTTGTGAAGTTCGCCGCTGTTCTTCAGCTCATCAAAAGCGTTTTCCCACTTTTGCAGAAGTTGCGGGTCAGTGCCGTTCGACACCATGAGATAAGACGGTGAACGTCTATGGATGAAAACAGGTTCCACGGAGGATTGCTCCGCATCGATGTTTTCAAGAACCACCGACGCCTGCAACTGTGATGTGATCCACACATCAACCCTGCCAGCCAGAAGCATCCGGGCACATGTTTCCTGATCATCCGCTTCGACTGTGTCAATGCCTGCTTCCTGAAGCAATTTGACCTGCCAGGATCCTCGAACCCCAACTGCGGTCAAACCTTGCGAACGGGCGTCCTCAAGACTCTCGATCTCGATTCCGGAATCATTCTTGGCAAGCAGCCCATGTGTCCACATCACGGCCGGCGCGATGAACGTAAAGCCCATCTCTTCCCGTTCCGGGGTCTTGGCTGCGGTGAACAACAGGATGTTCGGCTCTGACTGCGCGGTTTTGTAACCCCGAGCCCAAGGGATCACTTCGATCGGCGTCGACAAACCGAGTTTCGCTTTTATGGCTTCGATGATTGCGACGGTAAGACCGGTTGGCTGTCCTTCCTCATCCAAGTAGTTGGATGGCGGCCACGGCGACGTCACAAGCCTCAGTTCCTGAGAGATTGCTGGTGACCCCAATAATATAACGCCGATCCACAGGCCAAGCAGCGCGAGGATTAATGTATTGGCACTCAAAGATTTCTTGGCAACTCTCGCCATTCTTTTTCTCGTTTTGCCCGCACTCAGCCGTTCACCGCAACAAACACGGCTCAACTTTCCGACAAGTGTCGGGCCATTCGCTCAATAAAGGGTTTAAATCCGGCACACGTGTTGGTGATCAATGGCGGCTGGATGAACGTCCAGATCCGTTGATGGGCTTTGTTCCGCTGCACATACCGAAGCCGCCTCTGCCATCAGACAAACACCAGGCGAAAAACATTATCTTTTTTAACGATATGCTCTGCTAGTTTTTGAATTTGGGCCAGAAGAACAACGCGTCCCAATGCTGTTCGCATTGGGACGCGTTTAATCGTAGCCCATTCGGGCTTACTTGTACTTCGCCGTGATGGTGTCGAATTCGCCGGAGTCTTTCATCGCCTGCATTTGCTCGCTGAAAGCCGTTACGAACTCTTCCGGCACGCTCTTCTTGCTGAACATGATGTAGGATGCATCGGAAGAGATGATGACATTTGACGCCACGACTTTGTCACCAAACCCCAACCGCTTGATATCCTCCGACACCACGAACACTTCACCCAATGTCGCATCGATACGTCCAGCGGCAAGTTTCTTCAGGTTGGATTCCTGGCTGTCGGTGTCATCGATCTGACTGGCATATTTGTCCTTCAGGCCATTGAAGTCACCGCCATATGCATATTCTCGGATAGTCCCGAGCTTGCCGCCCTTTTCGAAGAAATCAGCCAGAGAGTTGTACGCCCCTTCTTTGCCGGCCGGCACGAACAGGACTTCCTGTGCATCAACATAGGGACTGCTGAAATGCGCGAAGGCCTCGCGCTCTTCCGTCTTGGAAACCGGGGAGGCAATATCGACATTGCCGTCTTCCAACCCTTTCAGATGGCGGGCCCAAGGGAGCGCCTGGGTTTCCAATCCGCATCCGAGCTTGTCGAGCACAACAGCGATGACTTCAAAGTCCATTCCGCTGACTTCGTTGCCCTCGACCTTCTGATACGGCCGGTAATCACTGGCGCCTGCGATCAAAGTCCCGCCACGGGGGCATTCTGTCGCGGACGCCTGCCCTGCCAGCATACAAACGGCGACACCGGCCCCGGCAACCATTTTCCAATTGATCATCTTCATAGTCCTCCAACACTTCATGGAGGCGGAATTTCCGCATTGGAACTGCCTCAGCATGGATTGGAAAACGATAAAGGCAAACAATGATCACAGTATTAAATAGGATAAATACAAGAAATGTAATTATTACATTAGAATATATTACAATCGAATTATCGTTAGTATTTGAAATTTGAATTATTACACGTATTCAAACTACCAAAAACACCAACTTTCTCGTTCACTCCTTTCAATTCTGCGGAACCCAATTTTTCCATCTCCACACTGAGCCGGCCTGCCACATCTTCCGAAAATAAAACCTGCCGATCCCATTGCCGGCACAATCCTTCCAGACGAGATGCCAGATTTACGGCGGAACCGAGTACCGTAAAGTCTATTCGGCGTGATGATCCGATATTGCCGTAAAGAACTTCCCCAAAATGCAGACCGATGCCGAAAGTGAGATCAAGTGGCGGCTCTGCCTCCTGGGCGCACTGCAGCGCGGTTTGAGCTGCTTCCAGAGCGTTCGCGCATACGGCGCGATCGTCGGCTTGACCATCCTCAGTCGGAAAGATCGCAAGCACACCGTCTCCGATGAACTTCAGGATTTCACCGCCCTTGCCTTCCACTGCCTCGGCAATGATTTCAAAGTACCGGTTGGCGCGGCCCAACGCCTCTTCCGCGGACAGACGCATGTTCAAACCGGTCCAATCTCGGATGTCGCTGACCATAATGGCGGCATGAATGCGCTCGATATCGCCCCGCCTTATCCGGCCATCGAGCACCATTTGACCGGTCCGCCGCCCGAGATACGCTTCCGCGATGGCTGCCGAAGTATCGCGGAACCGATAGACCTCGACAATCGGGGCCAAAGCCGCTCCAATTCTAGTAAAGGCCTCAACATCGGCGTCCGACAGACCGCCGCTGCAATCGGTGGTCACGACAAAAATCGCGCCCCTATCGTCAGAAAAGCGCAGCGGCAGTGCAAGGTAATCCGTCGCGCCGCGGGCTTTCAGTTCATGCAAGACTTTATGGTCCTGATCTTCGAGTTCATTGCTCAAACGCCGCCGGTAAGGTGTTCGTGTCTGTGAAACTATTTGCATGGGACTGCCGATGTAGGCGGGTCGTTGCTCAAGGCCGTGGGCGGACTCGACCCGCCGTGATCCGCCGGGTTCACGTTCCCAAGCCGAACCGACAGCGGTTGTGAGTGGATGCAGGGTGCGCATCACCAGCCGCAACCGCCAGACCGGCGCTCCCGCTTCCAGGAGTTGGCCACCCAAACTTTGAAGCAAGCTGTGCAGGTCCTTTTCAAAACGCCCCTGCTCCAGCAGCCAGTCCCGGATCTCGCGCGGGTCCCATGTCAAATTACCAGCTTCGTCCGCCGTATCGCCCACAAAAGGACCTCCCCAATCTTTGAGCCTTCTCGGCTTACAAGTAAGACTGCATCATAGCCAGGATCTCCCGCGGTCAATCACTGACATATGTCGATGGTTGCTCTTGGCAGTTGCTGGATCGGCCAAACGTCAGAACCGCCGATGCCAAACCTGCATGGGTTTGTCGGTTTCTTCACTTTCACCGACGTCTTGCCATGGGAAGGCTACCATCACGCCCTCCAGCTTTGCATAACCGCGCTTTGTCCAGAACGAATCCAGCGGCCGGTAGTCCGCCGGTTTCATCGGATGATCATCCGGGCGCACGACTGCACAAAAGACAGCCTCATCAAAACCCAACTCCTTTGCATGGGCTTCTCGTTCGTCAAAGAAGAGATGACCAATTCCTCGCCCGCGATACGTTGGGTCCAGGACCGATTCAGCCATGTAAAACAACTTGTCCGGATCGAAGCCCTTTGCGCGCAGCGGGGCCTGGAAAGCCTCGTATTCTCCGCCAAGCGGCTCTCCTGTCGCCGCCCCGACCAAGCGGTCGCCAACATAGGCGCCAACAATCACTGCGTCTTCCGTCTCCGCATACCGACCCAAATACTTTTCTTCGTAGTCCAGCGAGCCCTCATAAAGATACGGCCAGGCCCGAAAAACCGATATGCGCAGCTGAGCCAACGCACCCAAAGTTTTTTTCAGTTCTTCGCCAGTTAATCGCCGGATCTCAATTGCCATTGCTAACGCCCTCAAATCGCGGAATGTTTTTTCACCGATCCGTTCTATCGTAGTGCATCACATAGCAGAGCTGCACAATCCGCAGCAATTTTTTGCGATCACCCCATTGAGATTCAAAGACAATATCTGTAAGGAGGGCGCTCCGGAAATAGGGGCCAAGGCCCTCCACCGGGGACATCTGCTGGTTTGGGAGAGCGATCATGAAAAGCAACGCCCTCTTCGAACTGGGGATGGACTTGGAGGCTCGCGTAGCAGAAGACGCCATCAGCGTTGCCGAGCCAAGAAGCACCACCCAGAAGGAAGAAAACGTTTCGACCGCGGCCTCTGTGTATTCAGACGACCGCCTGGATCACTTCATTGAAAAAGAAGGGGTCCACTGCGCTGGTGCGCATTTGATTATTGACCTCTACGATGCTGAACGCATTGATGATCTCGCCTATATGGAAGAGACCATGCGCGCGTGTGTCGAAGAGGCCGGAGCAACCTTGTTGCACATTCACCTGCACCCCTTCGAGCCAACCGGTGTGTCAGGCGTTGCGGTGCTAGCGGAAAGCCATATCTCCGTTCACACATGGCCGGAAGCTGGCTATGCCGCCTTTGACGTCTTCATGTGCGGAGATGCACAGCCCGAGAAGTGCGTTGAAGTGCTGCGCAAGGCTTTCAAGCCGGGCAAGACTGCTGTTTCCGAGCTGCTGCGCGGGCGTGAGGTGGCGAACCAGCTGTCAAAACCGCATGCTCTGGATGCGGCAGAATGAGCAACGGTCTGGTCTTCAACGAAACGCTCCATCCGGGCGTTCAGGTCAGCTACACCTGCGACGAGATCCTCTATCAGGAAAAGACAGAGCACCAGGATCTGGTGCTCTTTTCCAATCCTGTGTTTGGAAAGATCTTGATGCTCGACGGGGTGACGCAGGTCACCACGCGGGACGAATTCATCTACCATGAGATGATGTCCCATGTGCCGATCATCGCACACGGCGCGGCAAAGTCTGTTCTGATCGTTGGCGGCGGTGATTGCGGCTTGGCCGAAGAAGTTCTGAAGCACGCAAGCGTGGAAAGCCTCGTTCAGGTCGAGATCGACAAGTCGGTCGTTGACTTCTCCGAAGAGCATTTTGCCGACTTCAACACGGGTGTTCTGGAAAATCCGCGGTTTGAGCTGGTGATTGAAGACGGCCTGAAATTTGCCGCTGAAACAGACCGGCGTTTTGATGTCGTGATCGTCGACAGCACCGACCCACACGGCCCGGGCGCAGTCCTCTTTTCAGAAGAGTTTTACCGCGACATTCACCGTATCCTGACCCCGGGTGGGGTCCTGGTGACTCAAAACGGCGTACCGTTTTTACAACGAGACGAACTTGTCACCAGTGTGGAGCGGTTCTCCCGCATTTTCACGGATGCCGCAGCCTACATTGCGGCCATTCCGACCTATTTCGGCGGTCACATGACCCTTGGATGGGCAAGCGACAACGTGGACCTACGCAAACAAGCAGCTTCGATCCTTGAGGAGCGTTTCAAGGCTGCGGGTTTCGACACCCGGTATTATACGCCCGATGTCCATGCCGCTTCTTTCGCACTTCCGAAGTTCATCCTCGACGCAGTCGAAGAAGGCCGGGCAAAAGCTTAAGTCGCCCCTATGTGTTGCGCAGATCCACAAAAAAGCGGGCTTCAAGCCCGCTTTTTTTGCTTTGCAGCCGGAAATCTCTCTACATAACAAGACGTTCACGGATTGGACATGCGCTTCTCATCTTTGCTCAACACCTAACAAGAAACGGCACCTTCGCCGTGTCCTTGAAAGGGAGTGATAGAGATGAGCAAGAAACACATCCAACCCAACGCCCAGGATCTGATGATCCAGGCAATGAACAACCAGAAGACTTGGTTCAAGTCGCTGTTTTCAGACCCTCAAAAGGACAGAATCCGGCCAGAAAAGGCAACTGCAGAACGCTATCTGCTGCACTCCGGACATCTGCTTTAAGGGCTGAAACACATACCGGGCAGAGCACTTGATGCCCTCCCGGTTTGTTTCATTGTGTGCTCACGCCTTCACGCAGACGGTCAATCCCTGGCTTCCAGCCAGATACGGGCCGTGTCCATGTCTCTTGTTTGAAACCCATCTGCAAGTTTTTGCCCGACAACGGCCCCGAACTTGTAGCCGTGCCCGGAGCATGCGGAGACGACCGTCGCCTTGCCCTCTGTCGTGCAGAAGAAATGCTCGTCTGATGTGAAGGTGTAAGCGCAGGTCACAACATCATCGACCTTGTATTCCTTGATCCGGCCGAACGGCGGCGAGAAGTAGTCTCGCAACGTTTCGCCTTCGTCGGCCTTGGCAACCCGGTCCTGATCGGGTTCTGCGGTGTATTTGTGAATACCTGCTCCGAATTTGAGGCCCGTTCCCGGGACTGGCGGGAGAACATAGCCGTCGATGGTTCCACCGGGATCGAGGATCGCGGGACCGGCAACCCACGCCGCCTTTAAGTCTTCTGGCGGCGTGAGATACACAACTGCCGTCCTGTAGGTGGTGAGGCTTGTTTTGAACTTTGGAAACAGGCCGAGCGTCCAGGCTCCGGCCGTGACAATCACATGATCTGCAAGAAGGACAGATCCATCGGCGACCGTCACGGATCCAGCGTCTGGATCGACCGATATAACCCGCGTGTTCTCGCGGATGTCAGCTCCTTTTTCCTGGAGCCAATCTCGCAGATCACTGGCAATTTTCTGGCACAGCAGAACACCGCCCTCGTCGCTGTAAGCGCCCCAGCGGATCGTATCTGCATCAATGAACGGAAAGCGCGCGGCAGTCTCCGAGGCACACATGTCATCAAACGGGTAACCACCGTCGATCAGACCGGTGCGGTATTCATCGCCGCCGTCCCCTTCGATCTGAGAAAGCAGCAGAAAGCCGGTCTCTACCAAGTGCTTTTGGCCAATGTCCGCCCACATTTCGTCCCAGGCTGCGTAAGCGTGACCGATCCGGCGCTGATACCCGCCATGCCCACCATAGGCCCGGCGGATGATCCTGTGCTGATCGCCGGAAGCCGACAAGGGATTGGGGATTGGGCCCTGTTCAACCAGCGTGACGGACACGCCGCGTTTGGTGAGGGCCCAGGCGGTAGACAGACCGGATATTCCGGCCCCGACAATAATGACAGACATGAAGACTTCCCAAGATATGCGGCGCGCAGGTTAGCTGGCCATACGCCAAGCGCAATATGTGATTTTCCGGAATTCGTGCATGCCGCATATGTGTTTGTGATTGCCGCCGTGACAAAAGCCTCTACTTTGCCACGCGGACACACTGCAGCGCCTCCATTTTGGCGAGAGGAGATCGCACCTTGCTGGAAATTGAAAAGAGCGAACCGGAGACCTTGGCACACCGGCGGCTGTCGGATTATCCCGACTGGGGCTACCTCCTCCGGGAATATTATGAGGTCTATCGCTTTTTGTCCTCCGGCGGCAGTGACCGCATCAGGGCTCACCAACGTGCTGTCCGCGAGTCGATTTCCCGCGTCATAAAATCAAATGCCGAACTTCGTTTCGATGCCCCGGCCCACAAACCGGTGACAGCCCATCTGAAGCGGGCGCTGGATGAAGGACGCCTTGAACGCACAGCCACTTTGATCCGCTCCATTGAATCCGTGCAGGACCAGCTGACGTGGCAATATGGCTATGAGAAAGTTCCGCGCGGGCTCGACAAGAAATACGCTTATGCCGAACTTTGTGGCCCCAACGGCCCAATCCTGACGACTGAGGTGATCCTGGGGTTGGTTCTCTTTGCCCCGAATTGCACCTATCCGGCGCATTCACATGACGGGATTTCGGAAAGTTATATTTGCCTTTCAGGCGCCGTTTCTGAAAACCATCAGGGCGTTTATGCGCCTGGATCCATGATCTTCAACCCGCCGGAACACGCCCACCGCATAACAGTGTCCAAAACAGAACCCGCTCTATTAGCCTACGCATGGACCGGCCCGCAGGACAAGCTGGCAGGTCAGAAGATGGTTTTCAGCCGGAAACGCAGTTAAGAAGCAAGATCGGCGTTGCCCCTCAATAATAGCGCAACGCCGCCCACTTTATCGTTCCGGACTTGATCCGGGACTTTGGCCGGGTTTACCGGTTAAGCCGCAACAGCTTCATCGGCAATTGAACATCGAATGTCGAGATCTGCGCTTGCCAGCTTGCCGTCTGAGGAAATCCAGGCTGGTTCGCCGAGAAGCTTGGTCTCATGGATGCCGAGCGTTGGGAAACTTAGACCCATAGAATGCGCGGTCGCCACCCGGTGACCCGGCTTGGGATTGAGACAGCAGCAGATTTCCCGTGTCCCAAGTTTCAAATGGTGTGCAATGTCCCACTCCAGAACCACGCCCTCGTGCCGTGTCACCACCCAGCAGTGACCATCAACGCAGGTTCCGTTCTTTTCTTCCGGAAAGAAGTAGCCGTAGACATATCCGGCCTCGAGCCCTGCGGCCCGGAGGCATGCAATCAGGTACGTGTTGATGTCAACACAAGACCCTTCCGTCAGACCGCAGGAGATATACGGCACTTCATCGAGGCCATCATTGAAGCGCACCTCCGGATGTCCGTAGTGAAACTTCTCTGCAACCGCATTGACGATCGCCTCAATGGCCGCGTGACCGTCTTTTGAGCTGTCAACGAGCCCGCGCACATCGTCAACAAGCTCGTTTGCCGCGCGCGTGAACCGGTTCAACCGGGGCTGAAACATCGGCTCCGGATAACCCGAGCCGCCATCTGCGTAGGCATAAGAGACGGTTACCGGCTTTCCCTCTTCCGGTGAAATCAGAGCCGCCATCTGCCCGGTTGAGACTTCTCCGCTCAGTTCAACAGTGCCACCTTCCACCTTGAAAGAAACGGGTGTCTGGTGCGGGGTTGGAATTCCGGTCGGAACCAACAGTTTCCGGCCGTGTTCCTGGTCAGGTTGAATAGTTACATTCACGAAGATGGACATGGTGCCCCCTCAAGTCCGAAATTTGATTAGACGATCATCTGGAACAAAAGCCCCGACAGAACCGCACCGGTGAAACCAAGTCCAAGGTAGGTTGCGAACACTGGCGGCTTGACCAGCGACCACACCGCAGCCATTGCCGGAATGGAGCTGACAGCACCTGCGATCATGAAGGCCATCGCAGCGCCTGCGCCCATGCCCTGGTCCATCAGACCTGCAAGCAGCGGCGGAGCCACATAGCTGTTGAGGTAGGCCGGCATACCGACCAAAGCGGAAATGACAATGGTGCCAACACCTTCACCGCCAACAACACGCGCAATCATGTCCGCTGGCACATAGGTGACCAGCAATGCCTCAAGCACATAAGCCAGGGCCAGCCACTTCACGAGGAACAAAGCATTTGCCTTGAGCTCGGTTCCGAACGTACTTGTGCGCTCACTCTCTTTCCAGAATTGCCAGACTGGCCGGCCTGTCTTTGGCGATGTGCCACAGCCACAGCCAGAGACGGACGATCCGACACGCACCGGATCTGAAAACAGGCCTGAGCGGATGGCAAATGCCACCAACGCGCCGCCAAATAAACCAAGGGCCACCGCGAAGACCGCCTTGCCAATGGCAAACTCCCAGCCAAGTGCACCCGCTGTAATCAACAGCGTTGGCGGATCAATCAGCGGCGACGACAGCCAGAATGCCATGATTGCAGACAGCGGAGCACCAACCGCCAGCAGACCGGCAATGAACGGGATCACTTCACAGGAACAGAAGGGAGCCAGCCCGCCAAACAAAGCCGCCAGAACGATGGCCTGAGTTTCACGCCCTTCAAAGGCTTTGCCCACATAGGATTCTGCTCCGGCCGCTTTCAGCCACGCAATCAACAGGACCGCGAACGCGATGTAGGGCAAGGTGCCGAGGAACGCCTGAATGGCAAAGCTCACGAACGGCACGAATTGAACTTGGTCGAGGACCAAGACCAGAACTGGAACGGTCACAACAATTGCCCAGGGCGACAGGATATAGTCCCGTCCTGGAAACCGCTTAATGGACCACGTTTGTTTTGCCGCGCCTTGGCCATCAGTGCCGGATGCGCAGCAGCTCGTGTTTTGCGCCACGTCTACGGTCTCAGTCATTTGCCGCTTTCCTTTCAACGCCAAGAACGAAGGACTTGCCCTCTTCCGCGCAGCATTCCTTCAAGATGTACCCAGCCAGCAGTTCCAGCCGCTCGAAAGCGGCACGGTTGATCACCGACCGGCCGTCTTTCTCCTGAACCACCAGGTCTGCAGATGCGAGAAACTTGAGATGATGCGCCAGCGTGGACGCGGCCATGCGGGTGCGGCTTTGAATGTCACCGACACTCAACCCGTCACGGCCCGCACGGACCAAGGTCAACAACACTTGCAGCCGGGCTTCAGAGCCCAGCGCCGCAAAGCCTTGCGCGGCTTCTTCCAGAACCATGACACACCTCGTCCCTGTCAGCGCAATCAATATAACTATAATTCTAGTTATATAGTTTTTTGAAGCACGTCAAGGGTGTCCTGAGGCAAACGGCACACAGCTCGATCTCACGAGCCTATGGGTTGCTATTCAGCAAACACCCAGAGACGTGAAAGACATCGGCGATTGATTTTACGAGGCTTCCTTAGCCTCACCCCCCACTTGGGCAATCCAATCCTGGAGATTGTAGTAGGTGGTAATGCGAGCGATCTGGCCGTCGCGAATTTCAAAAAAACTTCCGGCAGGAAGCGCATAGGTCTGACCGTCGGCCTCCGGCAGCCCTTCATCGGTCGCAATATACGTGCCGTGAACGATGAATTCGGCAGCCGCTCGCGTGCCCTCCTCGTTCACAAACAGAACGATATCCGTTAGGCGCTCTTTGTAGCAGCGGGTCATGTGAACGTTGAACGACCAGAAAGCGTCCTTGCCCAGCCGGCGCTCACCCTGATTGACATCATGGATCAGATCCTCGGCGACCAAGCTTTCCATTTTCTTGGTGTCACCGGCATTGAATGCAGCGAAATACGTGTCGATCAGAAAACGCGATTGCTTGTTTGGCATTGGAACTCAACAGGTTGATGATGTTTGGTTGAAAGGAGTGTGCCGTCCAACGATCCCGGGGACAAGACCGCATCGCGCCCCTGGTGTACGGAACCTCACCAAAATCAAGACAATCAGTTTAAAGCTGCGATCGATATTTCAAAGCGAGAGCCCGCGGATCAGAGGGGCCAGCCTACCGTACAATACTCTACAATTCAAAAGTTGCGCACAAACAAAATACAAGCAATATATTTTGAATTACTTTTTAGCATTTGATTACAAATCCAATTTACCCTAGGAAAGAAGAGGTGAGATAAAAAGATAAACACCATGACAATTAAAGCGTTGAGAGTTTTTTCTTTATTGATCCTGTTGGCGTTAATCGCACTGCCGGCAAAGGCAGAGCACATCACGATCGTCACCGAACACCTGCCCCCGTATAACTATTTGGAAGATGGCGAAGCGCGCGGCATGTCGACAGAGGTCGTACAAGCTGCCTTGGATGCTGCCGGACATACGTCCGAAATCAGATTCATGCCTTGGGCCCGGGCCTACCAGATCGCTTTAACAAAACCCAACACACTGGTCTATTCCATCGCAAGAACGGCGGAACGCGAGGCGTTGTTTGCCTGGGTCGGAGAAATCGCGCCGTTCGGTGCGTCTTTGTATCAACGCGCGGACCAACCAGTGATCACATTAACCCAGCTAAGTGATGCCAGGTTATTACAGGTTGGTGTCTACCGGGGCGATGCCAAGGAGGCCGTTTTGCGAAAAAACGGGTTTCAAAATCTGCAAACAACCGAAGATGATCATCTAAACCTGCGCAAGCTGATGCTGGGGCGCATCGATCTTATTGCGATCGATGACAGTGTGATTGGCCCCCTCCTCGCGGAAGAAGGCATTGCCTCAAACAAAGTCCGCAGGACGCTGGGAATCGACGAAGTCAGCGGGCACCTCTATATGGCCTTTCACAAGGAAACGGATCCTGATCTTGTGATGTCTGTGCAGCGCGGCCTTCAACTCATCAAGGAAAACGGACAGTACGAACAGATCCTGAACCAATACCTTCTGATCAATTGAGCTGGCTCGATTCGACCAAAACTCTGGCGACCGGCAATACTCGGTTCGTCCACCATGCTGGCGGCATTGCCTTTGTCACTTTCAACCGGCTGTGCAATCTCTCTTGCCTGCACTTATTGTGGCGTGTTGGATTTCCTCGTGTATTCTTCAAAGCTGTAAAACCACTCGGAGCGTATCTTGAAACTGGCATTCCTAGCTGCGCTGTACATCTCATTCGCGTTTACCGCCAAAGCGGAAACGCTGGAAATCGTCACAGAGCATCTGCCGCCGTTCAACTATCTGGATGATGGCGTTCCGAAGGGCATTGGGACAGAAGTGGTCGAGGCTGTCTTGAAAGAAACAGGCCGCGCGGCTCCGATCCAGTTCTTGCCTTGGGCGCGCAGTTATCAGATGGCATTGCAGACGCCTGGCACTCTGATCTACTCGATCCTCAGAACTCCGGATCGTGAGGACAAATTTGCCTGGGTTGGCCAGATCGCACCTTATGGAGTGTCGCTCTATCAACTGGCCCATGACAACGCCCCAGAGCTTACATCCCTGGAAGATGCACGGCCTCTGAGGATCGGTGTCTATTTTGGCGACGCGAAAGGCGAGTTTCTTCAAGCCAACGGTTTTACCAATCTGTCTTCTGTTGAAAACGACAGGCTGAACCTCCGCAAATTGATGCTAAAACGCATAGACCTGATGATCATTGATGACGCTGTCATCAAGGAACTCATCGAACTTGAGAATGTAGATCCAAGAAAAATCCGCCGTGCGCTGCCAATTCAAGAGCTGAGCGGTTACGCCTATATGGCTTTTCAGAAAGACACAGATCCAAAGCTTGTCGAAGAATTTCAGCGCGGGCTGGCAAAAGTCAAAGAGACCGGCGTTTTTGATGCCATCCTTGAAGAATACTATCTAATCAACTGACACCTTATACTCGTTTCGTCCGATAATCAGAAGATCGGAAATCCGCGGCTGCGCCATTGTGATCGCGGCACGGGTGACCCGACCCGCAGGCTGAAGCTTTCAACACGCGTAATCGCGCGATCCACCTGGCAGCGGAAATCGACATTGTGCCACGTGCCGAACGTTCGGAACGCCGCACCGCTTGGCCTCAACACCGTTAGACCCGGAGGCGTTTGAAACGTCGGTAGGAGATCTGGCAGGATTGGCGGATTTTGTGCCTGTAGTTGCGCTCGCAGCTCCGTTGCGCACAAAAGGTTCAACCGCTCACTGTCCGACATGCCGCGCATGGCAGTCCGCACACGCCCATCTGCGAGCAGGTCGCCTGACAACAGCCTGCGGGCTGGTCGCAACGCTTCACCACGCGGGGCAGAAGATGTCACCCCCGCTGGCACAGGCGGTTTCGTCCGCGGGATCGCGGCAACAACCGTTTGTGCTTCCGCACCCTCCGGCTCACCTTCAACCGGTTCGTCCAGTGTCGTCTCAGGTGCTGCCTCAGGAGGCGTTGGCAGCTCCTCCGGCTCTTCAGTTGCACCGGCCTCTACGGGCTCAGCAGTCTCGTCTTCGTCCAAGGCTTCAGGTTGCTCAGGGCCAGGGTCGGCCGGCTCGGAGGCAGCGTCTTCCGGTTCCCCAACAGGTTCAGCAGTCTCCCCGGCCTCGACAGGCAGAGGCGTTTCGATCTCGGGCGCGTCCAACTCCCGCTCGTCGAGCGCAGCCTCGTCGACTTCCGCATCTTCAACTGGCGTTTCTGGCTCTGGCTCTGGCTCTGGCTCTGGCTCTGGCTCTGGCTCTGGCTCTGGCTCTGGCTCTGGCTCTGGCTCTGGCTCTGGCTCTGGCTCTGGCTCTGGCTCTGGCTCTGGCTCTGGCTCTGAAGCATCTGCCGTTTCAATCGGCGTGTCTTCTAAATTCGGCTCTTCCAGGTTGGTTTCTGCCTGTTGCGGCTCTCCCAACTCGCTGCCTTCGGGCGCTGTATCTTCATCGCCAAATTCAATGACGGGCTGTAAAACAGGGATCTCCGGGAGTTCCGGGTTTTCCTCAGGTCCCTCAGGCTGCACGTCTTCTTCTGGCTCCTGCTCGGCCTCTTCTTCTTGAGGCTCTTCAGGTGCCGGCTCTTCTTCCTCGACCGGAGGCTCTTCCTCGGCAGCTTCTTCTTGTGGCGCCTCCTCTTCCTCCAAGGGTACGGGCTCCGGCGAAACCGGCTCTGGAAGTGTCACCAGCTCCACCTCAACCGACTCCACTCCCTCAGGTGGCCGGTGTCCTTGAAATCCGCCAACCAGAAGCAGCGCCGCCAGACCGTGAAAGACCAGGGACACGACGACCCCGGTTGCAAACCCGATGCGGGGGGCAACTTCGGGCGTTTCGGGACGCTTTTCCGGAATTTCGAGACTGGTCAAACGGTTCGCCTTGCCCTGCCCGGCAAACGGGCGCGCTCAATCTTTCGCTTCTTATCAAAAAACCCGGCAGAAATGTGCCGGGTTTTCATCAAGTTATCGCGAAGGCCGATCAGCTGTCGAGGAATGACCGCAGCTTCCGAGACCGGCTCGGGTGCTTCAGCTTCCGGAGCGCCTTAGCCTCGATCTGACGGATACGTTCACGGGTCACCGAGAACTGCTGCCCAACCTCTTCTAGTGTGTGGTCGGTGTTCATGCCGATGCCAAACCGCATCCGAAGGACGCGTTCTTCACGCGGCGTGAGCGACGCCAGAACGCGGGTCGTGGTTTCACGCAGGTTCGACTGGATCGCTGCATCAATTGGTAGAACAGCGTTCTTGTCCTCGATAAAGTCGCCGAGATGCGAATCTTCCTCGTCACCAATCGGTGTTTCGAGCGAGATCGGCTCCTTGGCAATTTTCAGAACCTTCCGGACTTTTTCCAACGGCATCTGAAGCTTTTCCGCCAGCTCCTCCGGGGTCGGCTCACGGCCGATCTCGTGGAGCATCTGGCGCGATGTCCGAACGATCTTGTTGATCGTCTCGATCATGTGCACCGGAATACGGATCGTCCGGGCTTGGTCGGCAATCGAACGCGTGATTGCCTGCCGGATCCACCAGGTCGCATAGGTCGAGAACTTGTAGCCGCGGCGGTATTCGAACTTGTCAACCGCGTTCATCAGGCCAATGTTGCCTTCCTGGATGAGATCCAGGAACTGCAGACCGCGGTTTGTGTATTTCTTCGCAATGGAAATCACGAGGCGCAGGTTCGCCTCTACCATTTCCTTTTTTGCGATCCGTGCTTCGCGCTCACCCTTTTGCACCATCGCAACAATGCGGCGGAATTCGGTGATCTCAAGGCCCGTCTCGGTTGCCAGCGTCTGGATTTCGTGACGCAGCTCGCGGACGTTTTCCTTCTCCTTGGCGATGAAGTTCTTCCAGCCGCGGGTCGACAAGTTCGCAACCTTGCGCAGCCAGTTCGGATCAAGCTCCGCGCCCTGGTATTGCTTCAGGAAATCCTGACGGTCGACATTGTAGCTGTCCGCCAGACGCAGAAGACGGCCTTCATAGCCCATCAAGCGCTTGTTGATATCGTAGAGTTGAGCGACCAGAGCATCGATACGGTTCTGGTTGAGCGACAGGCTCTTCACGTCGACGACGATGTCTTCTTTCAGCTTCTTGTAGCGGCGCTCCTGGCTCGGAGACAGGGTCTTGTTGGCCAGCTTGTTCTCGACAAGTTGGTCCTGCAGACGGCGCAGCTTTTTGTAGTCATCCGCGATGCGGTCGAAGGTTTCGAGAACTTGCGGCTTCAGCTCAGCTTCCATCGCAGAAAGCGAAACGTTGGACTCGAACTCGTCGTCGTCGTCCTCACCGTCGCCTTCGCCATCTTCGTTTTCTGTGTTTTCGGACGGGCCGCCAGCCTGGTTCTCAGAACCACCCTCGCTGTCTTCCGCATCCGGATCATCATCATTGTCGCCAGTCGGCCCGGCTTTGGCATCCGGGCCAGCGTATGTGGCTTCCAGATCGATGATGTCACGCAGGAGAACCTGCGCTTCATTGAGTTCGTCACGCCAGATGATGATTGCCTGGAAGGTGAGCGGGCTCTCGCAGAGGCCAGCGATCATCGCCTCACGGCCAGCTTCGATCCGCTTGGCAATCGCGATCTCGCCTTCGCGTGACAAAAGCTCAACGGAGCCCATTTCGCGCAGGTACATGCGAACCGGGTCATCTGTCCGGTCTGCAGGTTCCTTGCCTGTCGTTGTTTTGGCAACTGCGGAGGTTTTGGCTGCAACCAGCTCGCCGCCGTCAACCTCTTCTGGTCCGTCTTCCGCTTCTTCGGCCTCGATCACATTGATGCCCATGTCCGAGAACATCGACATAATGTCTTCGATCTTTTCCGAAGAGTTTTGATCGGACGGAAGAACTTCGTTGAGTTCATCGTATGTCACATAGCCGCGTTTTTTCGCGGCCTTGATCATCTTTTTGACAGCAGCATCCGACAAATCCAGCAACGGGCCATCGGCATTGTCCGCGCCCTGTTCTTGATTGTCGTCAGCTTGTGTCGCTTTGGCTACCATATCGTGCTCCAATTCACGGCCTTGGATCGGCCGCGCCGCGCCCTGTTTGGCTCAAACCCGCATTCCCGGCGCGCCAGCACTGCTGCGGCGGCTGCCAGACGAATCAACTTGTTCTGCAGGTTGTAAGCCGTGTCCCTTAAGTCCCAATTAACTGCTCACTTATCGACAATGTCATTAATTGCATCGACAATGCACGCAGTACCCGGTTTCGCGACCGCACGTGCGTTCGCGTTTTTCTGTTTCAGCGGCTTGCAGCTTTGTTCTGACTATTGGCCGTCAGCAGCTTGAAGGCTGAGGCTCGCGAAGGCTGCAAAACCTCTATTTAGCTCGACGCGCACGATTCGCAAGTGTGATTCGGCAGTGGTCAATAAGTTTTCGGTATTTTCCGCTCTATTTTGTGTGCTTTTCCGGACCAAAACCCGGAGCCGATGGCAAACGTCAGAAAAAACGTTATCCCGCCGCGACTTGGCTTGCGCCCCCAGCATCTCCGTTAGACCGGATTTTCTTGGCTCTTTCGGCCAGCTCCCCTTCCTCACGAGCGCACTCTTCCCGGCGTCGGGTGAGGTCCTGCGTCAAAGCCTGTATCCGCTGCCACGCAAGCTCGTCGATCTGATCATCCGCAGCATTGAGCTCAGACTGCAACTCTTCTTCCAGTGCGTTCAATTCCAAGACGTCAAGGAAGTGCAAGAACGCCGCCTCGACAAAGTCTTCGGGCGGGTTGGCTTTTAGCAACGGGAAACGGTGATTGAGTGCATAAAACTCGGCTTGTTTTTGTTCTTGAAGGCCAATGGTCTCAAGCACCATCTCATGCATCACATCGCGCAACGGATCATCAAACGACGCGATCAAATCGGAAATGGCTGCGGTTTCTAGATCATCTACGATACGGCAAAGGGCATCGCGGACACCAATGTGCAGTTCATTGACCAGAGGCAGGCCAGAGACACGCTCGAAGTTGCGATCAAGCAAATCCGGGAACCGCATACAAAGGCCCAAAACAAGCCGCTCGGTTCCAAAGTCATCACTGACGGCAACCCGCTCGCGAGCAAGACCGATAACGTTGGCGGACGGGTCTGCGCCCGGCTTCTTTCCGCCCTTCCGGTCCTTGCGGGAAAGCTCGAAAAAGAGATTAGAGAGCTTGAACTTCAGATCGAGCTGGTATCGCCGTTTGACCCGGTCGTCCCGGATGGTGCCAATCAGGTCATCAAACCGTTTTTCCAAAGCCGCCTTGCGCTCCGGCGTATCCAACCGTGCAACGGAAATCTCCCGATCCCAAACAACATCAAACAGGTTTCGGGACTTTTCAGCCTCGGCCCAAAAGCCCTCAACTCCGCGCTGTTTGACCAAGTCATCCGGGTCCATACCGTCCGGCAGGAAGTTGAACTGGAACGAGTAACCGCTTTTAAGCACCGGAAAGATCCGATCAATCGCGCGGTGCGCTGCTGATATCCCGGCGGCATCCCCGTCAAAACAGACCATGGGTTCGGGCGCAAAACGCCACAGACGCAGGATCTGATCTTCTGTAAAAGCGGTTCCGAGCGAGGCAACAACATGACGAATGCCTGCTTGATAAAGGGCAATCGCATCCATGTAGCCCTCAACAACAAGCGCTTGGCCGGATTTGAACGCAGGTTCCCGTGCCCTGTGGGCGTTGAACAGCATTGTCCCTTTATGAAAAAGCGGCGTTTCCGGCGAATTGAGGTATTTGGGTTGCCCATCCGGCAACATGGTTCTGCCGCCAAACGCAACCACCCGGCCACGATCATCCTGGATCGGGATCATAAGCCGGCCGCGAAACCGGTCATAGGATGGGCGCGCATCATCGGGCTTGATCAACAAACCCGCCTCGATCATCGCTGGCTCTTCAACACCGCGGCCCTTCAGGTGCGACTTCAAAGCGTCCCGGCTGTCGGGTGCAAAGCCGAAGCGGAACTCGCGCAAGATTTCCGGCGTTAGCCCTCGTTTTTGCACATAGGCCCTCGCGCCCTCGCCGCGCGGTCCCTTGAACTGAGCCTCAAAAAACTGAGCGGCCATTTCACAGATATCAGCAAGACTTGCCCGCTTCTGTTCACGGCGGGCAGCTTGCGGATCAGGGGCAGGCAAGGCAACGCCCGCCTGATCGGCCAAACGCTCAACAGCTTCCGGAAAACTCAGCCCCTCAGTTTCGGTGATAAACTTGAAATGATCCCCAGAAGCCCCGCACCCAAAGCACTTGTAACGGTTACGGCGGTCATCAACGTGAAAACTCGGGCTCTTTTCCTGGTGAAACGGACAGCATGCCCAATAGTCGCCCTTACCCGGTTGGGTCTTCCGGCGATCCCACGTCACCCGCCGCGCCACGATTTCCGAAAGCGGCAATCGGGCTCTAATTTCATCAAGAAGGCGCGGCTCAAATCGCATGAAAAGAACGGTATCCGTGTGAATAAATTGCAGCAAGCAAGGAGATGTCAAACCACCTGGCTGCCTAACTCAAAATAGGGCTTATTGGCCGGCTTCGCTACCGGATTGAAAAGGCCAAAGCGATCTGGGGATGACTTGTGCGAAACTACGCCAGATGTCTCAGCAAGGTCTGGCGGAGAGCCTCCCGCTCAGTTTGCGCTTTTGCCGTCTACTTCGCCTGCTGGTTCACTGCCAGCGTTATCATTGTTGCCGTTGCGCAGCATGTCCCGCATGACACAAGAGGCCTGCACGAAGTCCATCTGGCCGGGATAGCGGGATTTAAGCTCGCTCATGCATCTGCCGATGTCCCGCAACCCATGGGCTTCAATTTCCCGCACGGTTTCTTCGCAAGCCGAGCGCACTTCATCTTCGCTTAACTGCTCCGGCAAGAATTCACGAATGATGGCCTGCTCGGTGCGCTCTTGCTCCGCAAGGTCCAGCTTGCCGCTGTTTTCGAAATCGGCGGCAGATTCATCACGCTGCCGGACCATTTTCTGAAGGATGTCAATCACTTCATCCTCGTTGATCCCGTCTTTGCCGTTTTCCCGGGCAGCACTTTCCCGGTCTTTGACAGCGGTCTGAACGAGCCGAAGCGTGGCGCAGCGTCGTTTGTCACCGGCATCTTGTGCAGCCCTTAAGGCCGAGTTGATTCTGTCTCGCATCACATCGCGCATGGTTTGCCCCACCCCTGCCGTATAAACGGGTCAGTGTGCTTTACACCCACCAGTTCATTTAAGCCAAGCAATTGAATTTCAAAGATCTTTTTTCATAGGATCAATGTTGACGATCCTGCCCGCTTCCCATAGAGTCCCGCGCTTAATGCAGACGGCCAGATGCAAGGAATTCCTTCGCTCCGATCGCCTTTCCTGCAGTGCATGATGTCACCATCAAACTCTGGATACAAGACATGACGACTGCAGACGCATGGTCTGACACCCCGGCGACCGCCCTGCTTGTGCTCTCCGACGGCAGCGTGATCGAAGGATACGGCCTCGGCGCAACCGGCCAAGCGGTTGGAGAAATTTGCTTTAACACCGCGATGACCGGTTATCAGGAGATCCTAACGGACCCGTCCTATTCCGGCCAGATCATCACGTTCACGTTTCCTCACATCGGCAATGTCGGCACCAATGGTGAAGACATTGAAACCGTCAATATGGCCGCAGACAGCGGCATCCGCGGCACTGTCCTTGCCGCCTCGATCACAGATCCAGCCAATTACCGCGCTGCGCAGCATCTCGATGCCTGGCTTAAAAGCCGCAACATCATCGGCATCAGCGGTGTCGACACCCGCGCGCTCACAGCGTTGATCCGCGAAAAAGGCGTCCCGAACGGCGTCATTGCCCATGATCCGGACGGCAACTTTGATCTGGATAACTTGAAATTGGCTGCCGCCAACTGGCCCGGCCTTGTAGGCATGGACCTCGCCAAAGACGTATCCACCACCCAAACACACCAATGGTCACAAAAGACATGGGCTTGGGACGAAGGGTATCTGAATGCGGACGGCGGCAAGTTCAAGGTGGTTGCTCTCGATTTCGGCATCAAGCGCAACATTCTCCGTCTCCTGACTGACGCTGGATGTGACGTGACTGTTCTGCCGGCCAACGCGACCTCAGAAGATATCCTGGCTCACAAGCCTGACGGTGTCTTCCTTTCCAACGGCCCTGGCGATCCAGCTGCAACAGGTGAGTATGCCGTAGGTACGATCAAATCCGTGATCGATGCCGGGCTGCCGGTGTTCGGGATTTGCCTCGGCCATCAGATGCTCGCACTAGCACTTGGCGGCAAGACCATCAAGATGCACCAGGGTCACCATGGCGCGAACCATCCGGTACTGGATCAAACATCCGGTAAAGTGGAAATCACGTCCATGAACCATGGCTTTGCGGTTGATGCAGAAAGCCTGCCGGACAACGTGCAGCAGACCCATGTGTCGCTGTTCGACGGCTCCAACTGCGGTTTGGCGATGAAAGACAAGCCGGTCTTTTCTGTTCAGTACCACCCGGAAGCCTCTCCCGGCCCGCGGGACAGCCGCTACCTCTTCAAGCGCTTTACCGACCTTATGGAAACCGCCAAGGCCGCTTAAGCCTGATCGGCGTAAACATAGTGTCTCGAAAAAACAAAACGGCAGCCGAAATGGCTGCCGTTTTTCGTCAGAGATGCATCTGATTTGCGTTTAGCCACGCAACTGAGCAAACGCTCCCAAGATCTGGTCGACTTCTGCGATCTGCTCGTCCAGCATCTGCTTCTGTTCCAGCAGAATCTCTTGTTGGGAAAGGCAAATGCTTTGAAGCTCGGCAAATTGCTCTTGACGCGGCGTGCCGCCTTCAACCAGAGCAATCACGCGGCGAATTTCAACAAGGGTAAGGCCAATTTTCTTGGCTTGCAGGATAACACGCATGCGGGAAACATCACGCGCCCCATAGAACCGGCGCGCACCCTTGCGAACCGGATGCAACAACCCTTTTTCTTCGTAAAAGCGGAGTGTGCGGAGCGTGACGCCAAACTTTTCCGACATTTCGGAAATGGCCAGCGGACGGTCGTCTTGCGGAATTTCAGTATCCGGACCCGCAATATCCGGAACAACCACCATATTCGTAGCTATCTTATTCATAGTCTCTTGCCCGATCTTTTTATTTTTCTCAGTCGCATAACAGGCTCTGAATCGCACCAGTAGCACCGGATCCCACCAACCGGGCGCTGGCTAAAAACGCGTTTCAGACGAGCTCCAATGCACAACCCAGTGTGTTGAACAACGAAAGCTTACCTGCGGACGTCCGAGATTAAGCACGCCAAGCCTTACACCTATTCCATAGAAAAAATCTAGACTAAATCACGGAAACACGCATTTTTTCGCAGAGTACGTGTCATATAATTACCGTAAACATACGGCGTTTTCCGATGTATACATGTATTTTTTAGATAAAATTTTCTCGCCGATTTTATAATCTCAAGAAATATGAATTATCGATAATCTAATATATCAGAAACATTACAAAGAACGTTGAAAATTATACACTCACGCGACGACAAGTTCGCAAGTCTAATAATAAGGTAAACTTCCTAATCGACATGATAAATATTACACTACGCACTGATATTATCGATAATTGGCGCTGTTAAAACGCAACTTCAGCTCATTATGCTCAAAAGCTGGGGATTTTATTCAGGAAATCAGAAGTTCGCGGAACGGTCCTTACCCCAAGCTCCGGAGCAGAATTAACTTTATTCCGCAACGGCACTAAGGACGAAAAATTTCCGAGGAAAAGAGCGTTCAAAAGGATCAACAGCGCAGATCAATCCGTGAATTCCACGATTCGTACTAAAGGGAAGTCACTCCAAGGTCTTACGAATGGCCTCATAGCCTTAGGTATCTGGTACTAAAAGCAGACACATTTATTCCGACCACAGTCGCACTATGTGCACTTCCGGATTGACATTTTCGGTCGCAAGATATTTGTGTCAGGAAACAATTACTGACTGCCGATCAAGGCGTTGGTTTCAACACACGCTTTATTTGAAGATGCCAGACTCAAAATCAAAGAACCCGACCCCCATCATGACACCGGAACAATTTCGGAGCTGGCGACGAACACTCGGATTGAAGCAAAAAGACGCTGCCGAGCAGCTCGGGCTGAAAAAGCGGATGATCCAATACTACGAGAAGGGAAATCGGGACGGGCGGCCGGTTGAAATCCCGAAATCAATCCGATTGGCCTGTTACGCCCTATCGCAAGGGATCGCTGACTTTGACGGTGTAACAACGACAGATGCACCGCCCCCCAAGGACAAACCCGACGCCTGATCGATTTTCCTTGATATAAACATCATGTTTAGCGCGATCCGGGGTTCCCACGCGGCACGGTTTTCCCTATAAGACGCGCTCAGCCAACATCGTCATTCACTTAACGACCGAGCAGACTGGAAGCAAACACGCGCTTTCCCGGACCGCTCGCTTCGAGCTGCGAGCCGAGATGCCTAAACGCACAGATATTTCCTCCATCCTGATCATTGGTGCCGGCCCGATTGTTATCGGCCAGGCGTGCGAGTTTGACTACTCGGGAACACAGGCGTGCAAGGCCCTGCGCGAAGAAGGCTATCGAATTATCCTGGTCAACTCGAACCCAGCGACGATCATGACGGATCCGGACCTGGCCGATGCGACATACATAGAACCAATCACGCCAGAGCTGGTCGCCAAGATCATTGAAAAGGAACGCCCGGACGCGCTTTTGCCGACGATGGGTGGGCAAACCGCGCTGAACTGTGCGCTGGACCTGGAACAGATGGGCGTTCTGGAAAAATACGGCGTTGAGATGATCGGCGCGCGTGCCGACGTCATTGACAAGGCGGAAGACCGCGAAAAGTTCCGCGCGGCCATGGACGTGATCGGTCTTGAGAATCCCCGGGCGGCCATTGCCTCCTCCCCGGCCATTCGCGGTGAAGATGGTAAGATCACCGGCTACGACCGGAACACCGGTTATTTGGAGGCCATGCGCGCTCTGGATGAAATTGGCCTGCCAGCCATTATTCGCCCCGCTTTCACGCTCGGCGGCACAGGCGGCGGTGTTGCCTATAACCGGGAAGAATATGAGACGATCGTGCGCTCGGGCATCGACGCATCTCCGGTTGGCCAGGTCCTGATCGATGAGAGCCTGCTCGGCTGGAAAGAGTATGAAATGGAGGTCGTCCGCGACAAAGCGGACAACTGCATCATCATCTGTTCCATCGAAAACGTTGACCCGATGGGCGTCCACACCGGCGACTCCATCACCGTCGCACCAGCCCTCACGCTGACCGACAAAGAATATCAAATCATGCGGGACGCTTCGATCGCGGTCCTGCGCGAAATCGGCGTCGAAACCGGCGGCTCGAACGTCCAGTTCGCCGTCAATCCGGAGAATGGACGCCTTGTGGTCATTGAGATGAACCCGCGCGTTTCCCGCTCATCCGCCCTCGCCTCCAAGGCAACCGGCTTTCCGATCGCGAAGATCGCCGCGAAACTTGCGGTTGGCTACACACTGGACGAGTTGGAAAACGATATCACGGGCGGTGCAACACCAGCCTCTTTCGAGCCGAGCATCGACTATGTGGTCACCAAGATCCCACGCTTTGCCTTCGAAAAATTCCCGGGCTCCGAGCCTTATCTGACAACGGCGATGAAATCGGTTGGCGAAGTCATGGCCATTGGCCGGACCTTCAACGAGAGCCTTCAAAAGGCGTTGCGCGGTCTGGAAACCGGCTTGAACGGTCTGGATGAGATCGACATTCCGGGCCTTGACCAGGGCGACGACAAAAACGCGTTGCGGGCTGCCGTTTCAACAGCAACTCCAACCCGTTTGCTGTCGGTTGCTCAGGCCATGCGCCTCGGCATGACGGTGGAAGAAGTCAATCAGGCCAGTGGCATCAACACCTGGTTCCTGGAACAGATGGCCGACATTCTGGCCATGGAAGCCAAGATCCGGAATATCGGCCTGCCCAAGGATGCTGCCAATTTGCGCAAACTCAAAGGCATGGGCTTCTCCGATGCACGGCTTGCAAGCCTTGCCGGCGTGGACACGGACGATATTGTCAAGCTGCGGAATGAGCTGAACGTCCACCCTGTTTTCAAGCGCATCGACACCTGCGCGGCCGAATTCGCGTCGCCGACCGCATACATGTACTCCACCTACGAAGCTCCCTTCATGGGCGCTCCGGCCTGTGAAGCCAATCCGTCCGACGCCAAGAAAGTTGTCATTCTCGGCGGCGGTCCGAACCGGATCGGCCAGGGCATCGAGTTTGATTATTGCTGCTGTCACGCCGCCTTCGCTCTGGAAGATGCCGGCTATGAGACCATCATGGTCAACTGCAACCCGGAGACTGTTTCCACGGACTACGATACGTCAGACCGTCTCTACTTCGAACCGCTGACACCGGAAGACGTTCTGGAAATCATCCGCAAGGAACAGGAAAACGGTACGCTTCATGGGGTTATCGTTCAGTTCGGCGGCCAGACGCCTTTGAAACTGGCCCAGTCGCTGGTCAAGGCCAACGTGCCGATCCTTGGCACGTCGCCTGACATGATCGATTTGGCGGAAGATCGTGACCGGTTCCAAAAACTGCTGATCAAGCTTGGCCTGAAGCAGCCGGAAAACGGCATCGCCTATTCCGTTGAGCAGGGCCGCTTGATTGCCAGCCAGCTCGGTCTGCCGCTGGTGGTCCGCCCGTCTTATGTTCTGGGCGGCCGCGCAATGCAGATCATTCGGGATGAGGAAAGCCTCAACTCCTATCTGCTTGGCACTCTGCCGGAACTGGTTCCTGCCGAGGTGCGGGCGAAATACCCGAACGACAAGACCGGTCAGATCAACACGGTTTTGGGCACGAACCCGCTCCTGTTCGACCGGTATCTGGAAGGCGCTATTGAGGTTGATGTCGACGCCCTGTGCGATGGCAAGGACGTCTTCGTCTGCGGTATCATGGAACACATCGAAGAAGCTGGCATTCACTCCGGTGACAGTGCCTGTTCCCTGCCACCGTTCTCTCTGTCTGACGACCTGATTGAGGAACTGAAGCGCCAGACAACAGAAATGGCACTCGCCCTCGAAGTTGGCGGCCTGATGAACGTGCAATACGCAATCAAGGAAGGTGAAATCTATGTTCTTGAAGTGAACCCGCGGGCATCGCGGACTGTGCCGTTTGTTGCCAAAACCGTCGGCGAGCCGATTGCAAAGATCGCCAGCCGTGTCATGGCCGGGGAAAGCCTGGCGTCCTTCGGCCTTGCAGAGAAGAAATTCGACCACATCGCCGTCAAGGAAGCCGTATTCCCATTTGCAAGGTTCCCGGGCGTCGACACAATTCTTGGGCCGGAGATGCGCTCCACCGGTGAGGTCATGGGCCTCGACAACCACTTTGGAACTGCCTTCGCAAAGTCCCAGATCGGGGCTGGTACGGGCGTTCCGTCGGAAGGCACAGTGTTTGTCTCCATGCGGGATCAGGACAAGGCGTCCGTCGTTGACGCCGTCCGCAGCCTGGAAGATGCCGGGTTCAAAATTATCGCGACAGCGGGGACCCAGACGTTCCTGAAAGAGCAAGGCATCAAGGCGGAGAAGATCAACAAGGTCATGGAAGGCCGTCCGCATATTGTCGATGCGGTCAAGAATGGCGAAGTGCAGCTTGTCTTCAACACGACCGAAGGTGTTCAGGCAATTGCCGACAGCCGATCCATGCGCCGCGCGGCCCTTTTGAATAAGGTGCCCTACTACACCACGCTTGCAGGGTCGATTGCTGCTGCAAAGGGCATTTGCGCGCATAAAGCGGGGAGTCTTGAAGTTAGGCCTTTGCAATCCTACTTCGCCTAAGGCTAATATGAGTTGAAACCGGCCGGGAAAGTGCCCTTTCCCGGCTGGGTTTGTTTTTGTGAAGCGTGGTCTTCTTCGAGAGGACCCAATAAGCTGAAGGTCTTAGACCCATGGAAAAAGTTCCGATGACCTCCGCCGGTTACACCATGCTCCAAAACGAGCTGAAGGAACGGACCGGTGTCGAGCGCCCGCGCATTGTTGATGCCATTTCAGAGGCCCGCGCGCATGGCGACCTGTCGGAAAACGCTGAATACCACGCGGCCAAGGAAGCTCAGAGCCTGAACGAGGGCCGGATCGCAGAATTGGAAGACAAACTGTCCCGCGCCGAAATCATCGACGTGAGCAAGCTGTCTGGCGATGTTGTCAAGTTCGGCGCGACCGTGAGCTTGGTTGACGAAGACACGGAAGAAGAAAAGAAATACATGATCGTCGGCGACGTTGAGTCCGATGTGAAACAAAGCAAGGTTTCTATTTCTTCTCCGATCGCTCGTGCGCTCATCGGAAAGTCGGTAGGCGACAGCGTGGAGGTCGCCGCGCCAGGCGGTGCCCGCTCCTACGAGATCGTGGAAGTGCAGTTCATCTGACGCTGCCAGCCTGTCCAATCCGATAGAAGCCCAATACAGAATTTTGCCAAGTTTTCGATTTTCACCGCCGAGCACCTTTTATTCTGATCGTGAAAGGATTTAAGGTCTAAGGCGGTGGGATTCGGAGATCCAAAATGGTTTTTCACGTAATTGGTTTCTGGCTGCTGATGCTTTCCATCCCCTTGTGGGGATATCGTTTCTTTCTGACATCCAAGCTTGCCTACCGGGAGAAGAAAATCTTCCGACGGCTGCTGGATCACGCTGACGAGCGGGCTTACTTTTTCGCGTTGAAGCTATTCGGTTTTTTGGTAGCCTTGAGCGCAGCTGTTTTGGCGATGGTTGCCGGTCTCGGCTACATCAAGCATGGCTCCACACAAATCGGCAGTTACCGCGAAGTCATTCGCAGCCGTATCTATTCAGGCGTTGACCCTGTGGACCAGGCGCTCGACACCTTCCACTATGATCAGTGGCTGCCAATCGCGATCCTGACGACCTGTGCATTGCTCAGCATCAGCTTCACGCTCGTAGCAACGGCGCTCCGCGACATCTCGCTCCTCAATCGGCTGCGCAAACGCCTAAAGAAAGTCCCTCAGGCTCTGAGAACGGCACCAAAAGCCTGAAACGCGAAGGTCAAAGCTACCTGTTTTAATCAGGCAGCCCATCACACATTTGAAATAACTTGAGGAATTAAGGTCAGCCGTCGATCGGCACGACCGGCTCATCCTTGGTCCGGCGGATGGTGAGTGCTGTGCGGACACTGTCCACGTTTGGCGCAGCCGTGAGTTCACGGATCACGAAATTCTGGAATGTCTGCAAATCCGGCGAGACGCATTTCAGAAGGAAATCCACCTCCCCTGAAAGCATATAGCTCTCGCGAACCAGCGGCCATTTTTCCACTGTCTGCTCAAAGGCAATCAGGTCTGCTTCGGTTTGGCTATGAAGGCCTACCATGGCAAAAGCGGTGACATCGTACCCGAGCTGCTTTTCATCCAGGAGCGTCCGGTAGCCTTGTATCAGGCCAGCTTCCTCAAGCGCACGCACACGTCTCAAACATGGCGGCGCGGAAATTCCGACCCGGCGAGCCAACTCAACATTGGTCATCCGGCCATCATCTTGCAATTCCTTCAGGATTTGCCAGTCAATGGCATCAAGGCGCGCTTTCACACCGCTCTCCTATGAATTCTGGGACGGTGCCGTCACACGGCCCGAAACTGGGGCTGACGTGAGGTTCCGCAAAAACTTGAGTTTCATGCACAAACGTGTTTCTACGGTGCCGAGTTATGACTTTTTGCGCGTTTGTGCAAGACTATAACAAATTTGCGCACAATCTTGAAAGATTCCGACAGGGAAATCCCGCAGTTTATGTTGAATGCAACGGCATCGCCCCGTTCCCTTTGGATTTTGACGGATGGTAAAGCGGGCGACGTCGCGCAATGCGTCGGCGTCGCAGATACCCTCAAACTTCCCTACGAAATGCGGACCGTTTCTCCCAAACCACCCTATTCCTGGTGGATGCCGTTCGGCCCGTTTCCGCCCGCTGAGCGGGAGGACCGGCCGGGGAGCCCGCTCGCGCCACCGTTCCCTGATATTGCAGTGGCCTCCGGCCGCCGGGCTGCGGCTTACCTGCGCCGCCTTAAGAAAGCGTCTAACGGCAAAACCTTCACGGTGTTCCTGAAAGACCCAAGGTCCGGTGCAAAGACTGCTGATCTCATATGGGTTCCCGAGCACGATCCACTCCGCGGCGACAATGTCCTGGTCACACCGACCTCTCCCCACAAGTTTTCGGCAGCGCGTCTTGCTGAACTGAAGGGAGAACCGGTGCCGCAGATCGACAATCTCCCTCAGCCGAGAGTGGCAGTACTTGTGGGCGGCAACAGCCGCCACCACACCTTCACAGACAATGATCAAACCCGATTTCTGGACGGACTGCGTGAGACAGCGGCACAGAACAGGGCGCATTTTCTGATCACAGCTTCGCGGCGGACCCCCGAGTTGCTGGTCAACGGGATCAAGACCCTTGCCCAAGATGGCGATCATTTCTTCTGGGACGGAACCGGCAACAATCCGTACGGTCATTTCCTGTCAAAGTCCGACGCCATCATTGCAACCGCAGATTCGACCAACATGATTGGCGAGGCCACGGCCACGGGCAAACCGGTCCACGTCTTTCATCCAAGCGGTGGTCACGCAAAGATCACCCGGTTTTTGGGGACTTTAGAAGGTATGGGATGTGTTCACCCCTTCCCAGGGCCACTTAAAACCACTACCTACGACCCGATTGACGCAACACCTGTGATCGCAGAACGTATTCTGGCAGACTACAAGGCGCTTCACCAAACCGGTCAAATATCGCAAGGTGACTGACATCTGGCAGTCACGGTTGAGACAAGAAACACGGATTATACTACGCCCATGAGTACTAAGCACAGCAAGCTGTTGATCGTCGGCTCCGGCCCGGCCGGTTATACCGCCGCCATCTATGCGGCCCGCGCCATGATCCAACCGACCTTGGTTGCCGGAATTCAGCCGGGCGGTCAGCTGACCATCACCACCGATGTCGAGAACTATCCCGGCTTTGCAGACCCGGTCATGGGCCCATGGCTTATGGAGCAAATGCAAAAGCAGGCTGAAAATGTCGGCACGGAGATCATCTACGACACGATCATCAAGGCAGACTTGTCGGTGCGCCCGTTCCGCCTGGAAGCAGATAGCGGCACCGTGTTCACGGCAGACACTTTGGTGATCGCGACCGGCGCGCAAGCCCGCTGGCTGGGCCTCTCCTCTGAACAGGATTACATGGGTGCCGGTGTTTCGGCCTGTGCGACATGTGACGGCTTCTTCTATCGGAACCGCGAAGTCGTCGTGGTCGGCGGCGGCAACACGGCAGTCGAAGAAGCGCTCTACCTAGCGAACCTTGCCTCCAAGGTGACGCTGGTTCACCGCCGCGACAGTCTGCGCGCAGAAAAGATCCTCCAGGACCGGCTGTTCTCACACGAGAAAATCGAGGTGATCTGGGACCATCAGGTTGACGAGATCCTCGGGGGCGGCCAGCCAAAAGCGGTCACGGGTGTGCGCCTGAAAAGCACCAAGACTGGCGAGCTTCAGGAAATCTCCACCGATGGTGTGTTCATTGCGATCGGCCACGCGCCATCCGTTGAACTGTTCAAGGATCAATTGACGTTGAAATCGAACGGCTATCTGGAGACCGCACCGGATTCCACCAAGACTTCGATCCCCGGCGTTTTCGCAGCCGGTGACGTTACCGACGATATTTACCGCCAGGCGGTCACCGCAGCCGGAATGGGCTGTATGGCTGCCCTTGAAGCGGAAAAGTATCTCGCCGAACAGGATGCTGTCGGTTCACAACAGGCTGCTGAGTAACGCAGTTTCCCGGCTGGACGGATTGGGGAATGCCATGGATTGGGACAAATTGCGTATCTTCCATGCTGCCGCGCAAGCCGGCAGCTTCACCCATGCGGGCGATACGCTTCATATGAGCCAATCCGCGGTGAGCCGTCAGGTCAGTGCGCTTGAGCATGATCTGGGGGTTCCCCTGTTCCACCGGCATGCCCGCGGCCTGCTGCTGACGGAACAAGGCGAACTTCTCTATCGCACTGCCGGTGATGTCCTGATGAAGCTGGAGGCCGTGCAATCCAGGCTCAAGGACAGCAAGGACAAGCCGTCTGGCGTTTTGAAAGTCACGACCACGGTTGGCTTGGGGTCAACCTGGCTGGCATCAAGGATCCGAAGCTTCACGGATCTTTATCCGGATGTCGAATTGCAGCTGATTTTCGACGACGACGAGCTCGATCTCAGCATGCGCGAAGCCGATGTGGCGATCCGGTTGCGCCAACCGACACAGCCGGATCTCATTCAACGCAAACTCTTCACCGTGCACTTTCACGTGTTTGCGTCACCTGAATATATTCAGCGCTTTGGCGCGCCTTCTTCGATCGAAGACATCGATGATCATCGCATCATCACTTTTGGCGAGCAGGCTCCTGCCTATCTGCGCTCGATGAACTGGCTTGTGACGGCCGGCCGCGTGGATGGCAAACCGCGGCAGTCAGTGCTACAGGTCAACAACATCATAGCGATCAAGCGCGCTGTTCAGACAGGCGCTGGTATTGCGATGTTGCCAGACTACATCATCGACAATGGCCGAAACTTGGTTCCCGTGCTTGAAGATCAGGAAGACAAGGTGCCGTCCTTCGATACCTACTTCGTCTATCCCTCGGAGCTCAAGAACACCGCACGGGTCACGGCTTTCCGGGAGTTCCTTTTAAAGAACGCCCAAAACTGGGTGTACTAAAAGAAAGCCCTCGAGCGACCAGCATCGGTCACACTCGCAACCAGACGGAACGGCGGCCCTGCATCTGTCTTTCGGTAAGTATGGTTTGTTCGGGTAACTCTCGGCACCGTGCTGTTGTGATGAGCATTGTGGCTACGAACCAAGTTTTGTTGAGAGCAGCCGGGTCTGAATTCGTAACAAGACATCCACCCTACAGACGCTCGTGCGCGGGTGTCTGGTGTGATCCTCAGCCTGTAACTCACTCAGAAAACTAACAAATCTAGGGACGGTCAAAGCCCTGCGCGATTTGCATAGCAGATCTGCGTCACTGCCTCTTGTTTAAGCAGCTTGTGCACTGCATATAAGCAGCACTGTTGGTCACACAGGCATCACGTCCTCCTCCCAGTGATGCCTCGACCAGCTGTTCCCCTCTGGAAGGTGATTCCACTGGTTACAGTGAATCAATTCAAACTGCCGGGTCTTTTAAGACCCGGCTTTTTTTTGCCTACATGAACGTACTCTCAAGCGTTAGAGCGGGTCGCATTTAATCGGGTTCATTTGATGAGCTTACTGAGTTCATTCGGCAAGGCGCGTCGTGAAGCGCGGCCTGGTTGGCCGGGCAAACGTCGCAACGCGGCCGATGGGCTCAGTAAGCTCACCCTTCGGGCCGGACAATTTTTGCCTCTGGCTTTGTTGTGGTCCGCTTATGGTACCCCGCACCACCGCGCGGACCTCGCCTCGCCAGAAACAAAAATCGTCTCGGTCAAATGAAACCGATTAAATGCGACCCGCTCTAAGCGCAGCCTTGGCAACTTTGGGAATTTCAAAATACGCTTGTTGCACATCCTCAAGCGGGATTGGCTGACCAATAAAATAGCCTTGACCGTAGTGGCATCCGCAAGCTCTCACCACGCCCAACTGCTGAGCCGTTTCGACGCCTTCGGCCGTCGACTTCATATCCAGATTGTCAGCAAGCGCCGCGATCGTTCTCAAGATCGCTGCACTGCCCTCGTCTTTTTCAACTTCCGAAACAAACCTGCGGTCAATCTTGAGCTTGTTGAATGGCAATTCCTGCAGATAGCCAAATGACGAGAAGCCGATGCCGAAATCGTCCAAGGCCAGGTTCAGACCAGCATCTCGCAATTTTCTGAGATCCTCATGAGCGGCTGAGCCTGCGGACATCAAGACACTTTCGGTCAACTCCAGTTCCAGGCGATGCGGCGAAATTCCAGCTGCTTTTAGACCGCCAAGAACTCGTTCGACAAATCGTCCATCGCCAAGCTGCAAAACCGAGACATTCACACAGGCGCGGTAATCGTCCGGCCAGGTTGCCAGGGAGCGCAACACTTCAGACAGAACAAAATCGCCAACCTTCGCGATCAGGCCAATCTCTTCGGCCAGCGGGATGAAATTTGAAGGGGGGACATAAATTGCCTCGCCCTGATGCCAACGAACCAGAGCCTCGAAGTGATCAACCCGATGTGTTTCCAGGTTCAGGATCGGCTGGCAAAAAACATCAAGCCCCTGATTTTCCACCACGCGGATCAGAGCGTTCTTCGTGCGCTTCCGCTCTGCATCTTCCTGCGCAATATCGGCGTCAAAGACCCGGTATGCGGATCTTTTCTCCTGCTTGGCCTTATAGAGCGCCAGATCAGCACGTGAGAGCGTCTCTTCAGAACCGGCACCATCCGCAGTGATGATCGCCACACCAACGCTCAGTCCACTCTGAACCATGAGCCCGTCGAGATTAACGGGCATGTCGAAAGCGGCGCACAAACCGGAAGCAATCTCGCTGATGTCTTCCTCCGTGCGCGGCTTGAGCACAAGCGCAAACTCATCGCCGCCCAAACGGGCCGCAAGATCACCACCTTCGATGACAGCTTTCAGGGTGTTGGCAACGTGCTGCAGCAAACGATCGCCGACGACATGGCCATGACTGTCGTTCACTGCCTTGAAGTCGTTTAGGTCAATGAGCAGTAGCGATGGCGACACCTCATCGGCATTCCCGGCGTTTTCTACGACGTGATCCAAAGTCTCCCTGAAGGACAATCGATTGGCCAGTTCGGTCAGGTTATCCGTTTCAGCTGCCTTTTTGACGCGCTCATCCGCAACGACTTTCTCGGTGACATCTTCATAGGTCTCTACCCATCCGCCGTCCGGCATTGGAGCTGCGGAAAAAGACAGAATCCGGCCGTTGGACAGGTGGATTAACGAGCGTATGTGTGAGGTAGGCTGGGCACTCTCAGGAACAGCTTTTGTGGTCTCTCCTGGAAACCCGGTCACGAAAGCGCCTAGCCGATACTGGTTGTAGGCGTGGTAGGACGTTCCAGGCACAAGCATTTCCGGCGGAAGCCCCGTAAAATCCCCGGCACGGTCATTGCAAAAACGCAGTCTACCATCCTTATCAAACGCACTGACGCCCTGTACGACCGATGCCAAGGTGACCTCCAGCTCTTCTGAACGGAGACGGGCTTCCTTTTCTCTCTCAAAGAGGCTGTCCGCCATTTCCTTGCGGTCGGTGATGTCCCAATTCACCCCGACGGCTTCAGTAACGTTGCCGGCATCGTCTTCAAGAAAATTGCAATGGGCGGCCAACCAGCGGATGCTGCCATCCCGGCGCACGATCCGAAAATCGGTGGCAAACCCGGATTTCTTCTCATACGCCTCCAGGAATTGCCGGCGGGCTGCATCGATGTCATCGGGGTGAACGGTCCGCTCCCAATCATTAAACTCGCCTTTGAAAGACCCGGAATCGACATCAAACAACCGAAACATTGCATCGTCCCAGGTGAGACGATTGGCAGCCATATCGAAACGCCACACAGCAATTCCAGCAGATGACCGGGCGAGGTCAGTCAGAAAAAGCGTGGATTTGAGCGCCTTGTGCTCAACGGAGAATTTCTTGGCCTCGCTGATCATCAGGCCAAGAATGACCACACCGACCACGTTTCCAACTAGCAGCAAGTACCAAGCGTTTTCGAGGATCTGGAGCCCCGCCTCAACGCCTTTATCAATGAAGAAACACGGAAGGACGAAAAGCGTACCGACAACCGCAATGGACAAAAGCCGCAAGGGCCCCGGGCCGAGATCACGATGACGGCAACAAGCCCCGACAATCGCACCGAAAGCCGCGTAAAAAAACGGGCTGAGGCTTCCGCCAATCACAAATGGGCCACCGACCCAAAAACGCGCAGCCCCTGCAATGCTTGCCGTGATGATCCCCCCCAAAGGCCCAAGAAAATATCCGCTAAGGATCGCCGGAGCAGCCCGCGTGTCGAACGTGGCACCATCGCCAAAATGGACGGGCATCATCACGACCAGAGCGGACAGGAGGCCAAACAACGCGCCAAGGAATGCCGCGCTTACCGACCGGCGCGCGTGCAAGGTATCCCGGCGCGCAAAGAAGTAGAACGCCAATGCGCCCAACGAAAGAGCGCCAATATTTGCGATCCAATCGACGACCATCTAAGCCTTTCTGAGTGCACAAAAGCACACTTAGAGAAAAAGCAACGATGCTCAGCCTATTTCAAAAATGCTAACAACTTCAATATACAGTAATACATACTCGCATCGAGACTATTGTTAATAGTCTCGATGCAAAAACAACAGATGGAACGCCATTTTACATAAATAAAAGCTCGCCGGTCATGTCTTTATAAAGACCCGCGACTTGCTCCTCGTATCCATTGTAGAGCAGTGTGTTACGGCGTTGATCGGTTCCCAACAGTTTCTCGGTTGCCTGGGGCCAGCGCCGATGTGGGACCGACGGGTTCACATTCGCCCAAAACCCGTATTCCTTCGGCTGGATTTCTTCCCAGAAGCTCACTGGGCGCTTGTCAGTGAACGAGATCCGCACCACGGACTTGATGCATTTAAATCCGTATTTCCAAGGCGTTACCAACCGGATCGGGGCACCAAACTGCTTGGCAAGCGGTTTTCCGTAGATCCCGGTCGCCATGAACGCCAGTTCATTGGTCGCCTCTGCAAGGGTCAAGCCTTCAACATAAGGCCACGGGTACCAGGATTGTTTCTGACCGCTGGCAACTTCCGGATTGAGGAATGTTTCAAACCGAAGATATTTGGCGCCGGTTTGCGGCCCCGCCAGTTTGACGAGTTCGGCAAGCGGGAAGCCCGACCACGGCACCGCCATGGACCAAGCCTCAACACACCGATGGCGATAAAGGCGCTCCTCCAAAGGCATCTTGGCAAGAAGTGCATCGATATCAATCGTCTGCGGATTGTCGATGAGGCCGTCCAGCATCACAGTCCATGGACGGATCTCAAGGTTCTGAGCCGCCGGCCAAATCTGCTTGTGAGAGCCAAACTCATAGAAATTGTTGTACTTCGACGCCACGTCTTCGTCAGTCAGTGGCCGGTCCAAGGTAAATGCAGAATTGCGTGGAACAGGATAAAGCCCCGCGCTCGGGTCTGCCTCGGCAAAGGCCGGCCTCATCCCAAGTCCGCTTCCGAGCAATGCACCTCCCCCTGCGAGCCCCGCAAGTATCTGGCGTCTGTTCAAGAAGACATGCTCTGGGGTCGCTTCGCGCTCGGGCAATTCCCAGCTGCGTTTGGTCAAGATATTCATCGTCAAACTCCCAATCTGGACGTAGAAAGACCGGATTGTGTGTTCAAACGCAAATAACGCCCGAGTGACCGATGCCAAGTGTCAGGCTTGTTCCAGCCAATTTTCAGCGGCTTCCCGGTCTTTTGAAACAAAGCTTTTGATCTCAAGCCCCGGGATCAGCATCCCTTCGATCTCAGCAACCTTGCGAATCCAGCCTGCATCGCACAAGACCGCGCACTTTCGGAATTTCCCCAGAAGCTTCAGAAGGTCTGGCATCATCTTGAATTCGACAGCCTACGCGCCTGCGGTTGGCCATTCGAAATCATCAATGACATAGAGCATCGTACCGTTGGTCAGATCCTCTGCGGCTTCAATGAGATCCTCCAACCCGGCCTGCATCAAGTCAGCATTGAGAGGACCGCGCAGATGAACAAAGACGCGGTCCCCTTCCTGTTTTTCAATCGCAAGCATCGACAATCTCCTTTCTGCGTCCACCATCCCGTTAAAGGCGTAGGGGAATGGACATACAATCAAATGAGACAGATCAACACTTTGCGCTCGCGCGGCTCACTACGCCGCTTGTTTTCCCGAACGCTGGAGAGCCTGGTCCGCTGCTTTGCCCGACAGCTCCGCCATATGATCGAACTCTGCCGTATAACTGGCAACTCCCGCCGTCGCGGACCGGAGTTCAACAATCAGATCCCCGATTTCAGCTTCTGGCATCAACGCCTGAACCTCGTCCCAACCGCTCCAGCCGGGACGGGCGTCAAATCCAAGCAGCTGCCCGCGCCGGGCGGAAACAATGGCATTGATCCTAGCGGTCGCATCACTTGGACACGCAACGACCACCTTGTGGATAGGCTCCAGCAGAACGGGCTTGCAGTCGGACAGGCCTTCCCGGATCGCCAGGATACCTGCCATCTTGAACGCCTGATCGGAACTGTCGACCGAGTGATACGAGCCGTCGACAAGACAAACTGACAGGTCGACAACAGGAAACCCGAGCGGCCCCTGGCCCAGTGCTTCCAGAACACCTTCCTTCACCGACGCGATGTATTGCTTGGGCACCACACCCCCGGTGATACGATCGGTGAACTGGATGCCTTCTCCTCTCGGCAGTGGCGAAATCTCAAGAACCACGTCACCAAACTGCCCGTGACCACCGGACTGCTTCTTGTGACGTCCGCGCGCTGTTGTGCTGCCACGGATCGTTTCGGAATAAGGCACATGCGGCGCATGCACGGCGACATCCAGCCCGTATTTTCCAGACAAACGCTCCTGAGCGACGCGCAAGTGCATCTCTCCCTGCCCGCATAACAAGGTTTCAGCCGTTATCTGGTTTTGTGCGATTGTCAGGGAGCCGTCTTCTTCGGAAAGCTTGGAAAGGGCAGCTGACAAGCGAACCTCATCCTTGCGCTGCCCGGCTTCAATCGCTGTCGCCAAGACCGGCCGCCGGATATCCGCGCTGTCCAGAGCTGGGAGTTTGCTGCCCTGAAGGCTCAGAACATCACCGGTTTGAACATCATCCAAACGCCCCAGGCCGACGAGGTCGCCCTCAGACGCCCTTGAGATCTTGTTCAATTGCTGTCCAAACAGGGAGAACAGTCCCGAGACCTTCGCTTCCGTGGTTCCATTCACATAGAGACTGTCATTGTCCGCCAGAGCGCCACTCAACACGCGCGCCACGGAGACTTTACCGCCATGTTGTGTGTGAAGCGTCTTGATCACCTGGATCGCACTTTCGGGCGCGGCGTCAAGAAGGCGCGCCTTGAGGCGGTCAACCGAGGGCACTTCGTGGCGAAGGGCTTTCAAGAGGCGGGTAACGCCGTTGCCATGTTCGCCAGAGCCGAAGAAGACCGGACAAATCAGGCCGTCCTGCATTTCCGCAACGAGATCAGCGAACACCGTCTCCCGGTCCGGCGCAATGTCCTCAAGCAGCGCTTCCATCAGGTCATCATCGTGATCGGCAAGATGCTCCAGCATCGTAAACCGGGCTTCATGTTCGCGCGCCCGGTCCTCATCCGACATGTCAATCTCGGTGCTCGGCTCCTTTTCGTGATAAACATGCGCCCGTTCCAGGGCGAGATCGATGAAGCCGGTGGCCTGACCGTCCTCCCAGATCGGTATCTGACGTAAAACAAGTGGGACGCTTGACGCCGGTTGCAGCAGGTTCAAGACATCGCGGACCCGCCGAGTGCTCTTGTCGATCTTGTTCAAAAACAAAACCCGCGGGATGGCGCGGGCTTCAAGGGCTTTCAGAATAAGCTGCAAGGCTGGAACCTTGCGCTCATCGTCTTCAGCGACAACCACAGCCAGATCCGCACCGGACAAGGCGCTGTCCATTTCCCCCAAAAACTCGACCGATCCCGGGCAATCGATGAAATTGAACCGGTCGCCGAGGTATTCCACATCCGCAAAATTGAGCTCCACGCTCATCCCATGAGCCCTGGCTTCTGCCGAACCATCGCCAATGGTGTTGCCGTCTGAAACCTTGCCCTGCCGGTCCACCTTGTTCGTGCGCGCCAGGATCGCCTCCAGCAAGCTGGTTTTACCGCTGCCAAAGGGTCCGACCAAAGCCACGCAGCGCGGTTCCCTGCCGCTGGAGTTTGCCTGTCCATTGTTGGTGTTTGCCATACTGAGCCTCCCGTTTGCCCGAGGGTATCCTCGTTACAACGCGGCACGGCCGACGGTTCAGGACGCGGGCCCGCCGCGTCTCGCCCGGATGGGATCGAAGGCCAACACCCCGGAAAGCGCCGGGCGTGATATTCGTCATGGCCCTTCAATCAAGGGCGGGACGCTATCGTCGCGCCCGAAACGGGGTAAACGCAAGGAAATCTTACCCTGCACCGCAGCAAACAGGCGGCGCATTCGGCGCTACCAACCGGCACCTTTTGCTCGTCCGGTCACCGAAATGCTTCAATTCGGGAATTAATTTGGTGTTGCGCGCGGCTCGACTCATACTGGTCCGCAGGCACGAGGTGGAATGAGAGGTATAAACATGTTGCTGATGACTAGAACTGTCTTATCGGCGTTTGGTGTCGCCATTGTTTCAGCGGGCCTGGTGTTTTCTGGCGGCAGTCTCGCGCAGGCGCAATCAGTCCAGCCGCGCGGCGTTATCCAACCCGGCACGACGCTCGGGCCGTCCGCGCAACAACAGCTCAATCAGAACCTCAATCGTCAGCAGAACAATTTCTCAACCCAGCAACGGATCGACAGCAACAATCGGCTGAACCGGACACAGCAGATCAACCGCAACAACACCCGGACAAACACACTCTCGTCTTGTCCTGGCGCAAATTCGGCCTGTCAGAACTAGGGTTCAGACCTGAAAATCTTGGGATGTGCCCGGCGCTGCCGCAGAACCTGTACCCAGAATTCCCGCGCCCGCACTTTTGTCCGACAAGCGCGCCTGCAGGAAATTCCGGCCGATTATCAAAGCTGCGATTGTCACCACCACCGGCACAAAACGGCTGTCTGGGGTAAGCAGTGCCCAAACAGCACCGCTAGCGCAGATCGCAAGCAAAACAGCAGAATAAATCAGTTGCGCACAATCTGTGACATTCTCCAACGCGGAGAACCGCGATCGCGAAAACAGCATCTGGGCAAGGCCGACAGCAAAAACGGTTACCAGAACGCCCCCATAGGCATATTCGGCAAGGACGTCTCCCAGACCGTCAAACCCGAGGCGAAACACACAAACAATCAGCGGCGTTGCCAATAAAATATGAATGTTGACGCCCATCAGGATCGGATGCATCCGGACCCTCATTCCGATCAGGGCACTTAAAACAACGAGGCACAGCCCAGAGCCTACCCAGCCGGCGAACTCCAGATCCCCCGATTGGCGCCACAAAAGAATGAATACGATTGACGGCACCCCTTCCATGAGGTCGGTCAGCCATCGTTTTTGTTGGGTTTGCATGCGTGTGCCTCGCTCGTGAGGTCGACAGCTTACCGATGCAAGTTTTGATCGTAAATACGCAGGACTACAATCAAGGTCATCTGCGAAGACTTCCCGCAAACGCTATGCTGAATGGGCCGGTTAGTGGCCCGGGCGGATCCGCTTCAAGAATTCCCAGACCGGTAGAGCCGTCACACCTCCAACCACGCCGGATACATAGCCGGGTATGGCCCAACCAAGCAAAGACGACCAGAGCAGGCTGACAACAAAACTCACCGCGAGCATGGCAGCCACAGTGATCAGCAATCGTTGCCAAAGCGGAAGAAGAACAGCCACGCCAGCCTCCAAAACAAAATGTAAATCGACCTCACCCTATGCGCGCCCTTCGAGAAAGAAAAGCCTGATCGGCCGAAGTCAGAGTGAGCCCAACAAAAAGGGCGGCCGGAGCCGCCCTTAGATACTGATTGTCAGCTGAACTTATTTCAGATTGCCACAGAAGCGCTGAATAAGAATTCTTGCATAGCCAAAAAAGCTCCCGAAACGGGAAAAACATTCAACACACGACAGTCTTCGGCAAATCCCATTGGCAGAAAAACTATTTATGGACCCTTAAAACAATAAGAAGGTTTTTAAGGTTCTATCCGACCAGAACCATAGTCAATTTACCGGTATCAAACCGCCCATGAAACTTATTGTTCAAATACCTTGTTTCAATGAAGAGGATACTCTTGCTGATGTCGTCGCAGATATTCCCAGGCAAATCCCGGGCGTCGAATGTGTCGAGATCCTGGTCGTCGACGACGGATCGACCGATGGTACCGTGGCGGTAGCAAAAACTTGCGGCGTTGACCACGTCCTGAAAAACAAAAAGAACCTTGGACTTGCCCGTAGCTTTCAAGCCGGTATGGAAGAAGCCCTGAGATTGGGCGCAGATATTGTGGTGAATACCGATGGAGACAACCAATATCGCGGCACTTCGATACAAGACCTTGTAAAGCCAATCTTAGAGAAGCGCGCTGACATTACAATTGGCGACAGAAACCCGGGAGCCAACCCGGAATTCACTGGGCTCAAGAGGTTTTTGCAGAAGTTTGGAACCGCAGTGGTCCGCAATCTGGCTAAGCTCGACGTTAGCGATGCCGTGTCAGGTTTTCGCGCCTACTCCCGGGAAGCTGCACTCTCTATTAATGTAATGACCAAATTCAGTTACACGACAGAAACACTGATCCATGCCGGACAGCATGGGTTGGTCGTGATTTCGGTACCTGTGAAAACGAACCCCAGCACCCGTCCATCCCGACTGGCTGGCTCTATGTTTAGCTTTCTGCGCAAACAGGTCATTACAATCCTGCGCAGCTATTTTATGTACCGGCCACTGGCGGCATTTCTCGGCGCTGGCTTGATCATGTGTACCATCGGCTCAGTACCTATTTTAAGGTTCCTTTTCTTTTATGCGATCGGCGAAGGCGAAGGAAAAGTTCAATCCTTGATCCTAGGCAGCATGTTTCTGCTGGCAGGGTACATCACAATCATAATCGCCTTTTTAAGCGACGGGCTGGCCACCAACAGACGCCTCACAGAATCCGTTTTGCAACGTGTTCGCCGGATAGAACAGCACCACCTTGAAGGAACAAACCCGACGGCTAGGTCACCTGCGGAGTTTGCCGGAGATGACTGACCTCGCGGGGCGTTCTGATAACACTGCAAATCTTATGCGTCAGAGCGTTTATGTCGCTCTTTTCGGGGCGCTTGTTTATGCTGTAATGGCATCAGGTTTTTTCCTGACAGGCGACAGCGCTCCCGACAATCCCAATATCTACGATGAGTACTACTTCGCGCTCCTTGACGGACATTTCGACCTGCCGCCCCGCGTTGTTCAATTTGAAGGCCACTATACAGCGGATGGTACGGCCTATCTGTATCACGGGATTGCCCCATTACTGACGCGGTATGCATTTGGCTGGATTTGGCCTTTTGCCGTGTTTCCAATGACTGGTTTTTCAATCTGGCTGTGGGCCGTGATAGGGACCTTCACCTACCAAATGGCTTTCTTCAAAATAGCTGAGCAGCATCTCGGACGAATGGGAGAAACGGGTCCGATGCTGGCAAGGCTTCTTGGGTTTGCAGTCTGGTTTGCAAGCCCTGGAATGATTGTTGTCGCCAACGGAACATTTTACCACGAACCAATCTCTGTCGGTTATGCGGCGACAGGTGTTTTTGTTCTCTGCTGCGTCTTGGTTATTCAAAGAAAGCTTAACCTTTCGAAAGCTGTTCTTATCCTCGCAACTTGTGCAGCCATTTCGCTACATGCACGCCCCAACATTGCCATTGGATTGTACGCGGGCGCCATGTTTGCAGTTACACTTCTTGCCACGGCAAAAATACGCCGCAACGCTGCCACCATTGTCGCAGCACTGAGTATCCTCGGCTTTGGCGGGACTGCGTACCTCGGTTTGAATGCTCTCAAATTCGGTGAAGCGACTCAGTCCCACAGCAGTTTTCAATCAGGCTCGGTCCAATACGGATTTGCTTATTGGGGCATGGAAAGGGCTGACGGCGAGCGCGCCGAAGCTTTCGAAAAATACGGGCGCTTTAATATCGGCCGCTTGCCGCATAACATAGTGATTTACACGCTGGACCTTCCAGATATCGGGCCAGCGCTGTCATCGTTGGGCGAGCACTTTCGCTCTTGGGCGGTCAATACCCTAGCCGCGGATGTTGGACATATCAGGGTCGAACACCCTCATGCCGGACTGATATATCTATTGCCGTTCTGGCTTGCATTAGCTGTTTCGTCTTTTTGGGCTCAGGCTTCTGTATGGAAACAGTTTGGACCAGCTCTTGCTGCCACGCTGATAGCCGCAGGACTAACCCTGACTTATGCGACAATTACGCTCCGTTATCGTGTAGATCTATGGCCCGCGATCGCTGTTCTGGCACTCATTGGAATGTCTGCGATCATGCCCAAGCTGGCAGCCGGCAATCTCGGAAAAGGCCTGCAGCATGGACTGGCTGCACTCTTTTTGCTTGGAGCAATTACAACAACTTACATCAGCATGGGGCTGCTCAAACTCCATGCGAATTCAGGCTTTGGTAGCCTATGGACTTTTGAGGTCTGTAAAACGTTTGCACAGACGAGGGAATTTACAGATGCAGACATCGTGAGGATTTGCCGAGAACCGAGGGGCGTTTTGTGACATCACGCATTCTGAACGCTGCAGAACTGGCGAGCAAAAAGATCTACGTTTACGGTGCTGGGAAACTCCGTGGTGTGGCGATAAAGTCCGGGCTGCTTCGTTGGCTGCAAGAAAAAAGCACTAAAAACCGGAATGCACATTGGCTACTGAGCCTGTTCTATATTCACGACATTGATGGGTTACTCGCGTTAGAAGTCCCATGGTGGACCTACGATGCCATCAGGAAAACAGAGGATTTCCTAAGTTCAAGATCCGATACAAGAGTTTTTGAATTCGGTTCAGGTGCCAGCACGATTTGGCTGGCACACCGAGCCGACCGGGTCGTAAGCATAGAACACGATAGCAATTGGTTCTCGGTCGTCAAAGGCAAACTCGCAACAATTCCCAACCGCTCGACAGTTGATTATCATCTGGTCACTCCGTCTCCCAAAACCGAAACCAGTGATAGTGGTTACGGATCGTCTAAAGCCGGACACGAGCGTCATGACTTCAAGACCTATGCGACCTCAATATTGAACGAGGAAGGGTTGTTTGACCTTATCGTGATTGATGGCCGTGCTCGTGATGCCTGCTTGAACCACGCAGTAAAAAAAATAAAACCAGACGGGCTTATCGTTTTCGACAACTCAAGCCGAAAACGTTACCAACACGCGATCAAGATTTCCGGGCTCATAACTGAGCGGCTCAAAGGTCGCGTTCCAAGCCTCCCATACCCTGACGAAACTACCTTGTTGTGGGCGAGCAGCCCGTGAGTTTGGTCGACGACAATCTTCGGACAAACCGCCGTCTGAAAACCGCTGGGCTTTGGGCGGGTCGCATCTTACTCGTTGTGTCACTTGCATTTGTCGCATGGGAACTGAGCCATCACTGGACAGCGATATTGCTCTGGCAACCCACTTCGAGCACGCTCCTCTGGCTAACGGCGCTGGCTGTTGCATACGCAGTAAGCCTTTGGCTCCTAGTCGAAGGTTGGCACCAGATCATAACCGTGTTCGCGCCGGAAGAACGCATCCGGACCTATCCTTCGTTCGCGATTACACAGATCGCAAAATATCTCCCAGGCAACATTGCCCATCTTATCGGCCGCGGTCTGTATCTGAAAGGGGGCAAGATTAGCGCTTCTCAAATCGTCAAAGCGACGATTGCGGAGATGGCAATTATTCCGTTGGGTGCACTGGTTTGGATTTTACTGTCGGGGTCAGCCGGAACTCAGGCGTTAGAAACTTTTAATCTCCCGGACTTTGCGTGGCAGATCATGGCAGTCATGCTTGCAACGGCGTTGGCCGCCTTTGCGCTGTATTTCACCCGAAACCATGCACTAAATGGACAACAACTCCGCTGTCTGATCTTAGCCGCCCTGCTGTCAGCCCTGTTCATGCTGGCACTGGGTCTGATTTACGCTGCAACCTTTGGTCTGGTTGGGGTAGGACCAACCTCAGATCTGGTGGTTGTTGCCATTGCCGCATGGCTTGCCGGGTTTCTGACACCTGGTGCCCCCGGTGGTATTGGGATTCGAGAAGCGACCTTATTGGTGCTGCTCGGCCACTTAGATTTGGACAGTTCTGCTCTTCTGTCAGCTGCCCTTTTTCGGATCGTAACAATCTCCGGAGATTTCCTGCTTTTCGCCGCTAGCTGGATTGCCTATCGAAAACAGAGATCCCGATTTTAACATTGGAAAGACGAACAAAAAGGGCGGCCGGAGCCGCCCTTAGATGCCGAAAAAAACTGAACTTATTTCAGATTGCCGCAGAAACGCTGAATGCGGGTGCAGGCTTCTTCCAGGGCTTCCGTCGAGGTTGCATAGGAAATCCGGAAGTTTGGACCGAGGCCAAAGGCCGACCCGTGGACAACCGCGACACCTTCTGTTTCCAGGAGTTCGGTCACGAAGTCTTCGTCGTTCTCGATGACCTTGCCGGACGGAGCGGTCTTGCCGATTGTTCCAGCGCAAGACGGGAAGACATAGAACGCGCCTTCCGGAACCGGACAGGTGATGCCTTTTGCCTGGTTCAGCATGGAAACAACGAGATCGCGGCGCGCTTTGAAGATTTCATTGTTCTTCGGAATGAAATCCTGCGTGCCGGAAATCGCTTCAACCGCGGCCCACTGCGCAATCGAGTTCGGGTTGGAGGTCGATTGAGACTGAACCTTCGCCATGGCCTTGATCAGGTCAACCGGGCCACCGGCATAGCCGATCCGCCAGCCGGTCATGGAATAGGCCTTCGACACACCGTTGACCGTCAGCGTGCGCTCATAAAGCGTTGGCTCAACCTGGGCCGGTGTCGTGAATTCAAAATCGTCATAGACCAGGTGCTCATACATGTCGTCGGTCATGATCCAGACATGCGGGTGTTTGACCAGAACGTTGCACAGCGCCTTCAGTTCAGCTTCCGTGTAAGCAGCCCCGGACGGGTTGGACGGCGAGTTGAAGATCAGCCACTTGGTGCGCGATGTGATGGCAGCATCGAGCGCTTCCGGTGTGATCTTGAAGGTGGACTTGTCGGCTTCAACGATGACCGGTTCGCCGCCAGCCAGCAGGACCATATCCGGATAGCTCACCCAATACGGTGTCGGGATGATGACCTCATCGCCGGGATTGATGGTGGCAACCAATGCATTGTAGAGCACTTGCTTGCCGCCGGTACCGACGGTGATCTGGTTGGTCTCGTAAGTAAGCCCGTTTTCCCGCTTGAACTTCTCGGCGATGGCAGCCTTCAGCTCCGGAATACCATCGACAGCCGTGTACTTGGTCTTGCCGTCGTTAATGGCCTTGATGGCAGCCGCCTTGATGTTTTCCGGGGTGTCGAAATCCGGCTCGCCAGCTCCGAGACCGATCACATCGCGGCCTGCGGCTTTCAGCTCGCGTGCCTTGTTGGTGACGGCGATGGTCGCAGATGGTTGAACTCGCGCCAATGCGTCAGCAAGAAAGCCCATAATGTCCTCCAGGGGGAAACGGGAAAGTTAGCGCGCGGACCCTAGATCCGCTGGGCCATCATGACAAGAGCATGAAGGCTCGGAATGGCAAAAATAAAGGCGATCTGTTGCGATTGGCCGGATTGGGGTCCTGATGGTGCATCAGACGGATCAGCTGCGGGTTTCCAAAACGAGCTTCGGTTCCTTGCTGTCCTTGTCAATGAGCATTGCGCGGAAGCGTTTCTTCTTGGTCTGGCCGTTCAGGATATTGACCGGGATCGACATCGGGACCTCGGTCTCCGACTGTGCAGCACCAAGCAAGGAAGAGTAGTTATTCGGATGTAACAGAATGTCCGTGACCGGCTTGCTGTCCATGATTTCGTTGGTCAGATGATAGGTCTTCATCGCCGCCTTGTTGGCAGCAATGATCATCTTCGACTTCGTGTTGATCACCAGCATTGGCGCGCTGCAGATTTCAAAGACTTTGAGAAAATCGACATCACCGCCGATCCGGCCTGCGGAAAACAGAACCCCTCCAACCGTTCCCCCGATCCGGAAGTGCATGGCTTCATAGGTCAGCTCAATGGCATCGTTGGAGGCCAGCAGGAACTTACCGCGGCCGGACGCACTCGCCCTGCGTGTCAATGCGCCCAGCGTCAGGGAAACGATGGTCCGGCCGACGCGTTTTTGAATATGCGCGATGTTGCGGCCGATGATCAGCCGGGCGTCTTCGATCTGAAAGGTTTTGACAAAGCCGTCGCTTGCAAAGCGCACATAGCCGAAGTTGTCGACCAGCAACACCACCCGGTTTGACGAGGCAACAAAGTGTTGCAGGATCGGCGCAAGCCCGAGAACGATGCGGCCCGGGTTTTCGTCCTCTCCAATCGATGGGAAACAGATGACAACGATCCGTCCGTCAACCAGCTCATAGCGGTGTGCAACGATCGGGATACCCGGGATCCGGTGATCGGGTCCACCGCCAACATCAAACGGCCCGGCAACCCCATCGCGGATGGCGCCCTGTATCAGGCGCAAGATCGTTTTCCTGTCTTCCGGTGACAGGTTGCGCAAGGCGAGGTTCGACGGAGCTTCCTGCAGGTCCTTGACCTCACTATGGAAGCTCTGACTACCGATCTCATGCCAAAGGATTGTTTTCTGAGAAATATCAGCAACGAAAAACTGGAGCCCCGCCAAGGCTAGCGCAGGTGTGTCCTCTGAAACTTTCGTTTCAGGCTCTTGTTCTGCTGGCTTGTCATCCTTGCTTTGTACCAACGCGTTCTGCGCTGCTTTGACCACCATAGCCGTCTGCACTCTCTACCGATTGCCTACCCTGTCCGCAGTATCGAAAAAAAGTGCAAACAAACCATAAAATGGAACGCATAAAGTCTAACATTATTTAAATACCTCAGTAATTTATGCAGCAATTGCTTCGAAAGAACAGCGCTTTTATTGCTGATTTATTTTGGAGGTATCCAACTGCAAGAAACCGGTGTTTTGCAGCGCCCCACAAATGTCACGAAATGGCACCAGCAAAGCCCAAGAGCAGACGGTCTCCCGGCGCAATTTGATTGGAATGTGCATCCGTTGAAACTGCGGAGGCCAGAATGTTGGAACGCACCCAGAAATCTGAACGCCATAACGAAGACCGCCATGTCGCCGTACTGGCGATATTGTTCGGATCGGCAGCAGTGCTTTTGACGTTGCTGGCCATTGTTCCGGAACCAGCCGCCGCCTTGCCGTTTTTGGCGCTGATCCTAATGGCGCAACTGACCCGGATGCTCGGCACCCGCCTGTTCCGCGATTTTACAGACTAACCGCCCTCACGATTTGCAGCCCCAATTCCAAAGAAAAAGACAGGCTGTCATGACAGACACACACGCAAAATCAGCTGATTTTCAAACCCAAAATCACGAACCTCAGAAAGTAACCCGGAAAAGGTCCAGAGACCTGCAGGACGCCCGCCCCCTGTTGCAGGCTATTTGCCTCGGCATATTTTTGGCGGCAATCCTGACCGCAGCCGCCGCTATTGCGGGATCTGAGGCAAAAGACACGACAACACCGGGCACCACCATCCCTGCCCTGACACAGCCGCTGCCCTCCGAAGTGAGCAAATAAGATCTTTGGGTTCAGGTGGACACACCACAATGCGTTGATACCGATCAAGGCCATGAACAGGACCTCCAGATACAGTCATCTGGTATGGAGGTTCCAAGCGCAATGCCACAAGGACCTCCTGTTGGAATACTTGAGAAACAGGAAATTAGGCCATGGCCATTGCCAACGGACAAAAGTGGATCGATAAAGAAGTCAGTTCTTCGGAGGCTGCCATGGACATCGATCTTTCTCTCTCGGCTGACACTGTACGGATGCTGGCGCAAAAGGCCCGCGCGGTTGCAGAAACCACTGCCGATACGTTTGAAGATGGTCATGAGGGGGACGTCGAGTTTGACGCCGACACCCTGGAAGAAGCTCACGGCCACGACGGTCTGGCGGAAGAAGAAAGCGACAATCTCTCTGATGAGGAATTGCGCGAACTCTTGGAAGACCTGAACGTCGACGAAGCTGCGGAGCTTGTCGCCATCACCTGGATCGGCCGGGGGGATTTCGAGGCAGAAGACTTCTCGCAAGCTGTTCAAGAAGCCAAGGATCGGGCGGTCGGCTCAACCGCTTCTTATCTCCTCGGCATGCCGTTGCTCGCTGATCACCTAGAAGCCGGTCTGGATTCTCTCTCTCTTTAAGCGCTCCCCCAGAAAAGCTTTTAGCGGGCCAGCAACTTGGCTTGAGTCAATCCGTTTTCCGGATCGTTTTCGCGCAGTCCACAGCTTGACGTTTTCCTTGGGAAAACATCTTTAGATCTCGTTTACCATCTTTTCGCCGCGGAATTTATGCAGCAACCTCGGGCGCAGTTGTGGTGATCGAAGGGGTGGTGTGAATGCTGCGTGATCCGGTCAATCAGGAAATCTTTGCGACACAAAGACCGTCACCCTGGCCGTTTGTTGGGGCAATATTCGGGGCGGCCGCACTGGTCACGACATTGATCATGGCATTCAACAGCTAGGGCTGTCCTGGTCGAACACACCGACCGGCTTGCATCTCCAGCCTTTCAGCTTATTGGTCATGGGCGAACGTTGATCGGAAGCCATGACACAACCCTCTATAAACAATCCATCCAGCGGTGTGCCATCGACGCACGAAGGCCGCCTTGCCGTTCTTGATTTGGCCCGCGGCGTGGCAATTGTTGCCATGGCGATCTACCATTTTTCGTGGGATCTCTCGTGGTTTGCCTTTGTTGACTGGGATGTCGGAGGGGCTCCTGGTTGGCGCGCGTTTGCCGTCTCGATCGCTGCCAGCTTCCTGATCCTGGTCGGGGTCAGCCTGGATCTCGCGCATCACAAAGAGATCCGCTGGCGCTCCTTCTGGAAACGCTTTGCGCTTATCACTGTTTCCGCAGCCTGTGTGTCGATCGGCACCTATTTTGCCTTTGGAGACAGCTTTGTCCGTTTCGGCATTCTGCATTGCATCGCTGTTTCCAGTCTGATCGCTCTGCCCTTCACGCGTTTCCCGCTGCTCTACGCCCTGGTTGCCAGCGCGATCATCCTCACCCTGCCGCACTGGGCATCCTCGAGTGTGTTTGATGGTGAGATTTGGCTCTGGACCGGCCTTGGCACTCCAACTGTGCCCAGCGTCGATTATGTCCCGCTCGCGCCGTGGACCGGGGCAACTCTTTTAGGTGTGGCGCTGTCAAAGGCCATTCGCCAATCCGCCCTCATGAAACCCCTCAAGCAGATGGAATTCGGCGGTCTAGCAGGCCGGGCGCTTAGATGGATGGGTCGCCATTCCCTGCCGATCTACCTTCTGCATCAACCGCTTCTTTATGGTCTGGTTTGGAGTGTGACGTTGCTGGGACCAAACATGGACCGGACCAGCCGCAGCTTTCAGACCAATTGCGCGCAAAGCTGCACGACAAGCATCGAGAACGAAGCACTCTGTATTGCCGCATGCCGCTGCACGCTTGATGGTTTGAAGTCGGAAAACATCTGGGAACCGCTGCTCAACACGCCACAGGACCCGGATTTGCAAACACGCATGAACCAGCTCTACAGCGCCTGCCTCGCAGCCCCTGGAACCGATACGATCGATTAGACGGTACTGTGGCGTTTCATACGTCTGCTATACCGGTTTCTGTTTCAGGGCACGGGCCGCGCGTTCCAGCGCAAAAGGTGCAAATGTTGCCGGGTCGCGCCTGTCCAGAAGCTGAACAACTGCCCATAGAGCTGAAATGGCATCGCACCGCGCTTTCATGACCTCCAAAGCGGCCCGGTCAATGGGTCGGTGTTGCCCGGATTCGTAGGAAGTCACAAACCGCCGCTCAGCTTCCGCGTCAAATCCGATTTCCTGAATGGCGTAAGCAAGATCCCAGCAAGGGTCCGCCATACCGGAAAACTCCCAATCGATCAGCCAGAGACGGTTGTCAGCCAGTAGGCAGTTGCCTTCAGATAAGTCTCCATGGCTCGGCACCAGCACCAATTGGCTTTGCAAACCCACATCTGCCATCAGCCGATCGAGGTCAGGGAGGACGGCCAAAACTTCCTTCGACAGCGACAAGTCTGGATTGCCATCAAGCGTCTCAGAAATCCGCCTCCGAAGCGCCGCGTAGGTCGTATGCGGATTGATCTCCCCCTCAAACTTCAGCTTTGAATTATGGAGCCGGGCGAGCTCTTGTCCCAGCATGTCCGGGAGGTCTTTTTTCTCTGATTGGCGGGTTTCAAGAGCCCGCGTAAGCAATAGCCCGCCGTCTGGATCCATGTACACGGGCGAAACGGCAACGCCCAGATCGGCGGCCAATTGCAAATTGTGGGCCTCTGCAAACCGGTCCACCAATGCTTCGGATCCGGCCTGACCGATACGCAAAAAGAACACGCCCTCCTGAGCCGAGATCCGCAAAACCTGATTGCTAAGACCATCCTTCCGCTCTGCAGACAAAACCTCTCCGAGAACAGCCTGGAGATCTGAATTGTCTTGCAGAACTTTCTCCAAAACCGCTGATGGGCCGGCTGGTGTCATTGTGGAGGAATGTGGCAAGAAGAGCCTTTGACGTCTGACCGAAGAATTGAACGAGGTCCCATGCAGGATATCCCCGCGCCCCATATCATCATCACCTATTGCCGCCAATGCAATTGGCTGCTCCGCTCGGCGTGGATGGCGCAGGAAATCCTGTCGACCTTTTCTGAAGAGGCAGGCGCCGTCACACTTGTTCCCGGCACAGGCGGGATATTCACCATCACATGTGACGGCACGCCGGTTTGGGACAGAAAAACCGACGGCGGCTTTCCGGAGGCCAAAATCCTGAAACAACGGCTTCGCGATTTGCTGTGGCCGGACAAGGATCTGGGGCATTCAGACACACCCGGCAGTCGCGCGTAGGATATTCCCGCCTGGGTAGAAACCCGTAGACAAGCAGAAATCGCAAAATATTCGGCAAAATTGCCTAAAATTCGGATCTTGTTAAATCCATTCCGGCACACTTGCAGGCGTTTTCAGACTGGACTGGGGCCCGCCCAATGCGCTTGCCAAATATGTCGTTCTTGAACTGGCCGATCAAAACACAACTTCAGATCGGCTTTGGCGCAATGCTCTTGTGCTCCGTCGGGGTCGGTGCCGGCGGATACCTCGCCGCGAGCCAGGTTCAAGAGTCCGTCACAACCTCAAAGGCGGCAAGTGATCTTCTGGGAGATATCCCGCCACTGCTTGCAGGTGCCGAAGCGTTCGGGCGCGACGGCACTGAGCAGACCGCCAGTGTGGTTGAAACGAGCATCAACACATTATCTGCAAGCAGCGATGAACTGGCCCGGAACAAACCAGAGGCCGCGCAGCAGCTGACCTTGGCTGTTAGCGAGCTGGAAGAAAGCTTCCGCAATCTGAAAAATACCAGAAGTGCGCGTGATGAAGCGATTTCAAATCTTGATGGTTTGACGTCTGGCCTGGTTGAAACGACCAACCAGGTGTTTGAACAGTACAAGGCCTTGGAAGCTTACCGTCTTGGTCTTGCTCTCAACAACGAAGGCAAGATGAACAACCTTTCCAAGGTCGCCCCGCGTCTTGCAAACATGCGGATCGCCGCGATCGTTCTGGAGCAGGAAACCAAAGCCTTTGTCAACGCACCGGACAAGGCAAACGCCAAAGCGCTTTCTGAGCGTGTCAAGGCGCTGGACAAGGACGCCAAGGCTGTCCGGCGTACCGTGAAGACAAAAACGCTCAGAGCCTCCGTCAAGGATCTCACTAAGGCGGGTAAAGCGTTTGAAAAACAAATCAAAGCGCACCTGAAGGCCGGTGCCAGCGGCGGGACCGCTGCGGTTTGGTCCGAAACCTTCCAACCGGCTGTAGAACAACTCGTCGGCCTCACGACAACGATCATCGCAGAAGCCGAAGCGCCAATTGAGGAGCTGACGGCGGAATTGCGCGGGTTCGACAAAGCGACCGCAGACATCGCGCTCCTGTCCAACTTTACGCAAGGCGTGGCCCGCAATGTCCTTGGCGTGCGCAGCGCCTATGCAGAGTACCTGACCACGTCCTCAGAAGCTTCGAGTGCCGCCTTTCAGACTTACCTCGGCGAAACCGAAACCCAGCTGGACGCCCTGGAGGGCATCCGGCAGTCGTCCCTGCAATCCACGTCTGACACGGCCTTTCTGGATCTCCTCAACGGCCCGTTGAACACACTTGTGACCGCCGGCGGCGAAGCTTTGCCGGTGCTGCGCGCAACCTTTGCTGATGTCGTTACGAACAGCGATGCACAGAAGACCGGGCAAGCCCAATTTGCAACCGCAGCTTCGGCATTGAGCGAACAGGCAAGCACCATCAGCCGGGCCGCGGGTCTGACGGCCGTCTCCTCAGCAGCCACTGCCCGAACGCAGATTTCTATCGCCCTGCTGGTCGCATTGGTCATTGGTGTTGGTTTTGTCGTTCTCTTGTCAGGCGCGATCATTCGTCCGCTCCGATCCCTCACCAACGCCATGCGGCAACTGCGAGAGGGTCAAACCGACCTCGACTTGACCGCCGATAGCCGTAAGGATGAAATCGGAGACATGGCCCGCGCGGTCGGCACCTTCCGGGATCGCGAAGTGGAGCGTGTCGAACTGGAGCAACAGACCCAACGCGATGCGGAAACCGCGCTCAAACGCCAGCAGGCTGTCGATGCACTGGTTACCGAGTTCAGAGCTGATATTGAAGCCGCCCTGACCTCCGTCAATGGCAACATGCGACAGCTTGAAGACACCGCCGAACATCTAACTGAAATTGCCCGTTCAACAACGGACAAAAGCGAAAACGTCAGCCATGCCTCAAGCCAGGCAAGCGACAACGTCCAGACGATTGCGGCTGCAACGGAGGAACTTTCAGCCTCCGTCCAGGAAGCCGGGCGGCAAGTCAACGCCACCCTCGGCCGCGTTGAAGACGTCACCCAAGCGACCCGGACGTCCAATGATCAGATCAAGGGATTGTCGGCCGCAGCCGAACGGATCGGTGCCGTGATCCAGCTCATTCAGGACATTGCGGAACAAACCAACCTTCTGGCTCTCAACGCGACAATTGAAGCCGCACGTGCCGGCGATGCCGGCAAAGGCTTTGCCGTGGTCGCAGCGGAAGTCAAGGAACTGGCGACGCAGACGTCGAAGGCAACCGATGAGATTTCCGGTCAGGTCTCGGAAATCCAAGGATCCACTGAAGCTGTCGTGGCAGCGATTACGGAAATCATGACCATGATGGACGAGGTCAACGAAACCGCAGCTGCCATGGCGGCATCCGTCGAGCAGCAGGCTGGCGCCACCTCCGAGATCTCTTCCGGTGTGACACAGGCAGCCGGTCAAACGGCCAGCGTTTCCGAAACAATCGGAGATCTCTCCCGCGGCTCCGGTGAAACCAGCCAGTCCGCCGCACAGGTTGAATCCATCGCGGATGAGGCCACGCGGGAACTGGATGGTGTCACCCAACGGATCGACAGGTTCCTGAAAGACGTCGCCGCGGCTTGATAGCCTGCGCTAAAACAACTGCAATGCCCGCATCACCAGAAGCGCAACGTTCCGCAAATCGGGCAAGCATTAGGAGAGGTGGCAAAAACATCCGCCTTTCCGGCACGAAATTCTATCATTTCTGAGCGGTCACCGCTCTCGCCCCAGATGCTGGATCTCGCTGCGCCGAGTCCAAATGACACAAACACCGGTCGGATTTGATTGATCACTCAATCAAAATAACGGACAAGTTTCTTCCATGACCTTTCGTAAGCTCGGAGAAACAAAATGGCCGGACAGAAAAACATCCTGATATTGATGGTCGATCAGCTGAACGGCACCTTGTTTCCCGACGGCCCGGCGGATTTCCTGCACGCCCCAAATCTGAAGGCACTCGCCGGGCGCTCTGTCCGGTTTCAAAACAGCTACACGGCCTCTCCGCTGTGCGCCCCGGGGCGGGCCAGTTTCATGTCTGGTCAGCTGCCGCGCCGCACGGGCGTTTATGACAATGCTGCGGAGTTTGCATCCGACATTCCGACCTATGCGCATCATCTGCGGCGGGCGGGCTACACGACATGCCTGTCGGGCAAGATGCACTTCGTCGGCCCGGATCAGATGCACGGCTTCGAGGAGCGCCTGACCACGGACATCTACCCGGCCGATTTCGGCTGGACACCGGACTACCGCAAGCCGGGAGAGCGGATCGATTGGTGGTATCACAACATGGGCTCCGTCACCGGGGCCGGCGTTGCGGAAATCTCCAACCAGATGGAGTATGACGACGACGTTGCCTTCCAGGCGGTCCGAAAGATCTATGACTACGGGCGGGGTAAATACGACCGCCCGTTCTGCCTGACGGTCAGTTTCACCCATCCGCATGACCCTTATGTCGCCCGCAAGAAATACTGGGACCTTTACGAGGAATGTGAGCATCTGCTGCCGGAGGTTCCAGCCAAGGCTTATGAGGATCACGATCCCCATTCCAAACGGATCTTCGATGCCAATGACTGGCGCAGCTTTGACATCACCGAAGACGATATCCGCCGCTCGCGCCGGGCCTATTTCGCCAACATCTCTTATCTGGATGACAAGATCGGCGAAATCCTGGCAGCCCTCGACGCCATGGATCTGGCGGACGACACCACGATCCTTTTCGTTTCCGATCACGGCGATATGCTCGGCGAACGCGGCTTGTGGTTCAAGATGACCTTCTTCGAAGGGTCTTCCCGCGTGCCCTTGATGATCTGCGACAAGGACCTGTCCCCGCATCTGGAAACCGCACCGGTCAGCACCCTCGATGTCCTGCCGACGGTCTGCGATCTTGCCGGCATCGATATGAGCGAGATCATGCCCTGGACGGACGGCACCAGCCTCGTCCCGCTTGCCAAGGGCGCGGCTCGGGCCGAACCGGTTCTCATGGAATATGCCGCTGAAGCCTCTTACGCGCCTTTGGTCGGCATCCGGGACGGGGATTGGAAATACATCCATTGCGAACTCGACCCGCCCCAACTGTTCAACCTTGCGGACGATCCGAACGAACTGACCAATCTAGCAAACGATCCCGCACATTCCGAAACGGCCACGGCTTTTGCCAAACATGTCTCGGAAACATGGGACATGTCCGCCTTTGACGCTGAGGTCCGCCAATCGCAGGCCCGCCGCTGGATCGTCTATGAAGCCCTGCGCAATGGCGCCTATTTCCCCTGGGACTACCAGCCCCTGCAAAAAGCCTCCGAACGCTACATGCGCAACCACATGGACCTCAACGAAGTCGAGGAAGGCCAGCGCTATCCAAGGGGCGAGTGAGGTGGTGCACTTTCAGATTGATATATACCCAGGATTGTATAGTTTGAATATGCAGATAATTCAAAGATATATCGAACAATGGTCAACGCAGTATTCTATCATAAACACAACAGCATTTACGACGACGATCCAGCCACAAAATATCACTTTCCTAAGCAGTATCTATCGCGGGTCCAACAAACAGTTGGCGACTGGATCGTATACTACGGGCCAGTGAAAGGTATGCCAAGCAGGTATTACTCGGCGATCGCACTTACTGAAAGTATTTCAAAAGACAACGAAAAAGATAATCACTACTACGCGAACATGCAAGCATGTACATACTTGGACTTTGATCGCCCTCTAGAGTACTCAGAAGATGGCGGATACGAGAAAAAGCTTTTGAAACCGGATGGGAAACCGAATGGCGGATATACGGTACAAGCTGTTCGAATTCTGGAAAAACATGAGTTTGTTTCACTGATTAACGCCGGCCTCTCGGCACCCGAGGAGTGGCCTCCAAGAAAGGACGCAACGTTGGACCAAGCACCAGATGTTGGGTTTTCAGAAGAAAATCAATCTCCATTTATTTGGCCGGAATCCGGGCGAGATATCGTTAGTCAATTAATAAATCGACCTTTCCGAGACGCTAAGTTCAGAAAACACATCCGAGAGCTTTATGATCGGACATGTGCGTTTACCGGGCTCCGCCTGATCAATGGTGGAGGCCGCCCGGAAGTCGAAGCGTGCCACATTATCCCAGTCGAAGACGGTGGGAATGACTCCGTTCAGAATGGGATTGCATTATCCGGCACAGTTCATTGGATGTTCGATCGCGGATTGCTCTCATTATCTGACGACTACGAGATTTTGGCATCTCGCCAGCTGAATTATGATGTTTCACATTTGCTGCACCCAGACATGAAAGCGCGGATTCCAGAGAATCCGGTGTATCGACCGCACCCTCATTATTTGGATTGGCACCGCAACAACAAATTCAAAGCATAACCTCCTGACACCCTCCTGTCAGGAGACTGGCAAGAAGTCTGAGAAACTGGAACAAAGCCGCAACGCAGGGGTTTTCTCGGGCGAGGAGTCGGACCATATTGCAGCCCATGAGCAAACGCCCCCCGAAATCCTCCGCTGACGATCCAAAAACGCCTGCCCCGCAAACACCGGACGGTTTCGGCGAAGCGCCCCAAAAACCTCTGTCTGGCGCGCCCCTTTCCGGCTCGATATCCGATTGGGCAGCTGAGATTGCAGAGGAAGCGGAAAAGCCGACGCCCCCCTCCAAATCCAAGATCAAGGATCCGTCGAAGCTCGCAGAGCTGGCACCGGGCGCGCCCGGATCGTCCAAACGCACGGCCCGGACTTCCTCGAAGGAGCGCGAGCGGGCCGGAGGGGACGGGTCTGTTGCCGCCAATGTTGAGGAAGGCCGCAAGGCCAAGCTGTCGCCCAAGGGCGCGAAAGCACGTGGGACATATCCTGAGCCAAGCGAAGGCAAGGCCGACGGGCCGTCGTCCGGTCAGGACGCGCCCGCGCAGGCCAGCGCTAAAGCGCGTCGGGCCGCGAGCGCAAAAAAGGAGAAACCCACAAAATCCGCCCGTGGCACCAGTATGGGCAAGGCGGACACGGCGCGCGAACGCGCCGCCGGAGGTCTCAATCCGGTGGCCGGCATGGACATGTCGCTGGAGGAGGCCGAGGAACTCGAAGCCAAGCTCAAGCAGCACAAGAAAGACAACAAAAAGAAATCCGCTGCCGATGGCCGCTATGGCGAGCTCGGCGGCAATCAGGGCGCGACCGCGACCGTGGAGGCCCTGTCTGCGCTGATCGAAAGCGGCAACCCGCTGCACAAGAACGGCGAACTGTGGGTGCCGCACCGTCCGGAGCGTCCGGCAAAATCCGAAGGCGGCGTGCCGATCAATCTGGCCTCCGAGTATGAACCGAAGGGCGACCAGCCAACCGCCATTGCCGAACTGGTGGAGGGTGTTGATGGCGGCGAGCAGACCCAGGTGTTGCTCGGCGTCACCGGCTCCGGCAAGACCTACACCATGGCGCAGGTCATCCAGCGCACACAGCGCCCGGCGCTGATCCTGGCTCCCAACAAGACGCTGGCGGCCCAGCTCTACGGCGAGTTCAAGAGCTTCTTCCCGGACAACGCGGTCGAGTATTTCGTCTCCTACTACGACTATTACCAGCCGGAGGCCTACGTCCCGCGCACGGACACCTATATCGAGAAGGAAAGCTCGATCAACGAGCAGATCGACCGGATGCGCCACTCGGCAACCCGCGCGCTGCTGGAGCGCGACGACGTTATCATCGTCGCCTCCGTGTCGTGCATCTACGGGATCGGCTCGGTCGAGACCTATACGGCGATGACCTTCGCCATCGAGGTCGGCGAGCGCATCGACCAGCGCCAGCTGATCGCCGATCTGGTGGCCCTGCAATACAAGCGCAACGACGCCGCCTTCCAGCGCGGCACGTTCCGGGTGCGCGGCGACACCATCGAGCTGTTCCCGGCGCACTATGAGGACCGGGCCTGGCGGATTTCCCTGTTCGGCGACGAGATCGAGCAGATCACCGAGTTCGACCCGCTGACCGGCAAGAAGTCCGGCGACATGAAGTCGGTGAAGATCTACGCCAACTCGCACTATGTGACGCCGAAACCCACGCTGCAGCAGGCCATCAAGTCGATCAAGACCGAGCTAAAAGGCCGTCTGGAAGAGCTGAACGCCCATGGCCGCCTCTTGGAAGCCCAGCGGCTGGAACAGCGCACCATGTTCGATCTGGAAATGTTGGAGGCGACCGGCTCCTGCGCCGGGATCGAGAACTATTCGCGCTACCTCACCGGCCGCAAGCCGGGCGAGCCGCCGCCCACCCTGTTTGAATATCTGCCCGACAACGCCCTCGTCTTCGCCGACGAGAGCCATGTGACCATTCCGCAGATCGGCGCCATGTACCGGGGCGACTTCCGCCGGAAAGCGACGCTCGCCGAATACGGCTTCCGTCTGCCGTCCTGCATGGACAACCGTCCGCTGCGCTTTGAGGAATGGAACGCCATGCGGCCGCAATCCGTCGCGGTCTCGGCCACCCCGGGTTCGTGGGAAATGGAAGAGGCGGGCGGCGTCTTTGCCGAACAGGTCATCCGCCCGACCGGTCTCGTCGATCCGGTGATCGACATCCGCCCCGCCTCCTCCCAGGTCGATGATTTGCTGGGCGAAGTGCGCGAGGTTGCCCAAAAAGGCTACCGCACGCTGGTCACCACCTTGACCAAGCGCATGGCCGAGGATCTCACCGAATACCTGCATGAAAACGGCGTGCGTGTGCGCTACATGCACTCCGACATCGACACGCTGGAGCGGATCGAGATTATCCGGGATCTGCGCCTCGGCGCCTTCGACGTGCTCGTGGGCATCAACCTGTTGCGCGAGGGCCTCGACATTCCCGAATGTGCGCTGGTCGCGATCCTCGATGCGGACAAGGAAGGTTTCCTGCGCTCCGAAACCTCGCTGATCCAGACCATCGGCCGCGCGGCGCGGAATGTGGACGGCAAGGTGATCCTTTACGCCGACCAGATGACCGGCTCCATGGAGCGGGCGATTGCGGAAACCAACCGCCGCCGCGACAAGCAGCTCGCCTACAATGCCGAGCACGGCATCACGCCGGAGAGCGTCAAGCGTTCCATCGGCGACATTCTGGAAAGCGTCTACGAGCAGGACCACGTCACTGTCGATGCCGGGTTCGCCGAGGAAGGCTCGCTGGTCGGCCACAACCTGGCGGCCCACATCTCCGATCTGGAAAAACAGATGCGCGATGCCGCCGCCGATCTCGACTTCGAGACCGCGGCCCGCCTGCGCGACGAAATCAAGCGCCTGCAGGAAACCGAACTGGCCGTCGCCGACGACGCCATGGCCCGGCAATCGGATGTTTCTGGGGCCACCGGCGGCTACAAGGGCGACAAGAAATTCGGCGCTGGCGGCACCAAGGAAGGCGCCAGCGGCAAGAAGAAGGAAACGGCGAAGGACCGGGCCGCAAGATCAAAAGCCCGCAAGCCAACCCTGGACGAGATGACCAACGCGCGGACCGAAGTTCCGATGCCCAAGGGCCCGCTGCCGCAGAAGCCTGCCCCAATCGTCCAGGCCGAAGACGCCCCGCATCACACCCCGCGCGGCAAGATCGGCGTGGGGTCCTATGAGGATCCGGTGGACGAGAAAAAACGCCGCGGCCGGCCGAAGAAGAGCGGCCGGCCGGGGCGGTAGAGCCGATACAAAAGTCTTCCCGACTATCTGATCGATGCGATTTTCCCATCTGCTTTGACTGATTGCGATAAAGAACCAGTTCTATGCGGCATCCGTCGTGCGCTCCCTCCAATTCCTGGAAAGTATGGAAATTTTGAAGAAACTAACGATCGTCAGGATTATCTCGACAAAACGGGCAATAATGCGCCCTCTAACATTTGAAGATGAATGTGATTCAGATTGTTACTGTTAGATCGACGGAAGGCGAATTACTCGGAGAAGTAACAACCCAAAGTAGAAATATGGGTTGTATTTATTAGGTTAACAACCTTTTATTGACATTCACAGAACTCCTAGGGTTAGTTAATTCTCCTAAATTTAGGCGACATACTCTAACTTAGAGCGGGGGGTTCAATGAAACCAATAGTATTAGTTATCCTGATCTCATTAACTGTATCAGGTTGCGAGTTTATGCGGAACCTTGGAGAAAACACTTCAAGAATTAGCCGTCAAGTTACTGAAACTGTAGCAGAAAAAATACTACAAAATGCCGATGAACAAGTGTATTCAGTAGACCCTTTTAAGCTTTCATTTATAAAAACACCAGGCATATACAATGTAAAGCCGGACGGAAAGATGTTCCAGATATGCGAGTTTGATACCTCCCAACAAATCGCAATAAGTAATATGAGGACCGAGGTTATTGACGAAAAAACAGAAATAATAGAAGATTCAATCGAAAGAATAAATGTCAGAGTTAATATACTTGGATCGGCTATCGAGAGACCCTATAGAAAAATAAAGGTGTCTGGGTACAAAGTGAAACGTGTTCTATCTGGGGACTCATCAAGATCTGCAGAGTGGATTATTAATAACGTCGCATCCGGCTGCTCAGGCAAAGTGCTCCCAAAAAACAAACCATACTTCGTAGCTACAGCGGTCGCCACCGCGTACAATGTAGAGACTGTCTCAGGCGGAGGTTTCGGGAAAGCCAGTTTTGCTTTTGGACCAACTGATTTCGAGTTTGAAATTGAAGATGAACCGTCTCGAAGAGTGCAAAACAAAATATTTGCAGTTGCGGGTAGGCTTTACAAGTAAGCGATCCAATCCAGCAAGGGAGTTGAAGGTCCGAAGACTCCCGCTCTACTTACTCAGCAGTAAATCTGATCCGGCGCGGTCGTGCGAAAAATCAGCTGCATGTGCCAAAACGCGCTGACACTTGTATCCCGTGGCCTAGCCATGGGATACACTCCGCTCCACCGCCACAAACACGGCTAATCGGGTAGGCACCTCACGGCATAGATCTCTGCTCGAAGCGAAAATGACGCTGACAGGCGTGGTTTTAGCTGCAAACGATCTTTGCTGCTCTGGAAACGAGTAGACCCCGGATCAGGTCCGGGGTGACGGCCTGACACTGTGGACATGCCCTCGCCCACTCCGTCATCCTCGGGCGTGACCCGAGGATCCACACCGTTTCCTCGCCACAAGCAATGCTGATCGGATGGGCACCTCACGGCATGGATTACCTCCCCGATCAAGTCGGGGACAGGCTCTTCAAGCCGGGGATGACGTGGGAGGATGTGGTTAGGATGTGCCCTCTGCGCCGTCCCGGCCTCCGAGCCGGGACCAAGGGGAAGACCCCTCCAGATCGGATCGCGGACAAGCAAGCCCAGTCAGAGACCAACACTAGAGAAACAGGTCCCGGATCAAGTCCGGAACGGCGGAGACGGAGAAGCTGCCTCCTGACACACAGAAATCTTATCCACGCTCCCTCACCCTGCCAATATACTTCTCGCGTGCCTGTTCACTTAGGCTTTCCGGGGGACCGTCCCTTGGAAGGGAGCAGGCCGGGCTGGTCTGGGGCGGCGGGGTAACGATCCGCGCACCGGACAAGGATCCGCGCGAGACGGCGGCAGGCAGTTGCCGCCGCGCCTCAAAAACGCCAGCGACTGTGGAGGGCGGGTGTTTTCCTGACACGGGAACACGAGACAAATCTCCCGCTGGTCCGTTGAAGAGCAAGCCGGATCCTCTTGAAGGCCCGGGCGGGGCGGATCAGCCTTTGCCGAAGAAACGTATTTTTACATCTGCTGCGCAGGCAAGGCCTGACGCGCCCCGCCACTCCTGTGACCAACGGGAGGTATCTTGAGCCAAACGCCGGAGGAAATCCTCGCGGCGGCTTTTGTGCTGGCGTTTTCTGATGTGTGGCGTCCCGGCCCGTGCCTGGACCAAGGTGATGGAGAAGAGCGTCTTTTCAACTCAACTCTTTAAGGCAAATAACACTGGGGAGCGAGTTCAGTTGGCTTCAGAGCTTGCGAGCTTTCGCAGCTTTACCAGGTTTTGAGGCAACCGCCGCCTTGGCATCTTCCGCTAGCCGAGCGTCCCGTTCAAGGCGAGCCTGCTTCAGCTTCGCGGTTTTGGCATTGCGCAAATCAGTTTCGACTTGGGTAAGGTCCATCGAGACCTGTTTCGTGATTTCCGCTTTGGTCGCCGCAGTCGGCCTCTGCGGTTTGAACAGCGTGTCGCGTGTCAGGGGCTTCGTCATGGGAGCAAGCAACCTTCCGTCTGCTGGAAACAAAAAAGCCGGAGCACATGCCCCGGCTTTTGAAACTCATGTAAAATGCCGCTCTCGGTGATCCGGTAGAGCGGACATTGTTACCAAATCAGGCAGCGGACAGGTTGTCGGCTGCGGACTTGCCGGAACGGCGGTCCTGAACAACTTCGAAGCTGACCTTGTCACCTTCGTTCAAAGTTGCCATGCCAGCGCGCTCAACAGCGGAGATGTGGACGAACACGTCGTTGCTGCCGTCTTCCGGCTGAATGAAGCCGTAGCCTTTGGTGGAGTTGAAGAATTTAACGGTACCGATGGTCATAACGATGTCCTTTCAATCGGTCATAGAAGAGTGCCCGACCCGCATTGCGCGGTCCGTGCGTGAAGTCGACGTTGAGAGGGAAGATCGTTCAGTTCGCAGTCGCCTGCGCAGATACAAAGTTCGTCAGCAATATCGATGCGCAATTCATTAGCGGAGAATTGAGGTTTAATAAAGGCAAAAAGCCAAGTGCAATTCAATTATTTGCAATAGGCCGGACAGTCCGGGGAAACTTGCCCAGGGCACATGGTCTGGCGCAAATCCATTTCAATTATAGGGTGGGATCAAACAAACGGCCCAAAAACGTCCCTGGATAGATCCCGCAAGGTAAAAACTGTGTTTCAGGTTACAGCGATTGTTAACATCCGCGCTATTATCAGTACAAAAGACGCACTAGCGCGGGCACATCGACCTCACGGGGAAGAAAAGACGCGCTGCCGGGTTGGTACTACGATGCAACCCGACAGATCAGAAGACCTAACCGGACCAAGACATGTCATTTGAAGCGAACGACGACAGTTATCCTGGACAGGCCGTTGCCTATATTGTCGCGACCTGGGGCAGCCAGTCTTTCGTCAGCTCCGGCGTTTTGGTCGGCCGCAATGACGTTCTCACCGCCAGCCACTCCATTTACGACGCGACGTTGGGCGGCTTGGCCGATGAGGTAAAGGTCTATTTTTCTTATGACCCGGACGATTCCAACCCAACGTTCTACACGCCTGCCTATTACAACTATTACACTGATTTTGACCCCGACAATGACGGGCTGATCTACAGCGGCGACAACCGCGCCTTCACCCTCGGCGGCGCGGAGAAAGATATCGCCCTCCTCTCTCTCAGCGAGGCAGCTGGTGATATCTATGGCTGGTTCGGGATCAACTACAGCTACACGGGCGGAAATGTCAGCGTGCTCGGATTTCCGGGGCGCTACGGCAACAATCTGACCTTCGACAGCGGCTATGCCTACAAGGATGTCGTCGACAATTATGTCGACACCAGTTTCCTGGAAATCAATTCAGGTAACAGTGGCGGCCCGATCTTCACTGGCAGCGTCAACGACGTCAGTGTTGTCGGCATTGTTTCGACCAGCGCGGCCGCGGCGTCTGTCGCCGGACACGAATCGTGGTTGACATCCAACATCGCCAGCAACGACGTTTACATGGACACCACGACGACAACGACGCCGGTCGTGACCACAGTCGAGAACGCGATTTACAGGTTTTACAACACAGATACCGGAACGCATTTCTACACTGCCAGCTCAGCAGAACGGGATTCTGTCATCGCGAATGCGTCCTCCTTCTCTTACGAAGGGGTCGCCTTTCTGTCCGCAAACTCCAGCACGGACTTGTCCAGCCTTGTGAACGTCTATCGTTTTTACAACACCCAGACCGGAACGCATTTTTACACCGCAAGCGAAGCCGAGCGCGAAGACGTCACCAACAACAATGCAGCTTTCATTTACGAGGGAGTTGCGTACCAGGCCTATGAGGGCGACACAGCCAGCAACACCGCGCTGTACCGGTTCTTCAACACTGAGACCGGCAACCATTTCTACACTGCGGTAGATGCAGAAAGAGACAGCGTCCAGACGATGGGTCAGTTCAGTTACGAAGGCATCGCCTATTACGTCGACATTGCCTGACGCCCGGCCTTCCAAGTGACTACGGTTTTCTGGGCCGTGTATTTGCGGTTTCGCTCCCAGAAAGGCAGCCCCTCGTTCCTGAATTCATGCGTTAACCATTCGCGCACTTTGGCTAAAATGCCGGGGATATCCTTCTTTTTACGCTAACACTGACCGGTGTAATGTGGGCAGCACTGTCTGAGTCGTTGTACGGCCCCTTCAATTGGGTTAAAAAAGGCTTAATGTATTGCGTATCCCGCGAAACCGATGACGTTCGCGGCACTTCAGGAGCACGGAATGGGCATTTTCTCGAAATCCTCGCGCCCCGGCGAAGGCCTGGACCAGAAGATCGAGACCGTAACGGAACAGACACCGGAGCAGGACACGTCTTCCAACGTGGAACAGCTGTCACCGTTCGCCTTGAGAATGCAGGAAAAGATGAACCAGCTGGATGGCCTGAAAGGCCGTGTCGGCGGGCTCACCCAGACCTTTGACCAGATGGCCGCGTTTGCTGCCGAAAGCCAGACCAGCATCCGCATGATGGCTGAATACATCGAGAGCTCACGCGCCAGCGTTGAGACCGAGGTCCGGCTGAAATCCGAAAACGCCAAAATCTCGACCGACCTGCTGGACGCTGAGCACAAGGTGAAAACGCTCACAACCCAGCTGGAGGACGCACAGGCTGAAGTTCATTCGCTGCGCAAGCGCTCAACAGAAACACGCACGGCGCTGGAAACGGCTCGCAACGACATTGTCACGATCCGGGACAACAACAAGAAGATCAATGACGAGTACCGTCATCAGAGCGCAAAGCTGGTGGATGCCAATGCGCAAATTGCGGATCTGACCGGCAGGCTGAACGATCTCAAAGCCAAATTTGAAACCCTGGAGAAGCATGCCGAAAGCCTGAGTTCGGATCTTGAGGCTGTCAAACACCGCGAGAAGGAACTTCAGCAGAACCTCTCCGAGAGCGCGCAGCTTTTGGAAGAGGAAGTCCGCAAGAACAATCAGGCATCCAGCGAACTTGAAGCTGCCAAGCGTGAGCTGATCGATTTCCGAAACGACAACATCGATCTGAAGTCGCACCTTGATGTCGCCAATCAGGAGCTTGTCTACGCCAAGTCCCGTTTGGAAGAAGAACAGCGCAAACACGACAACGAAGTTTACGCACTGAACGCTGAGATCGAGAACCTCTCCTCACAGCGCCGGATTGGCGCCCAATCCTTGCAGGAAATGGCCCGCGAGAATTCGACGATCAAGGAGCGGAACCGCGAACTCGTCAAGCGGATGCAGGAGATCGAGCACCTTCTCGACAGTGCTCAGAAGAACCACGAGAAAGACCGCAACGAGCTGATGGCAACAACAGCAAAGCTGCGTGAGGTCAACCTGCGTTACAACTCCGCGCTGACCGATTTGAACCACCAGCGGAACCAGAACCAGAAATTCGCCGACAATCTTGAAGATCTGGTCGATGAAAACAAACGCCTGCAGCGGTACAAGATCCAGGTCGACACGGCCAATGAACAGATCGCGCAGTTGAAAACCGTCATCGCCAACTACCAGATGGCGATGGAGGGCCGCGGGCCGGCTGAAGAGCTTGGCTTGACCGAGAGTTTTGACCCAGCAGCGGAACTTGGCATCACCGATCCGCTTCCCGTCGCGGATGACGACGATGACCTTCTTGAAAGTGCTGCAGAACCGGACGACGGCAATCCAGATGACGACGGCCCGAGCGGGGGCAGCGATAAGGTCGTTAAGCTGCGGGACTGATAAAAAGACTACTATCGAAAAACCCGGCATTAAGCCGGGTTTTTTGTTGTTTTATTCGAAGCAACCGAGCGATCGCGCCCAAGCACCTTATTCGGGTTCAACATTGAACTGTAGCGGATATCCAAGACGCCCAGCAGCGTCGATCGCACGAGTAGCTTTTGTTTCGGCCACGTCTTTTGGATAAACTGATACGACACACGCACCTTTTTGATGCGCAGTCAGCATGACTACTTCCGCCTGGGCGCTATCCAGACGGAATTCACCTTTCAAGATGAGCACGACAAACTCCCGGGGAGTGTAGTCGTCATTCAGCAACACCACTTTATAAAGCTTCGGTTTCTCTGTTTTGGTTCGCTTGCTAAGGCGTAATTTCACATCAGAGTCACTCATGAAATTACCTTTTGGATAGTGTCCGCCGCCACATCTTCTGACCTTTAGAGCAGTCTTGGCAGAGGGCATGATCTCGGCCATATGCACGGAGAACCGAAAACTGGAAATGCTGCGTGCCAGACACACCGCATCTCACAAATTGTCAACCGTCACGATTTTTGCTGTCTCATCACTATAGAACAGTACTTGCAAAAAACAATTGTGAAGCCAAACCAACAATCCGGCGCCCAAAGAAAAGGGCCCCACGCGAACCACGTGGGACCCTTGTCTCTGTTCTGGGTGATCGCCTTTAGGCAGCTGCCACTGTTTTCAGGAAATCGTCGATCCGCGTCGCCAACTGACGCGTGTTGTCAGCAACTTCCGAAGATGTAACAGACACTTCAGACGCCGACGCGCTTGTGTCGTCAACAGCGGCTTTCACGCCGGTCATGTTTTCACTTATTTCCCGGGTGCCGGACGCAACTTCCTGGATCGAGCTGCTGATTTCCTCAGTCGCAGCTCCTTGCTGCTCCAGCGCCTCAGTGATGGAATTTGTGAACTCGTTCACACGCTCCATGATAGTGGCAATCTCCTCAATTGCTGCCACCGAGTCTGCCGAGGCGCCCTGGATAGCGTTGATCTGAGCGGAGATTTCTTCCGTTGCTTTCGAGGTCTGGGTTGCCAGCTCCTTTACTTCAGCCGCCACGACCGCGAAGCCCTTGCCGGCTTCACCGGCACGTGCTGCCTCAATAGTCGCATTCAATGCAAGAAGGTTGGTTTGCTCCGCAATTTCCTGGATGAGCTGCAAAACCGCGCCAATTTTCTGCGCCGATGCCGCAAGGCTTGCAACCTGCTCATTGGCGGAGGTCGCTTTGTCATTGGCCGTCGAGACAACTTCGCTCGTCTCGCCGATCTGGCGGGAGATTTCACTGATAGACGCCGACAGTTCTTCGGAAGCCGAGGCGACCGTTTGTACACTTGCGTAAGCCTGTTCGGTTGCCGCAGCCACAGAAGCTGTCCGTTCGGTATTGGTGGTCGAAAGGTCCATCAATATCCCGGAGATATTGGCCATGCTATCAGTAGAATGCGAGACGGGCTCCAACAGGCGCTGACTGTCGTCACGGAAGCTAGAAATCATCTCTTCGAGCGCGGTCTGGCGGCGGCGCTCGTTCTCGATGTTCAGCTGCTGCTCTTGTTCCAGCTCGCGTTGGCGAAGGCCGTTGTCCCGGAAAATCTCGACCGTACGGGCCATCTGGCCCATTTCATCGACACGCTCGACATACGGGATGGCAATATCGTAGTTGCCGTTCGACAGAGTTCCCATAGTGTCGGACAAAGTACCGATCTGACCAGTAATCCGGCGGATCAATGCAACCAGTACCAAGGACACAGCAAGGATCGCGATCACTGTAATGACCAGCGCCGTCATCAACGCTTCACTGCGCGCCGTATTGATCGCAGAGATGTCGAACGCGACGTACATCATGCCGAGCTTTTCGGCGGAATCACCTTCTCCGCGCGTAATCGGCTTGATACCTATTTCATAGTTGTAGTCGGAGAAGAAGGTCGTCGTTGCTGCCGCGTCTTCACCACGCAGTTCTTCAGGGATGAGACCAATGAGTTCTTCGTTGGCTGCCTCTTCATCCCGGATCAGTGAGGCAAAAACGTCGCCATTCTTTTCCTGCACAATGGCCCAGGAAAAATTCGGATTATCGAGGAAAGGCGAAAGCAGTGTGTTTGCAAGGTCCTGATCAAAATCCCAAATAGCATTTCCCAGAGCCTGGTTCGTTAGGTTGGCACTCATGCTTATTTGCTGCTCAAACGCTTGCTGCACAGCGGCTACACGTTGAGAGGATGTGATATAGGCGAAGGCGATAAACGCCACCGCTACCACGGCCACGATTGGCACCGTCGTGGTGAATTTCACAGATTGCCAGAACTTCATAATCTTCCCCCATAAGGTTCAGAAAAGGTATAACGATAGACTGCAAATTTTCTCTTAATCGAACGCAGGCAAACCCTCTTTCAACAAGACAAAACTCCCACGAATATTGGGAATATATGCAAGGGTGATAGTGGACCTTGTATTGTTCTAAAGAAAAAACTAACGGCTCAGAAGTCCGGACACTTTAGCAATCTACCAGCCGATTTCTGCGAAAAGCCAGCAGCAGACGGCAATCCATAATCCCGCATACTTCGTACACCAGTGGATCCAACTAGGAGGCCGGTGTGCAAATTCAGAAAAGACATCCCTGGACCAAACGTATCGTTATTGCGGTGGCGTTGTGTACCGCGATCATCTTCTCATTCGGCACGACCGCAGCTCAGGCAGATTTAGGCGCTGCAGTAAAGTCTGTCCCTTCGGCGAGCCTTGTTGGGGAAGGACGCATGAAGTTCCTTGGTTTCAACGTCTTCGACGCACAGCTCTACGCTCCGAATGGGGTGTATTCTTCGTCCAATCCGTTCGCTCTGCGGCTCACCTATCTGCGCAATTTCAAAGGCAAGGCAATTGCCGAAAAGTCCGCAGAAGAAATGGCCAAACAGGGCGTTTCCAAAGCTCAATTGGACGGCTGGACCAAGCAAATGGCAGCGATTTTTCCGAATGTGTCTTCCGGTCAGTCCATAACTGGGGTCCGCACCGCGTCTGGTAGCAGTGTTTTTTATCTCGGCAACAAAGAGATCGGCACAATCATGGACCCAGCTTTCACAAAACATTTCTTTGACATCTGGCTTGGCAGCAACACTCAAAACCCGCGTTTGCGCGCGAAACTGGTCGGCGCCGGCTCTTGACGATCTCCGAGCAGACAGCAGGCGACCCCGCCCAAACTGTGAACTTGGCGACTAGCAGGCAGTCCTCCGGCCGGATTACGAAACGGTCCATCCTGGTCTATGGCGCATTGGCATTCCCTCTGTCTTTCGCCGGCTTGCCGATCTATCTGCATGCGCCTGACTTCTATGCCGTCACATTAGGTCAGTCCCTTGCAAGCCTTGGTGTCGTCCTCCTGGCCCTACGGCTGATTGACGCGTTTCAAGATCCTTTCATCGGTAGCATCAGCGACCGGCTTCACTCGCACCGGCCAAAAATCCTGGCCGTGGGGACCTTGATGCTGGGCGCAGGCTTTTGGATGCTGTTTCATCCGCTGGCCTCAGCACCTCTCGCATGGTTTGCGCTATCGATTCTCATCTGTACCACCGGCTTTTCGATCGTCACGATCAACCTTCAAACCCTGGGCGGCTTATGGAAGTCGCGGCCCCAAGACCGTACCCGGATCACCGGCGGGCGTGAGGCCCTTGGTCTTCTCGGATTGCTTGCAGCCGCCATCACACCAACCCTGCTGACCCAATGGGCCGGTCAGGAACAGGCGTTTCACTATTTGACGGTGGCTTACCTCCCGCTGCTTGTTGTCGGCTTGGTGCTTCTACTTTCATGGATGAAGACGGCCGAGCTCTCCGCCCCCAAACAAGCGCATCACCGGCAAAACTGGCTGAGCCTGCTCAAGGACCGCTGGCGGTCAGTATTCTTTTCCCTCGTTCTTCTGAATACATTCGCCAGTGCTATTCCCGCGGTTCTTGTTCTCTTTTATGTGCGGGACCGGCTCGGCGCTGAGCCATATACAGGACTGTTTTTGCTGATCTATTTCCTAGCCGGCACTGCATCCATGCCGCTTTGGATCAAACTGGCTTCGAAGTTTGGGAAAATCCGGGCTTGGCAGCTCTCACTCGGGCTCGCGATCGTTACGTTCATTTGGGCCGTATTTCTCGGCCGCGGAGATATTGCCGCCTATGCGGTTGTGTGCACGCTGTCGGGCCTGGCTCTCGGGGCTGACCTGGCCTTGCCGCCTGCCATTCTTGCAGACCATATCGACGCTGACGACCGCCAGACTGATGCATCGCGCCTTTTTTCACTGATGGCGCTGCTTTCCAAGACGTCCCTTGCGGCTGCGACCGGATTGGCCCTGCCGATCCTCGGCGTTTTGGGCTATGTACCGGGGGGAGACATGACGCCGAGACTGGATTGGGTCCTAAGCCTCACATATGCAGCCCTCCCCTGTGCCTTGAAACTGGCAGCCCTCGGGAGTTTAATTTGGGCACAGGACATCCTGACAAAAGACAAGTCCACTTTGTCCTGAACCGTTCCTTGCACTTGCTCTCAGGATTGAAACATGTCCGTACGGCCACCGCAGATCCTTCACAAACCGAAACAAGATGAAGATCCGCTGTCGCAGGCCCTACAGAATGAGATCTTTAACGAGAAAGCGGCAACGCTGTTCCGACTGCAGAAGCGGCTCGAAACCGCTTTAAGAAAACTCGAAGCGGCAAGGGCGAACGCAGAAGCCACAGAGGAAACAATCTCTCCCCACCTTGCCGAAGCCTGCGAAGCGCTCTGGTATGTTTCGATACAACGGGAGATGTGTGGATTGAGGAACAGCAGGGCCTATTATGACGAGCTGCGTGTTCCGCATGATGTCCGGCTACACATGGGACCGAACATTCGCAAAGGGTCTTGAGAAGGCAGCGCATGCATTGCGTACGCGGCCGGACAAGCCTTTGTGATTTGTATCACTTCCTTGTTGATGGCTTGGATGTATGAGGTTCGCAGAGTTGCATCACACCGGTAAGAGTGTTTTTTTCGCAGCCATAAAACAAAATAATATGCCGCTTTGTAACGTTGCGTAATATACACGGTTACGGACCATTGAAATCCGCCACCCCCAATTTGGGAGTGCGATACATTAAGAGCGTTGGCCCCGAGCAAAAACATGAAACGCATCACTGTCGTCCATAGGGTCACCGCTCCCATTGCCATGTTCGCAGTGTTTTTCTGCCTCGGGAATTTGCTACCGATCGGTAGCGGCGACGGTTTTACAAGTGCCGCATATGCCCAATCGGTGCGAGTTGTCCCGGAAGGCAACAGATACCGCTCTCAACCGAAAATCCCCTTCGCCTCATCCCGCAGGACGTCCGCCTCCAATTCATCATACGATGCCAAATTCGAGAAGGTGCTGAGCGTTTTGCGGCGTGACCGGCGTCTGATGTCATCCATCAAGCGCGTCGCGAGCCGGTACGGTATTGATCCGATCCATATTGTCGGGGCGATCGTCGGCGAACATACCTACAACTATGACACTCTCGACAGCGCGCAGTCCTATTACGTAAAGGCCCTCGCTTACGCCGGCATCAGGTTTGATTTTGAGCTCAATGGCGAGCAAGTCGAAACCTTTGTGGAGCGCCCGCAATTTGACCGGTGCCGAAAGGAGCACGTGCAAAAGGCGAGCGACCGCCGCTGGTCCTGTTACGAACAGGTCTGGAACAGCCGCTTTCGCGGCAAAAGCGTCGATGGCGTCCGCTATCCACGGAAAAACTTCAACGAAGCGTTCTTTCAACCGCTCTATGCGGGTCAAAGCTTCGGTCTTGGACAGCTGAGCCCGCTGACGGTTCTGAAGATGACCGATCGGGTGGCACGCACGAGCAATTTCCGCAAGTTGAAGTCCACAAATCCGGAAGCCGTCTACAAAGCGACCATGGATCCAAACCAGTCATTGCACTACATGGCCGCGATCATCCGGGACGCGATCGACGCCTACAAGTCTGTCGGCAAAGTGGATATTTCAAAAAACCCCGGATTGACAGCAACGCTCTATAATCTCGGGGATCCCTGGAGCCGCGCGGCCAAATTCCGCCGCAGCGGCAACTCCTGGCCGCGCGAAAACTACTACGGCTGGCTGGTGAATGACCGGATCGAAGAGCTGGAATCATTGCTCTGATCGATCCGGCCGGATGCTCAGGTCAAGAATGGATTGGTTTGGCGTTCGTGGCCGAATGTCGATGCCGGCCCATGCCCGGGCAAGAACGAGATGTCGTCTCCAAGCGGAAGAAGCTTTTCAGTGATCGACTTGATCAGCGTCTCGTGGCTTCCTCCCGGCAGATCGGTCCGCCCGATCGACCCGGCAAAGAGCACATCGCCTGAGATCGCCAGCCGCAACTCCTTGTCAATGAAAACCAGATGGCCAGGTGAATGGCCCGGGCAATGCAAGACGTCAAATTCACGTCCCGCCATTGCCAGAACGTCCCCCTCCTGCATCCACTTATCAGGCGATACGGGTTTGGCTTCCCCCATTCCGAACTGAGCCGCCTGATCGGCAACCCGGTCGATCAAGGGCTGATCGGCCTCATGCGGTCCCTCGACAGGAACTGAAAGGCGTTCGGCAAGATCAGCAGCGCCGCCGATGTGATCAATGTGGCCGTGGGTCAGGACAATCTTCTCGACTTTCACGCCTTTTTCTTTGACTGCGGACATGATTGTGTCGACATCGCCGCCCGGATCAACGACAGCGCCCACCATGGTCGCCGGGTTCCAGATCACAGAGCAGTTCTGCTGGAACCCCGTGACAGGCACAATCATGATCTGGATCGGCGGCATCTCCTCACCCTGGCCAGTCTCTGCTGCCCCGGCATCCGAATTCGACATGTCTTGCGCCACTGTTATCTCCTGGATGAATGTTATCCTGCCCCTTGTAACAAATACGGGACAAATCGCCAGAGCCGCATGTTTGTAATGGTCCATGGGTTCACCTTGCGGCGTTGATTTCGTAAAAGGTGAGAGGCTCTTGTTGGAAGAGCTAAAGAAATCAGGTTCGGCACCGAATGACGTTACGACTGTTCAGCGCTGTCACGGCAACTCTTCTGGCCTTAGGAATTGCCGGAAGCGCCCAAGCTCAGCCAGGCCGCACAGCGCCGGTGTTCGATACTTGGCTTGTCGATTGCGCAAGCACGGGAGTGTGCTTCTCCTCATCGTTCACCCGGAACCAGTCCGTCTGGGTTGATTTGCGGATTGTCCGGGATTGGCGCGCGGATGCCCAACCGCTGCTGCGGCTGACCACAAACACTGTCCTCCCCCAGACCGGTACACTGCGCTTCGATGTCGACGGGGCAACGATAGAATCTCTGCCGATTGAACAACTCAGGGAAATCCAGGCGGGAGTAACATCCCCAGCCGGGTTTCGGCCGCTGGGCGGGGAAGGTTTCTGGTACCCGACGGGTGCAGTCACATCCACACTGCTTACGGCTCTGCAAACAGGGCAAGAACTGACCGTACACATGCCCAGAGAAGGCAGCGCGGAGACAGTATCCGTTTCCGTTCCTCTGCAAGGACTAAAATCGGGCCTTCTCTGGCTGGACAACCGGCAAAACCGGACAGGAACGGCGTCAGCAATTGTCTCACCCGGAGCTGAGCCTCCGGTCAACGCACCGCATGCGCTTCCAATTTTGGCTCCGGAGGAGCTCCCAGCCGAAGTTTCCGCAATTTGGCACGCCAACCGCCTCTGTTCTTCCATCGACCCGACCATTTTTGCCAGCCTGAATGCAGTCCGTGTTCCGCTGGAGGACGGCGCATCACTTTATATCGTGCCGTGCGGTGCTCCAACGGCCTATAACAGCCCTTATGTCGCGATTTATGCTGGCAAGGATGGGGCTGCACGTCAGGTGCATGTCGCCAGAATGTCTGAAAGCGGTCCAATTGCCACCGATTTGATTTACAATGCCCGTTGGGTGCCAGCCGATCGTCAGTTGATCAGCTACTTTAAGGGGTCCGGCGTTGGCGAGTGCGGACTGTGGAACAGATGGGTCTGGAACGGCACTGGATTGGTGTTGCTTGAAGAAGCTTCGCGCAAAACGTGTGACAACACGGAGCCGGACTTGTCCAATTGGTCAAACACTTGGCCTCTAAAAAACGCGTCTAAATAACCTTTCCCCTAAGGATTTTCTTGCGATTTTCACAATCGCGCCCTTATGATGTTTCCGCGGCGGATGGAATGGGGTGCGGCAGCTCTACTTCACCCCGATCCTTGAGTTTGGTGAGCGCATCTTGATGTGCTCTCCGATTTAGGCTCGGCCGAAAAGGCGGGTGAGAATTGGCGTTAGTGTCGGAATGGCACGGAAATTAAGGTGATTACGTAATGCACGATGGGGATTCGGACCGGCGGTCGCGTGGTCGGCGCGGCGGCAAGCGCGAGTTTGGCGGTCCGCAAGACTTCGGCAGTGACTTTGGCGGAAGCGACTTCGGTGGTGATTATGGCGGTGGCCGTGATGGCGGTCACCGGGGTGGGCGCGATAATGACTTTGGCGGCGGTGGTGGCCGTGGTGGTTATGGTGGCGGCGGTGGCCGTGACGGTGGCTACGGTGGCGGAGACCGCGGTGGTTACGGCGGCGGCGGCGGTGGCCGTGATGGCGGCGGCCGGGGCGGATACGGCGGCGGTCGTGACGGTGGCTATGGCGGCGGTGGCCGCGATGGTGGCTATGGCGGCGGAGACCGCGGCGGTTACGGCGGCGGCGGTGGCGGCCGTGATGGCGGCGGATACGGCGGTGGTGGCCGTGGTGGCTATGGCGGCGGCGGTGGTCGTGACGGTGGCTATGGCGGCGGAGACCGCGGTGGTTACGGCGGCGGTGGCGGCCGTGGCGGATACGGCGGCGGAAACCGCGAAGGGGGAGATCGTCCTCCACGGCGGGATTATCCGCCGGTCGAACGTGGGCCACGCCAATCCGGCGTTGTGAAATTCTTCAAGTCTGACAAAGGCTTCGGATTTATTACCCCTGACGATGGCGAGACCGATGTTTTCGTCCATATTTCGGCGGTTGAGCGGTCCGGACTTGCTTCCCTGGACAGCGGGCAACGCATTTCTTTCGAGACTGAACCGGATCGCCGGGGCAAGGGCCCAAAAGCGGTGAACCTGCAAATGCTCGAGGAAGACGGTTCGAATGCCGGCTCTGACGACCAGCCGGTCAACGACGGCACAGGCGAGCAGCCGGATTACGAATAAGCTGCACTCTTCCGGCACTGCCGAAAGCCCTGCAATAAGAAATTCCGGGCGCACCACTGGTGCGCCCGTTGTTTTAGGCAAACTGCCTGCTTTTATTGCCGCACGCCAAGCACTATAAGGCTGCCAGAATGCGCATGAGAAAGGCAGCAGATGACGACAACTTCAAATCCGACCACAACTATCCGGCCGTTCCGCCCAGGGGATTTAAGCCACTTGCTGCCCCTGAACAACGCTGCCGTGCCGGCTGTGAACGAGTTGTCTGCAGAAGAACTTCTGGATCTGATCGGCCAATCGCTTGTTTGCCTGGTGGCGGAGGTCGACGAGGAGCCCGTGGGTTTTCTATTGTCGATCAGCGACGGCGCGGATTATGGCAGCGCGAATTACCGCTGGCTAAGCGAAAACGTCTCCAACTTCTCCTATACGGATCGAATTTGTGTCGATGAAACTCGGCGCGGTTTGAAGATTGGCGAGAAACTCTACAACGCCCTGTTCGATCAGCTGAAAGACACTGGCCGCAGCTTCGTCTGCGAGGTGAACTCAAGGCCACCAAATCCAGGCTCTTTACGGTTTCATCAGCGGCTCGGCTTTGAAGAAATCGGCACGGCAGACCATGGCGAAAAAGCCGTTGTTTTCTTACGTAAAGACCCACTGGGCGCTGCGGAATGAACTATCGCCACGCCTACCACGCCGGCAACATCGGTGACATTCTGAAGCATGCCGTTTTGGCGCGTCTGATCACGTATTTCCAGCGCAAGGAAAAGGGTTTCCGGATCGTCGATACCCATGCGGGCATCGGGCGCTATGATCTGTTGTCGGAAGAAACCCAAAAGACGGGAGAGTGGCAACAGGGCATCGGTAAGGTGCTCGCTAGTGATATGCCGGAGCGTGTTTCGGAGCTTCTGGCTCCCTGGCTTAATGTTGTGCGCGGCGAAAATGGCGATGGCATCCTGAAAACATACCCCGGTTCTCCCCTGCTTGCCCGGCGCATGCTGCGAAAACAGGACAGGTTGACCCTCACAGAGCTTCATCCGGCGGATTTTGAAACCCTTTCAAACCTGTTCGCAGGCGACCATCAGGTGAAAACGATCCACCTGGACGGCTGGCTGGCGCTTGGCAGTTTTCTGCCACCCAAGGAAAAGCGCGGACTTGTGCTGATTGACCCGGCATTTGAAAAAACAAGCGAATTCAGCGATATGACCACAGCGGTCATAAAAAGCTGGCGAAAGTGGCAGACAGGCACCTTTGCTCTTTGGTATCCGATGAAAGATGTACGGGCCATTTCGCGAATGCATAAGGACCTTGAGGAGGCTGGGCTGCGCGATATCCTGGCTCTGGAACTAAATGCGGGCAAAAGCGGCCCGGACACGAGGATGTTGGGCTCGGGCATGACTATGGTTAACCCGCCCTTTACCCTTTCAGGCGAAATGAATGTAGTGCTTCCGTGGCTTTGTGAAACAGTTCGGCAAGGGCCGGGAGCCGATTGGAATGTTCATCAAATTGTCGGCGAATGACTTCATGAGCCGATTTTAACGATCCCTGCTTGACCTGCTCCCGGGTGTCGCCCATCGTCAGAGCCAAGCATTTTTCGGAGGTTCGGCTATGAGTTTGTTTCGTGTTGCCCGCTTTGCCCTTCCTGTGCTGGCCCTCTCGGGGATTATGACAGCCACCGCGGCAGCAGACGATCACCGGCTCTATTTCTCCAGTGAGCGATCAAATCAGTTGCCTGGCTGTGACGCCACTTCCGTTCAACGCGCTGTGCAGAACACTGTGAGGCGCGCTCCCAGCTACTTCAATGGGGTCCGCATCGTCCAGCTTGATAAAATCCGCGACACCACCTTCCGTGCCAACATATCCAGCGCTGTGACCCGCCGCTATTGCAGTGGAACTGCGAGCCTGTCGGACGGCAGCAGGGTGTCGGTCAAATATCTGCTGGAAGCTCATGCGGGCGTGTTCGGGATCAGCTGGAATGTCGAAACCTGTCTGAACCAGCGCGATAAGTGGTATGTTTATGGCGGCTCATGCCGTACGCTGACTGCGCAATAACCAACACTTGGACGCATCACATCATGAGATTGGCGAAATTTCTGCAGCACCTTGCTGTGGCGGCTACCGTTGCCTTCGGATTTTCGCCAACTGCCAAAGCCGACACACCCGGTGACTTCGACTTTTATGTCCTGGCGCTCTCCTGGTCCCCGGCCTACTGCCGGGAAGTTGGACCGGATGCCAGTCCCCGCCAGTGTGATGTGCGGACACCGTTCCGCTTTGTTGTTCATGGTCTCTGGCCGCAATACGACCGCGGCTATCCGGAAAGCTGCGATACAAGCCAACGCCGGATTGATCGGCAGATTGCCTTTGATATGGACGACATCATGCCGAGCCACGGCCTGATATTTCATCAATGGCGCAAACACGGTACTTGCTCTGGCCTGACGCCTGAGGATTATTTTGATCTGACCCGGGACGCGTTCGAGAAGGTCAAGATTCCCAAAGCTTTCCGGACGATCAACAAACGCGGACAGGCCGCGCCATCCAAGATCGAAGCGGCATTCTCAAGCGTCAATCCGGGACTTTCCAAGGACGGCATCGCGATTGTTTGCGAACGCGGCGAACTTCAAGAAGTCCGAATCTGCATGTCGAAGGATCTGGATTTCCGCTCCTGTCCTTCTGTCGATCGAAACGGCTGCCGCTCCGGTTCGCTCACCGTCGTGCCGCCGCTTGCCCGATAGCATCAGACATTTTCGTCTTCATGTAAGGAGTTTCACCATGATGAAATTGCGCTCGTCCCCGCCGTCACCGTTTGGACGCAAAGTCAAACTGGCTATGGCAATCCTGGGTCTCAAGGACCGGATCGAGATTGTCGAAGCCAACACAGCAGATCCCTCGGATGATCTGCGCAGCCAAAATCCGCTCGGAAAGATCCCGGCGCTCGTATTGGAAAACGGCGACGTCATCTACGACAGTTCGGTTATCCTGGAGTATCTCGATTTTCTGGCGGGCGGCGGCAAGCTGTTTCCACAAGGCGAAGCACGATTTCCGGTCCTTCGGGATCAAGCCCTCGCCAACGGAATGATGGATGCGGCGATCCTGAGGGTCTATGAGAAGCGTTTCAAGGAGCCCAAGTTCCGCGACCCGGACTGGGACACCTATCAGGCTGCGAAGATGGACCGCGCCCTGGCACATTTCGAAGCCAATGCTCCAGCTGCTCCAAAATCGGCTGACGATATTGATGCGGGTACGCTGACACTGGCGTGCGCTCTCGGATATCTGGACATTCGCTACAACGGCGACTGGCGATCTGATCATCCAAAACTGGTGGCCTGGCTGGACGCTTTTGAGACAGCAGTCCCTGCCTTTGCGGACACCAAAATGCCAGCAGCTCCGGTACCGGACAACGATCCGGCGCCCTTACGCTGATGCAAGAAGCCGGGCACCCGCCCGGCTTTTTTCTATCGGTCAATTATTGGTCGCCGCGCTCCAATGCGTGGAACATACGGCCGCCTTCAGCAAACAAGATGCAGGCAATTGCGCTTAAGCCATAACAGGCAAATGCAAGCCCCAGCGGCATTGTCGACCCGTCAAAAAGCTGGCCCATCACATAACCTAAAATGGCGCCGCCCAGGGTGCTCACAAAACCGATCACTGACGATGCGGTGCCCGCGATATCGCCGAGCGGTTCCATCGCCATAGTGTTGAAGTTTGCACCCAAAAACCCAAACGTCGTCATGATGAGGGTTGTCAGGATGAGGAAGAGCCACAGGCTTTCAAATCCCAACGCAGCGACGGCCGCCAGAAGTGCCCCCAGCCCTGTGAAGATCAGTGCAGCGGTATGAGACAGGCGCCGCATACCGATGGCTTCCACCAGACGCGAGTTCATGAAGGATGAGATGGCCATTGCTATGGCAATCCCGGCAAAAACAACAGGGAAGTAAGCACCCAGCCCAAAGACATCGACAAAAATCTGCTGCGACATGGCGAGGAACGCGAACAGGCCGCCGAAAATGAACGACAGACCGATTGTGTAGCCGAGCGTCACACGGGTCGTGAGCGCCTTCCAGTAGGCCCCTGCGATGTTCGACATGACCATTGGCCGGCGGTGTTCCGGAGCCAGGGTTTCAGGCAAGCGCATCCAGGTCCAGACCAGCATCCCGACACCCGCTGCCAACAACATGGTGAAGATCCAGTGCCAGCCGGCAACGAACAGGATCGCCTGCCCGACCGACGGCGCGATGATTGGCACCGCCATGAACACCATCATGACAAGAGACATAACCTTCGCCATGCGCCGTCCGGTGTAGCAATCCCGCACGATTGAAAGGGCCGTGACCCGCGCCGCAGCGCAGCCAATCCCCTGCAGCACACGGGCCGCCAGAAACTGCGTGAGGTCATTCGTGATAATCGCCGCAATGCTGGCAAGGCTGTAAAGCACCAAGCCGCCGATCAGAACCTTCCGTCGGCCGAGGGAATCGGCGATCGGGCCAAAGAACAACTGACCTCCACCGAACCCAACCAGGTAGAGCAGCAAGACGGTCTGCCGGTTGTTTTCCTCCTGAATATTGAGCGCCTCGCCAATTGCCGGGAGAGCAGGCAGCATGACGTCAATTGCAAGCGCATTCAGCGCCATAAGCAGAGCGATGATTGTTACAAACTCGGCAAAGGGAATGCCCGGGTCCCGAAGGATCTCGGGTTTTGCAGCTCGGGCTGAGGGTTGCGCTCTGCCAGCCGGAGAGCCGTAGTCAGCAGACGTGTCGTTTTCTTTCACAAGGTATTCCGATCAAACAGAAAGGGCTCTCCCGATCCATTGATCGGCAGAGCACAAAAATTTGGCGGGCCACCTCAGAGGTAGCGAACCGTTAGGATGCGATCCACCTCTCGGCATCCGCATCGTCATCGGCTTTGGCCGCCACCCAAGTTTCAGCTTTCCCGGACACGAAGTGTTCTTTTTTCCAGAACGGTGCGCGGGTCTTTAGAAAATCCATCAAAAAGTCAGCCGCCTCAAAGGCGGCACGGCGGTGGGCAGACGCGACGACAACCAGTACAATCTGTTCCCCCGGTCGTATCTTCCCATACCGATGCACGACTGTCAGGCCCGTCAGCGGCCACCGTTTCAGGGCGTCGCTGGCAATCCGTTCCAATTCGGCTTCGGCCATTCCAGGATAGTGTTCGAGCTCCAGCGCCGCAAGGGTTCCAGCCTCATCACGGCACAACCCGGTGAAGGAGACGAGAGCGCCAACATCCCTGCGCCCAGCCGTGAGGGCATCCATTTCGGCCTGCGCGCTGAAATCCTCGGCCTGAACCCGGACCGCTGCCTCCACCACCACGGCTTAGCCCCCCGTCATCGGCGGAAAAAATGCCGCTTCCTTGGCATCACCGAGCTCCGCATCAACTTCCACATGCATCTGATCCAGGGCGACGCGGATGGCTTCCTCGTCTTCAAATGCAAAAGCGTGATTGTCATCAATGGTCTTGAGATGACCGATCAAGTCCGCCACGGTCACAACAGTTGACGGCAATTCAATCGCCTCTTCTTCAACCCCGACACGCTCGCGCACCCAAGCAAAATAACGAATGTTCATTGTTCCCTCGACCGTTAACCGGTTCATCCCATTATTCCGTGATGAGATGCCCGATCCCTGCACGGAAGTAATCGTACCCCGTATATAGGGTCAAAGTGGCCGCCACCCAAAGCGCAGTCAAACCAAGCAAGGACGTGTACGGGAAGATCAGGTCACCTGCCGGCCCCGCGAGAAGAAGGCCAATTGCAACCATCTGGACCGTGGTTTTCCATTTCGCCAGTTGGGTCACCGGCACACTGACCTGCAGCTCTGCAAGAAACTCGCGCAAACCGGACACCAGGATTTCGCGGCACAAGATGATGAGCGCCGCAATGATAGACCAGCCGCCGATTGTCCCATCCGCAGCAAGCATCAAAAGACATACAGAAACCAGCAACTTATCGGCAATCGGGTCAAGCATCCGGCCAAGAGCAGACTGCTGCTGCCAAGCACGCGCCAGATAGCCATCAAAGAAATCGGTGATCGCTGCGAGAACAAACAGTCCAACCGCAATCCAGCGCGGCGTCGTTCCCTCGAAATAAAAACAAAACGCAACAGCCGGTACGGCCAGGATCCGGCCGTAGGTCAAGATATTCGGCAGACTGAAGGCAACGTTGTTTTTCATATTGGCTTTCTAAAGCACCGTCTGTATTCGGCAGATGCGGCGGATGGCCCAGACCTCTGAACACCTTAAGCCCACGAGGACGTTGGCCCAACGCTGGTCTACAAGGCCATATCTCGTCAAGCGGTCAAATGGAAGGATCAGCTGAAAATGCTGTCGCCCTGCTGGTCGATCATCATCTTGGCTTTCCGGATCATTTCATTCGCGGCTTCTGTTTCTCCCGGCAAGGTGTCCGCCCGGATGAACACATGGCTTTTCAGCTCTTCACCGTCCTGTTTTTCGATCCGTCCGCGGACCTGCCACTGGCCCCCATTTTGCTGAGGCTCAGCGATGATTGTGTAGCTGTCATACTCGACCGACACGCTGTTGCCGGGCTTTTGCGGAGCATCTGACCCGCCAAACAATGACTTCAACACCTTGCCAAACATCTGGCCATCCTTCTCAAGAAGTAGATGCCGTTCTTTTAGGCCGGTCACGCGGGACCTTCAAGGTGTGGATCGGTAGAGTCCGCTCAGGAGCATGAAACCTATTGATTGTTTCCAAGATCGCGGCCCGACCAGTGACGGCGGCAAAGGGAGATGTATTTATCATTTCCGCCAATGACGACCTGATCTCCTTCTTCAACGATTTTGCCATCCCCGTCCAGCCGGGCAACCATTGTCGCCTTGCGGCCACACCAGCAGATCGTTTTGATCTCCTTGAGATTGTCGGAGATAGCCAGCAAAGCAGCACTTCCCGGAAACAGTTTGCCCTGAAAATCAGTTCGCAAGCCGAAACACATCACCGGTATGCGCAGGCCATCTGCAACGCGTGCCAGTTGCCAGACCTGCTCCTCGGTCAGGAACTGGGCTTCATCGACCAATACCGCGTGGATCTCGCGCTCTTTTCGAACAGCATCCACATGCGCGTAAACGTCATCGGCAGACGAAAAAATGTCCGCGTCGGCGGCCAGCCCGATTCTGGATGCAATCCGCCCCTTGCCTGCCCTGTCATCCAAAGCCGCGATCAGCAACAACGTGTTCATGCCGCGTTCTTCATAGTTGTAAGCAGCTTGCAGCAAGGACGTAGATTTGCCCGCGTTCATGGACGAGTAGTTGAAATAGAGTTTGGCCATCGGGCTTTCTTCAGGAATCGGTCGAAAGGTTGCCGCAGTCTTTCCAATCCGATGCCTGAGCTCAATTGTTTTCTGGCTCGCCGCGCAGACTATCCCCGCCCTGTTGTGCGTAGATTAGTTTTTAGCCTGCTCAGGGAGTTGAAGAGTCACCAGAAGCGGCCGGTGATCCGACCCGATGTGCGGACCTAGAGACACATCAACGATGCCGATGTCTTTTGAGACAGCCACCTGATCGACCGGGGAGCCCAGGACCCAGCGCAGGCGATAGTCAAAGAAGTACCGCGTCACCTGCGGGATACGGTCTGGATAGGCCGTGACAAGGTCATTGGCTACCAGTGACCTTTGGAACCTCGCCGACCACGGAGCACTGTTCCAATCACCGATGGCGATCAGCGGTGTGCCACCACTTTCAAGCCGTTCGGCAATCACCGCGTCCATCTTATCAAAATAAGCGCGCTTGTTGTGCCAGCGCCGGGCTGTGCGGGGACTGTCCGAGTGAACAGAAACCAGGTCCACGGTCTGGCCTTCAACGTTTATCGAGAATGACAGAATTTCGCGATCGGCGTTGTAATGGACGCTTGCGCCTGGTGGCGTCACACCCGGGATAACCAGCGAAGAGGTCTCTTCAATTGGAAAGCGGGAAAAGATCACCAGTTCGCCAAGGTCTCCAACCAGCAGATGCTCCGGATAGACACTTGTATCCGGTCCGCCGATCGGCAAACCACGCTGATGCCACCGCCACTTTTGCAGATTCCAGAGTGTTTCCTGAAACACGATGATGTCGGGGTCGACTTCCTTCAGATAACTGGTGAGCACCGGGTCTCCGAGAAACAAGGCCTCCAGGTTGATGGAGACAATCTTGATTTCCCTAGCATCTGTGGAAAAAGCGACCGGCGGCACCGTGTTCTCTATGGTCCGAAGACCTGTCAGGACAGCCAGCGCGATCGTGGCTACGGCCGCGATCACGATCAGCAACCGAAAGGCCCCGCGCCAACTCCGGACAAACCAAAAGCCAGCAACCGCACAGAGCGTACCGCCAATCCCTCCATACAGAAACTGCCAGAGGAAAAAGCTCATGTTGTCGGACAACCAGTAGTCCGGTGCAATAAATGACGAAAGACCAAGAGACGCGGCGAACACCGCACCCAGACCGCAGCACCAAGCCGCCAGAACGAGGAGCGGGCGGCCGATTTTCACCACCCTCTCAAACATCAGTGATCCGGCTCTTTGAGCTGTGTTGGTTCTGCTGGACGCGCAATACGGTTATGCCTTCTTAAGAACGAAGCGTGCCTTTGCCATTTACAGACTTCACCTTCAAAGCACCAGCTGGTTCAACGGTTTTGCCGAACCACTGCACCGGGACTTATATGCCATTTGGCGGATAAATTACTCATGAAAGTGGTCGTAGACCAGACGGGCGATGGCTTCGGAGATCCCTGGTACAGCAGCAAGATCATCGACCCCGGCTTTGGAGACCGCTTTCGCGGTCCCGAAATGAGAGAGCAACGCCTTCTTTCGAGTGGGGCCAATACCCGCAATTTCGTCCAACGGGTTCTTGGCGATATCCTTTTTACGGCGCGCCCTGTGGGAACCAATTGCAAACCGATGCGCTTCATCCCGCAGGCGCTGAACGAAATAAAGGACCGGATCCCGCTCTGGCAGCATGAATGAGGGTTTGTCAGTGATGAAAAATTTCTCCCGGCCTGCGTCCCGGTCCGGCCCCTTTGCGATACCGACCAGCGGCACATCGGTCAGGCCAAGCTCTTCCAGTGTCTCCCGCGCAGCCGTAAGCTGACCCTGCCCGCCATCGATCAAAACCAGATCCGGCCATGCTGGAATATCCGTATCGACCGGGGCATCGGCCTCTTCCGCTTCCGGCGTAACTTTAGGATTGGACGTTTCACCGCCCTCCGGCCGGGCATGCTCTTTCATGAGACGTGAGAAACGGCGCGTCAGGACTTCCCGCATCATGCCGTAGTCATCGCCAGGAACCAGATCTTCTGACTTGATGTTGAACTTCCGGTAGTGCGCCTTTGCAAATCCTTCTGGGCCCGCAACGATCATGCCGCCGACAGCATTGGTGCCCATGATGTGAGAGTTATCATAAACCTCAATACGGCGCGGAGGGGTCGCCAGGTCGAAAGCTTCCGCCACGCCTTTGAGCAACCTTGCCTGACTTGAGGTTTCGGCAAGACGCCGCCCCAATGCTTCGCGCGCGTTTGTCATGGCGTGCAGGACAAGTTCTTTTTTCTCGCCGCGCTTGGGAACCGTCACCTCAACCTTGCGGCTCATCCGTTCGCTCAAGGCTTCTCCTAAGAGCTCTTGCTCACCGAGCGGATGAGACAACAGGATCTGTTTGGGCGCTGGCTTGTCGTCGTAAAACTGGGCCAGGAAGCTTTCCAGAATGTCAGCCTCGTCCCAAGACTTGTCAGCCTTTGGGAAGTAGGCGCGGTTGCCCCAGTTTTGTCCCGTTCGGAAAAAGAATACCTGGACACAGGATTGCCCGCCCTCCTGGTGAATGGCGAAGACGTCTGCTTCATCCACCGTTTGGGGGTTGATGCCCTGATGCGCCTGAACGTGAGACAGCGCTGCCAAACGGTCCCGATAGATCGCCGCCCGCTCGAATTCCATGTCCGCGGAAGCGGTTTCCATCTGGGCAGCCAACTGTTCTTTGATCAGTTGGCTGCGTCCGGACAAAAACGCCTTCGCTTCTGAGACGAGGCCCGCATAGTCCTCCGGCGCGATTTCCCCGGTACACGGTCCGGCGCACCGCTTTATCTGATATTGAAGACAGGGCCGTGTTCGGTTTTCGTAATAGCTGTCCGAACAGGTCCGGATCAAAAAAGCCTTTTGCAGGGCATTGATCGTCCGGTCGACGGCCCCGGCAGACGCGAATGGGCCGAAATAGTCGCCCTTGCGCTTGCGAGCCCCCCTGTGTTTGACGATGGCTGCAGATTCATGATCACCAGTGACCAGAATATAGGGAAATGACTTATCATCCCGCAAAAGCACGTTGAAGCGCGGCCTGAACCGTTTGATCAGGTTGGCTTCAAGCAGCAGGGCTTCCGGTTCGGTGTTGGTGACGACAAATTCCATCGCGGCCGTCGCAAGGATCATGCGCATGATCCGGTTCGATTGCCCCTGCAGGCGGGTGTAGCTGGTCACCCGTTTCTTCAGGCTTCGCGCCTTGCCGACGTAGAGAACCTCTCCGTTTTCATCGAGCATGCGGTAAACACCAGGCCCGTTGGGCAGACGCTTGACCTCGCGGGCGATAACTTCAACCCCCTTCAGAACCGGCGCATCCTCAGCGCCTTTCGAGTTTTTTGTTGAAGTATCGGTTTCGGACACGTCGCCCATGCTGGTCCTTTTTTGAGGATCGGAGAGTATTGGTCTGAAGTCGTCTGAAAGGCGTGGTTCGCCTCACTCAGCCGGCATAGCCCAGCATGTAAACGCTGGCGATGTAAAGGCCATAGGCCGCTGTCATGACAAACCCTGAAATCCGGCCAAGACAGACCTTGAACCCGGCGAGCGCGGTCAACAACACCGCACAGGCGAGCATCACCCAGATGTCGAGCTTCAGAACCTCCTGCGGCACATCGATTGGAACAACGACGGCCGTGATGCCGATTATTGCAAGAAGGTTGAAGATATTCGATCCGATGACGTTGCCGATCGCTACGGCGCCATGCTGCCGGATTGCGGCCATAACAGTAGTTGCAAGTTCCGGAAGGGAGGTTCCAAGCGCGATCACCGTCAAACCAATCACTGCATCGCTCACACCCCAGGCCGTTGCGATGGTCGTTGCACCACTGATGGTGAAATGCGCACCAAGCGGAAGACCGACGAGACCCAGGCCGATGTAGATGAGCGCGACCCAAATGGAATCGGGAACGTCATCCACGTCGTCCAGTTCATCATCGTTATCCATGACCTCTGTGGCCACATCCGCACCAGCTGCAGCGGCTTTTAGATCTTTCCGATGGCGCCGCGCGGCAATTGTAGAACCACCAAGAAACACGGCCAGCAACGCCAAAAGAAGAATGCCCGACCACAGACCGATCGGCGAGAAGAAACAAAGCGCAATGAAAACAAGAGTGACGCCAACCATGAAGAGCGCGGTCCGGGTGGCGCCCTGTTCGCCGCAAGGTGTCGCAGCGATCAACGCGGGCATACCGAGCACCAGCAACACATTCGCAATGTTGGATCCGACCACATTGCCGATTGCAATCCCGCTGGCATTATCCAGCGCTGCCTTGAGGGAGATAACAAGTTCTGGCGCTGACGTGCCAAAAGCAACGATTGTCAAACCGATGACAAGATTGGGAATACCAAGCCTCTGAGCGACCCCGACAGAGCCTCTGACCAAGACATCGCCGGCAATGATGAGTGCAACCAATCCACCTGCCAGGCTTAAATAGTCAAACAGCATTCTGAGTTCCGGTTCGGGTCTGAGGGTTGAAATACGGCAGCTTTGGGATCGCCGTTCTTTCGACTGGGCGCGTTATACGCAATAGATTGGTGCGGGGAAAGCGGGGAACAAGGATCTTTCTTGTCCAGTCACTGCAAATCGCAACGGTCTTAATCTCTGGTTCACACTGACAGAAATTTGCCGCCATTAGTCATCAAAACTCCATAATCTCTGACCCGATCCGCCACAAACGATCTCCATATCTTCAATCCGGGGGAAGGTGTGGACGCGACTTCGAGCGCGTCTTGAATTGAATGAGTTAGTGTGGATCTGGAGTATTTTCAATGAACCGTCTTGCACTTGCAGGTTTTGCCCTCACCGCCAGCGCTGCAGGAGCGCTCGCTGCCGACCTGCCGCAGTCACCTGCACCGGCACCAGCATATGATGCTGTTCCCGCAGGTCAGCAAAGCATCGACTGGACCGGCTTTTACATTGGGACGCAGCTTGGCTGGGCCTTTGGCAACTTCGACAACAGCACCGGCGGCGCAAGCCGTGGCTTCAACGACAACGGTGTCGCTGGCGGAGCTTATGCCGGATACAATTTTCAGGTCACCCCGAATGTTGTCGTTGGTCTGGAATCCGATTTCAGCCTGACCGATCTGGAAAAGAGCGGAACCGTAAATGGCCTGTCGCTGAAATCCAGCTCTGACTGGAACGCGAATTTCCGCGGCCGTCTCGGCTATGCGTTTGATCGCTACCTGATCTATGGTGCGGGCGGTTTGGCAATCGCCGATCTGGAAGCCACCGCCAATGGTGTCTCCGACAGCAAAACCGCTCTCGGCTGGACATTGGGCGCTGGTGCTGAAGCCGCGATTACGTCCAATGTTGTCGCCCGCTTCGACTACAGCTACCAGGATTTCGGCGATCAGGACTTTAACCTCGGTGGAACCGGTGTCAGCACCGAGTTCAATGACCACCAGGTTCGGGCCGGTATTGCCTACAAGTTCTAAACCTGGAATTCAGGCAGACTTAAAAAGAAAACCCGGCGCAGGCGCGCCGGGTTTTCTTTGTTGTAGGTTCAGCGATCGAACCTGCCGAACCTTGTCTCCTCGTGAGCGATCAGCCGGTCGCTGCAGTTTTCATCTCGCCAACTTGCGGGCGGACGGCCCCGTCATAATCTTCCATCAACGTCTTGATGATGTCACCAACGACATAGCTTTTTCCGGCGATTTCAGACACCGGCGTCACTTCGGCAGCTGTCCCGGTAACGAAACACTGCTCAAAGCTTGAGAGCTCTTCCGGCATGATGACCCGTTCAATAACCTCAATGCCACGGTCCTTGGCAAGACCGATCACAGTCTGCCGGGTAATCCCGTTCAGGAAGCAGTCTGGCGTCGGCGTGTGGATCTTGCCGTCTTTTACGAAAAACACGTTCGCACCAGTCGCCTCGGCAACCTGACCGCGCCAGTCGAGCATGAGAGCATCTGTATAGCCCTTCGCTTCGGCGGCATGTTTGGAAATCGTGCAGATCATGTACAGACCGGCAGCCTTGGCCTTGAACGGAGCCGTTCTCGGATCCGGACGGCGATAGTCCGCCATATCAAGCCGAATACCCTTCAAACGCTCTTCCGGCGCAAAGTAGCTCGGCCATTCCCAAGCAGCGATCGCAAGGTGAATGGTGTTCTTCTGGGCGGAAATGCCCATCATCTCACTGCCGCGCCAAGCGACCGGGCGAATATAGGCGTCCGTCAAGTTCATGCGCGCAAGGGTTTCTTCCTTGGCAGCATTGATCTGCTCCGCCGTCCAGGGAATTTCAAACCCGAGCTCGCGAGCAGATGCCAGCAGACGCTCGGTATGCTCTTCGGATTTGAAGATACGTCCGCCATAGGCGCGTTCACCTTCAAACACGCTGCTTCCGTAATGCAACCCGTGGCTCAACACATGCAGCTTGGCATCGGACCAGGGCACAAACGTGCCGTCATACCAGATATCACCCGTCAGCTGATCAAAGGGCTGTGCAGCCATGTCTTAAACTCCCGCCCGCTCTCCTGAGCGTGTTTTCATTTTTCAGTCGCGTTTTCAATCGGCTCAGGCGTACAACGGCCCATTGAATGGCTGTATCTTTTGCACAGCACGCCAACTATCGGTATCTTGAGAAGCGCGCCGTTCCTGATTGGATTCGTTTGTCGTTAAATGCTGAAAAAAGCAACAAAACGACCAATCATTTCGCACACCGTGGTCAACAAGTAACAATCGGTCCTAAATAAGTCAATATGACTGACATAAATTTCAAAGCGTCCCTGCCCGCCGAATCCAAGCCTGTGAGCCAGTCCGAACCGGCAGGAGACAATGACGGAGCCGCAAACGCAGTTCCCTACGATCTGATAGAACTTTTGTTTTTTGCCTATCGCGATTTTACCGGCGATCCCGACGATGTTCTGGCGGAATATGATTTCGGCCGCGCCCATCACCGGGTGCTCCATTTCGTGGAACGCAATCCCGGGATTATGGTGACCGACCTGCTTGGCATCTTGAGGATCACCAAACAAAGCCTCGGGCGGGTGCTGAAACAGCTGGTCGACGCGGATATCATCGAGCAGCGTGAAGGCCCGCATGATCGCCGCCAGCGCCTCTTGTATACAACAGAACGTGGACAGGTGCTTGCGGATGATCTTGCCCGCCTGCAGCAAAAGCGCCTTGAACGCGCCCTAATTGGACTGCCAGATGGCGCCGACGTGATTGTCCGGCAATTCTTGTTGCAAGTTATTGATCCTGAAGCCAGGAACGACATTGTCGGGCTGATCCGCAGTTCATACGAATTGAAAGACTGATCTGGCGTCCGCCGGGTTCATCGTTGGGAAGGACAAAAGCGCCGATGACTGTGACGGCTCCTGATGACAACGCGCCTCATCTGCTACTGGTCGATGACGACAGCCGGATCCGGGACCTGCTTGGGCGGCTGTTGAAAGACAACGGATATCGCGTGTCTGCCGCGGCCAATGCGGCCGAAGCACGAGTTTGCCTGTCCGGGTTGGAGTTTGATCTGATCATTCTCGACGTCATGATGCCGGGTGAAACCGGAACGGAACTGGCAACGTCACTCCGGGAAACGTCACAGGTTCCAATCCTGATGCTGACAGCACGGACTGATGCCCCCGACAGGATCGCCGGCCTGGAGGCCGGCGTCGACGATTACCTCGGCAAGCCGTTTGAACCGAAAGAACTGTTGCTGCGCATTGGTGCCATTCTTCGCCGAGGCCAATACCAACCGCCAACGACGGTGACGGAAATCCGGTTCGGACCGTTTTGCTACAACACATCGCGGGGTGAACTCAAAAACGGCGACAGCTCGATCCGCCTCACCGACCGCGAGAAACAGATCCTGTCGATTTTTGCAGAACAACCCGGCGCCACCGTTCCCCGGCACAAGATTGTTGGCGATGACAGTGGCCTCGGTGAACGAACGGTCGATGTCCAGATCAACCGGTTACGCCGGAAAATCGAAGACGATCCGGGCAACCCGGTCTACCTGCAAACCGTTCGGGGCATCGGCTACCGGCTTGCGTGTGACTAGGGCCTTTTTGAATGGCGAGTATCGAAAGCTTCCTTCAGCGCTATGCAGCTTTTCTGCCCGTCAACGCTGTCCATCGCGGCTACCGTCGCGTTTCCCGGTTTCTTTACCGGGTCATGCCGAAAGGCCTATACACCCGAACCTTTCTGATCATCGTGATCCCTGTCGTCATTCTGCAATCGGTGATCGCCTTCGTCTTCATGGAGCGGCACTATCAGCTCGTTTCACGGCGCATGTCCGAAGCCGTTGTTCGTGAGATCGCGGCCGTTGTCTATGTTTTGGAGAACTATCCGCAAGATCCTGAGCATACAAAGATCGAGGAACTGGGGGCACGCGCGCTCGGCATGTCCATGTCGATCCTGCCGCTGGAGCCGCTGCCCCCTCCCACACCGAAACCGTTTTTTGATGTCATTGATCAGGAGCTGAGCAAGGCGATCAGCCAGAGGATCGGGCGGCCATTCTGGATCGATACCGTCGGCCGGTCCCGTTTTGTGGAAATCCGGATTCAGCTGCAAAACGAGGTTCTGCGTGTCTTTACACGCCGGAGCCAGACCTTTGCCTCAAACTCGCATATTTTCCTTGTCTGGATGTTTTCGACGGCCCTCGTCCTGATCGTCATTGCGCTCTTGTTTTTGCGCAATCAGATGCGCCCGATCATTCGCCTTGCAAATGCGGCTGAGGCCTTCGGCAAGGGCCGGCCGGTCGGCGATTACAAGGCGAGCGGAGCACTGGAAGTCCGGCGCGCCGGCGTCGCCTTTGCGGACATGCGCCGGCGGATCGAGCGGCAGATCGACCAGCGAACCACAATGCTGGCCGGTGTCAGCCATGACCTGCGTACTATCCTCACACGTATGCGGTTGCAGCTTGCATTTCTCGGTGACACTCCGGAAAGCGAGGCCATGCGCAAAGACGTCGATGAAATGAGCAACATGCTGGAGGATTATCTGGCGTTTGCCAAAGGCGATGGTGACGAGGAACCACAAGAGACCGATGTGGCCCTTCTGTTCGAAGAGCTTGAGGAAGAGAGCGAGATTTCCGGTAACAACGTCACAGCCAGTTTCGACGGCCCCTCGGAAGTTCTGCTTCGCCGGAACTCGATGAAACGGTGCCTCTCAAACCTGGTGACCAACGGCTGCAAGTACGGGCAGCGAGTCGAGCTCAATGGAACGATTGAGAATGACTGGTTGATCATCACCGTCGATGATGACGGCCCGGGTATTCCCGAAGATCAACGGGATCTGGCGTTCCGGGCATTCCACCGGCTGGATCTGGCACGCAACCAGGACAAGACCGGGAGTGGCCTCGGCCTTGCAATTGCCCGCGATATCACGCGGTCACACGGCGGCGATCTCTACCTCGAAGACAGCCCGCTTGGCGGGTTGCGCGCCCGCCTCAGGATCCCGGCTTAAGTGACAATGAGATAGTTAGAACCAGAAGACTTAATAGAGCCGCCCGCCGATTGGCACGTCCTTGTCGGGGGTCATCAGGACGACCTCCCCATCGGCGTCTGGAACACCAAGTGTGAGGACCTCAGACCTGACAGGTCCAATTTGGCGCGGTGGGAAGTTGACCACCGCCATGACCAAGCGGCCAACAAGCGTCTCGGGCGTGCAGTGTTTCGTGATCTGGGCAGAGGTTTTCTTGGTTCCGATCTCTGGTCCGAAATCGATCCGGAGTTTGTAGGCAGGTTTCCGCGCTTCGGGAAACTCCTCAGCCTCAACAACGCGGCCCACACGTACGTCAACTTTCAAAAAATCGTCAAAACTTATTTGGTCACTCACGGTTCACTCCATTTTTGAGCGACCATGATCGCTAAACCAGCAGGAGTAAACCCTGGAAATTACGCGCCCTGTTCTTACGGCATCGGCATTTCAGCGTCGGCCGCAAAATCATCATCTTCTCGAGATCTGCTGCGGCTCCGGCCGCGCCTGGACGCAGATTTGATAAATTTGCGCAAACCCTTTGCCATTCCTTCCAATCGGTTTAGGCGCTTCATGAAAGACACGCCATTGTCGAGTTCCTTGTCGAGGCGCGCCATGGTGCGCGGCATGCCTTCATCCGGTTCGTCCAACCAGGTATCGACGACCTTTGCAAACGCCATTACGAGCCCTTGGGCAACCACTGTGCCCTTTGCTCCAGCCAGATCGATTCCCGCGGCGACAAGCATCCATTTCTGCGAGCGTATGGCGATGCGATTGAATTCAAGTGCCAGGCCCGGGTCTTCATCGGCTGCGGTTTTGAGGGCCCGGACGGCCTCCTTATGCTCCGCCAGAGCATCTATGCGTGTCATCAGGATATCGAACAGACGGTCACGTGCCGGCTGATTATCCATACCCTCGTCGCGCTCATCTAAAACCGCAGCGTCAATGTTCTCCGCAAATGCTTCGACCAGAGTAAGTTTGGACGGGTACGCGCGCCGCAGGTCCGACAATTTGACTTTAGCGGTCTCGGCAATCAGCTGAAGCGAGACATCCTCGTAGGGATGCTTTTCAAGCAACTCCAAAAAAACGGTGAGGATCTTTTGCTTCGTCTTGGCGGTTGCCATGCTCTGGTCTCCTATTTCCTAATCGGAAGATAGGAGACCAGCGATGCGGCGAAAAGGGGTATCTCGCCGCACCCGTTGCGGTTTTAGCCCGCCAGTTCCTTTGCCCGTTTTACAGCCGCAGCAACCGCCTCGGTCATGATGGGCTGGATTCCACTTTCAGACATCAGAACATCCAAAGCGGCCGCGGTCGTCCCGTTCGGGCTGGTGACGTTCTGACGTAAAATAGCCGGGTCCTCTCCGGACTGGTGCATCAATTCACCAGCTCCGCAAACTGTGGCTATGGCCAATTGCTCCGCAAGATCTTCCGGCAAGCCCGCAGCTTTGCCGGCTTCTTTCAGCGTTTCGGTCATGTAGAAAACATAGGCGGGACCCGAACCACTAACGCCGGTTACGAGGTCAATCTGGTCTTCGCTGTCCAGCCAAACGACCTTGCCGACGGCGGAAAGCAGCTGGGAGATCGTGTTCTTTTGCGCGTCCGTAACCTTTTCGGTTGGGTAAACTGCGGTAATGCCGCGTTTCACCATGGCCGGCGTGTTCGGCATGCACCGTGCTGTCGGGATGTCTCCGAAAAACTCCTGAAACTTGCGTACCGGCGTTCCGGCGGCAACCGATAGGACCAGTGTGCTGTCGTCGCTGGCGGGCACCAAACCAGGCAGCACATCATCCATCATCTGCGGCTTAACGGCCACGAGTATGATACCCGCAGTCACATTATCCGGCATCTGCGCAGCATGACCAATGCCATGTTTTTTCAAAAGCGCACCGATTTCCGGCGATAAAAAGGGATCAACAACAAGAATGGATGCCGGATCAATTCCCTCCGCCATCCATCCAGACAACATCGCCCCACCCATCTTGCCAGCGCCGACAAGAACAAAGGGGCGCTCCTTGGAAAACGTCATGCTTCTCCTGCAGTTTCAAAAAGGGCTGTACTGAGGGCCTCCGACGCGGAGTGGCCAGCCCAGACCACAAACTGGAAGGCTTGATAGAACCGCTCGCAGTTATCAAGCGCATTGGCCAGCATGGCCTCGATTTGTGCCGAAGTCGGCTCCGCGCCGCCTGCGAGCAGCAGGGATTGGCGGAACATGACCACACCTTCCTTGCTCCAGAGATCGAAGTGGCCAGCCCACAGCTGTTCATTGACCAGTGCCAAGAGCCGGACAACCTCGGTCTTTCTGATCTCCGTCACCTTCAAGTCGAAGGCACACGCCAGGTGAAGCGCCTCAACATCTTCCATCCAGGAAAAGGAGACGTGGTAATCACACCAATTTCCGGCAATGGAAATCGTGATCTCATCGTCATCTGAGCGCTCGAACGTCCAGTCGTTCAAGGCCGCAACAGTTTCGATGGTATCCACGGGATTCTCAGGTCGCTCGAAGTCGATCTCGATGAGGCTCATATGCCTTCTCCCCTTCCAGCCGGGGCCGAATACCCGATCAGGATAACCGGGTGGGCCGCCGGGGTAAGTCCCAAGCCGAGGAGCAATGGCGCGTCCTTGTCTGGCCCAATCGTTAGACCGGTTCCGCCTTGCTCCGACGAATCCCTGTTATCTTTGAGTATAGGTGCAGGAAGGACTTGAGGCCTACCTACCAATTTCGAGCAGAAAGCCGAAACTTGTGGACGAGTGAGCAGAAAGTTTAGCCTCCCTGCCCAAAAACACTGCAATTCCGCCGAGTTTGACTGTTACATCACTGACATCATTGATTAACAGAAATCGGCCGAGAACGCTGATAAAGCGAACGCTTAGCTCTTGCCGGAGGCCTTTTCACCGGCTCCTTCGAGTGCAGCGAGTCTTTCTTCCAGTTCATCAAGACGATCAAGAGCGCGGACGGCCATCTCTTTCACAGCTTCATGCTCTTCACGCGACACCAGATCCATGTCGGACAAAAAGCGTTCCGCCTGGGCGCGAAATGCAGTCTCGACCTCGCGGCGCGCGCCTTGGGCAACACCGGCAGCATCGGTCATCAGCTTTGCGAAATCATCCAGCAGGCGATTTGGGCCTTGGGTCATGCCCTGCTCCTTTCAAGCATTAAATGTCTACCCGACAGGTATGAGGGTTTAAGGTGAACTTCAAGCGCTTAGATCAGTGAACATCTGCCAATACGAACGATATATCAGTTCGCACCCCGAAGACGTGATGCGCGGTGGCTTGACGCCTGATGCGAGATCGCGCATGCGTTGCCCACATCGGCATTTACTCCCAAACCGAGGGTCCCAGCTTGCCACCGCTTCTCGCCATTCCGTTTCCAGCGATTGATCCCGTTATCGTCGAAATAGGTCCGTTTGCCCTGCGCTGGTATGCGTTGGCCTACATCGTCGGCATTGTTTTGGCATGGCGGTACATGAGAGCCCTTGCGCTCAACGATACTCTCTGGGGACCAAGGAACCGTCCAACCCCGGTCGATCTGGATGACTTTGTGCTCTGGGGGACACTGGGCATTATCCTGGGCGGACGTCTTGGATATGTCCTGTTCTACAATCCCGCTTATTACCTCGCAAACCCGGGGGAAGTTCTGGCGATCTGGTCAGGTGGCATGTCGTTTCATGGCGGCTTTGCCGGAACGGTTATTGCCATGATGCTGTTTGCCTGGAAACGCGGGCTCTCATTGTGGACCCTGTTCGATCTTGCCGGCTGCGCGGCGCCCATCGGCATATTCTTCGGCCGGATGGCGAATTTCATCAACAGTGAGCTTTGGGGACGGCCGACAGATGTCCCATGGGCTGTTGTCTTTCCAAACGCCGGACCTGAACCGCGCCACCCGAGCCAGCTTTACGAAGCCGCCCTGGAAGGCTTGATCCTGTTCCTGGTGCTCCGCCTTTTGAGCCATCGCTTCAAATTGCTGCAGCGGCCAGGCTTCCTAGCCGGCGCTTTCGCCTGTGGCTACGGCGTGGGACGATCCATCGTCGAGCTCTATCGGGTCCCCGATGCCCACATCGGATATTTGAGCGGGTTCCTGACGATGGGAATGCTCTTGTCACTCCCGATGATCCTTGGTGGGATCGCGTTGATGGTCTGGTCCGCCAAACGAACTCCACAGGCAGCTGATCAGTGACCGCACTCAAAGAGAAGCTGCGCCGCCAGATCGCTACCGAAGGTGCTATTTCTGTTGCCACCTACATGGCGCGCTGCCTCGGTGATCCGGAGCATGGGTATTATACCACCCAGGAGCCGTTTGGACGAACAGGCGACTTCGTAACGGCTCCGGAAGTTAGCCAGATGTTTGGCGAACTCATCGGTGCAGTCTGCCTGAAAGCTTATGAAACGCTGGGCGCTCCGAGCGACTTCCAGCTGGTGGAGCTTGGCCCGGGCCGCGGCACGCTCATGGCCGACTTTCTCCGTGTGGCATCTCATCGGCCAGAGTTCCTGGAGACAGCCACACTCAATCTCGTTGAGATGAGTCCGAGGTTGCGGCAGGTTCAATTGCAGACACTTCGGAACACACAGCTTCAGCCCAATTTCCGAAACACGTTTCAGGATGTACCGGACGGCCCCGTAATCGTGATTGCAAACGAGTTTTTTGATGCGCTCCCGATCCACCAGTTCGTCAAAACACCGAATGGTTGGAACGAACGCATGGTCGGACTTGAGACGTCTGGGAAACTGGAGTTTGGCGTGGGCCCTGCACAGCTGCCAGCTGACGCGATTCCCCCTGCGGCAATGAAAGCTCTGGAGGGGAGCATTTTGGAGACGCAGCCTGCGGCCAATGCAGTCGCCGAGGAAATTGCGACGCGTATTGCGGAACATGGCGGCTTTGCGCTGTTCATTGACTACGGTTACGCCCAAACGGCACCAGCCGATACGCTGCAAGCCCTTTACCGGCATGCTTATGATGATGTTCTGGCCCACCCTGGCGAGGCAGATATCACCGCACATGTAAACTTCGAGGCACTTGCAACTGCGGCAAGGAGAGCGGGTGCGGTACCGCTCCCCCTCCTCACTCAAGGCACATTTTTGCTCCAGTCAGGGCTTTTGGAACGCGCTGGAGCCCTTGGTGCCGGAAAAACACCAACAGATCAGGATGCGATCCGGGACGCAGTCGAACGGCTTGCCGCTCCAGACCAGATGGGCGACCTTTTTAAAGTTCTCGCGATTGCACCTGAGGGACAAGTCTTTGCCCCATTCGAGCCGGCGAGTTAGAAGCGCCAACCAGACCTTGCGGTGACACACGATGGAGACCGAATGAAAATCGAGGCGAACGAGCTCAATTGCGGTGGGATCACGCACGGCTTCTTCACGCGCAACGGGGGTGTATCCGATGGTCTTTACGAGAGCTTGAACATTGGTCTCGGCTCTGATGACAAACGGCCTCTGGTTCTTGAAAACCGGAAGCGTGTTGCCGAGACATTCGGCATCGCGCCGGAGTACCTCGTCTCGCCTTACCAGATCCATTCTCCAGATGTGATCACGGTCGAAGGTCCTTGGGCAGAAGGCGCAGATCGCAAAGCTGATGCGCTGGTAACAAGAACCCCGAACGTGGCTCTCGGGGTAGCGACCGCGGACTGCGGACCGATTCTCTTTGCCGATCCGGAGGCCAAAGTTATTGGTGCAGCCCATTCCGGCTGGAAGGGGGCGATCTCAGGCGTCATGGAAAACACCCTTGAGGCCATGGAAAAGCTCGGCGCGAACAAACACAACATCCGCGCTGTACTCGGACCGACGATTTCACAGAATTCCTATGAGGTTGGACAGGAGTTCTTCGAACGGTTTGCAGATACGTCGCAAGCGAATGAGACATATTTCAAACCGTCATCGCGCGCGGAACATCACATGTTCGATCTACCTGCGTTCATTACAGATAGTCTAAAGAACCTCGGCCTTGCAAAGGTCACTTCAATCGATGTCTGTACCTATGTGGACGAGGACCGCTTTTTTTCTTATCGACGAACAACGCATCGCAAGGAACCGGACTACGGGCGCCAAATCAGTGCCATTATGATCCGTGCTTAACGAAAAATGAGGTTAGCATCGGGCCGCTTTTGCACCAGAATTGTTGGCCTGCTTCGCAATTCGCCGCGTATAAGGCCGGATTGGCGGTTAGCTGCACCTGTTCTGCACCAAGCCTCTCGACCTACCGGACAAGTCGGGCTAAACCAGAAACCAAATCGGGGTGGGGTTCGGCAAGTGCCGGAATCTGGCCCAAACGCCATGTGAGAGAATTCAGGCTAGCCATCTAAATGCCCCATAGAACCGAATTCCCGATTCTCCGGATCCTCAAAGTTATCGGAGGGCTGCTTCTGGTAGGTGGCCTTGCTGCCTGTCAGGGCGCAAATCCTCCGCCAGCTGCGATCAACACGACGCCGGTCGCGCCGAGCTTCATCCAACCCATTGATGAACAACAGGGCACGACGTTTGCCTTCGAGCCGTTTACCGGCGCCCCAGGCAACATTGCCGATGAGCTTTCCAATGAAATTGGTCAACAGTCTGCCCTGCGCGGCCTTAAGCTTGTGCGGCGAGTCGGTGCTGACGCGACCTACCGGGTGAACGGATATCTCGCAGCGACGGGCCAACCTGGCAAAGGTACGGTATTTTACGTTTTCGACATCGTTGACCGATCAGGGCGCCGCTTGAAACGGATTTCGGGCGCTGAGGAAACCGGAGGCTCTACCGGCGATCCATGGACTGGGGCAACGTCCACGGTTCTGACCCGCATCGCAGAACGTTCTGTGGTTGAAATTTCCGCCTGGCTCAACCGATAAGGTCAACTTTAACCGGATAAATCAAAACCAGCATCATAAAAACTAAAAAAACCGCATCTGACACCCTCAGCGCGGTTGTCGTCTGTCCGGTTGGTTGTTACAACGCCGCCGCCTGCCGAAGGTTTTCCCCCAAGAAGGCTTTGGGCAATCGGCACCTTGAACGACCTAACGCCCCAACCGCGTGTTTGCTTGGCCCCTCTTGGCCCTACAAACCCGGCTCCGCACCAGAAGGACTTGCGGCTTATGAAGATCGTCGCGGGCAATTCCAACCGAGCCCTGGCCGAGGAAATCTCCCAATACTTGGATGTTCCATTGGCCAAATGTCAGGTCCGGCGCTTCGCCGACCAGGAAATCTTCGTCGAAATCCAGGAAAATGTGCGCGGTGAGGACGTCTTTGTCGTCCAGCCGACCAGCTACCCGGCCAATGACCACCTTATGGAACTGCTCATCATTATCGATGCGCTGCGCCGGTCATCTGCCCGCAGAATCACAGCCGTTATTCCTTACTTCGGATATGCCCGCCAGGACCGCCGCGCCTCTGGCCGGACACCTGTCTCGGCCAAGCTTGTTGCCAATTTGATTACGGAAGCCGGTGCTGACCGCGTGCTGACGCTGGATCTGCACGCCGGCCAAATCCAGGGTTTCTTCGATATTCCGACGGACAACCTGTTCGCCGCACCGGTCATGACCCGCGACATCAAGGAGCGCTATGCGACCGACAATGTCATGGTCGTCTCGCCGGATGTCGGTGGCGTGGTTCGTGCCCGCGCGCTTGCAAAGCGCATTGAGGCTCCGCTGTCCATCGTCGACAAACGCCGCGACAAGCCTGGAGAATCGGAAGTCATGAACATCATTGGTGATGTGAATGGCTACGATTGCATTCTGGTGGATGACATCGTCGACAGTGGCGGCACACTCTGCAATGCAGCGGATGCACTGCTTGCCAAGGGCGCCAAGTCAGTTACTGCCTATATCACCCACGGCGTTTTGTCCGGCGGTGCTGTTGCACGCGTAACCTCCTCCAAGCTGAAGGAACTGGTGATCACCAACTCCATCGAGCCGACGGCTGCCATCACTGCTGCGCCGAACATTCGCGCGATCTCGATTGCTCCCCTGATGGGCGAAGCAATCAACCGGACAGCCTTGGAAAAATCGGTTTCCAGTCTGTTCAACTGATTGGTCTGATAGACTTTTTGAAAGCGCCGGTTTTGCCGGCGCTTTTTTTGTTTGAGTGAAACCATCTCCGATCAGTTGAGCTTGCCCGGCAGACTGAGGTCTCCAGAAGCCACATCGAATACGTCGACGACGCACAGCAGCGGAGCGTGGATGTTCTGATTGACACGCAGAGCCGACGTCACCCCGTCGTAAGACATCCCATCAGCCACTGACGGATCATCAAAACTGACATTGATGGTGATCTCTTCACTTTTGAGCACCGGAGAGAAACCCGGGCTGTCGATGTAAATCGGCAATCCCGGCCAGGTCGCCGGCATTTTGGGCGAGGCCCCATTCGGGATATCCTTCACTGACAAAGCTCCTGTCCCACAGGCTTCGTTGGGCGTTAAAACAACCCAGTGCGAGTGCCATTTGGCGCCGTCATTTGTCAGATCCCCGTCCCCATCTTCATCAAAGAGCGGCGTGTCATCAAAATCCGGGTGAGACGTTGCAACAAGTGCCAGGATCCCATCTTCGCTTTCAAAGCCGACAACGTCCGGCTTCAATGAGGTCGGCCAAACATAGGCTTCAACCGGAGCGCCAGCGAGTTGGCCGGCCGGTTCAGGCGTCGTGGCACCAGCGGTTCCCATAAGCGTCATGTGGAAGGTTACAATGCGTCCGGACCGATGCACGTGTGCTGCCAGAATATCGTAGTTCTGGTCTATTTCGGTGTTTTCCGGCGACAGCACTGCGCCCTTTTGGTGAATTGCATGATCGCTGTGTGACCCGCCTGCCAGAGCGGTAATCGGCAGGGCAGCAAGGACAAGACTTCCAGCTAGTGTCTTCAACATGGGTGTTCTCCTTTACAAAAAGATGCTCCTTCAATAATAGCGAGTCGATACTATTGCAAGTTTAATTTCGACTCGCTATAAAAAGATATGAACAACGATCGCGAACACACCCGTTCCATCTCTGATCTGATTGACCGCCTCGGCAGGCTGAACGCGGCCGAAGAATGGAATGGACCGCTCAACCCGTCACAATTCGCTGCACTGTCCTATCTCGCCCGGGCGAACAGGTTTTCGCGGGCGCCGTCTCACGTAGCCGACTACCTGGCAACCACCAGAGGCACAGCGTCTCAAACCTTGAAAGCGCTGGCCCGGAAGGAGCTGATTGCCGAGTCGCAACTTGAAGAAGACAAGCGCAGCATTCGTTATGACGTGACAGATGACGGGCACGCGTTGCTAGCCGCGCAATCTGCAATGTCAGCCGCGATTTCGGCTCTTGAAGCTACGAACGCTGAAGCGCTAAAGGACGGGCTGACAGCGTTGGTTATGAAGCTTCTGGAACAGCGCGGTGCGAAATCCTTCGGTCTTTGCAAAGAGTGTAGCCACCATCAATCAACGGATGCTGGCGGGTACTGCAACCTTCTGGACGTTCCGTTGAAGCAGCAGGAAGCTGAACAGATTTGCCATGAGCACACCTCTACCATAGGATGACTCTTAAAGATGACAACCGCACAGATCTTGGGTGTATATGCCGGAAAACCTGAGGACAGATGGGACGGGAAAGCACCCTCTGCAATCCGTAAGTCTCTGATTCAGGGAGCTGTTCAGCTTACAGAAACCGGGATTGTGGAAGACCAGCAGGCGGATCTTGCGGTCCATGGCGGTCCTGAGAAAGCGCTGCACCACTATCCTTCAGAACACTACGCCGATTGGGCGGAGCGTTTTGGCACTTCACCGTTCGCATACGAACCCGGGACATTTGGGGAAAACATATCATCGTCCGGCTTCACCGAAGCAGACCTTTGTATTGGCGATGTTTTTGCCGTCGGCTCAGCCCGTCTCCAAATCTGCCAGGGCCGCCAGCCGTGCTGGAAGCTTAACATGCACACCCAGAACCCTGCCCTTGCGGCGCATTTTCAGAAAACTGGCAAAACGGGCTGGTACTACCGGGTTCTGGAAACCGGCATTTTAGAAGCAGGCGACAGTCTGACCTTGATCGACCGGCCCTGTCCGGATTGGAACCTGAAAGACGTGATCTTTGCCCGGTTCAACCCGAAACTGGAAAGCAGCACGGCGTCCGCACTTGCCAACCTGGCCGTACTTGCCGAACCATGGCGGTCCGCCTTCGCAAAAAAGGTCGACCCTGATTTTGTAGAAGATACGTCACGCCGACTTCCTGGAAGCTAGGCGGGATCGCTCCGGCAACCCTTAAGCAGCTTCAACGGCTTTGAGGAACCGGTCCACCGTCCCGCGAAGGTCTTCGGTTTTATCGGCCACGTCATTGGACGCCCGCAAGACATCGCCAGCGGAGGAGCTGGTCATCTGCGACTTTTCGCTGATTGCCACCATCGATCCCGCGACTGACCGCGTTCCTTGAGCAGCTTCCTGCACATTCGCAGAAATCTCTGTTGTCGCCTGCCCCTGCTCCTGAACTGCTGAAGCAATGTTTCCGGTGTAATTGTCGACGGTTGCCATGGTTTCCGCGATCGTTCCGATCGCCGAAACGGCTTCCTTCGTTGCCGCCTGGACTTCAGACACCTGCGCCTCAATCTGCTCGGTCGCCTTGGCCGTCTGTGTCGCCAATTCCTTGACTTCGGACGCAACAACCGCGAAGCCGCGGCCCGCCTCTCCGGCACGGGCAGCCTCAATCGTTGCATTGAGAGCAAGCAAGTTGGTCTGCTCGGCAATATCAGAGATCAGGTTCACAACATCGCCGATGTTCTGGGCAAGCTGCGCCAGACCGCCAATCCGCTCGTTTGTTTCCTGAGCAGATCCGAGTGCAGCCCGGATAATCTCCGTGGTGCTGTCAACTTGCCGGCCAATCTCCTGAATGGACGCGGACAGCTCTTCAGAGGCGGACGCCACGGTCTGGACATTTGCAGACGCCTGCTCAGAGGCCGCTGACGCGTTCGTCGCCTCGCCGGATGTTTCATCGGCTATGCCGTTGAGGCCCTCGGCGGCCGCCTGCATCTGATTGTTATTGTGAACGACCGTATCCAGCATTTGCTCGACTTCATCGCGGAAAGTTTCAATCAAGGAACTGACCCGATGAGCTTGTTCTTGTTGCGCTTGCTGGTTGGCATTTTGCTCTGCCTCCAACCGTTCACGCTCCAACGCATTCTCCCGGAAAACGGCGACTGTGTCGGCAATTTCCTTGATCTCATCGTCGGAGGTCTGCTTGGGGACATTGACCGCTGTATCGCCTTTGGCGAGAGCGCCCATGACCCCCGCCAACCCATTGATCCGGCGGGACAACTGAACAGACACCCAAAGGCCGAGCAGCCCGGCACCAAGTGCGCAAACCACAGCGATGACCACCGTCCAGTTCCGCAGCTTCGCCAACGGGGCGAGGACTTCAGCCGCGCTCTGAACGACAACAAGCGCATAGTTTTTGCCGAGATATTCAAACGGCACGGCTGCCGCGAATGATTCCTGTCCCTGCAGATCGTCCAAAACCTGGAACTCCGGCGCGCCGCCCAGTGCATTGAGAATAGGACTGCCCTGAAGCAGATCGCTCGTCACTTCATCGACATCGGGGGTCCGAACACTGTCGTTTTGAATGATCCCGTCAGCGTTGACCAAAAACACATTCCCTGTCTCACCAAGGCCTGCATACTTGCCAAGCATGTTGCTCACGCGGGAGACAGCGGTCTCATAAATGGCGACACCGATGACCTTTGACCCGACCGAAATCGGTACTGACAAGAAACCAACAGGCTTGTCTGTGGGTCCGGGATAATGCTCTACATCGAAAACATGCGCCTGGTCCGGAGCACCTGCCAAGGCCGCCTCATAAGCCTTGGCTGCCGCTGTACCGGTCCATTCGGCTGACTTCAGATTTTGAGCAAAATCAGCCTTTTTCTGAACGCTGTAGACAACATCGCCGTCCAAATTGATCAATAGGATCTCGTCGAAGCTGTTGGATTCGGCGAACGCCCGCATTGCAGGATGATGCTTGGTATGCGCCCGGTCGTAGGGCTTGCGCCCAGCCTTCACAAGATCTGCACGTTGATCCGCAGGATGCGGATTGTCCGTGACATACACCTTGGTAAGGGTTGCCTGCGCCTTGTCGCCGTACTTTGCCCAGTTTTTATCAAAGTCGGAATAGGCAGCCCGCAAGCCTTTACCGGATGCGTGATCTGTCACAAGAGCCTGTTTAGAGGACAGATAATCTGTCAGGGCGTCCTTGCGGCTTTCAGCGAGGCCCATGAGCTTTTCTTTAGCCAGGTCCCGGACAGACTGTGCTCCGGACATGTAGCTCGCAATACCGACACCAGCTGAACAGAACAATGCAATCCCGACCATGATGGCGGGAAGTTTCTGAGAGACTTTCAAAGGCTTTGCTCCGCAAAGAACGTGGGCAAGGCTCCCGCCTTGCCCGTTGAAACATTAAAGATTTTCGACGTTCACGCCGAACGTGACGGCACCGATTGGCTCACCACTATCCGGATCAACAACCGGTACACTGACCTGGCTCTGCAGAAGCTGAGTGCTCTCATCTTCTTCAAGATCACTGATGTGCACAGAGCCCGAACCCGCGCCGTAGGTCTCCTGCCATTTGGCTTCATCGCCTTGCCAATAGTCAGAGGTCACATCGCTCTGACCAACGTTGAGACCTTTGGCATCCATCACAAAGATTTCGGTAAAGAGACCATCGCTGCCATCTTGCAGATCGGCCAAATATCCGGACAGATCGTTTTCAAGCACGGCATCGATCATCGGCTGATCAACTGCTTCTGCTTCAGCGCGCCAGGTTTTGTCGAGCTCATCGATCTTGGCCTGATCATGACCGGCAGTTTGCGTGTTCTGTGCCTTGACGGCCGCAATCACTTCGGAAGAGGACGCGATTTCGGCAATTTGGCCGTTCGCCAGCTCTTCCAGCTCAGCCCTAAACTCATTCGCGTTAGCGGCACCGGTTGCAAGGAGTACAAATACCGCGGACTTCAAAAACGTTTTCATGGATCGCTCTCCGTTGAGTTCCGTAACGACATTCAACGCGGCAGACCTTAATCACATATGTATAGTCGCTTATATTTACTGATTGAATTACTAATAAATTCAACCAATGAGCTGCATTACAAAACCAAAAATCTATATAACTCAAATAACACTCGATGGTTGATAATTTTTACTTTTGAGAACTAGCAGATTTGACGATAATTGCGCACCTATCGGGGCCGCTTGCTTTTCCAAAGGGTTTCAGCTATACCGCGCTCGCGTCTGCACCCCTGGAGGAGGCGCTCGTAGGACCGATCCCGGACAACTGATCGAACACTCGGTGACCCTGTTCGCCGGTCCGTTACATATACCTATAGGAGTTTGCCATGGCTTCCAGCTATGAGCTGAAGGCGTCGGCACGGGACCGTGTGGGCAAGGGGGCCGCACGAGCACTGCGTCGCGAAGGCCTTCTACCTGCCGTGATCTACGGCGACAAGAAACCGGCTCTGCCGATCACCATTCCGGTGAAAGAAACCACCCTCACCCTGCACAAGGGCGGTTTCCTGATCAACATCGGAACCATCGACATCGACGGTGAAAAGCACCAGGTCATCGCCAAGGACTTCCAGCTGCACCCAGTGCGCGACGATGTTCTTCACGTTGATTTCCTGCGCGTATCCGGCAACACGACCCTGACGGTCGATATTCCGGTGACCTTCATCAACGAAGAGACCTGCCCGGGCTTGAAAAAAGGCGGCATGCTGAACGTGGTTCGTCACACTGTCGAGCTGATCGTTCCGGCAAATGCCATCCCGGAAACCTTGGTCTTCGACCTTGCGAAAGTCGAAATCGGCGACACGCTGCACATCTCGGCAACCACCCTGCCGGAAGGCGCACAGCCGACCATTACCGACCGTGACTTCACCGTCGCAACACTTGCTGCTCCTGGCGGCGGTGTACAGGACGACGAAGAAGAAGCCGAAGGTGGTGAAGAAGAGACAAGCGAATAAGCTTGACCCTTCGATAGATTTGCAGAAGACGGCATCGTCTTCTGCACTTTGGGCAGCCGATTTCGGCTGCCTTTTCGTTTCAGCACCCTGATTTCAAAGAACGCGCAGAGACAGATCATGAAACTGATTGTCGGCCTTGGAAATCCCGGCGGAAAATACGCCCATAACCGCCACAACATTGGTTTCATGGCGCTTGATGAGATCCACCGCCGCAATTCCGGTTTCCAACCCTGGCGCGCCCGTTTTCAGGGTCAGGCCTCCGAGGGGCGTCTGCGCAGCGAAAAGGTGCTGTTGCTCAAGCCCTCCACCTACATGAACGAATCCGGCCGCGCTGTCGGCGAAGCCATGCGCTTTTTCAAGATCGAGCCGGAAGACATAGTCGTCATCTATGATGAACTGGATCTCCCGCCTGCCAAATTCCGGATGAAGAAGGGCGGTGGTCATGGCGGTCACAACGGTCTGCGATCAATATCGGCGCATATTGGTCAGGAGTACCGGCGTTTGCGGCTTGGAATCGGTCATCCGGGCGACAAAAAACTCGTCTCCAACTATGTCCTGGGCGACTTCTCCAAGGCGGACCAAGACTGGCTGGACCCGCTGCTTGCAGAAATTGCTGATCAGGCTGGCCTTTTGGCAGAAGCAAAAGACAGCCAGTTTGCCAACAAGATGACTCTGGCGCTCGAACCGGAAAAAGCTCAGCGCGGCAACAAGACGGCCTCCCAGAAGCCGGACAAGCCCTCCAAGCCAAAACAGCAGAGCCATATTCGCCAGGCCCGGCAGAATAAACCCGCCGCGAACTTGCCCAAGTCAGGCCCGATGGCGGACATGCTGAAAAAGCTTCTGGGCGGTGGCGACAAAACATAAAACACAATTAGAAATTTTAGATCACGGAACTGCACGTCATATTGTGGTAACCTGCATCAAGATAATGGCCCCAAGCTCGATAAAAGGGGAAATCATGCGCCAGGTTGTTCTTGCAAGCGTTGTTCTGGGGCTCACACTCACGCCTGCTGCTGCCTTCAAAAAACTTGAAGGCTATTTCATCGCCGAACAAACCTGCGAAGCGTACCAAAGCAAGAACAGGCAGACCAATCCCGGCAACGTCTTGACGTCTCCGCGGATTGCCTACGACATCAAGGGCATCAACAAACAAGGCGGCGATTTTTTCCAGATCCTGGTTGATGATGCTCCGGTGACGCAGCTCCGTTGGGTCAGCACATCTTGCGGTGTGCATGTGGTGGACGCTGGCACGGTAACTGTCGATCCAGTCGTCGACCCTGGCCTCACGCCTGTTACAAGCGGACAGGAATCCACAGACAATCTGCTGACGCTCAGCTGGCAGCCTGCTTTTTGTGAGATCCGCCCCGGCAAACAGGAGTGCCAGGATCTGAATTCCGGAAATCTGCCGCACACAACCCGTCAACTGTCTATTCACGGGCTCTGGCCGCAACCAAAGGGCAATGACTATTGCGGTGTGTCGGCCTCTGTTCGAAACCTTGACAAACCGGGCAACTGGCACCTCCTCCCCGCCCCTGAGATTGACACCGAAACGGCCGACGCACTCGCCGCGGCCATGCCCGGTTTTGCGAGCTTCCTGCATTATCATGAGTGGATCAAACACGGCACCTGCTACTTCGGTGACGGCGGCGCGGACGAGTATTACGACGACACCCTCTATCTGACAGGGCTTGTAAACGATTCAGCCGTCGGCGACGTGTTCTTCAACAATGTCGGCCGCGAGGTTTCCGGCGCTCAAATTCGGGCCGCCTTTGATGATGCCTTCGGCGTTGGCACAGGCGCACGGGTCCTGATCAAGTGTACCAACGATGGCGGCCGAACTTTGATCAACGAGATTTGGCTTAGCCTGAAAGGCCAGATCACCCCAACTTCGGATCTGGGCGAACTTATGCTCGCCGCAAATGAGATCGGGATGGGCTGCACTGGCGGACTGATCGATCCAACCGGTCTGCAATAAACGAACAAGGCTTCAATCCGGCGGGTTAAAAGCGGACCTGAGAGAACAAACCCACAATACGCACTCCAAGCTGGTCCCTACTTCAGCACTTCCACGATGTTCGTAACCAGCTTGGAACCGCCAAACCCTTGACCTTGCCGGTCCCCTCGGGCATGAAGCGCGGCAACAGTTTCAGACACAAACCGAAAGCGAACTCCTATGGGTTTCCAGTGCGGCATTGTCGGACTGCCGAATGTCGGCAAGTCCACGCTTTTTAATGCGCTGACCAAGACAGCTGCGGCCCAGGCCGCAAACTATCCGTTCTGCACCATCGAGCCGAACACCGGCGAAGTTGCGGTGCCGGATCCGCGCCTTTATGCAATTCGTGATATTGCGCAATCGAAGGAAGTGATCCCGACGCGGATCACCTTCGTGGACATTGCAGGCCTTGTGCGTGGTGCCTCCAAAGGTGAGGGTCTCGGCAACCAGTTCCTTGCGAACATCCGCGAAGTCGATGCCATCGCGCACGTTTTGCGGTGTTTTGAAGACGATGACATCACCCACGTAGATGGTGCCATCGATCCGATCGCCGATGCCGATACAGTGGAGACCGAGCTCATGGTCTCCGACATGGAAAGCCTGGAGAAACGCATCGCGCCGCTGAAGAAAAAAGCGACCGGTGGCGACAAGGAAGCCAAGGCAGTTCTTCCGATCATGGAAGGCGCACTGGCACTCCTTCAGGACGGTAAACCTGCCCGTATGCTGGAAACAGCGGACGCGGAAGAAGCCAAGATCCTTAAGGGCCTCAACCTTCTGACATCCAAACCTGTTCTTTATGTCTGCAACGTTGATGAGGCGTCCGCAGGAGAAGGCAACGAGCTGTCCCGGAAAGTCGCAGAGAAGGCGGCTGCGGAAGGCGCCGTTGCCGTTGTGATTTCCGCTGCGATCGAAGCTGAGATTTCTCAGCTCGACAAGGAAGAACAGGAAGAATTCCTGGAGACCATCGGACTGGAAGAACCAGGTCTCGACCGGATGATCCGGGCCGGATACGAACTCCTCGGCCTGATCACGTATTTCACCGCTGGACCAAAAGAAACCCGCGCCTGGACCATCACAAACGGCACCAAGGCACCAGGTGCTGCCGGCGTCATTCACACGGACTTTGAACGGGGTTTCATTCGCGCACAGACCATTGCCTACGACGATTACACATCGCTCGGCGGCGAGAGCGCAGCCAAGGAAGCCGGCAAGGCCCGCGATGAAGGCAAGGAGTACATCGTCAAGGACGGGGACGTTCTGCTCTTCAAGTTTAACACTTGATATGAAATCAGAGCCCGGGTCCCTGCCCGGGCTTTTTTCTGGGCGCAAGGGATACTGTCCTTTGCGCAATTCTCCGAACTCGACACTCTAGGCAGAGCTTTTCACCATGCCGACTTTTGTTTTTGCTCCTCCTGCCGTGACCGCAGTGCCCGTTGACGGCATCGGAGACCTGTTCCCGGTCCGCCGTGTCTATTGCATAGGCCGGAACTACGCCGCCCACGCCGTGGAGATGGGCCACGACCCGGACAAGGAGCCGCCCTTCTTTTTTCAGAAGAACCCGGACAATCTCAACACTTCCGGTTCGTTTCCTTACCCGCCGAAGTCCGACGACGTACATCATGAGATAGAACTGGCCGTCGCACTGAAATCAGGCGGGCGCAACATTCCGGTGGGCGAAGCCCTGGATCATGTGTTCGGGTATGCCGTTTCGCTCGACATGACACGGCGCGATCTTCAAGGAAACGCAAAGAAGATGGGCCGTCCCTGGGAGATCGGAAAGGCGTTTGAGCAGTCCGCCCCCATCACGCCCATTGTCCCGGCGGCCGACTGCGGCGATCTCTCCGAAGGCAGGATCCAGCTCACGGTAAACGGTGATCTGCGCCAAGAGGGCGACCTCAATCAAATGATCTGGAAGGTGCCGGAAATGATTTCCTATCTTTCTGAGTATTTTGAACTGGCGCCAGGAGATGTCATCCAAACCGGCACGCCTGCAGGCGTTGGGCCTGTTGTGCGCGGCGACAAGCTGGTTGGTTCAGTGAAGGGATTGCCTCCCCTGGAAGTCACTGTGATTTAAAGCAGATAGCGCCTGCTTCAGTCCCGACAAAAAGATCCCCCGGAACATCCTGAGCCCGGGGGATCTCTCAACTTACATTCAAGCCCTGCATTACCAAGGGGTTCGGACCGGCTTCATCGCGCCACTTCCGGGGCACCAAGCGATAGTGCCGGGACTTTGCGTAATATTCAACGCGGTCGTAGTGGTCGTTGGCTTCGCAGCGGATGGTTGTTTTTGACACTTTGCTCATTTCTGTTTTCCTTTCCAGTTGGTCTGTTCCTGTCTGGAAAAGCATGTGGTGTTTGAATGTGTCCGGTGGATGTTCAGAACATTACAGGTTCCTAAATTCCGCACCCAGCATATGGCTTTGCGTACCACACGGAGCTTTCGGAGAAATCGCTCGACGCTGAACGCCAATCCGGCCTAAGTTCCAGCATCTTCCAGGCGATGCGAACGGATCGGAGAATTCCAAGGTGATGCTCGATCAGATACTGCTGTTTTCACTCTTCGCAGTCGTCTTCGCCCTGCTGATCTGGGGCAAAATCCGCTTCGACCTGGTCGCTTTTGCCGCTTTGATCCTTGCCGCCTCCCTGGACCTTGTCCCCTCGGATCAGATCTTTTCCGGCTTCGGCCACCCGGCGGTCATCATCATCGCGCTTGTGCTGATCGTGTCACGCGGACTGATGAATTCCGGGGCCGTCGAACTGGTTGCCAAGTACCTGTTCTCAGCATCCCGCAGCTTATCTGGTCATATCGGTATCATGGCAATCGTCGGCGCCGGACTGTCCGGCATCATCAACAACGTGGCAGCTCTCGCGCTTCTGATGCCGCTGGATCTGGAAGCCGCCAAGAAGGCAGCCCGGTCTCCCGGTCTGTCGTTGATGCCGCTTTCCTTCGCAACGATCCTCGGCGGCATGATCACATTGATCGGAACTCCGCCCAACATCGTGATTGCCGAGTACCGGTCAGACGCGCTCGGCTCGCCATTTTCCATGTTCGATTTCGCCCCGGTCGGCCTTGTTGTCGCGATCAGCGGCATTGCCTTTGTGACATTGATCGGCTGGCGGCTGTTGCCGGCACGGTTCCGGCAGGCGCCCGAAACCGACAGCATGGCCGAGGGGCTCTACAGCGCGGAATTGAAAGTCGGCAAACTTCCCGAAGACAAAGACCTCACGCTTGGCGATCTTTATCCCGTCGCGGACGAAAAAGATGTCGCGATCATCGGACTGGTGCGCCATGGCAGCCGTATTAGAGGGTTTGCCCGCCGGGAATTGATCAAGGAGAACGACTTCATTCTGGTGGAAGGCGATCCGAAGGCTATCGAAGCCTTCATGGGAGCGGCAAAACTGGAGTTCGCCGGCTCCGAACGCCACAAAGGCGGGTTGACGGGCGGGGCCTTGAGCCTCACCGAGGCTATTGTTCCAGACACGGCGCGCATCAATGGCACGTCCGCCTTTCAGCTCAGGCTTCTTTACGGTCACGGCGTGACGCTGCTGGGCATTTCCCGTGCCGGGCGTAGGATCCAGAACCGTGTCCGGCATGAAACCATCCGCCCGGGTGATGTCCTCCTGCTGCTTGGTTCATCCGACCGATTGGAGATGGCAGTTCAATGGCTTGGCGTGTTTCCGCTGGAAGGCAGAACCACGGGGATGATCCAGCGCAACAAGGCACGGCTGGCTATTTTGGGCTTTGTTCTTGCCATCGCAGCAGCTGTCGCAGGGTTCGCATACCTTCCGGTCGCTCTTGCTGCCTGCGTCGTCCTTTATGCGGCGACCGGCCTCGTCAGCGGATCTGATGTCTACACAGCCGTGGAATGGAAAGTGATCGTGCTACTCGGCTCGCTGATCCCTCTCGGACAAGCCTTTGAAGCGGCGGGGAATGCCCAGATCATTGCCGATGGCATTCTGGCTCTGACAGCCGGGGCGCCGGCCTGGGTCACCTTGGCAGTTTTGATGGCCGTCACCATGACCTTATCTGATTTCCTGAACAATGTCGCGACGTGTCTGATCGCAGCCCCTATCTCGGTTCAGATTGCAAACAGTCTCGGTGTTAATCCCGACCCGTTCCTGATGGCGGTTGCCGTCGCCGGTTCCTGTGCCTTTCTGACCCCAATCGGGCACAAGAACAACACGATCATCATGGGCCCCGGCGGATACCGCTTCGGCGATTACTGGCGCATAGGTCTTCCACTAGAAGTGCTGGTTTTGGCTGTCGGCATTCCGGCGATCCTGGTGTTCTGGCCGCTCTAGAGCATGCAGCCCTTAATCGGGCTCAACAGACATGGGCCCTGCCCGCGCAATATGTTTCGGGATCCGCCAGATCACGATTGCAGACAGGATCGAAACGAGCACGATGTAAAAGGCTGGTGCGAACGTGTCACCGGTTTCCTGCACAAGGTAGGTTGCCACAAAAGGCGTTGTGCCCCCGAAAACCGCCAGGCAGATGTTGTAGCCGATAGCGACAGTACTGCATCGCAGGTGCTGCGGTGCCATTTGCGTCAGAGCGGTAATCGACAGGGCCCACCCAGCGGTGCTGGCGAGCGTCAATCCCAGCTGACCGACAAAGACCAGTTCCAGCTTGGTTGACAGCATCAGCCACCAGCAGGGCAGCGCCAGCACGATCGCGCTGATAGCTGCGCCCATCAAAGCGGCTCTCAGGCCAACTTTGTCAGCGATGTACCCGCAGACCGGCACAAACAAGGCCATGATGACGAGATTTGCGGTGGTGATGTCCAGCGCTTCGGCGGCTGTGAAGCCGGGTTCATTGCCGATGTAGGTCACAGCATAGACGAAGATCACAAAATAGATCACGGACACCGGGATCACGAGCACCATCATCTCGAAAATGAGACCAGGAAACCGCTTCAAGATGTGCAGAACCGGTGAGCCCAATTCCCACTCTTGGACTTTGGGAGCAGCTTCGGTCAGATGCCGCCGGAGGACGGTACTTAAGAAAGCAATCAACCCACCAATGACGAACGGGATCCGCCAGCCCCAGCTGTGCATCTGTTCATCGGTCAATAGGTTGCTAATCAGCGTTGGCACTGCAGACCCCAGAACACAGCCCCACATCATCGCAAACGCAATCCAGGAACCGGTCAAAGCCCGTTTATTTGCAGGAGCTTGTTCAACGATGAGCACTCCAGATGTCGTGTATTCACCCGCAACTGATATTCCCTGGGCGATCCGTATCAGGACGAGGAGAACAGCAGCTGTAATGCCTATCTGGTCATAAGTCGGCAGGGCCGCAATGGCGACTGATCCCAAACCCATCGTCATCACCGAGGCAATCAGCACTGGTTTACGGCCGAAGCGGTCACCAATATGCCCAAACAGCAGACTGCCTACCGGCCTCGCTGCATATCCGACTGCCAACACCGCAAATGCTGACAAGAGCGAAGCGACTTTATCCTCGGAAGGAAAGAACAGAACAGCGATTGTGGAGGCCATGAAGCCGTAAACCGTGAAGTCGTACCACTCCAGAACATTTCCGCTGGCCGCGGCCAATATGGACCGGCTGCGACTTTGCTTTTTCTGTGTGGTCATATCGGTCTGAGTAAACCTCATGGCAGGTGTACATAGGACTGTAATCAGAATGGGGAGTCTAATTACTTCATATGATACCAACCCGGCTGTTCTCAAAAATCGAAGCCCGGTTATGTCCCAGAGTGTGCTGGGAGTTTCCTTTCGTCAAGCTGATGACTGCAAGGTAGCAACAGCCTGATCATGGACGGCTCGGGAGGGGTGTCCTGTCTCTCAGCAAAAATCCCATTTTCTCTTGAGCCCCGGCCGAAAGTAACGTGTTATGCATGCGTCAGGCTAAAAAAGTCAGGCATATCAGGGGGACACCATGAAGTATTTGTTATCTGCAGCGGCAGGGATGGGCTTTTCATTGGCCGCGAGTTTTGCCTTTGCGCAAGGAACGGGCTCGGAAGGCTATTTCCAAGTTTACAACAACACTGAGGGCAACATCGCCATCGGTTTCTACACCAACGGGGGTGATGGCTGGAGTGACAACTGGTTGGGCGACGCCTTGATGCCCGGTCAAAACGCCCAAGCAGCATTCAATGCTGACACCGGCAATTGCGACCAGGTTTTCCAAATCGGATGGCTCGGCGCTGACGACAGCGAAGTGCTCGACGAGCCGATCGCCATCGACATTTGTGCAGCCAGCAATGTCTATCTCGACGACAATGAGATTTACTACGACTGAACAATCGGTAAGATTGCGCATCCACATAGCGCGGCCTGCCGCGCTATGCCTCTCTAATCAAACAGCTATTGATGCCAGACATATATCATTTTGAAGACTTCGAGCCCGGACAGGTTTTTGAACTGGGCAGCGTGACCGCAAGCAAAGACGAGATTATCGAGTTCGCCGAAGAGTTCGACCCGCAACCGTTTCATCTCGATGAAGAGGCCGGGAAAGCCTCCATGCTTGGCGGGCTGGCAGCTTCCGGCTGGCACACCGGTTCCATGGTGATGCGTTTGCTCGCCACCAACCTCTTAAACAACTCCACCGGGCAAGGCTCGCCCGGTATAGATGAACTGAAGTGGCAAAGCCCGGTCTATCCAGGAGACACACTCACGGCAAAAGCTGAGGTTCTGGCGAGCAAGGAACTACGATCCAAGCCCGACTTGGGGATCGTGACATTTCGCATCACGGCGACCAATCAAGATCAGAAGCAGGTGATGTTTTGGGAAAATCCCATTCTGTTCCTGAAGCGGGAGGCCGCCCCATGACGAAATATTTCGAGGAGATTGAAGTCGGCGAAACGATCGAATTGGGCACGCACACCTTTGAAGCCGAAGACATCATCCGCTTCGCTGAAAAATATGACCCTCAACCCTTTCACCTCAGCGAAGAAGGGGCGGCCAAAACGCATTTCGGCCGATTGTGCGCCTCCGGCTGGCATACGGCGTCCGTCTTCATGAAGCTGCTGGTGGCAACCAACAAACGATTGATCGAAGCGGCTCAAAGTGAAGGGCGTGTGTCTGCCCGTGTGGGTCCGTCTCCGGGTTTTGAAAAACTGAAGTGGCTCAAACCGGTATTTGCCGGTGATACACTGACCTATCAACGCGTCGTCACGGGCAAGACTGAAAGCCGCAGCCGGCCGGAGTGGGGCATTGTCCATTCCAACATGATCGCACGCAATCAGAATGGCGAACCGGTATTCTCTTTCAAAGCAAACGTCTTCGTGGAGCGGCGCAAGGACTGATCCGGCAACGCCACCAGTTGCCTAAGTCTGTATCTCATAGGCTTCGGGCGAAAAACACTTCATCGTGGATTTCGATGCCATAATCCCCCGTGAGTGGAATACCGGGATTCTTTTCACGCTCGGCATCGATCACACCGAACCCGATGCGCTCCAAACGAAATCCGCGCCGCTGGTAGAACCGAAACGCATCCAGATTGTCGTTGGAGGTCCGAACCGTCAAACGGTGGATGTGGCTGGCTTTCGCCTCTTCCACCACGGCCTGAAGCAAACGGCTGCCAACACCGTCCCAGCGGTTTAAGGAGTCGAGAGTCAGAATTTCCCACTCCTCCGGCCGCTTGATCAAGGTCACCAGGCCGACAAGCTCGCCGTCAGCGCGGGCTGTGTAACCGGGCAGCCGTGACGCATCGATGGTTTCATTTTCGATGATCATATCCGGCGATGTCCAACGGTCGTTCAACAGCTGCAGGACATCTGCATGATCTTCGGCTGTCGTTGCATGAATGGTCACAGACATGATGGTTCCTAACTACAAACAACACGCGTTCAGCGGCAGTCCCTCAAAGCGGCAGATATGCTACCGGCGAAACAAGCGCTCGTCCAATGGGCTTCGCGATTGCCAACGGGCCCGCTCAAGTTCTGGGTCGATATGTTCTTCTTCCGGGTATCCGACACAAAGATACGCAACAAACTGCCAACTCGGGTCAACGTCGAGGATTTCGCCGATCTTCATCGGATCCAGAATTGACACCCAACCAACTCCGATACCCTCGGTACGAGCTGCAAGCCAAAAGGTATGGATCATGCTGACGGTGGAATAGGCTAGTGTTTCGGGCATCGTCGCCCGCCCAAGCCCGTGCCCCTGATCCGGATTGGGCGCGCTGAAAACCGCCAGATGGACCGGCGCTTCTTTCAATCCAGCCAATTTAAGCTGGCGGTAAAGAGCAGCCTTCTCATCCTGATAGGCCTCGGCGGCTACAGCATTTTCCGCCTCGAAACTCGAAACGACACTCGCCCGTTTCGCCGCACTCTCCACAGTCACGATACGCCAAGGTTGGCTGTTCCCAACTGAGGGTGCCAGATCTGCCAGCTCAAGAAGATGTTCCAGCGTTTTCGGATTGACTGGATCCGTCCGGAAACGACGCACATCTCTCCGCCATCTGAGCAGGCTCTCGAACTCCGTTCGAAACTCGTCGGAAAATGCCGGTTTTTCTGTCTCTCCAGATCCGCGCGCCGCCATTCGCGATCAGTGCCCTGGGAACTCAACCAGTGTCCGGACGGGAACACTCAAATCTTCCAGCTTTTTCCGGCCACCAAGATCGGGAAGGTCAACAATGAAACACGCAGCTTCAATGTTCGCCCCCATGGATCTCAAGAGTTTGCAGGCAGCTTCCGCTGTGCCACCGGTCGCAATCAGATCGTCGACCAGGATCACCCGGTCGCCTGGCTGGATCGCATCCTTGTGCATTTCCATTTCGTCCAGGCCATATTCCAGGGAATAGGCAATGCGCACGGTTTCGTGCGGCAGCTTTCCTTTCTTGCGGATCGGAACAAAGCCTGCGGACAGCTGGTGGGCAACCGCCCCACCCAGGATGAACCCCCGCGCTTCTATTCCGGCAATCTGATCGACTTTGGACCCGGCCCAAGGCTGGACCAGCGCATCGACCGCACGCCGGAATGCCCGGGCGTTGCCAAGCAAAGTGGTTATGTCGCGAAACAGGATGCCCTCTTTCGGGTAATCCTTGATTGTTCTAATGGCACTGATCAGTTCATCACGAATTGTCTGATCGGTCATTTTGCTCTCTTTCCTGCAAAAACAATATCGCGCAACACAATCCGCTGCACAGCCCCGACCGACGCTTATATCAAGATTACCGCGGCGATCGAAGTCTTTTGATGGTTATGAAGGTGTTGGTATCAGCTGCGGTTCAAGACACGCCCTGCAACCGCATCAAGTTTGGCAACCAGTTCCGGATCGCGTTTCTCCGGCGCTGTCATCAGAGCAAATTCCAGAGCAGTGTCTGACCCGGCCGGACAGGATTGATGCTCCCTGGGAAGGTCTTTCGCGACACGCGCGACAAGTCTTTGAGCATTTTCCGCATTGTCATGCAGGACCTTCAATATCGCTTGAATGTCCACTTCACCATGGTCCGGATGCCAGCTGTCATAGTCGGTCACCATCGCAACCGTCGCATAGGAGATTTCAGCTTCCCGCGCGAGCTTGGCCTCCGGCATGTTCGTCATGCCGATAACATCGCAATTCCAGGTCCGGTAAAGTTCACTTTCCGCAAGCGACGAGAACTGCGGTCCTTCCATGGCGAGGTACGTTCCGCCCTTGCTGTACTTCAGGCCTTCCGCGTCCGCGGCCGCTGCAACGGCGTCGACCAGTTTCGGGCTGACTGGGGTTGCCATGGAGACATGGGCAACACAGCCGGTCCCAAAGAAACTCTTTTCCCGTGCAATCGTACGATCAATGAACTGATCCACGAGCACAAACATCCCTGGCTCATGTTCTTCCTTCAATGAGCCGCACGCAGAAACGGACAAGAGGTCAGTGACACCGCACCGCTTCATGACGTCGATATTGGCGCGATAGTTGATCGTCGTCGGCGAATAAACATGCCCGCGGCCATGGCGCGGCAGGAAGACGATCTTGAGCCCATCAATAGTGCCGATCCGCACCTGATCCGACGGCGTGCCCCATGGGCTTTCGACGCTGATCCATTGCGCATCCTCAAGACCAGGAAGGTCATAGATTCCGGATCCGCCAATGATCCCCAGAACTGCGTCGCTCATTTTGCCCTCGTTGGATGAGTTCCTGAATTACCGGTTTGCTTAACAAGCCAAGCCAGCAATGAACAGCGGGCAAATGAAAAAAGGCGGGCTCGATGCCCGCCTTTTTCCGAGTGCTTCTTTGCGCTTAGAGCTTAGTGCTCGACATCGCGCCAGATTTTCTTCTTGGTGAAGTAGAGCATGCCAGCGAAGACGATGAGGAAGATCATCACACGGAAACCGATCTTCTTGCGCTCTTCCAGGTGAGGCTCGGCGGCCCACATCATGAACGCTGCGACATCGCGTGCGTAATTCTCAACCGTCATCGGTGTGCCGTCGGTGTACTCGACCGCTTCCTCGAAAAGAGGCGGCGCCATCGAGATGAACTCACCAGCCATGAAGGAGTGGTTGTAGTATTGACCAACCGGCACTTCCACACCCTCTGGCGGATCTACGTAACCGGTCAGCAGCGAGTAGATGTAGTCAGGGCCGTTTTCCTGGTACTGGGTGAAGATGTCGAAAACGAACCCAGGGAAACCACGCTGCGGCGCACGGGCTTTCGCGAGAAGCGAAAAGTCCGGCGGATACGCACCGTTATTGGCTGCACGTGCCGCATTCTCGTTCGGGAACGGCGACGGGAAGCGGTCAGCTAGGATTGCCGGACGGTCGTACATGTCGCCGAAATCATCCGGGCCGTCTACAACAGTGTAGTCGGCAGCAATTGCTTTGGCCTGGTCTTCGGTGAAGCTCGGACCACCATCCTCAGCCAGGTTGCGGAATGCAACGCGGCTCAAAGCGTGACAGGCTGCACAGTTTTCAACGTAGACCTTGAAGCCACGTTGCAACTGCGCACGGTCGTAGTAGCCGAACGGTCCGGCAAAGGACCAATCCTGATAATCGATTTCAACCTTCGCTCCGGCCGCAAAAGCCGGGGATGCGATGGCGAGAGCCGCCACCGCTGCGAGGGAACGAACCATTGTGATCATGGTTTTCATTGTCTCAAATAACTCCCGATCCGGTTCGCGTTATTTCGTTTCCGGTGCGGCTGCTGCGCCGACCGGTGTGCCGGATCCGCCCTTGAGCACCGACTCGGAGATTGATGCCGGAAGTGGCTTCGGTTTCTCCAGGAAGCCCAACAGCGGCAGGGCGATAAGGAAGTAGGCAAAGTAGATGGTGGTGCAGATCTGGGACATGATCACGTAGATCCCTTCCGCCGGCATGGCGCCGAGGTAGCCCAGAACCACTGCGTTCGCTGCGAAGATCCAGAAGAACTGCTTGAACAGCGGACGGTAAGCACCGGAGCGGACCTTGGAAGTGTCCAGCCAAGGCAGGATGAACAACACCGCAATCGCACCAAACATCAGCACAACACCGCCGAGCTTGTCCGGAACAGCTCGCAGGATCGCGTAGAACGGCAGGAAGTACCATTCAGGAACGATGTGCGCCGGCGTGACGAGCGGGTTCGCTTCGATGTAGTTGTCGGCGTGACCCAGGTAATTCGGCAGATAGAAGACGAAGTACGCGAAGAAGATCATGAACACGACAATCGCGAACAGGTCCTTGATCGTGTAGTACGGGTGGAACGGGATCGTGTCCTGTTTGGTCTTCGGCTGGACGCCTGTTGGGTTGTTGTTGCCGGTGGTGTGGAATGCCCACACGTGCAGCAGAACAACACCGAAAATCATGAACGGCAGCAGGTAGTGCAGCGAGAAGAAGCGTGTCAGTGTCGGGTTATCGACCGCAAAGCCGCCCCACAGCCAGATCACAACACTCTCACCGACAACCGGAATTGCCGAGAACAGGTTGGTGATAACCGTCGCGCCCCAGAAGGACATCTGACCCCATGGTAGAACATAACCCATGAACGCTGTTGCCATCATCAGAAGGAAGATGATCACACCCAGGATCCAGGAGATCTCGCGGGGAGCCTTGTATGACCCGTAGTAGAGACCACGGAAAATGTGGATGTAGACGGCGATGAAGAACATCGACGCGCCATTGGCGTGCAGGTAACGCAGCATCCAGCCGAAGTTCACATCGCGCATGATGTGCTCAACGCTGTCGAATGCAGCAGTCGTGCTTGCCGTGTAGTGCATAACGAGCACGATCCCTGTCAGGATCTGCGCGATGAGCACGAAGAAAAGGATCCCGCCGAAGGTCCAGAAATAGTTCAGGTTCTTCGGTGTCGGAAAGTCGACGAAAGATCCGCGTACGAGCGAAATGACCGGCAAACGGCTCTCAAGCCACTTTGCCGCAGCGCTCTGCGGTACATATTCAGAATGTCCAGCCATGGCTGCCTCCAGATTAACTCGTGCCGTTAGCCGATCTTGATGGTGGTCTCGCTGACCATCTCAAGCGGCGGAATGAGCAGGTTCTCAGGCGCCGGGCCCTTGCGGATCCGGCCGGCGGTGTCGTAGTGCGAGCCGTGGCACGGGCAGAACCAGCCGCCGTACTCACCGGCATCACCCACAGGGACGCAGCCAAGGTGTGTGCAGATACCAACCTGGACCAGCAGCTTCTCATTGCCTTCGATGCCGCGGTTCACATCCGTCGCTTCGGCGTCGGCAGGCAGGTTGGCGTTGCGTGCAAGCGGGTCCGGCAGATCAGATACTGCAACAGCGTTCGCCTCTTCCACTTCCGCATCCGTACGGTTGCGGATGAAGACCGGCTTACCACGCCATTTCACGCTGATAGACTGCCCCTCTTCCACGGCAGAGACGTCGACTTCAATAGAAGCCAGAGCCAAAGCGGAGGCATCCGGGTTCATCTGATCGATGAATGGCCATGCCAGCGCGCCAGCGCCGACGACACCCATGGCGCCGGTCGCAATGTAGAGGAAATCTCGGCGGGTCGGTTCCGCCTGATCCGTATTTGCCAAGGTCGCGTCCTCTCGAAACCAGTTTATTCTGTACCGAAAGCCCGTCGCACGTCCGGGCCCGTCCCTGAGAGCAAGGATAGGCGGACTCGTGCCGGGCTCAACGGTTGCCGGGTGCGGCAGATTTCCGCACCGGGCAAGGCGTGTGTCTTTTTGCACCGTTCAAAGCGCTTGTCCAGTTCAACAAACGCCTTAGAACGCATATGTCGCAGCCGAAACTGCGCTCGCGCCGTTTTTCTGCCGTTTTTCGGAAAATCGCAAGACCGGAAAATGCATTTCCCCGGCCTTGCTTGACGATGTGGCTGGAATCAAGCCGCCTGAACCGGCGCCAGGAACCCGCCAGACTGGTGCTGCCAGAGCTGAGCGTAAAGACCGTTCAGGTCCAACAACTCCTGATGCGTTCCTTCTTCGATGATTCGACCATGATCCATGACAATGAGCCGGTCCATCGCCGCAATCGTGGACAGCCTGTGAGCAATCGCGATAACGGTTTTGCCTTCCATCAGATCGAACAGGCTTTCCTGGATGGCGATCTCGACTTCTGAATCCAGCGCCGATGTCGCCTCATCCAGAGCCAGGATCGGGGCATCTTTCAGAAGCACCCGCGCAATCGCGATCCTCTGACGCTGACCACCGGAGAGTTTCACACCGCGCTCGCCGACATGCGCATCTAGGCCGACACGCCCGTTTTGATCTTCGAGACTGCGGACGAACTCGATTGCATGCGCCTTTTCCAGAGCCGCCTCGACTTCCTCGCGGCTGACGTCCGGCTTGCCATAAGCAACGTTCTCGAAGATCGACCGGTGCAACAAGGACGTATCCTGCGTAACAACACCCACGTTGGCCCGGATGTCGTCCTGCAGGACCTTGGCAACGTCCTGACCATCGATCAGCACCCTGCCGCCTTCCAAATCATAGAAGCGCAGAAGCAGGTTGACCAAGGTGGACTTGCCTGCCCCGGACCTGCCGATCAGCCCAATTTTTTCGCCAGCCTTGATCTTCAAGGACAGATCCTCGATGACGCCGGTTTCCTTGCCATAGTGGAATCGGATCCGCTCGAACTCGATTTCGCCTTTGTCGACGATCAGCTGCTTGGCGTTTGGAACATCCACCACATCCCGTTCCCGGGAAATCGTGTTGATGCCGTCTTGGACCGTGCCGATGTTTTCAAACAGGCCGGACACTTCCCAAAGGATCCACTGCGACATGCCTTGAAACCGCAGAACAAGGGCCACCGCGACGGCAATCTCGCCAGTGCTCACCAACCCTTGCTGCCAAAGCATGATGGACATCGCCGAGACCGCAAAGAGCAACGCCATGTTCAGCGTTGTCAGGGTGATGTTCATACCCGTGACGAGCCGCATCTGAAGAAAGACCGTCTTCAGGAAGTCAAGCATCGACCTTTTTGCATAGTCTTCTTCGCGCGCCGCGTGGGAGAAGAGTTTCACCGTCGAGATATTGGTGTACGCATCGACGACGTGTCCCGTCATCACGGATCGCGCATCGGCTTGATCCCGGGACACATTCTTCAAACGCGGGATGAAGACGCGCATCGTCAACAGATACCCGCCAAGCCAAGCCAGGAACGGAATGGCGAAATAGATGCTTGCCTCCGCAACGATGAACAGTGCGGCGACAAAATAGACGATCACATAGACCAGAATGTCCGCGATCCGGGTCACAACCTCCCGAACCGCAAGCGCCGTTTGCATCAGCTTGTTCGCAATCCGCCCGGCGAAGTCGTTTTGATAAAATGCCACGCTCTGCCGGAGAAGATACCGGTGAACCCGCCACCGCACAGACATCGGGTAGGTGCCCATCAAACCCTGATGGAACACCATCTCCCAGATACCAGCGACCAGTGGCAAGAGGATCAGGATGACAAAACCCATCCACAGAAGTTGCGGCCAGTTGTCTGTGAAAAATGTCTGCGCGTTCTCTGTTCCGAGCCAATTCACCAAATCACCCAGAAAGGTAAAGATGAACACTTCAAGAATGGCGATGGCGGCACCCAGGACCGATGCGACCGCTAGGATCGGCCACACCGGTTTCGTGTAGTACCAACAGAACGCCCAGAAGCCTTTCGGCGGGACATCGAGATCCGTGTTCTCGAACGGATCAATCAGGTTTTCAAACCACTTAAACATGACGAACCTTTGCATGAGTGGGCTGGACAGACGTATGACCATCCCCGCACTCGAATTTGTAGGGTTCCCTTTCATGATCACGCACGCCGAGGCGCGGAGACGCAATCGCGGCCGAAGCAAAGAAACTTACCAGCGATAGAGCTACGATAAAGGAACCAATTAGAAGATTTTCAAGCCGGTCAGCGAATTGCGGCGCGGTCAGGATCTTTCCATGGACGCCAACAGTTTCGATCGCTGTAAATTCGGAAATGAAGACCGGCACCGCGAACAGCACTGTCAGAACGCCAGTCGCCCCACCGAATACACCGAGAATTTTCAACAAGTTGCGCAGACGCAATAAAACTGGCGGACGCGGACGCAAGTGCGGGTCAATGAAAACGTCCGGCCGCCGGACAGGCGGCTCCTGGACGATATCTGGACCTATGCCGGGTCGGAATGGCCCAAAGGGATCACCGAAAGACATGATGTGTCTCCGAAACGAAAGAAATTGAGAGTAACGCCCGCAGACATGCGCAAGGACGCACATGCAGCCAAAACTGATGGACGGCTTATGCCGGACGTCGGAAAAGTGTTAGGAACTCAGGCGCGTTTCTTTATCCGAAACGTGCAGATGATCCCGTGCGAACCAAATGGACGGCTGTCGCTGGATGCGTCGAACAATTTAGCATGTAAGCCCTCCTGGTTGCTTGGCCGGGCGGCCAAAGGGATGGAAACTTCAACCCGTCAAAGTTGAGGACCTTTTGGTACTCTGGAATCGCGGATAAGGGAAGTCCGATTTCGGCCTAAAGCAGCCTAAACCCAGAGCTGTGACAAATCAGCCACATGTGTGACATGTGAGTGAGCGGTCGCAATGATTCACTCAGCCCGGGACCAGTAAGGCAGTGGAGCTTAGCCACCACAGAGCAGGATCAAAGACTTAAGCAGCGCGGACGCTTTGCAGGAACTGCGAAACCTGCGCCTGAAGTGTGTTTGACAACGTTCCAAGTTCTGCAGAGGCTTGATGCATGCCATCTGTCGCGGTCCGGCTGGCTTCCATCGCATCGTTCAAAGTCCCGACGTTGCCGGTTACCCGCTCAGAGCTTTGCAGCGCGGTCTGTGCACTGCCGTTGATCTCGCCAGTTGCAGAAGTCTGGTCTTCCACAGCATCCCGGATCTTGGCTGAAATCGCACTCACGCGTTCAATCGTATCGGCAATCGAAGCGATGGCGACACCGGATTGCTGCGCGACGTCCTGCACGGCCGAAACCTGCGCAGAAATATCCTCAGTTGCCTTGGTGGTCTGCTCGGCCAGCGCCTTTACCTCGCTTGCAACAACGGCAAACCCGCGTCCGGCTTCTCCAGCCCTTGCTGCCTCGATCGTTGCGTTCAAGGCAAGGAGATTGGTCTGGCTGGCAATCTGACTGATCAGCTCAACAATTTCGCCGATTGCGCGGCCTGTCTCAGAAAGCCGCCCGACGATTTCATCGGTTTTGCGCGCTTCAGTGACCGCAGCATCCGCAATGTCAGTTGCCTGATCCACATCCTCACGGACACGGGACAGAGATTCTGACAAGCGGTGGGAGGCCCCGGTCACCGTCTCAACAGACTGATTGGCATCCGCAGACGCAGTGCTGACTTCAGACACGGCGTGGAGCGAGGATTCCACAGCACGCGTCAAATCATTGGAGTTGCTCTCTACGCTGTCAGACTTTTCAAGCAATGAAGAAACAACGCCGAGCACGGATTTCTCAAAATCGTCTGCAACATCCTGCATCAGCGCGACGCGTTCTGCGTTCAACGCATCCTGGTGGGCTTGTTCTTGCCGCGCCTGCTCGGCAGCCTTTTCGGCAAGGTTCACGCGAAAGTCTGTCACAGACCGCGCTATGGCGCCGATTTCATCGGATCGCTCGACTCCGTCGATTTCGACCTCAAGATCACCATCAGACAATTTGCCAAGAGCACCCTGCAAGCGGGCGAGCGGACGGGCAATGCCCAATGCCAAAACAACTGCCAGACCAAGAAACGCGATGCCAACCGGCGACACGACCAGGCCAATGGTGATCATCTGATCCAAAATCAGACCATCGAGTTTCTCCGCCACATTGCCCAGGAGGAACTGCTGAGCACTGTCTGCTGTTCCCAACTGAGCAATCATTGCTTGGCGGAACGTGTAGAACGCGAACGCTGTTCCACCCATCATGATGACGGCGGCGGTGACCACCATTGAAATAAATCGGCCGTTTATCGAAAGCGTCACGAAAACCCGGGCTCCAACCCCAATCCTGCGGGTACACTCTGGAAGCCCGCGCAGTAATCTGTGTTGGCCCTTGATATCTCAAGGCTGTAAAAAATCAGTAACTACAATAATTAAGAGTAGGCTTACACTAACCTGCGTCACGTTCACGGAGTTCAGGTTTTTCGCAGACTTGCCGAGTTGTCAGCCGAGGATCTGACGGCTAATCAGATAGCCCGCGCCAGCGGAAACCGCACCAAGCACCGTGCCCCAGGCGATATCCACGACGGCAACGATAACCGGCCAGTCCTTCAAGGTTGCATAGTTGGTGACGTCGTAGGTCGCGTAGGTGAAGAAGCCGAACATGGCGCCGTACATCACGGCGTAGGCAAAGCTTTCATTTTTAAGCGCCGGACCAACGGCGAAGAGAACGATGCCGACAACGTAGATCAGATAAAAGGCTGCCGCAGCGCCCATATTTGGGCGTTCCATCAACAGATGACCAATGCGATCAAAATAGAAGCGCGTGGCGACTTGGGTCAGCCAAACATAGTCAATTGCGAGAAACACAATCGCGGTGGTGATATACGCTGTGATGAAATGAACCATAAGATCCTCAGGCGGTTGGCGAGCTTTCTACGCCACCCGCTTTCATACAGATCAAGACGCGCCCGAATTAACCTGCTCATCGGCCAACAATCCTGCCTGAAGGAAGCCGCCTGATTGCCGGCGCCAGAGCTGCGCATACAATCCATCTTCGTTCTTCAACAGACTGTCATGGGTCCCCTCTTGGACAATCTGTCCGCCGTCCATCACGATCAGACGGTCCAGCGCAGCGATTGTTGAAAGCCGGTGCGCAATTGCAATCACGGTCTTTCCTGCCATCAATTGCTGCAGATTTTCCTGGATCGCAGCCTCCACCTCAGAGTCGAGTGCAGATGTAGCTTCATCCAGCACAAGAATTGGGGCATTTTTTAAAAGAACCCGGGCGATCGCAATTCTTTGACGTTGACCACCCGACAGTTTGACGCCGCGCTCTCCAGCGTAAGCGTCAAAACCTTTTCGTCCGGATTTGTCTTCGAGGTTTTCAATGAACTCAAGTGCGTGCGCGCGCTCCGCTGCATCGCGCAGCTCGTCTTCACTCGCCTCAGGCCGCCCATAAAGAATGTTCTCCCGGATAGACCGGTGTAGGAGGGACGGATCCTGTGTCACCATCCCGATTGCCCGACGGAGCGTCTCCTGTTTCACTGAGCGGATATTCTGACCATCAATCAGGATCTGGCCTGCCTCCACATCATAGAAACGCAGAAGCAAACTGGTCAGCGTTGTCTTTCCCGCACCCGATGGTCCGACCACACCGACACGCTCTCCAGGCGCGATCTTTAGGCTTAGATCCTCGATGACACCGCCTGCTTTGCCGTAATGGAATGTGATGTTTTTGAATTCGACCGCGCCCTTATCCACAGTCAGCGCTGGCGCATTGTCCTCATCCTGAACGGCCACGGGTTTGACGATGGCCTCCATACTGTCCTGGACGGTTCCGAAATTCCGGAACAGACCATTCAGCTGATTGAACAACCGGTTCAGCAAAATATTCAGGCGCAGGATCAGGCTGAGCGTAAAAGCCACATGCCCCGTGCTGATGCCGCCATCGCGCCAGATCACAAGCGCCATCCCGGCAATTGCGACGATCATCGCCCCATTCACAAGGCTCATCACGACGCGGATTGAGGTGAGCAGGCGGGTGAAGGTCTTGAGCTGACCGATAAATCGGATGAAGGCGGATCTGGAGCCCCGGTTTTCTTCTTTCAGAGAACCGAACAATTTGACGGACTGAATGTTGCTGTAGGTGTCGACCAGGCGACCGGAGACGCCGGAATAAGCATTGGCTGTATCCTTTGCCGCCTTTCGCACGCGCGGAACGAAAACCCGTGCAGTGATGGCAAACAAGACAAGCCAGACAGCGACAATCGCCCCAAGCCGCCAGTCAAGATCTGCGACAAGCACCAATGTTGTCAGGGCGTAGACCACGATAAACCAGGCGACTTGAAGGAGGTTCACCATGAAGTCCCCGGCGGACATACCGGATTGGAGCACCTTCTGTGACAATCGGCCTGCAAGATCATCTTGAAAGAACGCAATGCTTTGGCGCATCACCTGCTGGTGCGCCTGCCAACGGACCAGATTGAAAAACCCCGGAACAATGGTCTGCTCTTCCAGAAGCGCCATGAGCGTATTGGCGGCGGCCCGCACCACCAAAATAAAGAACGCCATGCCGAACAGGGTCCAGCCGTGTTCGGCAAAAAACGTTTCCCGGTCGCTGCTGTCGAGCAAATCAACAATATGGCCCAGGAAATTGAACAGCGTGACTTCGACAAAGGCTGTCAGGCTGCCGACAATCAGCATCAGGAAGAATGGCCAGCGCGCCTGCTTCAGAAAGAACAGAAGAAACGCAACACCGCCTTTGGGCATGGCTTCAGACGGCAATGGCCGGAACGGATCAATCCAGGATTCAAAAAGCCGAAACAAAGCAATCATTGAAATGTCCAAATGGGTGGCGGGCGATTCTTGCGTTCATACTACGCTTGGAACTGCTCAATGGGCCACGGCCCATGACAGGACGGCCTTCTCCTGTTAGGAGGCAATGAACCGTCAAGACAAGAAGCAGACATGCCCGACATCGCCCTTTACCAGCCAGACATACCGCAGAACACCGGAACCATGCTAAGGCTAGCCGCCTGCATGAGTGTGACGGTGCATTTGATCGAACCTGCGGGATTTCCGCTGTCCGACAGCGCTTTGAAACGCGCTGGGATGGACTATCTGGAACGGGCTGCCCTGAAGCGCCATCTCAATTTCGAGGCGTTCGACGACTGGCGCCAAACACATAAACGGCGCCTCGTGCTGCTGACGACCAAAACAGACCTCGCTTACACGGATTTCGAATTTGAAGCAGATGATATCCTGCTTCTGGGCCGCGAAAGCACCGGTGCACCGGATGCAATCCATCAGCTGGCAGATGCACGGCTGACCATCCCGATGGCCGAGGGCATGCGATCCCTTAACGTAGCTGTGTCCTGCGGCATGGTTTTGGGAGAGGCCTTGCGGCAAACCCGGGCATTTCCTAAAACATCAAGCTAATCCAACGCTTGTGCATTTCCCGCGCGGGCTCTTCATGTCGAGGCAAATCAGATGACAGCACCCTCTCCAGAATCACGCGGCGGTCCGATTCCTGAGGGAATTGAAGACAAGAAGCTGACAGCGTCCGCGTGGTTCAAGGATCTCAGGGATCAGATTTGTGCAGCGTTTGAAAAACTGGAAGACGACATTGGCGAACTCAATGGACCGCTGAGTGACTTGCCTGCGGGCCGGTTCGAGCGCACCCCTTGGGAACGGACCGACAGTTCAGGCGCAAAGGGCGGCGGCGGCGTCATGTCGATGATGCATGGCCGTGTCTTTGAAAAAGTCGGCGTCCATATTTCCACCGTCCACGGCGAGTTTTCTCCAGAGTTCCGCGGTCAAATTCCAGGTGCCAGCGAAGATCCCAGGTTCTGGGCTTCCGGCATCAGCCTGATTGCGCACCCTCAGAACCCAAACGTTCCGGCAGTTCACATGAACACGCGGATGGTGGTTACAACCCGCCAGTGGTTCGGGGGCGGCGCGGATCTGACACCCGTTTTGGACGACCGGCGGACACAGGACGATCCTGACACGGTTGCCTTTCATGAGGCCATGAAAGCAGCATGCGAGCCCCATGCCGTTGCCGATTACCCGGCTTACAAAGAGTGGTGTGATGAGTATTTCTTCCTGAAACACCGGAACGAACCCCGAGGCATTGGCGGAATTTTCTACGACTATCTGCACAGTGGCGATTGGAACGCGGATCTCGCGTTCACCAAGGATGTCGGCCGGTCTTTTTTGAAGGTCTACCCTGAGCTCGTTCGCAAAAACTATGAAAACTCCTGGACAGATGCCCAGCGCGAAGAGCAGCTGATCCGCAGGGGCCGATATGTAGAGTACAATCTTCTCTATGACCGCGGCACAATCTTCGGCTTGAAGACCGGTGGCAATGTCGCCTCAATCCTGTCTTCCATGCCACCAGTTGTGAAATGGCCCTAAGCAAAGCTAGTTCGAGAAAATGGTGCTTGCGCTGCTTAAGCAGCAGCGTCTCCACCTGCGGCAGAGACGGGTTTCGACAGTTCTGCAAAAACGCGATCCAGGATCATGTCTGAAAACTGACGCAGCAGGTCCTGATCGAGCTTCGGCCCCATGTTTTTCATCATGGCGATTGCCTGCCGTGGAGGGATTGGTTCCTTATAGGCGCGCTCTTCTGTCAGGGCGGTGAAGATGTCACAAATCGTCATGACGCGGACTTTTTGAGACAAGCGGTCCGCTTTGAGGTGATTGGGATACCCGCTCCCGTCCAAGTACTCATGATGCTGGATAGCCATGCGCTTGATTTCGTAAGGCACCTCAAGACGCGGCTTCAGTATTTCCTGGCCAAACACCGGATGCTTGGCGATCAGAGAGCGCTCCTCATCGGTCAGGCGTCCAGGCTTGTCCAGAATGGTCAAGGGGATGCGCATCTTGCCGATGTCATGAACCAGCCCGCCCGCGACCATCTCCCGGCAATCAGCTTCTGACCATTTCAGGCACCGCGCGAATGCGCCCGCCAAACCCGCAACTTTCAAAGAATGGCTGTACGTCGGGCTATGATGGCTTTCGACCGCCTGCATCCACGCTAGTAAGCCTTCAAGGTCAATCGCCGAAAGCGCATCCTTGGCGCTGTCTTCCATCGCCCGGATTTGTATCGACGCATCACTGACTGCAGACATGCAAAGCGTTTCCAGAAACGCGTTCGCTTTGGAGAAAGCTTCTGCAGTCCGTTCTGGAGTGTCCTTTGGCAAGTCCTGTAAAATATCGGTTTTCAGATATTTTTTAACCTGATGAAGGAGCAACGCCAGCGGTGCCTCTCGATCTATAAGGTCCATTTCACCAAGCGCGGCCGCTTGGGTTACCTCCCGCCGATCAGACTTGTCGATGATGCCAATTACCGGAATCTCCGCAATGCTGCCCCAGGATGACTTCAGAGCCGACATGCCCGGCTTGCTGGAACCGAGAAGTTCGATAATCGCAACAGAGGCTTCACCCGCAGTCTTGGGAGAGACTTTTGCCATATCGATCAGGCGCGCCCGGAAGAAGAACGGAATTTTCCGAACCGGAGAACCCAGAGGCAGCGGCCCATCAGAGATCAAGATGACTTCGCTATGCGGCATTTCTACTTTCCCAACAGAACCCACGGCAGGGGTGATAACCCCAAGGAACTCATCGGGAAAGGGTATCCAAGGACTCTTATCAATTCGCTAAGCGCGGTTCTCCAAACGCGCAAGAAGATCCTGTTTGCTTAGGGCGAAACCGTTTTCGCACCAGATCTTCTCCAGAGTTTTGAGAACCTTGCCAACTTGCGGCCCCGGACGATGTCCGAGCGCGATCATGTCCGCGCCTTTCAAAGGAAAAACCGGCACCTCGAGGGATTTCAGTTCTAAAAGCGCGTCTTCAAAAGCTGGCCGATCTCCCGACCGTTTTTGCGCATCATAAGCTGCCCAGTAAGCCAGCAGCCCATCTATAGCTCCTTGGCGGCCATGGGTGTAGAGCAACGTTCTGAGATCCGGCATCTGGTCCGACTGCCGGAACGTTTTGTAAGCCTCCCAACAGATTTGCATTCTTTTACGCTCTGAATTGGACAGCCGCAGCCGATCAGCAACGCGATCGACATCTTCGCGGACAAAACCTGACAGCACGGTCAGGCCAACCTCCGGGTCCTGTGTTTCAGGCGCGAGCGCATCCAGTTGGCGAAGCGCTTCAAAATCCTCGATCTTTGCAAGGCCGCCCGTTGCGATTTCCCAAAGGCCGCAATCATTCATCATCCGCACCGCAATCGCCGCCTTCGGAGCAGAGACGAGACGGCGCATTTCGTGGCCAATGCGTTCAGCGGAAAGGTGGCGCAAACCGTCGCGCTGGCGCAGGCAGGCACCGAGGCCTTCGGCATCCATATCCCCATCGCCATAGGCCGCGTAGATCCTGAAGAAGCGGAGAATGCGAAGATAGTCCTCGCGCAGCCGCATATCAGGATCACCGATGAACCTGACACACCTGGCAAGGCAATCCTCCAGACCACCCAGTGGGTCGTGCAACTTCCCGAGGCTGTCCACATAAAGCGCGTTCATTGTGAAGTCGCGCCGCAGGGCATCCTTTTTCCAATCACGCCCAAACACCACTTTCGCCTGGCGGCCATAGGTTTCGACATCTTCGCGCAGCGTGGTGACTTCGTAAGGAAATCCGTCGCTGATCACGGTTATGGTGCCGTGATCAATCCCCGTGCCGATGGGTTTTAATCCTGCATCGGCGGCCCGCTGCATAACGTCCTGCGGTGTCGCGGTAGTCGCGATGTCGATATCGGGAACTGGATGTCCCAACAACGTGTTGCGTATGGCGCCGCCTACCACACGCGCGCTGTCATTGTCGCGATTGAGAGCCGAAAACACAGCCTGAATGCCTGGCGACCGCAGCCAATTGGCCGCAGCGAGAATGTCTTCAGCTCTATCTTTCATGAACTTATTCGAACCGCCCGGGAATGAGTACGCCGTCGCGGAATTCTGCCGGCCTGTACTGCGTGCCTTCTGGAGCCCTGTTGAATTGCGCTACGGCAACAAATCCGGAGATCGTCAAAAAGAGGCCTGCGACTGTCAACCAGGCGACCGGCCCGCGTGACCAGCTCTCTGGATTATCGCCCTTTTTAGACAGCCAGAGATAGCACGCATAACAAGCAAACGGCAGCAAAAACAGGAAGAGTTGTGTCAGGATAATGCGAAGCATCAGCGGTACACCGTGTCATATAATGAGCGGATAATGCCTGCTGTAACGCCCCAGATGTGACGTCCGGCAAAAGGCATTGCATAGAAGTAGCGTCGTTTCCCCTGCCACTCGCGGCTCAGCTTTTGATGGTTGGCAGGGTTCATAAGAAACTCGAAGGGAACTTCGAAAACATCTTCAACTTCGTCCGGGTTCGGAATGAACTGAACGGGATCCCTCACCTCTGCAACGATTGGTGTGACCCGATATCCCGACCCGGTTAGATAAGGCGCCAAATGTCCAAGTGGCTGTGCCTGGGCGGGATCCAGACCGATCTCTTCCTGCGCTTCTCTCAAAGCTGCCTCGACCGGTCCGTCGTCGTCCGGATCAATTTTGCCACCTGGAAACGCCACCTGCCCAGCATGGGATTTGAGATGCGGTGTGCGCTGGGTCAAAACAACGCTCGGGCCGGCTGCCGTGTTGCGGATACCGATCAAGACGGCAGCGTCCCTCGGTGGTCCCTTCCAAAAGGCGTAAGGCCCGACATCCGGGTTCAATATGTGGTCGCCTGTTTCCCGTTCTGTGGACACGCTCGCTGCCAATGCAAGCCGTTCTTCCAGATGCTGGGACCAATCGGCCAATATGGTTGCGGATGTATCAGTTGAAGCGGTCATTGCGCTTGATATGGGGTGCTTTCGTCAAATCGGCAATTGGATAAAAAGGGCGATTACAGAAGCTCAGGGTCAACGGCAAAAAACTGACCACCGCTCCAAATTCCTGTTTCCAAACCGGCCTCTCGTTGACGTTCGACCATGTGGTCAACCAGCTGATACATAAGTGCGCGGGTAAACAGCGCTTCAATGCGTCCGCGGACAACAACATAGGGCTTTATTCCGCCGCTGTCCGTCTCCTTCTCAAAACGCAGTGGCCGATCCGGTCCTATGCGGACCAGATCACCGAGATTTGTGCGCACGGTGAGTTGCTGGTCCATGCCTTCATTTTCCACAACCATTTCCACAGCCAGCAGCGGAGCATCGTCGACCGTGATACCGATTTTTTCGACCGGGGTTACAAGGTAGTGCTTGCCATCTTCATCCTTGCGCAGGACAGACGCAAACAGCTCGACCAATGGCTTCCGGCCAATTGGCGAGCCGAGATAGAACCAGGTTCCGTCACGTGCAATCCGGATATCCAAATCGCCGCAAAAAGGCGGGTTCCACTTGTCCACCGGCGGCGGCGCCTTGTCTTTCGAACCAGCTCGGCTCATCAGGGCTTTGAGGCCATCCGGTAAAGCAGCCTCTGGTTTGGCTTGCGATGTCATTTCACTCCCCGTCCCATCAGACATCCGAATCTATGATCCGGAATCCTACCTAGTCCGCGTCTAATCCAACGCCAATCCCCACTGGAACAACAATCGCAATTTTTGCGTTTATGCCGCAGGGAAGAAAAGAATCTTGGACCTATCCACTGTATGGCGCACAATTGTGCCTTATCTACTGAATTATATGGTGTCAGACTGGGTTAACGGAAAAAATTTGGCCGCCCACCGAGCTACCCGGCAGGCATCAGCAAGATAAGCAACAGGACAGGTGATCAATGAGCGTCGTTTCTCCCGCAAATCCTTCTGAAGAAGATCTCGCTGCTGTTGCTGAAAGCGCCGAACGGGCCGTTGAACGCATTTCAGAAGTCAAGGCCGATATCGCAAAGATAATCTTCGGCCAGGAGAACGTTGTTGAACAAACACTTGTGACGATCCTCGCCGGCGGACATGGGCTGCTTGTCGGTGTGCCGGGTCTTGCGAAAACCAAACTGGTCGAAACGCTCGGAACAGTTCTGGGACTGGATGCACGGCGGATCCAATTCACGCCAGACCTGATGCCTTCAGATATCCTTGGCGCAGAAGTCATGGAACAAGATACCAGCGGCGGACGATCTTTCAGATTTATTCCTGGCCCGGTCTTCTCACAGTTGCTGATGGCCGACGAAATCAACCGCGCCAGCCCGCGAACCCAATCTGCCCTCCTTCAGGCGATGCAGGAGTATCACGTCACGGTTGCGGGTCATCCGCATGATCTCCCGCGCCCGTTTCATGTTCTTGCGACCCAAAACCCCTTGGAACAAGAAGGCACATATCCTTTGCCGGAGGCCCAGCTCGACCGGTTCTTGATGCAGATTGATGTGCATTACCCGGATCTGGAAGCCGAGCGCCGCATTCTCCTTGAAACAACCGGAGCAGAGCAGACCACGGCACATAGCGCGATCACTGCTCCGGAACTCATGGAATTCCAGCAACTCGTCCGCCGCATGCCGGTGGGTGAATCAGTAGTTGAAAGCATCTTGAAGCTTGTCCGCTCGGCCCGACCGGGCGGCTCGGACGAAAATTCCGATCTCACAAAGCTGATTGCTTGGGGACCGGGCCCCCGCGCTAGCCAGGCCCTGATGTTGACCGTCCGGGCCCGCGCGCTCGTTGATGGCCGGCTGGCACCTTCAGTTGACGATGTTCTGGCTCTGGCAGAACCAATCCTGCAGCATCGGATGGCCCTCACCTTTGCTGCCCGTGCCGACGGGCATACCGTGAGGGACGTGATCCAGCGGGTGAAAGAAACAATCGCATAACGCAAATTTCGAACGCGAGGGAGCCGCCCGAGATCATGGCATCATCAACGGAGAGTGTGAAACTGGACCAGGAAAACTGGCCGAACATCATCGGCGACGCCCGATCTGTCGCCGACGCGCTCCCTGACCTTCTTGTTGAGGCAAGCCATGTTGCAAGTTCCATCATTGCAGGATGGCATGGCCGGCGGAGAGCCGGACCCGGCGAAAGCTTCTGGCAATTCCGTCCCTTCAATATGGGAGAGCCGGCCAAACGCATTGACTGGCGCCGGTCTGCCCGGGACGACCATCTTTATGTCCGTGAACGGGAGTGGGAGGCAGCCCATACCGTCTGGCTTTGGGCCGATCTCTCCTCGTCCATGGAGTTTCAATCTCGGCTGTCTCAGGTGACCAAGCGGGACCGCTCTCTGGTCCTGATGCTGGCATTGGCGGATATGCTCGCAGAAACTGGTGAGCGCATTGGTTTGACCGGTGTGACACGTCCATTTTCAGATCGCAGAGCCGCGGAACGGCTTGCGGACGCCCTAACGCACTTGTCTAAGCCGGTTGCCTTGCCCGACCCGACTGGCGTCAAACGCTTTGCCGATGTTGTTCTGGTCTCCGATTTCCTGGATCCGCTTCAAGATATTGCTGCCTGGATCGCCCAAGTCGCCGGAACTGGTGCGCGTGGGCACATCGTTCAGGTTCTGGACCCGATAGAAGAAACCTTTCCGTTCGACGGCCGTGTTGAATTCAACGACCCGGAAGCCGGCATCCGATTAACTGCAGGCCGCGCCGAAACATGGCGGGAGGAATACCACAAACGGCTTGAAGCACATCGCGCTGAAATCCGCGACATGGCACGCCGTGCCGGGTGGACATACGTGCTGCATCACACAGACCATTCAGCCGCTGAGCCATTGCTGGTCCTTCATAGCGCGCTTTCTGGCAACCTCGATACAATGCCGCGGGGGGGCGCCTGATCCGTGTTTGCCAGCTTACCACTGACCTTTACCGCGCCGTGGGTTTTGACTGCACTGGCTCTGCTGCCCGTGATTTGGTGGTTGTTGCGCTTGACACCCCCGCGGCCGCAACAGATCGCGTTTCCGCCCACCCGGCTTTTGCTGGACATTGATGAGCACGACGAAACGCCGCAGCGCAGCCCATGGTGGCTGACCCTGCTGCGCTTGCTCTTGGCGGCAATCCTGATTTTTGCGCTTGCCGGGCCAGTCTGGCGCGCGCAGGAACCAGTTGCGAGCCGGGACGGCGTTATGTGGCTCCTGATCGACAACGGCTGGACCTCAGCGACCTCTTGGGAGGATCAGGTTCGAACCGCTGAAAACATTCTTACCGAGGCAGAGCAAAACGGACAGCCGGTGATGTTTGCCGCCACCGCGGAAGGTCCAAACCAAAGCTTTGTTCCCGAAAGCCCGGCGGCAGCACTTGAAACTCTGCGTGCGCTCGAACCCCGCCCCTACCCGCCTCTGCGCAGTGAACTTGGCATCGGCCTCAGAAAGGCGGCACAGGATACACCTCCGGGTGCGGTCGTCTGGCTTTCAGATGGTACGGCCACCAATGATGCGTTTCTGGAAACTCTTGCGTCCCTGACTGAAGGCGTCCCGGTGACCGTGTTGACCGGCCTTCAAACACCGCTTGGACTTAAGGGGCTGGCCAATGATACTGAAGCGCTGAGCGTCGATGTGGTCCGTCACCCCGAGAACACGACATCTGTGGTCAACGTGCGGGCTCTCGATCTGAAAGGCCTGGTGCTTGCGGAATCGACTGCGACGTTTGCCAGCGGGGATGTTGAGACCGAAGCCCGGTTCGAACTCCCAAGCGAACTCAGAAACGACATCGCCCGCGTTGAAATTGCAGGGGAACAGGCAGCCGGAGCCGTGCAACTTGTTGACGACAGCTGGCGCCGCCGAACCGTCGGTCTGATCTCTGGACAATCAGGCGACCTTGATCAACCGCTTCTCTCACCTCTTTATTATCTCGAGCGGGCGCTCGCTCCGTTTTCCGACATCCGCCGGCCGCGAGACAGCGATATTGCAGCCGCAGTGCCATCACTGATCGACCAGGGAATTTCTGTGCTGATCCTTGCGGATGTTGGGAGGCTGCCAGACACCACGGCGATCGAACTTGGCGAGTGGGTCCAAAGCGGCGGCACTCTTGTCCGCTTCGCAGGCCCCAGAACGGCAGGCGGCACGGACGAGCTGATCCCTGTTCGCCTGAGATCTGGTGACCGGTCACTCGGCGGATCACTCTCCTGGAAGCAACCTCAGCATTTGGCGCCCTTTCCGGATGCCTCTCCGTTTTCTGGATTGAAGATCCCTGCTGAGGTGACGGTGAACCGACAGGTTCTCGCAGAACCGACATCGGACCTGCCGAAACGCACCTGGGCAATGCTGGAAGACGGTACGCCGTTGGTCACCGCGGCACAATCGGGTGACGGAAGCATTGTTTTGTTCCATGTAACTGCAGATTCCGCCTGGTCCAACCTGCCACTCTCCGGCGTTTTCCTGAACATGTTGCGGCGCATATTGTCAGTTTCCAATGTAGCTCAAGCATCAGAAACAGCCGAGGTTGGGCAACCGGCCCGCAGCGTTCTGCCGCCTCTGCGCCTACTCGACGGCTATGGCCGCTTCGGCGCGCCCCCTGTCGATGTGACACCGGTGAGCGCAGCGAATTTCCGGGAAGCCTCTGCCAGCCGCCGCACCCCGCCGGGTCTTTATGGCAGCGAAGATGGCTTCCGGGCCCTCAATCTGATGCGCGCTGAGAATACGCTGCAACCCCTCAACATCGAGGCGCTGGGACCAGACGCAGAAACAGCGCCTTATCCCGCGACGGACCCACTGGACTTGAGAGCAATCTTCTTCACTTTGGCCTTTTTGCTGATCATTGCGGACGCCATTGCCGTGTTTGTGCTTGCGGGCGGTCTGAACCGTCTGCGGCTAAAAACCCGGATGGCAAGTGCCATCGGTGCGGCAGCGTTGGCAACAGCGCTCCTCAGCACGGCCGGTGTTCCAGACGCATATGCGCAATCTTCGTCTGATGACTTGAGAGCATTGGAATCCACCCTCGAAACCCGTTTGGCCTATGTTCTGACAGGTGTCCCAGAGGTTGATGATGCAAGTGCCGCCGGTCTTGCCGGCCTGACGCAGTTTTTGTCAGAACGCACCGCGCTGGAACCAGGTGCGCCAGTCGCTATCGACATTGCGCGTGACGAGCTGGCCTTCTACTCGCTGCTTTACTGGCCGATAGATCCCTCAGCTGACAAACCGAGTGACCAGACGATCGCCCGGATCGACACGTTCATGCGCAACGGCGGCACGATCCTGTTCGACACACGGGATCATATCAACGCGTCGACAACCGGTTTCGGATCGACACCAGCAACTCTGAAACTGCGTGAGATCCTTGAGGATCTCGACGTTCCTCCATTGGAACCTGTCCCGCCGGATCACGTGCTCACGAAAGCGTTCTATCTGCTCGACACATTCCCGGGCCGGTATTCCACCAGCCCGTTGTGGGTGGAAAGTCTTGATGAAGCGACTGCCCGCGGTGATCGGCCGGTTCGGGCGGGAGATGGCGTTTCCCCGCTGATGATTACAGGGAATGATTTCGCATCGGCTTGGGCGATCACGCCAACGGGCGAGTTCATGTTCCCGACAGTGCCAAACAACCCGATCCAGCGCGACTATGCCTTCCGTTCGGGCGTTAACATCGTGATGTACAGCCTCACCGGAAACTACAAGGCTGACCAGGTCCATATTCCGGCTCTGCTGGAACGGCTCGGGCAATAGGAGGTTTGATGGACTGGTCTATTTCATTCGACCCGCTCGTTCCGCAATGGGTGCTGATATCCGCCGGCGCGATTGCCGTTGTGGTTGCCGTCCTTCTCGGCATCATCAACTTGCGTGGTTGGGTGCTGCGGGCCCTGGCGATGGCGTTGCTCGTGCTTGCGCTCGCCAACCCTGCCGTAGAACGCGAAGACAGAGAACCCTTGTCCAGTGTCGTGGCGCTTGTGGTCGACAAGAGCCAAAGCCAACGGCTTGCTGACCGAGAAGAAACGACCACCGCAGCAGCTGAGGAAATTCAGTCACGCATCGCGGAACTGGAGGGGTTTGACCTCCGGCTGCTCGAAGCCCGAAACTCAGGCTCAGGGGACGGGACGGAAGTCTTCCAGACCCTTGCAAACGGGCTTGCAGATGTTCCGCCTGAAAGGGTTGGCGGTGCAATCATCATCACCGACGGACAGATTCACGATATCCCGGAAAACGCAGAAGCACTCGGCTTCGATGCCCCTGTTCACGGCCTCATCACCGGGACTGCGGATGAACGCGACCGCCGGATCGTACTGGATACGGCTCCGCGCTTCGGCCTGGTCGGTTCTGAACAGACCATCAGCCTCACGGTTGTCGATCAAGGTTTGGGAACCGGCCCCGGAGATCAGGTGAACCTGACAATAAAACGGGACGGTGATGTCGTCACCCTGCGCACCGCGCGGACAGGGGAGAAGATCGACATCCCGGTAGAGATCGCCCATGGCGGCGACAATATCTTCGAAATCGAGGCCGAAGCCCTGCCCGGCGAACTGACGACGCTGAACAATCGGGCTGTCGTCACCGTGGACGGCATCCGCGAGAACCTAAGGGTGCTGCTGGTGTCCGGTTCTCCGCATGCCGGAGAACGCACCTGGCGGAACCTTCTGAAATCCGATGCATCCGTTGATCTCGTGCATTTCACCATTTTGCGCCCGCCTGAAAAGCAGGACGGCACACCGATCAACCAGCTGTCTCTGATCGCTTTTCCGACCCGGGAGCTGTTTTCGGTCAAGATCGATGAGTTCGATCTGATCATCTTCGACCGCTATGTCCGGCGCGGTGTGTTGCCGATGCTCTATTTTGACAACATCACGCGGTACGTGCGCGACGGCGGCGCCGTTTTGTTGGCCGGCGGACCTGATTACGCAGAAGGCGGCAGTCTTTATAGAACGCCGCTTGCCCCCATCCTTCCTGCGCGTCCAACCGGAGCCATTTTGGAAGAGCCCTTTTACGCAACCCTTGCCAACCTCGGCGAGCGGCATCCTGTGACCCGGGGCTTGCCGGGCGCCGAACAAGATCCTCCGGGGTGGAGCCGCTGGTTCCGCGTGGTTGATACCGAGTTGGACGGCGGCCAGACATTGATGTCCGGTCCAAGCGAAACGCCGCTTCTGGTCCTGAACCGCGAAGGTGAAGGCCGCGTTGCCATGTTGCTCTCAGATCATGTTTGGCTGTGGGCGCGCGGTTTTGAGGGCGGCGGCCCGCATGTCCCATTGCTGAGGCGCCTTGCCCATTGGCTGATGCAGGAACCGGATCTCGAAGAAGAAGCACTCAATGTATCGTTGCGCGGCCCTGAACTGATTGTCGAACGGCAAACACTCGGGGAAACGGTCAATGAGGTGACCGTCGTTTCGCCCACAGGCGACAGCGTTGACCTCACCATGACAGAACAAGAGCCTGGCCTGTGGCGCGGCTCTTCCCCCGTGACGGAAACTGGCCTCTTCTCCGTCACAGATGGTGAGATGAATGCCCTTATTCACGTTGGCCCGCAAAACCCGAGGGAGTACACCAACGTTCTATCTGACACCGAGGTGCTGTCACCCGTGACCGATGCGACAGGCGGAGCGGTTCAACGGCTAAGGGATGTCGGCGGTGATATAGATCTCCCGCGCGTCATCTCCATGCGCCAGTCGGCAAGTTACGAAGGCAACGGCTGGATCGGCCTCAAACAAACAGAAGCCAGCCTGTTGAATGGTGTCGACCGGTTTCCACTGCTCATCGGACTGCTTGGTCTTGCCATCCTTCTGGGCGCCGTCTCAGCAACTTGGTACCGGGAAGGCCGTTAGAGCGTTTCTGGGCAAGTCCACACCGATTTCCCGGCCGGAAATGCGGCAAAAACGACTGCTTTGAGTACGTTGAGCGATGATTCTTATTCGCGACGTGCTCTATGCAGCTTTGCCCTGAACTGCGCCGGTCGGCAGTGCCCCATCCTGCAGGCGTGCAATCAAGAGCCTTTGCGGGTCGACCGGGCCAGGTAAGGTAATGCTGCCGAAAGGCACCTGTTCAAAGCCAAACGGGCTGTAATAAGGCGCATCCCCAACCAGCAACACGTATTCGTCTCCGGCCGCCTTTGCAGCCTCAAGAGCTGTCCACATCAGCGCCTTGCCTAAACCGCGGTTCTTGAAATCCGGAGAGACCGTCAATGGCCCTAACAACAACGCGTCGGTCTCACCGATCGTGATGGGGCTCAAACGGACAGACCCTGCAATCCTGGATCCGGACAGGCCGACAAAGGCAAGATCTTGCCTGTGGGGGACGTTCTCACGGATCCTGAAAGCGGTCCGTGCAAACCGGCCAGGCCCGAAAGCTTCTGCTTGCAGGTCTTCAATTGCGGTGTCGTCGGTGGCGTCTTCGAGACGAATGACCCAAGAGGTCTGTTTCATGGGATTGGTTCCAGCTGGCAAAATGTGGCGATTGCGCGCCTGCCGGTATCCCTTTTTGTCGGAGTTATCGGGAATAGGTCAGCCGCGACGGTGCAGACGAGAGTTTCCTCGTCGGCTGGTTCGTCGTCGGAGCATGTGACCTGAGCTCATCAATCCCGAAGTTCCTTACGCGCTGCGCAGGTGGAATCTGCGTGCGATGTCAAACAGAGGCTAGCGCGTACCACGCATGGCTCCTGCCGGTCCAGAACTTTTTGACGGGAAAGACCACGTTTTTGCGAGGATCCAATTGTTCACCAGACAGGGACAGTCCATTCAGTTGATTGAAATTTGCCATCACGGCACAACCTATATCGCAGAACAAACTCCAAGGAGACCGGTATGGGAACGCTCGTCGACGGCGTGTGGCACGATCAGTGGTATGACACCAAATCAACAGGCGGGCGGTTCGTGCGCAAGGACGCCGCATTCCGGAATTTCATCACGAAAGACGGGAGCCCCGGCCCAACGGGCGACGGCGGTTTCAAAGCCGACGCTGGACGGTATCATCTGTTTGTCTCCTATGCCTGCCCATGGGCGCACCGGACCTTGATCTTCCGGACCCTGAAAGGCCTGAACGACTACATTTCCGTTTCCGCCGTCCAGCCGCTCATGCTGGAAAACGGTTGGGAGTTTGGGGAAGCAGAGCCGCTCACTGGCGCGAACTACGCGTGGCAGGTCTACGTCAAGGCAGATCCGACCTATTCAGGCCGGGCCACAGTGCCGATCCTTTGGGACAAGCAGCAAAAGACAATTGTCAGCAACGAGTCGGCGGAAATCATTCGGATGTTCAACACCGAATTCGATCACCTGACCGGTTCAACGATCGACTATTATCCGCAAACCCTGCGCGCTGAGGTCGACGCGGTCAATGAGCGCATCTATCACACCGTGAACAACGGCGTTTACAAGTCCGGCTTTGCCACTACACAAGAGGCATACGAGGAAGCAGTTACAGCGCTTTTCGAAACGCTGGACGATCTCGAGGCCCGCCTCTCAAAGCAACGCTATCTTGCAGGTGAGGTCTTGACTGAAGCCGATTGGCGCCTGTTTACAACGCTTGTGCGCTTTGACCCGGTTTACGTGACGCATTTCAAGTGCAACATCCGCCGGATTGCCGATTACCCCAACCTCTTCAATTACTTGCGAGAACTCTATCAGCATCCAGGCGTTGCCGAGACGGTCGATATGGCGACCATCAAACAGCACTATTTCGGCTCGCACGAAACGATCAACCCGCACCGGATTGTACCGGTTGGGCCGGATCTCAATTTCCTGGCACCGCATGACAGGGACCGGTTCAAGGCGGCAGCTTAACTGAAGATCAGCTCAACGAACATTTACTGAAAAATTGGCAGGACGACGCGCAACAACCGTCGTCCTGCCTCTGTCTGCATTTTGCAAGCCTTTGGGAACGCTTCATTAACCCATGCAATCCTTGCAGGGCAGCCCCGAAGGAATAACGCTCCTCCTTTGTGCACCGCACGCCTATATAGGAGGCAGACTGATGACGATTAGGGCAGCCGATTGCCCACCCCCGACAACTCAAAGGACAGCGTTATGTTCAAGACACTTTTTCAGAAGCGTCGCCGGAACTACCAGTGGAAACCGGCTATCGACACCAGCAATCCGCGGATCGCTGCATCTCTGACCACGTTCCCGACCAACTGATCAAGCAGTTGTCGGCCAAGTTGGATTCTGTGCCATGTTTGGATTTGTGCATGTAGTCGGAGCCAGCCTCCGCGAAGGTACCCGGACCGGTCAGACCCAGGGCTCAGCCCCTCGGCAGACAAAAACACAAACAAAATCTGCGAAGTAAACTCCTCCCAACGACATTTCGCAGACTATCCGCTTGGCGCCGCTCATTTTTTCTTGACGCGGCGCTTTTTGCTTTGATGATGCGCCTCCATGTTCAGGCTTGCGCATCTCTCCGATCCCCATTTGGGTCCCCTTCCGGACCCCAAGCTCCTTCAATTGTTTTCAAAGCGTTTGCTCGGTTATCTGAACTGGCAGCGCAACCGTTCCAAAATCATGGGCGGCAACCACCTGGAACAATTAGTCGAGGACATGAAGGCGCAAGCGCCGGACCACATCGCGGTGACCGGTGACCTCGTCAACATCGCGCTCCCCCTTGAAATTAGCGGTGCCCGAGCATGGCTGGACGAATTGGGTCCGCCCGATCAGGTCTCCGTGGTTCCGGGCAATCACGATGCCTATGTCCGCGGTGCTGTCAAAAAAGCCCGAACCGCATGGTGGCCCTTTATGCGCGGTGATGGCGACGATGATGTTCCGTCAGAAAAAGTCGGCTCAGAAGCAACGTTTCCTTATGTGCGCAAGCGCGGCGATATCGCGATCATTGGCGTCACCACTGGCCGGGCAACGGCGCCTTGGTTTGCCTCCGGCCGCGTTGGAACAAAACAAAGCCGCCGCTTGCGGGCGATTTTGGAGGAACTTGCGGAAGAAAAGCTGTTTCGTGTCGTTCTCATTCACCACCCGCCATTTAAGAACGCAACGAAATGGCACAAACGCCTCTCCGATGCTTCCCGGCTGCGCACCGTCGTCAAGCGTGCCGGGGCCGAACTGATTCTGCACGGCCATACGCATATCGACAGTTTCGAAAGTATCGAGGGGCCGGACGGCCCCGTGCCGGTCATTGGCGTGCCGTCAGCAACCAGCGCCCCGGGCGGTCACAAACCGGCTGCCCGCTACAATTTATTCTCTATTGCCAGTCAGACTGACGGCTGGGAATGCCAGATGGAAGAGCATGGATTTGAAGAAACCGGCGGACCTGTAAAACTGATATCACGAAGAACCGTCGAGATTTCGTAAGGCTGTAAACCCCATCCTGAATAGCGAATTTCAAAGAGGATTGGCAAACCAAGCAAAGCCAATCAGACCGACAATGCCAAGCGCAAGACCGATCCCAAAAGCGCCGGCGACCGGCAGCCAAGGTGTATGGCTCTCTTTCACACGCACCACTTTGGATTCCATCGCAACCTGACGCAAACGGTTGTTCAGCCAGTCGCCTTCTAACGCCTTCTCGCGCTCAAGAACGCGTTCCGCGATATACTCAGTCAGGCAATCAGCCATGTCGTCGATATTGGCCGTCTCCAGAATAACGACCCGTCCAAGGCGCGTATCTTTCAGGAAACGGTAAGTGCGGCGGTCCCCGGCAACAGCCACATGGCTGGTCGCATCAATCCATAGACGCGGTGTCGAGCCGGAGATGATCTGCAAGGAAAACTGATCGTCATCTTCCGGGATTTCCCGGAAAACGTCCTTCAACTCGTCCGCAAGCATGTCGAGCCGGGCACGTTCAGTATCTTGCAGCTCAACAACCACATCGGAGCGTTCCACTTCGCCCAGCTGCACCTTGCGGATGGCATCGCGCAATGATCGCATGCGCGTGTGCGGAACCACATTGTCCTGCATTTCAGCCATTGAGTACCAGCTCCAGTTTTCTCGTCAGTTCCACCAAGTCTTAATTGAGTCTTAACCGGGTGTGCCCGCGACGCCATTCCTCTTTGCCGGGTATCCACTGCCAATCGCGCAAAGATGGTTAACAAAGATTAAGCGATTTTTAACCCTGAGACCAGCGATGGCTGGCTGGTTTGCGCCATCATGTTGCGTTATTCAAAGAGAAATCCAGGTTTTTGGGAGGCGCCGCCATGAATGTCGACGGAGAGAAGTACCGGACAATCTGGCTCGCAGATGACGGTGTCATGGTCGAGATTATCGACCAAACCAAGTTTCCATTTACCTTTGAGACCGTTCAACTGCGTACGATGGCCCAAGCGGCACATGCGATTCGCGTCATGCAGGTGCGCGGTGCGCCTCTCATTGGCGCAACAGCTGCATATGGCGTGGCACTCGCCATGCACGAGGACCCGTCCGACGTGTCCCTGCTGGCGGCTTGTACCGTACTTCTGGAAACACGCCCAACTGCAATCAATCTGAACTGGGCACTCGAACGGTGCCGCAGATCCCTAATCAAGGTTCCTCCTGAAAACAGGGCAGAAGCCGCCTACGCTCTGGCAAATGAGATTTGCGATGAGGATATCGCGATTAATCTCTCAATCGGTATGCACGGCATGGAGTTGATCGCGGCTCTCGCCAAAACCAAACGGCCTGGTGAGCCGATCAACATTTTAACGCACTGCAATGCCGGATGGCTTGCGACGGTCGATTGGGGGACCGCAACAGCACCCATCTACATGGCCCATGACGGCGGTATTCCGGTTCATGTCTGGGTGGATGAAACCCGGCCGAGGAACCAGGGGGCCTTCTTGACGGCCTGGGAACTCGGACACCACGGGGTGCCTCACACGGTCATTGCGGACAATGCCGGAGGCCATCTGATGCAACATGGAGAGGTCGATATTGTCATCACCGGTACAGACCGGACTACAGCCACCGGGGATGTCTGCAACAAGATCGGCACATACTTGAAGGCGCTGGCAGCCAAGGACAACAATGTGCCGTTTTACGTTGCGCTCCCCTCGCCCACCATCGACTTTTCCCTATCCGATGGCGTGCGCGATATTCCGATTGAGGAACGTAATGGGGATGAAGTCAGCTGGATTACGGGCCGCACGACCACCGGCGCGCTGGAGACCGTCCAAATAGTTGCGGAGGGCTCCGAAGTGGGCAATCCGGCCTTCGACGTAACCCCCGCCCATCTCGTGACCGGCCTGATCACCGAACGCGGTGTTCTGGACGCAAACCGACAGGCGATCGCCCATGCGTTTCCGGAGCGGGTCAAAAAGAGTGCTTGATCGAAGATGCAGCGATCAGTTCTGGCCCATCAGGCAAGGAACATGCGGCGCGGTTTTACTGGCATACAATCCAAGTCCACGCGGATCATCCGCCACTTCGATGGCCCGTTTGTAGGGCTTAAAACCACAGGACTGATAAAACTTCAGCGCTTGGGGACTGTCCGCCGTACAAGTGTGCAACCACAAACGTTTTGTTTCAGGCCGCGACCAAGCCATCTCTACCGCTTGCGCCATCAGCCACCGGCCAACACCTCCACCAATGGCGCTTGGCACCAAGCCAAAGTAGGCGAGCTCGACATTCTCCGGGTCGGCGTAATTCAGCTCCAATGTGCCAACCGCATTACCGGCGCGCAGCGGAAGGAAGTTTTCGCGAGCGGGTTCCGACAAAAGGGCCTCCAATTCGGCGTCCGGCTTAATCAATCGTCCAAACCAGATCCATTCCTCTCCGACTTCCCGAAACAACGCCTTGTACTCGGAAGCCGATGGAGACGACCAAGCCTCCAAGGCAATATCAGAGCGCTGCGGAGCAAGCGCTTCTGAGGGCCTTTCGGTCATTTCCAAATAGGTGACAACAACGGCAATTTTTGTGTCCGGCACTTCCGTATAACCGTCGAGGTTCAAAATCGGATTTGGCATAAAAACTCCAATGAGCAACACTTTTCAAAGTGCATGTATCAGCTGATTAACCGTAAGCCAAGAATCGCTCGATACCTCCGGTTTTGCATCATACACAAGCGCAATCCGTTAACTGTTCTGAGCGCATTGCACCTTTGACGAAACATTGGAGGCCGCAATGCCGGTCACTGGATCAAAGTTTAAAAACAACTTCTTCCGCACACGAGATTCCCGCAAAAAAGCCTGGGCGAGGAACGACCAAATCTGGAATCTGCGGCGGTCAAGAGCTATTCAAAAAAGCCAACACATCGGCACCCAACTGGTGAACTCGGTGTTGCGGATCAATCAGGCATCGAACGAACTGCAAGCGCTCCACTTGATGAAAGTCCGTCTTTATAATCCCGATGGCGGCTACAACACTCCGTCCGCCATCGCAACCCGCATCAACATGCAGGTTTGACGACCGCTGATACGACAAGAACGAATTCAGTCTCAGAGACTTTGTGTGCAATACGCATGTTGATTAACACGCTGTTAACCATGTTTTGTGAAGGTCGATGCGTATCCAGGAGAGATGCGCAATGCCCAAGGTCGGAAATTACATCCAGCGTGACTATCATAAACGTTTCAGCTCCAAGCGTACGGCTCGCTGGAAAAGCTACAACGAGGGTTGGTCACAAAAGCGCTCAAATTCCCTCCAGAAATCGCAGGCATTGAGAACGCAGCTCACAACTTCTATTACGAACATCACAATCGCCTCGGGAACGCAGCAGGCCCGGTTTTTCCTCCAAAACGCCTCTGCACCACAATCAACCTATGCCAGCCCGACTGCCGTGGCCGCACGGGTCAATGTTCTCATTTGATGGTTTCAGATTGAACCTATCGTCTTCAGTTTGATGCGGGGATGGACTTCACCCTGGCTCATGACCGTTGTATGCGCACGGAAGCGTTCCACAATGGAGCGAACGAATGGCCGGGTTTGCGGCGAGGTCAACAGAACAGGAACCTCTCCTTGCTGGGCCGCTTCTTCAAAGGCGTCGCGTACAACCCCAACAAATTCTTGAAGCTTGCTCGGCTGCATCGCCAGCTGACGGTCATCCCCCTCACCAATGATGGCCTCCAGGAACGCCTGTTCCCATTGTGGCGACATGGCAATGAGCGGAAGGTACCCACCGGCTGCAAGATTGGCTGCACAAATCTGCCGGCCGAGCCGCGTGCGGACATGTTCTGCAATCGTATCCGTATTGCGTGTCATGCCGGTTGCTTCCGAAACGCCTTCCAGGATCGTGCCGAGATCGCGCACGGATATCCGCTCGTTTAGCAGGGCCTGCAACACGCGCTGAACGCCGGACACGGTGATTTGGGACGGGATCAAGTCTTCGACCAGCTTGGCCTGCTCGCCCTTGAGTTCTTTCAGGAGTTTCTGAACATCCCCATAGGTCAGCAATTCGCTGATGTTGTTCTTGATGGTCTCCGTCAGATGGGTCGACAAGACGGTCGCCGGGTCCACAACGGTGTAACCGCGCAAAGAAGCATCTTCGCGGTATTGCGCCTCGACCCAGGTCGCAGGCAGTCCAAAGGTCGGTTCTGTGGTGTGCGTGCCCGGCAGTTTGACCTGCCCGCCAGCCGGGTCCATAACCATGAAGTGGTTTGGATAGAGAATGCCGCGCCCGGCCTCGACTTCTTTCACCTTGATCACATAGTCATTTGCTCCAAGCTGAATATTGTCGAGGATGCGGACCGGCGGCATGATCACGCCCATGTCGCCCGCAATCTGGCGCCGCAAGGCCTTGATTTGCTCGGTCAGGACATCAGAATCGCCGTTGGCCTTGCCATTGATCAGCGGCAGCAGTGCATAGCCAAGCTCGATCCGCAGTTCATCCATCTTAAGCGCATCTGTGATTGGCGGCTCCGGCGGCGGCTGCGGCGCTTCTTCGATAGCCTTGACCACGGCGGCCTTGGCCGCTTCCTTCTTCTTGTTCGCCCCGACCTGATAAGCGAGATATGCGGCTCCCGCAGCAAGGCCCAGGAATGGGATCATCGGCATGCCAGGCAACAGGGCAAGCACCACCATAACGGCAGCCGACATGCCCAGCGCCTTGGGGTAGCCTGTAAACTGGCTTGTGAGCGCCTTGTCGGCGGCTCCATGAACCCCTGCTTTGGAAACAAGCAGGCCGGCAGCAGTGGACACGATCAATGCCGGAATTTGGGAAACGAGACCATCACCAATGGTCAGAAGCGTGTAGTTGTTGGCAGCTTCCGAGAAGGTCAGCTCCATCTGCGCGACACCGATGAAAATGCCGCCCAGAATGTTAATAAATGTGATCAGAAGGCCCGCAATTGCGTCTCCGCGGACGAACTTCGAAGCACCGTCCATCGCCCCGAAGAACGAACTTTCATCTTCCAGAGCCTTACGGCGAGCTTTGGCCTCCGATTCATCAATAAGCCCGGCAGACAGATCAGCGTCGATCGCCATCTGCTTACCCGGCATCGCGTCCAATGTGAAACGGGCCGCGACTTCCGCGATACGGCCCGAACCCTTGGTGATGACGACGAAGTTCACGATCACCAGGATCGCGAAAACGATAATCCCGATGACGAAATTGCCGCCCATCACCAGATTGCCGAACGACTGGATGACATTTCCCGCAGCAGCCGTGCCTTCATGGCCGTTTGCAAGGATCAGCCGGGTCGAGGCTATGTTCAGGCCGAGCCTCAACATTGTCGCGATCAGAAGAACCGTTGGGAAGGATGAAAACTCAAGCGGTTTTTGAATGAAGAGTCCTGTCATCAAGACGAGGACGGAGAAAATGATCGACACCGCCAGGAACATGTCCAGCATGACCGGTGGCATCGGCAGGATCAGCAGCGTCAGGATCACCAAAATACCGGTCGCAAGGCCGACATCGCCCTTGCGCAGCGTATCAATGATTTCATGAACGCTCGGAAAACCCGAAACGGCAGCGCCGGATGGCGCTCCGGAAGCGCCCTCCTGCCCGGTATTTGGTCCGGTTGGACCGCCACCACCTGCTGCTGTGTCTGACATTTACGATGTAGATCCCATTCCAAACTGACGCGAATTCAGCTGCTGTATGTCAACCTGCTACTTGATTAGCCCCGTGCCTCGCCCGGGCTCGGCACTTGAACGCCCTCATCCGTGTACTGATTCAGCTTGTTGCGAAGTGTCCGGATGGAGATCCCGAGGATTTTTGCCGCGTGCGTCCGGTTCCCGAGACAGTGGTCGAGCGTGTCCAGGATCAGATCCCGCTCCACGTCGGCAACTGTCCGGCCAACGAAATTCCGGGTAACAGCCTCAGCAGTTTGCGCCGCCCGTTCTGCAGGTCCCCGCGCAGCGCTCAACGGCGTACCGTCTGGCATGCGAATGGCATCGACACCGATCTCAGCCCCACTTGCCAGAAGAATGGCGCGGTGCATGGTGTTTTCCAACTCACGAACATTGCCCTGCCATTGATTGGACATCAGGGCCTGCCGCGCTTCCAGAGAAAGCTGGCGGATCGGCACGCCATTGGCTTCCGAATAGTGGGCAATGAAGAACTGCGCCAGCTCCATGATATCAGCTGGGCGTTCGCGCAAGGGCGGCAGTTTCAGATTGACGACATTCAGGCGGAAGAGCAGATCTTCCCGGAAGCTTCCAGACCGCACACTCTCCGCAAGATCGCGGTTCGATGTCGCCAGAATGCGAATGTTCACGGGTACAGGCCGTGTGCCACCAACCCGGTCAATGACACGTTCCTGGATCGCCCGCAGCAGTTTTGCCTGCAGCCGGACATCCATTTCCGAGATTTCGTCCAGAAGCAGCGTGCCACCATCGGCTTCCTCGAACTTGCCGATCCGGCGGGCAACTGCGCCTGTGAAAGCCCCCTTCTCGTGTCCGAACAATTCGGATTCAAGAAGATGTTCTGGAATGGCTGCGCAATTGATCGAGATGAATGGCTTTGACGCGCGATTCGAACATTTGTGCACGTGACGGGCAATCACTTCTTTACCGGTCCCCGATTCCCCCGTGATCAGGACGGACGCCTCGGACGGTGCTACCTGTTCTGCAAGTTTCACAACGGATGCCATAGCGTCGTCGCGGTAAATCAGATCGCCGCGATCCTGGGCAACGGCAGCAAGAACGGCTGCGATCAACTCCGGGTCCGGAGGCAGCGGGATGTATTCCTTCGCTCCGGCACGAATTGCAGAGACGGCGGCTTGCGCATCTGTTTCGACACCGCAAGCGACCACAGGCACATGAACCCGTTCCGTCTGCAGCTTGGCGATCAGACCTTCGATATCGAGGTGAACTTCAACCATCAAAAGATCGGCGCCACGGCCGGACCGCAGGACTTTCAGTGCTCCTTCGACGTCATCGGCGTGCGTGACCTGAGCTCCACGCTGCATGGCGATCTTCGACGCTGCAGTGAGCTGGCCGCCCAGAGTTCCGACAATCAGCAGACGCATACGATCCCTCTTCTATCGATCGGTCTTGATGATTTCCGTCATGGTCACACCGAGTTTGTCCTCAACGAGAACAACCTCTCCACGTGCCACTAGGCGATCATTTACATAAATATCAATGGCTTCCCCGACTTTGCGGTCGAGTTCCAACACCGTACCTGACGCGAGTTTCAGCAGGTCCGACACATGCATTTTCGAGTGCCCCAGGACCGCCGAGATCCTAACCGGAACGTCGAATACCGCTTCAAGATCGGCCGCCGACTGAGGATTATGGATCTCCTCAGCCTCTCCAACCCGGTCCGGCGCTTCCAATTCATCCAGAGGGATGTTTGTGTCTTGTTCGTCACTCATGCCTCAGTGTCTTTCTCAGATGCTCCATCGGCCTTCGGAGCCGGTTTCGGAGCGCGCCCTGTTTTCAAATACGCGCGGATGCTGCCATCAATTTCAGCTTCAAGAGCTTTGCGGTCCCGCCGAATTCCGCCATCCGCCCACTCGATGTGGCAATCGCCTCTGGCAATCTCCGGCTCGCCAAGAATGACCAAGCGCCCCTCGAAACCCTTTTCATGAATAATGGGGTCGACCTTGGCCTTAAGCGCTTCCACGTCCCGCTCAGCCACACGAATGACGAGATGGGGTGCCCGCCGCAAAGGGCCCAAACACTCTGACACCAAAGCAACGGTTTCTGCCAGTGGCTGCCGGGCAATCAGATGTGCGCAGAGGCGTCTAGCCACAAGAAATGCAAGGCCGACAGCATCCTTCTCCTGATTGGCAACGGATTCGTCGATGGTTTCCAGTACCCGGCCCACGGCGGCCACCAGATGCCCAACCTCTTCCGTCAACAAGGTCTCTTGTTTGGTCTGCAAGTCCTTGAGCGCCTGAACCCGGCCTTCTTCAAATGCCTGCGCCTTGGCTTTTTTAAGCTGGGCCTGGTGGTCGGCGACCGGCATCATCGGAATTTCCGGTTTCGGCGGCTCAACAACTTCGGGCTCTTCGGGCTCCGCGAAGTCAGTGTTGAACAAAAATTTAGACGGGTTCGTCATCGTGCCCAATCTCGTATATGTCCCAGCCTCGTGCCGCATTAGTAGATGATCTCTTCATCGCCCTTGGATTTCGAGATCATAATCTCACCCTTGGCAGCCAAATCCTTGGCTTGATTGACCATTCCAGTTTGCGCATCGTCTACATCGCGCAAGCGGACCGGTCCCAAGGCCTCCATATCGTCCTGCAACAGCTTCGCGGCACGCGAAGACATATTGCCAAAGAAGAATTCGCGTGCTGCGTCCGTAGAGCCCTTCAGGGCGATCGCAAGCTGATCTTTCTCTACATGCCGCAACAAGGTCTGAGCACTTGCCGCGTCCAGCTTCAGCAGATCATCGAAGGTGAACATCAAGGTCTTGATGCGATCTGCCGCTTCACGGTTGTCCTCTTCCAAAGCTGCCAGGAAACGGGCTTCGGTTTGACGGTCGAAGTTGTTGAAGATGTCAGCCATCATTTCATGGCTGTCCCGGCGTGAGGTGTTGGTCAGGTTGGACATGAATTCCACCCGCAACGTTTGCTCGACCTTCTCCAGAACTTCCTTCTGAACCGCGTCCATGCGCAGCATCCGGCTGACAACTTCGAGCGCCAACTCCTCAGGCAGGATGCCTAGGACGCGCGCCGCGTGATCGGAATTGATTTTCGACAGGACCACCGCAACGGTCTGCGGGTACTCGTTCTTCAGGTAGTTCGCCAGAACGTTTTCCTGAACGTTGGAGAGCTTCTCCCACATATTCCGGCCTGCAGGACCACGGATCTCCTCCATGATGACAGAGACTTTGTCGCCTGGCAGAAAGGTCGCTAGCAGCCGCTCTGTGGCATCCACGTTTCCGGTCAACGCGCCTTTCGAGCTGATGCGGCGCACGAAATCCTTGAAGAGATCCTCAAGCATGTTCGGAGTGACAGGTCCGAGGTTCGCCATGGCAGCGGACACTTGCCGGACCTCGATCTCGTCCAGTTTATCCCAGATGGGCGCACCGTGAGATTCACCGAGAGCAAGCAGCAAAACCGCTGCCCGCTCTGCGCCCTTTAGCTCGCGCTCTTCCTCATCAACGCTGACTGTGAGGTGTTGTTGTAGCTGATCGCTTGCCATTACGCCGCCTGCTCATCTAGCCAACCACGGACAATGTTCACGGCCTCGGTTGGATGATCAGAGATCATTTCGCCAACCTTCGCGATCGAACTGGCCTGCAGTGCACCTTCTTGTTTTGCCTGCTCCAACCATTCGATCACGAATTCATCTTCTTCCTCTTCTTCCTTCGGCACTTCGCTGTCAGCGACCAACGTACCATCTGGGCCGATCACCAACTCCTGCGGCTGCCGCTCTTCCGGTGTCACGATACGGCGCAGAAGCGGGCGGACAACGAAGAGGAGGAGCAGAATTGCGATCAGGAACAGGACCCCAAGCTCTGCAAACCGCATAATATCAGAGCGCGTAAATTCAAAAAGACCATCTGCTTCAGCAATGTCGAGTTCCGGCGGCAGGGCGAATTGAAGATTGATCACTTCAACAACATCGCCGCGCGCTTCATCGAACCCCACAGCTGAACGCACAAGCACAGCAATCCGGTCGAGAGCTTCCTGCGAGCGCGGTGTGTAGACGGAATTGCCATCTCCATCAGTCTCGTAGGTGCCGTCCACAAGCACTGCGACCGAAAGACGTGTGATACGGCCAGCTTCAACGACTTCCGTGCGTGTGGATCTGGAGATCTCGTAATTGACAATCTCCTCGGTCAGCGAAGACGTATCTTGCTCTTCAGCGTCGTTGTTCTGATTTGCGTCGGCATTTGGAAGCTCGTTTCCAACCGTGACCTGCCCGTCTTGACGCGTGCTGGACGTCGCTTCTTCCTTCGTCTGGGTCGAGCGGACGACCTGCCCTTCCGGATCAAAGGTCTCTGTCGTCTCTGTCAAACGATTAAAATCGATATCAGCGTTGACGCGCACCCGGGCGCGGCCTGGCCCGACAACGGAATTCAGGATTTCCTCGACCTGATTGCGCAGGCGGCTTTCGATGGCAGTTGAACGCTCCTGCAGCCGGGCAGATACCATACCCTCGTCATCGCTGCTTGCGCCCGACGCCAACAAGCGGCCGGATTCATCGACAATTGACACTTTATCCGGGTCCAGCCCGTCAACGGCCGTCGCCACGAGATGCTGAACCGCTCGGATTTCGCCGGGCCCCAGCCCCCCACGCACGTTCAAAACGATTGAAGCAGACGGCGGGCGCCGGTCTCGCTGGAACAGCTGGCGCTCAGGGATCACGAGATGAACACGCGCGGAGCGGATCCGGTCGAGGGAGCTGATCGTGCGCGACAGCTCGCCTTCCATTGCACGGAGGTGATTGATGTTCTGAACGAAGCTGGTCGCGCCGAGCGTGTCGGAGCGGTCGAAAATCTCGTACCCGATGGAACCGCCTGTCGGGAGGCCTTCAGCGGCGAGTTGCATCCGCAAACGCGCGACTTGCTCCTGCGGCACCATGATGGACGCGCCTTCGCGGGCCAACTTGAACTGCACCCCCTGACTTTCAAGCTGGGAGACGATCGCTGCGGAGTCTTCAAGGGTCAGCTCGTTGTAGAGCGTCGTCATCTGCGGCGCAGTCACCCGGAAGATGATAAACGCAAAGACACCGACCAGGATCGCTGCAACGGCCCCCATCGCCGCGATCCGCGCTGGTCCCAGTGTTTTTATGAATTCAATAAGTCCGTTCACGAATGCCCGCCCGCATCTTTCGCCTGCCACTTGCCCTTATCGGCAGAGTCGGCAAATCACGCCATGCCTCTGATGGGCAAAATTTGCCGCCCGGAAGGTTAACAAGAAGTTAACAAAACATTATCAATGCGGGTGAGTTGGCTGATTTCTGCGAAATTCGCTAAGGCATTTTGCAACTGAAGTGGGGAAAAACTGCCCACCTCATTAACCTTTGGATAAGTTTACCGAAAAAGCGCGCAACAAAAAAGGCCGGCTAAGCCGACCTCGTCGCACCGCCCCCACGCGGTCGTTAATATCTTTGGCTGTCAGGCCATCAATTCCGGTATTGCTGGATCCGCGTTGCGCGAAGCCCTGCCAATCCATGTTTTTCGATCGAGCTCTGCCAAGACAGGAACTCTTCGACTGTCAGGGTATACCTCTGACAGGCTTCCTCGAGGGATAATAGGCCGCCCCGCACTGCTGCTACCACTTCCGCCTTCCGCCGGATAACCCAGCGCTTGGTAGAGGTAGGTGGAAGATCCGCAATCGTGAGCGGGCTCCCATCCGGGCCGATGACATATTTTACACGCGAACGAATTTGTTCGGTCATTGTACTCTCACACTAACCATGACCAAGGTTGAACTAGAGACTACACAATGACGCTTAACAAACGACTAAAGCAATATTTGACTTTTATTAACTATAATATCTGGAATCTGTGAATGATATTTAGGGATTGATGAATTCATTACTTCAAAAACAAGTGAAACTTATTAGGTTTTGTTAACCATAAGCCTGCCGCCATGCAATTTGCAATGCAATGCGCTGAAACCCCCTCAAGATGCAAAAATGCAGGGCGTCAGCTTGTACTGGCACCCTGCAAAACCACTAATTTCAAGCAAATTACTTAGCCAACGAGATTTAGATAGACCTTACGGACTTTACCGCGCTCACCGGAACTGAGAGCTCCCCAATCCTTAGGAACGGAACGGCTCCGCTAAAATCCACTTCATCAACGACACCCGAGACCTCGATGGATGCGGGCTCGGCATTCCCGGCACTGTCACTTACATCCAGCTGGATCGTGTAGGCGCCCTTGGATGCCGTGCCTCCCAAGTCAGTGGTCCCATCCCATGTGTAAGTGCCACCGCCCGCCTTGAGCTCGATTTCCCCGGAATAGACCGTCTGCCCTGCATCATTCAGGATCTCGACGGTCCCGGTCGCATCCTCCAGGACATCGTATTTCCAGTTCGCCTGACCGTTATCGAACATTGCCGTCCCGCCAGCGGCCGTCACTTCGGTGCCTATGTAATTCACGTAGGCAGATGACTGATTGCTGGAAAGCAAACTGATCATCTCTTCGAGGTTCTTGTTCGTTTGAATAGACTGCTCGACATTCGAATACTGAACCAGCTGGTTGGTGTATTCAGCAGAATCGAGCGGATCCAACGGATCCTGATTCTGGATTTGTGTGGTCAGCATGCTGAGAAACAATTCATAGTTCGCCGACAAGCCCGCTTCACTGGCCTGCGTACTGGATTGGCTCGACGATTGTGTCGTGCCACTTGTGCTGTTGGTGGTGCTTGTACTCGGTGAAAAAAAGGTCATCACACTCTCCTCAGGCGCTCTAGGCGCCCATTAAATCCTTAAATCCAGGCCGCCGCGCTGCTCTGCCAGCGTCATCCTGAGAAGTTGCCCGTCCATGGTCTCATCCGCTGAGGCATCCCCGCTGCCATCCGCTTCGGCATTGGCTGTGCGAGATTGCCCGTTTTGCTGTCCCTGTTCATCCTGGGATGCAAACTGTTGTCCGGGCCCTTGTTTCAGCGAAAACTGCAGATCATTTGAATTGGCGTTCAACCCTGCCGCCTCGAGCGCGCGCTCCAAACCGCGCTGATCCCGCAGGAACATGTCGAGCGTTTCGGGACGCTCAACAATCAGATGCGCCTGAACGCTGCCATCCGCTGCAACCTTCATGTTGACATCAACTCTTCCGAGCTCGGGAGGATCAAACCGCATCTGAAACCGGGTCTGCGCGTTTTTCAGGTTGCGTGCCATCTCAACTGCGACCTGAGAGGCCAATTGAGAGCTTTGTGCCTGATTTGGCGTCTGCAAGGCTTCGGTTCGGGCAGCTCCTTGCATCTCACCACCGCGCACGGTCGCGGTGAAATCAAGGTCCGCACCCAGATCTGTTTCAAAAGCCGATGCGGGGAGAATTTCATCCGCGATGATTTCATTTGAGAGAGCAGCTGCAGGGATAGCACTCTGCTGACCAGCTCCGCCGCTACTCTGCATGGCCACCATCTGCGGTTGGCTGTTGCTCGGTCCCGGCATCTGCGGTGTCGCGGAATTCACCGAAGGCGCCTTCGCCCCTGCGAACAACACCTCTCCAGCAGGTCTGCGCTCCAAACGCACAGGTTCAGCGTCCGCATCGACAGCAAGGTCATCAACACCCAAATCCGCACCACCCTGCTCTGCTATTGCTGGCTGCGGGATGGTGGAATTCGTCGGCCTGTTTAAAACGGCAACCGGCGTCACAGGAGGCTGTGCGCTTGCTGCCGGAGCCGGTTGCGCTTGAGGCATCGACGGGATCACCGGCGCAGGTCTTGCAGCCTCAGGCGCAGCTGGTTGACGAACACTTGCCTCATCCTGCGTCGCAGACACCTCTGCGGTCTGCGGAGCCGCGACAGGCTGATTATTGACCGCAGAAGAAATACCTTGCTGTGCGTTGAGTTGTGCGCCGCCCTGCGCAGACGTGTTCAGAGGCTTTGCAACAGGCTCTTTGGACCCGGCGGCCTGCGCTGCGGCTTGAGCCCTCGCCGCTTGTTGAAGCGGATCGAGAACTTCGCCGGAAGCATCAGCCTGAGCAACCGGTAAGTTTTGCGATGCCGCTTGAACCATGGCGGACTGCGAGCGCAACTCCGGCGGCAAACTTACCTGCCATTGCCGCTGCTTTGGCTCAATGATCGGCGCATCACTTGTCCGGCTGAGACCGTCCTCAGCGGCAGATGATGGTGATAGCGGCTTTGCCGGATCGGCAGCCTTAACCACCGTTGCTGCCGCTTTTCCCTCCTGCCCAGCCACATCACCGGCAGCAGTTTCAATCTGCTGAGCGATGATCGGCTGACGATTTACCGGAGGCGGGAGATCAGAGACATCCTGTGAAGAGCTGGCAGAGGCTGCCTCGGACACCACGCCTGAAGATGGCGAACCAGTGGCGCCCATTCCATTCGAACCTAATGCAGACGCAAATTCCGGCTTGCCGGCAGCACCTGCCTTCGCAGCAACTGCCTCGCCCTGAACATCACCACCATTGTTTCCAGCAGCAGTTGCATCGCCGTCAGCGGCGGGACGAACAAGCGGAAGGCCCGCCTCTTCCACCAATCCGCCATCTTCAGCAGCAGGAACAGGTTCAGCAGCATTAACGACTGGGGCTTCACCAGCAGCAGCCTGCCAAATCTCCCCCAAACTTCCAGGAACGGCAGCACCGGGGTCATCGGCCAGGACAGCACCGGCCTCCAGCGTCTCGTCACCCGCTGCAGCTTCAGAACTCACAACGGCGTCGTCAGCAAGCTCTGCCGCATCGGCCTTCAGCGCATCCAGGTTCGGTGCTGACTGATTGCCAGAGACAGCGCCGCCCTCTTGCGCAACACTGTCAGGCGCCAATGCCTGCAGGGTCTCCTGAAGATCATCCGAAAACTGCCGAAACCCGTTCTCGGCTTTCCCCATGGGCCCGGCAACACTCGCGCTGCCACGATTGGCAGGCGAAGAAGCGGCAGTCATATCGGTCATCAATCCAAAAGGCAGCACAAGAGCACCTCAATATAATTTGCCCGCAATTGGGCAGACAGCGTCACAAAATGAGAAAGCAAACCGCGGGCCAGTTTCAAAAATCCAGTCAAGGCATTGAAACTCAAAACATTTGAACCCTGCCAACCTGACACCAACCAGCCATAACGCGGCAAGCTTTGCCGCTCCGGCAATGCATGCCGGGTGCGCACGGCTCGCAATTGGCAAGCAGCATCCTTATCTGTATAGTGCGCCCCAATTGGAAATGGCCCGAGGAAACAAGCGTTTCCCGGCTGACCGGACACGGCGCTTACTGAACGCCTGTGACCGGCAGGGCCCGAACTTTCTGAAAGTGCCTTTGAACATGTTGAACAGTCTGGATCTTCCCGGCCGCCCCGAAGACACGCGCGTGGTCGTTGCCATGTCCGGCGGCGTGGACAGTTCCGTCGTTGCCGCGCTGATGCACGCCGAAGGTTATGATGTTATTGGTGTGACCTTGCAGCTTTATGACCATGGCACCGCCGTCGCCAAGGCAAAATCATGCTGTGCGGGCGTCGACATCCATGACGCACGCCGGGCCGCCGAAAAGATCGGCATCCCGCACTACGTGCTCGACTATGAAAGCCGTTTCAAGGAACAGGTCATGGACCGGTTTGCCGACAGTTATATCGCTGGCGAAACGCCCATTCCCTGCGTCTCCTGCAACCAGACCGTCAAGTTCACCGACCTTTTGAAAACGGCAAAGGATCTTGGTGCGGATGCCTTGGCAACCGGCCACTACGTTCGCTCGGCAACCCAGGGCAATAAGCGTGCGCTCTTCCGCCCGACAGACCTTGACCGGGATCAGAGCTACTTCCTCTTCGCCACAACGCAGGAACAGCTGGATTTCGTCCGCTTTCCGCTCGGTGGCATGCCGAAGTCTCAAGTCCGTGCCCTTGCCGAAGAGTTCGGGTTGTCGGTTGCCAACAAGCCTGACAGCCAGGACATCTGCTTCGTGCCGAATGGTGACTATGCCGCGGTGATCCGAAAGCTGCGGCCAAACGCTGCCGAACCTGGCGAGATCGTCCATATGGACGGCCGGGTCCTGGGTGAACACAACGGCATCATCCACTTCACAATCGGCCAGCGCCGAGGCATTGGTGTGGCCACGGGCGAGCCGCTTTATGTGGTGCGCCTTGATGCGGACGAACGCCGCGTGATCGTGGGCCCGCGTGAGGCTTTGGCAACACACACGATCCTGCTGCGCGAGATGAACTGGATTGGTGATCAGCCGCTCGATGAAGGCGACGAGATCGAGGTCTTTGCCAAGGTCCGCTCCACCCGCCCGCCGGCCCCGGCGACCTTACGGATATTGAACGGCAAGGCCTTTGTTGATCTTGCCAACGGCGAAACGGGTGTCGCACCCGGTCAGGCGTGCGTTTTCTTCGACAGCGATGACGAAACGGCCCGCGTCCTTGGGGGCGGCTGGATCCACAAGACCGAGCGCACCGGCACTTGGGCGGTGGATTTTCCACAAGCGCAAGCCCCGGTTTCTGCCGCCTGATCGACGTTTAGAAAGAATGCGCGCAGGCAAGCATTCAACGCTTGACGCCTGCGCGCAGCCTAACTATAAGCTCCCCCACATCGCAGCGCTTTGAACAAGAAGCCGCTGATCGGATGGCGGGGTAGCTCAGGTGGTTAGAGCAGCGGAATCATAATCCGCGTGTCGGGGGTTCGAGTCCCTCTCCCGCTACCACTTTTCCAAGCCTATAAATTCTTACCCACGTCAGCCCGCTGAGGTTTCGCAATCACGTGGTATCCATCTGTATTGCGTCGGATAAAAATTGCGCTGATGGTCACCTCACCCCGTCCAGAAACTCGTGTAGCGCGCAATTTCGTTTGGCAAATCGCGCAACTTCATTTGGCACCCAGTTTAAAACCTGTTTGAAGGCCTGTTGAGGCAAGCGGCAACGGTTGCCATGCAGCTTCATGTCGGCGGGTGCAAGGTGATTGAGCCGCCACGCTGGCCACGCTGGGCGTGCTCGCACTGCGGACTTTGGCAGAGGAAGTTCCGGACGATCCGAGTTTCGTTGAAGACGACGTAGTCAGGCCCTAGCCGATCGATCAATTCATCCAGCTTCAATGTCCGGCCGACCCCGCAATAAGGATGCTTGCAATGGCCAACCATACGGTATCCGGCCGCCTTCAGTTCGCCCAAGGTCGAAAGGGTAACTGGCTCGGTTTTAGTCTTCACGCGGATAGGCCTCCAACAAAAGATCGAGCTCTCGCTTAATGGCCTCAAACCCGTACTCTACATAAAGGGTTTTGTCATAGTCTCCCAACCTATCTTTTAGAGAAACGAGGTGGGCTCCAAAACCTAAGTCAAGGGCGTGAGCCCCTCTCAGGTATGCCATGTACCGATCCCGCTGATCTCGAACACTCTTTTCCAGTCGCTCCCTTATCGTTTTGATTGCATCCGCTGTATCCAAGCCCTTCCTACGGACATATTCAGGACTAGGTAGTTTCGTGTCTGGACCATTGTCTTTCATGAAAATCTCGATGTAAGGACGAGATATATCAACAAGCGTGTCGAGGTCTCGGCGGGCTTGTTGCTCAGAGTTCATTTTCGCAGTGTCGGCCATCAGTTGCGCTTGTTTACCGAGAAAGTCTGCCTGTTCTGCCATCTCTTCTTTTTGGGCCTTCGCCACTTCGATTGAATGCGAAAGCTCCTTGCGCTGTTCTCTCAGTTCTCGGGACTGGATTATTACGGTGATAATCAGCCCGAAGAAGGCCAAGGGCGCGAATGTACCAGCAAGAAAATCACCGAACTCATTCAGTGTGAGACATGGATTGTATTGTGCTGGCATCGCTTGCAAAAACGGCCCGACTTCAGCCTGAGCACGCCATAGCCCGGTACACTGTGCTACATGCGGCCAAGCGAGATAACCGGCGTATACGAACCACCCAAACAGGACCATGGCTGCGGCAATAATGCCCCCCCAAAACCAACCAGGGTGCCATTCCCTGTCAGCATTCATTTCTTGCTCTTTGCTCAACGAACTACCCCCAATACAAAACGGCCCGAAGGCCGTTAATATCCGTTGTCTGGTAGGGTAAGCGATTCAACTAGCCGTGCACATTCCAAAATAGCACATCTCCGGCCGGGCGGCTGGTTTGCAGCAAGCGCCACGCCTTGGCTTCATAGTTCGGGTGCAGCGGAAAAGGTGCGGCCAGGCGCTCTTCCTTGCTGAAAGGAACTCCGGCCCCATAGACCGTTGCGCCGCTGATCTGCGGCAGGTCCCGGCCGACCTTCACAATGTGCAATTCAGCGCCGGGCCATGCCGCTCTCAGGGACTTGGCAAGGGTGCCGCTGCCGCCTGCACACCAGACGGCTTTGGGTGCGATCTTTAGCGTTTCGGCCGCGCTGGTGACCGCGCTGCTTTGACCGCCGCCGCCGAACGGAACAAGTTTCGCCCCTCGTTCAATCGCGTAGGCTTTGGCGCGGCTTTGAAGCACGGAGAGATAGCCCGGCCGGACTTCGATTATTCTGGCGCCATACCGCGCCGCCTCGGCCGTGTAGCGGGTCCGCTCCGCGCGCCAGGGAACAAACAACGTGGCCTGTCGGCAAAGCTGATAAGCAACGGCTGCAAGCGCGATCTGAGCAGCGCCAAACCCCGGCCCGGCATAAACGAATTCATCGGCCTTTGACCGGCTCATCAGGTCGCGGAAAATCCGTGCCTTTGTCCCGCCCAGCAACAGGTCATCACGGACCACCTTTATGCCATCATGAGTTTCAAGGATCGGGGAAGGTAAAGGGCGTGACATGGCCGATATGCTCCGTTGCGCGTTTCGGGTCGCCTTTCACAAAAACAAGCACGTTTTGATGTGTCTTGCCGAGCTTGCGGGACCCTTCGAACTGGCCTCGAACCCGCAAGGGAAGCGAGGCGATCTGGGTCACCAAAACCCCGTCGTTATAGAAGTGCAACTGCGCATCTCTACATGCCGCAATTGTGTCGGCTACGAACCCCCGGTTTATCCCCTCCTTGTCACGAAAATCGCCAACCACAAAGACCGCAAAGCGGTCCTCAGCCAGCCGGGCAGCTGCGTTCTTGACCGCTTGCCGGAAACCGCCCAAAAACAGGTCATAGGGCATGTTGGACAGGTCTTGCGGGTCGTCGGAATAGCGTTCCAAATCACCATAAGGCGGGCAGGTCATAATCATGTCATGAAGGCCACGCACCCCAGATTGATAGAGACGCACAGCATCCCCGACTTTCCAGCGGGCTCGGTTGGCAACGTTGAGCCGCTTGGCCTGTTCCCGGTTCTCGGTGATTTGATCCTCAGATATATCGACGCCAAGATAGGACCGCCCCATAAGGGCGGAGACGACCCCGCGCACTGATCCGCCTGCGAACGGGTCCAAAACTCGGCCGTTCGGGGGCGAAAACCAGGCAATCAACAATTCGGCCAGAACCGGGTCAAAAATACTCTTGGACATCCAGTCAGCGGGCTCTTGGGCATGGCCCTGCACAGTTGCCCATTTTGTCATGGCGTCGGCATAGCCGCTCAGCAATTCATCCTTGCGGCCCTTGCCGCTGTCGATGCCCAAATCTAGCCAGCGCCGCTTTCGGTATTGCCACCATTTTGCGCGGGCATCCAAAACGGAAAACGGCGGATAGATAAAGCTGTCGTAGAGCGCACCTTTGCCCATGGGCTTCTCCATATGATCAGGCGCTCTTGTGGCGTTTGGAGTAAGGCTCGGATGGCTCTTTGGGGACGGGCTCTTTCTGATCGGGGACCAGGGGCCTCAAACTGGTGAGTGTTCCGCATCGCGGGCACTTGATTTCAACAGGGCCGATTATCGCGTTTTTTGCCGACTTCATCAAGAGACGACGGCAACTCCCGCATCGTATTTCTTCCATGACAACCTTATGGCGACTCAGCCACACTGACCCGGCTCGCGCGAGCAAAGCGGGTGCGGCGGTTATCTTGTGTGACTGCTGGGCGGGTTCTTGGTTTGGCGATTGAGGCCCGCCGTCCGGATTTCGGTCCGGACCACCCGTCAAGGCGGAATAGAGATCATGGATAAGCGATGAAAAAGCCTCATCCCGAATGGATGGAAAACTGCCTCTTTTGGGCAACTGCAATTTGGGCGGTCATCAGCTTTGTTGCAGGGTTGATCGTTGTAGTCGTGATCCTTTTCACTGCGGACTACATGGGAGGACCAGAGCAACGTGCAAGAGCGTTCACACCGGTCCTCGGTTTCTTTCTGGCTGCCCTTACGTTCTTGACAGTTATGTGGCGCGGAATGATTAACACGCGTCAGGCACATGAAGATAAGCGTCAAAACGACAGTCGAGACAAAGCCGATCAGGCAATTTTGTTGGAGAAAGCTGCCGGTTTCTTGTCCGCGAATGATCTTGCTACCAGGGGAACCGGGTTGGCGATGCTCGAAACAATCGTTAGAGCTCCTGATGGTCTTTACTCTCAATATGCGCTCGAACTCGCGACCGATCAGCTGGTGCCTTGCTTCGAAAACGATGGCGATGGAAAATCCGCCGTCATTGAGAGGATATACGCTGTTCTTCAAGCCGGACATGAGCGCGAAATTTGGCCGAAATACAGGCGCATCTTCGAGTTTAAGGAAAACACTAAATTCAGAAATCCAATGCTGCAGCTGACTAACTGGACCCCAGTTTCCAAATTTGTCGGAGCTTTTTTTCACCTTGGTGCTGCAGAAATTGAATGTTTGAATTCCGAAAAGGCCAAACACTGGAGCTTTGAACGATGTAAATTCGCTCCGCGCGCCTACTTGTTGAACAGTCGCGTCAAACCGCTCACCGTTTCGGACCACTTTCACCAGTGCACATTCAGACAAATTCCGATCGGTCGGATTGAAGATTTTTATGGGATCTATAGCGAGAATGTGTTCACACAGTGCGACCTGTCGAATGCCGTTTTTGGAGAGCTTTCCGATATTCAAAGAAACAAGTTTTCCAAGTGTTTCTATCGGGAGGGACACCAGCCAAAACTGCAGGATGATCCAGTTGATGAGGAGGAAGTTGAATTCAGAAGATTTTTGAGAGGACTGCAAGAACGAAAAAGACTGCGCTCTAAAGCCTAAGACGAATACCCCCCTCACGCCGCTTTCTCCTGTGTCTCCACGTCCACCGTCATGACCCAGCCGTCATCCGGCACAATGTCATGGATGACGGTTTCCGCCTCCCACGGGATGCTGTCGATCGCACTGCCGTAGCCGGACGGGATGAAGGGCGCACCTGCGAGCGCCTGCGGCTGTCCAGGACCGGTAAACGAGCCGGTCCCGGTGTAGCGGGCGAGCTGCTGTGCAAAGGCTGAGGATCCGCGCCGGGCTTCAACCTCACTGGCGAACGGATGAAGCACGGCAGCAAGGCCGCCCTGCCGGTTCCCAGCGCTTGAGCGCTCGGCCTTCGATCGACCTGTCTTCGGATCGAACCAGCCGCCCTCGATCGCGCTGTGTGCCGGGCGCTCCTCGATCTCCACTTCATACTCAAAACTCGGATCGTGCCGCATCAGGATCGGCGGCAAGGTGCGGCCACTGGCTGACTGGCCTGCACCCCGTTCCATGACAACCAGCTTCCCCGCCTGGGGCTTCAGGATCCCGCCGATCTCATCGGCGAGATCCGTTGCAAAATCCAGCGGGCTTTGACGCCAGCGCAGCCGGTACGGGATCTCGATGTTCTCAAGCGCGGGCGCAACCACTGCCGGGACGCCAGCGTTCTTTGCAAGGTCGCGGAAGATCTTGCCCGCCGTGCCGAACCCGTTTTCTGTGTCATAGTGCTTGGAACTGGCTTCCTTCATCTTCTCGATGAAATCAGCCGCCCGGCAGACGATCTCTTTGACGTGGCCGTTTTCGGGATCCCCGGTGAAGCGAACATGGCTGAAGCTGTAGGCCCCGAGCATGGGCGGGCGGGTCCGATCGTATGCAGCCGCGATCGTGTAGAGCGTTCCCTTGGGCGGCACGTCCTTACTGCGATCGGAAAACCGCAACACCGCTTCATCGCTCTCATAACCCGCGTGGTCGGTGACCCTGACGCCGATCAGGTCAGACCCCCAAAACGGAACCAGATTGCGCTGTGTCGGGCCAATGACTTCCACATAGGGACGGCTCAAACTCATTCCCAAGGCCTCGTCATTTCTTCCTCAGCCGGTTCCTTGGCTTCGGGTAGCGCCAGCACGGTTCCAAAGGTCATCATGCCAACGCTCGGCCGGATCTTTTCCGCAAGACCTTGATTGGCTTCCAGAAGGCGTTCCAGATTGCCGCTTTCCTCGCCATAGAGGCGGCGGGCAACGCGGTCCTGCCGCTCTTCGTCTTCGGTGATGACCACCTTTCCGATGATTTCCAGTGTGTCTGTCACGGCGTTGTCCCCACGAACAAAAGCCCGATTTCAGCAGTCAGGATCCGCCCACGTCCGGACCACGGATGAATGCGGTCTTCATCGATCGAATGGTCCCGGATAACGACAGACCCTTCCAAGTGACCGGCAAGGTTTGCGGCCAGCCGGAAATAGGTCACCTCGTCCTGATTTTTGAAGTGCTGGAGCAACCAGCCAAGCGCGTCGAGGCCGCCCAGGATGTGCGGAACGGTCATGATTTCCAGACGACGGGTTTGTTCGCCCAGGCCCGTTTTCTGGTAGTGCATGCCCTTGAACGTCGGGTGTCCCGGAAACCGGGCTTCCCCCTGATCGGTCAACCGCTGCGGATTAAGGCCGATCACTTTTAAACGGGCGTTGCCGATGGAGATCAAAGTGCTCATGCGAAGGATCCAAGATCATGAAGCGCCCGGTTCCGAGACCGACGAATGGCGCGGTTCTGTTCGCGGGTGGCATAGCGCGCCGTGCGTTGCGGATCCGATGTGCCGTTGAACGTCTGATGGACAACCGGACCGGCACCGCCTGCGCTCGATCGGGTCGCGGCGGCCGGGCTCGCCGATCCGGACCCGGCCGAGAATTGCGGCGAGATGGTCGGCGTCGCGGTGAAGGAAAACCGGCTTTCCAGATTGTCGGCAACCGAGCCCAATCGCTTGGTCTCCGCTTCCAAGGCTGCGGCGAACTTTGCCCCGGCTTCACTCCCGGCCGACTGAAGATGTCCGGCCGTATCGCCGATGTCCGGGATCAGACTGGATTGTTTGCCCGGAAGCCTGCCCGGTTTTGCGCGCGGGACGTTAGAAGGCCGTTCCGGTACCGGCGTTTCGGTTGCCGCGCCTTGGACCTCACGAGCACGCTGCAACTCGGCTTCCATTTCCCGGAGCCGGAGCTGCAGGTTAGTACGGCCCGACGCATGAATGTCTGGCATGCCATTGGTTGGTGCGCCCATGTCATCGAGACGCGCCCGCATGTCTGCAATGTCGGCTTCCAGACCTTCTACCTCAACGCTCTTGAGGCGCTTCCGATCGGCGCGGCCTTCCTCCATGCGCCGCCATTCGGGATGCAACCAGCCAAGGAATTCGTCGCGGATCGGCCCGATCGTGCTTCCCCAAGTCTCGCCAAGGCTTGCCCCGATCTGTGCCCATGCCGCGTCCCGGCGATCTTTCTTGCCCTTTGGGCGATCGGCCAGAAAATCATAGTCTTTGTCGACACCGCCCCCAGACTGGTTGCGAACGGCATCATAAATTTCGGAGTACAGATCACGTTTGGTGAGAAGTGGCCTTAATGCCGCCTTGGCCTGCATATCGCCGAAGAGTTCGCCAATCTTAAATTCATCGCCGCCAGTCAAACGTTCCACTTCGTCCAAAAGGGCAAGCACATAAGGTGTTCCGCTCGCCTGCGCATTCTCAGCGAGTTTGGGAAGGTCAACACCTTTTTCCTTGAAGTTTTTCACCGTGTCCGGACCGGACATTTTGCTGAGGAAGTTTTGCAGGTTTGTTGCCGCGCCGCTTTCCATCCCGGCCCCCTTCCGGGTGATCTGAGCCAGTGCAATCAGCTCGGCAGAGGCATCAAGACCGGTGCGACCGCTGGCAGCATAAAGTGCCCCCAGCTCCGGAAAGTACTTGGCCATGGCCTCGATCTCGAATTCACCTTCCTTGCCACCTTTGACGATCTGATCAAGGAATGCAGGAACATCGCGATCGGTTATTCCCAAACTGTTCATTCCCGAGAGCACAGCGTTGGCCATAATTGACGGATCTGCGCCCGAGGCGTTCGCTGCCTTGGTGGTCGGATCCAGCAATCTGTTTTGTTGGTCTATCGGAAAATTGGCTGCGGCAAAGACATCACGAGCGGCATTGACGTCGGCGGTAGGGCGTCCGTATTTCAGGGCCAACGTATCATTGCTTTCGCGGATGGTGTCCACGGCTTCCGGAGCCAAGACCTCTGCTGTTACGGCGACCCTAGCAGCGGCGTCATCAAGGCGGTTAAAACCATCTTCCAGCTGCGTTAAACCCCGCAGGATGTTATCGACGGACGCAAAGGCCAGGAGACCGGCAAAGGCATTGCCGGCAGCCGTGCCCAGGCCGCCCATAACACCTGTCAAACGTCCAGCCGGACCATTGATAGCCGTGTGTGCGTTAAGCCTGTCGTCCAGAGTGCCAAGCTTGGTCCGCGTCCGGTCAATCTCTCCGTTCAGCCGGTTGAACTTTGTCTTGTCCACTTTCTCAAGACTACCGGCTGCACCATTGGCGGCACGGCCGAGATCCTTTAGCTCTCGTTCCGCCTTATCCGTCTTCAGCTGGTTCAGCTTCCGGATCTTTTGGGCTGGCAAGTCAAGCTTGCCGGACAGGTGCCCGGCTGCAGCTTTCAAGGTATTGAGTTCGGCTTCAACGCGGTCGGTTTTCAGACCGTTTAGGCGGGTGACCTTCTCGGCTGGAAGGTCCAGAGCTGTTGCCGCTGCCCGCGCGTTGCGCGAGACATCTTCAAGATCCTTTTCAAGTTTGCCCGTGCCGGTGCCGTTCAGCCGTTTGGCGGCGGCTTGGATGTCCTTTAGGTCTTTCTCGGCGCGGCGGGCGTCACGGTCCTTGTAGTCAAGGCGCAACCGCATGGAAACGTCAAAGGACAAGGCGGGGTCTCCTGCTATTCAGATGGCACGGCTCTCGCCAGCAGACCAAAGGTTTCACCGTGGACCCGATCGGCTTCATGCCACCACAACAGGCAATCGCACCATTCCATGGCAAGGACTTGTGGCAAGGGCGTGTGCAGGGTATTCGCCACCCTCGCGGCAAGCGCTCGCCAGTCTTGCGGGCGCGCTACGAGCCTTTCGCCGCTTGCAGCATTTGTGGAAAAAAATCCCGGCATTTCCCGACTACAACATCACCGTCCTCGTCCATCAGCCCGCGCAGAACAGCAGCCGGATAGCCCGTCATTGCCGCATAGACATCATAAAAGTCTGCCGGTCCGTCAGACGCATCGAGTGCCCTGCCGACCTCGGCCACGGTCAAGCGCCGGACAGGGATCTCTGTCACCGGTTCGCCGTTCCAACGGAAAGGGTGTTTCAAGATGTGAACATCCTCACGGGTGGAAAGGTCGGACAAGAATTCCAGTTTCTCAACCGGCTTGGGTTCAGCTTTCGAGGCGGCAGATGCTTCCGCAGATCCTGTTTGCAAAACCGAATTGTCCAGGTCATCATCCAACTCGGGCGGTGGCAACGGGATATCTGCCAGATCAACGTCGATGCCGGATTGATCTTCGGTTTTGTCTGTCTTGTTGACCTTGGTGGGGTTGGTCATGAGATCCTCGTTTAAGCGGCAGTCAGTCGGTTGTGTTCGGCGGAGTAATCAACGCCATTACGGACAATCTTGTTGGCGAAAAAATCGAACATGTGGATCCGCTTGCCGTCCATGATGTCCTCGTATGTGACGATCGAACCGACCTGATAGCCGGTTTCCCCTCCACGCTTGCCAGAGACACGGGGTGGAGAGACTTCGGACACAAGGCCTTTGAGGATGACGATCCGGCCCTTGTTGATGCCCTGCCGGATGTCACGAAGGCGTTCATAGTAATAGAACGTTGTCCAATCCCCGGCCTCAGCTCCGAACAGGCCACGCACGTCTTCGTGTGCACCGTGCAGAGAAAAAGGCGCACGCAGCGGCTCGATCTCGCCAGGAAGGTCAAAGTTCATCCAGCCGCCGCCCGTTGAAATGGTGTCTTGAACACGGGAGAGGTTCGGCAACTGAACGCTGGAGAGGCGCAAACGCTGATTGAGCGTGTCAACGTACCAGTTTGCGCCGTAAATCAGGCTGTCCATAAGGTGGCTCCGTGCGTTAGGCCTCTACGCGGATGTTCTGGTCGCCCAGAGCTTCCAGCGCGGCGGCAATATTGTCGGCCAGGAGGTCATAGGCTTCCGGCTGCGGTTCGGTGTGGATGCCGAGATCGACCAGCTCCGGCGTTTCTTCAAAACGCAACTTGGTCATCAAGCTGCCATCACGTAGCGCCGTGTTCGGGTTCAAGGACCGTTGCCAGACCAGCTCATAGTCGATGATGGCGTTGATCGCCTGACGGCTGGAGCATGCCTCCGACATGGTCTGATAGACCAGCGTTGCCAGATGCGCGCCGAGATCATCGGCGTTGTATTTGCGCATGGCTCGCAGGAAGGATTTCTCGATCGACCGGCGTGTGCGGATCCGCTTGATGGAGCGGTAATCACGGGTGGTCGGGTCAGTGGCCGTTGTGAACGGAGCCCAAAGCAGCTTGTTTTCAATGACAGTGCCGATACCCGCCTGACAGAGATAATTGCTGTCAGATGTCGGATCGCCGTCTCGGTGGCTGACCCTGTGTTCGGTGCCCCGGATCCCAACCAGCGGCTTGTTCCAGGCCGCCTTGTAGCGGTTGCCCACTTCTGCATCGCGTTTCAGGATCTGAGCCGCCCAAAAGGTGGACATGGGTGCGGTCGCATCTGCGCCGTTCTTCCAGACTTTGACGCGCGGCCAGCCCATGAGGATATTGCGCGCGGTCGCGAAGTCAGCAGCTGCAAGGGCCGCGTGCTCGCGTTCAGTGCCGTTTGCATCACCGATCGCAAAACAGTCGATCAGCTTGCCGCAGATCGCTTCATGCGTCGTCAAAACAGGATTGGCCGCATCGCCGGGCCGCTGGTGGGAATATTCCGGGGAGAGGATCAATCCGGCTTCCAGGCCGATTTCGCCCTTGGCATCCAGAACCGCCCAGGAGCCGGTCTTTTGGGCTGCATCGCCCACAATGTGGCCAAGCTGGGTGTCTTCGTCCGGATCATCGTCACAGCGCACGAAGATGATGTCAGTGGAAATGCCGGTGGACGCGATCTGCGTGATGGTGTCCTTGGCAACACCTTCACCAAGCTTTGCAATCATCTCGCTGTCTTCAGTCGAGATCGCATAAGGGCGGTGTTTCTCAATGGAATTGTCCGCGTTCGGTGCGGGCAAGGGCAGCGCTGCAAAGGTCTGGCGTGCATTGATGGAAACGACGGTCGGAGACAGGTTGGAAAAGACCCGTGTCCCGACATTTGGCACAACAGCGCTCATAGCATCTTTGTCTCCGTTAAAGACCGTTTGAAGGCCGGTTCAATCCTTCTTTAAAGGCTGGAGACAAGATGGCTGGGTGCGAACAAAAAAAGGGGCTGACAGATGTCAGCCCGCAGGAAAAGTCACTGGTTAGGTGGCGAAAACACTACCCGTATTCGCCGCTGAAGTCGACCGGTCTAAACGGTCGGCCAATTACCCAGAATGGCCGTCTTGCCTGCTGCATCAATAAAGTCTTTGGCGACCAACGTATCGAGACCGCCAAGAACAATCGGGTTATCTGGGTAGATAGCCGATCCGGCTTTCTCCAGTTTGAGCCGGATCAGGACAATCGACGGGTCAACCGAGGTGGACAGGATCTCCACCGCCTGCTCGTCCGTGATCGGACCGTGGATCTGGACGTGACTGATGTACTCGACATAAGTCAGGCCCCTGTAAGTTGGGGCAGCCTCGGTGATCGGCTGCCAGACCGCAACTTTGGCCGCCATTTCCTCGACATGGGCGTGAACCTGGTCTTCGGAAGTGAACGGCTCCAGCGTGGAGGTGTGATAGTTCGGCAGCTTGAGTTCGCAGGTTCCGTCAGCGGAGATCGTGCAGGAGGAAAGATCAGCGTGAATGGTGGTCGTCATGACCGATGGTTCTTCAGACATCTCTTTCAATCCCCCACAAACTTGTAGACCCGCTCGACGCAGCCACAACCGACCCTGCCAGCAGCGTGATTGGCAGGGCTGGTGCGGCCGAACCCGTGGAGTTCACAGGGCAATAGAGGTAGCCGCCATTGACGATGAGCGCAGAGTTGCCGCTGGACCCAGAGAAATATCCCTCAAAGCGCTTTCCGCCAGGAACCGTATACATGATGTTGTTACTAGAGCCGCTAAGCGCTATGACGCGCTCAGTCGAAGTCCCGCCCTGTATTGCCCCGTTTTCTACCTGTTTGAGCATGACCGTCTCCTAGTTCGATTTCACGCCGGTCACGCGAACGGCAACAGACGGGTTGGCATAGGTCCGGCCATCGATCACAGCCTGAGTTGGGGTGAGTTCCCGCACAAAGGAAAGCTGCTCGTTGGCGTCAATACTTGCGACAACACCGCTGAGATTAAGAACGGTCTCATCATCCATGCCTGTGTCGTACATGAACAACGTGTTCGGTGTGCTGCTACTGAAAGCCACAATGCTGTCATTGAGCGCTACGAAGCGCGGGCTCGACCCACCCTGCGCCAGTCCCCCGGAATACTCTATCGAGGAGTTTCCAGACGATTCTGGCATGTCAAGAACCCGCATCTGCGTGTGTACGTCTTGACGTTGATGTGCCAGCTTCCATGCCCCGGTATTGAGATCGAAGAAGGGGGCCAGCTTCCAACCCGTGGCAATACTATCAAAAGGCTGGTTGTTACCGCTTCCAACAGAGTATGACCGAAGGATTTCACCTGTTTCAGCGTTAACAAAATAGGCATAGACGGTACTGGTGTTTCCATGAGCCTGGACAAAACACCGCTCTCCATTCGGAGCTGGGACATTGTTCGTTCCGAAAACCGGGTAGGTTGTACCCGGAGAGCCGTTGGCCGTTCCAGACACGAACTGTGTAGGGCCGGCAGCCCCATCCACCGGCAACCGCCAAATCGAATTGTTGTTGCGGGTGAAATAGAAGTAACCGTCACCACCGTATTGGGGACAAGCATCATAGCTGGTCATAGGATTGCTGACGACCGTTTGGCCGTCCGACACCCTCACCTTTTCAATGTGGCTAGCGCTGTTGCCATCCCACGAACCAACAGTCACATACTGCTCGTCCTCGCTCATCACCGCATAGCGCTTAGAGCTGCCGGGGCTGTGACCGAAAGGAATATCTTGGCGTTCGACAACCGGGTCAGAGAGGTATCCAAACCCCTCAATATAAGCCAAGCGGATTTCGGCGATATGCGATCCAGTTGATGTTATACCGTGAAACACGCGATCAACGTATTTTCCCTCCGACAGGGACAGCGTGACATCGGCATTTGCCTGGATAATCTCACTGCCCTCTGCCGAGCGTGTGAAAGCCCCAACCCGGAACCCGTCAACGGAAACCGCCAACGGGAACTGATCAGATTGAAGGAAATTCAGCTGAAGATCCTTGATAACATAGGAGTCGGTCGAGTTTCCCGAGATGATATTGATCCCGCCAGCAGTCAGTTCTGACAGCGTGTGCACGCCCCTATAGATTTCAACGAGTTCATCGGCCATGGTCGGCGTCCTTCAGGAGTACTTGAGGTGTGTGGCAATACCGCCACCGGTACCGGCTTCAGCAAGCGCGGCCGGGGTGACATATTTTTCGGTGTCTGTGCCTGCTGCGATGTCGGCGGCACTGGCCTGTTCCGGAAATGCCTCGATCTTTTGAACCAACTCGGCGATCGCATCCTGGGCGTTGTTCGCAGCGAGATCCGTAATGGCCTGCAGATTGACCATGGAGGCATCAATCCCGCCGGCGCGCAGAAAGGCGATCTCGTCTGCGAGCGCGGCCGCATCCGCCGTGATTGCGTCCAGCTCGGCACGGCGGATATTGATCTCCGCCGTAATGGTGTCAGAGATCACGGTGAGCGCTTGCGTTTCCAACAGGGCGATCACAGCGTGGTAATCGGCAACCGTGCCTTCCAGCACCCTAATACGGCCCATGATGACAGGAATGACCGCGTCCCAAGCGGCACGCGTTAGCACGAACTTCAGCGGAGCAACAAAATCATGCTGCTCTTCAGGCAGGTTGGATGTCACCGAACACCTCCCAGCCGTAGTTCGCGGCGATCTCCTTCAGCACCCGGCCTTTGAAGCGGTTTTGCGCCCGTGGCAGATACTTGCGGTGACCGCGTTCAACAGGCTTTAAAAGCGTTACCTGATAGGTCACACCGTCTTGAATGTCTTCCGGCGTCATCTCTCACCTCAAGTTGCGTAAAGAGCGGTGTTTTCTACGAAATACACAGCTTCAATATCGGTGGTTGTCATATCGAGAATGCTGCGCGCCCGGTCGGTTTCCGGCACGGTGAATTCAGCCCGCAAGATGAAGCGTTCCGGCCTTTGGACATCGCGAACCAAGGAGTCCGCATCCGCCTCATATTCGACCCCGGCGACCATCACCTTCGGTGTTGCGGTGTGCAGCGCCGGATCAAACTGATCCAGCACCCATTTGACATCGAGCGTTGTGGTGTTCAGCCCGAATTCCAGTTCCTTGGTGATGCCCCGGCCGTTGAACTTGTGCCGGTGCGCTTCACCGCGCGCATACTCATTCAAAAGCAGTGCCGGAGAGAGACCGCCAAGACCGATCATGGTCAGCTCCAACTGACAGGTTTCCGGCAGGCCGCGGAGCGGGTTTGGCCGAGCGGCAGTCTCCGCCTGGATGGCCTGCCACGGATGGTCGGGAGAGGTTCGAACGCGCCAGATCATGGACGTGCCATCCGGCGTGAACGCCTCGTAGAGCAGCTTGATCTGCGTCATGCCACCGGGAAGGTTCAACGGATTGAACAAGACGCGCGCTTGCGTGTGCGTGTGCAGCGTTCCGTTGAGCCGGAAGCAGAAATCCTCTTCCGGCGAGCCCTGAGACCAAACACCATCCGTACTCCATCCCAAGGTACCGCCCGTGAAGATGTTGCCCGTGGCGGTGTGCAAAGCATGGTTGCCAGCGGTAGAGGTTGCCCAGGAATAGCGCTTGCCGGGCGGCAAGTAGCGAGGTTCAAACGGGAAGTTCACCCAACCCTCGGCAAGATCCGCATGAAAGACGGTCGATTGGGCAATCACCTTGGTCAACAGCGGATCGCCAGAGACATCAGCTTCACAGAAAAACAAGGTGACATCGCCGCTGCCACCGACCCGGGAGAACTTCAGGTCGATCGATGTCAGGATCATCGCCTGACTGATCGGGAAGGTCTGCGAGTAGATGGAGCCGTTGACGCTGTAAGTCGTGGTGACTTCGTCCCAGTGGGTTTCTGTCCAGGAGTTCACCTGAACCGTCCGGGCCGCATTGATCACGCGGTTACCGGATTGCCCGATCTGGCTGTTGTGAAGCACGACCATATCAAGGTCATATCCGCCGCCATGCGTGGCGTTGAAGTCGCTGAGATCAACGCTGTCCCCTGAGAACTGCGCATTGATCGGCCCCATGTTCTGGAGCGTCTCGCCATTGGCCTGGAAGGTTTGACCGGCAACGGAGCCTTCATAGCCTGACAGTTCCTGCGTATTGCCACAAAAGGCGACCGTCGGACCGTAACTCACACTGGAGCGCGCCACATGCCGGGCCACGAGCGTGGTTTCTTCATGGACGATGTTGGAAATGTCGCGCGTGGATCCGGGGCCATCAACTTCGATGATTGTGGTTTCAACCCAGTTCAACATCATCACGTTGTTGACGATCTTGATGTCACTCTGTTCCGGGTTTTGAACGGTCAGCTGATTGTCCTGAAGGGCATCAAAGGGAAAGCGGATCCCCTCATCAACGCGGGCATTCCACGAGACGTGTGTTTTCGACCAGGCCCAGCCGACCAAGGCGGGATCGTAAAAGTAAGCGCGGGCGGCATCGGGCAGATCAATGATCTTGCGCGCCTGGGCCATATCTTCCTGCAGCTGACGGACCGCGTTGCGGGAGGCGTAGTTTTTGAGATCCGCCTGAACGTTGGCCAGATCCGTTTCCAGTGTCAGCGTCCGTGCATAGATCGCGGCCATTTGGGCTTCGAGAACCCGGACACGGCCTTCAACCTCATAGAGTGTTTTCACCCGGTCATCATGGGAGTATTCGAGGGCTTCAACACCGGACACGCTTAGGAGGACATAGGCAATGCAGACTTCGCTATCATCCACGCTCGGTTTGACTGGCGTCGGCGAGGCAACACCGGCCTGGATGACGAAGCTGCAGATGTTGGCAAGGTATTTGGGGACCGGAATGTATTCGACCTCTTCCGTATCCTCATCAATCTCTACATAGCGGTGTTCTTCGATGGTCTCGGTTTTGCCACGTACCAGAAGGGCAACGTATTTCATGTCGCCCGCGACGGTTGGCAGATGCCCGGTCAGGCCTTCGTCGTGTGGTTCATCCAGATCATAGATCGTGCCGCCTTTGAAGAGCTGACCTTGCTTGACCCGGATGACCAAGGCTGAGGGTGTCTCGATCGTAAAACGCGCCCAATGGTTCGGATATCCGATCGCACCACCTGCAATGTTCTCAGCGTGCTCGTAAGACGCTTCTGATGCCTTTTCGAGGTCTTTCGGCTCAAGGAGTTCAGCTTCGCCGTGGAGAAGTCTCTTGGACATGGTTACAGCCTCTTTCGATCGACAAACTGACCGAGCCGGATCCCGTCATCGATGTCGATGTTGTCGTCAATGGTGATGATGCGTTGGTGCCCGAAGTCCACGCGGCCTTGGGTGGCACCGTTCTTGGCAGCTCGAAGCGCCTTCAAACAGTTTTTGATCGGCTCGCGGGAGGCCGTCTTGAGGGGTGAGCGACCGAGGAAACTCCGGCCCAGCACAAAGGCGTTTTTCGGCTTCTTGATCCGAATCCGAACCAGATGCCGGTTGAGGAACGGCGGGTGCCCTATCGGCATGCGGCGCTTCACGGTGCGGCCAACCACCACCCGTTGCGGATAGGACATCGTGTCGATCAACTCAGCACCGACCAGGGCAAGGTAGCGCCGCACGCCTTCACGGGTGGTTTTAAGGCCTGCCAGCTTCTCGCCCGGATAGGTCGTGGACCGACCCGCAAACTGCGCAACGGCCTCCCGCTGTTCAGCCTCTGTCCAACTCGGGATCCAGAGGTCTGCGCCATAGTGGAAGGCGAGGAACGGCAGGAACCGTGCCGGTGTCCGGTACGGATCCATGAGGATCTGATAAGGAACGTCCAGATCGTAGGACAGAACCTTTGACATGATCCGTTCTTGAACGTCCGCACTGTCCGGCTGAAGGGTGCTGAAATCGGTCATGGCAGCACCTCAGGGATCAAGGTGACATCACCCAAAACCGGGATCGTGTACGGCTCCGCTTCAACAGACACGGGCGCATGGTCTTCAATTGCCCACACACCTTCCACAAAGGACGGGCCGGTAAGGTATTCGGGCTGGATTTGCGCACCGATCAGCATGCGCCGGGCCGCAGCTGCTCGGATCGCAGCTTCGACCTCGGCGAGAACAAGATCCAGCGCCGGACCGTTGCCGAGGACCGTGACGGTTTGGTGCACGTTGTAAACGTGACGCTTGGCGGCCATGACCTGAAGGCCCATCCCGTCCAACATCCGCTTTTCGCTCAAGACGCGGGCGCGGATCTGAGAAAGGATTTCAGCCGGTGGTGCCTCGCCATTTGGCCCTGCAAGAACCAGATCCTGATCCCCGCGCCGGTTGAGATTGCCGAGCTGCTTATGGACCTTCCAGCCATTCACGCGGGCATCCAGCATGCCGGTGCCATCGGTCAGCGCTGGCCAGACATCCCAGGCATCATAGAGGATCCCGCCCGTTGATCCGACGGCGGGCAACTGGAAGGAAAAGAGATACTGCAGCAACAGGCTTTCGTCTGTCTGCATGACCGCTGGTTCGGTTGCTGTTTCTTCCTTCAGGATCTTGCGGGTGACCCCTTGCCCCAGAACCAAGTTGTCCAGATTGGTGCCCTTGGCAAAGGGTGCAAGAAACGCCTTGATGCCATCATTGACGCGGATCCGGTCCAGAAGCCGAACCGTTGCGACCGCCTCCATCTGGATCACGGCCGGGTCGGTCAGCTTGTTGCCAACGTCCCATACCGGCCAGTCCGGATTAGCCAGCCGGGCCGCCGCCATCTTCGTCTGATAGTCTGCGATCAGCTCTTGGACCAGCGCCTCATATTCGATCGCTTCCAAAGCATCTGGAAACGGCAAGCGGGACAGATCCGGAGCGGCGGGTGCGTAAAGCTTCATGCTGGCACCTCGGACCGCCGCAAGGCGCGGAGCGCGACCTTGGCCGTCACCGGCTCAGCAACGTCATAATTCCCGAACCTTCCTTCGGGGTAATAGGTCCCGGAATGCGACAGGCCAAGAACACCCTGACGGGTCAGGGCAACCAGCTGCATTTGCTGAACCCGGTATTCATCCTCGTAAGTGTGCGCAGCAACTGTCAGATCGGTGTAGATGTCGAGCGCAAGTTCCGGGGTGATATCCTCGCCCAAGTGCGAGCGCAGTTCAGCCCCGAACGCCAAGCGCATGGACCGGGTTCCAATCCGGGTCTGCCAGATCTTTCCAAGGCTTTGCGCGCAATGCGGCCAGCCACGCAGGAACAACCCCGTGCGGGCGCAGGTGCCGGTGCGATAGCGAACAGCTCTCATCCGGTGGCCCTCACGGTGCTGGAGCCTTCCACGATCGGCCAAAGGCCCGCAGAAGATCCGGTCCCAACCTCTACCTTGTCACCCACCCGCGCGACTTTCTTACCGCCTTCGCCCGACAGATGCACATCGCCGCTTTCAACGACCACTTTCGGGCTTTTGACACGCGCTTCCTCTTCTTTGAGGCGAACCATGCTGTTGCCAAAGAGGACCACAGCTTCGTCTATCTCCTGAGACGGCGGCGGGTTGTCTTCGTCGTAGGTTGACCAGATCGCCTTGCTGGTCGTGCCGATCGTTCCGGACGGGCTGTGAAGGTCCATCTGTTCGTTGTCGGCCGGGGCTGAATGAACCTGTAGACGGCCAGCGCCGGGCTCGGGCCAGCGCACAGGCGGTGACAGGATTTCCGATCCGTCTTCGCCAGTCGCAAGGATCAAGCGGACGGTCCGGTTTTCCATGTCCTGGGATCCCGGCTTAACCTTGCCGGGCAGCACCATGCGCGCAAGTCGGCCGTTGGTCTGGATCAGCTGACGGCGCAGGGTGCGCAGCTCACGGGCGGCAAGATCGATCACGTTTGCCCCCCATCATTTTCTGCATCCTCTTGGATCATCGCAGCGATTTCAGGCGGGATGTTGGTTTCGTCCAGGAACTTCAAGCCGGGGCCGCGCTCTTCGTCATGGGCAACAAAGTGCGGTGTTGGTCCACCAAGGAAGTCTTCCCCGAGGTCGATCAGCATCTGCGTCCAGGTCACCGCGTAATAAGCGGTGCCTTTCTCGTAAGCGGTCGCCGTGAAGATCGGTTTGAACATCGGACCGGGATCGCCGTCCGGGGGTGTGATCCCTTCAAGACCCCATGAGGCGATGTCCGCATTGTGCAGGATCTTCAAAAGGCGGGTTCCGATCGCGTGCGCAAGCTCGGCCCGATCGACACGTTGCCGCCCGATCGACATGTGTTCGGTCACGATGTAGGCGGCAAGATCAACGGGCATGCAGTATGTGCCGCTGACATCGCGCGGGCTTTTGACAGCTGTCCAGCCGATCGCAATCCCGGGTGCACTGACAAGCTCGCGTTTCACAACGTCGTAGATGTCGAGCTTCCCGATGTGGGACTTGACGGTAACGCCTTTAAAAAGGGTTTTAAGGCGCGCGGTCACCGCATCCCGCAAGGGTGTCACAGGATCGTTTGCAAGGAGTTCGGGCAAGGTGGCCGGTTCAATCACTGGAGACCTCCAAGCCCGAGAAAGTCCGTGACGAGATCAATCATCTCCTGACGGTTGTCGTCAGACAGGCCAACGAATGGCCGGGCCGGAATGGTGACCTTTTGGGGTCGGACGAACATTCCGCCGACAGTGAACGCGAGACGTTCCGCATCCTTTGCCTCGATCTCCATGCCGAACTGATGGACATGGGCATATTCCCAAGTCGCGCCCCACTCGGCCGCATCGGCCTCGTAGGTGCTCGCAATGCTGTCGAGAAGGTTCCGGCCGGTCTTGCGCAGAATGGACGTGCCTTCAAGGTTCTCCGCCCAGGCCTCGCCATCTGGAGAAGTCTTTTCCTCCGCAATCCGCCGGCGCGTCTGGCTTTCGCCGAGCGCAGCGATCGCCGGGGTGACTTCCGCCGTGTCGAAATCAAAGATCGGCCGAAGACGGACAAGGGCCTCGTCCAAATCGAATGTTTCCATGCGCAGGGAAAAGCTCATTTAAACACCCCTTAAACGATCGCGGGTGAACACCCGGCCGGGGGTATCAAACAGCACCTCATTCGGAGAGGTGACAGCCGGATCGTCAGCGCCTTGTGAGCCGCTGCCATCGGACAAGAAGGACAAACCGCCTTTGCCGTTGGCGATTGCCTCAAGCCGTTTGATGGCGCTCTCATAGCGTTCCTTGATCCGCTCATTGGATCGGGAGAACGAGAGGGCAACCCGGTAAAGGGCGATGTCGATCGTGTAGACCTGCAGGACGCCGAGGCTGTCTGCGTCCAGGTGCGCCAGTTCATCCGAACCATAACGGGCTCTCAAGATCGCGCGCACTTCCAGACTGGCGTCAGATAAACTAGCTGCCACGCGGTCCGCATCCACAAGGCCGGTCTCCTCGTCCGCAGCCAGAATGACCAGCTCGTTCGGATAACGGTTGTCGATGTCGGCCAGCGTGGCATAGACGGTCATGGTGGGTCCCTGACGTGTCAGTTAGTCTTCGAATTCGCCTTCAACGGCGAGATTGCGTTTGAGGTGATTGAACTCGGCAAGGGTCATGGTCACCTCATCGCCGGGTTTCAGCATTTCGCCGTTCATGCGGACATGACACAGGAGCACGTGCGGCCGGGTTTCCGGTTCTGCAGCCTTTGTCTTGGCGGCCTCTTCTTCGGCCTTGCGCTTGGCTGCAGCGTCTTCTTCGGCCTTCTTTTGGGCAGCTTCTTCCTCGGCCTTTTTCTTGGCTGCGGCGGCTTCAGCTTCTTTCGTGGCAGCGGCTTCTTCAGCGGCCTTTGCCGCTTCCGCGTCTGCCGGTTTTGAAGTCTTGGTCTCATCAGCCTTGTCGGTTTCATCACCGTCCGGCTTCGCAGTTTTGGGGGATGTCTTGCGCGGTGCCATCTCATGTCTCCGGATTGAAGGGAGTGAGGGCCTTCCACCCTCCCGGATGCTCGGAAGCCGTCGAAGGCTTCAATCTTTGGTGCGGGGGTCGGGCATCTTTCCCCTGGTATGTCGTCGCCACTGTTTGCACCGGCTTCCCAAATTGGGGCCCACCGTCCGGTGCGGGGCTTCGCCGGATCTGCCTCGTCACAAAACAGATCCAGCTCGCGGCACTCCCGAAACGTGGATTAGGCGGCGACCGGGTTTTGGATCAGATACCCAACATCCTTGGCGACGATCTCTTCCTTGATCCGCTCGCCAGACCGGATCCGGAAACCGCCTTCAAGGCCAATATCCGGGTCCTCAATGCGGCCAGCGACCTTGTTGCCAAACTGAGCCGTAAAGCCCCACGTAACTTCGCCTTCAGGCCGTGCGCTTTCATCGATGTAATGCGCGCCAATGAAGTTGCCCCAAGCGCGCGTCATCTGGACATTTTGGCCAGGACGCGCCGTGTTGACATGGGCATCGCCGACAAGAACTTTCTTGATTTCCAAGAGATCCGCCAACTGCTCTTTGGTGATGAAGCCCTCACTGGTCAGGTTGCCCTTGACGGCGTTGACCAGTTTTGGGTGCCGCTTCAAAAAGCCCCAAACCACATTGCCCATGGTCATAGTGTTGGCGCGATAAATGAAAGTGCCTTCGATCGCGGCGTCCAGCACCCCAAGAGGATCTGAATTCACATAGTCAGACAGTTGATCGCCGCCCGCCAGAACCATACGGTTGTCGGCCTTGTAGTTGGCAGGGTCTTGCACTGTCTTCGCAACCCGCACCTCACGATCCAACTCAACCAGCTTGGTCAACATGGCCACGCTGTGCTGTTCCGGATCGTAGTTCGATCGGTTAGCGGCGCGTGCAGCTGCTGCCGCCTTGATGTCGGTATTCGGGATCGGGTTGTCGAGGCCGTAGTCGCGGGTAGAGCTTTCGCGCTCTTCACCTGTGAACGTCACCTGATTGACCTGACCACGGCGGCCGACTTCTGTATCCGGAACCGTAAAGGCTTCCGCAATCGGGTATTCGGTCCACTTGAAGACTTCCTGACCAACGGATTGGCGCGGCAAGATCATGTCGGCAATCAGCACTTGAGCCGGGTTGGAATAGCCGATCGCGATAGCTGTCAGCACCGGATCGACAACAAAGGGACGTGGAGGAGCCATGTGAAAGAACCTTTTAACGGGCGTTTAAAGCCTGAGGGTTTGAAGTCCGGGTGCTTTAAGCCGGGGTGTTGAGAATGCCGGGAGCGACAACCATGTCGAACTGGTCGTTTTCTGCAGCGTCCGACAGTGCGAACCCTGCGAAGCGAACGATCGACCCGGCCACCGGGACGGCTTTGACCGCGCGGCCATCGGGACCGGCCGTGATCGGATCCCCGAAATCAATGTCGCCACCGGAGACAACCGGAGCCGGGCCGGACAGGATGACATCAACCATCTCGCCGGTTTCGATATCGAAGGTATCGGCAACCCCGAGGATCGGGTCTGTGGGATCGGTCGCGGTCATCACTTCGCGGTCAGTTGCAGACGCTGCGACCAGACGCATTCCGCTGACCAGGGCATGTGCCCGGTAGGATTTGATGAGCGGCATCATTTGCCATCTCCTTTCACATGATTGACAGCGTCAACAATGTCGACGGTGATCCCCTTGGCGGCTTGTTCTGCCCTGTAGGCGCTGGCCTTTGCCGCCAGCTGAGCCGGGTTCAGCTCATCGTCGCCATCGGCAGAACCGGCGTCCTTATCGTCGAGCCCGGATGCTCCGAGCCCCTTGGCGGTGGCATCCAGCAACGCCTTGACCTGCGTCAGGCCCTCATCGGTTGCACACAAGGTGGCGTAGTGATCCCGCTGCGCAGGTAGGATCTTCTTGTCCTTGAGCGCACCTTCCAGAAGTTCATCGACTTCTTTTTTGCGGGTGTCGGCCTTCAGCGCCGCCAGTTCGCCGGTCGCGGCTTCCAGCTTGGCAAGGGTTTCGTCATGGACGGCCTTGTCGACCTTGCCCTTGGAAAGGGCGGAAATGGCAGTGAGGCACGCGGCCTCATCTGCGTCCGCCGTGAGGCCAAGAGCCTCGGCAATCGCATTCATGGGTGCTTCCTTCAGTTCGTCAGGGGATGCAGACGCAAGCGCAGGCATGGACAGCGCCGGTGCAGATACCAGGGCAACGGAATGCAACCACGTCGCAGATCCTTGCTTGGTATGGGTAAAGGTTGGCGAGATGAAACGGCGGGTCTTGGCTTCCAGCACGTCCCGGCCGGATTGCAGCCAATCAACCCGGCCATAAAGACCATCGGCGCGGGCATCCAGTTCCTTGATCCAGCCAACCGCTTCCGGCTTGCCGCCTTTGGTGATGCCGTGATCCAGATCGATCGGAATGTCGATGCCGTCTTTTTGAAAGCGGGCGGCGAGCTTTACAGGATCAAAAGTGAAGGACCGGCCATCGCGGGTGACCGTTTTGCCAGCCGGAAGGATCTTGATCCATTCCGGGGCTTCAAAGGCTCCCGTTTCGGCATTGGCCGTGGCGATCTCTGTCACCACGTCGCCCTGGGCGATATCGGAGTGTGCGGTGGTCTTTTGGGTCATGCCGCCAAGCTACGGGGACGGCACACGCCTTGCGGGGCTGACAGCTGTCAGCCGTGGCAATCAGGATCGGTTGGGGGAGGTGCTCAGAGGCTAACAGACCGGGTTTTGATACGCCACCCGCAAATTGCATCGCGCTCGCTAAGACAGGATCGTTTTTAAACGGGGATTTAACAGGCTGGAGGCCCTTTGGGGCAAATTCGCGGGTATGGACACGTCAAAAGCCCTCCAGCGCGCTCACTGGGCGTTTTGATGCGGCAGCCGTGTAGCAAGTTCAGTCTGATACTCAGCGAGTAGATATTCAATGTGTTCGGTACGGCTATCGAGACCCTGCGACTGCACAATTTCTTTTGCTATGAGTGTGACCAGATCATTCGGCGCATCAGAAGGGCCGACTGTGTAGCGCCCAAGGACACAGGAGCGATCCAGACTGTGGTCGAACAACTCGATAAAAGATCCGTAGGTGTCGGCCATAATCGCACCTTCGGGTCTATGGAGTTCAACCTCCAGTTCGAAGGGCGCATCGAAAGAACCTGACACAAATCGCAGAAAAGTAGCATGGTATAATGCCCTAACAACAACTTCCCGCGCCCACCCGAGTGGAAGAACTGTTGGATTGGTTTCCGTATTACACTGCAAAAAGAACCAACAATCCGCAAAGCCGTCCCACGAGACAATGTCCCAACAGTCCGCACTGTCCGTTGAATAGCGTGAGTAAAAGCCGTTCGATGTCCCTCGCCAATTCATTGCGCCTTGATGAATTTTCCGAACGTCGCGACCGTAGTGTTTACCAGTGGTGCCACTCCGGTAGAGAAAATGCTGTTGAACAGACTGCAGTGCAAATCTGCGGGACATTGGTTGCAAAGCCACAACAGTCGCCCGCACAACAACTCGCGGCTCTTTCGCCGAAATCAATAGGTCACGAACGCCGGTTATTGACGGGCGGGGATCGCTCTGCAGAGTCCTCCCGGCCACATAACCTGGTTTGGCGGTTGCGGCTTCACTGGTACTTACCTGCTGACGTAAAAACGCTGACCGGCGCGCTTCGAAGATTTCATCCCGTCCCGCACGCCGTCTTTCGACAAGCAATGTCAGGTCTTGTATTTCGCGCATGCTCATGGAAACACTCTCTTCCCCCCGGCGGATATAGGCGTCCTTTTCTTTTTTCGACTTCAACCGGTGCGGAGCCAGACCGGACGGTTCGACTTGCAAGACAAGATAGCCGTGCCCGTCTGATCGGTCTGGATCAGCCAATCCTCGTATGCGCAAACCTGAAAGTGGGGGCTCAATCACAGCCTGAACAGCCCGGGACAGATTGTCAGCAACAGTGTCCGGGTTGGGCACCAGTAGATCCGCCAAGCCTTTTATGCAGTTGCCGTCCGCTTCTTCCAAGCCGATCACCAATGTTCCACCGTCGCGGTTTGCGAAGGCGCAGATCTCCTTGGCAATGGCGTCGCGGGATTTCTCTTCCAACGCACCCCCATTGTAGATACGAGACGCGAATTTCGGCGCCTCCCCAGTATCTATCCGTTCGTCTCCAGTCAAAATCTCTTTTGCTTCGAAACGCTCGTCTTCGTATCGACCAATTAATCTTACAATGTCATCCTTGGTGATGTCCTGAAGTGGACGCTTAAACATGTTCGCTCCTAATGCTGATAAAAGGCAATATGCTCCGAGCCATACCCGATCCAGTGCGCTCAACAGGCGTTTTTCTGGAGTGCCTATTTCAGTGACAGGGAAGTGTTCATTCAATCGGCTCGTCTAGTGCCGCCCGGCAATACTGAATGTAGGTAACGAACTTGCTGTAACTCTCATCTTCAAACGCTGCAAATGATGGATCTCCGACAAACGCAAGAACGTATTTAGATAGTTCCATGCTTGCGAATGCGCAGGTGGAGTACTTGTCCAATTCGCTCTCATCTGAAGCCGGGCTATCTCTGTTTGCCAATCGGTCTAGTGCCCAAGCCTCCAAGAACTCGTGAGTAGCAAAAATCATAGAGCTACTTGCGCGTACTAACGCCACACGATCAGTTTGCTGTGGCCCACCGTTTTCCCATTTCAAACCGTAATTGCCAGTCATGGAAATGCGTTTGTCCAAGTCATGCGCCATTTTCCGAGCGGCCGACGCGCTTAGAGGCTGTTCTGCAAACGCAGGAAACGACACAGCGAAGAACACTACCAGAGACAACAAGGTTTTCATCGATTGGCTCCGCTTCGGGACATCCATACATACAATCAGCGCGAGACTCCTGCGTCAATCTCGCGCGACGCATTTGCAAATCAGTCCGCAAAGTCGCATATTGGAAAGGTGACGGCGCAAAATCGGTGGTGCCGGTCAAGTGCGACCGCGAGGGGTCACGTCCTCCCGTCACTTTCTTCCGATAATGTGTTCAACAACCGCACTTTCAGGATTTAGTGCGATCGCCGGTGAACGGCCTTTAGTCCTCCAATCCTTCACGGCTTGAAGCGTCAATAAAAGTAAACCCGCAACAGCAACAATGATTAGTAGATTGCCAAAAGTACTATCGGCAAATCTTGTCCAGACATCGGCATCTGGAGACCGGGAACTGCTTTTTGGTTCAAACAGTCTTTCAAAAATACCCTCTGGCACTTTTCCTGCCGTCTTCGGATACAACCCGCGCTTACTTTCATAACGGAACAATAAAAACAAACCAAAGAACAAAGCACCTGTTGGCACCCAGCGATACATCAATTGCCCAGGCGTCGAAACACTGGATTTGTTCCTGCTCAAAATTGAGTATCTGACTTTGTCGTTGGGTTGTATACGCTCTTTGGCATAGTCAGCAAAATGATGATGATTTGCGAGTAGCTCGTTCCAAACAATTGGGTGGACTCGGTACATCTGCGTTTTTTCGTCCTTGATAGCAGACGATAGCAACTTCCTTTCCTCGAGCACACGCAGTGTACTTTCAACAATGTCAGGCAACTTCCCGTGCGCAACAAAGTCGGGTCGTCCAGTCCGCATAATTGATCCGATTAGGATGGTTTCCTCATAGGAAAGATGAGGAAGCTCCTTGCGGGCGTTCCTTAGGACGGCTGGCCGAGCCCAAAACCTAAACATCCATTTCGCACAGGCTCGTAGAACCAGAGCAAGCACCAGCACTAAAAACAGAGCTGTCATTAGTGCAATTGCGAAGCCCACCCAGTCTGGCATTCCATCCAATAAAAACGTATTTCCGGAAACGAAAACGGTGAGACCGCCAAATACGATTAATCCAGAAAGCGCCTGATGCCATTCGAGTGCAAACAGCTTTAACCAACCGGGATCTGGTTTCATTGAAAACGCTCTAAACAATTGTGACGTTTGAGAAGTACGGGCCATTACTGGGACTTCCCAATCCACTTTAAAGCACGTTTTGGGTTTACCCGGTAGAGGGTGTGCAACCTCAGATATCCGGCCGCTGATTTCTTGATGACCAGCTTCCACCATGCCCCGCCAAGCTGGACATAGACGGCCCGCTGCAACCCGTCCCGGCCTTCATCAACGACCCGGCCGGTCTCCAGCATATGGTCGACCAGGGAAAAGGTGTCGATCGAGACCGGCGCATGTTTGCCGGTCTTCACAGTCATGGTCTCCGATGAAACCACGATCAAAGGTGAACGTGCGTCGAGCGTCTTCTGCAGAGGACTGGAGACGGCGACCGGCAATTGCACCCGTTCTTTCAATCCAGCCAACACACGCGGTGCGGATCCGTCGAACAGCTCGGCAATCTTCTGGCGGGCAATGTCCGGCCCGGCGTATTCCAGCTCTTCAATCAACCGGGTTGATAGTGTGCGGGCACGGGAGAGACCCGGATTGGTATGCCATCCGGGATCAATGCCATCCGGGATCTGACTAATCACACCGCTGCGCCGGTTCCGGAACGGCTGCGTCCGGATCTCCGGGGCTTCGGAGACAATCGGGATGGTCTCTCCGTCGATCGACATTTCACCGGCATTGGTAAGCCGGTCCGCTTCGCGGCGTGTGATTTGGCGGACCGAGCATTTGCAGCCCCAGCCATTGGGCGGAAAGTGCGTTGACCAAAATGGATCGTCTACGGGAAGAACAATCCCTGCCCAGGCCAGATGCTCTTGCCGTGGATCAGCTGCGGATGTGCGGACGTAAAGCAGATAGGGAAGCGCCAACTTGGTCCGCTGGATCCGATCCCACTGTCCGGCCGCACGAGCCGCGCGCATGTTTGACCAGAAGATCGTCTTCAAACGGCGGGAGCGGGAAAAGTCCACCTGCCGGTCTGGATCCTGCCCGGTCGGATCGGCAACGGCCCTTGGCCCCCACCAACCTTGTGCCTTGAGGCGCTCGGCAATCTTGGCTTTCCAGTTCTCAAACGTTTCACCGTTTGCGATCGCCTCATCCAGTGTGGCCCGAAAGGCTCCCAGAAGTTCGGTGTCGACCGCCTTGGCCACCGTGAATGCGTAGCTGTGTTCCTCCGCCCAGACGTCGCCCCAAGAGAAGGCGGGCCGCAAACGCTTTTGCCGGAAATAGTCCGTGACCTCGCGCGGTGTCTGAAACCCTTTGCGAACCGTGGTTTCGGTCATTTTGGCACGTCAATCCTCGTCGCTTACATCACCAAGCCCGCGAGCGATAGCCGTCAGCTGCGACAATGCCTTGCGCAATGGCTCGCTGTCCGGCCCGGCCGCCTCCAGCCGTTTGCGCACGTCTTCAAAGTCTGTCGCGTCAAGGATGACACTGCGCAGCGGCGCAAGAAGCGGGTCCGTGACGGCTTCCCAATCCACTTGCCCGAACAGCCGGTCAAACGCGTCCAAAGACTGCTGTGTTTTGGCATCGGCGGAAAGGCTGGCGCAATTGGAACACGCGCAGCCCGACCCATGAGCGGATAACTGCGCGTCCTCTTCCGTCTCCTGGTCTTCCGCGTCCTTGTCGTCCTTGATCTTGCGCTTTGGAGCCGGTTTCTTGTCCTCGGCCGTTTCATCGTTCTGTGTGCTCTTTGCGGCGGGCTGCAGGATCTCGTCCTCTTGTGCCGGTTCGCTCAAGGCGAGCTTCTCGCGGATTTCCCGCTGGGCGACTTTCAGCCCAAGCGGTACCAGAGTGCCCAGCGCGGTTGACAATGCGTTGATGTCTTCCGGTTCGGCAACCGGGAAGGAAACTTGCGGATAGACCTCTTGCGGGCCGAAGTTGACGTTTACGAACGGGATGATCAGATCGCGGTTGTAGGTCGCCGCCAACTGTTTGCCGTCTGCCTTCAGGATATCAAGGCGCACCTCGTTGTGGATCTGCGCCTGCGCCATTGACGATCCATCGTCGGCCGTCATGGTCTGACCGACGACCATCTTGGACACCTGCCGATCGACGTAATCCAGAAGCTCGCCGAAGACAGCGGAGCCGTGGGAACCTTCAACCTTATGGAACTCGATATCCATGCCCTGCGGGATGATCGCAGCGGCGTCATTGGCGATTGCCTTGACCGCGCGCAGGAGCGTCCGCTTGTCCTGGGCGCTGGCGCTGGAATGGTACCGGCCAACCCGGAGCGGAACACCGTAGATCTCGGAAAACGCAGCCCAATCCTTCAGGCCGAAAGACTGGATCAGAAACGCCCAGGCGGCCGGACGGGCAAGACCCCGGCGCAGCGGGATCCCCGCCTTGGTGCGCGGCTTGTGAATGAGGAATTTTGCCGCTGGCAGGTCTTCACCGTCCAGATTGGTATCAACGCCCAAGCGCAGTTCTGTGAGAGATTTGCGGTCAAACTGGAAATAGCGCGGATCCCGCCACTTGAACTCAACCGGCCGGAGCGCGCGCCGTTCATACTCCCACATGATCTCGCAGACCGAATAGCCCTTGCCGATCCCGTCCGTCAGTTCGCCCGTGGTCTCGTTGATGTCCGCCCCTTCCATCAACTCCATCACGGCATCCGTGATGTTTTTCGGAACTTCGTCCGATGCTTCAACAACCGGTGTCAGGCCTTCAACGGCCAAGCGCCGCGTCTGTAGCTGGGACCCATAGTGCAGGTACCGCTCTTCCATTTCCTCTGCGAGGGTCAGGTAAGACCGTGCGTGACCGTTCTGCGCCTGAATGAGGATTTGCGCCAGGCGCTCGGGTGTCAGGCCGGATGCCTCACGGTCCTCGGCTGTTCGGCGTACACCCATGATTTCCGGAGTAGCGACCTCCTGGGCAAGCACGGTCTTTTCGATCGGGCGGCCATACTGATCAACGAGACTTTTCACCATAAGGCCCTCCCTGAGGTCTGAAAGGCACTGTCGGCAAGCGGGCTATGCTCAAGCGCGTCTTCCTCGGCCATGTAGTCGTATTCCGGCACGTCCCGTTCGCTGGCAAAGTGGCCGAGCAAACACGCAATGCCCGCATCACCATGGCGCTTGCGCCCGGCCTTGGCCTTGTCCAGGGTGCGTTGATCGCTCGGGATCTGAGCAACACCCTTGATCTGTTTGAAGGCGCGCAGATCGTTCAGCGTGTCGTCGTCGCGCGGAATGGTGCGGATATCGCCGTCCTCAAAGGCGGCTTTGAACTTCGGCGTGTTGTCCCGGTACCAGCCTTGGGAGAAGTGAACCGGCTCGATCATGTGTTCGCCGAATTCCTGTTGCGTGACCTCGGCGAGATAGGCCCCGTTGCCGGTGGCATCCATCGCGCCACCGGAAAAGCGCGGCAGGCCTTTAATCACATGAAACAGGATCTGCTTTTGCTGTTCATAAGGAACGTTACGAAGCTCGATCGTAAAGGGCGTGTCCAGGCGCAAGTCTCGCGCGATTGCAAACGGCCAAATGACACTGAGATCGGCAACGCGCGCAAAGTCCTGACCGAACACATGACGCTGGCGCTTGTCGAGATCCTTCAGGAGCGGCGCGACGTGATCTTCCAGCCAGTCGTCGATAAAGGAAATCCGATCGGCTTCAGGACGGAACACAAAATCATCCGGACATTCCAGACGCAGAACCGGAACGCCATCCGCCATGCGAGAGCGGATCAACGATGAAGGTAAGAACGTGCCGGAGCCCTTGGACGGAATGCAGAACAGCTCTTCGTCAGCTGCATCGCCATAGTCGGCCAGGATGCTCGCCCGCCATTCAGCTTCCAGCTCCGGGGTCCATGTTTGACCGGTCCTCAGACACACCCGCTGGTAAAGGCCGTCTTCAAGGGCATCATCAAAATCAAACCGGATGAGCGAATAGTTTTTCTTGCCCGTCCGGATGTCCTGAATGAGTTCATTGAAGGCGTTGTCTTCCCCGTCATGAGTGGAGATAATGCAAACCTTACCGCCCCAAATCAGGAAGGCGAGCGCGGCCTTTAAAAGCTCTTTCAAGTCGTCATGAAATGCCGCTTCATCGACAATGACGAAGCCCTGACGGCCACGCAAGGACCGGGGCTTGGATGTCAGGGCAACGATTTCAAAACCGCTGGCAAACCGGATCCGGAACGCCTGAATGTGCCGATCGGCACCATCGCTGCCGGTGCCATCAGGAAACAGAAACTCCTCGGCGGCAAAGGCGATCTTGTTAAAGGCCTTGGCCCACATGCCGCACACGTCGATAAACTCGCGGGCCATATCGAGGTTATAGCCGATGTACATGGTGTCCATGCCGCCCGCGGACCGTTTGGACCCAGCAGTCAGAACCGCTTGCGCCCCGAGCGCCCAGGTGGCCCCGGTGCGCCGGCTCTTTTCAACGACGGTGACAGAATGTGCCGCAGTGGATCTTAACAGCTGCTTTTGATAGCCGAGCAGGACTTCCACATGATCAACATCGGCAAGCTCCTGAAGCCCGTCCGGCAGACCGTAAAGGGACGCAGAGCGAAGCTCGGCCCATTCCTCCTGGGTGATGGCCCGGCCGGTTCTGAACTCGCTTTCCTGCGGCTCGATGCTCATTCCTCAAGTCCCAAGATGTCGGCCTTGATCGAGCGGACCGTATCTGCGGAGAACCCTTCTGCTTTGGCGACTTTATCGACCGCAGCTTCCGCCGCCTTGGCGTAGTCTTTTTCAACCTGCGCGCGGCGCTTGGTCGAGATCCCTTGTGCGGCAGCGGCGGACTTCAGCGCGTTTGCAAGGTTCATGGCGGATTTCGGATCAAGGCCGCTTTCGCCCGCATCGGTCAAAAGCTCAAATACGAGTGTCTTGATGGCTTCAGAGGCGATCAGGGTGAGATCGTCTGATGCTTCAGCATCAAAGCTCTCGGCGATGCTGGCGGCAATGGCGCGCGTATCTTCCAAGCGGCGTGTCAGGTGCGCCTGTTTGATCGCATATCGGTTGAACGCGGAAAACGACGGGATCGTGAATTCAAGCTCGCCGCGATACTCCTTTTGCAGGCTTTCAAGTTCGCGGTAGAAATCCTCATAGATTTCCGTTTGGGTCTTGTCCCGTCCGCGCAGATCCCGCGCCGCATCTGCAATGATGTGATCGCACTCGGGCGGGAGTTTCTCGATCGAGGACAAGCGGCCCCGGCCGCGACGCGAAGCCATGGTCAGCCACCGATCGACGGCTTCAAAACACCGTCCAAAAACGCCCGGCGTTCAACATGATCAAGGCCCGGCTGTTTCAGCTGAGCAACGAGAACTGACCCGACCTCAAAAAGGCTGATCGCGCCCAGCTCATTCAGCTTGCGCAATTGGGTCCGGATGTAGTCCCGGCTCTTGGTATGACCAAAGGCCTGCAGGAGATGCGCAACCAGCGTTTCATTCAGGCGGTGGTCATTTTCATCCGCCAAACCCTTGAGAATGATCAGGCGGACGTCCTGTGCGGAGTGTTCGGCGAAATCCATCACTTGCCCCCATTGTTGAGAAGAAAGTCGTCAATCCGGGTCGCAATCCGCTCCACCGCTGTCAGATTGGCCGACAGAGTTGCAATGTCGCCGCTGACTTGGGTGAGCTGGAGGTTCAACGCGTGGAAGTCTTCGCGGGTCGGCTGGTTTTTCATCACCGTTTCAAGATCCGAGATCCGACCGTGTAACTCCGCATTGACCGCCTGAAGCTCGGCGATCTTGTCGGCGTTTGCCTTGGACGGCCGGGTCAACCACGTGTGCAATGTGGCAGCGGATGCCATTACGACAGCAATGATACCCAGCACCCCGTCGAGGGCCTTGATGTAGTCGAGCATTACGCCCCCGCTCTTTGCGCTTCGATCGCAATCTGCGGTCCGCAGAGCGCGCGCCATTTGGCATTATGAATTTTGGCCTGCCGGATGCTTTCTGGAGTGTCATCCGCCGACCAGTAAAACGGTTTGCTCGCCCCGCAATAAACCAGCGGAAGGCGGTCCTGTTTTTTGTCTTTCGCGGAAACGGTCACGACATCCGGGACCGGCCCGTCAGTTTCTCCGGAACCCGTCGTCATCATGCAGCCGGTCAGGATGAGCATTAAGCTCATGCTCCATACCAAGCTCAGCAGTGCGGGCTTTCTGAAGGGCATTGGTGGCCTCCGTGAAAAACGCAGCGACCGCCTCAGCGCGGCCACCATTACGGATCTGCCGCTCCCGCATGCCCGCAGAGACTTCCCGAAGGAACCCAAGCAAAGCACCAAGAGCGGAAATCCAGTTCATGGCAATTCAGCCTATTCGGCTGGTTGCGGTGACCCGGCCGTAGATGGCCAGAAGCCCGCCAGCCACAACGGCAATGCTGTCCCAGGCGGCAAGAGCCTGGTCGTACAGCCCGATGAGGTCTTGTTGGTCTGTTGCGGTGATTTCAAAGCCGAACAGACCGGCAAGGCTGGCGACGATCGCGATCACCGCGCCCCAAAAGGTTTTGGACTTGAAGAGAGATTTCGTGCTGTTCATTTTCGAGGTCCTGAAGTTGGTTGGCTGGAGCTGGTGGCGCTTACCGTTTGGAGGCCGATGCCTTCAGCGCCTTGCGGGTTTTGGGTCCGACAATCCCGTCAGCAACGAGGCCCTGACCGCGCTGGAAACCTTGCACCGCACTGCGGGTTCGCGGGCCAAAGTCGCCGTCGATCGCAAGACCATGGCCGAGCTTGAAAAGCTGTTTTTGAAGATGTTCAACGGCAGGCCCTTTATCTCCGATCCGCAGCATTCGCTGGGTCAGGGCTTCCGCCTGATCGGAGACAAAAGGTACGGATGTGAAGGACGCCGGATTGTCGTCTTTCCGGTAGAGCTTCCACGGCAATTGGAAGTGCGGACCGTCGAAGAAACTGCGCCAATCGCCACCCCATTCTATTCGAATGCCGAGTTCTTCGGCCGCCTCTTTCATGGCGTCGGCAATCCGGTAGTAGAGCGGCACTTCCCAAGACACGCGGTTTCCGACCATTGCAACCACATCAACGGCATGGCCGGACAAATGCCGGGAGTTCATGGTTTTGGACGCACCGCGCCGGACAAGCTCCCGCTGCCGGGAAAGGGTCCGCATACCTTCGGTGATTTGAAACGGCTGGCCCGTGATCTCGGCCGCGCGCAAGACAACCCGAACAAGATCCGGGTGCACGCCCTTAAGTCGGTTAAGGCTCGTCTTGGTGAGTTTCATGGGGCCATATCCTCAAAATGGGAACGGCCCTAAAGATCGCGGTTTTGGGAAAAACAAATGGGGCTGACAGGTGTCAGCCCGCAAGGCGTGGGGGGAATTTGAACGTAGATTGAAGCGCGTTTAACGGCTTGTCAAATGGGGATTTAAGCCCTGTTTTCCAGTTCGGCTTCTCGCTTCTTTGCCAACTTCATAAACGCTACGGACTGCAGAAATAGATCTGAAAACCAAAGCAATATTTCCTTGGGATCTCGTTCTTTCAGCCGAGCAATACTTATATCGCCGTCAGCCTTTTTGTCTCGATTTTCGGTCTTTTCGTTTATCAGATTGCGCAATTCACCTTTTAGATCTTCATCGTCGATATCCAATCCTTCAATGAAGCCCAGTAGGCTCGTTTTTGCAACATCCGCTGATTTTAACGCATGTTCAATATGCTTCTCAAATGCACCAAAATTCTGAGTTTCAAGTACTGTGTCGATGTCGTGGCCAAATTTATTCCTGATCACGTTAAGGCTCTTGATCATTTTTTTTTGGACAAAAATGTACCCATCTTGGTTGTCGATCAGTGACAGGCATTGGTTGAAAGACAAACGTGCTTCATCCAGATTTTTGAGACCTTTCACCTCTCGAAGATACTCCCTGAGACCCTGTTCAACTATGAGGTGACACTTCAACACTAAGCCCAAATCATCGTGCGGTTTATTGGCAAGTTCTTCGAACTTTTCTCGGGCAGGTTTGAGTGTCTGAAGGTACCATTCTGAATTAGCTCCAGCGGTGTCTAAAAGCTCTCTCAGAACTCGTTTTTTATTCTGATCCCCACTCACATTTTCACCGTTCAATACCTAAAACCAAAGATCCGCCAAAATCGACCGGCAGTCGCGCCGCAGACCCAAAATGCAGTTTCGAGTTTGAAATTATAACAACTTACCCTGACTGTCATCCTCTTCCCGCAACCGTGCGCGCATGCGGAATGCAGCACGTTCAGAAAGACCCGCACGGCGGGCAGCTTCGCGGGCACTGGTGCCTGCTTCAAGTTCCATCGCAAGGCGCTTGTGGGCCTTGGCGAGACACCCGGCCGGGCCGCGTGGAATGATCACATGCCGGGCACCGGCTTCCCGGCCATCGGGTGACAGGATCCGGAAATGATCACAGATCTTGTCGGCGGCATTCCTGCCAACCAGCTCAACCAGCCAATGACCGTCCGGAGCACGGGCCGGGATTGATACGCGCGTGCCGCCGACCCGCTCGGCGATCGCCATGGCGACCCCGATATCGGTGATGTCGGCGATCTCGCCGAGCAGGCCGGGCAGCTGGTCACTCATTCAAGCGGCCTTCCTCATGCGCCGGTAGTTTTCGCCGAGCTTGTTCATCGCCTTGATCCAGTCGCCGTCGCTGAGCATCTCCGGTCGCTCTTTTCCACTGACACAGCGCAGCAACTGCTCAAGGGATCCGGATGGGTGGCGATCCTGTTTCACAAGCTCAGTCCAGATGTGCAGGCAGATTTGAAACCGGTGATCGTTCAAGAGGCGGGGGAGAAGCTTATCTTGTGTAAACAGATCCGGGTTCCCGGTCTCACGCCGGAACCAGATTTTCAGGGCGTCAATCGCCTTGGCCGCGTCTTCGTCTTTGGACAGAAACCGATGATGATCCAGGCCAGTTTGGCGCTTCAACCAAGCAATCATGGCCTTGTCGGATTTGTTGGTGACTACGCCAAGGTTGTAGCCGGCGATCCAAAGAGCCTGCAGCTTCTTGCCAAACTTGCCGGTCGCCATCAGGCGGTGCTCTGCGGGCAAGAGCTTCTGAAGCTCTGAAATGACCGTCAGGCGTTGACCAGCGGTCATGTCCTTGGAAGACCGGCTTCCCGTGTGCTTTTCCAGAAAAGCCCGGTAGGTGTCATCGTCCAAACCGGCTTGGCTTTTCAGGATATGGATTTTCGCGATCGCTGTCATGCTTCAATCCTTGTAAGGAAGCCTGCCTTGCATCTGCCCACCAACGGCACCGGCATCGCCGAGCGGTTGGTGTTGTGGCTTTTGGGAAGCGGATAATTCACGCTTTAAAAGTTCGTTTGTCACGGCCTTTAACTCGGCCTGTTCGGCCATCAATCCGGGCCGAAGCTGGACCCTGCGCGACAATCTGGTCCGCCGGTCGCGCAGGGTTTGCGTCTCACTCAACTCGTACTCGGACGGTTTTGTGAGGCGGGCCATGTCAGGTCGCCTTTGCCTGCTGGTTCAAGAGATCAGCAAGAGCGGACAAAACCGGCTTGAAACTGATCTGCATCTGCAGGCCGGACGGATGCCACAACTCGTATTTGCCCGGTGCCGACATCATGACCTTGATGGGTGTTCCATCGACTTCGATTTCACCGCAATTCGATACCAATGAGAGACTTGGGAAATCGGCTCGGCGACCCGTCTCGTAGCCGATGACCTGAGAAATCGTCTGTTGGGTAATCGCCATCTCAAGCCGCCTTCTCGTTCAACTCGGCTTCAAAGGGTTCAACAATGAAGTCTTCACCCTGACTGCCGATCGAGATGCCCTTCACTGATTTGACGGCTTCCGGCTCTTCCAGGATGGCATCCTTGTCGATCTCTTCCTTAGTCCGGACAAACCGGTGCAGGCCGAGTTCTTTCAGGGCATCCAGAACCGCGTCTTTTGCCCGGACTGTGACCTTCGGTGGTCTTACCCGCCAACGGATCTCGCCATTCTTGAGCTTGGCGAATTTCACTTTGCCGTTGTTGGTAAGGTTGTCCCGATTGGCCGCGCACCAAGTTTCAATACCGTCCAGTAGTTCCTGCGCCTTATCGCGCAGCGGCTCGGCCTTCGTTTCAAAGCGGTCCTTGGTTTCCGCCAGCTTGTCGTTCATGTCTGCTTCGAGGCGGGCTAGGTCGCGGCGGATGTCACCAAGGGTACGTACCATTTCATCGCAATCCTCTTTGGATTGCGGAACCGGATAGTCTGCAGCGAGACGTTTCGAGCGAGTGGTTTTCGGCATGATTTAGACCCTCTTTGTGAAACTTGGTTCGGGACGGAATGGGGCTGGTTGAGCTAGCGAGCGCTCATATGCAGCTGCTGACGGATCCCCCATCAACCGCGCTGTCAGATCACAGGGGTGATCGGGTACCTGCCTGCTTTTGGCTGCAATAGTGCGAAACCGGCGAGGTTGCCATTTGGTCGGTGACACAGGCTTCGGGATCTCTACAGGCTTTGACTTTGAGCGTGCAGCAACCGGAGACGCGACGGCGACCGGTTGGGGTTCAGGCTTAGTGACTGAGACCCCAAACGTTGCAAGGATCTCTTTGTATTCGAGATCAACACGCTGCGCTGTCAGGCCGAGTTCCTGCCCTATGAATGCGCTCTCTTCACCCAGAAATACGTATCCAATCAGCAGCGCTTGCTGCCGGTAGGAGAGCGGTGCAAATCCCTTGCTCATGCCGCTCCCCCGTCGCTGGAGGGAACTGGACGAAGTCTGACCTTGGGAAACGGGATGACGTTTTCGGCGCTTAAGTCCACAGCCATGTGATCGGTCGGGAAAGGAATGATAGCGGGTTTTGCTTCCATGCCTTCGGCTCGTTCGGCGGCTTCCAGAAGCCTTTCACCAAGGCGCTTGGTGAACTCCTGCAGCCGATCGTGTTCTTGGGTTTGTGCTGCCGTGAAGCACATGTAGCCGTAGTGGATGAGGTCGGTGCTAAGCATCGTTGCCCCCCGTGTTTTTCAGGCGGGAATGTGGGCAACCGTTTCGGCAAGCCCGATACACCTTCGTGCGAAACGGATTGGTCACAGCGCGCGGTTTGCCTTGCCAGTCCAGGCAAACGTTGCGGGCGATCTTTCCTTGCACCGGGCACGTCACAGTCTCGCCCATAAGGGCTCCACGAACCTTGTCGGCGACCTTGTCGATGTCGCCCCGGTACTTGTTGCCAATGGCTTGGCTGATTGCGGCTGTTGAATAACCGATGCGCTTTTCGCATCCACGCAGGCCATCCCGATCGGCGAGAGCTGCGAGCTCCCGGACCCAATCCGGCAACCCGGCTCCCCAAGCCAACTCCGCCTTTTCAATCATTGTGAGTGTTTGGGTCATGCCGCGCACTCCTCGGCGACAGCCCCGCCGATGATTTCCGACCGGTTTTGATCCCAAACAACCTTGGTCGCGAGGATCTTTGGCGCTCTTGGTCCGGTATTCATGGATGGCTTTAAACGCCAGATCCGGGTCAGGTTGGCACCGCCTGGGCGAAGGATTTGAAGATAACCAGCTGCCGCCAGACGCTTCGCATAAGATCCGGCTGTCACCGACGACACTTCAGTTTCGGGGATGGTCGCTGCGACGCCAAGTTCGTGCTTGTCGAACTGCGGAAGCAAACGCATGGCATTCCACATTTGCTGGTTGCGAAGGCCTTGGGTGCCGTGGGACCCGTCCCGGTTTATGATCGGGGTCGCAGACGGGCGCTTCAGGAGACGATAGACATATTGGGTGCAGTACCCTCCCCGGTCGATCGGCACTTTCTCAGTGTCGACCACTTCAATGTAATCAGCTTTTGCAAGCCGTTTAACAAAGTCCGAGATTGAATAGTCGTCCCGGTCATTGCTTCGAAGGGCAACTTCCCGGACCGTGAAATGACTGTCGTTCTTGCCAAGGTCCCGGATCACGCTCCAATAGTGATCGTGTCCCCGGTAAATCGGTTTGCCAGCCGTGACTGTGAGTTCAAGTTGAATGGACATTACGCGGCCCTCCGAATGCGGCGGGGCGGCTCGCCTGTATAGAACTCAGAAGCGTGGAACTGTTCTTCCGTCAGTTCATCGCAACCAAGGTTCTTGGCCTTGATCTTCATGGTGTTGAAGTTCACCGCTAGACGGCGTGCACGGCCTTCACTCTTTTGCAAGGTGGATTGGATCAAGCCTTCTGAAAGGCTCACGCCAGGACAGTAGATTTCAGCAAGGGCGTGGGCATCGGAGAGGTCGCAAGGCTCGGCCGGAACCCATTGCAAAACCCGGTTGTGAACCCGCTCCACTTTCTGCAGTTTGGCCGGGAGCTGTTCTTCGCCGATCAAGAGCAAAGGAACCTGACTGTGTTCCTGCAGCTCCCGGATCAATTCCAGCATGCCTTTGTCGGCGAGCTTGTCGGCCTCGTCGATAATGAGAGGACGGCCGATATCATCGCCGAGGGCCATGATGGCTTGCTTGGCAAGTTCCGGAATGACTGTGCTTTTTGGTAGGTCCACCCCTAATTCACTGAGGAGGTTCTGCAGAAGGGTCTTTCGGGTCCAGCTGTCACCGACTTCAATCACAGCCGCATTGGTCATGTTCTGTGCGAAGATGGCGGCAAAGGTCTTGCCGTAGCCGCTGTAGCCGTGAAATACGCCGATGCCTGGGAGATGGGGAGCGCGCCCGCGCAGCTCTTCCACCAACGTCATGAAGCGCCAGACGTTCTGAAGCTTGGCGAGACCGCCGCCATTGACATTTTGAGAGTTCATGATCATTCTAATCCTGTCTGATCTTGATTTTCGGCTCTGAGAGTTGCAGCTCTCAGGGCCATTTTCTTTGCCCATCCGGTGGGTACGCGGGCGTTACAACTGGTTTGCTTGGTTGCTGTGTTCCTCCATCAATTTCCGGGCGCGATATTCGCCGCCGGACTGGTATCCAGTCAGCCAATGGGCGTCCTTTTCTGAGAGCTGCTGACCGTCTTTGATCCGGTCCTCTAGCTGGCAGGCACGCAGCCAACGGCGCTCCGGTGTGTCGAGAGTGTTGAGGGGTTCCGGTGCCGCCGTGCGGTCCGCCATTGGATTGCTGAACTTCGCCTTGACTGTCTCTTCAGCCGTGCTCAACGGGCGGGGTGATGGTTTCCGGCTAACGGTCTTGGCCGCTTCGATGGCGGGCGTGGTGTGCCCCTCCTGACGGCCGGGGAACGAAACGATATCGGCGTTGTGCTGGGTGGCTCGTTTTTCCGCTTCCATGATGGTGCGCGGGGTGACTTCGCGGCGGGCCTGTTGGATCGGCTTTGCAAACTCTCGATAGATTGCGTTCTGCCGGGCGCGGACCTTTGCGATGGTTTCGACCGGATCAAGACCGGCAAGATCCGGGCAAACCGCTTCACCCAGGTAGGTTTCACCGTCCGGCTCAAAGAGCCAGATCCGCCCGAGATCATCAGGGTTCTGTCGGCAAAACACCTGCGTGTCCGGCATGACATCAAAGGACAAGTAGAACTCGCCTTTGATCCGGACACCGTTCTTGGTGACGGTCCGAATCCCGTCCTTGCCGATGGCTGGAGCCAACAGCACGCGAAGGGTTTCTTCTGTCGGTGCCGCGCGGACTGGATCTGTCCAAGCTGCGGCCACCTGCATCGGGGACTTGCCCTTAAGGCCGGAATGGGCGCGGAACGCATACTTCTGATCTGTCCACCAATCTGCGTGCTCTTGAAGCTCGGCAGCGGTTAGATCGACACTGAACAGGACGTCTTCTTGAAGGCCAAGACGGGCATGGAATGCCTTGCGGCTCTCAATCACCTTCCGATCTGAAACACTATGGCCGATGAAGCCTGGAAGCGTGGCTGAACAGTCCCGTTGAAACGTACCAATGACACGTTCTACGGTCCCTTTTTGCTCGGGGCTGTAGGCGGCAGAAACATCAACCTCAATGCCGAGGTTGTCCAACAATCGCGTGGTGGCCCGCGCCTTGAAGTCGGACCCGTTATCGGTCTTTAGGATCTCCGGAACACCCCAAGCCAAAAGGCTCTTGCGGATCATCAAGCCAACAGCTGCGGCGCGCGGTGTTTCGCTGACAAGGATCTTCACGCGCCGCGAATAAAGGTCAATACATAGGTAAAGGTTGCGGCGACCATCTTTGGTCATAACGTCGGATGGCGAGGCGTCGATTTCCCAAACTTCGTTCAGTCGATCGACACGCTGTCCGCCTGTCGCCACCATGCGGACGGTAGACTTGTATTTGTCCGGATTGGTCATCCGCAACAGCTCGTTGCGGTGCTCATGTTTCCAGCCTTTAAGAGCGTTTTGAAACGTCCTTAAAGGGGGCATGGCTTTCCGGGTTTGCCCTTTGGCCGTTGCGACTAGGACAGACGGTCCATACTTGGCGATCGCCGCATTGCGGATATGCTCGGCGCTCAGAAACTGGTTCTCAGCGTAGAGTGCGAGGCAGTAGGTACGCACCGCTCCGCCTTCCGCCCGATCCAGAACACCGGTCCCTTTGCGGGCATTGGCAGGATCATATGCCAGACGGTTTTGATCTGTGCGGGCATCACTGCGCCACCGGTGCATAGTGCGGGTGGAGATCTTCTTCACGTGCTCAAGAACCCACTCGGGGAGCGGTACCTTGCCGTCTTCAAACAGCTGGCAGAAGAGATGATCAGACCCCGACGCGCCGAGACCGCTGGTCTTGCGGAAACGGTCCGCGACCTTAAGCAAGATCAAACGTGCATCCCGCGTGCTGAGTTCGCGGCGGTTCAATTCGTTGGTGGTTTCAGTCTCGTAGTCTTCGCGCTCAACCCGAACGAAAGTCCCGGCATATTCGAGGCGCTGAGCAAGCGGCAGGAGGTCGATATGGTATTCCATACCTCCCCCGCCCTCACGGCCCTCTCGCTTGCGCGCCAGGCAACTGGAGGCCCAATCTTCGCGGTCAGCAAGTTTTTGAATACCGCGTTTCGTTGCTGGAAAGAGCTCCAACTTGAGGTCGGCAATCTCCTGCGCTGTCAGCCAGAGTTTCATCGGGACCTCCATGCTTTTGCCTGGAGGGACTTCTTAAAGTTGGAGACCTGTTTTTCGTGATCTTCTATGAGTGCAAGGGTGATGACGTTTTCATATTTTGCCGGAACGACCTTCAGATCGAAGTCATCGGCGAGAAACCCGAGGAGCTCGGTCTTGCCAGTTGCACCTACTAGGGCGATGAACCGCTCCACCGTGATGTTGTTGTCGAGTTTGGCTTCGCTCGCATAGGCATCCAGCGTTGTTACGCTGACCTTATGGCCAAGGCGGTCGCTCATAGTGTTGGCGATTTCCTCACGGGTCCTGTCGCACTCCTTGAGAGCCTTTGCGACCGCGCGGCTTATCCGCGAGGCAAGACGGTCACCTTGAATAGCGTTCGGCTCAAACCCAACGGCCACCTTGGGTGGTATCCAGTCGAGGAACATGTCCGGGGTGAGCGTATCTTTGGGGGGGCGGCCTCTAGACATCGAGCCAGCCCTCTTTTTTCACAAGAGCAATGATGTCTTTCTTATGGTTGCGGAAGACGGCGAACCGCGCGGCGCGAGGCAAACTCGGCAGGATGTCGCCAACCCGCTTCAGGAGTTTTTCCGTGTCCTTTTCTGGCGGTCTTCCGGACAAAAGCAGTTTTGCGTCGGCAATCGAAGCCGCTTTTGGAAGCTCACCCAGGACAAGATCCAGGACCTTTGCCTGGGCGTCGTGGTTTAGTTCCGCCAGCGCTTTGAGATCAGATTGTTTTTCGGCAAAGGCGGTGCCTTTGAGCCGTTCGCGAGAAGTTGCGGAAAGGCCCTCAAAGATTTGTACGGCCATTCTCACTGAACGGTCGGAGAGACCGGTCTTTTCCGCCGCGTTGTGGCAAAAGGCAAAAATTGCCACTTGATTTTGCTGTTTGTTTTTAAAGGCTTGGCCCTTGCGATTTCCACCGTGCTTGGTTTGCGGGTGCATCGCCTCATAAATGCGCTTCAGCTCAAACAACGCTTCACAGCGCTCCAGGGCGTTGAAATCCTTGCGGCCGAGGTTTTCCAAGATCTCGTGCAACCGAATTTCGTCGGCGGGCTGATCGGTAGCTGGGGTGAGAACACGGCAAGTGATCTCTTTGCGCTTCAAAAGCTTGAACGCTTCCAGGCGGTGTGCACCAGCGACCAACCGAAAGCGCTCGCCTTCTTCGACAACTTCGATAGGTGTCTTATGACCGGCCTCCTGGATCATGTCGGCGAGCGTTGCTGCCCAATCCGGATCCACCTGGCGAAGCCGTGTTTCGGGAACATCAATAAGTGAGATTTTGATTGTTGTGTCGGCCATCGAACATACCCCTTGAAAGCCGTTCAAAAAGACCGGGCGGCAGGAGCGACCTGGTGGTCCGCCCGGTAAGTTGGGGAGGAACGCAGCATCCTGGTTAGACACCGCGCAAAGCGGCAGCGCCGCATCCCACCACTAAGCCGCAGGTGGCGCGGTTTCCCTGACGCCCGGATGTGCGATGGGCGCAAAGGGAATTTCAAATGGAGTGGAAGCTGGAACTGCGTGCCAATGTGAGCCGATGCCAGCGCGATTGAGCTGATTGGCAATCCGCTGCGCAGTCAGTCGACTTTCGTACAAGAAGGCGTCTCCGGGAAAGAGGCCGGTTTCTCCTACGAGGAGATCCCCGGTCTCGATGTTGACGGTGGTGAACACGCCCGTGAAGAAATAGAAAATGCCGGATTTGGCAGTCTTGGCGAGAATATAGCCAAAAGCCAGTGTCTGGACAGGCGAGCTTTGGTGACAGGAACTGGCCATTTATGCAGCCTCCCTGTCCACGGACGCCGACCGTTTTGGCCTAGCGGCATAAGTTGCATATTTGCTATCAAGGATTCGGGCGGTCGTCTTTGGATAGCGGCCTGGGAACAGTTTCTCTTTGGGGGTTTCGAGAAAGTCCGCGATGGCTTCCTCAGCCCAAGAAAGTGGACGTTTCCAGACGTGGGACATGGACTTGGGATCCTTTCCGTTCGCCTCGGCGAGCTTGGCCATCGTCATGTGCTGACGATGCAACTCGGCTTTTATGGAGAACGGATCCCAGCCACCTTTGGGAACCTGTTTAGGCTTGGCCATAGCGGGTGCCTTTCGTGAAAACGGTTTGTTGCAGCAAGCCGTTTTCTTTGGATTTTGTGTGTAACCAATCGGGCCGATCAGTCGGGCCGATAAGAGAGGGTATATACCCGATTGGGTTTTTTGTAAACTCCCATTCGGGTGTTATTGGTATTCATATTGGCGAGACCTGAGAAACGGCCTGAAACGCCATTGGCAGAGCGTCTTCGCGCTGTGCGTCGTGCTATTGGCGATCCTGATCGGGACGTACTTGCTTCAAAGCTTGAGATAAGCCCTAACAGTATGTCCCGTTATGAACGGGGCGAGCGGGAGCCAACGTTCTCGGTGTTTGAAGCTTTCAATAAGAAGCTTGGGGTAAACCTCAATTGGCTTCTAACCGGGGCTGGAGAGATGTTCGCGGATGCTTCGGCTATTCCGTCGGGGCCGAGGTTTCATACGATTAGGCCAGACGTGTTTCGCGCGGTCGGACGCTTGGTCACGAGCCTCCACAAAGCTGAAGGCATAACTCTCCCGCCAGATGCACTCTTCGACGAGCAATCCAGTGCTTACAATGCATTGATTGAGAGGGCTGAGGATCCGTCAGATGCGGACGAACTCACGAGCCTGCTGCCTTGGCTTGAGACGCGACTGAAACGCCAAATTGCTACAGCCAAATCCTCGCCTGGAACCGAAAAACGCGAGGCTTAATTCTGATACAATTTTCGAGTGCAATATATGAGACGCAAAAGCAGTCAATAGCAACCTATGGAGATGTATTTTTTTCATACAATTTAATTTTGTGTAAAAATAGTTTAATGGCGATTCATGACAAATAAGATTGTCCCACAGAGGGAATTTTTTATCTTATTATAATATCATTCTTGAAAAAAAGTTCGCAATATTTTTGACATCTATGTTTTTACTTTTTCAATAAAGTAAAAAATCGATCAAAATCAGAATTGGCACCTGAAATGCGCCTTGCATAAAGGTGTGATCTTGCCTGACGGCAGCCTTAAGGTTGAATTTATACCGCGATGTGGATAAAATATTCTATCTATAATTGATGTGATCGTGGGGGCGATTGATGAAAAAATTTATTAAAGCCGCGATGTTGTGCCTCGTTTTCTTAGGTGCGGCGTCAATAACTAGCAATGCACATGCAGGCATATTTGATGAAATCGAAAAGGGTGTAGAAAAGGTCGGCAAGCTTCCGAAGAAGACAGTCAAGGAGTTGGATCGGTTTCAGGAACGCGTCAAGCGTGAAGCGGACCGCTTTATTGATGACGTTCGAGAAGAAGGTCGGCGTTTCGAAGAACGCATGAAGAAGGTTGAGCGCGAAATCAGAAGAATTCGCGACGATGTAAAAAAGGCCGTTGCTGAGCTTCCGGTTCTTGGCAAGCAGGTTGTTGAGGTAATGGATGAAGTTGAGGAACTAGCAGAATCTAGTGCTAAACAAATATCAAATAATTTAAAAATAATAGAGCAGGCTGATGATATAATTTCTGGAAATTTAGACGAAGTAAACATCTCTGTTACAAGTTACAGCCAAGTATTAGGAGGAAAACTCGCTCAAAAAATTTCTTCAGATAAAGTTGAGGAGTTTCTTCAAACAGAAATAGCTGGCGACCTTAGGATCATCCACGTCTTGATGCCTGTGCAGGCGGTGCGTGAGCAGTTTGATCCTACAGGTGTGAGTAAATGCCTTCGGCAGGATTCAACAACCAGGATAATAGATGGCAACTATTTCCTACAGGGGGCACCCGAATTGGGTGCAGCATCAGAAGAGGAATTTGCCGCCTCGCTCGAACAGGCTGCAGTGCAGATAACAGCCGGTTGTATCAAGAAAAACCTTCTTAAAAGTGAGGAAGAACAGAATGAATTTGATGCCGACAAAATAACCGCGGATGCGCAAGAGCGAAAAGACAAAGCTATTGCGGAAAGAAATCGAAAGATGGAAGAGTTCAAGGCGAGTGAAGAGGAGCGTGAGAAGTCTGAAGAATATTTAGCGTCTTTACAAAAAAATTATGAAGAAAATTTAGGTTACCTCGAAATACTGAATCAATTTAAAGAGTCGAATGAAGAATTAAAAGATAAAATGGAGCAGAATACGAAAAAATTTGCGGAATTTGTTGCGGAAATCGACCCGAAACTTGCGGAAGAACTCTCCCAATTTCAGGAGGACTCATGATGGCTCGTTTCAAAACAATGATTGTCGTTTCTATTTTGTTGTGGCCCTCTATCGCTTACGCCGACTGCCAAGACAAAATCAATGCCCTGTCTACTAATCTCGCCGATGTTCGTAGTAAGTGGGAGCTAAATTCTCAGAAACTTTTTGCTCTTCAGAGCAAGATGGCCGGTATGAATGGATTTCTGCAACAGGCTCAAGCCGGTTTCAATACGGAGCTCGCGCGTCTGAACCATATTCGATTCAACTTTCAGAATCTGCAGGCTCAAAGAGGCGCGATAATAAATGAGCTGAACCAACTCGCACAGTTTCCACCCAGCTACGAGATTAACCAGAGATCACTATATCTGCAGAATGGAATTCAGCAAATCGAGCTGCAACTTAGCCACCTTCAGGTGAATGGAGAGGCTATTGAGACTAAACTTCGTGGCTTCAAGCAAACGGCAGATATGGTGTACAAAGACCTACAGTCGCTCGCTCAGGAATTTGCCAACGTAAACCAGATTGGCGCAATGCTGGCGCGAAGCGATGGTTCAATAGCCGGTGAAATGGCGTTTTTCCATACTCCAGATGGTCGGAAAGCTTGCAGTATTGAGCAGCTTGAGAGCGTTCAAGCTACGATAGCCGAGGGGAAAGAGACCCTAAAAAAACTTGCCAGTCTGAAGGAAAATCAGGTGGAAATAAATAAAGATCAATTGCGACTTCAGAATGACCTAAAAGAATTTCTTAATGTGCTCAATTCAAAAGCATAGCGGTAAATCCAGTCGAACCAATGCTTAGGTTCCGCGGTGAATGGATGCCGATTTAGGTCCCAATTTTGATGATGCGTTGTATGGAATGTTTCGTTCCATGATTTCCCACCTCTGCCGATGGGTGTGGGAGCTCCAACAGCGAAACCACCAGAAATCCGCTGATGACGCTGTGGTGCGAACTCATATCAGAGACTGTGCATTTGTTCCCGTCTTGAATTTGCGCGGTCGCTGTTTTCATTAGCTAATTTTATGTGGCGCGGATTGGACCTCCGACCTCCTGCCGTTTTGTGCCAAATGAAGTTGCGCGGCCGTATTCATGATTGTTCTGCCAAAATGGCTCAATTCCCCCAATTACCAGATATTCCCACTTAATCCCGGATATTGCTTTAGTGCCAAGTGTTCTTGCGCGTAACAACTCGGCGATGACTACCCGACCATTATCATGCATCTGAAAACCAACCTCGCCCAGATCGAAGCCAGACAGGCCACAGTGCAAAGATGATAGCGGTGCTTTGGGACGGGAGAAGGTCGAGGCCGGTTCGAGTGATGACCTGTTTCAGATACTCATATCGGCGCCGAAAACCTACCGAACGATAATCTCCGACAGCTTCACCGCAGAGGCCACGCCGTCGATGACCGGAACGCTAAAGCGCTCCGTCAGATTTTTGGCGAGGTCAGCCATTCCGGCGCACCCCAGTGCGATAGCGCCGATATCATCCTCTTCAAGTGCGGTCTCCATCTCGCGTTCTATCCGATGACGGGCATCGCTAGCCGGGTCTTCCAGTGCCAGAACAGGCACCTCGGAAGCCCGGACCTTTGTACACCGATTGGCAAGGCCAAGGCGGCGGAGGTTATCCTCCAGAACGGGAACAGAAACGGAGAGAGTTGTCACAACGGAGAATTTCAGCGCGGCGATGGAGGCCAGGTGATAGGCAGCCTCACCGATCCCAATCACCGGTACCGGTGATCGTTTTTTCAACTCAAACAAACCGGTGTCGTCAAAACAGGCGATCACAACGGCGGTAATCTTCGGATTGGCTTGCAGTGTCCGGTCAAAGAGATCAAACAGTCCTGGCAGTGCAGCGGCGCCATCATCTGGCCCCTGGATGACCTTTGGGCCTTCCGCAGGGTTGACTGCCGTAATTCTGGTTGCCGGGGAAGCGGCCTGACGGGCGGCCACGGCAATCTTTTCCGTCATCGAAACCGTCGTGTTCGGATTGATGACGAGTATGTGGTGATGTGTCATCGGATCACTGCCACTAGACCATGCCTTTACCGGCATCCGATCCGTGCCTGGATCGCCGCCGGTTGATCAGCAACACGACTGTCAAAAAGATCCCGATGATTCCGAAGGAGAACAGCGTTGTCAGCGTTCCCAGCGCGAAGATGACCGGCGTCGTGACGTTCGTCGTCATGCCGTAGATTTCAAGGGGCAGCGTGTTGTAGCTGCCTGCGGTGAGTAGCGTGCGGGCAAATTCGTCATAGGACAGGGTAAAACCGAAAAGCGCCACGCCAATGAGCATCGGGACGATGATCGGCAACACCACGTAGCGGATGGTCTGCCAGGCAGACGCACCTAGATCCCGCGCAGCTTCCTCATACGATTTGTCGAAGCGATTGAAGACCGCGAACATGATAAGCAGCCCGAACGGCAGGGTCCAAGTGAGTTGAGATCCATATCCGGAGGTCGACCAATGCACAGCCAACCCGGCTTGGGAGAAAATCAGACCAACGCCAAGAGAGATCAGAATGGATGGGATCACCAGGGAGGTGATGATCAGATAAAAGAGAACGCCTGATCCGGTAAAGCGTTTACGGAATGCCAATCCTCCCATCACCGAGACAATCACCGTCGTCACCATCACCATCAGCCCAAGCGTGATGGACCGGAAGAAGCTGCCCCAGATGTCTCCAACAGCCTGCTGTTCAAACAGATCGCGGAACCAATGGATCGACACGCCGCGCATCGGAAATGTCAGTCCACCGCCAGGACCTTGAAAACTCAGAATGCCGATGGTGAGTGTTGGACCATAGAGAAACACTAAGAACAGCGCAAAGAACGTGGCGAGTACATAAAAGGATCGGCTGCGTTTTTCCATGGATCACAGCTCCTTTCGAATATCGACAAAGCGCAGCAGGATGGAGATCACAAAAAGCACCGTGATCAGAAGGATCACCGCGGTTGCAGCGGCTGACGGATACTGCAAAAGCGCGATGTCATTGGAAATCAGACGGCCGACATTGGCCTTCTGGCTGCCGGACATGAACCGCACTGTGATGAAGTCTCCCATCACAAGCGTGATCACGAAAATGGACCCGATCATGATGCCGGGTTTGGTGAGCGGAATAATGACGTTCGTAAGGGTCTGATAACCCGACGCCCCGGCGTCCCGCGCCGCTTCGATCAGGGATGTGTCGATCCGCATCATGGTGTTGAAGATCGGCACAACCATGAACAGCGTGTACAGGTGAACGAAGGCCAGGATCACTGAGAAATCTGAGAAAAGCAGCCATTCCAATGGCTCATCGATGACACCCATGGACATCAAGGTGGAGTTGGCAATCCCGTTCCGCCCCAGAAAGGGGATCCAGGAAATCATTCGGATGATGTTGGACGTCCAAAACGGGATCGTGCACAGCAGAAACAGCACGATTTGCCACGTTAGTGAACGCACATGAAATGCCAGGAAATAGGCAACGGTGAAGCCGATTACCAATGTAAAAAACCAGGTAATCAAGGCATATTTGAGGGTGTTCCAGAACACTTGATAGGTGACCGGCGATGTCAGCAGGAATTCGTAATTGTCAAATTGGAACGCTGGATAGATCGAAAACTCGGTCGCCCCCCAAAAGCTGACGACAACAATCATGCAAATCGGAAACACCAGGAAAAAAAACAGAACGACTGTGAGCGGCAGAGACAGCAGCCAGCCAGTCAGATTGTTCGGCAAACGGCTCCACTGAAAGGCCGACCTCGCCTGTTTGCCAGCGGCCGCCGCTGTTTGGGAATGAAGAAATAGATGGCTTTGGTCCGTCATGGAGCCTTTGTCCGTTAAACATCACAGGAAGGGCCCGGGGAACCCCGGGCACCGATTTTGGAAACAGGCTTAGGACGCGATGAACTCGTTCCACTTGCGGACCATGTACTGGTTCTCGTCCATGACCGCGTTCCAGCAGGCGACAGCCCCCATGCGGTCGTAGAACGACCCTCCATCGCGAACTGCGCCGGCCTTTTCCATGACTGTTCCAAACGGGTTGGTGATGTCGCCTTCGGCAGCCTTACCTTCAAACCAGAAGCCCCACTCGTCTTCGGACATGAAGTTCTTCGACGTTTCCGGAACTGCAGAGTAATAGCCTTGGCGCATGAGAAAGCCGCCGACCCAGCCATCGAGATACCAGTTGATGTATTCGTAGGCTGCATCGAGCTCGAGACCGCTGAGGCTCTTGGACAGACCGATGCCGCCGCCCCAGCTTCGGTAGCCTTCTTCAAGCGGCTGGTAGACACAGGGAATACCCTGTGAGCGAACAGCGGTGATGGCCGGAGACCACATGGACTGGATGACGACTTCGCCCGACGCCATAAGGTTGACGCTTTCGTCGAATGTCTTCCAGAAGGCCCGGAACTGACCATTTTTCTTGGCTTCGGTGAAGATACCAAGGGTCAGATCGATCTCTTCCTTGGTCATGTTGCCCTTGTCCGGGTATTTGTATTCCCCCATGGATTCCACAACCATTGCCATGTCCATGATGCCGATCGACGAGATATCGAGGATCGAAGCCTTGCCTTTGAATTCCGGATTGAGCAGCTCAGACCAGTTTGAGATCGGCCGGCCGATCAGATCAGGGCGAATGCCCAGGGTATCGGCGTTGTAGATGGTCGGGATCAGCGTCATCCAGCCGCTTTCGTTGTCGACGAACGTTTTGCCGTCAACACCTTCCACAAAACCGACCGTATGCGGCGCTGTGCCTTGCGCGATCGTGCTTTCCGGTGTCAGTTTCCCGTTTCGGAAAATTCCGACAATCTTGTCATAGTTTTTGATTTTCGACGTATCCATCGCCTGGAGGTTGCCGGTCGGCCAGACCTTTTTGCAGATCCAGTATTCAATGTCGGCGATGTCGAAGCTGTCCGGCTGTGTGGCTGCGCGCTGGGTGACGGCATCACTGTCCAGCGCCGTCATTTCCAAAGTAAAACCGAGGTCTTCCTTAACTTTTGCAGCAACCTCGTTCAGGTTGGAAACGCCGGTTCCGAACTGGCGGAGCGTGACGTCCTTGATGTTCTGCGCCCAAATGGTTGGGAACCCGGTGATCGCTCCAGAGCCAAGCGCCGCGCCTGTTGCAGCTGCGCCCCCTTTGAGAATGCTCCGCCGGCTGATACCTTTTTTGTCCAGTCTGTCTGTCATGGTCCTACTCCTGTTACCCCTCTTGGAGTCGTGTTGGCCCTTTGCAAGAAGGGCGTGATCGGCAACCGTCAGGCGGCCAATTGGTGAACATCTTCCGGCTTCCATTTGAGGAAGACGGTTGTCCCGATTTCGATAGGGTCTTGAAAGAACGTTTCTTCGCTGAGAGCGGCCGTCAGATCTCCGGCGCCGCCTGCGTCGAGCGCCAAATTGACGGTTGATCCGAGATACTCGACATCCACCACGCTGGCTGTAAGGTGATCAGCTTCCTGCGGGGCCGATTTGAGGACCTGTAATCTGTCCACCCTCAAGGCGACGCGTGCATTCAGGTGCCGAAGCACGTTGTGGCCACCGATAAACCTGGCGACAAATTCAGTGGTCGGCGTATTGAAGACGGCTCGTGGACTGCCTGCCTGTTCGATCCTGCCGTTGTTCATGACGATAATGTCATCGGCAAGCGCAAGGGCCTCGTCCTGACTGTGAGTAACATGAATGAAGGAAATTCCGAGCTCACGCTGCAGCCGTTTCAGCTCAAGCCGCATCTTGATCCTCAAAAATGGATCAAGCGCTGACAATGGCTCATCGAGCAGAAGAACCGAGGGTTCGGTGATGAGGGCCCGTGCAAGGGCAACCCGCTGCTGCTGACCGCCGGATAACTGAGCCGGCAGTCGCGCTGCATAATCAGCCATATCGACCAGTTCCAGCAACTGGAGGGCCTTCTTGTTACGCTCTGCCAGACCTACGCCGCGCATCTTTTGGGAAAAACCGACATTGTCGAGGACCGACAAATGCGGGAAAAGCGCATAGTTCTGAAACATCATAGCCGTGCCCCGTTTTGCCGGAGGCAGGTCGGTGACATTCGTACCACCAAAGATGATATCGCCGGCTGAGACCCCTTCATGGCCGGCGATCATGCGCAACGTTGACGACTTTCCGCATCCAGAGGGGCCAAGCAGGCACGAGTAGGACCCCGCGGAAAACTTGTGATCGATGGCATCAACCGCAATCGTGGCACCATAGGCCTTGGTGACAGCGGCCAGTTCCAGCTCCAGGGATTGTGCCATTTGCGAGGATCTCCTTCACACATTGCGATTGGAGACCTGTCCACGCAAACGGCGTGCCAAGGATGGATATCAGCGGATTTCTGCGGTTTCTGTCATACTTTGACCGCGAGGGGATAAAACGGCATCAAAAATGTGCACAATTATCAGTCAAATAAAATACGTTATGATTAAATATTGTATACAGTCTGCGATTGCTGTGTCCGACCTGAACAGGTAAGGTCAACCAAATGCCGCACCGGGCAACACAAACATGACGATTTCTGTGACCGCTTCCGATACATCCCAAACGACCTTGCATGAGGTATTTGCGCTGCCCCCGGGGCGGACACTGGAAATTTGCCTCAACATTCAGGCTGCGATTTTGGAGCACAAGCTGGCTCCTGGCGTAAAACTATCTGAAGATGAGGTCGGCGAAATCTACGGGGCAAGCCGCACTGTCGTCAGGGCGGCCCTGCAAGCCCTGGCGCATTCCGGTCTGATCAGCATGATCAAGAACCGAGGCGCTTACGTTGCTAAACCGACCATACGGGAAGCCCACGAAGTGTTTCAGGCCAGGGCCCTGATCGAGCCTGCAGTTGCGCGCCTTGCCGCCGATGCAATTACGGAAACACAGCTGGCAGATCTGAAAGCACATCTGGACGCGGAACACGCAGCCATCCACGCCGCAGATATGGGTCGTGCGCTGATGCTGTCGGGTTCGTTTCATACGGCAATCGCAGAAATCGCCGATCATCGGATATTCACTGGCATGGTTCGGTCATTGATTTCCCGATCGTCACTTATCATTGCGCTTTATTGGAAGAGGTCAGACACCGCCTGTGAAAGCCATTCACATCATGCCCTCTTGGACGCATTTGAAAAACGGGACGGGGCCGAGGCCGAACAGGTCCAGAAGAGCCACATCATCGATTTGCACTCTGGTTTAGACCTGCGCGGAGAACAGGTCTTGAACCGATCCTTGCGCGATGCACTCGTGCTGCGCAGTTAGGGAGATGCTGGAGGACCGGTTCGTATTTGGAACGTATATGAACTCCAGAGTACTGGCAGAGCGAGGTGAGCAGTCGAAGGAAACACGCGAAGCACATCGCACCCTCCCGTTTCTGAGAGTTCCAACCCGGCAAACATAACTTAACGTTATGTTTGAGCGTAAAAGATCGGGAGCGTGTTATGAGGACACCCCTATCTCTGGCTTGAGCAGTCGACAGACAACGGGCAAAATTTTCGAACGCTCAAGACACCGATTACTATGGTCCGTGACATAGGTGATTAGATCGACTGAAGACGATATCCGTGGACTAAATTCGGTTATTTGATGACTGTTTCAGCTTAGTCGGCTGACGGCATCCGCCAGAACGCGAAGGCCGATGATCAGGTCTTCCTCATTGGTGTCTTCGGCAAAATCGTGGCTGATCCCTCCTATCGACGGGACAAACAACATGGCCGCCGGCATCAAGCTGGCCATGTTCGAGGCATCGTGTAAGGCGCCGGACGGCATCTCGCGCCATTTGCCAGAGGCCTGCGCCTCAGCTCCGGCACAAAGCGCCGCACGTAAGGTCGGATCCATAGGTACCGGCTGCAGTGCCTTGATGGGCACGACATCCGCCGCCACCCCATATTCTTCAGCGACCGCAGATACAAGATCCCGAATGAGGGCTTCCATCCGGGCAAGCCGATCGTCATCAACATCGCGCCATTGCACGTCGAACATCACTTCGCCTGGCACGATGGAGGGCGCGTTGGGCCGCAAGTGTACCCGTCCAATCGTCCAGACTGTGCGAGGCGTTACAATGTTTCGAAGACGGTCGTTGAGCGCGGTGTTGAACGCCGACAGTGCTTGGAAAGCATCCTTTCGCTGGTGCATGAGTGTTGTTCCGGCATGGTTTTGCTGACCGATCAGGGTCACTTGCAGCTGCCGGGACCCGACGATGTCCGTGACAACACCAATCGCCTCCCCTGCCTCGTCCAGCGTACTGCCCTGTTCGATATGCAATTCGATGAACCCAGTGAATTGCGTGTACGGCACGTCTCCGCCGCTAAGACCCGCCATCGCAGACCGTGCCTCGCGGAAGGAAACCCCGTTCACGTCCGTGAAGGTGTCAGCTTCGGCCAGCGGTGTCTTACCTGAATAAATGCTGGATCCTGTCAGAGCCCCGAAGCGCCCTTCCTCGTCCTGAAAACTCACGACAGAAACGGAAGGACCGCCTGCTTCTTTTGCAGCCCGCGCGACCTCCAAAGCGGCAATGACTCCCAAGGCCCCATCCAGCCAACCGCCTTCAGGTTGGGTATCGCTGTGAGACCCCAGAAGAATGGATGGTTCTTCAGCCAGACCAAAAACGTTGCCCGCCGGGTCCACATGCGGTGCAAGACCGGCCGCCGCCAACTGGTCGAACAGCCACGTCCGGGCCGAAACATCTGGATCCGAAAAAGCCGGGCGCACCACGCCCTTGCCCACACCACTCGCGCCGAAGGATCGTAGGGTGTGAAGATCTTGCAAAAACCTATCTGGCTGAACCTGCATGCTGACCTTTCCAAACTCATAAAAAACGAAAGCCTAAGACTTTCCGCATTTCAACAGTCTTTGTCGATGCTGCAACCCAATTGCGCGTCGTTCAAGGGATTTCATTTATGAGTTTGCCGTAAGGCCATACCGTCAAACGCATCCTGGCTTCTATTTCCCAACTGGTCCATTCACCTGCGCCGGCTGGTGCTCCCCTAAAGGCTACAAACAAAAGCTACCGTTCGCCATAGCAGGGTCGAAACGCATTGCGATCGGTGTAGGGGCGATTACCAGATACTTCCCTCCAGTCTTGACCTAACCTGCATAAAAGAACCGCTGTCCGGTGTGCGCTCCAAACCGGTTCTTCGCATTGACGGAGCCGCAGGTTTATTCCAGCCATAACGCACTCGAATTCATTGACCACGTCGAACGTGAACACGGCGGACTAGAGATCGACGAGCATCTCAGCCGTTTTTGTCCTTACACCCTGCTCGAATGCAGGACCTATGGCAAAGGTACGGACAGAACTTCGCTGAAAAGCAGTGTGCAGGCGACAATTACTCCTGTCACGCTCAGGAGCAGGATTGCCCAGTTCTTCGCTGAAAACCGGTCATGCTGTGCAACAACGGTCAAAACGAGACCGAGGAGAACTGCTGTTGCGCCAAACCCGAGAAGCGGAAACAAGAAGACAGCGCCCAGCATCACCAAAGGCAGCGCTGTCATGCGGACCCATGATCCTTCCACCGCAAACTCCGTCACATGCCTGGTCACGACCAACCTCAAAAGGGCCAGGCCGACAATGACAGCCATTGCCATGGCAATCGTCCTGGGAAAGACGGCAGCTTCAGGGTTCAGACCGGCCGATTGCTGCAGAGCCAGCAGCGCAATACCACCGGCAATCAGCAGCCCAAGCAAATCTCTGAGGATAGCGGGTTTTGGCGCGCGTTCGCGTTCATCTGTGGGCGTCACTGTACTCTTGGAAACGAGCTGTTTCAAACGCGGCAGGAACGGATAGAAAAAGGTCAGAAGTGTCAGCGCAATGATGGCCATTGATAACGGCCGCCCAAAGAATTGCCCCCAAAGATTTCCGATTGCATCGCCAATCGTCCAGCTTTGGACAAACCCCTGCTCAGCAATCCGGCCAAGGATCAATCCAAGAACGATAGGTGAGACGGAAAACCCACGCTTGCCGGCAACCCAGCCGACAATGCCAAGCACAATCATGATCGCGATATCGGACAAGCTGTTGCGGATCGCGAACGTGCCAATCACCGTCATGAAGGCGACGATTGGAACGAGTGCGGCTTTCGGCGCACGCACGATGGCACCGTAAGCGAAACGGCCGATCATCAGTCCGACGGGCAACATCAAGACAGTGGCAAGCAAAAGGCCGAAGATGAAGGTGTAAACGATATTGGCACCGTCAGCGAAAAGGCTTGGCCCCGTCCGCACACCTTGAACCAGCAGAGCCCCCAAGATAACCGCATCCGGTGGGGTTCCCGGGATGCCCAGGACCAAGGTCGGAATGAAGCCACCGCCAACCGTGGCATTGTTGGCCGATTCCGTCGCAACGATCCCGCCCGGGTTGCCCTCGCCATAGGGCGGTTTACCCTTGTTGGTGCGCCGTGCCTCTGAATACGCAACCAGGCCCGCGATCGAGCCACCTGCCCCTGGAAGCGCTCCAACCATCGTGCCAATGACGGAGCTGCGCATCACATTGATTTTGTTCTTCAAAAGGAGGCCGAATGCTTCTGGCAAACGGAAGCCACGTGTTTGCTCCGGCGCCTTGAGGTGCCGGTCTGGCGTCGCAACCAAATCGATGAGCACTGGTATGCAGTATAGACCAATCAAGGCCGATACTGTCTCAACTCCGCCCAGAAGCACATTTGACCCAAATGTGAAACGAACCTCTGCACTCGTTTCAGAAATCCCGATCATGGCGAGCAACAGCCCGAAGCAGGCTCCGATCACGCCTTTCAAAAAATCCCCTGTCGACAGCGCTGCAATCAGCGAAAGTCCAAAAACCGCCAGCCAGAAATACTCCACGGGGCCGAATGCCAAGGCGGCTTCGGCCAACGGCGGCGCCAGAAACAAGAGCGCCAAAGCGCCGACGAGCCCGCCGATCACCGACGAGATACATGCGACTGACACGGCGAGATCGCCATCGCCCCGTTTGGCCATTGGATAGCCGTCGAAGGTGGTCGCAATTGCCGACGGTGTTCCGGGCGTGTTCAACAAGATGGCGGCATAAGCGCCGCCATAGATCGCCCCGGTATAAATCGCTCCCATAAGAATGAGAGCGCTGTCGGCCGACATCGTGAATGTCAGCGGCACAAGCACGGCGACTGCCATGGTTGCAGTCAATCCTGGAATGGAACCAATGATCGTTCCCGCTGCGACACCCAACAGGGCAAGCAGCAGGTTCAGCGGTGACAAAGCACCGATGATAAACTCGAGCATGGATTCCTCCCGGGAGAGACGCGGAACGTCACAGGTGTGAGGATGAAGGCGCAAACAGCGCCTCCATCGATATTATCATTCGATTATGCCAGCCGAACGCGCGGCGTTCAGATACCCTTCGGCTTTATCGGAGATGAAGGCGTCCATATCAGCCCCGTAGCCAACGTCCACGAGCGCAAAGCCGCCATCGAGCATCTGTTTTTGGAAGTCCGGATCTGCGTTGATGGCCTTGATTGCGTCAGACACCTGTGTCCGGACCTCTTCAGAAGCAGAGTTCGGCACGGCGATACCGCGATAGGCACCGGACACCATGTCATAGCCCAGTTCTCGAAAGGTCGGGACATCAGGGAACGCCGGGTGGCGGTCTTCCATCGCAACAGCCAGCAAGCGGACCTTGTCCCCCTGCGCAGCACCAACGGTGGTGTACCCCCAAGCCGCCTTCACCTGCTTGCCAAGAAGTGCCGTTACAGACGCGCCCGTTCCTTTAAACGAGACATATGTGCTCTCAATGCCGGCCATCTCATCAAACTGGACTTGCGCCAGATGGTTGGCAGTCCCTTTGCCTGAGCCGGAAAAAATGACCTGCTTCGGGTTGGCCTTTGCATCATCGATGAGGTCCTGAAGCGTCATGTACGGGCTGTCCGCCGTAACCACGATGGCATCCGGCGTGTAGTGGAACATGTAAACTGCAGCCAGGTCCTCTGTTTGAAACCCGACGTCACCTTGTTTTGGCTTGATAATGATATGAGGAAGGTTGATCCCCATAATGACGGATCCGTCGCCCGCCATGTTGTTCAGTTGCGACCAGCCAACGGCGCCACCCCCACCTGGCTGGTAATTGACAACCATTTGTTCGCCGTAGAGCTTCTCAAAGAAGGGCTGCTGGAAACGCGCGGTTATGTCGGATTCTCCACCCGGGCCAAACGGAATGATGTAATCAACACTTCCGCTTGGAAATTCTTCCGCAGATGCAGCGCCGGCGAACACCGCCAGTGTCGCCGCCAATAAGGCAGACTTAAGTTTCATGCTTATTTCCTCCCTGTTGAAATGCATGTATTTTTGATCTTTTTTTTGATTTTAGGCATTCAACATCGCTCCCGTCACGTGTTTTTACGTAAGGGAGCCGGAAAAAATCATGCGCCTTCTTCGGTTAAGGCTTTCAATACATTTTCTACAGTCACCTGGCTGACACGCACATTCGCCTGCCTCGTAACACCGGCAATATGCGGTGTCAGAATGAGATTTGGACAGTCCTTGAAGACGTCGGCTGCGGCACCGTCGAGGGGCTCTTGTGCAAATACATCTATTGCGGCCCCAGCCAACCGCCCCGCCATTAGTGCGGTGGCAAGCGCGTGTTCGTCTACAATTTCACCTCGCGCCGTGTTGATGAACAACGCACTGGACTTCATCTTTGAGAGCTCACTCGCACCAATCAGCCCAGCCGTGGCAGGGGTCAACGGAACGTGCAACGACACGACGTCTGCTCTTGCGAGAAGGTTCTCAAGATCGCAGGATTGGACGCTGGTCCACACAGGGTCCGTATCGGCCAGGTAAGGATCGAAGGCGATGATGTTCATGCCGAATGCACGCCCAACCTGAGCCACTGCCTGAGCAATTTCACCAAACCCAACGAGGCCGAGCGTCAACCCCTGGACTTCGCCGCCCGCACCAAGTGCAGTGCGAGGCCAATTCCCATCCAGCATTTGCTGATTTGAGGTGTAGGCGCCGCGCCGCAAAAACAGCATAGCCCCAAAAACATACTCCACGACTGATTGCGTGTTGGCACCGGTCGCGGGTCGGACACTGACACCTCTTTTGGTGCACTCCTCAAGGTCGATGTTCTCCAGCCCCACGCCGAGCCGACCAATCACACGCAATTTTGGCGCGGCATCCAGGAGGCGAGCGCTGACCTGCGTCCGGTTCCGCACGATCAAGGCGTCGGCATCAGCAAGTTTCTGAAACAGCCTTTCTTCAACATCAACCAACGACGGATCATAGAACACTTGGAATGCAGGCCCAAATTTCTGAAGGGCGGCTTCATCCATGAACTCTGAAACAACAACTTTTTTTTCCAATTGCGCTTCCCTCCTCATCCCCCGCGTTGGCGACCGACCCATATAAGCCGATACATCCGAGGCAACCAAGGCCAGACCGGCCAGGCCATCCGCGTATTCAAGGACAGGGAGATCTCAATTGCGCATCGTCGATATCCGGGAAGTGACCAAGCCAATCTCTTCGCCGATCAGAAATGCTTACATTGATTTCAGCAAAATGACCGCGAGCCTTGTAGCCGTCATCACAGATGTCGAACGGAATGGCAGGCGCGTCGTCGGATACGGTTTCAATTCAAATGGCCGCTATGGACAGGGCGGGCTTATCCGCGAGCGTTTCCGCAACCGCATTCTTGAGGCTGAGCCAAAACAACTGCTCAACCAAACTGGCACCAACTTCGATCCTCACGCCATCTGGCGAACGATGATGCAAAATGAAAAGCCTGGAGGCCATGGAGAACGATCTGTTGCTGTCGGCACGATCGACATGGCGGTTTGGGACGCGGTTGCGAAGATCGAGGAAAAGCCGCTTTTCCGCTTGCTTGCAAACCAAAAAGGGCGTCAAGCCGATCCAAAGGTCTTCGTTTATGCAGCGGGTGGATACTACTACCCCGGAAAGGATGATGCTGCGTTGCGGGCGGAAATGCGCAGCTACGTTGATCGGGGTTACACCGTCGTAAAAATGAAGATCGGCGGTGCATCGATTGAAGAAGACCAACGCCGGATCGAATCCGTACTCAATGAGATTGAAGGCGATGCCCAACTCGCCGTTGACGCGAATGGCCGGTTCGATCTGGAAACGGCGATTGCCTACGCCAAGATGCTGCGGCGCTATCCGTTGTTTTGGTATGAGGAGATCGGTGATCCACTGGACTACCAGCTTCAGGCGGCAATGACCGAGTTTTACCCGGCACCGATGGCAACCGGAGAGAACCTGTTCTCCCACCAGGATGCTCGCAACTTGTTGCGGTATGGCGGCATGCGCCCCGACCGTGACTGGCTGCAATTCGATTGCGCATTGTCCTATGGCCTCGTGGAGTATCTCCGCACGCTCGACGTATTGCGGGAGCACGGCTGGTCACCAGCGCGATGCATCCCCCATGGCGGACATCAGATGTCGCTGAACATCGCGGCAGGGCTGGGTCTTGGCGGCAACGAAAGTTACCCGGATCTCTTTCAACCCTACGGCGGATTTCCAGACGGAGTTGATGTGATTGATGGACATATCATCATGCCTGAACTGCCCGGCATCGGATTTGAGGGCAAGTCAGATCTGATTACGGTTATGCGGGATCTCGCTGAATGAGCCCATTACCAAGATCCAGATCTTTGATCTTTCAAGACAAGCGCTTAAAAAGGCCAAGTCGGGGTTTCGAGTGGGGATAGGGCAAAGTGGAAAAACGGAAACTGGGGGCCAATGGGCCGGAAATAGGCGCAATCGGTTTTGGAGCCATGTCGTTCTCCGACATGTACGGACCAACGAATGAAAGAGAAAGCCATGCCATTCTCGACGCCTGCCGTGACCTTGGTGTAACTCACCTGGACACCGCAAATGTCTACGGCATGGGGAAATCGGAAACGGCGATTGGCACTTATCTGAAAGCCAATCCCGGCACGCGGGACGAATTTGTTATCGCAACAAAAGCCAGCATCACCCGCGATCCAGATGGGAACCGGAGTTTCGACAATTCGGCAGAGCACCTGGAAAGTGAGCTGGACAAGTCTCTAAAGCGGCTCGGTCTGGAATATGTGGACCTGTTCTACGCCCATCGCAGGGATCCGCGTTTCAGCCCGGAAGAAACGGCCGCCAATCTTGGCCGGTTGGTAGAAAAGGGCAAAGCCCGCGCAATCGGCTTGTCGGAAGTGGCTCCTTCGACCCTTCGGCGCGCCATGAAAGCCTTTCCAATTGCCGCCGTTCAGTCGGAGTACTCCCTTTCGACCCGGTTTCCAGACCTTGGACTGGTTCAAACCTGCGCTGAACTCGGGGTGGGCATGGTTGCGTTTTCTCCGGTTGGCCGCTCGCTGTTGACGGATAACCCGATCCCAAGCGACCGCATTCCAGATCTGCCTTTTCTCGCCGGAAACCCGCGTTTCATGGAGCCGAACCTTTCAGAAAATCTCAGGATCTTGGAGGGTTTTCAGAACCTCGCAGCTGAGATGGGCACAACAGCGGCGGGTCTAGCCAATGCTTGGCTTTTGACACGCGGAGCGCATGTGATCCCGATCCCGGGCACACGATCAGTAGATCACTTGAAGGAATGCATATCCGGGGCATCCCTCGTCCTGTCCGCAGCTGATCTGGACCGTATCGAAACCGTTCTCCCAGTTGGATGGGCCCACGGCGATCGCTATTCAGATGCCCAATGGATCGGGCCAGAACGATATTGTTGAAGAAGAACGGTTTCGGCAAATGCCTGAGGATCTGATGGAGATCAGAGTTACATAGGCATGGCAGTCGGAGCTTGCCGCTGTCGGCAAAACAATAAGCTGAGAGTGCTGTTCTGTAGACATAAGAAGTGGCTGCAAGAGGCCACTACATAATCGGATGTCGCGTCTCCAAAAAAGACCATATTGAGCGGGTCAGTCGATTGGTGTGCTTGTCATTCCGGAACAACGTGATGTCCAATGGAACAGACCATTCAGGCCGCCCAGTCTGCACCAGTGCTCCGGACCGGATATCCTGCGCGACAAGGGTTTCAGGCAACCAGGCGACACCCATCCCGTCGCGCGCGCGGATCCTTAAGGCGCCCGCCATGGCGTTTTCATAAACGACCCGCAACCGGTCCTGGATTTTTTCTTGCTGGAACAGAGACCCAAGATGCTGGCCGATTGGCGCCTCGTCACCAAAGCGTAGAAACGGCAATTCTAAAAGGCCTGAATTCAGATCGAAGAGCGGGGCACCGTCAGGCGTCGGTTTCGACACTGGGATCAACGTGTCCTGACCGATTTTCAGAGTCTCAAGCGGCAGTGCGTTGCTGCGTGCCATTCGGCGGCCAGTGTAACAATAGCGGACGTGCGCACTCTCATAAGCGATTACAAAATCGACATCGCCATTTTGCAGATCCCGCAGGCAGTTTGGCAAATCGTCCGCCCGAAGGCGTGACATGATAGGACCATAGGTTTCCTCAAAACTCTGCAGCCAAGTAGGATAAAACCTCCATCCGATAGAATGCTGGGCGCCGAAAGTCACGACATACTTGTCAGGCAAGGACTGGGCCTCAAGCAACTGGCTCCGTTCGTGCTCGACCCGGTCCAGCGCCTGTGTGCCCGCTTCCAGCATTTGCAAGCCAGCCGGTGTTAGGCGTACAGGCTGACGGGATCTATCGACCAATGTCACGCCGACCCAGGCTTCAAGCGAACGAATGCGTCGGCTGAATGCTGACTGACTCAGATTGCACAGTTGTGCGGCCTGGGAGAAGTTACCGGTCTGGCTCAGGCGAAGAAGGTCCCGGAAAAGATAGAGATCCATACCGGGACCATGCAAAAATTGCATAATGTAATGCAACCATAAAATTGGACGACCACTTTTTATTGCCTCATTCTTGGTCGTGAGGAAAAACTAAGCAGGTCGAGCCAATGTCCGTTGCAACAATAGATTTCAAGACCAAGCCACGTATTGATTTTGAGCCGTTTCCACGCATTAGCCTATGCCACCAACCAACGCCGATTGAGGAGATGCCACGCCTAACGGCTCATCTGAATGGTCCCAAACTGTTCATCAAACGAGATGATTGCACCGGACTTGCAACAGGGGGCAACAAAACCCGCAAGCTCGAGTTCTTGATGGGAGATGCTCTCCGTGTAGACGCCGATATGGTCGTTACTCAAGGTGCCGTCCAATCCAATCATGTCCGCCAAACCGCTGCCGCCGCGTGCCGATTGGGCCTGGATTGCCACGTTCTTTTGGAGCGCCGTGTCCCAGACCGGGATCCCGCCTACGAGGAGACAGGGAATGTCTTTCTCGACAAGCTGTTTGGCGTCACCTACGAGTTTCGCCCTGATGGCCTTGACATGAACGCGGAAGCGGAGGCTGTCACGGAGCGTCTGCGTGCGAAAGGTCGGCGACCTTACTTCATCCCCGGTGGAGGATCGAATGCAATCGGCGCTCTGGGTTATGCCAGCTGCGCCCAGGAAATCGCGGACCAGTGCGCAGAAACGGGCCAAGCCTTTCAATGGCTGGTCATGGGCACGGGAAGCTCAGGCACACAAGCCGGCCTGGTCGCAGGATTTCACATTCTGGGATACGACCTCCCCGTTATGGGTATCAGTGTTCGCCAGCCACACGAGCGGCAAGTCACTGCCGTGCATGCCACAACGGAAAAAACACTCGAAAAACTGGGCGGCACCTCCATCGAAAAAGAGAAAATCCTCGTCGATGATGGGTACGTCGGAGAAGGCTACGGCCTGCCAGCAGAAACCACCCTTGAAGCCATTCACCTGACCGCGCGGCAGGAAGGGATCCTTCTGGACCCGGTCTATTCGGCCAAGGGCATGGCCGGCCTGATCGGTCTCATCAGGCAGGGCTTCTTTTCGCCTGATGACAACGTCCTTTTTTTGCATACGGGAGGATCAACATCCCTGTTTGCCTATGAAGATCAGATACTTGGGAGTATGGGATAACCGGGAAACCGGAGCCCGATGAACAAAAAGCCGCAAAGTACCGGCACCTTTCACCAGAGGAGTTGAACATGAACACGAGTTTGAAAAGCATCACGTTGGCCACGGCAATCAGCGTCATGACGCTGCCCGCATTTGCAGCCGAGGAAGTAAAGATTGGTGTCCCGAGCTGGACCGGTGCTCAAGCGATAGCGCACCTTTTGGGCGCTGTGGTGGAGATGCGGATTGGCGGTAAGGCTGAAATGGTCCCAGGCAACAATGCGACCATTTTCCAGGCTATGGACCAGGGCAAAGGAGACATTGACGTTCACCCGGATGTCTGGCTGCCAAATCAGGAGAGCTTTACCAAGAAATATGTCGATGAAGCGGGAACGGTGACCCTTTCTTCAAACCCTTACGAAGGCAATCAGGGCTTCTGCGTTTCCAAGGATTTTGGTGAGGCCAACAACATCACGGATATTGCCGACCTTGGCCGCCCAGACGTTGCAGTAATGATGGACAGTGATGGCAACGGCAAGGGAGAAATGTGGATCGGCGCGCCCGGCTGGGCTTCTGCGAATGTGAATGAAGTCAAGGTGCGCGACTATGGCCTGATGGATTTCATCGAGCCGATCCGAGCAGAAGAGAGCGTCAAGACTGCACGGGTCAAGGACTCCATTGCAAAGGGCGAAGGCTATGCTTTCTATTGCTATAAGCCACACGCCATCTGGTACATGTTTGACGTCAAGATGCTGACAGAGCCGGCTTACGACCCGGCGAAATATGTCATGGTTCAACCCTCCGATGATGCGGACTGGTTCAGCAAGTCGAATGTGGCCACCAAAGATGCCTTGAAGAAGGTCCAAATTGCCTGGTCGAACTCCCTAGCGGACAGATCCCCGGCGATAGCCGAGTTTTTTGCGAATTTTTCGTTGAATGCCGACGATGTCAGCAATTTCGCATACGAGATCAGCGGCAAGGGCCGGGAGCCAGCAGAAGTTGCTAAGGAGTGGGTCGAGGCAAACCCGGACCGGGTTGATGAATGGCTGGGTCTTTGAACCGCCAAGCTTGATATTCATGGTGCCGGCTCAGCCGGCACCATCAGCTTTCTAGCATCGCAATTGGCGTCAACAATTCAGGACCTGACAAGATATGAACGGCGACACCGTCATTGAAATCTCCAATGTCTGGAAAATCTTCGGCGCGAACTCGGACGCTGCCTTGTCCGCGGTTCGCGATGACGGATTGTCCAAAGCCGAGGTTTTGGATCGGTGGAACGCGGTTGTGGGTGTCGCGGATGTCAGCCTGTCGGTCAATCGGGGTGAGATTTTCTGCATCATGGGTTTGTCAGGCAGCGGCAAGTCAACCTTGGTTCGGCACTTCAATCGCCTTCTGGAACCGACCGATGGGAAAATACTGATCGAGGGAACAGATGTCGTCGGGCTTGGACCGACAGACCTGCAGTCGTTCCGTAACCGGAAGATCGGCATGGTTTTTCAAAACTTTGCCCTGATGCCGCACCGCTCAGTACTCGATAATGTTGCCATGCCGCTTGAAATCCGCGGTGTTCCCAAGAACGAGCGGATGCGCCAAGCAGCTTCCTTTCTTGATATCGTCGAGCTCGGCGCCTGGGGCGCAAAATATGCCCATGAGCTCTCAGGAGGAATGCAACAGCGGGTAGGACTGGCGCGGGCCCTGGCAGCAAATCCGGATGTGCTTCTGATGGATGAGCCGTTCAGTGCCCTGGATCCACTTATCCGGCGGCAACTGCAAGACGAATTCATCCGGCTGAGCAAGATCTTGAAGAAAACGACGGTGTTCATCACCCATGACTTGGATGAAGCCGTGCGCATCGGGGACCGAATTGCGATCATGCGGGACGGCCGCGTCGTGCAAATGGGCACAGCCGAGGACATTGTGATGCATCCGGCCGATGATTATGTGGCCGACTTTGTCGCCGGCATTTCAAGGCTCAAGGTGGTCCGTGCGCACGCTGTAATGCGGCCAATCTCTGAATACGAAACCGACCATGGGTCGGTACCGGAAGGCGCGCCGCGCGTTGATGAGGGAGAAACTCTCAGTACGCTGATCAACATGGCTATCGATACGGGCGATGCCATTCTGGTTGAGGACCAAGGCACACTTGTTGGGGTAATCACACGAGCCGACATTTTGAGGACGGTGATCGAGGGGACGGAGGTATCATGATGGATCAGCTCAACACCTCGATAGAAGATGCCGAAGCCGAAGCGGCCCGGATCTACGATGAAGAACGGCGACAGAACATTGCCAAGTTCGTCCGCACCAACCCTGACTACTACATAGAGAATTTCAACCGGATCGGCGCCCGATCCCGCTTCACTCCGACCCTGAACCTCATGGCGGGGCTGTTTGGCCCGGTCTGGTTTGGCGCTCGCGGGCTGTGGTCCTGGGCGCTGCCCTTTCTGATCCTTGAAACGGTTGCGATCGTTCAAATCGCGCGGGGACTCTTCGGAGACCTTGCCGCCGAAGCGATGGCACGGATCGCGTCTATCGAGGGCACGCTGGAACTGCGCCGCAAACAGCTTGCCGCAGCGATTGAAAGCGGATCTGACAAGGTGGAGGTCTATCAGCGCACTGTCGCGTCTCTGGAAGCCAACATCGGCGGCATTCGGGCAGAAGCCCAAGCACTCGCCGACCAGGGGATCTGGATCGCCCTTGCAGGCGTGGTACTTCTCATTCTGGTGAAGGCCGTCGAAGCCGTGGTCGCGAACTCGGCTTTAGAGTCCAGGTTTTCCGAATGGTTGTCTGACAGTACGATCCGGTCCGGGATGCCCGGCTCGCAGATCGCGTTCAGCGCTGTCTTTATGTTTGTCATCGTGCTGGCGTCTGTCCTGCACTACAGTTTTCCGGATCGCTTTTCACTTTTGTCCGCCTTCCCGACCGACCCGGATATTCGTCTTGTCAGCATTGATGCCGTGGAAAGGTTCTTTGCCTTTTGTGTTGCTAACGGGGAGGCCCTCTTTGACGCCATCACCTATGGAATTCGGCTTTTGCTTGACACTCTCGAGCTTGTCTTTGTCAGCACGCCCTGGATTGTAGTCGCAAGCCTGATCATTCTATTGACATGGCTCACAGCGGGCGTCCGCACCGCCATCTGGTCCGGCGCGTTCCTCGCCTACATGGGCCTCCTCGGATTTTGGGACAAGGCGATGACCACACTGGCCTTGCTCGGCACTGCGGCCTGCCTGTCGATTGCGATCGGGATCCCGCTCGGGATGTTCGCAGCGCGCCGACCACGGTTTTATGCCGTGATCCAGCCGATCATGGATTTCATGCAGACGATGCCAGCCTTTGTTTTCATGATCCCGGTAATCGCTTTCTTTGGAACAGGCAAACCGGCGGCCGTCGTCACCACCATGATCTTCGGCGGCACGCCAGTTGTGCGTTTGACCGTACTGGGTCTGCGCGGCGTTCCGGAGAGTGTGCGAGAGGCGGCGATAGCCTTTGGTGCTAACAAGTGGTACTTGCTGACGAAAGTGGACCTTCCCTTGGCAAGCCCCTCGATCCGGGCCGGCATCAACCAGACGATCATGCTGTCCTTGGCCATGGTGGTGGTTGCGTCTCTAATCGGCGCCAAGGGTCTTGGTGAAGACGTTCTGGAAGCGTTGCAATACGCAAACGTCGGGCAAGGTATTTTGGCCGGTTTCTCCATCCTGTTTTGCGCCATGATCCTGGACCGCATTGTACAAGGGGCCCGCAAGTGATCCCGTTGGTTCTGGTCCATGGCTTCATGGGCGGGAGTGATCAATGGAAACCGCAGTCCCCTTTGAAGAACACGGTTCCGTTGATCACAGTCGATCTTCCCGGTTTCGGTAAAAACGCGCACCTGGCCCCAATAAACTCCATTGAGACATTGGCGCGCTGGGTTCTGAACGAGCTGACGGACCAGGGCGTCGAGCGCTTTCTACTTCTTGGGCATTCCATGGGAGGCATGGTGGTTCAGGATATGATCCGGCAGGCGCCAGATCGCGTGGCGCGGTTGGTGCTTTACAGCACCGGCGCCCTTGGTCTATTGCCGGGCCGGTTTGAGCCGATCGAAACGTCCATGCAACGGGCGAAAGTCGACGGCGCCAAAGCAACGGCGCGCCGAATTGCTGCGACCTGGTTCCTGCACCGCGAAAATGCCAAAGCCTATCCCGCGTGCGCAGCAATCGCCGAATGCAGCAGCCCTGACGCAATCCAGGCAGGCCTTGAAGCCATGCGGGACTGGTCAGGAGTTGATTTTCTAAGCTTCATAAGAGCCCCGACATTGATCATCTGGGGTGATCAGGACCATACCTATCCCTGGCCGCAAATACAGACCCTTTGGCAATCAGTCCCCGAAAGCAGTCTGGCTGTCATTCCCGGCTGCGCTCACGCTGTTCATCTTGAGGAACCCCAAATTTTTAATCACCTCCTGGAGCGGTTCATTTATGAGGACGACCAAATTGATTGAAACATCGATTGGTTTTGAGCCTGAATTCTCCACTGCCCCGTAAAAAAGCGCCCGCCGCCGTTCGCAGCCCGTCCGATACCTCTTCTTATCATGAACTTGAATGAACAGAATGATCAGAATGAACTCGAAGATTACGATCAACGGCACATGCGGAGCCTGGACAAGATACTGAAAACACGACGAGCTTGTGCCAGTTGCCTTTCACTCATATCTACAGGGACAGTAGTGACTCCTAGAAAGATCGCCCCGGTCGGTCACCGGGACTGCCTCTACTACACTGTTCCCCCTAAAGAATCCTCCAAAGCAACCAGTTCTTGCCCGCCAGCCATCATGTCCTGGAGTTCATCCGGGGTGATCTGGCCGCGTTGTGCCGTTCCCAGCGTTTGACCGCGGTTCAGCACCGTGAACCGGTCTCCAACGGCAAGCGCATGGCGGACGTTGTGGGTGATGAAAACAACCGCGATGTCCTGTTTACGCACCTTGTCGATGGTCGCAAGGACATTTGCCGTCTGACGGACACCCAGCGCTGACGTTGGCTCATCAAGGATCAGGACCTTGGCTCCGAAATGAACTGCGCGCGCGATGGCAACGGTCTGGCGTTCACCTCCGGACAAGGTTCCAACTGCCTGATCCGGACCGCGCAGATTGATGCCCATCTTGCGCATCTCCTCCATCGTCACCCGGTTCGCGTAGTCGTGATCGAAAAGCTTCAGCGGACCGAGGCGGCGGATCGGCTCATTGCCCATAAAGAAATTCCGGCTGACAGACATCAGCGGGATCATCGCGAGATCCTGATACACGGTCGCAATACCGGCCGAGATTGCATCTCTAGGATCGGCAAAATGCATCGGCCGTCCCTCAAAGAGGATTTCCCCTTTTGTCGGCTTGTGAACACCGGACATGGTCTTGATGAAGGTCGACTTGCCAGCACCGTTGTCGCCGAGTAGGCAATGGCACTCGCCCGGATAAATGTCGACCGAAACGCCAGCCAACGCGATCACCGAACCGAAATGCTTCTCGATTCCCTGCATTTGAATAATGGGAGCGTGCGTGGACGTCATCTTACCTCTCCCCTGTGATGATGCGGCGGATGTAGGTGTTCAAGATCACGGCAAAGAGCAGAATCACACCAAGAAACACCCTGAAAAGCGAACTTTCTACGCCTGCAAAGAAGAGCCCTTGCTGGACCACGCCGAAAATCAAGGCGCCCAACGCTGCACCGATCACCGACCCGTACCCACCGGTGAGGAGTGCGCCACCAATCACGACTGCAATGATGGCCTCAAATTCCTTTAGTAGGCCGCGGTCAGCCCCGGCCGACCCGAATTCCATAACCTGGCACGTTGCAAAGACAGTGGCGCAAAATGCCGTGAACATAAACATCAGGATTTTGACGCGGTTGACCGGAACGCCCACATAGCGCGCTGCTTGCGCATCGCCGCCCGCTGCAAAGATCCAGTTTCCAAATTGGGTGCGGGTCAAAATAATGTGGCCAACGATGACCAATGCGATCGCCCAGACGATCAGCATTGGGATGCCTTCGACCACCGGCTGCCCAGCGCGCGAGCCGCGCTCAAACACATCGATGATGCCAGCGTCGCCCATCCAAGCGAATAAACCAGTCAAGATCTTGCCGCCGAACAAGGCTGCGAACCAGTCGCCCTCGGCCGCACGGTCGACCCCGCCGATGATGGTTTTGCGCTCGATGATTTGCGGCAGATAGATGGTGAAGCCGCGTAGGATAAACAGGAATGCAAGTGTTACGATAAAGCTCGGCAGTCCGGTGCGTACCACGATGTAACCGTTCAACGCTCCGATCGCGAGCGCCATGACAAAGGTGGCAAGGATCGCCTGCCAAACAGGCCACTCGAGCGTCACTGTAAAGATGGCGATCATCATGCCGGAAAAGCCGATCATAGATCCGACCGACAGATCAAACTCGCCTGCAATCATCAAAAGACAGGCGCCAACGGCAATGATCATGAATTGCGCGGAAACGGTTGACCAGTTCATCACCCCTTGAGCGCTGAACATGCCGCTGTCGCCGGCGAAAATAAGAAACAAGGCAAATACGATTATCGTGCCGCAAATCCCGCCGAGTTCCGGGCGGATAAGGGCTTTTTGCAAGCTGGATTGCTGCTTTACCCGCTCATCAGCAGTCGCTGCCACGTTGGCCTCGGTCATGTGGCCCTCCCCGGCTCAATTTTTTGATTTGTTATTCGTGAAAAAGGGCGGCGCAATGCGCCACCCTATACCTACGGAAATCAGCGGTATTCGCCCGCAAATTTCTCAACGAGGGTCAGCCCGTCCTTGGTCACGAAACCAGGGCCGGAGTTGATGTTGTTGCCCGGCAGAACGCCATAGCGATGGTAATTGGTCAGGACCACGACCGGCAGGTAAGCCTGCAGGAAAGGTTGCTGATCGATCCCCCAGTTGATGACACCACTTTTGATGCCCTCAACAATGTTCTCACCAAGGTCAAACGTACCGAAGTAGATGTCGCCGGCCATGCCGTTCTCATCCAGCGCCAGCAAGGTCGGATCTGCACTGGTCGGACCAAGCGTCAAAACGGCATCGGTATCCGGGTTAGCATTGAGGTAAGCGAGAACACGGTTCTTGATTTCAGCCGGATCCTGGCCGCTGTCGATCATTTGATCACCCAGCTCCACACCAAGTCCGTCCGCAAAACCCTGGCAGCGCTCTGTCGAAGACGGCGAGCTGATGTAGTGGTTCACACACAGGAAGCTTGTAACGCCATCTCCCTTGGCGCGCAGGCCCGCTGCATGGCCGGCGTCATATTCCGGTTGACCGACATACATCAAGGCTCCGACTTCGCGGGCCTGGTCCGGTGTACCGGAATTCATGATGATGACATCAATGCCGGATGCCACAGCATCCTTGATTGGCCCGGACAAAACGTCCGGATCGGACAATGTCGTGATGATACCATTCGGCCCTGAAGCCGCGGCTTGCTCGATAATGCGTGCCATGTCCGCAAGGTCACCGGTCGGTGGATTACGGTACTCGACGTCAACACCCATCTGGTCACCGGCAAGGGCGATACCGTTCTTGATGGTGTTCCACCAGCTATCGCTGTCCGGCGCGTGGCTTACGAGAATATATTTCTCACCTTCGGCTGATGCGACTTGAGCCCCGGCAAGCGGAGCAGCAATGACCGCTGCGGCAAGCAGCAGCGACTTAAGGGTAGATTTCATTCCTTCCTCCCAAGGATTGCCATTTTCATGGTCAAAGAGCGGCTTGAAGCCCTCTCTCATTATCAGAAAAACATGATCCGACCCATTTTGCAACCGGTTGCAAAATGGAAATCGAAAATTCATACTGATCGCTGAGGCCTGTTGAGGTAAGACACCTAATCTAACTGTTTGGATTGATGGACCGATGACCGTTACCTTGAAAGAAGTTGCCGAACTTGCAGGCGTGTCACGCTCTGCGGTATCGCGCACCTTCACTGACGGCGCATCCGTTTCAGACAAGACCCGTCGCAAAGTTGAGAAAGCGGCCACAAAGCTTGGCTATACGCCGAACATTCTGGCCCGTGGACTGACCACCAGACGCACAAAACTAATCGGCCTGGTTTCCAACAACTTTCACAATCCGATCTTTCTGGAAGTCTTCGACCAGTTTACGCGCAAGCTTCAGGGCGTGGGGTTGCGGCCGCTTCTGGTAAATCTGTCCGATGAGACCGACCCGGAAGCATCCGTGCGCATGCTCCGGCAATACTCCGTCGACGGCGTGGTTGTTGCCTCGTCCACCCTGCCGCCAGGGTTTTCTAAAGCTTTCAAGGATGCCGGAGTGCCTGTGGTGAACAGCTTCGGACGATATTCGACCGCGCCTGAATTCCACGTGGTCGGCATCGACAACGTGGAATGCGGCCGGATGGCGGCGCTGGAACTCGCCAAACGTGGCTACAAGCATGTCGCGTTTCTCGGCGGTCCAGACACGGCAACATCTACGCAGGACAGATTCAAAGGTTTCTCCGAAGAGATTTCCCGGCATCCAGACATGGAAATGACGGTGAGCTACGCGAAGGCCTATTCCTTTGAGGCAGGCCGGGAGGAAATGCAGCGCCTTCTTGATATCCGTCCACTCGCCGAAGCCTATTTTTGCGGCGATGATGTTCTGTCGATTGGGGTCTTGAGCGCAATTGAGGATGCTGGCCTGAATGTTCCCGGCGATATCGGCATCATTGGCCTGAACGACATGGAAATGGCAGGTTGGCAGAACATCAATCTGACGACGATCCGCCAACCGGTTCAACAAATCATCAATTCCTCTGTGGAACTGATTGTCTCAATGCTTGAAGACCCGGCCAGGTATCCGGAAGCCCGGCTGTTCCCTTGCGAAGTGATCGAACGCGGCACACTGCGCCCGGTGTCCTAACTGTATAAAACCGGACGCAAGAAACGCAGGCATCGCAGGCTTACCTGAACATGGGCGGGCGCGCGTCCACCCAAACGCCCTCCCGTTTTCCGCTGTCCGCGACCGCAAAAACCGCAGCCATTGAACGCAGACCATCTTCGGCCCGCGGGTACAGATCTGCTGCCGGATCCATCGGCCTGCCATCCTTACGCGACTGAATGGCTTCGGCGAGATCCGTGTAAATGTTGGCGAATGCCAGCGGCATGCCTTCCGCATGCCCGATCGTGACCCGCGATGTCCGGTCGGCCTCGGGTGACAATCCCCCTTCTCCCCGCTCAATGATCTCTAAACGACCGTTGAGCGGCATCCAGTAGAGCTGGTTAGGCTGCTCCTGGGACCACCGCAACCCACCCGTTTCGCCAAAGATCTGAAGGGCCAGTCCGTGTTGCCGGCCAATCGCGACAGAGGACGTCCAGAGCCGGCCAACCGCTCCGCCGTCCATTCGGAAGTTCACCATGGCATCATCTTCAAGCTCACGGCTAGAAATGCAGGACACAGTGTCCGCGGACAAGCGCTCGACTTCCTGCCCCGTCACAAACGACGCCATGTGAAGCGCATGAATGCCGCAATCGGCGAATTGCGCCGAAACCCCGGCCTGGGCCGGGTCATACCGCCACCGGACGCGCGGGTTGTCAGCATCGGCCGCGTCAGCGTGGTGCCCGTGTGCAAATTCCGCCTTGACCAGACGGATTTTTCCAAGATCGCCGCGCGCAACCATCGCCTTCATGTGCCGGACCAGTGAATAGCCGGTATAGCCGTAGTTGACCGCACAGATGTTCCCGGCTTCCCTAGAAATCCGGACGATTTCTTCGCCCTCCTCGACCGTCATGGTCATCGGCTTTTCGCAAAGGACATGAAACCCATTTTCAAGGAAAGCCTTGGTGATTTCGAAATGGGTTGCGTTCGGTGTAGCCACTGTGACCAGATCGACCCGATCCTCTCGCCCCATTTCGCCGTCCAGCATTTCCCGCCAGTCACCATAGGCACGATCAGCCGCCAAACCCAACCGTTGGCCATATTCGCGGCCCGCTTCAGGCCGGTGATCCAGCGCACCTGCAACAAAGGAAAACGCGCCATCAAGCCCGGCCCCAAGCCGATGCGCCGGCCCGATCTGGCTGCCTTCGCCGCCGCCAATCATGCCCCAATTCAATCGTGCCATTGGTCCTGCCTTTATTTGAAACCGATGGATTCCAGATATTCCCGGTTAGCCCGTGCATCGTCGATCGGCGACACATCGAGCGTCGGGTCACAGTCCTGTTCTACCGTGCACCATCCCTGGAACCCGTTATCGAGAAGGATCTGCCGCACCTTTGGAAAGTCGACATCTCCGTCGCCGAGATTGCAGAAGATGCCTTGTCCGCAGGCATCGTAGAAGCCTGTCCGTTTGGCGACCACATCGGCCTTAACTTTCGGGTCGATGTCCTTGAAGTGCATGTAGGAGATCCGCCCGATGTTGCGTTCCATGAACGCGACAGGGTCAAACCCGGCATAAGAATGGTGGCCGGTGTCAAAACAAATCTTCAGATACTTCTCATCGACCTCGCCCAACAGCCGTTCAAGTTCCGGCTCGAAGTCCATGAAACCAGCCGCGTGCGCATGAATCCCGACGGTCAGGCCATAGTCTTCGGTGCCTATTTTGGCCGCCTCTGCAATACGGTCCCGATAAGCGACCCATTCGGAGGCATCCATCTGTTCAGCTTCGTCAGGTCGTCCAGCCGTCGGGGCGCGACGCGGGGAAATGGAGTCGATCAGCACCATGTGCTGAGCGCCATGTGCCACCAAAGCCTTGGCCGTCCGGTGCGTTCCATCCAGAACGTTCTCCCAGGCATCCGGATCATGAAACGGCCGGAACACGACGCCGCCAATCAGCTCCAGGTCGTACTGCGCAAGGGCTTCCGAAAGGACTGCAGGGTCTTCAGGCATAAACCCGACCGGTCCAAGTTCAATGCCCTTGTATCCCGCTACCGAGCACTCCTCCAGCACTGCCTTCCAGGCCGGATTGCGTGGATCGTCAGGAAACTCAACGCCCCATGAACACGGCGCATTGCCAATTCTAATGCTCATCTTGCGAGCCTTTCAAACAGTGATCTTAAGTTGCTTTCAAGGGTTGCCAGCTTTTGGTCCGCGAGGATTCCATGGCCGCTTCCACAATGTGTTTAACGGCCAGACCATCCCGGAAGGTAGGCCATACCGATGCGCCCGAGTGGATCGCCTCCAGAAAATCCTTGGCTTCAATAATGATCTGGTCTTGATAGCCCGTGCCGTGCCCAGGACCTTGGCAAAAGGGTTCGTAATCAGGATGCGCAGGGCCCGTTAGGATCTTGCGGAATCCGCGGTCCGCTTCATTTTCATCCATGAGATACAGCCAGAGAGCATTCTGGTCTTCCTGATCAAAACGGATAGCGCCTTTTGTTCCTGTGATTTCGTAGGCGTATCCCATCTTCCGGCCAGTCGCGATCCGGCTGAAGTACATGTGTCCCATCGCTCCGTTTTCGAAGCGCGTCATCATCTGACCATGGTCGTCATTCGTTACCTTGCCGCCGGGACGATTTTCATGAACCCGTTCGATTTCCGCCATGACACTGCGCACCGGACCAACCAGCGCAAGCGCAGCGTTGATCATGTGGGGTGCGAGATCGCCCATGGTGCCGTTCGCATCACCCTCTGTGCGCCAGGACGCCGGAGCTTTCGGGTCAGCATAAAAATCCTCTGTATGCTCACCGCGAAACCATGTGATGTCGCCAATGACACCATCTGCGATAAGCTTGCGGGCGTATTGGCTCGCTGGCGTGCGGATATAGTTGTAGGCGACCATATTCACGCAGCCGCTTTCCTCCGCAGCTGCGACCATGGCCTCCGAGTCTTCCAGGCTTGCGCCCATTGGCTTTTCGCACAGGACCGGCTTGTTCAAGGCAAATGCAGCCTCGGCAATGTCCCGGTGGGTAGCTTGTGGGGACGCGATAACGATCGCCTCGACCCTTGGATTTTCGACGAGCTCTTGCCAATCGGCCGCAGCGCGGTTGAAGCCGAAGGCATCACGATACTTTTCAGCAGACGCGAGTGAACTTGCACCCACCATTTCAAGCCGCGGCCGCAACGCGGTGTTGAAAACAGCACCGACGGCAGACATGGCAACGGCATGCGCCTTGCCCATGTAGCCTCCGCCGAGGATACCGATCCCGATTTCCGCCATGCCTCACTCCCGTTTCCGGTTTTCGCTTTGCCTCTTTCGAAAAAGATTTGCAACCGGTTGCAAAATTTGTATCTTGAGAACCAACAACGCGCAAGCACCAATCGTATGCCTTGCAAGAAAACAAGTTACAGGGGGAGACCTGGATGAGCTCCAAGACGGTTCAGCTCACAACTGCACAGGCCATTGTCCGCTACCTGGCAAATCAGTTTATCGAAGTCGACGGCAAGGAAATACGAATTTGCGGCGGCGGCTTTGGCATTTTCGGCCATGGTAACGTGACCTGCCTTGGTGAGGCCCTTTACTATCATCAGGAAGAGCTACCCCTTTATCGTGGACAAAACGAGCAGAGCATGGGGTTTGCAGCAGCTGCTTATGCCAAACAGTGGCTGCGGCAGCGGTTCATGTTCTGCACGGCCAGTGCTGGCCCCGGCACGTCGAACCTTCTCAGTTCTGCCGCGCTGGCCCATGCAAACCGCTTGCCCATGCTGATGTTGTGCGGTGATGCCTTTCTCACCCGCCTGCCCGACCCGGTGCTGCAGCAGCTAGAGCACTTCAACAACCCGACACTTGGCGTCAATGATGCGTTTAAGGCGGTGACCCGCTATTGGGACCGGATCACGCATCCGGCACAGGTCATTCAGTCGCTCCCCGCCGCCCTTGCGACGATGCTGGACCCAGGAGACTGCGGCCCCGCGTTTCTCGGCCTTCCCCAGGATGTGCAAGGCTGGACCTATGACTATCCGGAAAGCTTCTTTGAACGGCGGGTACATCGCATCCGCCGGAGTTCCCCCGACGAGCGGGAAATTGCCGATGCGGCGGCACTGCTGAAAACGGCCAAGCGCCCGCTGATCATTGCCGGTGGCGGCGTCCAATACAGTGGCGCGGTCAAAGAACTCACGGCGTTTGCGGAAAAGCATCAGATTCCGGTGGTCGAAACCATTGCAGGCCGCGCCAATCTCCTGGCAACGCATCCCTTGAACGTCGGCCCGATTGGCGTGACAGGATCGAACAGCGCCAACAATCTGGCGGAACAGGCAGATGTCATTCTTGCGATTGGCACCCGCCTTCAGGATTTCACCACAGGATCCTGGACCGCTTTTGCCCACGAGGCCCGTTTCATTTCGATCAACGCAGCCCGCTATGACGCTGGCAAACACATGTCGATCCCTGTTGTCGGCGACGCAAAACTCGGACTTTTGGCCTTGGGTGAGGCTTGTGCGGACTACAAGACACCTTCGGACTGGACCGGGACTGCGGGTGAAGAACGGAAAGCCTGGGACGCATACGTTGCTGACAACGTGTCTTATGGCAATCGTCCAAACTCCTATGCCCAGGCAATTGGTGTGGTCAACGAACTCTGCGATCCCCGGGATCGCGTTGTTGCTGCGGCCGGCGGCCTGCCAGCAGAAGTGACGGCCAATTGGAGAACCCTCGACATCGGCACGGTTGATGTCGAATTTGGCTATTCCTGCATGGGATACGAGATTGCCGGTGGCTGGGGCGCACGCATTGCCCAGTCTGAGCGCGAACCGGACAAGGACACGATCGTCTTCACCGGCGACGGCTCTTATCTGCTGATGAACTCGGATATCTACTCATCTGTTTTGACCGGCAAAAAATTGATTGTTCTGGTGCTCGACAATGGCGGGTTTGCGGTAATCAACAAACTGCAAAACAACACAGGCAACGAAAGTTTCAACAATCTCATCGCGGATTGTCCAACCGTTTCAGAACCGTTTGCTGTCGATTTTGAGGCCCATGCCGCGTCGATGGGCGCGCACGCGGAAACGGTGTCCAATCCGGCTGAACTTGGGGAGGCCTTCAAGCGGGCCAAGGCGGCCGACAAGACCTACGTCATTTGCATGAAGGTTGATGCCTATGAAGGTTGGACAGCCGAAGGACATACTTGGTGGGAGGTTGGAACCCCGCATGTGACATCGAGCGACAAGGTCCGGGCTGCGCACGAGGACTGGGAGTCCACGCGTCCGAAACAGCGCCGGGGGGTATGATGCTTCTTGAAGCAATTGCCCGGAACAATTTCGTTGTGGTGGGACGCGCCGGGATCGACTTTTTCACCGATGCCGGGGTGCGGGCCGAAGATGCAGAGCGGCTCGGCGTCGGTCTCGGCGGATCTGCCGCCAATATAGGCGCTGGCATCTGCAAGCTTGGCGGTAAGGCTGCACTGGTGACCCGGGTCTCGGACGACAGCGTTGGCAGCTACTGCATTGGCCAGCTGAAGCACTACGGCGTCGATACGGAACATGTCACGCCTGTTGGCGGTGAATACCGCAACTCGCTTGCTTTCTACGAGTCTGTGGTCGAGGGGCACCGCAATGTCATCTACCGCAATGGCGCAGCCGACTTTCAGATGGATGAGCACGATGTTAGCCGCGTTGATTACGGAAAATATGGCGCGCTGATCACCGCCGGCACTGTCTTTGCGGCCGAGCCTTCGCGAAGCGCGACCTTCATGGCCTTTGACCTTGCCAAGGCAGCAAACCTGCCGCTGATCTTCGATGTCGATTACCGGCCCTACTCCTGGCCGTCGGCGGACGTCGCCGCCGATGTCCTGTCCCGCGCTGCCGCACAGTGCGACATGATTGTCGGCAATGACGAGGAATTCGGCTTCATGGCCGGAGACTATGACAAGGGACTGGAGAAAGCCCGGGAACTCGTGCGCACAACAGCCGAGCTGGTGATCTACAAGATGGGTGAAGCTGGAGCGATCACCATCACCCGCGATGGCGAGTTCAGAACCGGCATCTACCCCGTTGAAGCTCTCAAACCCAATGGCGCGGGCGACAGTTTCATGAGCGGCCTCATGACGTCCATCGCAGATGGTTTTGAGCTCAAGGAAGCAATTCTCCGCGGGTCCGCCTGTGCATCCATTGTTGTTGCCAAACCCGGTTGCGCTCCCGCAATGCCAGACAAAGCCGAACTGGAGGCCTTCTTGGCCTCGCATCCCGGCCCGACACAAGAGCGTCGGGTGTTTTAATGAAAACGCTCAAAGATGCTCGACCACTTTAAGTGCGATCAGGTTCAGGCGTGAATTCGATCCCGATTTCTCGCCCACTGATCCAGTCTGAAAGGACCATTCCATGCATATCGCGCCGCATGACAACCAGAACAAGCCGATCGTGGACATCGACAATCCGACCGTTCCGCTGAACTATTTCAACATCGTCAAGCTCAAGAAGGGCGAGGCGTTCCACTATCAGGTGCCTGGCTATGAAACCTGCATCGTACCTGCCACCGGCACGGTAACCGTTGAGGTTGAGGGCCTCACATTCGACAAGCTCGGCAACCGCGGCGAAGATGTCTGGGACGGGGAACCTGAAGGCGTCTACATTCCCGTTGGGGCCAAGGTGACGATCATCTGCACCTCCGATGAAACGGAGACGTTCATCGCGGGCGCAAGGTATGATGAAGTGCTGGAGCCGTTCGATGTGCGCGTCGATGGCATCGACCTTGTCCAGTACGGCTCGGACGACACCAAGACGCACCGCAAGATCAAGCATATTCTCGGTCAAAAGCAGCACGGCAAGGTGGGCCGTTTGCTGGTCAGCGAACTGTTCACCGTTGGCCAGGGCGGCTGGTCCGGCTTTCCAGCCCACAAGCACGATACCGACCGTCTGCCGCATGAAACACGGCACGACGAGACCTACAACTTCCGCTTCCGGCCAAAACACGGCTCAGGTGTTCAGATCCTTCAGCGCGAAGAGGGTGTTCCCGGAGAAGCCTATCAGCTGATGGACGGCTCGACCTTCATGATCGACAAGGGTTACCACCCCTGCGCCGTCATGCCCGGGTACGAGATGTACTATTTCACAATTCTGGGAGGTCTCAGCCAGCGTTCACTGGTGCAGTATTTCCAGCCGACCCATGCCTATCAGGTCGAGACGATCCCCGGGATCAAGGACATGGTGGCCAAGTTCAAATGACACTGGCAACACTGAGCCAAGTTCTTCAACCGGCCTTAAAAGACGGTTATGCCGTTGCCGGTCTGGTGACGCTCGGCTGGGAAGATATGCGCGCCTATGTGGCCGCCGCCGAAGAAGAAGGTGTTCCGGTGATCTTGCAGGCAGGCCCCTCCTGCCGCAAGCACACACCTCTTCCCGTTTTGGGGGCGATGTTCCGGCACCTCGCTGAAGGCGCAACCGTTCCCGTGGTGGCGCATCTTGATCACGGTTATACATTCGAGGAATGTCAGCAAGCGCTCGACAGTGGCTTCACTTCACTGATGTATGATGGCTCGCGCAAGCCGCTTTCCCAGAACATCGACGAAACCGCGCGGATTGCGGAACTTGCGCACTCCGCCGGGATATCGTGCGAGGGGGAAATCGGCTTTGTCGGATATGCGCAAGGGGATGCCTCTAAAGGCACGGACCCCGTGGATGCCGAAAAATTCGCGGCAGACAGCGGCGTGGATGCCATGGCGATCTCGGTCGGCAATGTTCACCTTCAGGAAAACAAGGAAGGCGGACTGGACGAGGCCCGCATCAGCGCGATCCAGGCGCGAACCACAGTCCCGCTGGTCATCCATGGGGGCTCCGGTGTCCCTGTCGATCAGCGGCAAAAGCTCGCCAGAAATACAAACATCTGCAAATTCAACATCGGAACCGAGCTGCGCAAGGCCTTCGGAACTGCGATGCGGGACGCAGTCAATCGCGATCCGGATCGGTTTGACCGGGTGACGATCTTATCAGAGACACATGATCCGATGGTCACAGCAACCCGCAATGTTCTTAAGGCCTTCGGTGGCCCAACCAGAAACAAGCCCGAGGAATAGGAAATGGTGAGATTTGGACTGCTCGGATGCGGGCGCATCGGTCAGGTGCACGCCCGTGCCATTCAGGCCTCCCCGGATGCTGAGCTGGTTGCGGTGGCAGATGCGTTAGACGCGCCCGCTCAGGCGCTTGCGGCAACAACCGGCGCAGAGGTGCGGGAGGCCGCGGCCATCATCGAAAGCGATGACATCGACGCGGTGATCATCGGCACGCCAACGACGACCCACTACGACCTGATCCATCAGGCGGCACGAGCGAAGAAAGCGATCTTCTGCGAAAAGCCGATCGACCTTTCCTCTGATCGGGTGCGGGACTGCGTTAAGGTGGTCAACGAAAACGGCGTCATGTTCCTGACAGCCTTCAATCGCCGGTTCGACCCCAGCTTTGCAAACTTGCAAAGCCGGATTGCCGGTGGTGACATTGGGGATGTCGAGCTGGTCACCATTTTGTCCCGCGATCCCTCCCCGCCGCCGATCGACTACATCAGAACATCTGGCGGCCTGTTCCGGGACATGATGATCCATGACCTCGACATGGCCCGGTTTATCCTTGGCGAAGAGCCCGTCACGGTCTTCGCGGTTGGCTCCTCCCTGGTCGATCCGGAAATTGGCAAGGCGGGTGATGTGGACACCGCGGCAGTCACGCTGACCACGGAAAGCGGAAAGATCTGCCAGATTTCAAACTCGCGGCGGGCGGCATACGGCTATGATCAGCGGCTAGAAGTGCACGGTTCAAAAGGCATGCTGAGGGCAGAAAACATCCTGGAAAACACGGTCGAGATGGCCACCCAAACTGGCTTTGCAAGAGCTCCTGCCCAGCATTTCTTTCTGGAGCGCTATGAAGCGGCTTATCTGGCGGAAGTCACCCACTTCATTAACTGTCTGAACAACGGAAGAAAGCCATCACCCAGCATTGAGGACGGTCTGCGCGCGCAGATCCTGGCAGATGCGGCGGCCAAGTCACTCGAAACCGGTAGACCGGTGTCAGTTTGACGATCGTTTGCCCGCCGGGTCTCTCATCACACAGGTAAATGGTCAGTTTCTACCATCATCTCATGACAAACGGATTGGCCATTGGTTCGCCGGACGTGTTGATCCAGACAGTCTTTGTACGGGTGTAGTCCAGGACGGCCTCAATGCCCGCTTCGCGTCCGTATCCGGATTGATTGAACCCACCGAACGGGGCGATTGGCGAAATCGCTCTATAGGTGTTGATCCAGCAGATCCCTGCCCGCAGTCTGGATGACACGCGGTGCGCGCGGGCAACGTCCCGCGTGAAGACGCCAGAGGCAAGGCCATACGGCGTGTCATTTGCCAGCGCGATAGCCTCGTCTTCCGTGTCAAACGGCAAGAGCGACATGACCGGCCCGAACATCTCCACCTTCAGTGTTTCGATGTCCGGGTTCGGGCAGGCCACCAGCGTCGGTGCCATGTAATTGCCCGAGCGCTCAAGCGGCGCACCGCCAAGGCGGATTTCGGCACCTTGTTCTATCGCCTTGTCCAGCGTGACCTTGATCTTTTCAATCTGCGCATTTGTGCAAAGCGGGCCGACATGTGTTGCGGCCTCGAGAGGATCACCAACCGAGATGTGAGCTGCCTTTTCCGTGATCTTGTCGATCAGTGCTTCAAACACCGTCCGTTGCACCAGCGCACGGGATCCGGCCACACAGCTTTGACCCGATGCGCCGAAATTACCTGCAATCAAACCGTTTGCAGCGCCATCAAGATCCGCATCGTCAAACACCAGAACCGGAGACTTTCCGCCGAGCTCCAGACTGGTGACCGCAAAATTCTCAGCTGAGTTGCGCACCACATGCCGGGCTGTTTCCGGTCCGCCGGTAAAGGCAATCCGGTCGACATCCGAGTGCCGAGTCAACGGAATGGCACAGTTTTCAGCATCTCCCGTAATGACGGAGACGACCCCCGGCGGAAATCCCGCCTGATCGATCAGTGAAGCAAATTCCAGCATGGGTATGGGCGCGATTTCCGAAGCCTTCAAAACCACGGTGCAGCCCGCTGCAAGTGCCGGCCCGAGCTTGGTTGCCGTCAGGAACATCTGTGCGTTCCAAGGGACGACAGCAGCGACGACCCCAACCGGCTCTCTTTTGGTGAATACGTGCATGTCCGGTTTGTCGATAGGAAGCACAGATCCTTCGATTTTGTCCGCGAGCCCGGCATAGTATCGGTAATAGTCACCGACATATTTTGTCTGCGTGAGAGTTTCAGCGAGCAGTTTTCCGCTGTCTGTCGTTTCCAACCGCCCGAGAACTTCTGCGTGCGCTTCAACCAGTTCCGCCAGTCTGAACAGCAACTTGCCGCGCTGTGTTTGGGTGAGGTCACGCCACGCAGGGTCCTCCAAAGCTCTCCGGGCAGCCGCAACAGCCCGGTTCACATCACTTGAGTCCGCGCAGGCGCACGATGCCCATGGCTCACCCGTCGCCGGATTTTCAGTATGCAGGATTTGACCGTTGGAGCCCTCACAGCGCTGGCCATCGATAAAAAGCTGATAGTGCTGCATCTTGTCTCCTAACCGAACGCTGGCATGACGTCGTCAATGAACCGGCGCAGCGAGGCTTGCTTTCGTTCAAAACTCATGCCGCTGTCGATCCAGAACGAATACTCATCATATCCCAGATCTTCATAGCGTTTGATGCGGTCGATGACGTCTTGCGCTGTACCGATTGTCAAATCCCGGGCCATGTTCTCCGGGGCCATCATCTTGTTGGCCGCCAATTCATCTTCAGAAAGGTTTTCAATCAATCCTTGGGAAACGGCACGCTTGTTCTGAAACCAGGCGCCGAAATAACAATAGAACCGCGAGAGTTCCTTGGCTGCCAGAACCGCATCATCAGAATCGGACGCCACATAACTGTGATGCAACAACATGATCTTGGGCCGCGGGCCGTCATACCCAGCGCAAGCGTCATTGAAGCGGCCCATCAGGGTTTCGATCTCTTCCATGCCCTGCCAAAGCGGGGTCACCTGAATATTGAAGCCTTGATGCACACCGAACTCATGGCTGTTCGGATCCCTCGCAGCAATCCAGATCGGCGGGCCGTTTTTCTGCAGGGGCTTGGGCGCAGACGTGGTTGGAGGGAACGCATAGTAGCCACCGTCATGCGCGCAATCGCCCTGCCATAGGGGACGAAGCAGAGGCGCGGTCTCCCGCATGCGTTGACCTGCTTCCCATGGATCGAGGCCCGGCATCAGGCGCTCATATTCATAAGAATAGGCGCCCCGTGCAATCCCCAGTTCGATCCGGCCACCGGTCATCAAGTCGGCTGCCGCGGCCTCGCCAGCCAGTTTGATTGGGTGCCAGAACGGCGCAATGACGGTTCCGGTTCCAAGGCGTGCATTCTTCGTATGATGCGCCAGGTCCACGAGTGTCAAAAACGGGTTGGGCGCAATCGTAAATTCCATCCCATGATGCTCACCAGTCCAGATCGCGCGCATACCGCCCTCATCCGCCAGTTTGCATAGGGACACAAACTCCTCATAGAGAATCTCATGCGGCTGTTGCGGCGTGAGCCGCTCCATGTGAGCAAACAGGGAAAACTCCATGTTCAAACTCCCTCCGAAAGTGTGTGAATTTCTCCAGCAGTCGCGTCTCCCAGATAGCAATTGAGATTGCCTGTTGCGCATTCGCGGGCGTAGCGGATCATCATGCTGGCAAGTGGCGGACTGGCATACGGCAGGGTCGCCAATTCATTGGCAGGCACTGCGATCAGTTTCGTGTCTGGAGCGACATGGGTTGCCTGGGCCAGAAGATAAGCAAAGTGCGTCGATGCATTCGCATCATCAAAAACAGAGTAGACAGCGCCAAGACTTGCCGAAATGCCGTTGTCTTGAAGTGCGGCCTGAATGGCTTTGCGAAGGCCGGACTTGTTCGGAACGGAACATTCCGGCAGCCGGTAACCGGCTGGTGTCTTTTCAAGCAAGACCCGGCCCTCGTGGCGGACAAGTGCCCCGGCAATATTCACTTTCGCCGCCGGGTCGCGCGCGCTGCGCTCCCGGGCAAGACTGAAGAACTGACCGTCGGCGTATCCAAGCCCTTGACCGGGCTTTTGCGCAAAACCGACGACGTCGCCTATCAGGATCACATGATCTCCGGCAGGAACCCTCTGGTGGGTCTTGCATGAAAACCGCGCAAGTGCGCCAACCGGACAGGGTATGCCGTCGGCATCAAAGTCATGCGGTGTTTTGGCAAAACGGTCTCCCTTGAATCCGGCAAAGGTGTTTGCAACGTCCGTCTGGCCTTCCTCAAGAATGCTGACGCAAAACTGCTCGCACTCCGCAAATGCGTCGTAACTTGAGAGGAACTTGCCAGGGCAGACAAGCAGCAATGGCGGGTCCAGCGACACCGATGTGAAGGAGTTCGCGGTGAACCCGACAGGCGTTCCATCGGCCCTGCGGGTAGTCACCACCGTGACCCCGGTCATGAAACGGCCAAAGGCACCGCGCAGTTCTTTCGGGTCAATCGGTTTCATGAATGGCACTCCATTGCAAAAGCCAACAAAGCCCGGGTCACCTCCACATGATGCGTCATCGGCATCATGTGGGCCGCGGTTTCGATCACGTGTACCTGCCCATTGGGGGTTAAGGCGGCCATGGCCTGTGACATCGCGGGTGTGGAATTTGGCTCAAGGCTGCCGGTCATGAAAAATGCCGGACACTTGAGAGACATGAGTACCTGATCAGACGGTCCATCTTCCCTCGCGAACACATCATATGCAGTCCGGTAACCGTAGAGATCGGCACCTTTCAGCCAGGCCTCGCAAGCGCTGCGGGCCTCCGATGGCTCTGTCCCAAACCAGCGATCGAGTGTCGGTTCCGGATTTGGACCTGTTTCAGAACCCAAATTTTGCGCGCGATGCAGAACTGTCTGTTTGGCCGCGTCAGAGCGCCGGTAGATGGAATTCAGTGCGGCGACACCTGCGACCAACTCCGGATAACGCGCAGCAATGTCGAGAGCGATCATGGCCCCCATGGAATGTCCTGCCACCACAGTCGGCCCGTCCAACAATTGGGCAACCGTATCCGAATAGGCCGACAAACTGGCACGCCCCACCAAACGGCCACTATGGCCGTGGCCCGGCATGTCCGGCGCAATAACCTGAAAATGGGACGCCAAATCTGGCACTTGTGCCGCCCAGGCATCGGCCTGCAAACCGACACCGTGGAGAAGAAGGACACGAGGCCCCTCGCCTTCCTGGATGCAGGCCAGTCCGCCCTGATCAGACCGCCGCCGGGTTGTCCAGATCACGGCCCATCTCCTTCAGATCCTGATACCGGTCACCGATCCGGTGGAACGGACGGCCCGATGTTGCACCACCGAGCGCGACCACAATCTCATCAGCGCGCGGAGCGTCGGGGATCGAAAACTGGATTGTCAGATAGTGGGACCGCCTGCCCGCATCGTTCTTGTCCATGAGAGGGATCATGATCGGAGCGTTTGCCGGTCCGCGGGTGTTGCTGAAGGCGAGATAGGACTTGGCTCCGACAGCTTCCCGATAAAAGTTGCCGAACCTCAGCGTATGGATCAGCCCGGACGCATGTTCAATTTCACCGTCAAGGCCGACAACGGCCGCCTTTCCGTAGGCTTCGATTGCTTCTCCGCTGCCGCCGAGCTTCAGGATCCGGTCGGTGAGCAATTCACCGAGAACAGGGCCAAACGCCAAAATCTCCGGTTTCAGATCCTCAACAAACCGGCCGGCCCACGGGTTCTTGACCACCGCGGCAGCCGCGAACACGTGCCATGGTCGTTCAGTTGCCCTGAACCCCTCGATCAGGATCTCTTCTTCATAAGCAACGACTTTCCGGATTTCCGGCTGCATCCAAGGCCCTCCCGTCCACACTCTCGGTGGTGAGCCGAAAGTATCCTGATGCTTGACAATCGGCACAAACGAATGATTTTGAGGCTTAGGTATTAGCTTGACTTATGGATATGTTATACATGGCCACTGCACTGCCTCCGCTGAACTGGTTTCGCGCGTTTGAAGCTTCGGCCCGGCACCTGAGCTTCACGGCGGCGGCGGATGAAATCGGCATGACCCAATCCGCTGTCAGTCAACAGATCAAGGCGCTGGAAACAAAGTTGGGTGTGCCGTTGTTCGAGAGGAAAGCCAGGGGTTTGGCACTGACGGATGATGGCCGGCGGTTGCTTCCCCAAGTCGATGCGGCTTTAGACACGCTAACGGCCGCCACGCGATCTTTCATACCCGATCAACCGAAGAAGCTTTTGACAGTATCCGTTTCCGTTAGTGTGCTTCAATGGGTGATCGGCCCAACGCTCCCAACCTTTCGCGAAGTACATCCCGAAATCGCGCTGCGGTTTATCGGGGCCATCTGGCCCGATGAATTCAGCCGATCGCTTGCGGATGTCATCGTCAGTTTCGGCTCACGAAAACAGGCAGGACCCAATGCCGCACTGCTTGGCAGCGACAAACTGATTGCACTCGCCCCCAGCCAGATGGTCACACCATGGGACACGAGCCCGGTCATCGACGCAGTCGGGATTTCGGACGGTTGGTCCAAGTGGAGGACGGCAACGGGCCTCAGCTGTGCTGACCCGTCCATTTATGTGGATTCCTACGGCGCCGCTCTGGATCTTTCCAGCAACGGAAACGGCATATGCCTCGTAAACGAAACCCTCGCCCGGCACGCTGTTCAATCCGGGTCTGTTGTCCCAGTCAGCCCAATCACCATCGAGGCCAACGAAGCCTATTTCGTTGAAACAAACCCCGCATCACAAGATGCAGAAACATTCAGGAAATGGCTCGAAAGCACCGTCTGCGATGGCGAGTAGTCTTGGTGGCTCAAACGCAAACCCAACATGCAATCCAACCGGGGTTGGTCCGAGACAAGAGCTGAGAGAAATTCAACGCCTTTGCCTTGACGTTCAAAGCTGGAAGAGACGATGCTTTTTCAAGAGATCGATCAGGACTTCACGGGCGTGGCGCCTGTGGAGGCGGTGCTGTTCACGGGCGTTAGAAGCGTCACCCGTCCGGATCGCATCATAGACAGCCCTGTGGTCCTGGTTGGATTTGATCGGGAGTGGCCGGATGTAGAGCGTCATCGCCCGCGCCCGGCGCACCTGGTTCGCCATCATTGAAACGATGTTCTGTACGCGTGAATTCCCTCCCAAACGCACCAGTTCTGTATGGAAAGCGTCATCCGCTTCGGCCCAGGCATCACGATCCTCATCGCTCAAAGCCTTGTCCATCGCCTCAATCGACGCTTTCAGGTCAGCCAGATCCGCCTTGGAGTAGTGCTTCCTTGCAGCTTCTTCCGCCGCCAGGCTCTCCAGTTCCGTCAAAACCGCATAGATCTCTTCCATATCTGTCAGGGACAAGGTCGCAATCCGCACGCCCTTTCTCGGGCGCACCTCCAACAGTCCCTGTTGCGCGAGCATCAAGGTGGCTTCCCGAACCGGCGTCCGTGACATCCCCAAACGGCCTGCCAATTCACTTTCCAGGTGATCGGATCCGGCAGCGAGCTCGCCGTCGAAGATCAATTGACGGATCTTCTCCATGGCCTGAGTGGTGATGGTTTTCGGTTTCGATGGGTCAAGCATATGCAACGTCTCGGATTTTTCGGCCCTGGCGATCAGCCTCGTAGATCATCTTTTCGAGCGCAATCACCTTTAGGTAGTCTCTCGCCTCGTTTTCAAGCGGTTTTCCGTCGAGCACCCCGTCAACGACATGGGTGATCAGATTCTTGACGCAATCCCCACCAAATCCTTGCCAAGGCTGCGGTTGAAGAAGAACCGTTTCCTTCAAATTGCCAAACGGGCGGAGTGTCACACTGCCATCTCCTGACAGGGTCAGTGTTCCGGCCGTGCCCTCAAGGCTGGCTTCGCCGAGCGTTGTCCGGCAGTTTTCAGCCGCGTGATCCAGCAAGCGGTTGCCATCAAACAATGAACGCACACCGCCCGGATAGTCGAATATAAAAAATCCGGCATCTTCTCCCTTGATGACGGGATTGAGCCGCCGCAGGTCCGCATAAACCGCCTCCGGTTCGCCAAGCAGATACCGAAAAGTGTCGACCCAGTGGACGCCGGTCTCATGGACCAAAAGCTGAGGCATGTCCTGAAAATATGGCTGCCGGTCCAGATAGGCGCGCGGGCCTTGTCCATCTCCTGTCCGAAGGCGGAAGGTCAATTGCAAGACGTCTCCAAGCACCCCGCTTTCCAAAGCGTGTTTGAACGTCCTGTACCACGGCTGAAACCGAAAATTCTCGTGAATGACGAGAGTTACCCCGGCCTTTTCTGCAAGCCGGGTTGCCTCCTCAGCCTCTTTAAGTGACGTGCAAAACGGTTTTTGGCAGATAATTGCACGCACGCCCTGTGAAATTCCTGCCTTGATGGCTGCCATGTGGGTGGGAGGCGGTGTGATGATATCCAGAAGGTCCGGGCTCGTCATTTTCAGCATTACAGCGAGATCCTTAAACGCTGCAAGCCCCGTTTCCTTGGCCTTCTCCAAGTCCTGATCACACGCACCGACAAGAGCCACGCGGCCTGTGCGGCGCCAGGCATCATAGTGGAACTGCGCGAAGTACCCAGCGCCCAGGCAAGCGACCCGTAGGGCCCGCGTCTCTTTTTTCTTCTGGTTCATTGTCAATCCACTCCGCCCAGCGCGACTGGAACGTTGACACCTGAATGCGTCACCTCCGCCACACCGTATTTTTGATAGTCGACACGAGTGAAGTTGACAAGGGATTGTATTGCGTATACGCAAATGAATGTGCAAACCAATACGGCTTGAGGAGAGCCGCGGGAGGAGACCGAAATGTTGGAAAAGAAATTCTTGAGCCGGCTACTGGCTGGCGTTGCAGTTGCGGCTATCGGACTGAGCAGCGCACATGCGGCGGAAAAGCTGCGTTTCAGCCACACTGACAACCCTGGCGGATCTCGTCAGGCCGCTGCAGAACTGTTTGCCGAGAAAGTCGCGGAATACACCGACGGCCGTTACGAAGTTCAGATTTACCCGTCCGGGCAGCTCGCAAACGACCCGAAAGCAATCGAGCTCCTCCAGCTCGGCGGCATTGATTTTACGGTGTCAGCGACCGGCAGTTACGCAACCCATCTGCCCAGCCTGAACCTTACGGCCATGCCTTTCCTTGTCGACACGTACGAACAAGGCTGGGAGCTCTATGACAACTCAGAGTGGCTTCAAGGCGAGTTCCAGAAACTTCCGGAAAAGGGCTTCCGCGTTTTGTCGACATGGGAAGCCGGCTTCCGCAGCTTCACGACAAACGAACCCCTGACATCTCCGAAAGATGCCGAATCCATGAAAATGCGGGTCTTTCCGAACGACATGATCCGCTGGTCCATGGAAGCCATCGGTTTCCAGACCGTCGTGATGCCGATCACCGATGTTTACCTCGCGATCCAGCAGGGCATTGTGAACGGTCAGGAAAACCCGGTGGACACCATCAAATCGCTGCGGTTCTACGAAGTGGCGCCAAACATCACCTTGACCCGTCATGTTTACAGCCCGCTTCCGCTGACCGTTGCCGAAAAGACCTGGCAATCCTTCTCTGAAGAAGATCAGGCAGCGGTCCTTAAAGCTGCCACGGAATCTGCCGCTTTCAGCCGACAACTCGTTCAAAGCTCGGTCGACAGCCAATTGACGGAAATGCAGGAAGCAGGTGCCACCGTGAGCGTGCCGGAAATCGGCCCATTCCGTGAGGCAGTACAATCGGTTTATGCCAAGGCCAAGGACGTCTACGGCGCAGAAGCCGTTGATAACATTCTTGGCGATGCAGCAGCCATCCGCGAAGCCCTTCCCGCCCAAAACTGATCAAGCCTTTGGGTGTCAACTGGCCGGAACTTGAAGCACACGTTGCTTCGGTTCCGGCGCTCTCTTGAAAGACTTTGCCTTGGACTACCGAGATCATTATCCGGCTGTGCTGCGCTGGCTCAGCCATATGGTGGACTTTTGCCTGGCGCTTGCCGGTTTTGCCATCGTCACCCTGGTCTTTTGCAACGCCTCTTTGCGCGGGTTTGCAGGCTTCGACCTTGCCTGGTCGTTGGAAGTGACAAGCTTTCTGCTGCTTTGGAGCACCTTTATCGGATGCGCCGCGGCGATTGCGCGCGGTGCGCACATGCGCGTTACAGAGATCGTTGAAAACCTGTTGCCTGTGCATTTGCAACGCGTTTTGTCGATCGGGATCGATGTGATCATCACCTGCCTCCTGATCAGCCTGATCTATACCGGCTACAACATCTCCATCCATACCTGGGCGCAAAAAACCACGGTACTCTACTGGCCCGTCGGTCTGCTTTACGCATCCATGCCGGTCGGCATGGCGCTGACGTTGATCTTCCACCTCTTCAACATGGTGTTCGACATCCGGAATCCGGTCGTGCCCCACTCCACCCATTCTGATGGCGGCGAGGCCTTGCTATGATCCTGTTGTTTGTCGTCGCGGTTTTTCTGAGCACCGTGTTTCTTGGAATTCCCCTTGTCTGGGCCATCCTGATTACGGCAGTCCTGCCGATAATCGTATTCGATCTCGGGTACCCGCTTCAGGCGCTGTTCCTGAACTTCATTGGCGGCGTGGAACCGAACCATTTCCTGGCAATCCCTCTCTTCATTGTTGCGGGCGAAATGATGAGCCGCGGCGGTGTCGGGCTCAGGATCATTGGATTTGCAAGAGCCGCCTTCGGCTTCATGGCGGGTGGCCTCGGCATGGTGGTTGTCGGTGCTTCAATGATCTTTGGCGGCATTTCAGGTTCTGCCATCGCAGATTCAGCCGCCATCGGTTCGGTAATGATCAAGAACATGTCCAGAGAGGGCTACGACAAAGCGTTCGCTGCTGGTCTCGTCGCGGCGGCTGGAACCATCGGGATCATCATTCCGCCATCAATCCCAATGCTCATTTACGGCTTTGTCGGAAATGTCTCGGTCGCCGACCTTTTCATTGGGGGCATGGTGCCTGGCATTCTGTTCGGCGCCTTCTTTATGGGCGTGTGCTATTATGTTGGAAAATCAACCAATTGCGATCCCGGCGGCCGGACAACAACCTTCAAGGAACTAACATCCTCCTTCATAGGGACAGCCCCTGCCCTGTTCATGCCCGTGTTGATCCTGGGGGGCATTTTCACCGGTTGGGTTACGCCGACTGAGTCTGCAGCGCTGGCCGTGATCTACGGGCTTTTGGTGACAACAGTCGTCTATCGCGATTTCAACATCAAGGACCTGCCGCGCCTTCTGATCGACTCCTTTGTCACCAGCTCTGTGGTCATGGTTGTTATCGGAGCCACCACAGTACTCGGCTGGCTGATTACTTTGGAGCAGATGCCTCAGATCCTGGTTGGTTTCGTGCAGGAGTTTTCAACCGGCCCATGGATGTTCCTGCTTCTCGTGAACATCGTTCTGCTTGTCCTTGGACTGGTTCTCGATCCTGTCCCGGCGATCTTGCTGACCGCCCCTCTGTTCCTGCCAACCGCCAAAATCTTTGGGGTTGATCCGGTGCATCTTGGGGTGATCATGACCTGTAACGTGGCAGTCGGGCTTTTCACACCACCGGTCGGAGCAACGCTCTATGTCGCATCCCGCATCTCCGGTGTGGGGGTCCTGTCCATCGCGCGCCGCATGCTTCACCTTTACCTGGCAGCGATTTTTGCGCTTCTGCTCGTCACCTATTTCCCGATATTCACTATGGGTATGGTTGGGTTGTTCAGGTAATTGCAAGGACCAATCGATGTTTGTTGTGACAGTCACATTTCAGATCAAACCGGATCAGTTCGAGGCGTTCTTGCCGTTGATGGTCCAAAATGCTCAGGCCTCACTCACAACAGAGGATGGATGCCGGCAGTTTGATGTCTGCACCGATGAAAACCGGCCCGAAGAGGTTTTTCTTTACGAGGTCTACGATGATGAAGCGGCATTCAAGACACACCTAAAAACGCCGCACTTCCTGAAGTTTGACGCGGATGTGGCAGAGATGATCTCGGAGAAGACAGTCAAGACTTACAAGGGGGTCGCTCAATGACCCCGTGGGAAGTCTACGCCGTCAAATATGCCGAGCGAAACTCCAGGACACGCCGGGACAGTTTCCTGTTTGACGACAATCACAACCAGCCGCATGACATGGACTATTTCGTCTGGGTTCTGCGCCGGGGTGATGAGCTCATTCTGGTTGATACCGGATATGATCATGAAGAAGCCGACCGGCGGGGGCGGCCTGTTCAAAAAGATCCACGGGAAGCCCTCCTACCCCTCGGCATCTCACCGGATAAAGTCACGACCATCATCGTAACGCACCTTCACTATGACCATGCTGGCGGCCTGAAACACTTTCCAAATGCGACCATCCATCTGCAAGCGGCAGAAATGGCATACGCAACCGGTCCCTGCATGTGTCATCCGGTTTTGAAGGCCCCCTTCACCGGCGAACACGTCTGTGAAGCTGTCCTTAGACTTTATTCAGGCCGGGTGACATTTTACGAAGGCGATGGTGAAGTCGCTGAAGGGGTAACTGTTCACCGGATTGGCGGCCACAGCAAAGGCTTACAAGCGGTCCGGGTGCTAACCAGTGCCGGTTGGCTGTGTCTGGCATCGGACGCGGCGCATTACTATGAAAACTTTCTCAGTGAAAAGCCATTTCCGATCGTCGTAGACCTGCAGGAAATGCTCAACGGTTTCAGCCGTATCCGTACGCTTGCGAGCAATGACCAACTGGTTATCCCGGGCCACGATCCTTTGGTGCGCAAACGCTTCCCCGTTTTTGGCGCAGATCACATCTTGCGCCTTGACCAGGGACCATCTGAGGAGGCCGGAAAATGAAACTCGGCGTCATCGCAGATGATTTCACAGGGGCGTCTGATATCGCACTGATGCTGTCTGAGGCAGGCATGCAAACGGTGCAATTTGTCGGTGTACCGGCTTCAAACAGTCTATTCGGCTCTGGCATCAACTGTGATGCTGGCGTCATCAGCCTGAAATCACGGACGGAGCCCGCCGAAGAAGCAATCAGGCACTCGCTGGCCGCATCGGACTGGCTGATCTCGCAAGGATGCGAACAAATCGTTTTCAAGGTTTGCTCAACGTTTGACTCAACGGATGAAGGCAACATTGGCCCTGTGACCCAGGCTCTCGCCGAGCGCCTTGGAGAACAAACTGTCCTTGTATGCCCGGCTTTTCCAGAAAATGGACGCACGGTCTATCAGGGGCATTTGTTCGTGGGAGACACGCTCCTGAGTGAAAGCGGAATGCAAAACCACCCGCTTACCCCCATGCGTGATCCGGACATCCGACGGGTTCTTTCCAGGCAAACGAGTTGGCCCGTTTCGCATATTCCTCATAAGACCGTTCAGCTGGGAGCGGCATCTATTCTTGACGCAGCCAAGACCGAAACGGGCTCGATGGCAATCGTCGATGCAATCACCGATGAGGATCTCATTGCGATCGGAAAAGCCGCAGCGGGCCGCCGTCTTGTTACCGGAGGGTCAGGGATCGCAATCGGTCTGCCGGCGAATTTTGGCGTCACTCCACATCATCAGGCATGGACCGGAACAAACGGTAAAGCGGTGGTTTTGTCCGGATCCTGTTCGTCGGCAACACGTGGCCAAGTCAAACACTACAAGCAAAAAGCCCCCAGCCGTGAAATCATGGTTGAGGATGTGATCGGGGGTTGGTTATCGATGGAAGAGTTGATTGAATGGACCATCAGCCAAGACGGGCCGCCACTTCTTTATTCTTCGGCAGACCCTGAAACTGTCAGTCAGGTCCAGCAGCGGTTCGGTCGCGAAAAAAGTGCATCTGCCATAGAAAACCTGTTTTCCGGTCTTGCTGCAGCTCTTGTGGACGCTGGTGTTGAACGCATCGTGGTCGCAGGTGGGGAAACGTCAGGCGCTGTCGTATCCGGGATCAAGGCATCCACTCTTGAAATCGGCCCTCGGATCGCCCCTGGGGTCCCGGCTTTGAGGGTAGCGGGCCAGCCGCTGGCCCTCGCCCTCAAATCCGGCAACTTTGGCGGACCTGACTTTTTCGAAGACGCCCTCCACATTCTGGGTGCAGGCTCATGAGCGCGCTCTCCAAAGCCCGTGAGCAGATCGCCGTAATGGCCAAATCACTTTACGACCGAGGCCTGACCCACGGATCGACCGGCAACATCTCCATGCGTCTGGATGACGGCACTTATCTGGTCACGCCGACAGGCTCATCCATGGGCTGTCTTGATCCGGCCTGCATCAGCCATCTGTCGGAGACTTGGGCGTTGCTGTCCGGAGATGCGCCCACGAAGGAAATGCCGTTGCATACGGCATTTTATGAAACCCGAGGGGCGACCGGTGCCGTTGTGCATCTGCATTCGTGCCATTCAGTGGCCTTGTCTTTGCTACCGGAAATTGATCAGGATAATGTCCTGCCTCCCCTCACAGCCTACGGGATCATGCTGCTCGGCAAAGTGAAACTGTTGCCGTTTTTTGTCCCCGGCGACCCAGCCATGGGCAACGCCGTTCGCGGGCTGGCTGGCAAACGATCAGCCGTTATTCTTGCCAATCATGGCCCTTGCGTTGCGGCCAAAGACCTTGAGGCTGCCGTCTACGCCATGGAAGAGTTGGAAGCGACAGCAAAGCTGGCTCTGTTGCTGCGAGGGGCATCTCCCACACTTCTTGACCCGGAACAGATATCGCAAATCGTCACCCGTTTTGATGTTGATTGGACGTAAGGAACCGTACTCATGAAAATTGCGCTTATCAAAGGGGACGGGATCGGCATCGACGTCGCGGACGCTGCGATGGCTGTGCTCGAAGCTGCACTTCAAAAAACCGGACAACCGAAACCTGAGTTGGACGAAATTCAAGCCGGCGCAGCGTATTTCCAGGAAACTGGCCAGGACATAGAGGCAGACGGAGAAGGCAGGGCTGAAGCTGCAGATGCCATCTTCCTGGGTGCCATTGGACTGCCATCCATCCGGCACGCGGATGGAACGGAAATCTCTCCGCATTTAAGGCTGCGCGATCGCTTTGGTCTTTATGCTGGCGTACGCCCGGTCAAAGCCTATCCCAATGCCCCGCAGCGGCTTGCTGATCCGCGAGCAGCTGAGATTGATCTCATCATCTTGCGCGAGTCCACCGAAGGTCTGTTTTATTCTGCGGCAGCACACAAACGCTCGCTCGTTGTGAACAATGACGAAGTTCAGGACATTCTACGGATAACACGAAAGACCACGACGAAGCTGCACCGGTTTGCCTTTGACCTTGCCCGCAAACGCCAGAAGAAGGGCTTTCAAGGCCGCCTCACTTGCGTCGACAAGGCGAATGTTTTTACCTCGCTCGCCTTTTTTCGCCAGATCTTCGATGAGGTGAAAACAGACTATCCGGATGTTCCGGTCGGCTACAACTATGTGGACGCCCAGGCCTTGGATCTGGTGCGCAAGCCCTGGGACTTTGATGTGCTGGTGACCGAAAACATGTTTGGTGACATTCTTTCCGACCTCGCCGGCGGGCTTGTTGGCGGAATGGGAATGGCCGCCTGTGCGGAGATCGGCGACCACACGGGACTGTTCCAGCCCGCCCATGGCAGCGCGCCGGACATCATGGGACAAGACAAGGCCAATCCGCTCGCAGCAATCCTGAGCGGTGCTCTGATGCTCGATTACCTCGCCGAAAAACTGGGCAATCCCCACCTTTCAGACGCAGCCGATCTCATAAACCACGCAGTTGACGATGGGTTCCGCAACAACCGTTTGCGGCCCATAGAGTTCGGCGGCGTCATGGGAACCAGCGCGATCACACAGGTTGTTACCGATACCGTGTCCGAAAGCCGTCAGATCGCCGCGCAATAATCAGCCGCGGTGATCATAAGCTTGCTGACTACGAATGGGCTTCGGGGTTTATCATATGAATAGGGGTGCCAGCTGCGTAGGCGTTGACCTGATCGAAAATATCCGAAAATTGCAAGTCGAACTCGTCTTCGGTGACATAACCGATATGCGGTGTCGGCAACACGTTCGGATGGGCCAGAAGCACGTTATCTTGATCGCGTAGCGGCTCCTGGTCGAAGACATCAACGGATGCAAAAATCCGCCCACGGGCGACTTCTGCTTCAAGAACCCCAGGGGCAATAAGGCCGGATCGTGAGGTATTCACAAGGAGCGCGCGGGGTTGCATGTTCGCAAGGTCGGCCTCCGTAATGATGCCGTGCGTTTCTGGCTTCAACCGAACATGCAGGCTGACAATATCTGATGAGTTGAAAAACACCTCCCGGCTTTCGGCAACCCTTGCACCATCCTTGATCGCACGCTCGCGGCCGGCATCAGATGCCCACCATTGGACGTTCATTCCGATGGCTTCAGCATAGCCTGCAACGGCTTTGGCAATCCGGCCATAGCCATAAAGCCCGAGCGTTCTACCCCGCAGAGTTCGTCCGACACCCATTTGCCATTCTCCGGCACGGATCGACGCCACCTGCTGTGGGATCTGGCGATAACTTGCCAAAATCAACGCCAAAGTCATCTCTGCAGCAGCGTAAGACGGTGTTCCGGAATGCATGTTGGAACATAAGAGAACGCCGTTTGCAGTGCAGGCCTCAACATCGATGTGCGGATAGACACTGCGCTGCGATATCAATTTCAGGTTCGGCAACCGCTCCAGCAAATCAGCAGTTATTTTGGTGCGTTCGCGAAACAGAACGACTGCATCAGCTTCCTGGAGCCTTTCGGAAAGCGCACCAACGTCTTCGACATGGTCGGTCCAGACAGTGACCTCGTGTTCTTTCAATTTTTGAAAACAAGGCAAACCGCGCAGCGTATCGAACCAGTCATCCAGTATGTGCACTTTCATTGATGTCACGCTCCAAACCAAAAGCTCAATTCTGTTGTTACGGGAACAAATTGATCAATTTCTCTGCCATACAGACCCGGGAATGAAGACTTCGCCGGTCGCAAGCTTGCGCGCGGTGCGCAAAAGACCAGCAGAGATGACTTCAAAGCGACCGTTTTCATCTTTGTAGTCAATCACGACTTCCATCATACCCATTGGGTGCTCCAGTTTGAGGTCGGCTGGTGCACCTGGGCGCGGTTCCAACAAACCTTCAGCCACTGTGCCAGGCGCCAAAAGACAGGCAGCAAGACACTGCGACCCGGTGACAGCCAGGGTCGGATGACATTTCCAAGGCATGAAATACCGGACACAGGCCGAACCACCGCCCTTGGACGGAGCAAGCAGGCCGAATTTCGGCGTAACTGATTTGGTCACATCCCCGAGGCCCATACGCTCACCCGCAATCAGGCGAATAGCCTCCATCTTGGCAAAAAGGTCTGTGTTGAAATCAAGGTCCGCGGCACTTTCATATCCGGTGATCCCGAAATCGGACGCAAGGCCGATCACCATCGGCATGGCGACATCCATGCACGAAACGGTCACACCATTGATGACTTCCGTCCTGCTGCCGGTGGGAAAAAGAGAGCCAGTCAGACTGCCTTCGACCTTCATGAAACGCAACTGGATTGGCGCCGCAGTACCGGGCACACCATCGATTGCGGCATTGCCATCATACTGCACAACGCCGCCGGGTGTTTGCACAAGTTCGGAAACCAGCGTCCCCGTATTGACGGCACGGATCCGCACTTCGGTGACATCACCGGCTGGTTCCACAAGACCCATTTCAATGGCAGCAGGTCCTACACCGACCAGAATGTTGCCGCAGGACGGCTTGTAGTCGACCAGTTTTTCCTCAACACCGACCTGAGCAAAAAAGTAGTCGACGTCGGCCCAATCGTCGTCCGATTTCGACAACATCGCGATTTTCGTGGTCACGGCAGTTCCGCCGCCGATGCCGTCGATGTTGAACGGATGCCCAGCACCAACGATCGATGTCAGAACGTTAGAAAGGTCATCCAGACTTTCCGGCAGATCGCTTCGCTTAAGGTAAGGACCGCGGGAAGACCCTCCACGCATGAAAATGAACGGGGTGGAAGTTTGTATCATGACCTCACCTCCTCATGAGATAGATGAAAGTTCTTTTGAATGCGGATGTCCCGGGCGTGCTGGCGCCCATAAGCGTCAGCGGATCTGGCCAATGAAGGCCTGTTCCGAAGGACGCCTTTGGTGTGGATGAAACTCATGTCAGCGGCCACGGAAGCTTCACCACGGACTGAAGCAGTCCCGGCGGGAAGTCCCGGTTCAGCAGCCAGGCCATGCCGCACATAAACGCGATTCCGCAGGCGGCGTAGCCAATCGCATAGACCCAATTTCGGCCGGCTCGGAAGCGGATAAACGCAACAAGAAACGCGCTGAGGGCAAGGATGAAACCGACCAGGGACGTAAGCAGCAAGAGCCCTGCAAACCAGGCGAGTGTCTGCCAGAGACCTCGCTGATTGCCATCTGCGTTGCCTACTTCGCCATCACAAAAGAGAGGATCGGTTTCCGGCCGGAAACGCATCTGGAAAAGCAGGATCACACAGCCGACAATGGAAACGAGGCCGACGAACTGCGGGAAGACCCGGTCAGCGGACGCATAGTCCGGTATGAGCGAGGCATTGGTGAAAGCAAAGACCAGGTAACCCAGGACCGCCAAAAGGAAGATGAGCGGTGCGCGCTTGGTTCCGTTCGGGATATCGCCCTCTGCGCGGATATTCTTTGACTGCTTGAGACCGACGACAACAGAGACGACGGTAATGATGATCAAAATGATCACAATGGGCGAGAAGATGTAGTCGATCCCCTCCGAGAACCCTTTCCGGAACCGGGAGGCCGCGATCTGGACAGCCTGGTTCGTGTAGGTTTCAGCCGGATTTGACAGAACAAACCCGATCAGAAACGCCGGGCGAGACCAGTCGAACCGCCGCATCAAGATGCCGAGAAGGCCAATGGCAAAAAGCGCCACGAGATCCATCAAGTTCTGGCCGGATTGAAACGCGGCAAACGAGATGATCATGAAAAGGAACGGCGCAAGCAATGCGAACGGGATCGTTGTGAGGCGCGCAATCACCCCGGATCCCCCAATGCAGATGATTGTTCCAACCACGTTGGCGAGTGCGAGCAGCCAGACGATCGCATAGGTGACATCAAGATTGTTCTTGAGCATCGACGGCCCGACTTCAATCTGTCCGGATCCGAGCAAAGCAACGGCCCCAATAAAAACGGCCATGGATCCAGACCCCGGAATGCCAAACAGGAGCGTCGGCACAAGGCCGCCGCCCTCTTTGGCATTGTTGGAGCTTTCCGGACCGATCACGCCCCGGATGTCACCCTTGCCGAACTTGGATTTGTCCTTCGATGTCTGCACCGTGTGGCCGTAGGCGATCCAATCCACGACAGACCCGCCAAGACCAGGAATGACGCCGACGGTCACACCGATCAACGAACACCTGATGCTGAGCCAGATGTTTGAAAACCAATCACGCACACCATGGAGCCAGCCACCACCGAGCATGGAACGTTCAGAAATTGCCCGGTCCTGGCGCAGCAAAGCGACGATTTCGGGTATCGCGAAGATGCCAAGGCCAACAATGACGAGCTTCAACCCGTCCGTCAGATACGGCATGTCGTAGGTTGCCATCCGTAATGCCCCGGCACTGTCGCCTTCGCCGATGGTGCCAACCATCAATCCGAGGCCTGCCGCAACGATGCCTTTGATTGCAACTTGCCCTGCCAGAATGCCGACCATGGACAGCCCGAACAGAGTGATCATCAGAAGTTCAGGAGTGCGGAATTCAAGAACGACGGGTCGGGCAACGAGGATGAAAACAGTCAGAAACGCAGCCCCGACCAATCCGCCGAACAACGACGAGGCGAAGGCAGCGGACAAGGCACGCGCCGCCTCCCCTTTCTTTGCAAGCGGAAATCCGTCGAGAACAGTTGCCTGCGACGCGGACGATCCAGGAATGCCCATCAACACTGACGCGAACGTATCGGACGTGGGAACCACGGCGACCATACCGATCATGAGGGCAAGCCCCAAGACCGGGTCCATCCCGAACATGAAGGGCAGCAGCAGCGACAGGCCCGCAATACCGCCAAGACCCGGGAAAACGCCAATACAGAGGCCCATGACCACCCCGAGAACCAGGTAGCCGAGAACCGCAGGTTGGAAAATCATCGCAGACGCCTGGGCGAGCGCAGGCATAGCGGTACCGAGAATGTCCACTGGATCGTCTCTGATTTTAATTTGGGAAATGAGCCCGCCCGATCACAACCGGGCGGGCATTTGGAAAAGCGCCGTTATTTCAAAGATACGCCGTAGCGATCCTGAAGCCATCCAACGACAAATTCTTTCGCGCTGGTCGGCACTTCAGTTGCACTTTTGAGAGCTGCATCCGCTTTGGCCCCTGTCATCTGCGGATACTTGCCGAGACGCCCAGCGGAGATTTCGGCGAAATCACCGCGCGCTTTGACAGCTTCAAACGCCTTGGCATAGGTGTTGATCGCGTCCTCTGATGCTCCGTTTGGCAAGAACACCATTTTCTGTGCCGGAAATCCTGCGATGAAGAACGCCTTCCAGGCATCCCACTTTTCACCACTGGTTTCACATCCATCGGTTGCCTCGCAAACTTCCTTGAAAGTCGGCATGTCCGGGAAAGTCGGATCGCGGACGATATTGCCTTCATCATCCAAGGCGCCCCAACTCATCATTGGAACAGCGGTGCCCGCCTCAACGAGGGGTGTCACGCCTTTCAGATAGGATGAAGACGTTTGGTAGTCGATGTTGGCTTCACCTCGTTCAAACATCAAACGGCCATCACCGCGGCCCTTGATACCGAAAACCGGCTCGACATTCAGACCAAGCATTTCCCACGCAAGAAGCGGAACGAGATCTAGTCGGGTAGCACCCTGCGATCCATAGATGAAGTCTGTTTCGCGCAGCGCGCTCGCATCGTTGCCGTTCATCTTTTCTGAAAGATCCGGCGGCAGGTAGGCGACGCCACCTGTGCCTGATGCGAGAACCACGTTCCAATCCTTGTATTCGTACCGGACACGCGGATCACCGAGCAGATATGGAAACTGCGTTGAGCCCGAAGACCCGAAAATCAGCGTTCCGTCACTGTCGGAATAGTCTTGTCCCTGGAACCAGTTGGCACCTTTTGTGGATCCGGCACCTGGCATGAACTTGACAACCACGGTTGGCTGTCCGGGCAGCGCTTCACTCAAAAGCGGTGCATAGAAGTTTGCCCATTTTGCAGACCCACCCGTTTCAGAAAACGGGATAACCCACTCAACGGTTTTTCCGGTGAGATCGAGACCTTCCGCAAGCACCTGAGAAGGGGCAAGGGCGCAGGTAGCAAATGCCACACTCAGCGCAAGGCGCTGTGTAAGCTTCTTCAAAACCATAATTTCCTCCCAATGGCGCAGCAGTTTTGGTTTGACTGCCGCACATTCAGGCCACTCAAAAGCAGCTTGATGCCCTCAGATTTCCCTGCGAAGCTTGCAATAAGCTTTCATCGAAAAGAAAAAGAAACAAGTGATGCGGATTGCCCTCGTCGAAGACAATGTCAGCCTTGCAAAGGGAATTGCCTATCAGCTCCGGGACGCCGGGCACTCTGTTGATGTGCTTTACCACGGCGACGATGCCGATACTTTCCTCAGGCAGGAAACGGGCGATCTCGTTATTTTGGATATCAACTTACCAGGCAAAAGCGGCTTGGATCTTCTTGCGGATCTCCGGGAACGGAGTGACCCGCGGCCGGTCATCTTGCTGACTGCCCGTTCTGAAACGCAAGATCGGGTGAAGGGTTTGGATGCAGGCGCAGACGACTACCTTGTAAAACCTTTCGAAATGGAAGAATTGGCCGCTCGGATCCGCGCACTTGGGCGCAGAAACACGGCCGTATCGCCGTCACTCGTGAACCTCGGACCTCTGAAATTCGACGCGGGCAGCATGCAGTTGTTTGACGGTGATGTTGCACTGGAGATTCCAAGACGGGAACTGTCCTTGCTCTCCGCTTTGATCCAGGCAAACGGACGAACCCTGTCAAAAGCCAGTCTGCTGGATCAGCTTTACGGAGCCGGAAGCGAAACCGATGAAAAAGTGATCGAAGTCTATGTCTCGCGGCTGAGAAAACGGCTTTCGCCGTTCGACATCAACATCCAGGTTCATCGCGGAATTGGATATTCGTTGAACAGAGCGTCTTGATGAAACGGTCCTATTCCCTACGCCTGCGACTTACCCTGATCATCCTCCTGCCTCTTTTGCTGGTCGCGGGGCTCGCCGGCGTCTGGCAGCTTAATAATGCGCGCTCAACGGCGAGCGATGTATTCGACCGCAGTCTGCAATCTGCTGCGCTTGCCGTTACCAACGACGTCGCGCTTTCCGGCGGTGATGCCTTGGTTGCCAACACGCGAAAAATCCTTTCGGATACATCCGGCGGGCGGGTTTACTATCACGTCTACGCGCCAGATGGCGTGATAGTGGCAGGCTATGCGACGCCTCCAGTTGGCATCCCGACCAGTGCAGATGGTGACCTCAGCCCGGTTTACTTCAACGGTGAGTATCTCGGCCGGGAAGTGCGCGGGTACCGAATGCGGACCCGAATGCAGGTCGATGGTTTCAGCGGAGTTTTCACGACGACGGTTTGGCAGGATGTCTCAATACGCGCCGCATTCGTCCGGGATCTGACCTTGAGGTCCCTCGCGGTCATTTCATCAATTATCCTGTCACTCGCATTGATCGTCTGGTTTGGCATTCGTATCGGTTTGTGGCCACTCAGTGATTTGCAGCAAGCCATCGACTTGAGATCAGGTGAAGATCTCAAACCGATCCGGCGCCCGGTACCGGTGGAAGTGCAAGGCATCGTGCAAACGCTAAACCGGCTGCTGGGGCAGGTTTCGGAAGCGATGGCAACGCAAAACGAATTCATCTCGAATGCCGCACATCAATTGCGCAACCCCATCGCTGGCGTGTTGGCACTTGCTGAAGCCGTAAGATCCGCCAAATCGGAAAACGCAATGCGTGAAAGGGCGGAAGACCTCGTCAACGCGGTAAAAGACACAAGTCTTCTCGCTCAAAAACTGCTCACTTACGAACGCGCAAAGGCCATTGACCAAACGTCGCTGGAAGAAGCTTTCTCGGTCAATAAGTTGCTTGACCCTCTGGTGTCTGAGTACCGGAACCGTTTCCCGCCGGACGTTGAGATCATCTGGACACCAGCTAAAGAAGACGTTCGCATTACCGGTGACCGGACAATGATCCGTGAAGCTGTGTCTAATCTCATCGACAACGCCTTCCGGCATGGAAGACCAAAGCTCGACACCATCACTGTCAGCTTTGAACGACTGGGCCCGGACCTTTCGATTACCATTGCTGACAACGGGGTGGGTCTAACGCCTGACCAGATCCGCACCGCTCGCATGCGGTTCGGGCAAGTTTCCGAAAACAGCGGTGGGAGCGGCTTGGGTCTTCCAATTGTGGAACGGGTCGCTGAACGTCACGGTGGCCGGTTGGAGCTTAAGGATCAAAACCCGGGGCTTGTGGTGCGTATGACCATCTCTGTCGGGACTTGCGCCTCTTCCAGTCAGCCCACTAACCTCACTCCGACGCAGCTTTCCGCTGCTCATCCCGAATGAGCGCAGCCAGCCGGTAAAACCCGTGGGCCATTTTTGTGTAGGGCGTCAGCAAGAAAAAGCTGAGCACCGATCCGAGGTGAATTGCAAGCATCAGCGGCATGATTTGCGTTCCGCCAAGCCAGTACAGCAGCAGACCACTGAGAGCCACCAGGAAAAGAAGAAGGACGAAGCCCATTTCCCCGCCCCAGGCTGACGACGCTCCAAGGTTCCTGTCAGCCTTCAATTTAAGTCGCGCAAGCTCCACCGTTCCGAGAACCATCAAGATACCACCTGGTACACCGAGTAATTTGGGAAGCGACCAGAGCGGGTAAGGTGCCGGCATATTAAAGACATAGTGAAGAATGGTCCCGGCCGATGTGGCTGCAAAGCAAAGAAGAAAGCCATACATCACCGCCTGATGCGCCAGTCTCCGCGCGTTGGAAAACTTGTCTTCGTCCTCGAAATTGCAGCCATCACCGTGTCCACCAGCCAGGTTTTTCATATTGGCTGCCGATCCAAACGCACCGACGATGTGAGCCAGCGTGATACGTTTTCCGGCCGTGCCTAGCCAATATCTCCGAAGACCGATCGCAATGCTGAAAAGCGGAAACAGAAATGCCGGCAAGAAGATCGCCACCATCGCATTGTGGGAAAGCACTGCATAAAACCCGTCGCCGCCGGCAGACCCAAGCGTCCGCATCGCGAGAAACAAAACCGCAAATCCCAGAACAGTGGCGACAGCGATCATCACACCGTTTTTTTGAAAGATTTGCGCCAGTGGACCAGGCCAGGCAAAGCTCTCCCAACTGTCCTGACGAACTTCGGCCAAGGCCCTTGGAAGATTAAGATCGAACTCGTGCGGCGCAGTGTACTGACAGGCATAGTAGCAGCCCCGGCAATTGTGACAGAGGTTTGAAAGCTGCGTGAGATTACCGTCGGTAAAAAACCGCTCTTGATGGAGCGCGGGAAAGACGGAGCAATACCCCTCGCAGTATCGGCATGCATTGCAGATTTCCGCTTGGCGGCGTGCTTCCTGGAGAAGATCAGTTTGCATAGTTTGCTGCCTCCCTTCCGGCAATGCGTCCGAAGACCGTCCCAATGGTCATGCCGAAACCGGCGAGGTACCCCTGCCCCAGGATGGAGCCGGCCATGGTTTCACCGGCTGCCCAAAGATTTGCGATAGGGCCGTCTTGTGTGCTGCATTGCGCGTTCTCGTCGACCTTGAGGCCGAGATAGGTGAAGGTCACACCGGTCTTGAGGCTGTATCCATAATAAGGGGGCTCATCGATCGGCCGGGCCCAATTCGTTTTCGGCAGGTTGATGCCGGTGGTCTTTACCCCGTCCAATTCAGTCGGATGAAACTTCGACGTGTCTCCGCATGCCGCATTGAAAGTCTCAACCGTGTCTTTCAGCTGCACAGGTGGCAGGCCCATCTTTTCGGCCAGCTCTTCAAGGGTATCGGCCTTGATTGGCGGAAAGACGGACGGCATGAACAAGTCCAAAGACTTGGAATCGATGATCACATAGCCCACCTGGTCCGGCTGATTGGCGACCAGTCGTCCCCAAATCGCATAACGTTTCGGCCAGACATCTTCGCCCTCGTCATAAAACCGCTCAGCATTCTTGTTGACCACGATGGAAAACGGAACACAGTCCAGACGCGTTACGATACCGCCGTCAAATTTTGGCGCCCGCCCGTCGATTGCCACGGCATGACACTGGGTCGGATCACCAACTGATTGAACGCCCTGGTCCAGCAAATCCGCAAGAACGACACCCCGGTTATAGGGCGTGCCCCGGATCAGGAAATTCTTCGCAGGCGGCCCCCAAGCACGCGTGAGCCAATCCGTGTCTGCCTGGAATCCACCAGATGCGACAACGATAGCCTTAGGGGCGATCCGCTTGCTCTCTCCCTCATGCTCATAGTCCAGATGAGCAATCCGGTTTCCGTCCAATTCAAGATGCGTGACATTGGCCTCGTAAAGAACTTCAACGCCGAGTTTTTCGGCGGTCCGGTAGTAGGCATTCACCAGTGACTTGCCGCCCCCCAGAAAAAACGCGTTGGTGCGTGCAAGCGACAAGGTACCTGACAAAGAGGGCTGAAACCGAACGCCGTGCTCTTCCATCCAAGGCAGGCACTCTTCCGAAGTTCGGATGGCTAGCCGAGCAAGATGCTCATCTGTTTTTCCGTCGGTCACCTTTAGAAGGTCTTCAAAATACTCTTCTTCCAAATAGTCTTCGACAAGCGGGCCAAGCGGGCCTGAATGCATGCAACGGAAGTTGCGCGTGTGCCGGGAATTGCCGCCTCGATAAGCCTTTGGCGCAGTCTCGAATATGACGACGCGCTCGCCCAGTTCAGCGGCTGTGATTGCGGCGCACAAAGCAGCGTTCCCCCCGCCAATTACAGCCAGATCATAGCCATGCTTCATGTCAGATACCCTTTCCCGACTAGAGTAGGACAGCAGACATTGATTTGACTAATGATGATAGATTCATGATTATTGCGAAATGCGCATCAATTACGATTTTACTGATCTGGAAGCTTTTTTGGCAGTGATGGAAACCGCGTCTTTTCATCATTCCGCTGAGCGTTTGAACCTGTCGCAGTCAGCGATCACCCGTCGTATTCAAAAGCTGGAAGAGGTTCTCGGCTCCCCCTTGTTCGAGCGAACCACGCGGCTTGTGAAACCGACTCTCGCGGCCAAACGCCTTTTTCCACGCGCCGAAGCGATATTGGATGGTGCCGAGGAAGCAACACGTGCAATGCGGGATGAGAGTGTCGCCTTCTCTCATCAACGAAATGCTGTGGTAACGCTGGCAATGATCCCGACATTGATTGTTCCCCTTCTTCTTCCTGCACTGCGGCTGGTTCAGGCAAAAGGTCTCGATCCACGTGTTCGGGTTTTGGATTATGCCGCAAATCAAGTTGCAGAAGCCGTCGCGCAGGGTGACGCCGAATTTGGCGTGTGTTCAGCGGGCGTGGCAGAACCCAACACGCTTTTTGAACCCCTTTTCGAAGACGAGATTGCCGTTGCAATACCTCCCGATCACAGATTTGCAGCCCGTGAGCATGTCTTGTGGTCAGATCTGCATCGTGAACCGCTAATTCTACCGGCCCGCGGAACAGGCAACCGACTCTTGATCGACGATGCAATGGCAGAAAACAGGTTTTCTGCCGCTTGGACGTATGAAGTTGGCCGAACAACCACTGCTATGGAGCTCGCACGCGAGGGTCTCGGATTGGCGCTGTTGCCGCGTACCGGGATGTATTCAGGAATAGGAAAACAACTTGATTTCAAAAACCTTCGCAGCCCGACCGTTAAGCGCCCAGTTGGTCTATTGTCACGGTTATCAGGCTCCGACAGCCCAACTGTTGCTGAACTGAAAACAGCCCTAAACAGCTGTGCAGCTGATCTAAGACGGCGACCTTAGGCGGGCCAGAAACCTATTCGCTGGTATTCAAACGTAGCTGCGTTCCTCCAAACGAACATGAACAATCATCCAGCCTGCCCCCTTGAATAGTTCTTACTTAATGATGCTTTCAGAACCGGGATTGCATCGTTGATCAAGGCAGCGAACTCATTTCCAGACGTACTGTTGTCATTCGCTTGACCAATTTCAGCTACGCAAACTAATGTAATGTCAAAAATTGTCGCGCGGAAACAAATGCAGATGTCCTTTTCCGAAAACCAGCGGCTCATAATGTGGATGGACTGGAAAGGCAGAACAAGTGGTCGAGCGGAAGCTGAAGAACATGGAGGAGTTTGCAGCTGTTAGCGGCATCTCCAGGCCAACGCTCTCAAAGTATTTCAACAATCCCGAGAGCGTCCGCCAAACGACACGGTTGCGCATCGAAGACGCCCTGCAAAAATACGATTTCAGGCCAAACATTTTCGCGATGAACCAGAACCGCAAGCTGACCAAGAATGTCGGCATTGTGGTCCCTTTCCTTGCCGACCCGTTCTTCACGGAAATAGCAAGGAAGTTGGAGCAACGCTGTCTAGAGGCCGGGTTTCACCCAACCCTTTATAGTGCCCACGGCCAACAGCAGCTTGAGAATGAAATCCTTGATAGCCTTCGGTCTTTGAAACCGGCCGGGGTCCTGCTCGCACCGCTCGGCCGGGCGTCAGACAAACTGTCCGTTGAAAAATTCTGCCAGGATGTTCCGACAGTTCTGTTTGACAGCAACATTGAAGGCATCGGAGAAGCCTTTGTGGGATCTGACAATTTCAGCTTTGTCTCCCAGACTGTCGACTATCTTACCCGAACGGGTGAGCCACCGAGTTTCTTTGAAATGCGCACACCAGCCAACCCGAACGCCAACAAACGGCGGGCGGCATATGAGCAGTTGATGGCCGAGCGCAATCTCGAACCGCGCATTCTGAAGATCGAGGGTGAGGGCTGGGCGTTCGAACAAATTGGGCGGGACGGTGCGCTTCGCATTTTGGAAACCGGCGGGTTTCCGACCAACACCGTATTGTGCAGCAACGATCGCCTGGCGATCGGCCTGCTATCCGCCTGTTATGAGAAAGGCTTGCGGGTCGGGCGCGGCGCTGGCTGCGCCTTAAGGGTCGCCTCTCATGACGACCACCCATTTTCAAAGTTCACCTGCCCGTCTTTGACAACGGCTGCCCATGATTATGACAGCGTTTCGGACCACGCCTTTAAGACCCTCAACAATCTCATAGAAGCGGGCGGGCGATTTGCACGCCGTGAAGAAACCGTCTTCTCAGCGCGCCTGGTCTTACGCAGTTCTGCGTAGCAAAAATTTTACGCGCGTAAATTTTTTATTGACTCGCCGTTACGGTAGCGCTTAGGGTTGGCCCAACATCCAGCCAAGGGAGGAGATCGGATGTACATAAAGAACGCACTTTGTGCGACGACTGCGCTTGTCGTGTTGACCGCAGCGGCAGCGCAAGCAGAAACACTCACCATCGCTACTGTGAACAACGGTGATATGATCCGCATGCAGGGTTACACCGACGATTTCACTGCAAAGACTGGTCATACCGTCGAGTGGGTCACTTTGGAGGAAAACGTACTGCGTCAGCGCGTGACCACCGACATTTCAACGAAGGGCGGCGCTTTCGACATCATGACCATTGGCATGTACGAAACGCCAATCTGGGGTGCCAACGGCTGGCTCGTTCCACTTGACGATCTCTCCGAAGAATATGATGCCGCTGACATCCTGCCCGCTATGGCTGGTGGTCTGAGCCACGACGGAACGCTTTATGCCGCTCCGTTTTATGGCGAAAGCTCCATGATTATGTACCGTACAGACCTCATGGCAAAAGCCGGTCTGGAAATGCCAGACGCGCCGACTTGGGATTTCGTCAGAGAAGCAGCGGCGGCTATGACTGACCGTGACAACGAAATCAACGGCATCTGCCTTCGCGGCAAGGCTGGTTGGGGTGAAGGCGGCGCATTCATCACAGCGATGTCGAACTCGTTCGGTGCACGTTGGTTCGACATGGACTGGAACGCTCAGTTCGATACCGAACAATGGGCCAATACGCTGAACTTTTACAAAGACATGATGGATGCCTCCGGCCCTCCGGGCTATGCGACCAACGGCTTTAATGAAAACCTGTCGCTCTTCCAGCAGGGCAAATGCGGCATGTGGATTGATGCCACGGTGGCAGCATCCTTTGTAACAAATCCAAACGACTCGACCGTGGCCGACTCTGTCGGCTTCGCTTTGGCCCCTGATACAGGGCTTGGCAAACGTTCGAACTGGCTGTGGGCCTGGGCGCTGGCAATTCCTGCCGGGACTCAAAAGGAAGCAGCTGCAAAAGAGTTCATCGAATGGGCTACGTCCAAATCCTACATCGAACTCGTAGCTGCCAAAGAAGGTTGGGCCAACGTTCCTCCAGGTGCACGGACGTCTCTGTACGAGACCCCAGAGTATCAGGCCGTACCGTTCGCCAAGATGACCTTGGATTCAATCCTGTCAGCTGATCCGAACAACTCGACCGTCGAACCGAGCCCATACGTTGGCATCCAGTTCGCTGCTATTCCGGAGTTTGCCGGTATCGCAACTGAAGTGAGCCAGGAGTTCTCGGCTGCCTATGCAGGTCAACAGACCGTCGAAGAGGCATTGGCCAAAGCTCAAGCTCTGACCAACGATGCAATGGAAGCCGCCGGCTACCGATAAGCTCGCGGTAACTTCCAGTACCGGAGGGCGGGTTCGCCCGTCCTTCGGCCTCCTTCTGCCATTTCATTTTAAAGATATATTTTGAGACGGACCAGCGTCCGTCAACAGAGGAGATGTGTCATGGCCACTCAGCAATCACGTTCTGCCGCCCGGATGATGATGGCACCTGCAGTCGTTCTGCTCTTGGGCTGGATGCTGATCCCGTTGTGCATGACGCTGTTCTTTTCCTTCAAGAAATACCTGCCGCTGCGCGGCGACTCCATGGCCAACGGGTTGGAGTGGGTCGGATTTACCAACTATATCAGGTTCGTGAGTTCAAGCTCGTTTTGGCCCAGCATTCAGACCACGCTGATCATTGTCGGAGGCGTTCTGGTCATCACAATTGCCTTGGGAATTGCATTGGCGATCTTGCTCGATCAGCCAATGTGGGGTCAGGGCGTTGTCCGAATTCTGGTTATTGCGCCCTTCTTTGTGATGCCGACCGTATCCGCGCTGGTCTGGAAAAACATGTTCATGGATCCGGTCAACGGCATCCTGGCACATCTCTGGAAGTTTTTTGGCGCCGAACCGATACAATGGTTGAGCCAGGCGTCCCTGCCATCGCTGATCATGATCGTCTCCTGGCAGTGGCTGCCATTCGCGACGCTGATCTTGCTGACTGCTATTCAGTCTCTCGATAGTGAGCAGCTAGAGGCCGCTGAAATGGACGGCGCCCCAGTCCACAAACGCTTCTTTTTCATCGTTCTTCCGCATCTGGCGCGGGCGATCACCATCGTGACCTTGATCCAGACCATCTTTTTGCTGGCGATTTTCGCGGAAATCTTTGTCACCACCGGCGGTGCCTTTGGCACCAAGACATTGTCTTACCTGATCTTCCAGCGGGTGCTGGAAAGCCAGAACGTAGGTCTCGGCTCTGCAGGTGGTGTCTACGCCATTATCCTCGCCAATATCGTTGCGATCTTCCTGATGCGCATCGTCGGCAAAAACCTTGACGCGTGAGGAGTAATCAAATGGCCCGCGCAGTTACAACAAACCGGAAAATGATCAACACAGCCGTCGCCTGGTTGATAGGTATGCTGATTTTCTTTCCGATCCTCTGGACGATCCTCACCAGCTTCAAAACCGAAGCGCAAGCAATCGCCGATCCGCCGATATTTTTGTTCTTTGATTGGACCCTAGAGAACTATTCGGTGGTACAGGAGCGCTCGAACTACATGCGTTTCCTTTGGAACTCCATATTCCTGGCTGGCGGCTCCACGATTTTGGGACTTATCATTGCAGTTCCGGCTGCTTGGTCGATGGCCTTCGTGCCTTCAAAACGCACAAAGGACATCCTGCTGTGGATGCTGTCCACCAAGATGTTGCCGGCAGTTGGCGTGCTCTACCCGATCTACCTGCTCTTCATCCAGTTGGGCCTTCTTGACAGCCGCATCGGACTGACAATCGTCCTGATGCTGATCAACCTGCCGATCATAGTCTGGATGCTCTACACGTACTTCAAGGAAATCCCTGGCGAGATCCTGGAAGCCGCCCGGATGGATGGCGCGGGCCTGAAGGAAGAACTCCTTTACATTCTCACCCCCATGGCCATACCGGGCATTGCGTCGACCATGTTGTTGAACTTCATCCTGGCCTGGAACGAAGCCTTCTGGACGCTCAACCTGACGGCCGTCAATGCGGCACCGTTGACGGCGTTTATCGCGAGCTATTCGAGCCCCGAGGGTCTGTTTTTCGCCAAACTCAGTGCGGCCTCGACCATGGCGATTGCCCCCATCCTGATCCTTGGCTGGTTCAGTCAAAAACAACTCGTTCGCGGCCTGACATTCGGCGCGGTTAAGTAGGGAACACTGTCATGGGACAAATCACACTCAAGCAGGTGACCAAGAGGTTCGGCAACGTCGAAGTCATTCCCTCGCTCGATCTCGAAATCGGGGACGGAGAATTCACGGTCTTTGTCGGCCCATCCGGATGCGGCAAATCAACATTGCTCCGGCTGATTGCCGGTCTGGAAGACATCACCTCCGGACAGATCCTGATCGACGGGCAGGACGCGACCAGCGTCCCACCGGCCAAACGGGGTCTGGCGATGGTCTTCCAATCCTATGCGCTTTATCCGCATATGTCGGTCCGCAAGAACATTGCGTTTCCCCTGCGCATGGCAAAGCTCGACAAGGCCGAACAAGACCGCAGGGTCGAACAGGCCGCCGCTGTCCTGAACCTCACCGATTATCTCGACCGGCGCCCCGGCCAACTCTCCGGCGGGCAGCGCCAGCGCGTTGCAATCGGCCGGGCAATTGTCCGCGAACCATCCGCTTTCCTCTTTGACGAACCCTTGTCGAACCTTGATGCGGCTCTGCGGGTTGGCATGCGGCTGGAAATATCTGAACTGCACGAACGTCTGAAGACAACGATGATTTACGTGACTCACGATCAGGTGGAAGCCATGACCATGGCGGACAAAATCGTTGTTTTGCGCGCCGGGAACATCGAACAGGTCGGGTCTCCACTTGAGCTTTACAAAAACCCGCGCAACCAATTTGTAGCCGGGTTCATCGGCTCACCAAAAATGAACTTCATTGAAGGCGAAGAGGCCGCCAAGCACGGTGCCCACACCATTGGCATTCGGCCGGAACATATTTCGGTTTCCGAGACTGAAGGCTTGTGGTCCGGCGTTGTGAGCGTCTCCGAACACCTGGGTTCCGATACCTTCTTTCATGTTCACAACACCGGACTGGCAGACAGCATAACGGTGCGGGCCGATGGAGAAGTCGGATTCCGTCATGGAGACCGGATCCATATGACCCCACGCGACGATGTCATCCACAAGTTCGATGCCAACGGGTTGAGGCTTTCATGAAACGGCTGGACGGTAAAACCGCTCTGATCACGGGCGCAGCCCGTGGAATCGGCCTCGCCTTTGCAAAGGCCTACGTTGCTGAAGGCGCGAAGGTGGCCATTGCGGACATTGACAGCGCCCGAGCCCATCAGGCGGCAGCCGACCTGGGACCGGCAGCCATCGCCGTAGAAATGGATGTTACCCGGCAGGAAAGCATCGTTACGGCCGTCAGAGAGACAGTGTCGCAACTCGGCCAAATTGATATCCTGATCAACAACGCAGCGATTTTCTCAGCGGCGCCCGTCGTCGAGATTGATCGCGCTGACTACGCGAGGGTTTTTGACATCAATGTCGCCGGAACCCTGTTCACCCTACAGGCGGTGGCCAGGCATATGATTGAGCGCGGCGGCGGTGGCAAGATCATCAATATGGCGAGCCAGGCAGGCCGCCGCGGCGAGCCGCTGGTCGCAGTTTACTGTGCGAGCAAAGCCGCCATCATCAGCCTAACCCAATCCGCGGCCCTCAATCTGATCGAGCATGGCATCAATGTGAACGCGATCGCGCCGGGTGTTGTCGACGGCGAGCACTGGGATGGCGTCGATGCGTTCTTTGCCAAATATGAAAACAAGGCGCCCGGTCAAAAGAAAAGGGAAGTCGGCGAGGCTGTCCCCTTTGGCCGGATGGGAACGGCAGAAGACCTCACGGGCATGGCCGTGTTTCTCGCAAGTGAAGACGCCAATTACATCCTTGCACAGACTTACAATGTGGATGGCGGGCAATGGATGAGCTGATCCCTCTTTCAGATGCGACGTTGACCGCGATTTCGTCCGGGGTCACCAAGCCAGGATATGATCGCTCTGCCCTAAGACCCGGAATTGTCCATATCGGTGTCGGCAATTTCCATCGGGCTCACCAGGCTTGGTATCTGCATCGCTTGATGCAGGAAGGGCACGCCCACGACTGGGCAATCATCGGTGCAGGCGTTCGGCCGTATGATGCGGCCATGCGGGACAAGCTCATTGCCCAAGATTGCCTGACGACGCTGGTTGAACTGAACCCTTCGAAAACGTCTGCAGAAATCGTTGGATCCATGATCGACTACCTGCCAATTACCGCAGACAACACCCCCCTCATTCAGCAAATGGCTGACCCTGCCATACGCATCGTTGCCTTAACGGTCACCGAAGGCGGTTACTACACCGATCCGGTCACGAAGGAATTCGATGCCCGGCACGCGGACATCCAATACGATGCGCAGCATCCGGAAACGCCAAAAACCGCATTTGGCGCTTTGGTCGCAGCTTTAAAGCGCCGGCGCGATCAGGGACACGGCCCTTTTACCGGACTGAGTTGCGACAATCTCTTGGCCAATGGCCAGATCCTGCGTCAGACCGTCCTCGGCCTCGCCCGTCTTTCGGATCCGGATCTGGCGGACTGGATTGATGGGAACTGCACCTTTCCAAACTCCATGGTCGATTGCATTGTTCCAGCGACCGGCCCGCGGGAAATCGCGCTTGCCCGCAAGTTCGGCCTGGATGACCAAGCACCCGTCTCTCACGAAACCTTCCGCCAGTGGGTTTTGGAAGACAGGTTTTGCGCGGACCGTCCCGATTGGGAGAAGGTCGGGGCAACCTTCACCGACAATGTCCACGGTTACGAGATGATGAAGTTGCGGCTGCTGAATGCTGGGCATCAGGTCATTGCAAACGCCGGAGAGATCCTGTCCCTGAGCACCATAGCAGACTGCATGGCGCATCCTCTGATTTCAGAACTGTTCTCAAAAGTCCTGAAAAACGAAATTGTTCCGCATGTTTCTGCGGTTCCGAACACGACACCGGCCCAATATGTCGACCTTATTCGGAGCCGTTTCTCAAACCCGGCCGTTTTGGACACCACGCGGCGCGTTGCCTTTGACGGGTCTTCCCGGCACACAGGCTTTGTGTTGCCGGCGATACGAGATGGTCTTGAGAACGGCACGCCAATCGAGGGATTGGCCCTCGTGGAAGCCCTTTGGGCCAGAATGTGCGAAGGATCGAGAGAAGATGGGTCGCGGATAGAGCCCAACGACCCCTATTGGTCACAGCGGACGGGCGCGGCGCAAAACGCGCGCCTAAGATCGCTCGCCTGGCTGGAACAGTCCGACGTCTATGGCGACATGGCCGCAAACGAACGGTTTGCCGATGCATTCGAACACTGGCTTGGGCGCATTTGGTCAGACGGTTGCGAGACCGCACTGCGGGAGTATCTGCAAATATCCCAGGCCGCGACCGCAAGGACTGCTAGCAACCCTGGCTAAATCCAGGCATCCATCTGAAACGGTTAAGATCAGGCACGACTCTTTGGTTCGAAGGGGCAACCGGTTCTGTCCCGACAAAAATTCAACGGTCCTTTCGAACGCCCGCGCAGCTTTCCCGAACGATGAGATCGCCGTGAAGGAGATGTGTCTGAACTGAGAGGGTGCGATTGGCCAATCGATCTAGCAAGAGGGACATTGCCATCTCGCCAATGTGTTGGCGGGGTTGGCGTATGGTCGTGAGACCCGGCGTGAAGTTGTTGGCGAAAGGAATATCGTCGAACCCCAGAACAGAAAAGTCCTCCGGGACGCGGTATCCGCGCATCTGCAATGCTGAAATCACACCGATGGCCGTGTTGTCGTTGAAACAGAAAAACGCCGTCGGAAGGTCATCCTTGATGAACAAGCGCTCGACAGCTGCCCGGCCACTTTCCGCTGACCCGTCCCCTTCCAGGCGCCAATCTCGTAAAGAAACAGCAGATTCCCTCAAGCCCTTCTGATAACCGGAATGCCTGAGATCGCTGCGCACATCGGCAGGACCGCCGGAAATGAAAACAATTCTCCGGTGACCAAGAGAAATCAGGTATTCGGTCGCCATCTTTGCACTGGCGACATCATCAACACCGACATAACTGACATCGCCCCGGTCAACAGGCCGTTCAGTCGCGACAATAGGCGGAAGAGCTGTCAGAGGTGTTTGCGGTTCACCAGCAACGGGAATGTGTCCCGTCAACAGAATGAGACCGTCCGCCATGCCTGTTGACAAGAAGCGCAGATAATTCTGCTCAAGACCCGTTGTTCCTTCGGTGTTACCGATCAGGACTCCGTACCCCCTGTCATTCGCTGCCTTTTCCAAGCCTGTCAGAATGCCGGCGAAGTTTGGATCGGCAATCGCAGAAGCCAGCACCAACACCATCTGAGAGCGCTGCATCCGGAGGTTCTGGGCCATCGCGTTTGCGGTGTATCCGGTTCTTGCAATGGCCGCCGTTACTTTTTTCCGGGTACTCTCGGCAACCTTTTCCGGGGACCGGAGTGCGCGGCTGACTGTCGCGATAGACACGCCCGCAAGCTTTGCGACGTCTTCAATGGTCGCCGGCCGGCTGCCCGGATCATCCATTATTTTACCCCGGTTTTGTTGCGGTGCGGCGCTTCATTAACCTCATGAAATTCCACACCTCTCTACGCTGTATAGGTTCTTCCATGCCCTTTGAAAAGGTTTACAATCCACAATGTAAAGGTTTACATCACAACTGAAAACGTTTACATAACCTCATGACAGCGAGGCAAAAAAGAACGCTGCTGTCTGGGAGGAACTCTGAGATGCAACACCATTCGCCCCCGATGGAGGCGGTGATTGAGGCCGTCAACATCAGCAAATCCTTTGGGCCGGTGCCAGTGTTGTTCAGCGTCAGCATGGACATCCGGGCGGGCGAGGTTCATGCGCTGATCGGCGAGAATGGCGCGGGCAAGTCAACCTTGATGAAGATCCTGTCCGGCTTCCACGACCCGACAACCGGTCACATCAAGCTCGACGGGACGACGACCGAACTCCCTCCCAATGGCGCTGCAGAAAAACTTGGCATCGTTCTGATCCACCAGGAACTCAATCTTGCAGAACAGATGACGGTCGAAGAGAACGTCTTTCTCGGTCGGGAATTGAAATCAAATGGATTTCTGGACCGGGCGGGCATGAGATCTCTTGTCCAAAAGTACCTGGATGATGTCGGTCTCGACATCTCCCCTTCTGACCGAATTTCAGATCTCACAATTGCACAAAAGCAAATGGTTGAAATCGTCAAAGCTGTCAGCAGAAATGCACGCATCCTCATTATGGACGAGCCGACAGCCGTTCTGACGGAAGAGGAAACGGAAATCTTCTTCCGGCAAGTTCAGAAGTTGAAACAAACTGGCGTAGGCATTGTGTTCGTGTCGCACAAGCTGAACGAAGTAAAAGCGATTGCGGACCGGGTGACCGTCCTGCGCGATGGCCAATGGATCGACACGCGCCTGACGAACGAACTAACCCCAGATGCCATGGCGCAGATGATGGTCGGCCGGGAACTATCTGACCTTTATCCGCCGATGTACGAAGCGGATGTAGACGCAGACCTGGTCCTGGAGGTTCATAACCTTTCAACGCCCGGCGCACACAATGTCAGCTTCAACCTGCGCAAGGGTGAAATCCTGGGGTTTTCGGGACTGATCGGGTCAGGCCGAACAGCGGTCTTTGAGGCCATTTGTGGATTGGCGCCTGTCGAGGGCGGCCGGATCCGGCTCTTTGGAACCGAAGTAAGCGCCCTGTCCGTTGCCGCAGCAAGAGACGCAGGGCTTGCCTACCTGACGAAGGACCGGAAGGAGAAAGGCTTGCTTCTGGACAAGCAGATGCAGCCCAACCTGACCCTGTTTGCCTTGCCGAAATTCATCAAAAACTTCACGCTCGACAGCACCGCTGAAGCCAATGCGCTTGAGCGCGCTATCAGGCGCTTCGATGTCCGGGCACGGGATCAGGACATCGTTGTCGGAAAGCTCTCCGGCGGCAATCAGCAGAAATTGCTACTCGCGAAAATCATGGAATGCGATCCGAAGATTGTTGTCATAGATGAACCCACCCGCGGGATCGATGTCGGCACCAAACAACAGATTTATCATTTCATCGCTGCGCTGGCAGCCGAGGGCGTTTCGGTCGTGGTGATCTCCTCGGAGATGCCGGAGATCATCGGAATTTGCCACCGTGTTGTGGTCATGCGGGAAGGCCAGATCACCGGAGTACTGACCGGAGATCACATCAACGAAAACGAAATCATGCGCTATGCCGCCGGGCTGAAACGGGAGGAACTCCATTGACCATGACGAGCGTATCGGAAAACAACGCGGAGAAGGCATCCAAGCGCATTGCGATTGACTTCAAGACGCTTGGACCTGCTTTGGCTCTGCTCCTGCTGTGTGTGATTGGCTTCCTTCTGAACCCCGCCTTCGTGAGTGAAGGCAACCTGACCAACTTGCTGACGCGGTCAGCATTTATCGGCATCATTGCCGTGGGCGCGACCTTCGTCATCACCGCTGGCGGGATCGACTTGTCAGTGGGCTCAATGGCAGCGGCCATTTCCGGCGTGATGATCATTGTCATGAACAATGCCGTTGAAACGCTCGGGACCGGTGTGCCAACCGTCCTGTTTGGGTGTGGCTTGGCGATCCTGCTCGGCATCGGCGCAGGCTGGATCAACGGTGCGCTGACCACCAAGGGGAAGATCGAGGCGTTTATCGTGACGCTGGGCACCATGGGGATCTACCGGTCTTTGGTGACCTATTTCGCGGACGGCGGCACCCTGTCGCTCAACTTCGACATTCGGGGCACATACCGGCCGGTCTACTATGACAGTTTTCTGGGACTGCCGATCCCGGTCTGGGTCTTCATTGCGGTCGCAATCTGTGGCTGGCTGCTCTTGAACCGGACAGCGTTCGGACGCTACTGCACGGCTATCGGATCAAATGAAGCCGTCGCCAAGTACTCGGCAATCAATGTCGATCGGGTAAAAACGCTGACATATATCATCCAAGGTCTGTGTGTGTCCTTTGCGACCATCATTTATGTCCCCCGCCTTGGTTCTGCCTCAGCATCGACAGGCGTGTTATGGGAGCTGGAAGCCATCGCGGCGGTGATTATTGGCGGAACGGTCCTGAAGGGCGGCTACGGGCGGATTGGCGGCACGATCCTGGGCGCACTAATTCTGACCACCATCGGCAACATTTTGAACTTCACGGACATGATCTCAAACTACCTGAATGGAACCATGCAGGGGTTGATCATCATCGTTGCTGTGCTGCTGCAGCGCAGCGACTGGAAACTCAAAAAGAACGGCTGAGCACGGCCCATTAGATCCACGGAATAGGGACCCGTCCCCAATTTGAACCGGCTCGCACCGGACGGGAGAGGTGCGCCTTGAGGAAAGCATCGGAGGAGGAAACAATGCTAGGAAGAAAAACACTGGGTGCGATGGCACTGACGGGGCTGATCGCCCTCAGCGGAACGGCAGTCGCAGAAGAAAAGATCAAGATCGGTGTCAGCTACCCAACGCCGACACACGCCTGGGCCGCAGGGATGAACTGGCACGCGGAGCAAGCCGAAAAACGTCTGGAGGCTCTTTATCCGGACGTGGACCTGATCCTCGTGAACTCTCCGGATCCAGGCGCTCAGGCAAGTGCGCTGGAAGATCTCGTATCGGTCCATCAGATCGATGCACTCGTCGTTCTACCGTTTGAGTCCGAACCGCTCACCGATCCGGTCCTGAACGTCAAGAAATCCGGAGCCTGGATCACTGTTGTCGATCGTGGCCTCAGCCAACCGGGTATTGAAGACCTCTATGTTGCTGGCAACAACCCTGAGCTTGGCCGCGTGTCGGCCCAGTACATGAAGGGCCGCCTCAAGGACGGCGACAACATCGTTGTCTTGCGCGGAATTCCAACCGTGATCGACAACGAACGCTTTGATGCGTTCATGGCGGAAATCGAGGGCTCGGGTATCAACGTTCTGGATCACAAGCATGCCAACTGGAACCGTGACGACGGTTTTGAAGTCATGCAGGATTTCCTGTCCCGCTTCCCAGACATTGATGCGGTGTGGGCACAAGACGATGATATCGCGATCGGCGTGGTCGCTGCATTGAAACAGGCCGGCCGTGATGGCAACGGCATGTTCGTTGTCGGAGGTGCTGGCATGAAGGAAATCATCAAAGGCATCATGGATGGCGATGAGCTGATCCCTGTGAACGTCCTCTACCCGCCGGCAATGATTGCAACCGCGATGGATGCAACAGTCAACGCCTTCAAATCGAACGGCCCTGTGGCCGGAAGGTACATTCTCGGGGCGACACTGATCACCCGTGAAAACGCAGAAAGCTACTACTTCCCTGAGTCGCCTTTCTAAGACGTCGCTTCGTGTGGGCCGGGTTCAGTCACGTATCCCGGCCCTCAAAAACTCTATTTCATTCAAGAGGTCGTCATGAAAACGATTAAGGGGCCTGCGCTTTTTCTTGCCCAGTTTGCGGGAGATGAAGCGCCGTTCAATTCCTGGGACGCAATTACGAAGTGGGCCGCCGATTGCGGATACAAAGGGGTACAGGTTCCAAGTTGGGATGGCCGGCTCATTGATCTGGAAAAAGCCGCCAGCTCGAAGGGATACTGCGACGACTTTGCCGGACAAGCCCGAGAGAACGGAGTTGAGGTCACCGAGCTTTCAACGCATCTGCAAGGCCAGCTTGTGGCCGTCCACCCTGCCTATGACACAGCCTTTGATGGCTTTGCAGCTCCGGAAGTCCGCGGCAATCCGGCCGCGCGGCAGGCCTGGGCCGTGGATCAGGTCAAGCAGGCGTTAACGGCCAGCCGCAACCTTGGCATCACCGCTCATGCGACGTTTTCCGGCGCTCTGGCGTGGCCTTACATCTATCCCTGGCCGCAGCGACCGGCTGGACTTGTTGAGACCGCGTTTGACGAACTTGCCAAACGCTGGCGTCCAATTCTGGATTATGCGGACGATATGGGCGTGGATGTTTGCTACGAGATTCATCCTGGCGAAGATCTTCATGATGGTGCAACGTACGAGATGTTCCTGGAACGCGTTGACAATCATGCCCGTGCAAAGATGCTCTACGATCCGTCTCACTACGTGCTTCAGTGTCTCGACTATCTCGACAACATCGACATCTACAAGGACCGGATCGGCATGTTCCACGTCAAGGACGCCGAGTTCAATCCGACCGGCCGCCAAGGCGTTTACAGCGGCTATCAGCCCTGGGTTGACCGGGCTGGGCGGTTCCGCTCCTTGGGCGACGGACAGGTCGACTTCGGCGCCATCTTTTCCAAGATGGCAGCCAATGACTTCGACGGCTGGGCCGTCGTCGAATGGGAATGCTGCCTGAAGCACCCGGAAGACGGTGCCCGGGAAGGGGCACAATTTGTTGCCGACCATATCATCCGCGTCACTGAAAAAGCCTTTGATGACTTTGCCGACGGCGGGACAGACGAAGCGGCCAACCGCAAGATGCTGGGCATTGGATAGGAGCAAGGCATGACCATCGAAGGAAAGGAAAACACATTCCAACGCCCGTTCCGCCTCGGCATGGTCGGCGGCGGCAAGGATGCCTTTATCGGCGCGGTTCACCGGATCGCAGCGCGGCTGGACAACAGTTTTGAACTGGTCGCAGGTACCTTGTCCTCAACACCAGACAAGGCTATCGCGTCCGGGCAGGCTCTCGGCCTCAAGGCGGACCGGATCTATAGCTCCTTTGAAGACATGGCCAAACGGGAGGCCCGGCTGAAGAACGGGATCGAGGCCGTTGCCATCGTCACGCCGAACCATGTTCACTATCCGGCTGCCAAGGCATTCTTGAAGCGCGGCATTCACGTGATCTGCGACAAGCCGATGACCTCGACGCTGGCAGACGCTAAAAAGCTGGCCAAAGCGGCCGCAGCCTCACCGGCTCTATTTATTCTCACGCACAATTACACCGGCTATCCCATGATCCGCCAGGCGCGGGAGATGGTTAAAAACGGCGATCTTGGAACAATCCGGGTCATTCAGGTCGAGTACCCGCAGGATTGGCTGACGGTCGAACAGCACAACAAGCAAGCCGATTGGCGCACCGACCCTGCCCGGTCCGGTGCGGGGGGGGCAACTGGTGACATTGGAACGCATGCCTACAATCTGGCCTGCTTTGTGAGCGGTCTACGGGCCGAGAGCCTTGCCGCCGATTTGCAGTCCTTTGTTCCGGGCCGGCAGGTTGATGACAACGGCCACGTCATGCTGCGCTTTGACGGCGGAGCGCGCGGGATGCTCTGGTGTTCACAGGTCGCACCGGGAAATGAGAACAATCTCAAGCTCCGGGTCTATGGCGACAAGGCCGGCATTGAATGGCATCAGGAAAACCCGAATTATCTGCAGTATTCCCCGTTCGGAGAACCAGCCCAGCGCCTGACAAGAGGTGGTTCCGGCATGCTGGACAGTATTGCTCCCACCACACGAATCCCGCCCGGACATCCGGAAGGTTACCTGGAAGGCTTCGCCAACCTCTACCGGGAAGCCGCCGATGCAATCCGGGCACATGCGAAAGGCGAGACACAAACAACGCTTTTGCCCGGCATTCAAGAGGGCCTTGCAGGCGTTGAATTTGTCGACGCCTGCGTAAGATCATCAACCAGAAATGCGGCTTGGGTGAAGCTAGGATGACGTCTGAACGTTAGGGAAAACCGTCTCCCAGGTCCCAGAACAAGCCCGTCATCATCTCCAGTCCTTCTTTCATCAGATGCGGCAGGACGTGTTCGTTCGGGGCGTGCTGGGAACAACCGGTGTAGCTGTGCGGAACCCAGAGCGTTGGCATGCCAATGGTGTTGAGAAAGATGTCGTTTGGCAGAGAGCCTCCGGCATTGGGGATGACAGTCACCGGTTTTCCAGTCGTCTTTTCAATTGATGTGACAGCCCAGGCAACGGCCGGATGTTCCGGATCGAGCCGTGAAGCGCGCAGCATCGACATCCGGGCCGGTTCAACCGAGATGCCATCAAACCCGTGGTCCTTCAGATGCTGGCGGATCAGGGGCAGGAAGGTGTCGGGGTCCGTATCCACCACAAAGCGGATCTGGCAGATCGCTTCGGCAAAAGGGGGAACTGCATTTTGAGGTTTCTCCGGATCCCCTGCAATGAAGGAGAGGACTTCAAATGTATTCCAGCCGAAGACTTTCTCTGCGCCGCTCAAGCCCGGCTCTCCCCACCAGGGATCAATCTCCGGATCATCCGGTCCGGATGTAACTGTCACCTTGGCAAGTGCGTCGCGCACAGAATTCTTAATATGGGCAGGCTTCAGGCCGGGATGAAGGATCTCGCCGGTTCGGCTAACCAGGGTCGTGAGCGCATGCATGAGCACGATGGCGGGATTGGCCAGCAGTCCGCCCCAGTTGCCGGAATGGTGACCACCGTCCCGGTATTCCAGACGGAACCTTAGGTTCAGACCGCCCCGAGTACCGAGCTTGATATCCGGCGCATCTGTCGAAAACCGCGGACCATCCGATGCAATCAGCAGATCGGCCGCCAACATGTCCCGGTTGTCCCGGCAAAATTCATAGAGCCCAGGCGAGCCCATTTCTTCTGCCATCTCGATCAGGAATGTGGCGTTGTAACCAAGACGGCCACGCGTATCGATCACATGGCGCATGGCTTCCATATTGATGGCATGCTGTGCCTTGTTGTCGGCAGTGCCGCGGCCATACCAGCGGGGACCAGACGGGGTTTGCGCGACATCCAGCGTCCAGGGATTCCGGTCCTCGCTCCAGCGGCCTTCTTCTCCAGGAACCGTGTCCCCGTGTCCGTAGCAAAACAGTGTAGGCAGGCTTGGATCCTCGATCCGCTTGGCAACGAGAAAGGGCGCCCGGTCGAGCATTTCATTGGGGTGGATGTCGACCGCAAATCCCATCGCTTCGAACCGCTTGCGCATCTCTGTCTCCAGATAGCGCATCAGGTCGGGCCGGTGCTCCTCCTCCCGGCTGGATGTGTGGACTGCGACCAGCGCAGTTAGATCCTTTTGAAAACTGCCATCTTCGAAACTCTTCGCCGCCGCCCTAATCGCTGCACTGCGTTGTGTCATGCCTAATCCCTTGTCTGTATCTCTTTGTTTGCAATTGTTCGCCGTGGCTGATCGCCGATCAAACGGCCTCTGAGTAGTCATCGGCCGGTGTGGTTGATTTGATGTACTCCATGAACTGCTGGGCAAGCTCTGACGGTTGGCGCCCCGCGGGCAACACGAAGCTGGTGTCATAAGTGATCGGTGCATCGAATGGCCGAACGGAGATGTTCGGCACGCCGACGGAAAGTACGGGAAAGGGATTCAGCACCGTAACGCCAAGCCCCTCGCGGACCAGTTCAAGAGCGGCCATGTTCGTCGCCGTTTCCGCAACCGTCCGGGGTTTGACACCAGAGCGGGCAAACAACTGTTCTGTGATCGCGCGGGTGCCGAGCCGCCTTAGAAATTCGATCAACTCCACACCTTCCAGATCGGCCGGTGTGACAATCTGCTTTGCCTCGAGGGGATGTCCTTTGGGCATTGCGCAAACCACATGGGAGCGGAGCCACGGCACGAGAGTGACACCAGAGCGCTGAATCATCGCGCTGGTCAGCCCCAAGTCATAACGCAGATCCAGGATACCAGAGACCAACACATCCGTTGCCTGAATATCCAGCTGCAGGTTCTTGCCCGGGTTCTGTTTCAAGAACGCGGCCACTCTTGTAATGATGAAGTTATGGGCAAGTGTGGGCGGAACAATGAGGCGCAAGGGCTCTTCATCGGCCTCCGCCCATTCCGCGCCTTCAATCAGAGCTAGCGTTTCAAAAAGTGGATCAAGCTGCTCGTTGAGCCTGAGCGCCGCGGCAGTCGGTTCGATTTTGCCGGCGCTCCGCAAAAACAGAGTCCGGCCAACCCGCTGCTCCAATTGCCCCAACGCGCGACTGACAGAGGACTGCGAAACACCGAGCCGCCGCGCAGCGCCAATGGTCGTGCCGGTGGTCACGAGCGCACGGAGCGCTTCCATTTCCCTTAGTCTGTGCCGTGGCTCTGCCATAGGTTGAGATCTGCCTTATAAATGGTCATGCCTACAAGATGAATTAAGCTATGCAAAAATGGATTAAATTCTCTGTTGGCAATGAATTTTCTGCAAGCTACCATCCTTTCCAGCGTGCGGCAAAAAGGTCCGGCAAAAGGGCACCGCGCCTTCCGAGGGAGTTATATTGTCATGAGAAAACTTACTGCCGCAGCCGCGGTGTCTGTAAGCGTGTTTGCCTTGATGACCGGGGCAGCATCCGCAGAAAAACTGACCATTGGGTTGGCTTCCGAGCCAACAGCGATGGATCCTCATTTCCACAATCTGGGTCCGAACAACGCAATCTCGTACCACCTGTTTGATCGCCTAATTGCACAAGACGAAAAGCAACGTTTGTCGCCGGGCCTTGCCGTATCTTGGCAACCGATCGACGAGCTGACATGGGAGTTCAAACTTCGCGAAGGCGTGAAATTCCATGACGGCAGCGACTTCAATGCCGATGACGTCATTTGCACCATGGAGCGGGCTCCGGATGTCCCGAACTCCCCATCTGGCTTCGGCACCTATTTGAAGGGCAAAACCTTCAAGAAAATCGACGACTACACGGTCCACATCTCCACCGAAACGCCATATCCGCTGATGGCGAACGACATTTCGACGATCCCGGTGATCTCGGACAGCGCGGGATGTGGCGCGGCGACAGAAGACTTCAACACTGGGACCGCTGCGATTGGCACCGGTCCGTTCAAGTTCGGAAGCTACAAGCCGGGTGAAAGCATCACCATGGTGCGCAACGATGACTACTGGGGCGACGCTCCGATCTGGAGTGAAGTCGACTTCCGCCCGATCAAATCAGGTCCGAGCCGTGTCGCCGCTCTGCTTGCTGGTGATGTCGATATGATTGCAAGCGTTCCGACGACAGATATCGGCGTGCTTGAAGGCAAGGACGAGATCCAGCTCAGCCAGGGTGTTTCCAACCGGGTCATCTATCTCCATTTGGACCAGTTCCGCGAGAACTCCCCCTTTGTGAAGGGCGCTGACGGCGGCGACATCAAAAATCCGCTTCTTGACCAGCGCGTGCGTCTGGCGATCTCCAAGTCGATCAACCGGAATGCGATCGTCGACCGGGTGATGGAAGGCGTGGCACTGCCGGCCGGTCAGCTGTTGCCGGAGGGTTTCTTTGGCGTTTCGGAAAACCTGCAGCCGATTGATTACGACCCGAATGGTGCGAAGGAACTATTGGCAGAAGCCGGGTATCCGGACGGCTTCCAATTGACCATTCACGGCCCGAACGATCGCTACATCAATGATGCGAAAATCGCCGAGGCGATTGGTCAGATGCTGACACGTGTTGGCATCAAGACGGCCGTCGAAACCATGCCGCGTTCCGTCTATTTCGGCCGCGCGTCCCGTGGCGGTGCCGATGGTCAACCGGAGTTCAGCTTCATCCTGGTCGGCTGGGGTGCCGGTTCGGGCGAAGCTTCATCTCCGCTGAAGTCCCTGATCCACACATACGACAAGGACAAGGGCTTCGGGTCATCAAACCGTGGGCGCCACTCCAATGCGGAAATCGATGCGAAGATCGAAGAAGCATTGAGGACCGTTGATGATGAAAAGCGTCAGGACCTGCTCGCGGAAGCCACCGAGATGGCCATCAATGATGTCGCGATCATCCCGACCCACTTCCAGGTCAACACCTGGGCGGCCAAGAAGGGCCTGAAGTATATTCCCCGCACCGACGAGTACACGCTCGCCATGGGTGTCGTGAAGGAATAACCAGCGATTTCCGGGCCGCTGGTCTCAGCGGCCCGGAATTTCCCTGAACCTGGAACTCCTTATGTCTGTTTTTGTCATCCGCCGGCTGATGCAGGCGTTCCTCGTCGTGTTTCTCATGTCGGTGATCGTCTTCTTCGGTGTGAACATTGTTGGCGACCCGGTCTATATGCTGGTCAGCCCTGATGCCGATCAGGCCGACATCGAGGCCGCAATCCGCCGGCTTGGTCTCGACCGTCCGATCTGGGATCAATATCTGCTGTTCTTGAAAGGGGCAGCCCAAGGCAATCTGGGCGATTCCTTTATCTTCGGCGAACCAGCCCTGAAGCTGATCCTGCACCACATGCCAGCCACACTGGAGCTTGCATTCAGTGCGTTGATGCTTGCCATTGTCATTGGCATCCCGCTTGGTCTGTTTTCCGGGCTTTATCCGGACAACCCGATTTCCAAGGGCATCATGGCCGGATCCATTCTCGGGTTTTCCCTGCCGACATTCTGGGTCGGCTTGATGCTCATATTGCTGTTCGCCGTTGAACTCGGATGGCTGCCCTCAACAGGGCGAGGCGACACGGCCACGATTTTCGGGATTGAGACCAGTTTGGCGACCTGGGACGGTCTACGGCACATTTTCTTGCCGGCCTTGAACCTGGCACTTCTGAAAATCTCGCTTGCCATCCGCTTGACGCGGGCCGGCGTGCGGGAAGCGATGAGCCAAGACTATGTGAAGTACGCAAGGGCCAAGGGCATTTCGACCAGGCGGATCATCTTTGTCCATGTAATGAAGAACATCATGATCCCGGTCGTGACAGTCATGGGCCTGGAATTCGGCAGCCTCATCGGATTCTCTGTTGTGACAGAAACGATCTTTGCCTGGCCAGGAATGGGCAAGTTGCTGATCGATGCCATTCTTCAACTCGACCGGCCCGTCGTCGTCGCCTACCTGATGATCATGGTGCTGTTCTTCGTGGTCATCAACCTGGTCGTTGACATCATCTATTCAATTCTGGACCCACGTGTCCGTTTGCAGGATCAGGGCGCATGAGCGATACAACACTGCAATCTACAGCGCCCGCCAAAGTGAAGGTTGAGACACCGTTTCAACGGTTCAGGGCTGAGTTTTTCGAAAGCCGAATTGCGGCAACGGCGTTCTTCGTCCTCGTGATCATCATGGCCCTGGCCATACTTGCGCCCTGGATTACCCCGCAAAACCCCTATGACCTGGCGCAGGTCGATGTTCTGGACGGACGGCTGCCGCCCGGATCGGAAGCATTCGCTGGATATACCATGTGGCTGGGCTCCGATGGTGCTGGCCGGGATCTTTATTCTGCCATTCTTTATGGGCTCAGGATTTCCATTTCCGTGGGCTTGGCATCCGGCGTGATCGCATTGTTTGTCGGGATGGTCGTTGGCCTGATCGCCGCTTATGCCGGCGGCAGAACAGAAGCCGTCATCATGCGGGTAGTCGACCTTCAATTGTCGTTCCCGGCAGCCTTGGTGGCCCTGATGCTGGTGGCCGCATTGGGCAAGGGCATCGACAAGATCATTCTTGCGCTCGTTGTCGCCCAATGGGCCTATTATGCACGGACGGTTCGGGCCACCGCGCTTGTTGAACGCGGCAAGGAGTACGTCGAAGCAGCCCAATGTCTCGGGCTTTCCAAGACACGGGTTGTCTTCCGCCACATCCTGCCGAACTGCCTCGCCCCCCTGATCGTGGTTGGGACCGTGCAGACAGCTCATGCGGTTTCGCTGGAAGCAACGCTCTCGTTCCTTGGCGTGGGGCTGCCGCAAACGGAACCGTCTCTCGGCGTTCTGATCGCCAATGGCTTTGAGTACATGCTGTCCGGCCGGTACTGGATTTCTGTCTTTCCCGGGATTGCGCTTCTCCTGACCGTTGCCTCGATCAATCTCGTCGGCGATCAGCTGCGCGACGTTCTCAATCCGAGGATGAAGAAATGACGGCGGTTCTCGAAGTTGCTGGGCTGAAGACGCATTTCTTCACCCACGCAGGTGTCGTCAAAGCCGTCGACGGCGTTGATTTCACCGTCAACAAGGGCGAGGTCATGGGTCTTGTTGGGGAATCGGGGTCTGGCAAGTCCATCACCGGCTTCTCCATCCTTGGCCTGATTGATCAACCAGGGCGGATCGTCGAAGGCTCGATCCGCTTCAATGGCGATGAGATTGCCAATGCACCGGAGGAGACGCTGAAATCCATCCGCGGCAATCGGATATCGATGATCTTTCAAGACCCGATGATGACGCTGAACCCGGTTCTGCGCATCGATTCCCAGATGATGGAAGCGATCTTTGCACACGAGAAAGTCTCGAAGAAAGAAGCCTGGGAACGGTCGCGGGATGCACTCGGCCTTGTCGGCATCCCCTCCCCCGAAGAGCGGCTAAAAGCCTATCCGCACCAGCTGTCCGGCGGCATGCGCCAACGGGTATCGATCGCGATCGCATTCCTCAACAAACCGGACCTGATCATCGCCGATGAACCGACGACGGCACTGGATGTCACAATCCAGGCACAGATAATCCACGAAGCGCAGAAGCTGACGCGCCAGACGGGCACTGCGATGATCTGGATCACCCACGATCTCGCCGTAGTTGCAGGCCTCGCCGACCGGATCTCTGTGATGTACGCGGGCCGGATCGTCGAGCAGGGTCTGACCGACGATGTCATCGACCACCCGCTGCATCCCTACACGGTCGGGCTTCTCGGATCGGTTCCAACCGCAAACAAGCGCGGCGAACGATTGTTCCAAATCGAGGGTATGACGCCAAACATGCTGGCCCTCCCCGAAGGCTGTGCCTTTGCGCCGCGGTGCAGATCAGCAAGTTCAGCCTGCAAAGCCCCGCCGCCGATCACTCATGTCGCGAACCGGGATATCCGCTGTTTTAACCCTCAGGCACAGGCTGCAGCCGAATGAACGCGCCACTTGTTGAGATCAAAGACATCTCGAAACGTTTTGCCAAACGCCTCGATATTGCCGAAAAAGTCGCGCAAAAACTGGGTGCTGGCATCCGGGAGGAAATCGTCCACGCCGTCGATGAAGTGAACCTCACCGTCAAAGAAGGTGAAGTGCTGGGTCTTGTCGGCGAATCTGGCTGTGGCAAATCCACGCTTGGCCGTGTTGTTGCAGGCATTCATGCACCGAGCTCCGGGCAACTGCTGTTTCAAGGCAAGAACGTCGCCACGATGTCGCGCGCTGAAAAGAAAGCGGCAACACTCGCCATTCAGATGATTTTTCAGGATCCCTTCGCCAGTCTCAATCCGCGCATGCGGGTGGAAGACATCATTGGCGAAGCGCCGCAAGTCCACGGTGTCGTTTCAAGATCAGAAGCCTCTGACTACGTCGACGACATCATGAAGAAGGTCGGCCTGGATCCATCTTTGAAACGGCGATACGCGCATCAGTTTTCTGGCGGCCAGCGTCAGCGCATCGGCATTGCCCGGGCGCTTGCGGTCAAACCGAAATTCCTCGTCTGCGACGAGGCGATTGCGGCCCTTGACGTGTCGATCCAGGCGCAGGTTATCAATCTGTTCATGGATCTGCGCGAAGAGTTTGGCCTGACCTATCTCTTCATTAGCCACGATCTCAGCGTTGTTGAACATATCGCGGACCGGGTCGCGATCATGTATCTCGGACGGATTGTCGAAAGCGCCTCGACCGAAGAGATCTTCAGCGCGCCTAAACACCCCTACACAAAAGCCCTGCTTGCAGAAGCACCCCGGCTGGATCAACGAAAGCGGGACTTTGCGCCGATTGAGGGCGAAATCCCGTCTCCTCTGGATCCGCCGAAAGGATGTTTCTTCAATCCGCGCTGTCCACATGCACAGGACCTCTGCCGCCAGGAGCAGCCGGGCCTTGAGACTTTCGGCGACGGCCATTCGGTCGCCTGCCACTACTGGAAGACGCTCTGATCCCGGCAGTCGGGATTGCCAATACGAAAACTGCCCCGTGCCGCATATGTGCGGCGCGACGGGGTTCTGCTGACCATTTGGGAGGACACAATGAAAAATACGGATCGCGTGTGGGATCTGGTCGACAGCCGCCGGGAGGACTACGTCGGCCTTTCCGACCGTGTCTTTGACCTGCCGGAAATTGCCTATACCGAATTCAAGTCCGTTGCTGAGCATAAGAAAATGCTGGAACAGGAAGGGTTCAAGATCACCGAAGGTGTCGCGGGTATACCGACCGCGATTGTCGGCGAAGCCGGGGATGAAGGTCCCGTCATTGCTATTTTGGGCGAGTTCGATGCCCTTCCAGAACTTGGTCAGGCTGCTGGTGTTGCCGAACATCAGCCGGTCGAGGCTGGCGGTCCCGGGCATGGGTGCGGGCACAATCTTCTCGGCTCTGCAGCTTTGATGGCAGCATCCGCTGTGAAAGATTACCTGGCAGAACGCGGGCTCAAAGGGCGTGTGCGCTATTACGGCTGCCCCGCCGAAGAAGGCGGCGCGGCCAAGACCTTCATGGTTCGCGAAGGCCTGTTCGACGACGTCGATGCAGCAATCTCCTGGCATCCGGCAACCTTCACCGGGGTCAACGAGGCCAAGTCCCTTGCAAACACGCGGATCGATTTCACCTTCCATGGCCGCGCAGCTCATGCCGCCGGAGCTCCCGAACTCGGCCGCAGCGCTCTCGATGCAATCGAACTCATGAATGTGGGCGTGAATTACATGCGCGAACACATGCCGGACGACGCCAGGGTCCATTATGCCTATCTGGATGCCGGCGGGATTGCGCCCAATGTCGTCCAGTCCAAGGCAACCGTGCGGCAGCTGGTTCGGGCGCGGAACCTTAAGGAACTGCGCGAACTGATCGGGCGGGTGCGCAAAATTGCCGAAGGTGCAGCGCTTATGACCGAGACAACGGTCGAGAGCAGTGTCGTTAGCGGTGTCTCCAATCTGCTTGGCAACCGCCCTTTGGAAGAAACCATGCAGCGCAATCTGGACCGCTTGGGCGCCCCTAATTTCGATGAAACGGACCGCATCTTTGCAAACAAGATCCGTGAGACGCTAAGTGAGGACAATATCAACGTCTCGTTCCGCCGCATTGGGGCAGAAGTTGATCCAGATCTCGCGCTGTGTGATTTCGTTGCCCCGCTGGATCGCCAAAGCGAAGGTGGAGAAGGCTCTACCGATGTTGGCGATGTCAGCTGGGCTGTGCCGACCGTTCAAGCCCGCGTTGCCACCTGTGCAGTTGGCACTCCGTTCCACACATGGCAGCTGACCGCACAAGGAAAGGCACCGGCTGCACACAAGGGCATGGTCCACGCTGCAAAGATCATGGCAGGCACGGCCGTCGATCTCTTTGAGGACGCTGGCGTTTTGAGCCAGGCCATTGACGCACACAAGGCGACGCTGGCCAAAGACCCCTATGCCTGCCCAATCCCGGATGAGGTTGGACCTCCGCTGAAAGCCATGAGCAATCAGTAGTTACAAACAGACACTCTGTGAGCGCTGGCCGGTAATTGTCGTGGTTCTATGCGAAACACATCCGGCCAGCCGCAATCAAAAAATCGCTGGGGCAGATCAATCTCAATAGATGGCGTCTCTAACAGCTGGTTCATGCTTCCGAGCAGTTTGCGCTTGGCATCCATTATGTGTTGGAACGCACCAGAAGAACGGCGGATCTATTGCAATTTGCTGCGCAGCCAGTCGGTGATGAACTCCATCACGAGCACGATCACGAAGATCACAAGGATAATCGCGGACGCGTTCTTGTACTGGAAGAGATCGAAGGCCGCCTTCAATTCCTGGCCGATCCCGCCAGCACCGACAAGACCCAAAACGACGGACGACCGGACAGCTTTTTCCAACGCAAACAGGGCTGTGTTGATCATTGATGGTGCGGCATCCGGCAATATTCCACCCATAAGGATAGACACCTTGTTGGCACCGATCGCTGCGAGCGCTTCCTGCGGTTCCTTGTCGGCGTCTTCCATGGCTTCCGCGAAAAACCGGCCGCAAAACCCGATTGTGTCGACAACGATCGTCATGGTGCCTGCAACGGCCCCAAGCCCGACAGTCACCACAAACAAAAGCGCCCAAACCAGATCGGGGATGGTCCGAAGTAGAGAAATGATAGCTTTCACCAGCCAGGACGCCGGACCGATGGGAGACACTTTTTTCGCAGCCAGCCACCCAATCGGAAGACTGAGAGCGATCCCGATCGCGGCACCCGCTAAGGCTATTTGAAATGTCTCGACGAGGCGCATTCCCACCCGCGTCAGGAAATTGGCTTCCGTGTTAGGCGGCCACATGCGATCGACCAGATTGACCATACTCGGCAACCCGTCCGCCAATTGGCCAAGGGAGGGCGCAACAGAGTTGATGGAACTCAGAACAATCGCGGCAACAACAAGGATTAGTACAAAATTGATCGATGACATTCCCGAAAAACGGGACCGGAGGTCCGGGGACACGCCACTCATTGGAATGTGTCCCGAAGGTCTTGGTCAGAGACTTCGCGCGAGGCCTTGTCAAACAAGATCTGCCCATTTTTCAGAGCCACGATCCGATCGGAATACGCCGCAGCGTGGTCCATGTCATGGCTGGTGAAGAGCAAGGTAATCCCGTGCGCTTGAGCAAGTTCGGAAAACAGTCGCATGACCTCGGCGCCAGATACTGGATCAAGGCTGGCGGCCGGCTCATCGGCAATGATTAGCCGTGGCCCACGCACGATTGCGCGTGCAATTGCAACGCGCTGTTGCTGACCTCCTGACAACGCGTCGGCCCGGCTCCGCGCCCTCTCGGCCAAATTAACATCCTCAAGGGCAGACATGGCTTTCGCGCGCCACCTAGAAGGCGCCGTCGCCTGAGTGAAGGCGCGCCAACTGCCGGGCAAACCCAGCATGCCGTGGACAACATTGCTTAAAACCGAGTGCCGTTTCACCAGACAGTGTTTTTGGAAGACAAAACCGGTCTGCTTGCGCAACTGTGCGCGCTGCGCAGCGGTCGGCATGGAGCCAAAGGTTTCACCAAGGGTCTGGACTGATCCCTCGTTCACAGCATGCAGCCCAATGAGGCACTTCAACAAAGTCGATTTGCCGCTGCCATTGGAGCCGATCAACGCGACTCGCTCGCCGTGGCGAATGGTCAAGTTGACGCCCTTCAGGACCGGAAACTGGCCATTCTTGTACTGTTTCTTAAGTGCCGACGTTGCAATCGCAACATCTTTGGTATCAGCGAGAGGCGTGTGAAGCACCGCGCGGTCCTCGGGATTCTTGGTGTCAATTTCCGGTGCAAGACACAGCGACAGCACCGGAAAGGAGCGCGATCACCCGCGCTCCCGGCATCTTCAGGAGGAGGTTAGTCACCAACGAATGAAGAGGTGTCGACACCAATGGTCTGGTACATGTCGCGAACGTAGTTGTAGTTCTCATCGTTCACGCCGGTCAGGAAGAAGCCACCACCATATTTTTGGTTATCTTCGCCCTTCAGAACAGCAGCCATCAGCGCTCCGCTGTTTTCCAGGAACGCGGTCTTGATTTTTCCCAAAGCGTCACGATCCATGTCCGGACGAGCGACCAGGATGTCGTTCGGAAGATCACGGCCCCGGGCAATGACCTTGAAAGCTTCGCCAGGAAACGCGTCGCGAATGCGGCGCAAGTGGCTGTCGTTCATACCAACAGCCTGCACATCGCCGCGGATCAGAGCTTCAATGGCCACGTTGCGAGAAATAATCTGCGGCGTGTAATCAGTGCCGTAAGCAAGGCCGAAGTCAGCGAGAACCTGCGCCGGGCCGAGGTGCTGAGACGTTGAGCCAACACTACCGAAAGTCACGGTCTTGCCCTTGAGGTCCTGTGGCCCGTCAATCTCACCTTCTGCCATCACCACGATCTGGGCGAAGTAGTTTGGGCGCTGCCAAGCAACCACGATTTCCGCGTTGGTCAGTTCCTTCATCACGACATATTCAGCCGGGCCTGTCAGAACCAGATCGACCTTATTCTGGTTCATAGACTCAACAGCGGACGTGCGGGAGCTGACCGGAAACAGTTCGATGTCCAAACCCGTTGTGTCTTCCAGAGCCTTTTCAAAGGCAGAAAATTCCTGCTGCAGGGCTTCCAGGCCTTCGATGTCGGTGACCGCAAACCGAACAGGTTCAGCGGCAACAGGGAGCGCGAAAATCATTGCAGCTGCAGCAATGGCAGAACGAAGCATGTTGAATTCTCCAATGGCTATTCCTGTGTACACAGGAGTGTCATACAGCCTCCCTATAGATCTCCGTCGATAACGGTTTCATGACGTAGCCGCACCATTCTTAAAATATTCGAGGATTCGAAATTGACTTCCATAAGTATTCTTGGCGGCGACGTTCTGAAAAATGATGAATTCATTCGTGAGCCGGTTAACATTCACTCAGGTATATTCGCTTATTCATCAAAGAGATTTAGCGAAACAATTGACGCAGCGGACTGCTATATCGTACCGGGCATCATAGATGTACACGGGGATGCTTTTGAGCGATCAATACAACCGCGGCCGAATGTCGACTTCCCGCTTCCAATTGCGCTGGCGGATGTTGACCGGCAATTGATCTCCAATGGCATTACCACCGCTTATCATGGGCTGACTGTTTCCTGGGAACCGGGCTTGCGCAGCTATGAGGCTGCCGCCAATTTCCGAATGCATCTGAAAGCCCTGCGGGCGACGTTTGCCTCAGACATGCATCTGAACATCCGGTGGGAAACCTTTGCACTGAACCATGTCCAGGACATGATTGACTGGGTTCAGGACGACCCCAAGTCCGTTCTGTCACTCAACGATCACACGACCGCCTATCTCGACCTGCCGAAAACCTCATCGAAGATCAGCCGGATGGCCGGCAGATCCGGCCTTTCAGAAGACCAGTGCAAGACCCTGATCAACCAGGTATGGGAACGGCGAAACGAGGTCCCAGCTGCGATCGAAGCCATCTGCGCAGGAGCTCGGGATGCGGGCTGCTCCGTTTTCGCACATGACGAGCTAACCCCGGAAACCCGCACGGAACACCGCCGTCTGGGCGTCTCCGTGTCCGAGTTCCCTATGACCATTGCAACCGCCAAAAGCGCGGCCGAAGAAGGTGAACACGTGGTTTTGGGCGCTCCCAATATCGTACGCGGCGGCTCCCAGAACAACGCCATCGACGCAAGGGAGAGTGTGGCGTCCGGCCACTGCACCGTTCTGGCATCGGACTACTATTACCCAGCTCCATTGGCAGCTGCGTTTAAACTGGTTGATGACGGTGTTCTTCCGCTTGAGAAGGCATGGAACCTCATCTCCAAAAACGCAGCGGCGGCGGCAAAACTGGCAGATCGCGGCGAGATAGCAGAAGGCATGCGGGCGGATTGCATTCTGGTAGACAAAAAGACCCGCAGAATCCTGATGGTGATTGCCAACGGCCAGGTGAAATATACCTTCAATTCAGGAAATCAAAGCCACCAGGTGTGATGTGACCGATCTGGAATTGTTTCGAACTCTCGCGCGCGAACCCTATCAAGCCAAAGGCGAAAAAGCCATCTGGCTTCAGATATGTGACCGTCTTCAGTTCGCGTATGAAAATGGCGAGCTGGCACCTGGCATCAAGCTTCCCGGAGAAGTTCATCTCGCCGAAGTCTTTCAAGTCAGCCGGATCACCATCCGCCGGGCGCTTTCCAAATTGCAGCAGGAAGGTCATCTTCACGCCAGAAAAGGTGTTGGCGTCTTTGTCCGTCAGAGACCGGAACGGTATGAAGTTGAAAGCAACATGAGGTTTGCCGACGGTTTCAAGGTCGCCCGCGATCGGGTGACCACCGAGACATTGAACCTCACGCGCGGCGATGTCTCGTTTGAAGGCGGAGTTGCCCTTGATCTTCCGACCGGAACCCAAGTTATCAAACTGCTCAGACGCCGCATACTCGATGGCGAGCCGATTTATCTGACAGCCAAGGAGTTCCCGGCAGCGAAGTTTCCGGACTTCGAAGCCGTCTACAACAAAACGGGCTCAGTGACAGAGGTTTACAAAGCGCACGATGTCGAGCGCTACGAACGCGCCGAAACAAGAATCGCGGGCGGATTTGCAACGGCGCGGCAAGCGGATGGGCTGAACCTCAGTCCGCGCACACCCATTCTGGAAGTGGTTGCGATCAATTGCGATCCAACCGGCACTCCAATCGAATACAATGCTGGCTGCTGGCCACTCTCTAGTGTCGAAATTGTATTTCCAGGCGCGGCACCCACCAGGGCTTGATTGTAGTGGCAATCTCTCGACGGTCGGGTTAGCGATCGACTGCCAGCTGTAGTTTGCTAGAGTTTTTCAAACAGAACCCCAGCCGCCGCGATTGGCCCCGCGGGCGTTTCCGCAGCCTTTGAACCATAGTTGATCCAGATGCGCGTGCCTTCGGTGTCGCGGCACCGGACACCATCTTTCAAATCGAAGGTTCGCATGTCCGCCTTTGCGCACAGGTGCTCAAAAAGCCGGTGCCAGGCCACATCATCACACCATCCGCCAACGTATGTCAGATGATCAGTGCTGACGGCAGCCGGTTCCCCGGTTTCCAGCTCGAACAACGCTTCGGCAGCACTTTCCAGTTCTTCGCGGTACCCGGCAAAGGCGCCGCCACCCTTGACGGGCATGGGCATGTCCGGACGCAGGCTTTCCACCCGAGCAACTGTAACATCCAGTCCCGGCATGTCCGGGGGCAGAGGGACCGGTATGACCATATCCGCGTCTCGTGCGGCTGTCCGGGGACCGAGAACCACTTCCGCGTCACACTCTGCAAGGGCGGTCTTCAGATCGTTCGGCATGGTGATCATGCCGGGTGCGGCGACGATTTTGTAGCAGCTGAAATCGCGGGTCTCAGGACGCAGAATATCTATGGACAGCCCAAGCTTGCGCAGTGCCTTGTAGGCGTCGAACACCAGCTGGAAGTAGCTGAGCCCGGCACCGTGCGGCTGGGTGGCCCAGGCAAAGTCGGCATCATAGTCGAAGATCAGGGCAACCGGTGCTTGGCGCACAGACACATCCGGCGCGGCCCGCAATTCGTCCGCGACCTGCCGGGCCTCGATCAGGGCCGGGGCATCGGCATTGTCCGGCCGCAACATGCCTGCGTGCATTTGCTCCTGGGCAAACGGGGCCTGCCGCCAGCGGAAGTAACATACCGCTTCCGCCCCATGGGCATAGGCCTCCCAGGCCCAAAGCCGCATCATGCCCGGCAGCGGTGACGGATTGTACGGCGCCCAGTTGACCGGTCCCGGCTGCTGCTCCATGACCCACCAGCGGCCGTTGCCGACGGCGCGGTAAAGGTCGTGATGAAAGGCCTGAAAGTCGGGATCTCCCTGACGGGCATAGGCGCGCTGATGCTCGGCCGATGCCCCGACCCGGTCCTCAAGGAACCCGAGCGGGTAACTGTCCCAGGTGGCGATTTCCAGATCGTCGCCCACCTTGAAGTGATCGAAATCCGTGATCCTTCCCATGTAGTTGTGGCTGATCGGAGCATCGGAATTTGCCCGGATGATTTCGACCTGCCGCTTGTTGAAACTGACCACCTGGTCCGACGAAAACCGCCGGAATGCAAGCGTATGAGACGGGTTCGGTTCGGTGACAGTCAGGTTCGGCAGATCGATTTCGGCAAAGGTGCGGTACTCCATGGACCAGAACACATTGCCCCAGGCGCGGTTGAGCGCGTCGATGGTGCCGTACCGTTTTTCCAGCCAGCCCTGGAAGGCACTGCGGGCGGCATCGGAATAGGAAATGATCGTGTCGTGGCAGCCGTATTCATTGTCGGTCTGCCAGGCCGCGACATGCGGGTTCCGGCCATAGCGCTCGGCAACCAGTTTGACGATGCGGTCGCTTTCGGCCCGGAAGCCCTCATGGGAAAAGCAATAGTGGCGCCGGGAACCGAACTTGCGCGGCTGGCCGCTTGCGTCAACGGCGATCATGTCCGGATGCTTGTCGACAACCCAGCGGGGCGGTGTTGCGGTCGGTGTGCCCAGGACAACTTTCAGGCTGGCGGTTCCGAGTGTGTCGATGGCCCGGTCCAGCCAGTCGAACTGAAGGTCCCCCGGTGTGGGTTCCAGCCGCGACCAGGCGAATTCACCGATGCGAACCCACGTCAGGCCGGCCTCCTTCATCCGGCGGGCATCGGCCTCCCAGATTTCCTCCGGCCAGTGTTCCGGATAATAGCAAGTGCCAAGTGTGCGTTTCATGATTTTCTCTAAAGCCGGACGCGGTGTTCCGCTTGACCCCTGGTCGATGTCTCAGCGGCAAAGGTCTTGCCGTCGCTATCGCCAGTCAGCCCGCCTTCGGTCGCGGTTGTTACGAAAAGAGTTTTCAGATCGTCACCACCGAAGGCCGGACAGGAGATCTGTTCAGCGGGAAAATCAATTGCCTCGACAAAGGATCCGTCCGGCGTATAACGGGCGACCCGGTGGGCACCCCATTGGGCATTCCAGATGTATCCGTCCGCATCGACGACCGAACCGTCGGGGTTCAGTCCCTCGGTTCTAAGATCGGCGAAGACGGTTGGCTCGCCCACCGGCCAGCCATAGGGGTCGAGCGCGGTTTTCTGAATGATGCCCGTTGCGGTATCGGTGAAATAGGCAGTCTCGCCGTCCGGGGAAAAGCAGATCGAATTGGTAATCGTCAAACCGGAATACAGCTGGCGCAACTCTCCTCGAAAGTACCGGTAGATACTGCCAGCGCCCGCTTCGGCACGTTTTCCCATGGTTCCAATCCAGAATCCGCCATAGGGGTCTGCGCGGCCGTCATTGGACCGGGTTACCGGATTGTCTACCTCCAGCGGGCACAACATCTGCTCGGCCCCGGTTTCCAGGTCAAACAAAAAGAGCTTGCTCTCACTGGCGATCACCAGGGCATGTTCACTGATCCACCCTGCGGCAGAAACATGTTCCGGAAATTGCCACGAGAGGTCTTCATCGCCGCTCCGGCTCAGCAGTCTTTTGTTGAGAATGTCGAACCAAAACAACTGCTGGCGCTGAGGGTGCCAGATCGGCCCTTCCCCCAAAAGGCATCGCCTATGATCGTAGATCGACGTCATGATCTTACCCATTTGCTGATACCGCAGCATCATAGGCAGTGACGATGGCCTCAGCCCGGGCTTTGATCTCATCAACCGTATATCCCGGCTTGAACAGGGCCGTCCCTATGCCAAAGCCTGTCGCGCCAGCTTTTAGCCAATGTTCGAAATTGTCCGGCCCGGCTCCACCAACCGCATAGGTCTTCGTTCCCTTCGGCAAGACGGCAAGCATGGCCTTGAGCCCATCAGGACCGATGAGCGTGGCAGGGAAAAACTTCAAACCATCAGCTCCGTTGCGGAGCGCGCTGAAACATTCGGTGGGTGTCATGACACCCGGAAAGGATGACATGCCCTCCGCCTTTGTGATGCGGATGACGTCCGGATTGCAATCGGGCGAGACGATCAATGTGCCACCAGCGGTTTTAACCTGATGAACCTGTTCAGCCTCCAAAACAGTTCCAGCACCGATTTCAGCTCGCTCGGAATAGGCTTGCGCCATGGCCTCAATACTCTTGAGCGGCTCCGGTGAATTGAGGGGAACCTCGATCTTGGTGATGCCGGCCTCTATCAAAACCTCTGTAACTGGCAAGGCCTCAGAAGGCGTTAGTCCCCGCAGGATCGCGATGATGTGTCGGCTCATTTTGTTTCTTTCAGGTGTGCTTCATAGGCCAAGCTTAGACCCTTGACCGTATAACTTTCAGCGTCGAGCAACGCGCTCTGGTGCCCGAGGATACCAAGCGCTGCTCCATAAACTCGGGAGAGCTGATCCCTGCCCAAGATTGCTGTTGTCTTTAGATCAAACTCTGATGCGACTGCGGCAAGTTCAGCTCCGATAAGCAGACCTGAAAGGCGACCAGTCGCGGCTTCGGGAGTTTGCCCGGCAATCAGACTGGAGGCCCGAATTCCAAAAAGCTCGCCTGTCAGTCGCTCAGGCGACTTGGTGATCTCTTTGACAGCTGCCTCAAAGCTTGTGTCACAAAACCCCTCTTGCGCCAGGCTATGCTGCAGGACGGATTTGTCTTTCAAAAGGGCAAAGACTTCGCCCGTCATTGACGTGCGAAACCTGGTGATGGTCCCCTCGTCCAATACCACCCACTTGGTATGGGTCCCCGGCAGGCAGATCAGACCGGTATATGAGGGATGATCAGACAGAAAACCGGCAATCTGGGTTTCTTCGCCGCGCATCACATCTGGTGGTACCATCTGTTTGATACCGGGAAGGATATGGACCGAGATCCGTGGATCGACCGGCTCCACGATTGTCGCGTTGCCGACACCGGGAGGCGCGCAAGGTGTCTCCCTATAAGGCGCCTCCCGCCATCCTTGCCGCGACCCGGCCATACCGCAAATGATAACAGGAGTTGTTCGGTTCTCGGGCAGGCACGCGTCGACCAGCTCCAGAAGAGCGCCTTCAAAGTCTTCCGGTGCGAGTGTGCTCATTCCTCTGGCCGACGCTTTGTGCAAAACCGTATTGTTTGCAGCGTCGAGCGCCCAAATCCGCAGATTGGTCGTTCCCCAATCAGCGGCGATCCAGGCAATGTCATCCTCTCCACTCATCCGGTCACCACAACCCCGCCATCGACTACGAGAGACTGACCGGTCATTGCCTTGCTGGCTTTTGAGGCAAGGAACAGGACAGGATCGACCATGTCTTCAGGCGCCAACTCCTCCTTGAGACACTGGCGATCGATATGTGCAGCAAGGCCTTCCGGAGTGACCCACATGTCCTTTTGCTTCTGGGTGAGAACCCAGCCGGGAGCTACAGCATTGACGCGAATGCGGTCCGGGCCGAACTCCCGCGCCAGGCTCCGGGTTAATCCGTTGATGCCGGAGTTAGCCGTAGTGTAGGCCGGGTATCCTGCGTTGCCCATCATGTAGGAAATCGATGTGAAATTGATGATCGATCCCCCGCCTGCTGTCCGCATACCGTTGACGACATGCTGGCATGCAAAGAAATAGGCCTTCAGGTTGATCGCCTGGGACCAATCCCAAAAGCCCTCATCAACTTCTTCCGTGGTGTGGCGCTTGTCATTGGCCGCGTTGTTGACAAGGACTGTGATTGGCCCGTTCGCCTTCACGGCCTCATCAATCGCAGCCTTGAGCGCACTCATATCGGTGATATCGCACGGCAAAAACACTGGCCGGTTGCCATGTTTTTCTTCCATTTCATCGCAAAAAGCAGTCGCATCGGACCGCTGAACGAAGGCAACTTTGGCCCCTTGCGCCAAGAAACCATCCGTCAGAGAGGCGCCGATGCCGGACCCACCGCCGGTGATGAAAACCGAGCTGTTTTTGAGATCCGGAAAATTCGCGTACATCAGTGGGTCCCTTATGTTTGCTGCTTAATAAAACTGAAAAGATTTGCTCAATTTGGCAGACGCTGGCCTTCGATAACCCAGATTGTCTCCGGGAACCGCCAGGGCAGGGTCAGGCCGTGCGACATCAAATACCGACCGCTGACCGTGAGATCTTGATGCTTCAAGAGCGGCGAGCCACGGGACAAGCCGGGCGTCTCGTCCCGGTTCTTCAGCGTGATCTTATAGACAGCATCTGGGTCCAGACCCGTCAAACGGATCGGGTGCGGCAGGATCTGGTCGGAAGGCCGGGTCAGGGCGGCGAAAGCTGCAAACCGGTCTCCGGTTTCCGCCACCTGTATTTCCGCAATGATTGCCGGATCGGTCGTATCGAGACGCAGGATGTCCACCTCCATCAACCAGTCCCGGTTGGCCTTCCACCAGTCAGTCACGACCTTCAGCGTCCGTGCTTCATCATCGGTTAGCTCGCGCGGGTCCATTTCAAACCCCATGTGCCGCTGGGCTGCGGTCCAGGCGCGCATCGACATGCCGATCACCCGGCCTGAAGTGTGGCAATGACGTGGACCGACATGCGATCCGGTCACGGACGCGGGCAGGAAAAGCGCTGCATCGTGCTGAATGCGTTGACGCTCCAGCGCGTCGTTGCTGTCGGATAGCCAGACCCGCTGTGTGCGTTCCAAAATGCCAAAATCGATCCGGCCTCCGCCGGACGAGCAGCTCTCAAATTCAACGTGCGGGAAGGCTCTGCGTAGCTGATCGATGAGGGTATAGACACCTTCAGTCTGCGCTGCATCGCCAACGGGCAAAACCCGGTTGTGATCCCATTTGACATAACCAACGGCATGGCTGCCAAGAACTGCCGACAATTGGTCAAAGAGATATCTACGAACGTCCTCGCGGGCCATGTCGAGCACCAGTTGCTGGCGGCCGCGTGCCTGGTCTTCAGGTCCCAGGATCCAGTCCGGATGGGCGCGGTAGAGATCGCTGTCCTCATTGACCATTTCCGGCTCGTACCAGATGCCAAATTCCATGCCCAAAGACGTGATGTGGTCAATGAGTGGCGTGAGGCCATCCGGGTATTTGCGCCGATCAATGGTCCAGTCCCCAAGCGATGACGTGTCATCATCGCGGTGTCCGAACCAGCCATCATCCAGAACGAAACGGTCCGCACCAAGCTCCGCGGCCCGGTCGGCGATGGCTTTCAGTTCATCAAGTTTGTGATCGAAATAGACGGCTTCCCAACAATTGTAATGCACCGGGCGTGGCGTCCGCGCATCCTTGACGACTTGCGTGCGGACATGCCGCTGAAACCGGACTGCGGCCCCGTTGAGGCCATCACCAGAGAAGGTCGCATAAAGCGGCGCTGTCTCAAACGAAGTGCCCTTGCGAAGGCTGGCCGACGCGTGTCCGAACTGGATCTGCCGCCTGCCATCCGCCAATTCCTCTGCGACCATTTTATGGCCTCCGGACCAGCCATAGTGAAAAGCATAGGCGTCACCAGTGGTATTGGAGGTTCCAGAATTACACACGATCAATCCTGGGAAATGGGCATGATCTGTGCGGCCTGTCCGGTTGTCGCGGACACGTGCGCCGGGTGCAAAGGAAAGGCGGTTGGTCAGGAATTCGGAGCACCAGCGCCCGGAGAACTCAATCATCTCGTCGGTGTACGCCGGAACCGGCAGGACAGGCGCGGCCAGCCAGTCGACAACAATGTCGTCATTGCTGCGAAGATAGGTTTGCAGTTTCAGGAGTGAGGTGTCGGACGTCAGGCTGAGACCAAATGTCAGCAACAGACCGCAGTCTTCATCAGAGTAAACCAGTGACAACTCATTGTCGGACTGCTCTTCCGATTGAAAGCTGAAACGTGGGGTCAATACCTTCCCAGCAGCGTCTCGTGCCGCAAGCCCTGTCTGTCCGGGAAAGGTTCTTGAAGCTTCCGGATTCAAACTGATTGGCGCATTTTCATCCACCATGCCTCCGGTCACATCCATGACTGCGGCTTCCACCAGAATCTGCAGATTCTCCCTTTCCGGCAAAGCCGGACCCCAGTAGACAACCTCCGGCAGACCAGCATTGCGGCATGCCAGGACCAGACTCTGATGCTGGTCGCCAAGATGCCAGGTCTTGATCATTTCACGGCCCCAAGCGTCAAACCGGCGATGAAATGCTTTTGCATCATGAAGAACATGGCGACGGGGGGGAGAGCTGCGACGATGGAGCCCGCGCTCATCAGGTGATAGGCGGCCCGGTATTGGGCATTGAATGAGGTGATCCCCGCGGTGACCGGCTGGCTTTCCACGCCTTGGGTCAGCACAATCGCCCAGAAGTAATCGTTCCAAATGAAGGTGAAGATCAGCACTGAGAGCGCGGCGATAGCGGGTTTCATCAGGGGCAGGACGACAAACCAGAAGATCCGCCATTCTGCAACGCCTTCCACCCTTGCAGCTTCGATCAGCTCGAACGGCAGGGCGCGGATGAAATTGCGCATGAAAAGCGTACAGAACCCGGTCTGGAACGCAATGTGAAACAGCACAAGTCCGGTGATCGTGTTGTAGAGCCCCAACTGCAACGTGAGATCCCGGACCGGGACCATCAAGATCTGGAACGGCACGAAATTGCCGGCCACGAACATGAAGAAGATCCAGATGTTGGCTCTGAACTTATAGATACCGAGCGCGAAGCCGGTCATGCAGGAGAGCGCGACCGCACCGATCACGGTCGGGATCGTGATCTTGAACGAGTTCAGGAGATATTGCGGCATGTCCGATCCGGTGAAAACCAGACCGTAATTGGTGAACCCCTCAAAAGACGACGGCCAGCCCCAATAGTTGGCATTCGCAAAATCAGCGTCAGGTTTGACCGAGAAAATGGCGACGGCGATCAGGGGCAGCAGCCAGAGGATCAGCACAAGCGGCAACAAGGTCTGATAGGCAATCTGCCAGGAGCGCGGTGTGCGTTCGATGGGTGTCGGAAACATCTCAGCGCGCCTTTTCTTCCTTGTACATCGACCATAGGAAGTAGGCGATGAACATCAGCATGATCAGGAAAAGGACAACCGCAATTGCCGCGCCATATCCCATCCGGAAACCGTATTCTGACAGGGCAACCTCGAACATGTAGAAGCTAAGCACGCGGCTTGCGCCAAACGGTCCGCCATTGGTCATGATCGAAATGAGGTCGAAGGACCGGAGCGCGCCGATAATGGTCACGACGAAGGCAATGAAGGTTGCCGGACGAAGCTGCGGAATGATGATGTACCAAAGCATACGCCAGCCTTTAGCACCATCGAGACGCCCCGCCTCAATCTGTTCCGGATCAACGGCATTTAAGCCCGTCAGATACAGGATCATGCAATACGCTGTTTGCGGCCAGAGCCCGGCAACAATGATCCCGATGGTTACCCAGTTCTCATCCCCCAGAACATTGATCGGCGGGAGACCGACGGAACCGAGCAAAACGTTCAAGATGCCGAAGGTTGGGTCGTAGAACCAGGTGAAGACCAGTCCGACGACCACTTGAGAAATCACGAAGGGAAAGAAAAACAGCGACTTGTAAAGCCGGATACCAGTCACTGTCTGGTTCAAAAACAACGCAATGAAAAGGCCGGCAGGGATCGCGGCCAGATAGAGAACAAGCCAAATGACGTTGTTCTTGAGGGACGTATAAAACGCGTCATCCCAGTAGAGCTCTTCGTAATTGTAAAGACCAACAAACTCCGCTTCTCCAAGTCCATCCCACTCGTAAAGCGACAAGTTGAACGACTGGAAGATTGGAAAGATGACGTAAAACAGGAAAAACAGGATTCCCGGGGCCAGAAAGAGCCAAGGCGTCAACTGTTGCTGGTTCCTGTGCCACCACGATGTCTGGTGGCCGTCTGTCGTGTAGGCCATTCGGAAACTCGTTGGAAGAGATCGTCTCTGGCTCTGCCGGCGGGCAGAACAGGAGGTTAAGGCAGGGTGCCGAAACACCCTGCCCGTTTCATCAGACCGGAGTTAGTCCTTGTAGATGCGCTTGGCCGACCGGTCCAAACGGGCGAGGATCTTGTCCAGATTGTCCGGCTTAACCATGAACTCCTGCATGCCTTCCATGGCAACTTTTGCCATTTCAGCCGGAGCATCCCGATCGAAGAACTGCGCGACACCGCCTGGCGAGTTTGTCGACAGCATTTCAAATCCCTGCTCCAGGAACTTGTCCTGATCGACGGAGGATTTGGCGTTCACCGGAAGCTGCCCAAGGTTCTTACCGTCGTTGATCCATGTTTGGACGTCCGGAGACACCACATACTTCAGGAACTCGCGGGCATTCTCTTTATTCTGCGCATTGGCCGGAATGTGGAAGGTATCGGTTGGCGCGTCTTCGGCCTTTTCAATACCCGGCGTGATTTCGACAAACTGGTAGAAATCCAGCTGATCATCAGTGAGGCCAGCATCGCGCAGCGGTGCAACGGCGAAGTTGCCCATCAGGTATGCAGCAGCATCGCCCTGAACCATGAACGGCAAAGCTTCCTGCCAGCTGTAGGTCTGGTGATTGTCGATGAAGGCGCCCATGTCGATGAGCTCGCGCCAATTGGCGAATGTCGCACGAACCTTTTCAGAATCCCACTTTTCCTTGCCCTGCAGCAGGTCCATGTGAAAATCGAAGCCATTGGTGCGCATGTTCAGGTAGTCGAACCAGCCACCAGCCGTCCAAAGGAACTTGGTGCCGATCGTGTAGCACTTTTTGCCAGCATCAATGATTTTCTGGCAGTTGGCTTTTTCCTCTTCCCAAGTGGTCGGCTCAGAAAGGCCCAGCTCGTCGAAGACGTCTTTGCGGTAGTAAACCCCCCATTGATAGTAGGTGTAAGGCACGCCCCATTGCTTGCCATCGATGGTCAGCGCACCTTTTGTGGATGCAAGATTTTCACCGATTTCGGTGCCATCCCAAAGGTCGGACACATCTTCAAACAGCCCAGCTTCGACATAGGGGCGCATCCGGTTTGCCGCATACCAGGTCGCAACATCCGGAGCGTTCGCCGTCAGAAAGTTGCGGATCTGGGTCTTGTAAGCTTCCCGGTCAATCACTGTGGTCTCAATGTTGAGATCCGGATTTTCTGCCTGGAAATCGGCAATCATCTTTTCCATTGTCGCCCGAGGAGCCGGGTTGGACGTATCCAAGAAGATTTTGAGATCACCGGTCAGGCCGTCAGCAAATGCGCCGCCGGTCGCCGTTGCAAAAAATGCAAGTGCCGCCGCGGACGTCTTCAACATGGAACGCATGGTTTCCTCCCTTAAGGTTCCATTATTTGAAACTTAGTTTTGTATATTGATACCTTGCGGGTGAGCGGTTACGTTGTCAACAGGCTCGGCGATAAGAAACGGGTCAGGAGGAGAGCTCACATGAACAAACACGCCACCGGAGATGGGACGGTCGGCAAAGCACTTGATGTGCTGGAGATGGTGTCAGCCAAGGGCCGGCCGGTCCGCTTCTCCGAATTGCTCAATGAAAGCCCCCTGCCCAAGGCAACGCTCTACCGGCTGCTGCAAACCCTGGTGAGCCAAGGCATGCTCTCCTACGGCGATGAGCAGCAGACCTATGCGTTAGGTATCCGCCTTGTCCGGCTTGCTCATCAGGCCTGGCGCCAAAGTTCCATTGCACCAATTGCGCGGCCCATCGTTTCCGTTTTGTCAGAGACCGTCGGTGAAACGGTGCACCTGGCGCAATTGGACAACGGGCAAGTGCTTTATGTCGACAAACGCAATGCAAAAGATCCGATCGACATGTATTCCCAGGCGGGAAAGGTCGGCCCTGGATACTGCACGGGGGTCGGCAAGGCCCTGATGGCGTTTCTCGAGCCAGGTGACCTCGATCAGGTGATCGCCAAACAATCCTTCTATCGCTACACCCCGGCAACGCTGGCCGACGAAGCCTCTCTGCGCGCTGATTTGGACACTATCCGCCAAGAGGGAATTGCTTACGACCGGGAAGAGCATGAACCGGAAATCATCTGTATCGCAGCACCGATCTTGTCACCAAAGGGCCGTCCGATTGGTGCGCTTTCAGTGACAACATCAACCCGGCGCAAAAGCCTTGATGAATTGAACGCAGCAAAGCCTGCGCTCTTGAAGGCTGCATCCGAAATTGCCGCAGCTGTCTCGGACTGGCAGTTTCCAGGATAATTGTTCCCAGGGAGGGGAGAAGAACTTCATGTCTGGTGTCACCTTAGACGGAGCCGTCAAAAAATACGGTGAGGTTCAAGTCATTCACGGTGTCGATCTTCAGATTGAACATGGTGAGTTCTGTGTATTTGTCGGACCGTCCGGCTGCGGAAAATCCACCCTCTTGCGCATGATTGCCGGCCTTGAGGAAACCACCGGCGGAAAAATCTCCATCGGCCAGAGGGACGTGACCAAATCCGATCCGGCCGAACGCGGTGTCGCGATGGTGTTCCAGACCTATGCCCTTTACCCCCACATGACGGTCGAGGAAAACATGGGTTTCGGCCTCAAAATGAACGGGCACCCGAAAGCCGAGATCAAGGAGAAGGTCGGCGAAGCAGCGCGTATCTTGAAACTCGAGCCTTATTTGGCGCGCAAACCAAAAGCCCTTTCGGGCGGCCAACGCCAGCGTGTTGCCATCGGACGCGCCATTGTTCGCGGACCGGAAGTCTTCCTGTTCGATGAGCCGCTGTCGAACCTTGATGCGGAGCTGCGCGTTGATATGCGGGTCGAGATTGCCAGGCTGCACAAGGACATCGGCGCCACCATGATCTATGTGACCCACGATCAAGTCGAGGCTATGACCCTGGCCGACAAGATCGTGGTTCTGCGCGCCGGGCGGATCGAGCAGGTCGGCTCCCCAATGACGCTCTACTCCGATCCGGACAACAAGTTCGTCGCCGGTTTCATCGGTTCACCGTCTATGAATTTCATTGAGGGGACCGTGCAAGATGGCCGCGTTGCGATTCCGGCATTTGGTGGTTTGACGGTCGAGCCATCCGTTGCACTTCCCAAAAATGGCGAAAAGGTTCTGGTCGGCCTCCGCCCGCAGCATCTGGTGATCAGCGAGACGGACGAGGGCGCGAAGGTAGATCTTTCCGAACAACTGGGCGGTGTCGCGTACTCCTATCTTGTTTGCCAAACGGGAGAACGCGTCATCATAGAAACAAAGGGCGAAGACGTCCCGAGACCGGACAGCACCGTTGCAATCACGTTCGATCCAGCCAACGCCTTTTTCTTCGATGCCAACACCGAACAACGGCTCCGTTGAGTGCAAGTTTTGCGCTCTGCGAATTTTCTGATGGAAGACGCCAATAGTCAGTGGCTTTAACGCCGAGGCGTCAAACTGAAAATTTGCTTGTGATCACAAGCCTCAAGTCAATCTTTTTAAGTTGACCGGCCGACAGCCATCGGCTTTTTTAGCGATGATGGTTCTCAGACGCCCAAGGCCGACGAGATGAAAAGGGAACACGGTGCGGCGTAGCCAGTAGGCACCAAATCCGTGACTGCCCCCGCAACTGTGAGCGGTGAGCGACCCCGAAAGACACCACTGGACACATCGTCCGGGAAGGTTCGGGAGAGTTACGACCCGCGAGTCAGGAGACCTGCCATCACCGGTGCAGATGCTGCGCCGGATCTTCAACTTGATGCGGGCGGGGCGCCCGGCTCGGAGCATATGATGGCAAAGCGGTCACCACCGCCACCACGTCGTTTTGTTTGGCGCGCCCTTTTTCATGGCGGAGGGCCAAATGAACCATCGTATAACTGTTTGCACATCCTGCCGGCGAAAGGGCACGGAAACACGTCCGGGTTTTGAGCTGATTGAGCAGCTTCGAAACGCCCTACTTGCTGCTGACGACACAATGCCCGAAACCTTCGACGTTTCAGGTGTCGCCTGTATGGCGGGGTGCGATCGGCCGTGTACGGTCGCCTATCACGGCACAGGAAAAGCCTCCTATCTTTTCGGGGACATTGATCCAGAGACCGATGTCGACGATCTCGTCGCGTTTGCAAAACAATACGCCTATCTCGGCGACGGATGGTGTTCGTCTGTCGACCGTCCAGGCAAGTTGCGGAAGTCTACGCTAGCGCGGATACCCGCCACCGGTTCAGCGCTCGAAGAGCAGAAAGCGCGCGCTTCGTGACCGCAGCAAACCTCACCGCCAAAGACCTGTCTTGGTCGCCAAAGCATCATGGTGACATCCTGCTGCGATCGACCAGCTTCCATCTTGAAGCGGGCCGTGTGCTTGGAATTGTTGGGCCGAACGGTGCCGGTAAAACGACCCTGCTCAGACTACTTTACCGGTTTTATCGACCGGTCACAGGCCAGGTTCTGGTGGATGGTAAGGACATCTGGAGCCTTTCCGCCCGCGAGACTGCACAGCGGATAGCCGCCGTCTTGCAGGAACAACCAAGTGACTTTGTACTCACTGTCAGTGAGATCGTGGCTCTTGGGCGGACACCCCACCGGCGCGGGTTTGCCGGGGCGACAGGCTCCCATGATAGGGACATCATCGAGAACGCCTTGGACCGGCTGGACTTGCACGGACTGGCCGGCCGCCAGCTTGGAACCCTCTCGGGCGGGGAGCGTCAGCGTGTCATGGTGGCCCGCGCCTTGGCGCAACAACCTCGGCTGTTGATCCTGGATGAACCAACAAACCACCTCGACATCCGTCATCAGCTGGAAGTTCTGGACCTTATCCGCAGTTTGCCCCTGACGATTGTCACCTCGCTGCACGATCTGAACCTTGCTACTGGGTTATGCGACGATGTTGTGCTTCTCCAATCGGGCCGTCAACTCGGCTTCGGATCCCCTGCGCATGTTTTGACGGAAACGGCTGTTTCCCAGGCTTTCCAGGTTGACGCCCGGCGCGAGCGCCTCACCCCCAGCAACAATGATCATCTGACTTTTCATATTCAAAAACAGGGAATTTAACTCATGAAGAAAACATTGTTGACCGGCCTGGCACTTGCTCTTTCTGCTGGGATTGCGGCCGCGGAAACCAGTGTCCAGAGCTGCGACCGTGTGGTGACCTTCGATGCGCCACCGCAACGCGCCATATCCAACGACGTCAATTTGACAGAGATGATGCTGGTCCTCGGTCTTGAGGACCGAATGGTGGGCTATACCGGGATCTCGGGCTGGAAAACGCTTGATGAAGAAATGCGGGCAGGTGTCCAGGAACTTCCGGAGCTGTCTTCCAAATATCCGTCCAAGGAAGTGATTATCGGCGCGGATGCCGACTTCTTCTTTGCCGGCTGGAACTACGGAATGAAAGTCGGTGGTGAGGTCACGCCAGAAACGCTCGAACCTTTGGGCGTGAAGGTTTATGAGCTCACCGAATCCTGCACCCACATCATGGACAAGGACAAAGCCAGCATCGAGGACATGTATGCTGACCTGTTGAATTTGGGGCGTATCTTTGACGTTGAAGAGCGTGCCGAAGCCCTCGTGGCAGGATACCGCTCGGATCTTGCCGCGTTCAAGCAGGACCTCAAAACAGGCGAACCACTGCGCGTGTTTGTTTATGATAGCGGCGAAGACACCCCGTTTACCGCCGGGCGCTATGCCATGCCGACCGCACTCATCGAAGCTGCCGGCGGCAAGAACATCATGGATGATTTTGAGAAAAGCTGGGCCACCGTCACATGGGAAGAAGTGGTTGAACGCAACCCGGAAGTCGTCGTGATCGTCAACTACGGCGAAGTCACTGCAGACCAGAAACGTGCGTTCATGATGTCCAATCCAGCTTTTGCAGATCTCGATGCCGTCAAGAACGACCGCTTTGTCACGCTGGAGTATGTCGAGGCAACGCCAGGACCGCGCAACATCAGAGCGATCAAAACACTCGCCGAAGCCCTCTGGAGCGAGTGAACCCGTGAGCGAGACCAGGACTGTTCAAGCAAAATCGCTATTGTCTGGAAACAAGCTGATAGCCGGTCTTGGCGGGCTTGCGCTGCTCCTTGTCTCGCTCTCTTTCGCGGTTTCGGTGGGCGCTGTTCAGATCGACCTTGGAACCGTTTGGGGCGTATTCCTCAACAAAATGTCTCCTGGAATGATTGAACAGACTTGGTCGCAAGGCCGTGAAGCGATTGTCTGGGAAATCCGTTTTCCAAGAGCCCTGCTTGCCATGATGGTGGGCGCGGGGCTGGCCATCGTCGGAGCAAGTCTCCAGGCCGTAACCCGCAATCCGCTGGCGGACCCTCACCTCTTGGGGATTTCTTCTGGTGGCGCTTTTGGCGCAATTCTGGCCCTGCTTCATACCGGTTTGTTCATTGGTTTATTGACGGTCCCGCTGTTTGCATTTCTGGGTGCTTTGGGAGCCACCGCCATTGTGTTGGGTGTTTCGCGTTTTGCCGATGCGACAAGCGCGGACCGTTTGGTGCTCGCAGGTGTGGCCGTGTCCTTCATTGTCATGGCAGCGGCAAACGGGTTGATTTTCCTAGGCGATCCTCGTGCAACCCACACGGTTGTCTTCTGGATGTTGGGAGGTCTGGGCCTCGCCCAGTGGAGCCAACTTGTCTACCCGCTCATCATCCTGCTTGCATGTGGCGCCTGGTTGATGTCGCAAGCGGCAGCTCTGAATGCCATGACGGTCGGCGACGAAACAGCCTCCACCCTCGGCATTCCGGTCGCCCGCTTCCGTCTCATCGTGTTTGTTGTCGGGGCCTTGATTACCGGCGTGATGGTCGCGTTCTCCGGCATCATCGGCTTTGTCGGCCTGATGGTCCCGCATGTTGTCAGACTGATTGTTGGTGGCGACTATCGCCGTGTTTTGCCGGGCTCCGCGCTGATTGGCGCGGTCTTTCTTCTTTGGGCCGACATTGCAGCCAGGACCGTCATGGCACCGGAAGACATGCCCATCGGTATTGTCACTGGTCTGGTCGGGGGCGTCTTCTTTGTTTGGCTCTTGCGGGGAAAAAGAGCGGCATAAGGAACGCCGCTCTTTCTAACATTCGATCTCGGCCGCGCAATCATCAGAATGCGGTGCCCAGGTATTTACAGTTGCCCTGCTGCGGTGGCGATTGCTTCGTCGGTTTGCTGTAAGTCCTCAGCTGAAAGCGCCAGGTGTGCGTAGAGCTTGCTGTCGGGTTTCAAGATCCCGCTTTGGCGCAGCGATGCGTTGAACGCCTTGGCCTGCGCCGCGTTGTTCTTCAGCGTATCACGGTAGTCGCGCACCGGGTCTTCGGTAAAGACGACATCGAACAACATGGGTTCGCCAACGATCTGGTGAGGAACGCCTGCGGTCGAAAGATGCGTCGCGTAACTTTGCATCAACCGCTCACCGTTTTTCTTAATCTCCTCGTAGGCGCCCGGACGGCGCAGGACTTCCAGCGTCTTCAAGCCCGCCACACTGGCAACGGGGTTGCCGCTTAGTGTTCCGACCTGAAACGTAAAACTCTTGTCGCCGACAACGGCCTTGTCGAAATGGGCCATAATCTCAGATCTGCCCGCAATCGCGGCGAGCGGAAAACCGCCGCCAATGATTTTGCCGAGCGTGCACAGGTCCGGCACGACGCCGTAGTACTCCTGCGCACCGCCATAAGCGCACCGGAAGCCGGTCACCACTTCATCAAAGATCAGAACGGTTTCATACTTGGTTGCCAGATCCCGCAAGGTCTGCAGAAACCCAGGTGCAGGCGGGATCAACCGTTGCAAAGGCTCCACAATGATACAGGCGATTTCGCCGGCATATTCCTCAACCAGAGACGTGACGAAATCTGCGTCGTTGAACGGTGCAATCAGCATGTTGTCACGCACGCTTTCCGGGATTCCGGCGGAATCTGGAACGGCTTGCGGGAAATTGATAAGCGTCTTCGGCGAAAGGCTCATCAAGGCTTCGCCGGACATGCCGTGATAGCCACCCTCGAATTTGAGGATTTTGTCTTTCCCCGTAAAGGCGCGGGCGAGCCGCATGGCGTACATGTCCGCTTCTCCGCCCGTCGACACGTACCGGACCTGCTCGGCGCAGGCCATGGCCTCGACCAAGACTTCAGCAAGCTCAATGCCGGCTGCATTGTTGGTGAAGAACGTCATGCCCTTGCCAAGCTGTTCTTGCACCGCGTCCAGAACTTCAGGATGACCATGGCCCAGGATCATTGGTCCGGACCCAATCAGATAGTCGATGTACTCTTTGCCATCTTCGTCCCAAACTCGCGAGCCCTTGCCTTCGCGCAAGATTAAAGAGGGGTCGAAATTTCCGAACCCGGCCGCCGGCAGGACTTCGGCTGCACGGTTTTTCCAATCGGATTGCGAGATATTTGTTTTCATGGGCGTGCCTCTCAGGCTGGCCTTATGCCACTAGGTCGAGAATGGGATCTCCGAGCACATCCGGATCGGGCGATACACCCAATCCCGGACCACTTGGAGGAGAAATGAAACCACCGGTCCGCGATGGCGCTGCAGGATCAATTCTGGGTGCAACATAGCCGGACAAATCGCAAACATTCATGATGCCCTGGCGGGGAGTTGCGGCGGCGACATGAAGCGCTGCAGCTGTTGCGATGTCCGAACCCCAGGTATCCTCAACACACATGCGCGCGCCGGCATAAAGACACAGATCCCGGGCTTTCCGGAGTTCGGTAATGCCACCGAATTTGGACAGTTTCAGAGCCACCGCATCCATGCAGCCAAGTTCATAGGCCTTCAAGAGGCTGGTAGTGTCATGGGCGTTTTCATCGAGCTTCATCGGCAAACCGGTGGCAGCCCTGACTGCAGCGCACTCTTCCAGCGTTTGGCACGGTTGTTCCAGCATGATGTCGAGGTTGGCAACGGCACGCCCGACGCGGGTTGCGTCCATCCGGGTCGCACCGCAATTCCAGTCGCCATAGACGATCGGGCCAGGACCAACTGCTTCGCGAACGAGCCGCAAGCGGGCAACGTCTGCTTGCCAATCATCGTCCGCGCCAAGTTTGACCTGGATCTGGGTCATGCCGGCTGCAATCGCGTCTTTTGCGATCCGGACCATGTCATCCGGCGCAATGCAGGTGATGGAGTGATAGAGCGGGAGTTGATCTGTCTGCAGTCCCCCGAGCAGGGTGTAGATCGGCAACCCGCAGGCCTTCCCTGTCAAATCCCACAGTGCGATGTCGATGGCAGATTTTGCATAGACATGACCGATCAGGTGCTTGTTGCAGGCCGCCATCGCAGCCTCCGCGCCAATCGGGCTCCGCCCAATCAGAACGGGTGCGAGTTCTTCAAGGGCCGGAGCAACACCGTTGGCATAGGCGGGCAAATAATGAGGGATCGGGCAGACTTCGCCCCAACCGTAGACGCCTTGTTTGGTCTCGATGCGCACAACCATGCTGTCCACGGTGGCACAGGCCTTGCCGGATGCCATGTAGTAGGTCTCGTGGCTAGTTAGTGGAACCCGCCACAGGGACAGACCCGAGATTTCAAGATCGGGCACGTTTTTCATGCGGCGTCTCCATATACCGCGATTGGGTCACCAAGAAATTCAGGATCAGGTTCGACACCGATGCCGGGGCTCTGGTCGAAATGAACCGAGCCTCCGACATTGCGCGCGCCCTGGCCGGGAACTGGATCAACAGCAAGATGCGCGTGGCACAGCCAGCTTGCCAGTCTGTTGGCCTCCGGCGTTGCGGCCGCCAGATGTAAGGCGGCTGTGTCCGCGAACGCGGTTCCGCCCGTGTCTTCTATGTGCATCTGCCAACCGACCGAGATGCCAAAATCCCGGATCTGTTTCGCCTTGGTCAGTCCACCGACCCGGTTCGGCTTGACCTTGACGCCCTGGCAGATGCCCGCCTTCCAAGCATCAAGATGATCTGCAAAAGAATGCAGACATTCATCCAGCATGATCGGCTGAGGCACTTTGGCGGCCACAAGCGCACACTCCGCAAGCGTTTCACACGGCTGCTCGATCCAGTCGCGGGCGGCAACCGAGTTCAGCACCTGTAGAGCGACACCTGGTGTCCATGCCCGGTTCACATCGAAGGTGACCTGTTCGTCCGGCGCCAAGGTTGCTGAGATTGCCTCAATGCGTTCGATGTCGGCCTTGAAATTGCTGCCACCGACCTTGGCTGAGTGGGTCTTGTAGCCCTTGGCACTGGCGGCTTGAATATCCGCGATCATTTCGTCTGGCGTACCAGTTGAAATTGACGAATTGATCGCGACCTCTGCTGGATTTTCTGCACCAAAGAGCCGCCAAAGCGGGGTGCTACTTGACTTACCGAGGATGTCCCAGCAGGCAATGTCCAAAGGTGCTTTTGCGTACGGATGACCGGGCAAGTGCAGATCCATCGCCCGATTGACCGTCTCCACCGCCCGCGGGTCCTTGCCGATCAAGGCAGGTGCCAAGAGCTCCAGAGCCGCGCGCAAACCCGAACCATGGGCTGGCAAGTAAGTATGGCCCCACGGGCACCCTTCCCCCCAGCCGGTGAAACCTTCGTCGGTTTCAATGCGCACGAAGGTGCTGTCGAGCCGCTCGAATTTCAGCCGCCCACCGGAAAGCCAGTAGGGTTTGGAGAGCGGCAGATCGATCTGCCAGACCGAGATCTTTGTGATCTTCATGCGGCCTCTCCATAGGTGGCGACCGGATCTCCAAGGGCCGGAAAATCCGGTGAGACCCCAAGCCCCGGCATGTCAGAGGCGAAGAGCTTTCCATCCTTCGTCTTTGGGGCCGGTGTTCCTGTCGAACGGGTGTTGTAGTTGCAGAGGTCTGTTGTGTTTTGCAGGTAATCCGCTGGAGTGGACGCTGCAAAATGGGTGAGCGTTGCGGTTGCGATTTCGCCGCCCCATGTATCTTCGGCAACAACCGGGATCCGGTTGTCGAGGAAAAAGTCCCGAATCCGCCGAGCCTTCGACAAGCCTCCAAGGTTCGATATTTTCAGGCACACCAGATCCGCACCCTGATCGGCAACAATCTGTTGTGCGGCCCGCATGCCGGTCACGCATTCGTCGAGCTTCATTGGCAGATCGATCCGCCGGCGCACCTGAAGGCACTCCTCATAAGTCCGGCAGGGTTGTTCGAAGATGAAGTCGAGATCCCGTGTTGCCCGGGCCACCCGGAGCGCATTGTCGACGCGCCAGCCCTGATTGGCATCGGCCATTGCTTTTTCACCGGGTTTCAGAAGCGGAACGATTGCGCGGATGCGGTCTATGTCGCTGGACCAGTCCGCACCGACCTTGATCTGGAATTGCCGGTATCCTGCAGCCCGATGCCGGTCCAGCTCGGCGATCGTCTCTTCGGTTCCTCTATGCGGCGCGACACGGTACATGGGCGCGCCGTCCGTTAGTTTTCCGCCGAGAAGAAGCCAAACCGGCGTATCCAGCGACTTTCCCAAAATATCCCAGCACGCGGCGTCGAACGGGGCCTTGGCATAGCCGTGGCCCTGAATGGTGTGATCGAGGATCTGCTCGATCCGGGCCACCTGCCTCGGATCTTCTCCGATCAGAACCGGTGCGACGAGCTTCGCGAGCGCTTCAACCCCTTCAGAATGGGCAACCATGTAGTTCTCGCCGCAAGGCGTGAACTCGCCGCAGCCTTGCACACCCGCATCCGTGTCAATCACGACAACCGAGGCCTTTGCCACTGTAATGGCATTGCCCGCTCCCCAGCCGTATGCGCCATCGACATAGGGAAGATCTGTCTTGTAGACACGGATGCGGGTGATCTTCATGGGGTCACCACAATGTTGCCCGTGTGCTTCTTCTCGATGAAAGCGGTTTGTGCCGCGTGAAACTCCTTGAGTGGGTAGGTCGCGGCCAAAGCCGGCCTGATTTCATCGCGTTCAATGTACTCGACAACATCTGAGAAAATATGCGGAGCAATAACGGTCGAGCCGGTAAATGTCAGGTCGCGCAGGTAGAAGGTCCTCAGATCAAGTTCCACGATCGGGCCCGCGATTGCGCCGGAGCACGTGTACCGGCCGCCACGTTTCAAGACATTAATCAAGGCACCCCAATAGGGCCCGCCAACAATATCAGCCACAACGGAAACCGTGTCAGCGCCGGTTGCTGACTTCAAGGCGGCTTTGAGATCTGCCGGTACGCGTTCAAGAACGTGATCCGCGCCGAGCGCCTTAACGTCTGCATGTTTGGCGGGCGACGCCAGAGCAATAACAGTCGCGCCCCGGCGTTTGGCGAGTTGGACCAAGGCCGATCCGACACCGCCCGAGGCGCCAGTCACCAGAACCGTATCCTTTGCACCGACATTGGCGCGGCTGAGCATCCCTTCTGCGGTTGTGTAGGAACAGGAAAATGTTGCCAGTTCTGCATCAGATAGTGTGCTGACGATGGGCCCGACATTCCGGGCATCAACAACCGTATATTCGGCAAAGCCACCGTTGCACTCGGAGCCGAAATAGCCGGTCTTGTCCAAGTTGTCCGGATCGGACCAGTCGCGTAGCCAGCAGTCGACCATAACGCGCCTGTTCAAGAGGTCTTCAGAAACTCCATCTCCCAACGCGACGATCATGCCAACCGTATCGGCGCCTTGAATCCTCGGGAAGGTAATAGGTCTCCCGCCCCACGTCGGGTCTTCCTCTGCGACTTCCTTATAGGCCCCGCCTGTGGTCGCCTCGGAGACTGTTTTTGAATACCAGCCGGAGCGGGTGTTCACGTCGGTGTTGTTGAGGCCGCAAGCTCCGACTTTGATGAGGACTTGCCCGGCTCCCGGTTCGGGTGTCGGCCAGTTTTCATGCCAGACGATCTTGTCCAGACCACCATGTCCCTCAAGAACCATCGCTTTCATCGTGGCGGGAATGCTCATTCCGCGGCCACCCCGACCGGTGCATCTGTGCGCGGCAAAATGCTGTCCGGATCGTACGCCGAGACATCGAGAACTCTTGCAGCCCTCGCCCCGTTCATGACAACGACTTCCAACTCGGTTCCCGCGTTCGCAGCCTCCGGTTTGACGTAGGCAAAAGCCAGGATCTTGCCGACTGAATGACCGTAGGCAATCGAGCTTGTTGCCCCGACGACCTTCCCGTCCATTAGTACAGCTTCTCCGCCATGGCCATCAGCAACGCCATCCGGCTCCACTTCAAGATAAACACAGACCCAGGGAAGTGCGCTATCCGCGCTCTTTGCGGTTTCTTCACGACCGAGGAAGTCACCCTTGTCCAGTTTGACAAAGCGCATCACATCCGCTTCCGGCAAAGTGACTTCGTTTGTCAGTTCACCAGCGCCTTTGAAGCCTTTTTCGAGCCGCAGAGCATTCATCGCAAAGGACCCGTAGTCCACGAGACCCAGACTTTCCCCGGTCGCCCAAAGTGCGTCGTACACCGCCAGCATGTCTTCCCGGGGAACGTGGAATTCCCAACCAAGCTCGCCTGCATAGGACATGCGGAAGGCCCACAGTTTGCGGCCCGCCACTTCGATTTCCTGTGCCGTCAACCACCGGAAAGACGCATTGTCCAGCGCGGCCGGGGTATTGGGAGCCAGAATATCGCGGGCCCGCGGCCCGTTCAGCGCCATCGCCCCCCAGTCGGTCGAGAGGTTTCGGACCATTACAGTTTCACCGTCAAGGTGTTGGGCCAAGTGATCAAGCAGACGCTGCTCGAAGAACGCTGCACAGACAAGATAGAACCGGTCCGGGCTAAGCCGCACTACGGTTAGCTCCAGCTCAATCCGGCCACGCCGGTTGAGCATATGGGTCAAGGCGATGCCGCCAACCTTTTTGGGAAGCTTGTTGGCAACGAGATGATCGAGATAGGCTTCTGCGTCCGAACCGGACACTTCGATTTTGGTGAAAGCCGAGATATCCATGATGCCGGCAGCGTCCCGCACTGCCTTCATTTCCTTCGCCACGACGCCATGCAACTCAGTCCGGTTGAAGGAATAATAATCGCGCTGTTCCAGACCGTCCTTTGCGAACCAGCGCGGCCGTTCATGACCATAGACTTCTTCGTAAACCGCACCCTTGTCTTTCAAACGCTCATAAAGCGGGCTGGGTTTGATCGGCCGGCCTTCCAGGCGGTTGAAGTGCGGGAACGGAATTTCGTGGCGCAGGCAATAGTCTTCCTTGGCCTTGATCACCTGCCAGTCCTTGTCGGCATAGTCGCCGAACCGGCGTGGATCAAACTCGCGCATGGAAATGTCGGCGGCGCCATGCACCATCCATCTGGCCAGTTCGCGTGTCAGACCCGGGCCCCAACCGATGCCGATCTGGGTGCCGCAGCAGCACCAGTAATTCTTGACACCTGGTGCAGGGCCAATCAGCGGATTTCCGTCCGGCGGGTGCGAAATCGCACCGTGAACTTCCCGCTTGATGCCGAGCTCTGCAAAAATCGGCATCCGGTCCATGGCGTTTTCCAGCCAGGGCATGATCCGGTCGTAGTCGGCGTCAAACAGCTCGTTTTCCGCTTCCCAAGGGCAATGATCTTCCCAAACCGTGTTCGGGTTTTCCTTCTCGTAAATTCCGATCAGGCCGGATTTCTGCTCCATGCGGATGTAGCCGGAGACCAGCTTGTCGTCGCGTATGACCGGGAGTTCTTTATCTAACTCCAGGAACTCCGGAACCGTGTCGGTGACGATGTAGTGGTGGGTCATGGAGGTCATCGGCAGTTGCAGGTCACTCCATTCACCCATCTGGCGCGCATAGGTGCCACCAGCATTCACCACATGTTCACAAGTGATGTCGCCAAGCTCGGTAAACACCTTCCACTCGCCGGTCTCAAGTTGCTTGATGTCCTTCGCGCGGCAGCGGCGGATGATCTTGACGCCGAGCTTCCGGGCGCCAATCGCCAGCGCCTGGGTAACCCCGGACGGGTCAGCGTGACCATCATCCGGCGTATGCAATGCGCCGAGAACGCCGTCGAGATTGTAGAAGGGATGCAACTCCCGGATCCGCTCCGGCCCGACCAGTTCCATCGGAAACTGCAGGGCCCGGCCAACACTCATGGTGTGGCGCAGCCAGTCCATTTCATCTTCGGTATAGGCCAGCCGGAATGATCCGCAGCCATGCCATGTCACGGATTGGCCGGTCTCTTCTTCCAGAAGACCGGAATAGAGATCAATGTTGTATCCGACACATTTTCCAAGGCCGAAGCTGGAAGTGGAATGCGTGATCTGCCCTGCCGCGTGCCAGGTCGAACCGGATGTCAACTCCGCCTTTTCCAAAAGCACAACATCGGACCAGCCCTCATGCGCCAGATGGTAGGCAAGGCCGCATCCCATAATGCCGCCGCCAACAATGACAACACGTGCCGAAGACGGCAGTTTCGTAGCTCCAAGTTCTGACACGTCGCATCTCCATGGACCGTGATTTTTCGATGGACAGCGTAATTGTACAAATGTACTCTCGTCAATCATGAATGATATGAATGTACCAAAATCTGATTTGAAGGCACCGCAGACGGTACTCGACGACCTGGCTGCCGAGCTTGAGGTGTTGACCCCAGAGCTGCGCAAGGCGGCAAGCTATGTGCTTGAAAATCCGAATGATGTCGGCGTCAGCTCAATCCGCGAGATCGCAGATGCTGCCGGGGTAAAACCCAACACATTTGTGCGCATGGCACGGTCTGTGGGTTTTGAAGGCTATGAGGACTTCCGGCAGCCGTTCCGCGAAGCGATCCGCAGCAGAGGTACAGATTTTCCGGACAGGGCGCGTTGGCTGCAGTCCCTATCCAAAGGTGGCAAATTGGGTGAGCTCTTTGCCGAAATGGCGGCCTGCGCAATCTCGAACATCGAGAACACTTTTGCGGCAACCGATGCGAATGCCATGAAAGCGGCCGCCGATGCGATCGTGAATGCGCGGCACACCTATGTGCTCGGCGTTGGCGTCAACAACTCCAACGCTCGCAACTTTACCTACCTTGCAGACATGGCCGTTGACACGATTTGGACGATCCCGCGTATGGGGTCTGTCGCAACAGACGACTTGGCCCGGGCAGACAAACGCGATGTGTTGCTCGCCATGACCTGCAAACCGTATCGAACCGACGTGATTGAAGCGGTTGAGGTTGCCCGCGAACAGGGCCTGACAATCGTCGCAATCTCGGACAGCCCGGCTTCCCCCATCGTGGTCGGCAGCGATCACGCCTTCATCATCGACGCCGAAACTCCGCAGTTTTTCCCCTCGTCCGTGTCAACGATCGCGTTGTTAGAAACGCTGCTTGCCTTTGTCATTGCCGACGCACCACCCGATGTCGTTGCAAACATTGAGAAGTTCCACACCCGCCGCCATGCCATGGGGCTCTATCAGGAAGAATGGAAGGACCGCTCATGAACGTTCACAGCCAGCTGATCCATTCGCTCGAAGCGCGGTACTATACCGATCCTGCTCACTTTGAGCGGGAGAAGGACGGCCTGCTGGCACGAACGTGGCAATTTGCAGGACATGCGTCTTTGCTGCAAAAACCAGGCGATTATTTCACGATCGACATCGCAGGTGAAAGTATTGTCTGCCTGAAGGATCGCGAGGGTGTGCTGCGCGCCTATTTCAACGTTTGTCAGCACCGGGCCCATCAGCTGGTTCAAGGCGAAGGCAACACCAAGCTGCTGGTGTGCCCTTATCACAGCTGGACTTATGAACTCACTGGAGGTCTGCGGTCCGGACCCAATGTCAAATCAGTCCCAGGATTCGACCGCAACCAAATTTGCCTGAGCACCGTCCAGATTGAGAATTTCTGCGGCTTCCTGTTTGTAAACCTAGATCCCAATGCCAAGCCTATGGACGAATGGTTTCCCAATGTTCGGGAAGAGCTGAGATCCTTTGTTCCGCATATCGATCGGCTACAGCCGCTCGAGTGGGTGGAAATCGAAGAAAACTGCAATTGGAAAGTCTCGGTCGAAAACTATTCCGAGTGCTATCACTGCCCCATCAACCACCCGACTTTCGCGACCGGTGTCATCAAGCCCGAAACCTATGACATTCAGCCGCAAGGGTATTGCCTGCGCCACACAACAGAATGTCAAAATCTGGAGCGCATGACCTATGAGATCGACCTCGATTCCAACGAACATGCGGGAGACTATTCTTCCTGGTTCTTGTGGCCGTTGTTCTCCTTCCAGGTCTACCCGGGCAACATCTTGAACACCTATCACTGGCGCGCGGTCGATGTGGATCACGTCGTTGTCTGGCGCGGTTGGTACACCATTGACGGTGTCGACAGTGAAGTGGTGCGCCGTCTTGCAGTGCAGGACCGCTCGACCACGGTCGAAGAAGACATCTACCTGGTGGAATCGGTACAGCGCGGTCTCAAGAGCCGCGGATACAAACCCGGACCTCTGGTGCTAGATCCAGCCTGCGGTGTGCATTCCGAACACTCTGTACAGGCACTGCAAAGCTGGATGCGCGAAGCATGACGAGCGAAACAGCGTCCAAGGCTGCCTGGCACATGCCGGACGTCTGGACGGCTGATCAGAAGCTGTTTACGCATCAGGTCGGGTTTACCTGTCCGCCCCGGGACTGGGATGCTGCCCCATCAGACTTTCTGCGCATCGCCCCCCCCTCAGTTGGAGTGCACGGGTGGATGCTCCATGCGCCGGACTACGGTCACCAACTCGACCAGCGGAAGCAAAACTTTGCAATGCTGGAGGAATTTGCCGCGCTGATGGCAAACAATGGTGCGGACGTGTGCGGTCAGGTGGGGTCCAACTGGGTGCACGCCTCTGGCCTGGGCGTTGAGGGTATCTCTGACTTCTGCAAAAAGATGAGTGATAAACATGGTCTCGCGTTTCACATGGCCGGCTATGCGATGGTTGAAGCCTTGCGTGCCACGAACGTTGAAAAGGTGGCCCTGAACGCAGTCTATCACTGGCCAAAGTGGTGGCAGGGCACAGTTGGGTTCTTGAAAGAAGCCGGGTTCGATGTGCTTTGGGCAGGCAATTTCGTTGACCAGGGCTGGTTTTCCACTCAGGACGACGTCAACAAACAACGCTGGATCTTTGAAGCTGATCTTGCAGCAAAAAGCTTCGATTACGTTGCCGAAAAGGCCCCGCAGGCAGATGCCTACCTGGCCAACGGAATGGTCAATTTCCGCACAGGTCCCAACCAGCAACCGCAACGGATGCTGCACCTCACAAGCATGCTTGAAGACCGCCTTAGCAAACCGGTAATCGCGCACGACACGGCACTTTACTGGCGGATTTTCAAATCGCTGGGGCTGGCTCCGGCTGGCGAAAACGGGCAACTCTTGAGGTCTCTGAATGCATAAGATCATTGCTCTATGGGCCGTGCCGCGCTCGACCTCTACAGCCTTTGAATGGATGATGCGCCAAAGGGGAGATCTGGATTGTCTCCACGAACCCTTTGGCGAAGCCTGGTATCAGGGAGAAGACCCGTTCTGGCCGAGATGGAGACCTGGCGACAAGACCACGCAGGGGCTTACTCTGCAAAGCGTTTGGCAGGACATTCAAGAGCGCGCTGAAAAAGGCCCGGTATTCATCAAGGACTTCCCCCATTATGTGAACCACATGTGGGACCCGGAGTTTCTCTCCAACTTCACCCATGCCTTCCTGATCCGCGATCCAGCCCTCACCATCACTTCGATGTATGACAAGTGGCCGGATTTCGACGCCGCCGAAGTCGGGTTTCCAGAACAACGGGCCCTCTACGATCTGCTCACGGCCTTGAACGGCACACCTCCGCCGGTGATTGACAGCAATGACTTGCTTGAAACGCCGGAGAAAACGGTCGAAGCCTTTTGTGAAGCCGTCGGCATTCCGTTCATAAAGGAAGCCTTGTCTTGGGAGCCGGGTGCCGACACTGGACAATACAGCTGGTGGGATGGCGGGTCGTTTCATGAGAACCTGAAGCGGTCCACAGGCCTAACAACCCAAAAGAGGAAATACGTGGACATTTCAGAGGCTCCAGCAAGGGTCCAGCATGTCCACAAACGCATGAAGCCGCATTACGACCGGCTCTACGCCAACAGGATTATACCCTCGTGACCCAAGTACCAGCTTACTGGCAAAACTTCATCGACGGCGCGTTTGTGGACGGTGGCGCCGGACGTCTCGAAGTACTCGATCCGGGCACCGGAGAGAAACTTGCCGAGCAGGCGCTGGCGGATGCCGCTGACGTCGATCGCGCGGTTCGGGCGGCCAAACGGGTCAGCGACAGCCGCACGTGGATGGATCTTCGCCCTGTAGAGCGAGGACGGATTGTCCGCAAAATGGGTGATTACCTTATGGATCGCATCGATGAAATCGCCCCAATCCTGACCCGGGAAGCAGGAAAGCCACTCTGGGAAGCGAAGCTCGAAATCGAGGGCGCAGCCCGGTATTTCGAATACTACGGTAACCAAGCCGAAACCATGGAAGGCCGGTCGATCCCTTTGGGCGGCGGGTATTTCGACTTTACCGTCCACGAGCCTTTTGCCGTTTCCGCCCAGATCATTCCGTGGAACTATCCGATGGAGATGACGGCGCGGTCTGTTTCAGCGGCCCTCGCTGTTGGATCTGCTGTGGTGGTCAAGACACCGGAACTCGATCCGCTCACGAACCGGTATTTTGCAGATGCGGCCCTTGCCTGCGGTCTGCCGGCAGGCGTCTTGAACATCCTCTGCGGTCTTGGCAAGGAGGCAGGAGCGACTTTGTCCGCCCATCCCGACGTCAATCAGATCGTCTTTACCGGGTCTGTTGCTACAGGCTCGGCCATTGCGACGGCCGCGGCCCGGAACGTCGTGCCCTGTGTACTTGAACTTGGAGGGAAATCGGCTGCAATCGTCTACGATGACGCCGATCTCGACGCATTCCTTTCGGATGTCCGCTGGGGCATCTACTTCAACGCAGGCCAAGTGTGTTCGGCCATGTCCCGCGTTATCGCCCATGAAGCCATCCATGACAAGCTGGTGGACGGCATTGTCGGCATGGCGGAAGAATTGAAGGTCGGCCCGGGTCTCGAGTTTCCCGACTTTGGCCCAAATATGGGACCAATGATCTCTGAAGGCCAATGTCAACGCGCTGCTGGCATGGTCTCTCAAGCGGAGCGCGAAGGAGCCCAGGTTGCGACCGGTGGCCGGCGCATGAACCGCCCCGGTTATTTTCTCGAGCCGACGGTTCTGACCGATGTTTCACCTGACATGAGAATTGCAAGCGATGAAGTTTTCGGTCCGGTGCTGTCTGTGCTGAAAGCACGGGACGAACGTGAAGCGCTCGAGATTGCCAACGGTACGCCCTACGGCCTGGTGGCCGGGGTCTTCACCGCCAATGTCGACCGATCCATGCGGGCCTCCCGGCAGCTCCGGGCAGGTCAGGTGTTCGTCAATGAATGGTACGCTGGCGGGGTCGAAACGCCGTTCGGCGGCTTTGGCAAATCCGGCTATGGCCGGGAAAAGGGCCGCGAGGCCCTGCTCAACTACGTTCAAACCAAAAACATTGCAATCAGGATAGGCTGATGGATCAGGATCTATTTGAAAAAGGACTTGCGCAACGCAAGGCAACCCTTGGCGCGGAGTATGTGGAGAAGAACCTTGCGGCCGCTGATGACTTCACACGCCCTTTTCAGGAAGCAATGACCGCCTGGTGCTGGGGCTTTGGCTGGGGCGATGATGTCATCGACGCCAAGACCCGCTCCATGATGAACCTCGCCATGATCGGGGCGCTCGGCAAGATGACAGAATGGGAAACCCATTGCCGCGGAGCCGTTACAAATGGCGTTTCCAAGGAGGAGATTCGCGCCATCATCCACGTGATCGGCATCTATTGCGGCGTCCCCCAGGCCCTGGAGTGCTTCCGGGTGGCCAAGAAGGTTCTGGAGGAAGCGGAGCTCTGATAACGCCGCATAAACGCGTTTGAAAACCTGCGCTTTTCTCGCGATCTTTGAATCTTATGAGAGACCGGGAGCCGATAGCCCCGGTCTCCACTCTAAATCAGTCGGCTTTTGGGAGCGGTTTGTACGCGACCGCATCGATCTCGACCTTTGCGTCGACCATCAGCTGGGAACGAACCGTCGAGCGGGCCGGACCACCATTCGGGAAATAGCTGGCGTACACCTTGTTGAAGGTCCAGAAGTCCCGTGTGTCGTCCAGCCAGACGCCAACCTTCACGACATCATCGAGCGTGCAGTCCGCAAGGGCGAGCGCTGCGATGACATTTTCCATGGTGCGTTTGGTTTGGCTTTCCACGCCGCCCGGTTCGATCTCGCCATTTTCCTTCATGGCGACCTGGCCGGAAATGAAGACAAAGTCCCCAGCGCGTACGGCTGTTGCGAAGGGAAGAGGTTGTCCGCCGGCACCGGTTTTACCGCCGCCGAATCGTTCGATCGTGGCTTGGCTCATGTTCAAGCATCCTTTTTGGTTTTTAATAGGAAAGGGTCATGTTCGGTGCGGTGACCGCGCCATAGGCTGTGGTCGAGTGCGCAGCGGCGCGATTAGCGATGCCTGCAGCTTCGACTGCATTACCAGAGCGCAGCCACGCGGCCATGAAGACACCGTTGAAACAGTCTCCGGCACCGGTCGCGTCCACCGTCTCCACGGCTTCACCAGGGATTATCTTAACTCCGTCCCCGCAAGAGACGGCAACACCATCGGCACCGAGCGTCAGGGCAACAACGCGCGCTCCAAGAGTGTGGTAGAACCGGACGATCTCTTCCGGGCTTGTGTGCCCGGTCAGCGCACGGGCATCCTCAAGGCCCGGCAAGGCGATATCGCAGTGTTTCATGACCTGATGCGTCACCGCGCGGGCTTCGTCCAGCGACCAGAGCGCGGTCCTTAAGTTCGGATCAAAGGCCACTGTCCGGCCGTTTGCGACAGCGACTTCAATTGCGTGGCGCGTGGCGTCCCGCAAATCATCCGATACCGCAAGGCTGATGCCCGAGGCATAAACCAGCGAAGCGTCCGCGATGGCGGATTGTGGAATGTCTTCCCGAGTCATACGGGTTGCAGCAGACCCGTTGCGCCGGTAGAGGAACTTGTGTCCGTTCGCGTCATGCTGGACAAAATAGATCCCGGTATCCTCGCCGGGCTTTGACGTAACGTACTTCGTGGACACACCTTCGCGCCGCCAGGTTTCCTGAAGTTTTTCACCAAAGGTGTCTGCTCCAATATTGGCGATCAATCCGACATAGGTTTGCTGGCGCGCAGCCGCGATACAGACATTGGAGACATCGCCGCCGCACCCGGGCAAGAAAGAGCCGTCGGGCTGCTCGTTGAGCTCATAGAGCGGTTCCCCGATACACAGTATGTCGACCATGGATCAGACCACCTTGCCACGGGCAGATACGGGCGACGGCCCTAACGCTTGTTCACCTCGGACAAGCTGAACCTCATCAACCATATTGCTGACCACGCAGACGTGATTGGGCACGATCCGGATCCGGTCACCCACCTCAAGGCTAATGGTTTCGGCGCGCAGCACTCCGTGCTCTTCCGACAAGGCATCAACGGTTATGTCCGGGCGGCCAAGAACGTGGCCATGGCCGTTCAGTCCGAGGAGATCGGAGGTCAGGACCTTGGTACCTGCATCAATGACGGCCCGATCTGGAACTGGCACAGAGACAATCGTTGCAAGTACCGTCAAAGCGCAGTCGCCCCAGTCACAAACTCCCCGGCTCACTAAATATCGGTCATTGTAGACGTATGTGCCGATCCGGTATTCGGTCGCAACCGGTACGTTTTCCGCCTGCCACATTCCAGGTGATCCACCGTTCGATATCACGGCGACCTTCAGACCATCAGCCTCGATCAGGTCCCGGGCTTTGGTGAGCCAGTCCTGAACCGCTGCTTCCTTGCCGGCTGGCGGATAGGTCATCAGCCCGCCGAAGGTCAGGCCAGGGCTCTGGTTTATGATTTGCGCCAGGTCCCGCGCCGCTTCCGGACTGGTGACGCCGCACCGCTCCGCGCCGGTGTCGCATTCAACCAGCACGGTGAGTCGGCTGGCGGTGTCAGAAAAAGCGTCCGACAAACCCTTCACGGTTGAGGTGTTATCCGCAACGACACTCAAGCGGACCTTCCCGGCCAGCGCCTTGAGCCGTTCCAGCTTCTCCGCCCCAAGGACATTGAAGGTGATCAGGACATCATCGATGCCACCGTCCGTGATCATCGCTTCAGCTTCGCTGATCTTTTGGCAGGTGATACCAATTGCTCCGGCGTCAAGCTGACGCTTTGCCAGAAACGGCAGTTTGTGGGTCTTGATATGCGGGCGCAAGGCAAGACCATGTTTCATACAATAGGCCTGATAAGCGTCGATGTTTGCCTCGGCGATGTCGAGATCAACGAGTACTGCCGGCGTTTGGATGTCTTCAAAACTCATGCAAGGGCCATTTCGAAGGGGTTGGAGACGATCGGCCACAGCGGGCGCGTCAAACGGGAATAGGGCGTCGTTTTCGGGTCATTGGGGTAAGGACCGTCAACAGAGGCATAAAGTACCTCCGCCGCAATCTTTGAAAATGCACCGTAGAAGTGGTTGGTCGACTTCACCACCAGAACTTTTTTGGCTGTGACGTCGATGCCGAGATTGGTGAAAAGGTCCGGCGAAAATGCCTGACTGCGATTAGAGTTCAGCACCACATCGATGCCGCCAAGCCGGATGACAGAACAGTCGCCCAGGGGAACAATCGATGTGCCGAAGCTTTGTACCGCCTCCCGCTGGTTTTTGAGCACGGTCACGGTAGCGTCGACCGGATCGCCAGCGGTCGAGGACGTCTTGCCGCCGAATCGCAAGTTAAGACGTGCCCCCTCCCCGGCCGCATGACAGAGCCGCACGGCCATCGGGTCCCAAATGGTTCCAAACGCCGCCGATTGGAGGTCCTGGGCCATAGCTTCGCGCAACATCAAAGTAGAATCACCGGCAACGCCACCACCTGGATTATCCCAGACATCCGCAACGACCACCGGGCCTTTGTCCGCTCTGGCTGCCTTGGCCAAGGCATCCGATGCGGTCAAAAACTGGGGCTTTGTCTGCCCTCGGAAGGAAAACAATTCCTTGCCCAGACGCGTCGCAATATCGGTCCCCTTTGACCGGTCATTGTCGGTCACAACAACGATCTTGGCACCAAGGTCCGGAGAATCCCCGGCCATGAACCCATGAATGGCTGAGACTGAAAGCACGGTTCCGTCTTCTTCCAGCGCTTTCATGCGGTCGACAAAACCGCGCATTGGAGCCTGACTGGTCGGCAGGATATCGATCATGCGCACATCATAGGCGGATACGACCGGTTTGATTTCGCCCCTCAAGGCTCGCAAAACAAGTGCGACACAGGCTTCGCCCGTTTCGGCAAAATCCGTATGCGGGAATTCCTTGAACACGGTGATGATGTCCGCATTGTCGACCCGCTTCTGACTAAGGTGACTGTGCGGATCAAAAGTGACACCGATGATCGTCTCTGGCCCGACAATGCCCCGAACGGCTTCCAGCAGAGCACCTTCGCAATCGGTGCAGCCATCTGCGATCATCGCGCCATGCAGGCCCAGAACAACGCCATCCAGCGGCAAGGCTTCACGGACCTGCTCCAGGATCTCGTCCCGCAAATAGACCCAGGTCCCAGCGTTCAAAAGCCCCCCAGGCTCGGCCCAGGTGGCAGTGCCCTCTATAAGGTCGAAATCAAGGTCCTGAGATGCCCGGCGAAGCGCTGGGAAAACACCGCTGCACAGAGTTGGCGTTTCCGGATGAGCGCCGGGAGCTGCATAAAAACTCTGTTTGAAGTCAGAAAAGTCCGTCCGCAGAGGCGAAAACGTATTTGTCTCTGTGGCGAGCGATGCACAGAAGATCCGCATGGATTGGGTCCTGTCCGGGTGATTATTATATGCCGGAGACCATTTGGCGGCCTCCGGCAAGTTCTTCAGACGGCCATCCGGCCGTGCCGATCAGTTCAAATAGGAGGCTTCGTTTGCCTTGTTGACTGCATCGCGGAACTTCACCAGCAGCTCATTGGCCTTCGGGTCGAGGTTCTCTGCGACATGCGTTTCGAATGCCGGCTGTGTAGCTGCTGCCATCTCCGCCCGCTGGTCATCGCTGAGCGCGGTGACCTTGATGTCATCGGCGAGCCCTGCAAGACCGCGGTCGGAAGCTTCAATGATGCGGGAAAGGCCCCGGCTGGCTGCAACACAGTTCTCAGCGGCAGTATGCACGGTGGCTTTTTCGCTGTCGGACAGGCCCTCGTAGAAGGCACGGTTCATCAAGAACGTGTACGGCGAGAACAGATGATTGGTTAGCGTCAGATATTCCTGAACCTCTGCGAAGTTCGCGAAGGAGATGATCGGGACCGGGTTCATCTGACCATCAATCACGCCGGTTTGCAGGCCAGAATAGACCTCGCCCCAGGACAGCGGATAAGCTTCTGCGCCAAGAGCTTTCACAATAGTCTGGTGCGACGGCAAGGTCATGGTGCGAATACGGATGCCGTCAAAGTCAGCCAATTTGGCAATCTCGCGCTGCGAGTTCGTGACGGCAAAGAACCCGCCCGTGTCCGGGAACCCGAGCACAACAACATCACCAATTTCAGCCTCAATGTCTGCGGCAAGAGCCTTACCGAAATCTCCGTCAAAGACTTCATAGGTCGCAGCATTTCCGTTGAAGGCGAACGGCAGGTTCAGAACATCAATGCGCGGATAATAGCTGGCAAGCGCTCCGGTAGAGGTCAGCGTCGCCTGAAGCAGGCCATCACGCACCTGCTGAACATGTTCTGCCGCTGAACCAAGCTGGTTGGAGCCGAAAACCTCGACAGAAACACTGCCGTTGGTGCCGGAAGTGACTAGGTTGTCAAAGACGGCGGTGCAAGCATGGGCCGGATTTTCAAACGGGTCGGTCTTGTTATCGTGACCGAAGCGAATAACGCCTCCGTCCGCATAGGCGGTGCTGGCGATCAAGGTGGCGGCAAGCGCCGCAGATAATGCAGTCCGTTTCATGTGATTACCCTCTCTGGTGTTTGTTTTGGTTAGTTGGCAAAGCCAAGGAGTCTGGGCAGGAGCAGGGCGGCGTCCTCCCAGAAAGCGAAGATGAAGAGAATGGCGACCTCGGCGATCAGGAACGGCATCAACTTCACCGAGATGCGTTCCAGGCGTTCTCCGGTCACGGAGGAAAGAACAAACAGACAGGCGCCGACGGGCGGCGTCATCAGCGAAATGTTCAGCGCAAGGACGAAGATGATTCCGGCGTGGATCGGCTCGAGACCAACCTGCTCGGTCAAAGGTACAAGCACTGGCGCTAGGATGATCAGGATTGCGGTGATATCCATGACCATGCCGACAACCAGCAAAATGCCGATGATGATGGCGATGACGGCATACCGGTTGTCTGAAAGGCTCAGGACCGTCTCCGCCATGAGCTGCGGAATACGTTCAAAGCTCATCCACCAGCCGAGCACGCTGGCAAAGGCGATAATGACGAAGATGACACCGGTGATCCGTGCAGTACGAACCAGCATGGAATAGAAGTTCTTGAAAGTCAGCGTGCGGTAAACGACGGCGCCAATGAAGAGCGCATAGGCAACGGCAATGGAAGCTGCCTCTGTCGGCGTGACGATACCGCCAAGAATTCCGCCAAGGATGATAACTGGCATGGCGAGTGCCGTCAGGGAGGAGACGAATGTCTGCCAGACTTCCTTGAGGCTGGCCCCGCGCAAGGCTTGCGGCAGGTTTTCCCGCTTGCCGCCAACGACGATGACGCCCATGCATACGGCGCATATCACGAGTCCCGGAAGGATGCCTGCCGCAAACAACCCTGCGATCGAAACACCCATAAGCGAACCATAGACCACCATCAGACCGGATGGCGGAATGGTTGGCCCAATTATGGAACCAGCTGCGGTGACAGCACAGGCGTAATCGCGCTTGTAACCTTCTTTGACCATGGCCGGAACGAGTGTCCGCCCGAACGCTGCGGCATCAGCGGTTGCAGATCCGGTCAGACCGGCAAAGAAGACGGATGCCAGCATGTTCGTGTGTGCAAGACCACCGCGAAAGCGACCAACCAGGACCTGAGCGAGTTTCACCAAACGGGTTGTTATGCCCGTCCCGTTCATGATCTCACCGGCCAGAATGAAAAACGGCATGGCAAGGAACGGAAAGATGTTCAGTCCGTTGAAGATCTTGCTCGGCCCAATCGCAAGGAACGAGCCGCCGCCCATATCGATCAGACCGATGACACCGGCAAGACCAATGGCAAATCCGATCGGCATGCCAAAAAGGATCAGGACAACAAATGAGATGGCGACGATCATTGGCCGTCCTCCATTACAGGTTCGGCAAACACGGGTTTGTCGAGGTAACCACCGAGATCCCGCAAGAGGACAAGAACAAGCTGAACCGAACACAATGCCGCGGAGACGGGGATCGCCGCATAGAAGGGCGCCAGACTCATGCCGAAGATCATGGCGTGCCGGGGCGCACCGCTTTGGGCAAAAGCAATTCCGTACCAGGCGACATAAAGGAAGAGCGCCAGCGACAGCAGATCCATCGCGATCAGCACTATTCGCCTGACGGAGACCGGAAAGATCATGACAAAGGCCGTAAGCCCAATATGATCGCGCCGGGCGATACCGGAGGACACAGCGAGCATCGCTGCCCAGATCATCAGATAGCGGGCCAGCGTTTCCGGCCAGGGCAACTGCCAACGGAAGTAGTAGCGGTCGACGACGCCGAGCCAGACGTCGAGCACGAGTGCGAGCATCAAACCCGCAACAACAAACTCAACAACCTTGTTCACCCGCTCGCTTGTTATGGCTGCACAATCCTGAACCAACATCTTCCTCCCAGAATGCGGCCTGTAACTCAGTTACGCTTATGACATCGAAAGACCTCAAGTTCAACGCAAAAATGAAATTTAGTTACATTTCTAGTTTCGTTTCGCTTGATTATACGGAGTTTCTTGATTGTTTAGACAGAGATATGTAACTTAGTTTCATGACAAATGACCCTGAAGTTACACTCGAAACTGAAACACCTGATGCGGGCGGCACCCCCATGCGACCACCTCAAAAAGGCGGACCGGGTGTTTTTGACGTGCTGTCCGCACTGAACAATCTGGATGGGAACTTTGCTGCCCAGGAGCAAAGGGTCGCGACCTACGTCAAGAACCATCTTGATGCGATCAGCAACATGACAATCGGTGATTTGGCCGATCACTGTGAGGTCAGCAAACCGACGGTCATCCGGTTCTGCCGCAGTCTGGGATGTTCAGGTTTCCGGGACTTCAAACTGCGCCTGGTGCAGAACCTGGCTGTGAGCGCGCAATACATGGGCGCAAACACAATACCCGACGTTCCAGACACCAACACGGCCATCGACCAGGTGATCGGCGCGCTTTATGCCTCGGTCGACACTCTTCGAAAGCAAGTCGAGACGGACATGCTGGATGCAGCCAGGGACGTTATCCTGAATACACGGCAAATCCTCTTTGCCGGCATCGGCGGCGGCTCGTCCATGATCACTCAAGAAGCGGCAAACCGGTTTTTCCGGCTTGGTATACCGTCATTCCATGTAAGTGACAGCTATCTGCTCCAGATGCGGGCCGCAACGCTCGGGCCCGGAGATACGCTCTTTCTGGTCTCGGCCAGCGGTGAAGCAGATGCAATCGTAGGCGCTGCGGAAATTGCAAATGGTTATGGCGCGACCACGATTTGCATCACAAAACCGGGAACCAGGCTTGCAGCCGCAGCCAAAGTTCCGGTCCTGATCGACGTCCCCGAAGACCGGGCGATCTTTAAACCGACAGCCTCACGATATGTACATCTGGTGGTGATCGATGCATTGGCGACCGCAGTGGCGCAGGAATCTGCGGACACGACGAAAGAAAACCTCCGCCGCATCCGCGCCTCCCTCACCGCCTATCACGGCCGCACCGGACCACAGCCACTGGGTGACTAAGGCACGGTCTGGCGTTTCGCTTCTGGAGATCTGCAAGGTGTCTTCAGCAAGCCGCAACTGGAGCGGAAGCTTTCTTCCCCGCAGCTGACATTGGGAACGCGTACCTAAATGCGCTCCCAATCAGCCGCGGGCAACTGAGATATCAACCAATAACCAAACGTTCTAAATCCCGCGAATGCTGCCGCCGTCAATCCGGATCTTGCTGCCCGTCACATAGGACGCACGCTCGGAACAGAGGAAGGTGACGACATCCGCAAATTCATCTGGCCGGCCATAACGCCCTGCCGGTATGGCGGCTGCCGACTGTGTTGCAACGTCCTCGACGCTCTTGCCAAGGCGTTTGGCCGCCGCTGCATCCAATTCATCGACACGGGTCGTATGAATGCGCCCGGGCATTGCGATATTGACGGTGATCCCTTTCGACGCGACTTCGGTGGACAGTGTCTTGGACCAGCCGACAAGCGCCGACCGAAGGCCATTGGACAGGGCCAGGTTCGGGATCGGCTGCTCAACACCGGACGAGGAGATTGTCACGATCCGGCCCCAGCCGGCGTCTTCCATGCCCGGCAGACAACGGTTGGCAATATGGATCAGGTTGGCGACCATGGTCTCGAAATGTGCCATCCAGTCGGCACGCGCCGGATCCGTGCTGCGTCCCGGAGGTGGGCCACCAGCGTTATTCACCAGAATATCTATGTTTCCAGCTTCCAGCAGGCTGTCCAGTACCGCATCGACTTCAGCGGCATTCGCCACGTCCAGCTTTTGAGCCGTGACAGAGCCATCTGTCGTCTTTGCCCACTCTGTGATCGCATCCGCATTCCGGGCCGCGGCGATCACATCGGCGCCTTCTGCCGCCAGGCTCTTCGCAATGGCGGCCCCCAAACCACGGCTAGCACCAAGAACAAGCGCCCGTTTTCCTTTGATCCCAAGATCCATCAGTTTAGTTCCTTCAGTCTTTCTTCTTGACGCGCCAAGAGCGCATCGACTTCGGCCTGCGCCGCTTTGGTGAGCCCGGCACCTGGCCGCCGCAAGGCAGCGCTGCCAATCACACCCCGCTTGGCAAGCACGTATTTCCGCACGGCCAGGCCAAGACCCGGCTGCTGCTCGTAACGGGCCAGCGGCAAGTAAGCGTTGAAAAGGTCGCGCGCCCGCGCAGCGTCTCCGGCGTGCGTATAGCGCACAACGTCCCGCATCATTTCTGGATAACAAAAGCCGGTCATAGCCCCATCAGCGCCGCGATCCATTTCCTCCGGCAGGAACAAACCGCCATTACCGCACAGGATCGAGATCCGGCGGGCAAGCGCCCCCTCTGCCCGCAGTGCAGAGATCTTTTCGAGGCCCGGCCAGTCCTCATGTTTGAGACACACGCAGGTCGGGATGTCTTCAACGATCCTGGCAATGGCGCTTACCGGAATATGCACCCCCGTTGCCAACGGGAAATCCTGCAAGACAAACGGCACATCGCCAATGAATTCCGCTGCCTGAGTGTAATAGGTCACAACCTGGGCATCGGTCTTGAGGTTCCCGGGCGGTGCAATCATCACACCTCCTGCGCCAGCATCCATCGACGCTTTGCTGAGTTCCGCCATTTGAGCGAACCCCGGTGCTGAAACGCCCACGACCAGAGGGATACGCCCGTTCAAACGGCCAAGGATCCTTTCAACAACCTCAAGGGACTCTGCTGTTGTCAGCTTGGGTGCCTCTCCCATCATGCCCAGCGCCGTCAAACCGGTCGCACCGGCCTCCAGATAGAAATCCACCATCCGGTCAACACTCTCCATATCGAGAGCGCCATTGTCGTTGAACGGCGTCACAGCGATCACGTAGACGCCCTGCGCCTCTTCCGTCAGTCGGGTCATGCCCGATTCTCCCTTTGTTATGCGCAGGTTCTCAGCGCCAGTTGACCGATCGCGGCAGCTGTTGCTGCCTGGCACGGATCGACAACCGGCAAACCTGTCTTTTCTTCAAGCAGTGTTCGATATTGCGCCATCCCCGCACATCCCGTGATGAGGACATCGGCGCCAAATTGATCTCTCAGCGTTCCGCCAACCTCTGCCAATCGGGCGATAGTTCTGTCCGCATCCGCGAGATCCAGAACACCAAGCCCGAGCGGCAGATCTGCGGCCAGCCGGTCCCGAACGCCAAGAGCCCCGAGATACCGTATATGCCGCTGAATGGAAGCGCGGCCCAGAGACAAGATTCCAAAACGTTGACCCAGCATCATGGCCTGGAGGTAGGCGCTTTCCGCAATGCCGAGAACCGGTATGGTCTGCGCCTCCCGAAGCGCCGCCAGACCGGGGTCTGAGAAACAAGCAACCACAAAAGCAGAGGCATCTTCTTGCAAGCCCCCGGCAAGCTTCAGCAGGGGACCAACAACGCCATCGACATGCGCCTGCGTTTCAATCCCCGCAGGACCCTCCTTAAGGGTGAGGCAGGAAATCGGAACCGGTGATATCTGACGCATTGGAGCAATGGCATCATCAATCCCGTCGGTGACATGCTCTGAACTGTTGGGGTTGATCACATAGATGGTCATGCGGGCATCTCCAGGCACCGGGGCGCGATTGCATCACTTTTGCGGCCCCAAAACACGCATCTGGAACGTCTACACAAGCGGCTCATCGCGGCTACAAAAGAGCCCAATTCGAAGCTGCGGCGACGCCGATTCATCAAGGGAAATTACTACAACACTGCCCTTATTCGTTATTTGGTATACCAACGGAACTCCAGGTGTCAATGCAGCAAAGACCCGCGCAAGAGACTTGCGCGGGTCAAAAATTGGGTTTGACTAATATTTAGTCAGGAAAGTCGATGAATGTGTGCCAGGATCGCTTCGCGGGCATTTTCGATATGCCGACGCATGGCGGCTTCGGCTGCATCCGGGTCGCGAGCAAGAATTGCGTCTATAATTTCAAGGTGCTCACGGGCACCAGGCTCAAAACGCGACGGGATCTCCCCCTGATCGAAAATACGGGTTTTAAGTTTCAGGCCTTGGATCATCTCTGCCAGCAGTTTGGATCCGGCGATTTTAGCAATATGCATGTGTAAATCAAAATCAAAATCGGCATGAGTGACGGCATCTGGTCGATCATTTGCAAGGAATTTCTCGATCGCAGCCTTAAAGTTCAACCAATCCTCGGGGGCCGAGTTGACGCTGGCTGCCTGCCGCGCCGCCTCGCATTCCAACAAACGCCGCACGTGCAATATCTCAACGATTTCGGACACCGAAATCCGGGAAACAGTCGGCGTTCCCCGCGCGCTCCGTGTGACAAGACCTTCCGTGATCAAGCGGGTTATCGCTTCCCGGAGCGGTGTACGCGACACACCGAGACGCTCCGCAAAGGCACGCTCTTGCAAAGGCGTACCAGCCGCGAGATCACCACAAAGGATCATCTTGCGAAGCCGCTCCAAGGTATGCTCTGTTAAATTTGGCTCTGCTGCCTGTTGTACCGGCATGAGTTTCCTACACCTAAATAGCGCCTTTTACAGGTCGTGTTTGCATCCTTGGTATACCAAGCGTATTCTAATTTTGCAAAGAGGAGCGATGCATGACCCCACCCGTTTACGACACAGTGATCCGCAATGGTATCCTTGGAGATTCACTAGGGCACGCCGAGGGTGATATTGCCATTGTGAATGGGCGTATTGCAGCAACCGGCCTCAACTTACCCAAAGGAAACACGGAAATCGACGCCCGGGGGCGCATTGTCTTGCCTGGTGGCGTGGATACCCACTGCCACATCGAACAGATGTCCGGAGCCGGCGTGATGAATGCCGACACCTTCGAAACAGCAACCCGGTCGGCTCTCCATGGCGGCACAACAACCACAGTGTCCTTTGCCGCGCAGCACCCGGGCATGCGCATTCGCGATGTCCTGGCCGACTACAGCAAACTTGCCGCTGCTGGGGCGATGACGGATTACGCCTTTCACATGATTGTTGCAGATACGTCGGGCGAGAACGTCAGCGATCTGAAGACAGCCATCGCTAACGGGCATCGATCTATCAAGATCTTCACCACCTATGACAAGGTCCGCCTTCAGGATAGCGAAATCCTCACCACTTTACGCGCGGCAAGGGATGCGGGCGCGCTGGTGTGTGTGCATGCGGAAAACGACGCCATGATCCGCGATGCCACAGCCACCCTCCTAGCGGAGGGCAAAACCGCGCCGCGGTACCATGCCCAGTCTCACCCGCGGCTTGCGGAAATCGAGGCAATCGAGCGCATGTGCCGGTTCTCGGAATTCACCGGTGCGCGGGTGATGATTTTCCACATCTCGACACAAGAAGGTGTCGAGATCGTCCGCAAAGCAAAAGCACGCGGTGCCAACATCCACGCCGAAACCTGCACGCATTACCTCTTTCAAACTGAAGAGATTCTTGATCGGCCGGACAGCGCAAAATTCCTCTGCAGCCCGCCGCAAAGACAGAAAGAAGATCAGGACGCCCTGTGGGCCGCACTCGGCCAAGAGCTCGAGCTCGTAACGTCCGATCACGCCCCTTACCGAATGGATGAAAGTGGCAAGTTTCGGCACGGGCCAGATGCCCCCTTCCCAAAAATCGCAAACGGTCAGCCAGGATTGGAGCTGCGCCTGCCTCTCTTGTTCGACGCGATAGTGTCGAACGGCCGGGGTGGTTTGGACAAGTTTGTCGAACTCACATCGGCAGCGCCCGCGAGGGTTTTTGGTCTCAAAACAAAAGGCTCTCTGGGCATCGGCAAAGACGCAGACTTTGTGATTTGGGATCCGGAACGGAAACACAAACTCCCCAACGCGCTGCATGACAACGTTGGCTATAACCCTTTTGCCGGCGAAACGCTCAAGGGATATCCGGAGAAAGTCCTAAGACGCGGCGAAATCGTCGTCGATAACGGCGAGCTATTAACACGGCCCGGAACCGGCCAGCATTTGAACATGACCGCCGTGCGGTGATCAGTAGAGGTTTTCGAAGAGTTACCGAAGAAGATCATCTTTGCTTCAGTTACAACTTTCAGAACGCATAGCCCTCTAACGCCGCGATGCTACAAAAAACATCATCCCCAATCGCTGACAGAGTGATGTTCTCCCACTGGCCGGATATGTAAAAAACCGGACCTTGACCTTCCAGCGACTAGAAGCTCCATCTTGTTTTCAATAACCAGTTCAAAGATGAAGGATGGCGCGTCATGGCGGCCGATTCCAGTTTTCAAAAATCCATATCTCTACCAATAGAAGGCATGCATTGCGCGTCCTGCGTTGGCCGTGTCGAGCAGGTCTTGAAAAATGTTCCTGGCGTTGCGGATGCCAATGTTAATCTTGCTACCGAACGCGCGCAGGTTCGCTTTGACGGCGCAGTTGAAACCCAAACTCTGATCGCCACGATCGAGGGCTTGGGGTACGAGGTCCCGAGGCAAACAAGCCATCTTGCGATTGATGGAATGACCTGCGCCGGATGCGTCCGGCGGGTGGAACAAGCGCTGCTTTCTGTTCCGGGCGTGTCTGCGGCAAGCGTGAACCATGCCACAGAACGAGCAACAGTGACCGGAAACGCCGATATCGCAACACTCATTGCAGCGGTCTCAGAGACCGGCAAATCCGCACGCCAGATCGGCCAAGACGACCACCCCGCGCAAGATACGGCATCGAAACGGGACGACGAAACACGCCACCTGAAGAACCGCGTGATAATCGCCGGGCTGCTGACATTGCCGGTGTTTATCCTTGAAATGGGCAGTCATCTTGTCCCGGGCATGCATCACCTGATCGCGCAGACGATTGGCATTCAGGCCAGCTGGCTGTTGCAGTTTGCGCTCACCAGTGCGGTACTGTTCGGTCCGGGCCAGTCCTTCTACCGGCAAGGCCTACCGGCCCTCTTGAAGGGCGCTCCCGACATGAACAGCCTCGTGGCTGTCGGGACAGCCGCCGCCTATTTCTTTTCGGTGGTCGCGACGTTTGCACCATCCCTTCTGCCCGTTGGAACGGTCAACGTCTATTATGAGGCGGCTGCCGTCATAGTAACGCTCATTTTGATCGGACGGTGGATGGAGGCGCGGGCCAAGGGACGCACCTCAGAAGCAATCCAACGGCTGGTGAAACTTGCTCCAAAGACGGCGCGCGTCCGGCGGGACGGCAAGACTGTTGAGGTCGAGGTCTCCAGCGTTGCAGCCGGTGAGATCATCGAAGTGCGTCCGGGCGAAAGGCTCCCGGTGGATGGCGAAGTGATCGAAGGGGCAACGTTTGTCGACGAGAGCATGATCACGGGCGAACCTGTACCGGTTTCAAAAGAACCTGGGGCAACCGTCATCGGCGGGACGGTCAACCAGACCGGAAGCCTTGTGTTTCGTGCCACTGCTGTCGGCACTGACACGATGCTTGCACAAATTATCCGGCTGGTAGAAGAGGCTCAGGGAGGTAAGCTGCCAATCCAGGCGATGGTGGACAAGGTCACCATGTACTTCGTACCGGCAGTCATCACGCTGGCTCTTCTCACCTTCGGTGTCTGGATTGTGTTCGGGCCGGATCCCGCTTTGACGTTTGGTCTGGTGAACGCCGTTGCCGTCCTCATCATCGCTTGCCCCTGTGCGATGGGCCTTGCGACACCAACGTCAATCATGGTCGGGACGGGACGGGGCGCCGAAATGGGGGTTTTGTTCCGCCGGGGCGAAGCCCTGCAGGTCTTGAAGGAAGTGCGCGTCGTTGCCTTTGACAAGACAGGAACACTCACCGAAGGGGCACCGAGCCTGACCGACCTTGAGGTCACGAATGGCTTCGATGCCCAAACGGTGCTGTCCCATATCGCAGCTGTCGAGGCAAAGTCGGAACACCCGATCGCACAAGCGATTGTGGAAACCGCCGGGGCACAAGGTCTTGCGCTGCCGTCTGTGCGTGATTTTGAAAGCTTGACCGGTATGGGTGTTGCTGCAAATGCAGGCGGGCAAATGGTTCAAATCGGCGCGGACAGGTACATGGCCCAGCTCGGACAGGATGTGTCGGTCTTTGATGACATTGCCGAACGTCTTAGCCATGAGGGCAAATCCCCGCTTTATGCCGCGCTGGACGGCCAACTTGCCGCCATTATCGCCGTGTCCGACCCGATCAAGACGACCACCCCCGCCGCAATAAACGCCCTGCATGCGCTTGGTCTCAAGGTTGCAATGATCACCGGAGACAACAGCCGCACGGCGCAGGCAATTGCAAACCGGCTTGGCATTGACGATGTCATCGCAGAAGTTCTGCCGGAGGGAAAGCTGGAAGCGGTGAGAGCTCTGAAGGCCGCACATGGCCAGCTTGCATTTGTCGGTGACGGGATCAATGACGCGCCGGCCTTGGCCGAGGCCGATGTCGGCCTTGCGATCGGGACCGGAACGGATGTGGCGATCGAGGCGGCGGACGTCATTTTGGTGTCCGGCTCGCTCGCCGGTGTGTCGAACGCGATCGCCCTTTCCAAGGCGACAATCCGCAACATCAAGCAGAACCTCTTCTGGGCCTTTGCCTACAACACGGCCTTGGTCCCGGTGGCGGCAGGGATTTTGTATCCGGCCTTCGGCATTCTCATGTCGCCAGTTTTCGCAGCAGGCGCGATGGCGCTCAGCTCGGTTTTTGTCCTCGGCAATGCTTTGCGGCTCAGATCCTGGGCACCGAAGATGCCGGTTGCCTCCAGCAGCAGCGCAAATGCCGGAGCTCTGAAGGTCGCGCCAGCGGAATAGAACGATGATTGAGACGGGGCGCAGCGCCAAGTCGTGCCCCGTCAAGCATTAGAACCAGCCTCACCGGCGTTTCATGTGATGAGATCTGGTTAAGCCCGCTCACGGTCAAACAGCTTGTGCGCCATGATGCCAGTGCGCGTTTCGATCGCTTCCAGTGCGTCAAGGATCATGTCCTCGCGAAAGCGCCGGCCGACCATCTGAACGGCAACCGGAAGTCCGTCATGCATGCTGGGCGACACGATGCCGGCCGGCAGGCCCATATAATTCATGGCAAAGGACCAGATCCCGCAGCCGAGCACTTCCATAATGCCATCCTTGCCCTCCGCATCCCGGTTCCAGGCATAGGTCGGTGAGGGCAGGAATGGGGTCAGCACAAGCGGGTAATCCTCAAGCAAGAGGTTCCACTGGCGGATGAAATGCGAGCGCCGCGCCATTTGGCGGAGCAGCTCCTCCCCCTCAAACGGAGGAAAGAGTTCGAAGTACTCGTCGAACATGCGATTGATTTCGGAGCTGCCGTAGGTCCGGATATCGTTCAGCATCAGGACATTGATCTCGCCCATCAGCGCGCGGTATCCGGTCTCGCCGATCTCTCCAATGTCCGGCGTTTCGATCTCAACGACGTCATAACCTGCATCAACCAGACAATCGCGTGCCGCATCCAAGGCTGTCGTGACTGCAGGATGTGCCTCGAACTGATAGGTGTTTTTCGTAAAGCCGACGCGAATTGGCTGGTCCAGGGCGGGTCCCTCAAATGGTACGGGGACCTGCCAGGGATCATGCGGGTCATATGCGACGGCGGACTTCATGGCGAGGCGTACGTCCCGCACCTCCCGGCAAATGACACCCTGGACAGACATCAGTTGCGCAAGCAGACCGCGTTCGGCACTTTGCGAGGGGTTCCAGGCAGGTGTGCGGCCGAGCCCCGGTTTGACCGTCACCGCACCCGTGGTTGCAGAGGGAAACCTCAAAGAGCCGCCGATGTCATTGCCGTGGGCGATGGGGCCCATCCCGCTCATGACAGCTGTGGATGCGCCACCGGATGACCCGCCGGATGAAGCCCAGTCGTTCCAGGGGCTAAACGTGCGGCCATACAGGTCGTTTGTCGTTGTTGCCCTAAACGAAAATTCCGGCGTGTTCGTCCGGCCGATAACGATTGCGCCAGCATTGGTCAGGTTTTTGACGAACGGCGCATCATCTGGCGCCATAACCTCGGAGAATGCTTTCACGCCATTCGTGGTTGCCTTGTCCTTCTGGTCGACATTGACCTTGATGGTCACCGGCACGCCGTGAAGCGGCCCGACCGGTCCGGAGCTTTCCATGTGCGCATCAAGAGCGCGCGCACGCTCAAGTGCCGCATCGCCCATATCATCGACGACGGCATTGAGATGACCGTTCACGGTCCGCATGCGATCGATGGTGGCCGCCGTGGCCGCTTCAGCCGAGATTTGGCCATTGATGATTTCCGCGACAAGTTCGCTTGCGCTCAATTGCCAGACTGGTTTTTCCGCCATCCTTGGGCTCCCACTCACAACGGACATTTGCAACCGATCCGTTGGAAAAGCTGCTTTTGCCAATTGGTAGTGAAGCCAACCGTTTGAAACAACACCGTAGGTGCACGGTTCCAAATGGCCAAGCTGTTGGGGTGAGCAGCCGAAATAGCTCGAAGATGTTGAAAGCCTACGTTAGCGAATTCAACTTCCAGCAGGTTGATTGCGCTCGAGTTGTGTTCCAATCAGCGTTCCGTTAGATCCAGTTGGTCGGCAGAATGTCCGAATGAGCGAAGGGTAACACTTGATCGACTTCATGAACGCAGCGGACGCTTTGGCACACGAAATGGAGCTCCTGGATGACGTAAGCCGCAATCCGGATCGCCGGCATTTGTGGTTTTGGGACAGTCCGCAGTGTCTCGTCTCCCCCAAAAGCCTCAGCAACAAAAAAAACTTCGAGGAAGCATCGCGTCAGCTCGAAAACGAAGGCTGGCCGATCAATTTGCGCAGCACGGGCGGTGACGTCACACCTCAGGGCGCGGGCATCCTAAATGTGACTCATGTCTATGCGACACAGCCCGGAAACGCAGTTGACCTAAAGAAAGAATACGATCGCTTATGCTCTCCGATTGAACAAGCGCTAGGCAACGGGGCAAGCCGGGGATGGCAACCGGGTGCATTCTGCGACGGGGAATTCAACGTCCAATTCAACTGCCGGAAATTCGCTGGTACTGCCATGCGCATCCGCCGCGGAAAGGCGGACAGAACCCGTAGTGCAGTCCTTGCTCACGCAATTATGCTCATTGAACCTGTGTCTCTTGATGCGATTGCCGCGATCAATCGGTTTTTGCGATTACTGGAAGAAAACAGACAGATCGATCCAGACGCTCATGCAAGTCTGCCTGCTCATTACAGCAAGTCTGACTTCATAAGCGCACTGAAAAATGCTTTCGACGCGCAAACATAGAGTCTTTTATGCCGAAGCACGTCCAGCATTGGCTCTACCTCAGCAGTTCAGACGCAGCCGCGGTTAGTTCAAAGGAGCATTACGGCTCGACTTAGCCGTCTTTTTTGGAAAAGATGTTTTGCACTTTCAATGCTGAGATAGCCAGAAACCTGAGAACCAATTCAATCAAAATATTGATTTCAAATACTTTTTCAAAAGAACCATCATCACGAACAACCCCATAACCACCACAACTCGACTTCTAGGTAAAAGGTCGCCTTGAATGCACGCATTCAAATTGGTAAGAAAATTATACCAATAATGAATTACCGATTTCGGACATAGGGAGTTCCGGTGTGAGACTGAATGATTGCCATAATTTTCAAGACTTCCGGAAACTCGCAAAGAAGCGCCTCCCCGGACCGATTTTCAACTACATCGATGGTGCTGCCGACGATGAGGTGACCTACCGGCGGAACACAGAGGCCTATGAATCCTGTGATCTGGTGCCGAACGTGCTCGCAGGTGTTGAGAATGTCGACATGAGTGTCGAGGTTATGGGACAAAAACTCGATATGCCGATTTACTGCGCGCCAACGGCGCTGCAGCGGTTGTTCCACCACGACGGTGAGCGGGCCGTTGCTCGTGCAGCAACAAAATACGGCACAATGTTTGGTGTATCATCACTGGCGACCGTGACGGTTGAGGAAATTGCCCAAATCGCCAACACACCAAAGATGTTCCAGTTCTATTTCCATAAAGATCGCGGATTGAATGATGCGCTTTTGGAAAGAGCGCGCGAAGCAAACTTCGAAGTCATGGCCCTCACGGTCGATACCATCACCGGCGGCAACCGCGAACGCGACCTCAGAACCGGCTTCACCTCACCTCCAAAACTCACACTCGGCTCGCTGATGAGCTTTGCCATGCATCCCATGTGGGCCTGGAACTTCTACACGAAGCCCAAGTTCGACATGCCTCACTTGTCTGGGTACGTGAGCGAAGGAACGAACGTTGCCGTTTCGGTCGGCAATTACTTCTCGACCATGCTGGACCAGTCGATGAACTGGAAGGATGCGGAAGAGCTGTGTGCAAAGTGGAACGGGCAGTTCGCCCTTAAAGGCATCATGAGCGTTGAGGATGCCAAACGTGCCGTTGATATTGGCTGTACAGGGATCATGGTTTCCAACCATGGCGGCCGGCAACTGGACGGTTCCCGCAGTCCCTTTGATCAATTGGCCGAGATCGTTGATGCGGTTGGCGACAAGATCGATGTGATTTGCGAAGGCGGCATTCAGCGGGGCACACACGTTCTCAAAGCCCTCTCGGTTGGTGCCAAGGCTTGTTCTGGCGGAAGGCTCTATCTTTACGCCCTCGCGGCAGCTGGGCAGCCAGGCGTTGAACGCGCACTTGGAAACCTGCGCACTGAGATCGAACGGGACATGAAGCTCATGGGTATCACAAGCCTGGACCAGCTGAGCCGGGAAAACCTTCGGTTTCGCGAAACAGCTTGATAAGATGATTACCCGGACCGGACCTGAATTCAGGAGACGATAATGCAGGCGAGTGAAACTGCTGGAAACAGCGAGCAGCTTGTTGCCAAACTTAAAGCTATTGTCGGCAACCGGCATGTGATCACAAACCCGCGGTCGATGGAGCGCTTCTGCAAAGGCTTCCGGTCCGGCGAAGGTACCGCCCTTGCAGTGGTCCAGCCCGGCACACTCATCGAACAGTGGCATGTTTTGAAGGCCTGTGTTGAAGCCGACAAGATCGTCATCATGCAAGCAGCCAATACCGGATTGACCGAGGGGTCGACCCCTAAGGGAGAATATGACCGCGAAGCCGTTGTGCTGAGCACCAAGCGCATGGACAAGATACAGCTTATCGACGGGGGTAAGCAGATCGTTAGCTTCCCCGGCGCGACTTTGTTCTCCTTGGAAAAGCTGATGGCTCCCCTTGACCGGGAACCGCATTCGGTCATCGGCTCGTCCTGCATCGGGGCGTCAATTATTGGCGGTGTGTGCAACAATTCGGGCGGATCTCTGGTCGAACGCGGTCCTTCATATACGGAATTGGCCCTGTTTGCTCAAATCCGTGAGGACGGGACTCTGGAACTCGTCAATCACCTTGGTATTTCACTTGGTGACGATCCGGAAACAATCCTCAGCCGTCTCGAGGCCGGCGACTACTCGGATAAAGATATCGAGGACACAAACCTCAAAGCATCGGATACCGAATATCACAGCCGGGTTCGCGAAATCGATAGCCCAAGCCCGGCTCGATTCAACGCAGACAAAAGACGGCTCCACGAGGCATCAGGTTGCGCAGGCAAGCTCGCAGTTTTTGCAGCCCGGCTGGATACCTATCCAAAGCCCAACGCAGAAGCCGTTTTCTATATCGGAACCAACGACACACAGGTTCTGACTAGACTGCGCCGACATATCTTGGCGGAATTTGAAAATCTGCCCGTGTCAGGCGAGTACATGCACTCGGAGATCTACGACATCTCCAAAAATTACGGCAAAGATACCCTGGTCCTGATCGACAAGTTGGGCACGGACCGCTTGCCGGGCATTTTCGCCATGAAGGGTTGGGTTGACGCACGATTGTCGAAAATCCCGCTGCTCCCCTCAAATTTGACTGATCGCTTCATGCAGGTCGTGACCAAACTCTGGCCGAATGTTCTACCCGATCGCATGGAAAGATTTCGAAACGACTACGAGCACCATCTCATCCTAAAAATGCGAGATGGTGGCGTTGCAGAGGCAGAGGCGTTTCTGGAAAACTTCTTTCAGAAAGAAGAAGGCAGCTACTTCTCCTGCACCCCTCGAGAGGGCAAAATTGCCGGCTTGCACAGGTTTGCCGCAGCCGGCGCTGCCGTTCGCTATCAGGCGGTTCACTCCAACCAAGTTGAGGACATACTAGCGCTCGATATCGCCTTACGCCGCGATGATCGAGACTGGTTTGAACAATTGCCCAAGGACATCGAAGACGGCCTGGTACACAAACTCTATTATGGCCATTTCTTCTGCCATGTCCTCCACCAGGATTACATCGTCAAGAAGGGCCACGACCCTAAAGCGCTGAAAGAAAAGATGCTGAAAATCCTCGATCAGCGCGGAGCAGAATATCCGGCAGAGCACAACGTCGGGCATCTTTACAAGGCCAAGCCGGACTTGGCTGATCACTACATGCGTTGCGATCCGACGAACACGCTCAATCCGGGCATTGGAAAGATGTCGCGGCGCAAGTGCTACCACTAAAAACTGGGACGCTAGATAATTTTCCAGTGCTCCGACGCAGCCCGCACAAGCGCAGCTGTTACTGGCTTTTCAATCATTTAAAACCGGCGCATTAGCATCAGTATCTTATGCAAATTGGCAATAAACCGCGAACCCGTTGCCCATAAGTCAAACCAGCTCGCTAGCACTGAAATCCGCTGCAGTGGGAGCCGTAATGCCTTGTGGGAGGCCGATTAGCAGGAAATGCTCCAGCGCATTGGTGCCGCTATCAAACCCTTGCTCGGTCCGGTACGCGGCAGTGTCAAAATGGATCGACGCAGCTCTGCCTTCCTGATCGCCGTGATTAAGGAAATGCTGATAAGCGCTGACGAACACACCGTTGACAATCGCTTGAGCAACATCGGTGTTTTGCGCCAAATAATACTCAGCATCAAAAAGCGGATTGACGGACCGGTTCTCGGAAGAACCGAACAACTCGTAATGCTCTGAAGCCGAGGAAAAAATACCGGCAGCGACCGCGGCAGCGACATCCGCATTGTCCGCGAGATAAAACTCAGCATCGAACAGAAGGTCCGCGGCACGGGCCTCAGAATTGCCATGCAATGCATAGTGTTGCGCACCACTTGAGAACGCGCCAGCTGCAACAGCTGCTGCAACATCCGCATGGCTGCTCAAGTAAGCCGCCTCGTTAAATCCGTAGGTTCCGGTTACCGTTGAACTGTCAGGATTGATGACCAGAACCCGGTCCTGACCGGTTCCGTTAGCACCGGTGAATACAACCAATTCAACCGCGACCAGCGTGTCTGTGCCATCCCCATCCGTAACAGTGACCCCGCTTCGGGTGCCTGACAGTTCAACGTCATCCTTCGTGCGGTCATAGACAACCGTGTCTAATTTGTTGCCGCCATTCAGCGCGTAGTTGTCGGAGCTGCCAAGAAGCACATCATCATTGCCGCTGCCGGCGACCAAATCGTTTCCAGTCGCGCTCCGGCCTGTGTCAAACGCGATGACAAGATCTGCATAATCCGCGTCAGCCCCGCCTGTTCCAGAGCCGTTTTCAAGACCGAACGTGTTCTCTCCCAAGATCCGTATCTGACCTGCACCATCTAAGGTGCTTTCACCGATGAAATACGGCGACCCATCGCCGGCAAAGAAGATCGGCGCATAGAATCCTGTTGCACCCGATACAGTCCAGGCCGCCGTCGCAGCCGAGCCTGAATAGAGATATTCAAAACCGCCATCCACAAGGTCTTTGGCTTTGGCCCCCAATGTCCGGACTTCGGCCAGCGTTTTTCCGTCAATCTTCAAGCTGCCGTCGGTTCCAACATCGACGCGTACAAAACCGAACTTATGTTGCGAAGTGCTGGTTCCCGACGCGGTGATATCATGGAGTGTGCCCTGTTCCAGATATACCAGCGGAATATCGGTTTGCCGCTGAGCGTCGGCGAGGATCGCTGCTTCATCTAGGGTGTTTTGGACTGTCGCACTGAGCGTGACATCACCGAAGGTAATGTCATATCCGCCACCGCCGGCGGCCTGGAACGCAGCTGTCACGGTGGTGTCGACCGTGTCTTGACCGGTCAGTTGGGCGAAGCGGATCTCCTGCCCCATCTCCAGATAAACAGATTGCTGGGCTGCAGCCGCTCCCGATTGCCCGGCACCCAGAACACCCCGGATGGCCTCCGCTAGGGTGACATCTCCACCTGTTGAACCATCACGGCCGACATAATTGCCAGATGCATCCACCACATATAGCAGAACGGCCGAGCCGGACGCTGGACCTTGCGCTCCAAGGGTAAACTCAACCCAATTGCCGGCGGATTGGCTGTCAGGATTTGACACGGTCTCAAAGGTCAAGCCGGCATTGGTCGATGACTGCACGAGAGACAACTCATCCAGAGCAACCGTGACTGTGAGTTCCTTCGACGTCCGGCCAATCTGGCTGCCGACTTGATTGTCCGTGTTGAAGTATTCGGTCATCAGCACCGTGTAGATGCCGTTGCCGAGCGCCTTGCCAGTATCTGTGCTCCAACGGCCGTCGATATCTGCAGTGGCGAGGACCGGTGCGAGGTCTGGACTGCCGGTCTGCTTAAAGGTGATTTGCGCCAGGTTTTGCGCGCTGATCTTGTTGGTGTAATTCTTCAACCACTCATTTGTTCCAGACGAGGCATTCGGGTTCTCCCCGGTCCAGCCAAACACCAAGCTTGCCTGGTTGGTTGTCACAGCATTCGTATCGACACTGGTTTGCCCAGCGATTGCCTCGAAACCACTTTCGCCCAAGACACCGGCAACTACCGCGGTCGGCTCAGCCAGCTGTGAAAGATGGGTTTGATTAGAGTTCCAGGTAAACAGGGAAGGGTGCAACGTCGTGCTGCCGCTATAAAGGAAGTCCAAAGCAAAATTGACGATCGTGTCCGCTGTTGACGTTTCCGGTGAAACCATGACCAGGCCATCAGCTGCGACGCTGCCACTTTGTCCGGAGACTGCAGGATTCAGAAACAGGCTGTCCTGTGTCTCTGCATAGACATTGACTGTCTTTGCAGTATCTCCCGACCCGATAACCATCTGATACCAAACCGTCCCATTTTCAGCGATGGGCATGTTGGAGATGACCATGGCCCCATCAGTCTGTGCCGGACCGGATTGAGCCTCCCATGCTCCCGTTGTGGTGTTTTCTGTAATCGTCCAATTCTGCCAGAGCGTTTCGTTGGCGCCTGGTTGAAACTCAATCGTGCGGAACGTCGGAATACCGTCCTCATTGCCAACAAACACTTTTAGGGCAACAGGGGTATCATCCTTCAAGATTATGTTCTGATTGAAAAAATTAAGACTTATGTTTGCGCCTTTTAGGTTGCTCAAATCAGCAGGCGAATAGGATGTGTCATCGAACTGGTCACGAAACAGATCGCTGTGTCCGGGCGGGGCGATGTAATTGTAGATAACAGGCTGGGTGTACCCGGACGGCGTCTCACTATCATCGTAAATGGTCAGATCAATCGTCTGGACGTTGGCGCCATCGAAATACACCGGAATGAGAGGCCCGCCTTCCGCATAGGCGCTCATCAGATTGTCAGAGTAACCGGATCCGTATGAATTCGACTGGAAGAAAAAGAGTTCTGCGTACGGATCCTGAAAGACCGCAGCATCACCGGAAAGGTTTTTGCCGAAGGCGTACGTCGGATCCCAGTTCCAGTTCTTGTTCAGATCAATGCTGTCGGTGACATTGGAATTGAGCGATTTGCCAGATGTACCGTAGTAGCCAGCGGTAAACCCCGTCAGAAACTCTGTAAGAACTTCACCCCATTGATTGTTGGCCCCGGTGTTCATCTCCGCGCTAGAGGCGCCTTGGATCGTGTAGGGCGTTGCATCGTCGCGGTTCGAATAGATTTCCACATCGCCGAGGGTCGAATAGATGCTGTTGGCAAGTTGCTCAGCAGTGATCTTTATTGAGCCCTTAATATGACTTTCAGCGACAGGATTGAGCCAGAACGCGTTATCTGTTGCAGACCACTCCAGCTCGTATCCGAAAAAGCCGCCATTGTGATAAATCCCATTGGCATCGGCAGCTCCATTGAAAAACCCCGACAGCATAATGCCTGTGTCTTTTTTCAAGCTGTCGACATAAGCAGTCCAGTCGGATTGGGAAAAGACATCCGGGATCTGGTTTTGCTCGGCCAAAGCAACCGCTTCGGCAGGGGAAATCGCGGCACGATAGGTCCCGGCCAGCGGCCCGGTTGTGAATTTTTCAACAGCATTTGCGTGGATATCCGAAACTGACGTGAACATCGTCTCGCCGTCTACATCGTACCCTCTGCTCTGCGTGATCAGTGCCCCGGAACTGTCCTGTCCATATGGGATGTAGAGCTCCATCGGCAGCCCGAAGCCCTGCACAGAGGTGAGGTTTCCAGCATCCCCTGTCTGATTAAGCAGGGACACTTCAAAACTGTCGACGCGGTACTGGTTGGTTTGCGCATTCTCCCAGTTTATGTCGCTTTCTTTGGTGATGATATTTGTGAGATCGGTCTGCGTTGCGGTAGGTGATTGGCTTTGAACAAGAACGTAGACTTTGCCCCCATTATAAGGCTCTGGAAGATCCAGTGTTGCAGAGTATCCTGACTGCCCTTCGACAGAGCTCACTCCATTGACAACCCCATTGTTGATGAGTGTTGTCCAGAAGGGTTGGATTGTCCCATCTGTTCCTGGTGCGAAGTAAACGGCATACGCATAAGCGCCGGGATTGGTGAGCTTGGTTGTAAGTGTCTCTGTCAGACTGATATTGAGGGCAGTCATAATAAGCTCCAATTCTTCCCGGCGTTGGTATCTAAGGTTTTTAAAAAATCGCTTTAAATCCCTATCTGGCGCTCAGTCATAAGCGTCATCCAATGCTCTTCCCTACTTGAGGTGCCTTTTCGGAAACTGACGTCCTTGCGCTCGAACTGCACACGGAACATCACTTGCCGACAGTGTACCATCCGCATCCAAATCACTGTTTGCTAGTAAAGGAGTATCGGGGACCGACGTATCAGGAAGGTAAACACCGAGTTGCGTATATTATCGTGAAACCCATACTCGGCTCGGGCGATCATCGTCTGCAATCCAGCGGCAGCAAGAATTTAGAAAAAACGAGGTCCCAAAGCCACTGCCATTGTGTCAAGCAACCGAACGACGAGGATTGGCGGCGCCTAGAACGGGCAGCTCAACCGTCCTTATGGGTCTCGGAAACTGTTAAGAATTATCAAGCGCTGCGCACATCTGAGAGTTGGTTCCGAACCGCTTGGGTACGATCGTATTCAGACCGGATCTTGGCAATAAACGGGATAATTTCCGCTTCAGGTGTCTCGGCCTGACGATGATACTTTTCAGTCTCGGCGACAATAATATTTATGATGTTTGGAAAACAACTGCAGCATTGGCCGCGCTTCTTCATGGCGTGATACACCCGGCCCGGCGTGATCAACTGCCACTGATCCTCATCAAGCAAGCTCTGGATGACACTTTCAACGGCCGACTTTGAGATAACATTGCAACTGCAAACAAGCATGTCTGAGGACTCTATAATCTGAGTTTTGCCTTCAGGTTATAGGACCACATTATTATCCGGAGCCTGCGAGTCAAGTTTTCTGAAATCAAAGATGAAAGCCCGGCATTAACAGTGGGGAACAAATGGTTCAGAGTGATTGGCAGACTACTTGGACATCAGATGCTGGCGTCATTTGACTGGAGGGCAAACAAGACCAGCACTCCAGAACGGGCTTCACCCAAGTGATTGCAGAATTGCTTTTCAATATCATGCAATCACCTGAGTTCTGAAGAACACATGACCGGCCTCAATTCAGATCTTGCACCGAGGCCTACTCGCCAGCTCCGGCTTCCAGACGATGGGACAACAACGTTAGCAGATCGATGTCCGCCCGTTCGGTCAGCGAGACATACGTGAATGTCATGGTTTCACGCTGCTCGACCATGGCACCGGGAAACGGCATGTAGACCAGTTCGCGCGACGCGAAGGCAGGGGAGGCAGTGCCGATCTGCCAATTGCTGACGATCTGCGCATCGACAAGATGCTGTACTAAGCCGTCAGCACCTTCCTTTTGAAACGAGATACCGGCAATCCTGAGATAACTGGTCTTGTCCTCGGCTTGACGGAACCCGTCGATGAAACTCGCTGACAGCGTTTGCAATTCCTCAGCGCGTTCAGACGCAGACGTCCCGTGGACATGGGAGTGCAGATGATCCGGGCCCCCATGATTATGATCGTGCGGATGGGTATGATCGTGATCATGGTGGTGGTGATGGCCGTGGTGTGAATGGCTGTGCCCCATGTCGTTACTCCACGTCCGGTCCGGCCGGGATCGAAACCGGCTTGTCGATAATGGACTTGTGCGACCCCATCTTGCCGTGAGAGACGAGTGTGCCCAGCACATCCACGATCACGCGCGTTGCCAGAAGAGCTGTGATGTCGGAGCAATCGTAAGGCGGCGAGACCTCAACGACCTCAAGCCCGCAAATGCCTTCCTTGGCAACGAGGGAAACCAATTCCAGTGCCTCCCGCGGCAGGAAACCGCCCGGCTCCGGCCAGCCGGTTCCGGGAACAAATCCGCAGTCGACACTGTCGATATCAAAGGAAATGTAGACGGCGTCCGCATCTTTCCAGGCGAGCTCCAAAGCCCTTGCTGCGGTTTCCGCCAAACCAAGTTCCTCAACATCGCGCATCGTGAAGATGTTGGTGTTGCGGTCGCGGGCAACTTCGACACCTTCGCGCGGGACTTGCCAGCCGCCGATGCCGATCTGGACCAGATTGACCGCCGGAACATTGACGAGATCGGTGGCATGGAACCAGGGGGTGGTGTGCATCCGCTCATCCAGATCCTTTTCCTGAATATCGATATGCCGGTCGAAATGGACAATGCCGATGCGCTTGGAGGTGCATTGGGCAATGCCCCGGACACACGGGAACCCGATGGAATGGTCTCCGCCGATCATGATCGGCAAGGCGCCGGAGGAGGCGACATGCGACACGGCCCGCGTGATCTGATCGAAGGTCTTTTCGATGTTGGCCGGGATCGTGAAGATATCACCGACATCACACAGGGTCATTTGCTCGCGGAGGTCGACGCCCATTTCGTAGTTGTAAGGCGTATAGAGCGCAGAGATTTTACGGACGCCTTGCGGGCCAAAACGGGTGCCCGGCCGGTAGGTGGTCCCGCCATCAAACGGTATTCCGATGACCGCGGCATCATATGCGCCAACCTGTGTTACGTCTTCGATATACGGTGCCTTCAAAAAGGTATTGATGCCTGCATAGTGAGGCAACTCGCCGCGCGCAAACGTCGGGATGGACTTGTCCGTCAGGCTGTCCGAGCCGGTCAATCCCATGCGCAGTGCCCACGCTTTTTCCTTTTCCCAGGCAGCCGAGGGTAGCATTCCCTCTTTTTCCGCCGCCTTCCAGCCGCGCAGCTGGAGCTTGTCGAAATCAGGATGGTGGTGGCGTACGGTCTTGGCGCGCTCCAATACTCCGGCTGCGCGCTGCCGGGTAGACGGACCGTCTGGACGAAAGATGCTCATGGCGTTCCTCAATGCGTCTTTTGTGAAATCTGAATGTCGGGTTTCGGGGCCGATCGGATGGTGCTCGCGATATCAGCCGGTGCGTTTTTCTCGCCGCCGGATTGGTCGGAGAGTGGAAGGTCGTAGGTGATGGTTGCCCCGTAGGCCTCTGGCGCTTGCGGGTCGTGCCGGATTTTGTCGAAAACGAGCAGCCGTGTGCCGAGCTTAAAGGCTTCATGGATGTCGTGGGTCACCATGAAGATCGTCATGCCTGTCTCTTTCCAAAGACCAATCAGAAGTTCGTGCATGTCGAGGCGGATGCCGGGATCGAGCGCGCCGAACGGCTCATCCAACAGCAAAATCGAAGGCTTCTTGATCAAGGCCTGCGCAATGGCGAGGCGCTGCTGCATCCCCCCGGACAGCTGCGCTGGGTATTTATCTCTCGCTGCGGCCAGACCGATCCGCTCAAGGACATCTTCAATCTCCTCAATGGCAACCTTCCGGCGCGCACCAAACAGTTTGCCCAGGCGCGGTGCTTGTTCGAACTCCTGGGCCAGGATCAGGTTTTCAACGACGGTCAGGTGGGTAAAGACCGAGTATTTTTGGAAAACGATGCCGCGATCCGGTGTCGGCTCCTTGGGCAGCAGCGTCCCGTCAAGCAGGATTTCTCCATGGGTCGGATGCTCCTGGGAAAGCAACATTCTCAAGAACGTGGATTTGCCGCAACCGGACGCGCCCACGATCGTGCAAAACGATCCGGCATCCACCTCAAGCGCGATCCGCTCCAGGACGGGGTTTCCGTCATAGTATTTCGACAACCCTTGAACGGAGAGTTTTGCAGGGGCGGTCATAGCGCGGCACCTCCCATGTGGTTCCAGCGGAAGGCCCGCTTGGACAGAAGGAGCAGCAGCCGGTCCAGTATGAATGCCAGCAGCGTGATCCAGACGACATATGGAAGGATGACGTCCATCGCGAGATAGCGCCGGACCAGGAAAATGCGGTAGCCAAGGCCCGTGGTGGACGCGATCGCCTCTGCAGAAATGAGGAAGATCCAGGCCGGCACGAGCCCAAGGCGCAAGGCGGTAATCAGTTTTGGAAGAACTTGCGGCAACACTAGCCGGGTAATCATCTGCCAGACGGAGGCGCCAAGGGTTTCGGCCTTGATGATCATTTCGCGGGGGATATCCAGCACAGCTTGCGCAGTCGCACGGATCATCACCGGCGCAGTCCCGATCACGATCAGAGCAATCTTTGACACCTCTCCAAGTCCAAACGTGATGAAAAGGATCGGCAGTATCGTAATCGGCGGAATGAGTGAAAACGTTGCGAGGTAAGGGGCAAGGGCACTTCGTATGTGCGGAATGAATCCGATCCCTATCCCGAAGAGGATTGCCATTAGCGTGGAGACCGCCATTCCGGTTCCAAGGCGCATCAGACTGTCGAAGGTGTCGATCCACAACAACAGATCGCCGGAGCGCCGATCCGGAACAGCAGCCATCCGCCAGAACGCCTGCCCCATGCTTTCAAGAGAGGGCAAAAGCTTATCGGCTGGATTGTCGAGCCGCCTGTAGTGACTGGCAATCGCGTAAGTCACAATCGTTGCCACAAAGGGAAGAAGTCCCAAGGCAACAGCGGTAAACCGCGACGGAGTTCGGTTTATGAGGCGCATGAAGGGTCTCGGAGCCGGACGAAGGAATTTGAGAACCTGTCCCAGCAAAAACCGGGACAGGTTTAGACGGCCTTAGAGCGAGCCGCTTGCAGCCATTTCCATGAAGCTCGGATCGAAGCGGAGTTTCACGTTGTTGCTGTCGCCATAAACCGAACCGTCGGCAAAGGAGACACCGACAAACTCCGGGCTTGGAGCCCCCTCGCCAAGGATGCCCTTGTCAAACAGGAATTCGGCGACGAATTTCATTGTCTTTGGCAACTCAGCTGACTTCGAGAACTCCACAGCTTCGGCTGGCGTGTAGAACATCTTCGTTGTGGCGAGTTGCGCCTTGTAGCCCGCAAGGTCGGTCCCGGAAGCTTCAGCCATCGCAGTCAAGGCTGCTTCATCGCCCTCTGCCATGAGATCCATCACTTCGTACCAGGCACCGGTGAGTGCTTTGCCAAAGGCGGGATTGTCGGCCAATGTTTCCGTGTTGACCATCATGATGTCGATGATTTCGCCCGGGATCCCGGCACTGTCGAACACCTTGGTTGCGTTGGGCTGCGCTTCGATCTCAGACAAAAGCGGGTTCCAGGTGACAACAGACGTCACATCCGGCGTTGCATAAGCTGCGATCATGTCAGCGTCGGAGGTGTTAACGACGGTCAGATCCCGCTCGGTTAGCCCCACGGTGTCAAGAGCCCGCGCGAGCAGGTAATGGGAAACTGAAAGCTCGACCAGGTTGACCGTTTGCCCCTTGATCTCGGCAAGCTCAGTCTTGTCTTTCAGAATGATGCCATCATTGCCGTTGGAGTAGTCACCGACAATCAGCGCCGTTGTGTCAACGCCACCGCCTGCCGGGATAGAGAGCGCGTCCATGTTCGTCATGGAGCAGCCATCATATTCACCCGCCGTATATTGGTTGATGGATTCCACATAGTCGTTGATCTGCACGATCTCGACATCAATTCCATATTTATCGGCCCACTTCTTCATGATGCCGCTGTCCTGCAGATAGCCCCAGGGCATCCAGCCAACATAGATCGACCAACAGACTTTGAAGTCAGTCTTGACTTCCGCTTGCGCGGAAAATGAAAGGGGCATTGAAAGCGCTGCAGCGAGCAGGGAAGCCTTGGCGATTGATTTCAGCATCTGTGCGCGTCTCCTGTCTTGGGCCCTTGGAGATCCCGAGGGCTTCCGTCATGAGGCTTTTTGCGCACGTCCGGGAGGAAGGTTCGCGCGCGCGAAACCTCGTGCAGTTGTCTCCCGGGTTTTTGTCCCGCCGTGTCACCGAGCTATGTGAGATCCTCACGATCTGCCCGCCCGGCTTGCACCTCTCGGTCCTGCGTCATCTGACCGGATCCCTAGGCGCGCTGCACACTCACAACAAAGCAAGGGCGGTGCCAAGTACGGTAAAATTGAAAATATATAAACAAAAACAGCACATTAGGCGAATTGCAGATCGCACCGCCTCAATAGACCAAATGCTAAAATCATATGCACGGTTAAAAATCAGGCACCAATGAGCGAGAAACAGGCAGAAGAGAAAGAGACGCAAACGCTTCATTTCAGAAAAGCGGCAACCTTTTCTTTGACCGTCTCAACATAATTCTTGCGGCTTTCCAGTGTTGAACTGTCCATCTTGTAGTGCGCCAAGTACCGGGTTTTGCATCCCGGTTTGGCAAGCAATTTGATGCCGCGCATGATCGTCTTGCGCCCAGGCTCACCCACCAACTTGGACACCCACCAACTGGCCCCGCAGGTCGTTACGATCGCGATGTGGGAGATGTTCTGCATGTTGGGCTGCAGGCCCTTCGTGTCCGTTGGCATAATGAAGGTTTCATGCGGCACCCAGACTCGCTCCAGCCACCCTTTCAACATGGCAGGCAAACCGAACCACCAAGTCGGATAGACAAAAACAATTGCTTCACACCACTTGATGTCTGCCAAATCATCGGCGACGGGGATGGTATTGGCCTGAGGCGTATGATAGCCGCGCCGCTCCTGCGCGCTCATGACAGGATCAAAGCCTTTGGAATAAAGATCCGTCAACCGAATGTCATGACCGCCCGCCTCGAGCGTCTCGACAACAGCTGTACACAGCGCCGCATTGAAACTTTCTTCGCAAGGGTGACAGAAAACCACGAGAACGCGCATGCGTTTGGCCTTTTACATCGCTTTTCGCCGGAGCACGGCCGGCATTTGAACTGAAACTTGGTATCAGGCCCGTTGCAGACCCGGAAACAGGAACACCTGACCGCTTTCGAAATCATAATCCGGATTTTCCCAGGCAATCATTTTGCCCGGGTTGAGCAACCCCTTCGGATCGGCCTGCTTTTTGAAAGCGAGCTGAACTGCATCCGTCTGCTTCATTCCACCCTCCTCAAGCGTGTACCGATGTGGATTGAAGATCGGACAACCATTGTCTTCGTGAAGACGTATGATTTCTTCGAGCCGGGCCTCGTTGGAATAGCGGACAATCGGCAGGCCAAAGCATGTGACGTTGCCATCAAACCGCACGTATTCGAGATGGCCCGGAATCTCATCTCCAAACATCTCATGCATCTTGCCAACCAGCTCGACCTGGTTGGGAAATGGATAAAGAACCTGGAGATAGGTGATTGAGGGATCCACCCTGAGCCCCCGCAAGGTCGTGTGGTTCCACGAAAGCTCGTAAGCAGGCGGTAGGCGTTTCAGATCTTCGTCTGACGCTTTGTCCGACCGATAGAGCACCTCCCCCTTGGACTGCCGCTCCATGAACGCATCGAATGCAGCCATCGCGAAGGGGGCGACCATCAAGACAGCAACGGACTGGTCCTTGCGGATGAAATTCTGGTGCCGGAGGAAATAGTCATGAGGAACTGGCGCAGCGATCGGCGCTATGTTCTTCGTCAGCAGACCATCCAGATTGGCCAGTTCATCTGAAAACCGCACCGCATCCATAAAGTCGTCAAACCCGACCAAAACATCCACCCAGTCGTAACTGGCGGTCAAAGGCATCTCGACTTCGGTGATAATGCCGTTCGTGCCATAGGCGTGCATCACTTTCTGCAGTTCATCGCCCGTCATTTCAAGAACCTGCGGCTCAGCCTCCATCGTGACAACTCGCAAACGAATGACGTTTCCGAGATCCCTCAAGCCACCCCAGTTGATCGACCCAACGCCGCCCGACCCGCCCGCAATAAACCCGCCGATCGTCGCGGTCCGGTAAGTTGATGGATGCATCCGCAATTCCTGTCCGGTCTGGGCTCGGGTGATCGCATCAATATCCGCTATTATGGCACCAGCCTCGGCAACGACAGATCCGGTCCGCACTTCCTTCACCGCAGTCATTTCCGCAAGGTTGAGAACGACCCCACCCGACAACGGCATGGCTTGGCCATAGTTTCCAGTCCCGGCACCGCGTGTCGTAACAGGAACATCAGCCGCAAAACACGCCTTGAGGATCCGGATGACCTCGTCCTCGGACTTAGGTGTCACAATCAGATCGCCGGTGACGTTTTCAAGTTGAGCCTTTAGCACTGGTGAATACCAGAAAAAGTCCCGGCTCTTTTGCTTTACGATTTGCGGGTTGTCCTCGATCTTGATCCCATCGAGATCGGCTATCAAAGCGGCAATGGCGCTCATGGTCAGGAGGTCCCTTTCTGAAGAAGTCGATCGAGTTCACGATAGTCGGGCAAGGTCTGATCAATGCTGCACCCTGCTCTCAGCACGCGGCGAGGGCCGGCTGGGCGGGACAGAAGCTCATTCCAGTTCCGCGCATTAAAAAGCAGAAGATCAGCGGCCCCGCCGACCGCTATCTGGCCCTTGGGCAATCCCATGATATGCGCTGGCGTTGCCGTAACCGCACGGATCCAATCGCCGACAGGATGATCAAGATGCAGGATCCGGGTTGCCTGGGTGTACACCTCGACAAGATCCATATCGCCATAGGCATAAAAGGGATCGCGGGTGTTATCCGAGGCGACACACACTTGAATGCCGCGCGCGCGCATTTCATGCAAAAGTGTCACGCCGCGCTTGCGTGGTGTCCGTCCTTGCATGCGGTCCTGCAAATACATGTTGCACATCGGCAGTGAAACGACAGAAATCCCAGCATCTGCGACCAAGTCCAGAGTTCTGGAAATGTCGTCATCGCAATGCACCGACAAGGAGCAGCAGTGTCCGCACAGGATCTTGCCATCAAACCCCAAGCGCAGCGCGACTTCTGCGATCCGGCGTAAGGTGTCCGCCGCCGGATCAAGCGTTTCATCGACATGAAAATCAAGATCCAGGCCGCGATCCATTGCCGCTTTAAAAACGGATTCCAGATGCTGATCCACATCCGGCACCATGTATGTAACAGCCCCCAAGACCCCGCCGGCAGCTGAAACACGATCGGCAATGCTGTGAAGGTAACCATTGTCTTCGGCCAGCCGGTCAATGCCGAACAGGCACACACCTTGAAGCTCAATTCGTCCGGCCCACTCAGAGCGTATTTCCGCAAAGATCGGCCACGTGATGTCATCTTGTGGGGGAAGACTGTCTAGGTGGGTGCGGATCGCACCCGTCCCATGGGCGTAGGCACACTTTAGTGAGAAATCCATCCGGGCCCTGACATCCTCGGCACACCAGTAAGCGCTCCGGTCTCTTCCCACCGCTTGAAGTGCACCTTGAAAGGTCCCGTCCGGATTGGGCTCGCGCGGCCAAATATGCCCCTTGTCCAGATGTGTGTGCACATCCACGAGTGTCGGCAGGATAAGCCCGCCATCGAGATCAAGGCCGCCCGCGCCTTCCGGCAGCGTCCCAGCTGGAGCAATCTGTGTGAGCTTTCCATTCTTGAACACGATATCACGAACCGTAAGCTCCGAGACCGAGGCTTGCTGCACACCCTCCAGAAGACATACGGGCACAGTCGCATTTCTGATGATGCCGGTCCCTTTGAACCCGGCGCCCCACCCCGGCTTCATCTACATCTCCCGCTTCAACGCGCTTTCGTGCCACTTGCGCAGAAGCAGATGCGAAAGAAGGTTCATGGAAAGGAATATCAATATACCGGTCACGGAAATCAGGATCAGCGCAGCAAACATGCGCGGCATGTTGAGACGATAGCTCGCCTCAAGGATTTGGTTGGCAAGACCGGATCCTGACCCCGCTGACCCGGCGACAAATTCGGCAACAATGGCTCCGATCAAGGACAAGCCACCGGCAATTTTCAAACCGCCCAAAAAGTACGGCATGGATGCAGGCAATCTCAAGAAACGCAGTGTTTGCCACCGGCTCGCGCCATAAAGGCGGAACAGGTTTTGAAGATTATGATCGGCTGAATTCAAGCCCAAAGTCGTGTTGGAAAGGATCGGAAAAAACGCAACAATCCACGCACAAATCAGAAGTCCGGCTGTGATTGAATCCACGTAGATGAGGATTAAAGGCGCGATCGCGATGATCGGGGTAACTTGCAAGATGACAGCGAACGGAAAAAACGAAATCTCAATCCACTTGGACTGAGTGAAGAGGACTGCCAAACCAAGCCCACCGAGCGTGGCGATCAAAAGCGCACCAAACGTGATCTTGAGCGTGTTGATCAAAGCAATGCTCAAGATGCCCCAATCAGCAAGAAGCGTTTCAAAAACAAGCCCCGGGCGCGGCAGGATATAGTGGGGTATCTCATTCCAGACACACAGCCTGTCCCAGAAATATACCGACAAAACGAGGATAACGATCGGCAGGACCCAACGGCCAACAGCCTCCCGCCGTGCCGCACGCGCCCGTTTGAGCTCCTCCGCATCGAGTGGAACAGACTGCGGGGCAGGTGCAATGGCGTTCTTGTCGGCGATCTCGAGTGTCATGATCTACTACCGCCTTTGTTCAGTATGTATCGGGACAGACACATCAAAGATGATCTCCCACAATCATTGCCTTATGCAGCGCATCCGAAACATCCCGGCAAAATCCTGCATAAACGGGAGATGTCCGGAAGGCTTCATCCCTCGGATACGGCGCGTCGATTGCCATGTCGTTGACCACACGGCCGGGCCGCGCCGCCATCACCACGATCCGGTTGGACAGATAGACAGACTCAAATACCGAGTGCGTAACGAAGATGACGGTCCATCCAAAGGTTTCCCAAAGACGCAAAAGATCGTTGTTCAGTTTGAAGCGTGTAATCTCGTCGAGCGCAGCAAAGGGCTCATCCATCAAAAGCAACTTGGGCTTCGTGACCAGCGCACGGGCAATGGAGACCCGCATTTTCATGCCGCCAGACAGCTCGCGCGGGTAGCTGTCGGCGAATTGCTCCAACCCGACCCCCTGCAAAGCCTCCATAACCCGGTCATGCGCCGCTTTTCTGGAAACACCCTTCAAGCGGAGGGGCAGCCAGACATTGCCGAAAACCGTTGCCCACGGCATCAGCGTCGGTTCCTGGAACACGAAACTTAGCTCATGTTCCTTTTGCTTGCTTTCTTCGAGCGGCCATTCGACCCGGCCCGTAGTTGGACTGGTCAAGCTGGTGATGATCCGCAAGGCCGTCGACTTTCCGCATCCGGAGGGCCCGAGCAGCGAAACGAATTCCCCTTGTCGTATGTCGAGCGACATGTTGTTGAGCGCGACCGTTCCGTTGGAGAAGGTTTTTGAAATACCCTTCAACGAAACAATCGGCGAACCCGAAACGATATCTGATTGCATGTTTGTATTTACCATGGCCGTCATTGCATCAATCTCCGGCCATGGTTGCAACATTCCTATGAAACACGAAACAGGTCCGCCTCAGTTTCCAGCAAGTTCTTTCTTGAGGTCCACTCCGACCCCTTGGTTGACGAACTGAAGCGTGTACGACTTGGTGTAATCGACATCTCCATTCACCACACCGGCAGCGACCATCTTCTCAAAGAAGGATTTGTTGCGCTCGTCGGTCATCGCACCAATCCCCATGGTGAGCGCATCCCCGCTGTCCACGATGCCGTAAGACTTCAGCTTGTCGATGGAGAACGCCAGCTGTCCGTCGGTCATACCCGGATTGTCTTTTTTGATCAGCTCCAAGGCTTTGGAGTTATCTCCATAAAGGAAATTGACCCAACCGATGGCAGACCCATCGACGAAACACTTCACAACCTCTGGCTTGGTCTCGATGAGGTCGAGCCGGGTCTCAACGGTGGTGGAATAGGTGTCATACCCATAGTCCGCGATCAGGAAAATGTTGGGTTCAAACCCGCCTTCGGTCTCGATCGCATAGGGTTCAGAGGTGATGTAGCCCTGTTGGCCGAGCTTCTTGTCTGCAAGGAACGGCGCAGAGTTATAGGTGTACGGCCGAACCTGCTCATCCTTGAAGCCGAACTCAGCTTTCATCCATTGAAAATAGGAATTGAGGCCACCCTTACCGATGAGGAGATTGATATCTTTTAGGCTTTCCCAGGTGTCGAGGCCCTGATCCGGGTGGGTCATCAGAATTTGCGGCTCTTTTTGGAAGTGCGCAGCCACCACAGTCGTCGGAATGCCCTGCTCAACAGCTGAGAACGCTTGCAGCATATTGCCGCCCATCAGGAAATCGATCTTGCCGACAGGCAACAAAATCCGATTGTTCGCCTGAGGTCCGCCGGGCTTGATTTCCACTTCGATCCCGCAGGCTTCGTAAGTGCCGTCGGCAACAGCCTGATAATATCCGCCGTGCTCGGCCTGAGCGACCCAGTTGGTACCGAATGTCACCTTCTCAAGCGCATGCGCACTTGTCGACGCCATGACAGCGAGCGTTGCAAGTCCAATTTTCCGAGACAAATCCATTTCCGCGTTCCCCGTTTTCATCACACACCACGCAGGTCAATCCGCCCACCACAGGCCGAATGCTCTGCCGCTGTGCTCGAAAGCCCTGAGAGCGGAACAGGCAAGAAGTGAGCCTTTATATTAAGATCATGGCCCGCTTAAATTGCTACCAGGAAGTTTGCTCCCGGCAGCAAAAATAGACTTGCATATATCCCACAGCCTGTCAGCTCAAAAAATAGACATGCTTTCAATTTATGCAGAAGCTTGCAAATTACGCAGAGCGGGAAATTGCGTCTGCCTAGGCCGCGGGATAGGCTCCTGCGCAATTCTTCACGGAGCATTATATTGAAAAAGACCCACACACCGCCGGACATTCGGCCGCCGTTTGCACGCTACAGCCATGCGGTGGAAGTTCCACCTGGGCATCGCCTTCTATTTGCCTCTGGCCAACTCGGCATTGATGCCGAGGATCAAATACCGACCAGCGTTGAGGGCCAAACAGCGCTCTGTTTTGAAAACATTCGGGCAATTCTGGCATCAGCGGGCATGACTTTGGCGGATATTGTGCGCATCAACGCGTATGTAACCGGCCGAGAACATTTGCCGGGCTATATGAAAACCAGAGACCAATTCATCACTGACCCGCCACCGGCTTCCACGCTCATGATTGTGTCCGGATTTGCACGCGAAGAGTTCGTGGTTGAGATTGAAATCGTTGCCGCTGCCGACTAGGCATAGATTGCAAATACAAGTTATTAGGAAGACGAATAATGCTGCCGAAACCCTATTGGCAAGATATGACAACAACGGATTTCGATCATCCTGACGTAAAAGATTGGATCACCGTTCTGCCAGTTGCAGCAATCGAGCAGCATGGGCCTCACCTCCCAGTCTATACCGACACCGCGATTGCGGAAGGGCAAATTAGCCGAGTCATAGAACTGCTTCCAAATGATATTCCGGCCAGCTTCTTGCCGGTCCAGGCGGTCGGCAAATCCAATGAACACATTTCGTCCGCCGGCACACTGACAATGACCTGGGAAACGGCCTTGCAGGCGTGGCTTGAGCTCGGCGACAGCATCCTCAGAGCTGGCGTGCGCAAGGTTGTTGTGGTCAACTCCCACGGCGGCAACGTTCCCCTGATTGGCATTCTAACGCGCGAATTGCGTGTCCGGCACAATATGCTGGCCGTCGGAACAGCCTGGGCAGCTTTTGGTCAACCCGAAGGCGTGTTTTCAGATCACGAACTGACCTTCGGCATCCATGGCGGAGACGTCGAGACCTCGATCATGCTGCACCTCCGGCCTGACCTCGTAAACATGGACAAGGCTCGGAACTTTAGATCTGCACAGGAGGACTTTGCCTCCATGTTCAAGCACCTTCGAGCACACGGCCCTCATGCTTTTGGCTGGAAGGCTCAGGATCTCAATCCGGCTGGAACGGTGGGGGACGCCTCAATCGCGACCGCAGAAAAGGGCAAAGCCTCGCTGGATCACGCTGCAAGAGGGTTTGTTGAACTGTTGCAAGACGTGCATGCCTTTGACTTGTCGCATTTTGATTAAGGTTAGACCTTCAACAACTCAGCTACACAGCTTGCTGATTGCCAGATGCAGCTTCTGGTGATCCCGCTTTGCAGGTTTCCGCTCTTCAAAGAACACCCGCATCCCAACACCTTCAATCAGATCCAAGACAAACTCAGCTGCGTCGCGATCCGAAAGATTACTCTCAGCACTCTCGCTGTTTCTCAGCTGGCCGAGCAGGCCCTCCAAACCTGCCAGAAGCTTCACACGGTTTTCCATGAAACCGACCGTTATCTCCGGCTGCCGGATGGCTTCTGCTAGAATTTCAAGCGTCAACGCAGCATGGCTGGGGGCGCTGCAGGTCTTCAAGTATGCTTTCAAGAATTGATCAAGCGCCTTGTGCGGGTCGTTGCCGTTTTTCTCAAACATCGATCCAAAGGCATCGATTTGCGCCGCTTCGAGGCTCGCAATTTCAGCAATGATCTCAGTCTTTCCGGGGAAGTGATTATAGATGTTTCCTAAGGACACCCCCGCGCTGCGCGCGATGTCCCGAATGCTGGTTTGGTGAAACCCCTTCGCAATAAAACACGCAGCTGCGACCTCCACGATGTGTTTCCGCCGCGCATTTGTCGTCTCTTCCCGGGTCGGTTTTTCACTCATTCCTGTATGGGCTCCATTGCATTTCTTCAAAATCCGATTATGTAATTCAACGAACGAACGTTCATTCGATTTTTATTCGAAGCAGATTTGTTTGTTAGCGACCTCTCAAATCTGAATTCGAGCACTTTTTGGGAAATGACCGTAAAATGCGGATGGCGATTGATCTAGCTTATATCTTCCAGATGTTCAGGGCGAAAATCGCAATCACTTGGACAATTGTATTTGCCGAAAACTGCCTGATTGCCCTGATCCCGTTGTTGATCGGTCTATCGATTGACGGCTTGCTTGCAGGCCGGGTTTCCGAACTCGGCTGGATGATGGCCGTATTGTGTGGCCTTTGTTTCCTGGCTGTCGGACGCCGGATTTACGACACCCGTGCCTACGGCACAATACGGCTGCATCTTGGAGACGAACTCCATCAGCGATGCTCCTCACTGCATGTTTCGAGACGAAATGCCCGGATCGACATGTCCCGCGAACTGGTCGACTTTTTGGAGCATGAAGCCCCACAACTGATCGCAGCGCTCATACAACTGAGCGTGAGCCTGACCATTCTGACCTATTTCGATATGTCGCTCGGTCTCTCATCGCTGTTGGTGCTGGCCGGGATGCTTCTGGTTTACGCCTGCTTTCACAAGCGCTTCTACAACGTCAACCGGAAACTCAACGAGCAGCGCGAACAGCAAGTGGATGTCCTCACACGAGGCGAGCGGCTCGGCATCTTCCGTCACCTGCGCGCCCTGCGCCAGCATGAAGTCGCAATTTCGGATACCGAGGCATTTGTTTATGGCGGCATTTTCCTGCTTCAGGTCGGTTTCATAGTTTTCAATCTTTACCAGGCAGCAGGGCTGGCCGGCATCACCGCAGGACGCATCTTTTCAATCGCAAGCTACTCTTGGGAATTTGTGGAAGCGGCCCTCACCCTTCCAATCGCTCTGCAAAGCTGGTCCCGATTGAGCGAAATCACGCGCAGGATCAACTCAAACGGAGACCTTTCCCTTGGCTGAGTTCCCGTTTCAATCCCCACCAGGCATTGGCACCTGCGAGGAGGCCGGGCGCTGCCAAGCTATCAAAATGCCAACGCAGCCGGTCGCGAAAATTGCGTTAAAAAAGGCCAGCAAATCATGAGAAAAGGCATCTGGATTGCACTCGCCTTCATGGCACTGCTTGCCGTGGCCGGGGCGTTGAGCGAGTTGGAAGACACAGCTGATGTCAAATTGACATCAGTCCCGCAACCACTTCCTCCAGTGACGGTAGTGAATGCTGAAATTGGCACTCATACCGGGGCGGTTACGGTGTTCGCAGAGGTTACTCCGCGTTGGCAAGTCGATCTGCGATCCCGCATATCAGGTGTTGTCAGCAATCAAACGCCCCCCGCTCTCGCCGGATCCCGAGTATCAAAGGGGGACGTCCTCCTGCAATTGGAAGATGCCCCTTACGTGGCCAACGTAGCGGATGCACGATCGGCTTACGAAAGCTCGAAACTCGATCTTCGAAAGGCCCAAAACAAGCACCGCATCGCTTTGAAGGACTGGACGGCAGCCAAACCCGGAGAAACACCCCCGGAAATGGCCGTTCACCTGCCGCAAGTTCATGTTGCCGATCGCGCCTTGAAAGCAACAGAAGCGCGCGTCGCGGCATCCGAATATGACCTGCGCTCCACCACACTGCGGGCCCCTTTTGACGGCATCGTGACCCGGCGCAACGTCAGCCCCGGCGCAACGGTCCATGAAGGGGATGTTCTCTTTCAGATCCTGGACGACAGCCTGCTGGATACTCAAGCATCGGTGGGCCCAAATGAGTGGGCACTGCTGTCCAAGGACTGGTCTGACCTGTCCGTGGGCGTCTTTGATGAGCGTGGCGTAAAAATCGGCACTGCAGGAGTTCGAGAAAGCGGCGGCTTCCTGGATCCGCAATCGCGGAAACACCAGCTTTTTCTAGAGGTAAAGCCTTTGGAAGAAGGGCGCATTCTACCTGGAGCTTTTGTGGAGCTGCGCCTGCCCGTCCGCGCTATCGGAAACACTCTGCGGATTCCCGAAAGCGCTCTCACCCAGAATGATTTCGTTTGGCATGTTGATCGCGGCAATCGGCTGCAACGCTTCGCGGCACAGCCTCTTTTCCGCGACATAGGAGACGTTGTGGTCGCCGCTCCGGAAGAGCTCGCGCAAGAAACCGGCCTCCGGATCGTTGCGTTTCCGATGAGCTCGTTTTTGCCCGGACGAAAGGTTGCACCGATGGATCTGGAGCAAGGCAAATGACTTGGCTCACAAACTGGTTCATTCGTAACCCTGTCGCCGCCAATCTTTTGATGGTGTTCATCCTCTTCGCCGGCATCACATCTGTCTTCACCGTGCGGATTGAAGGCTTCCCTAAGATCCCGGCCGACACGGTTACAGTGGCAACATCCTTGCCAAATGCGCACACCGCCCAGGTGGATGAGCAGATCACGCGCAAGGTTGAGAAAGCTGTCGAGGGTCTGGAGGGGGTGAAATCGATCAGGTCCCAATCTCAGCCGGGCCTCTCAGTGATATCGATCCAGAAAACCGACGGCACAAAGCTTACCAAGCTTCTCGACGACGTTCGGTTGAAAGTCGATGGCATCTACGATTTGCCAAAGGATGCCCGGCGCCCCGTGATCGAAACGAACGACTTCGACCTTCCCGCGCTCTACATCCAGATCTACGGAGACATTGACCTTAAATCCCTCCAAAAGACTGCCCGCGACCTACGCGCCGATCTCTTGGCAAGCCCTGAAATAACCAGGGTCAATGATTGGGGGCTGCGGACGCAGGAAATCTCGATCGAATTCACGCCGGGCGCGCTGCAACGTCATGATTTGACGATTTCAGACGTCATGGAACGCATTCAACAATCGTCTCTTTTCTTCCAAGGCGGAACGCTGAGAACAGAGGGCGGTGACATCACCCTGCGCGCAGACAGTCAGGCTTATTCTGTTCGCGACTTCGAAAAGATCCCCGTTGCGACATGGCCAGATGGAACAACCACATCGCTCGGTGAGCTCGCGACAATTACAGACGGTTTCGACGAAACTCCGATCGAGACACGTTTCAACCAGAGACCCTCTGTCGGGATGGAGGTTCTGATTGGGCGCAAGGACAATCTTTTGCTGGTTTCGGATGCTGCAGAGGCCATTGTCGCCAAAACGCAGGAAAGCTTGCCAGAAAGTGTCCAGATTGCGATCTGGGGCAACTCACGCGACTACATATCTGACCGACTTCAACTGTTATCCAGCAGCGCTGTCCAGGGATTGATCCTGGTAGCGTTGATGCTCGCGCTGTTCCTGAACGTGCGGCTTGCCTTCTGGGTCGCAATGGGCATTCCGATTTCTTTGGCTGGTGCCTTTGCGGTCTCTACAAGCGGGTGGGTCGACTATTCCCTCAATGACATCACGACATTCGGCTTTATCATCGTGCTCGGTATCTTGGTCGACGACGCTGTGGTTGTTGGCGAAAGTGTGCACGAGCAACGGAAGAAATTCGCCGATCCGATCAAGGGCACGGCAGTCGGCGTGGAAAAAGTGTCCGTTGCAACTGTCTTCGGTGTGCTGACCACAGTTGCCGCGTTCTTTCCGCTCCTTCTTATCACGAGCCCCTTGGGCAAGGTTCTTTCAGGATTTGCAGGCGTTGTCATTCTGGCACTGCTGTTTTCCCTTGTTGAAAGCAAGCTCATCCTGCCAGCGCACCTGGCCCACATAAATCCAATCCCCGATGATAGAAGCGGAAGGATGACCCGCAGTTGGGGCTGGCTTCAAAAAGGTGCCAGGTCCGGATTGCTGGGCTTCCGTGATCGTATCTACACCCCGATCCTGAAATGGGCACTTCTAAATCGTTACGCTGTTTTCATCACATTTGTTGCCGCGGCGGCCTTGGTTTTTGGGCTCATGGCGAAAGGTCAGATCAAGTCTGTTTTCTTCCCGAACGTGCCGGGCCAAGTGATCTCGGTGTCCCTTCAAATGGATCAGAGAGCAACGGCTGCACTCACCCGGAAAAACGTTGCGCTTCTTGAAGAAGCTGCCGTGGCGCTCAACCAGGATCCGGAGCTGATCACGGCCAATGGCAGTGGAGCCGTTGCGCATGTGTTTGCGTTTGTCACCGGCGCGACAACGGCTGAGCTCTATATGGAAGTGATACCGTCTGCCGACCGCCCTCACCTGAGCACCAGCGACATCCTGGAAGCATGGAAGTCGCGTGTTGCCCCTCTGGAAGGCGTATCGGAAATCACCTTTTCTGCATTTGAAGATTTTGGTGGCGGTTTCCAGATCCGCCTTATGGCAAAAGATCAACAGGCGCTTGAGGCCGCAAGTCTGGAGGTCCGTGACCGGCTTGACCGTATTAGCGGAGTTTCCAACACCCGGGACAGTCTGCTCACCGGCCAGCCGGAGCTGCGGTTACACCTCAGGCCAGAAGCAAAGTCGCTGGGCTTTACGTCCGAGAGCCTCGCGCGTCAGATCGGATATGCTTTCGGCGGCGGAGAAGCTCAACGGATCCAAAGGGGTGATGCCGAAGTCCGTGTGGTCGTCCGCAACGCATTGACCGCGCGGGATCGCATTGAAGACCTGATGGAGATGCAGCTCAAAAGCGCGAAGGGCCAGTGGATCCCTCTCTCAACTGTCGCTGAGATCACGCCCAGCTATGTTCCGGACCAAATCCTAAGGCGCAACGGCTCCTTGATCGCGACCGTCATGGCGGACATCAACCGGAATATCGCGGCGCCTGAAGAGGTCGCGGAAACCATCTTTGGAGAGTTCTCCCAAGATCTTGAAGCCAAATACCCTGGCCTCAAGATCGATGCAGGAGGGGAATTGGAAGAAATCGGAGAAATGCGCGGCGGGCTTTTGCGCGCTTTTCTGATCGCCGGTTTGCTAATTTACATTTTGATGGCAGTGCCGCTGAAATCCTACTGGAAGCCGGTCATCATCATGTCCGTGATTCCTTTTGGTTTCGTTGGTGCAGTACTCGGGCACGCAGTGATGGATCTGCCCTTTTCTTTGCTGTCGTTTTTTGGCGTGCTCGCCTTGATTGGGGTCGTGGTCAACGATTCCCTGGTTATGATGACGCACTACGTGCAAGCTCGCGAGGAAGGTACCGAGCATGAAGATGCTGTCTTTAACTGCGGCGTTGCCCGCTTTCAGGCCATCTTCCTGACGACAGCCACCACAGTCGTTGGCCTCGTTCCCCTCATGAGCGAGACGTCCGAACAGGCGCGCTACTTGATCCCAGCTGCTGTCTCCCTCGCTTACGGAGAAGTCTTCGCGACACTCATCACCCTCATCCTCATCCCGGTTTTGCTGTCCATTGGCAATGACATCCGCAAGCTATTGAGTCCGGCCGACGGCTTCAGACGAAAACGCAGTCTCACGAAAAGCAAAGCAATCACGGCAACAAATTACTGAGGGAGCTCAAGAAGTAACCCAAGAGTGTGTCTCAAGTTGTTCGCACCCGGCCAATTTCACGGCTGATGCGCAAGTGGCTCTGACGCACTCTTGGTCGCATCGGCAATGGAAACACGAAAGACGCTGCGTCATGTCGGAAAATGCATAATTTGAACCACTTCGTAGATCTACTTAACCCTTGACTCCCACCAGCCATAGGGGTCTGTTACCGCCAGGATGCCGCAGGGTGGCTGGCGCTTAATGCCAACTGACATATGACCTTGCGAGTAAGTCCGTACAGGCAAACTGGGGATCATCATAAGATCACGCCGGGAAACGGCCCCAGTGACAACCGAAGGGGAAAAATATGACGAAGACTTTCCTGAAATTGACTGCTGCAAGTGTGGCCCTTTGTGCCGGACTGAGCGCAGTAAACGCTGAAACACTTCGCTGGGCGCGTGCTGGCGACTCTCTCACTCTGGACCCGCATGCTCAGAACGAGGGCCCGACCCACACGCTTGCGCACCAAATGTATGAGCCGCTCCTGCAGCGCGACATGGAAGCACAGATCATTCCGGCACTTGCAACCAGCTGGGAGCCGACCGAAGATCCGACCGTTTGGGAATTCAAGCTCCGTGAAGGTGTGAAGTTCCATGGCGGCGAAGACTTCACTGCTGACGACGTTGTCTTCTCCTTTAAGCGCGCCATGATGCCAACATCCGCGATGAAAGAGTTGCTGAACTCCATCAAGGACGTGCGCAAGGTCGACGATTACACTGTCCATTTCGAGACAGATGGCCCGAACCCGCTTCTGCCGAACAACATGACGAACCTGTTCATCATGGATTCCGGCTGGGCAACTGACAACGGCTGTGAAGCACCGCAAGACATTGCGAATGGCGGCGACAACCCGTGTGTGCGCGCAGTCAACGGAACCGGCGCATTTGTTCTGGAGAGCCGCAAGCAGGATTCCGAAACAATCCTAAAGCAGAACCCGAACTATTGGGGCAAAGGCGAGTTCCCGCTGGAAGTTACTGAAATCATCTACACACCGATCCAGGAAGGCGCGACCCGCGTTTCCGCTCTTCTGTCTGGTGAAGTTGACCTGATTCAGGACGTTCCGGTGCAGGATTTGCCGATCGTTGAGCGGACCGACGGCTTGAAGCTCAACACTGCAGCTCAGAACCGGACAATCTTCTTCGGTATGAACCAGGGCGCTGACGACCTGACAAGCGACACAGTCGACGGCAAAAACCCGCTCGCCGACAACCGCGTTCGTGAAGCGATGAACATCGCTCTCAACCGTGATGCGATCAAAAAGATCGTTATGCGCGATCAGTCTGCTCCGACAGGTGTGATCATGCCTCCGTTCGTAAACGGCTGGACCGAAGCACTGGACGCATATCCTGAGTATGACGTTGCGAAAGCAAAGGCATTGATGGAAGAAGCTGGCTACGGCGACGGTTTCGGCATCACGCTGAACTGCCCGAACGATCGCTATGTCAACGACGAAGGCATCTGTCAGGCTGCCGTTGGCATGCTCGGCCAGATCGGTGTCAAGGTTAACCTGGACGCAAAGCCGAAGGCACAGCACTTCCCGCTGATCCAGAACAAGGAAACAGACTTCTACATGCTCGGCTGGGGCGTTCCGACGTTCGACTCTGAGTACATCTTCAACTTCCTGACGCACACCTCAACCGACAAGCTCGGTTCCTGGAATGCGACCGGCTATTCCAACCCGGAGCTCGATGCGAAAATCAAAAGCCTCGCATCTGAAACAGATCAGGAAGTCCGTAACGCCACGATTGCTGAAATCTGGGATACGGTGAAGTCTGAAAACCTGTACCTGCCAATCCACAACCAGGTCCTGAACTGGGGCATGGCTGACAAGATCAACTTCGCAGTACAGCCGGAAGATCAGCCGCACTTTAAGTTCCTGACTTTTAACTAAGTCTCGCGCTCTCACCACCGTACCGTTTGAAGTTCATCCGGTACGGTGGTGATGTTTTTAGCTTGTCAGCCAAATGAGTTTTACGGCTTTTCCCGCCAGCGTCACTGTTGAAACAGTGGAAAAACGGTAGACTCTGCGCATCGCGCAAGTATAAGCACGTCCTTATCGGAAGACTTAGCAGACTGTCGCGGACGCCACAGTCTCTCGATTGGCTTGAAAAATGCTCGCATTCATCATTCGCCGCCTCGGCCAGGCACTTCTAGTCCTGATGGCCGTCGGTTTTGTTTCATTTGCCATGTTCAAATTCATGGGCGACCCCGTGGAGAACATGCTCGGTCAGGAAGCGACAGCTGCCGACCGCGCGGAACTTGAGGAGCGGCTCGGACTGAATGATCCGATCATCGTTCAATATGTCCGCTACTTCCAACGAGCCATGTCCGGCGATTTCGGCGTCTCCTACCGCGTAGGCCTGCCGGTTGGAGAGGTCATCCTGGAGCGCCTCCCCGCAACGCTCGAATTGGCCTTCCTATCAGGCGTCATTGCGATATCGCTCGGCTTCGTTTTGGGGGTCTACACAGCTATCCGACGAGATGGCTATGTGGCTAACTTCATCATGACCGCCTCGCTGATCGGTGTTTCGCTTCCAACCTTCTTGATCGGCGTTTTCCTGATCTGGCTGTTCGCGGTAAATCTTGGCTGGTTGCCTTCCTTCGGGCGCGGCGACACCCGCAGCTTGTTCGGGGTCGACCTCGCTATTCTGACCGTGGACGGGCTGAAATCCATGATCCTGCCGGCGATCACGCTTGGTCTTTATCAGATGACCTTGATCATGCGTCTGGTACGCTCAGAAATGCTTGAGGTCTTAAGAACAGACTACATCCGCTTTGCAAGGGCCCGCGGACTGAGCCAGAAGACTGTCAATTTTGGTCATGCCATGAAGAACACCATGGTTCCGGTCATTACCGTGACCGGTCTTCAATTCGGTTCGATTGTCGCCTTTGCGATCATCACGGAAAGCGTGTTCCAGTGGCCAGGTGTTGGCCTTCTCTTCATCAATGCGGTGAACTTTGTCGATATCCCGGTCATGTCAGCGTATCTGCTGCTCGTTGCCGTCATTTTCGTGACCATCAACCTGATCGTCGATCTGCTCTATTTCACCATCGACCCGCGTCTCAGTGTGGGCAGCAACTGAGGACAAGAGGCATCATGGAAACCCAATCCCCCAAGGGCGCAAGCGCCCGCCCGGAGTTTAAGGAAACGGTTGCCACATCGACCTGGCAACGTTGGATGGACTCCGATATCTGGCATTCCTACAAATCCAAACCGGTGATCGTCGTTTCGTCACTCGTGTTTGTTACGCTTGTATTAGGAGCGATCTTTTCGCCGTTTTTGTCACCCTACACACCGTTTGACCCATCCAGTCTCAACCTGATGAATGGCTTTACAAAGCCCTTCTCAGCGAACGATTTCACCGGTGACTACTTCTTTCTTGGTACCGATGATCAGGGTCGCGACGTTTTCTCAACCATCCTCTTTGGATTGCGTATTTCCCTGTTTGTAGGCTTGGTCGCGGTCCTGTTTGCCATGACCCTCGGAGTGATCCTTGGTCTTCTGTCCGGATATGTCGGCGGTTGGGTAGACGGCATCATCATGCGTGTTGCCGACATCCAGATGACTTTCCCGTCCATCATGGTTGCCATGCTGCTTTACGGGATCGGCAAGGGCCTGATCCCTCCGGATCTGCGGGATGAAATGGCCATCTGGGTCTTGATCATCTCCATTGGTCTATCTGAGTGGGTACAGTTTGCCCGGACCGTCCGCGGTGCCACCATGGTGGAGCGGCAGAAGGAATATGTTCAGGCGGGTCACCTGATTGGCCTCAAGCGCTGGAGCATCATGGTCCGCCACATTCTTCCGAATGTCACCGGACCGATCCTCGTGATCGCGACGATCAGCCTGGCACTGGCCATCATTGCAGAAGCAACTCTGAGCTTCCTCGGAGTGGGTGCGCCGAAAACACAGCCATCTCTTGGCACACTGATCAATGTCGGCCGGCAGTACATTCTCTCCGGTGAATGGTGGATCCTGCTGTTCCCGTCACTCACCCTTCTGGCCCTTGCGCTTTCCGTGAACCTTTTCGGCGACTGGCTGCGCGATGTGTTGAACCCGAAATTGCGATAATCCAGTGTCAGATACTCCACTCCTTAAAGTCTCCGACCTCATCGTCGAGTTTCCAACCCGCAATGGCGTGTTGCGTCCCGTCGACCGGGTCGGGTTCGAAGTGCGCGCTGGCGAGATCCTTGGTCTCGTTGGTGAGAGCGGCGCCGGTAAATCCATGTGCGGTTCCGCGATCATCGGCCTGATCGATCGTCCTGGCCGGATCAGCGGCGGTGAAATTCACCTTGATGGTGAGCGCATCGACAATCTTCCCGAAGAGCGCATGCGCCGCATCCGGGGCAAGAAGATCGCCATGGTCTTCCAGGACCCGCTGACCAGCCTCAATCCCTTGATGACGGTCGGCCAGCAGCTGATCCAAACTATCCGCACCCACCTGCCCCTTTCGCAAAACGATGCTCGAGCGAAGGCCATTGCGCTGCTTGAAGAAGTGGGCATTCCGGCCGCGGCGACACGGATTGACGCATACCCGCACCAATTCTCTGGTGGTATGCGCCAGCGTGTGGTGATTTCACTCGCTCTGGCAGCAGAGCCGGAACTCATCATTGCGGACGAACCAACGACAGCGCTTGATGTATCCGTTCAAGCGCAGATCATGGCGCTGCTCAAGCGCCTCTGCCGGGAACGTGGGACTGCGGTTATTCTGATCACGCACGACATGGGCGTGATCGCGGAAACAACAGACCGCGTTGCTGTTCTTTATGCAGGCCGGATCGCGGAGATAGGGCCGACCCGGAACGTATTGAGCGCGCCATCGCACCCCTACACTGTCGGCTTGATGGCCTCCACACCATCGACAACCGGATCGTTACAGACGCTCAGCCAAATCCCCGGCTCCATGCCGAACCTTCGGGCCATTCCGAAAGGTTGCGCGTTTAATCAGCGGTGCACCAAAGCCATTTCGGCCTGTTTCAATGACATTCCGGTTCTCGAACCCGTGAATGGCAGTGAAGTCGCCTGCTGGCTCTACGACCCGGCCTACAAACAAATCGAAAAAGAAATCTCCGGAGCGTCTGAATGACCGGCGACACCCCTTTAATCAGTGCGCGGAGTCTGGGCGCAGTTTTTGACGTGTCCAAGCCATGGCTGAACCGGATGCTGGCAATGGAATCCAAGCGATTTCTGACAGCGGTCGACACCGTTGATTTCGACATTCCGAAGGGCAAGACGTTTGCTCTGGTGGGTGAGAGTGGATCGGGCAAATCAACCATTGGCCGGATGATCGTTGGTCTTCAAAAGCCGACCAGCGGTCAGGTCCTGATCGACGGGGAAGATTTCTTCGCCATCAAGGACCAAAAGCGCAAGCTGGCCATGCGCCGCCGCATCCAGATGATCTTCCAGAGCCCGTACGCCTCACTCAACCCGCGCTGGCGTGTCCGTCATATCATCGGTGAACCGATCCGGGCCTTTGAGCTGATGCCAGCAAGCGAAGTTGACAAACGGGTCGCAGAGTTGCTTGATCAGGTGGGTCTCGCGAAATCCGATGGCGAGAAGTTCCCGCACGAGTTTTCCGGCGGCCAGCGGCAGCGGATCGCGATTGCCCGAGCGCTTGCATCCAATCCGGAATTCATCGTCTGCGACGAACCGACCTCCGCGCTTGATGTATCCGTGCAAAGTCAGGTCTTGAACCTGATGAAGACATTGCAGCGAGAACTCGGCCTGACTTACCTCTTCATCAGTCACGATCTTTCCGTGATCCGCTATATGGCCGATGAAATTGGTGTCTTGTATCTCGGCCGACTGGTCGAAGTTGCGGACCGTGACTCGCTGTTCGAAAACCCGCGTCATCCCTACACGCGCATGCTTATGGATGCCGCCCCGCATATCGACGCGTTCGGACGAACGGCGGAGATTGTGTCTGGAGAAATCCCGGATCCGATCAACAAACCTTCGGGGTGCAGCTTCCATCCCCGGTGCACGTTGACCGAGGACCGCTGCCGTCAGGAACGTCCGGCCGTGCGCGAGTTCGACAATGGCAAGGCCAAAGTTGCTTGCCACCTCTGCACCGCTTAACTTGCACAGGCCTTCGCATTCCGTTTTCTTGAGAGCTAAGCTGTTTTTCAGCTAGTCTAACCTCCAAGCAGAATGACGAAGGCCTGATCATTCAATCTGACGCACACAACCAAGCCGCTACCAAGAAACCGCTTCAGCAGAAAAGAAGTGCGGTAACCCGCACCAAAATATTGTGCGCTGCTGTCGAGGTTCTCATCGAACTCGGCCTTTCCAAAACAACAACCTTGGAAGTCCAAAAACGCGCTGGTGTCAGTCGTGGCGCGTTTCTGCACCATTTCCCAACACACGCCGATCTGTTGTCCATGACGATCAGCCGGTTGATTGAACTCAATGAGAACGCGGTCTGGAGCGAAGCTGAAAAGCTCAAAGATGTAGCCGACCCACTCACAAGATCCGTACGCACACTGGCCAACGCCTACGCGCATCCTTCCTTTCTTGCAGAACTGGAACTCTGGATTGCCTCCCGCGCGGACCCAGCGCTCCGCACCGCTCTAAGATCTGCAGAACAAGATGCCATCGCAGACCGCGATCGCGTCCTCACACAGCTTTTTGAGGGGCTGCTTGATCAGCCTGGAGCCGAGAAGGCAATCGGTTTGACGATCGAATTTATCCGGGGCCTCACCCTTTCCTCCCTGCTTAGGAATGACCAAACCCTCCGCAATCAGTTGATCGAAGACTGGATCGAGACCCTCAGAAACCTGCTGGCTGCAGATCGCACATAGCCGGTTAGACCCAAAACCAAAATAAACAGTCAGCGTTGACTGCTTTTATCTCAGTTGCAAATATGGAACCTGCTCTACGGTCTTGGGAGGAGGATTACATGCCCGCGTTTTCGACACTGAGTATTGACCTGTGTCCGGCAAATGAACGTGTTGCCAGGCTGCTGTTGAACCGGCCGGAGCGGTTCAATGCAATCAACGATGACACCCCCCGGGAAATCCGCGCTGCTGTCGAGTGGGCTGAGAGCAACAGGGACGTCCATGTCGTTATTGTTGAGGGCGCGGGCAAAGGCTTTTGCGGTGGCTACGATCTGACACATTATGCTGAAAATGAAGTCGACCACCCCTGCCAGCAGGAGAGCGATCCCTGGGATCCAATGGTCGATTATGCGGTGATGAAGCGAAACACAGAAGACTTCATGTCACTGTGGCGTTGCAGAAAACCCACGATTGCCAAGGTCCACGGTGCCGCGGTTGCCGGAGGGAGCGATATCGCACTTTGCTGCGATCTTCTGGTCATGGCAGAGGACGCCCGCATCGGGTATATGCCGACCCGCGTCTGGGGATGCCCAACCACCGCGATGTGGACTTACCGCCTTGGTCCCGCACGAGCCAAGCAACTGATGTTCACCGGTGACCTGATCACAGGCACGACGGCTGCAGAATGGGGACTGGCCAACATTACGTGTCCGGCAAGTGAGTTGGATAAAAAATCAAACGCGCTTGCAGCGCGGATCGCAGGCATTCCATCCGGCCACCTTGCCATGCACAAGATGGTCGTCAATCAGATCATGCTGACCATGGGACTTGAACAAGCTCAGATGTCGGCAACGATCTTTGACGGCATCACCCGGCACAATCCGGAAGGCCTGTGGTTCCGGCGCTACGCGCAAACAGAAGGTTTCAAGGCGGCAATCGATTGGCGTGACAGCGGCCGCCCAATCCCCGAGGGCGATGAAGCCCGAGCGCTCATCCGTGAAATGGATGAAAAACTGCAGGCCCGATAGCCGACCTGGTTCAACGTGCTCCAATTGGCAAGGTGAACGTCCAAGAGGCTTTTTTGGCGGCCGCCGGGATCCCGGGGTATGGCGCCGCACGTTGCACGGACTTGAGGGCTGCCTGGTCGAATGCCTTGTTTCCGGAAGATTTGACAAGGCGCACGCCAGTAACACTGCCATTGGCTTTAACCGTGAAACGGACCTGAGCGTCCTTCGCCAACCGTCCAAGGCTACGCGGTGTGCGCACGGAGCGTAGTACCTTGCGATGGACCTTGGCCGGATAGTTGGTGACCTCTGAATTCCCGGCCGCCTTCGCTTTTCCTTTGCGCGCTGATCCACCCTTTTGCGCCGTTCGATTGGATTGCCCCCCCGCACCTTCCCGGCGTGCCGTTTGCGCCTTTTCCTGCTTAACTTTTGCAAGCTTTTTTGCTGCTTGCTTTGCAGGTTTTTTTTGCACCTTGGCAACCTGCGTCTTTGGCGGCGACGGTTTTCGCCGTGGCGGTGAAACAGCGGTTTCAGACGCTTCGACCGGCTTTGCCTGCTCTGCCGGGGTTACCACATCGGGTACCGGATCAACTTCCTTTTTGGTCTGCGTGCCGTTTACCGGGACTGCTTTGACAGGGTCCTTTGGGACCGCCGCAATGTCGCTCTGTGGCGGTTCGGCTTCTAAGCCGACAGCCTTGACCCGGGTCCTTTCGGGAGCAGGCTCCTCGGTGATTTCAGCAACTGGTTTCTGTTCTGTCACCGCTCGAAAGTTGCCATTTACCTCTGCGATCGGAACGGCCTCTACTGCCGGCACACTGTCTGCCGGCGGTGCTGAAACCACCGTCGTCGCGGAAAAAGGTTCAGGCGGTGGTGCGACCTCAGATACGGGGACAGGCCGAACCGGAGCAGCCTTTTCGGCAGTTTGCTCGACCGTCAGGGAGGCTTCTGCTTGCGGCGTTGAACCTGCTGAGATCGTGCTAAAGGGAGCGCTCCCAAGCATGATCGTGATCGTCTCGCCTGCCCCGGCAACCCCTAATTCAGGTTTGGCCTTGAGCGTCAGGGCGACGGCACCGACATGAACTGCAAGTGAAACACAGATCGCTAGCCCGAGTGCGTTTCGGAATAAGCTCATGGATCTGCCTTGCGGGTGACAATCAGCACCTTGCGCGCTCCGGCAGCATAGAGTGCCGCGACATGGCTTAGCAGTATATCTGCTGGCAATGCCGCATCTGCGCCCAAACGTACAATCCCATCTCTGGTCGGGGCCTGGAGCTCCAGAAATGCTTCTGCACCAATCTCGTCGTCTCGATAGACCAGGGTTCCATCGGCCCGAGCGTAAAGCGCATCAGGCGGCGGCAAAGGCGGTGCCTCCTCAGACTTTGACAGGTCGACCTGTTCGTCCAAAGGCGGAGCCAATTGTCCGGCGACCAGGAAGAAGATCAGCATCAAGAACACGATGTTGATCAATGAGATCGTGGTCTCAAGCGGACGCTTCTCGGATTTCCGGGGCAAAGTGATCATTTGGGCCCTGCAACAGTGATGTTCAGCCCGGACACAGATTTTAGATCCGACATGACTGTCACAAGCCGCTGCGTACTGCTCGATCCTTGAATGTAAACAAAAAGGCTGTCGTTACCGGTCTCAGTGAGAGCAGAGACTTCAGCTGCAAGGTCGTCTTGCGCGACAATTGTCCCATTGAGACGCAAACGATCTGGCTCGACCATCAAAATCGCCTTTGGCAAGGCCTTCGATCCGCCTGCAGCTGCAGGCGCACCAACTTCCACTTGCCCAAACTGCGTGAACGTCGATGACAGCATGAAGAACAACAGCAAGAGGAAAATCACGTCCACCAAGGGAGTGAGTGAGATTGCACGATGTTTTTTGGGAAGTTGTTCAACGCGCATAGGAGAGCGCAGCTCCTGCCGGCAGACCTTCCGATTGCTCAATACCGCGATCTATGGAGGGCAGAAGCAAGGCGGATGTCAGTGTCTCAATCGCGACCCGTTCTGCTTCAAGCCGCCCCTCCAGCCAGGTCACCACCAACGACACAGGCATTGCAACGGCGAGCCCGGCTGCCGTGGTCATGAGGGCAACCCAAATTCCACCGGCAAGCGCGGATGGGTCAACGTTGCTACCCGCAGATTGCAATGCTTGAAAGGCCTCGATCATGCCAAGCACCGTCCCGAATAGACCAATGAGTGGTGCGACTTGTGCAATGGCCTCAAGGGCACGAACACCCTTTGCAAAGTGGTGCAAGTCGCCGGCTGCCTGGACCCCGACCCGCTCCTCTATTTCCGATTTGCTGTTCCGGCTTTCTAGGAGCTTGCAAGCAGTCAGGACAGCCTTGTCAGCTGCACTTTTCGGCATACCTATCGCCGCGAGTGCGTCCCCTGGCCTATGAGACAACCAGAGTTTTACCCCTGTCTTGGCACGGCGGCTCGACCCGACACCCAAAACTAAAAACTCAAACGCTTTGACCAGGATTAAAGCCAAAGCGATCACTGACAATCCAGCAATGACGGTAACCACGGGCCCGCCAAGCTGAAGAAACGATGCGATTTGATGAGTTAGCTCTGAGATCATGCCTTCAACCTTTCTAGAGTGAGACCAGCTCAACATCTTCAGCAACAATTCGTCGACCGGAGATGCTGAGCTGGCCAACAGTTACCTCACCAGCTGATTTCCTTGTTCAGGGTGAGTTTGAAGGTCCGGCCGCGACCTTTGTCGCCGGCCAGATTGTTTTGGTAAGACTTGTCAAAGATGTTCTCGACCGCCGCCCGCAGCTCCATGCCGGCAAAGTGACCTTCCTGGGGCTTCCAGCTGGCGAAGACATCGTGAACGGCATAGCCGGCAAAGGGCCCTGCGGTCGCGCCTGTGTCGATGCTCGCGGCAAAGAGGCCGCGCCATCCAAAATCAAGATCATACTGCGGCACACGTCCGCCCAGCGTCACGGCAAGCGTGTCAGCCGGAATGGACGTCAGCGTTTCGCCGGTAGACTTGTCTTCACCCCGGACAATGCTGAAGGCGACGGTGCTGTAAACGTACTCGGAGTTATAGGCCGCCTCCATCTCGACACCATAGATCTCCGCCTTATCGATATTGACGTAATAGCGGACTGGCGTGATCTGGCCCTGGTTGGGGTTGGTTGAAATGAGGTCTTTCAGATCGTTGTAAAACGCAGTGGTTTTGAGCTGAAGGCCGTCACCATCCTGAACAAGATCAAAGGCTGATACGGAAAAGCCCGCCTCAACGGCGTTGGACTGTTCCTTATCCAGGTTCAGACTTGCAAACCGTCCGCCCGGATAAGAACGTGTCGCCCCGGACGTGGAGAACATTTCATCAAGTGTCGGAGCACGTTCAGTATGAGCAACTGATCCGAAAATTGAGAACGTGTCGTTGAACTTGTAAAGCGCAGCAAGTTTTGGCGAGAAAGCAACCTCGGACTGATCCGACGCGCCATCAATCATACTGTCTGGCGACAGGTTAATCGAATCCACGCGGACACCAGGGATGAGGGTCAGCCGATCCTGCCAAATGAATTCGTCCTGTACGTAAACCCCAATCTTGGTATCTGTGCCTTCCGGATGAAATCCGATGGCACCACTTCTCGTCTGTGCAGTGCGCTCTTGATAAGAGAGCTGGGTCCCGACAGTCAGGAAGTTTTCAAAAGCTGATCCGGAATGCTCGAATGTGTTCTCGACCTTTCCCTGCCAGGTACGATAACCGTACTTTCCGTCTTCAAAGAGCTGAGATGGTGAGAAAGCCCCGAGCGACGAGTTTTTCTGCTCAACTTGTGTATCCGAAAAAGACAGGTTTACAGCCAGATCGAGATAGGGATTGTCGCTCGCCGGATTTTCATAATTCAGGACAACAGTCTGGTCCGTGATATCCCGATCGATCGTACCGAAACCGGCAGTGTTGGTTTGTGAGTATTGGGTATCGTCGGCGTCGCTTTGCCAGCGTTGGTAAGACAAGCGGACAGCCTGTTCCTTATCCTCGCCGAAATGGTGGACAACCTTGGCTAGACCAGAGAACGAAGAAAATGCAGATCCGGGGATTTCAATCCCGTGTCCATCCTCAATGTCATTCGATTTCCGGAAGAGGCCATTCACAAGAAATTCTGTGTTTTCTGAAAGGCGCACCGCGCCAACAGCCGAGGTCATAAAGCCCCACTTGTTGGAGTCGTACATGCCCTTCAGCCGCAAGACAGCTGTATCTTCTGCTTTCAAAAAGTCGCTCGGATCCTTGGTGGTAAAGTTGATCACCCCACCCAATGCGCCCGCGCCATAGAGCGTAGATGAGGCAGGACCTCGCAACACCTCAACCTGCTTGTAGAGCTCTGGGTCGGAGAAGAAGGACCCGAGCCGATATTGCTCGTAAAACTTGGTCGCACCATCCACGGTCACAATGATTTTGGACTCATCGGACGACGCGAGATCGCCGATCCCGCGAATGTTGAAAGACTGCCCGCCGATGCGATCACTGCCGATGACCGTCACGCCCGGAATGTCCCGGAACAACTCGCCGATCGTCGCTGCCTGTTCGTTGTCAATCGCGTCCTGATCCAGAACCGTCACCGCTTGCGGTGTATCAATTGCAACTTTCTCAACACCTGTTCCAAGAACGATACGCTGGAGTGGCGTTGCCACTTCATCTTGTGCGAACGCCGCCCCACCAAAAGCAAACATCCACAGTGCAACACCGCCCAATAGATCGGCGCGAAGGGTATTTCTGAGCCCCATAAATTTCTCCAAGAGTGCGCGTTTTCGCGTCCTTTATGCTGTCTGCCAAACAGCATTTTTAACTTGAGTCAGTGACTCAGGTATTGCGTTCACTATAAAACATGAGTAGTGGAGTCAAGTATCAGTCTGAGCCTGAATCGAAAAAGAACTTCTTTGGAAAGGTTCTAATTTTTGAAACAGAGACAAACACTTAGTGACGCCACCACAATCAAGACGGGCCCGATGGATCGAACGTCTATGGCAAAGGAAGAGGAAATTCAGATGACGGCAGATGGCTTAGAAAGCGCCTCTCGACCCACTGCAGCCGAGATCAGAAAAGCCCGTGCGCACGCACCCAAAATGCGGGAAAGGGATCTCGCTCGGACACTTGGCATTTCCGAAGCTGAACTGGTTGCGAGCTTCGTTGGTCATGGCACCAGTCGGATTGATCCGAGGTTCGACGCTCTTTTTGCCGGGCTTCAAAATGTTGGGCCCGTTATGGCTCTCACGCGGAACGAAAGCGCCGTACATGAGAAAATTGGCGAGTTTGAAAAATTCATAAATGGGAAGCGCGCTGCACTCATGCTGGGAGAGCAAATCGACACGCGTATGTTTCCTGCAAATTGGGTCCACGGATTTGCCGTTGAGAAAAGAGAGGGCGAGGATGTCCGTCGTTCCCTGCAATTCTTTGATGCCCACGGCGATGCGGTCCAAAAAATCCATGCTCGGCCAGACACAAACAAAGACGCTTGGGATCAGCTCGTCGCACTTCTAACGCTTCCAGATCAACAGCCAGAGATCTTGCCGGATATCACGCCGGCTCCGGTCTTTTCACGAAAATTGCCGACTGTTCACGCGGAGATGCATCTCCGCGACCGCTGGCGATCCATGACAGATCCCCACCAGTTCCATGGCATTTTGAAAGACCTCGAACTGGACCGGTTAAGTGCCTTTGAACTTGCCGGTGAAAGCTGGGCATGGCCACTCGATAAAGGTTCAGTTCCAGCTCTGCTGCGCCTGGCAGCCTCAGAGCAAATCCCGATCATGTGCTTCGTTGGCAACCGCGGATGCATCCAGATCCACTCGGGCCAAATCGCAAATGTCCTGGAAAAGGGACCATGGATCAACATCATGGACCCGACGTTCCATCTGCATCTTCGAACCGATCACATTCATGATGTCTGGGCCGTTCGAAAACCCGCAGATATCGGGCATGTAACTTCAATTGAAGCTTATGACAGCGACGGTCAACAAATCATCCAGTTCTTCGGAGTGCGCGGCGAAGAAAATACCGAACGATCCGACTGGCGCGGCCTTGCCGAAAACCTCCCAAAACTCGATCACGCTATCACGTTAGGAGCCGCCGAATGACCACCAGACTTCGTTCACTCTATCTTGAGTGCGTCGCTGCGGCACTCCTGACGGCAACGGCACTTGGCCTCACGCTTCATCCACTCTCAGCGGATGAGGCCTCAAAACGGGTGGTTGCAGTTGGAGGTTCCGTGACCGAAGTGGTGTTCGCGCTAGAAGAAGAGCACCGTCTTGTTGCCAGAGACTCAACCAGTGTTCATCCGCAAGAGGCCCATGATTTGCCCGATATCGGTTATATCCGCGCATTGTCCCCGGAGGGTGTCCTCTCCGTTGATCCCGATCTGCTTTTGATGCTGGACGGTAGTGGCCCGCAGGAGGCGGTCGACGTTTTGGAGAAATCAGGAATTGCTATTGCAAACGTCCCGAACGAGTTCACCCCGGAAGGTATTGTTGCGAAGATCCGGACTGTTGGCGAAGCCCTTGGCGTTCCGGAAAAAGCCAACGCTCTTACGCAGAAGATTGAAGCCGACCTCAAAACTGCGCAAGAACAAGCCGCTGGCCGGAACGATAACGTCCGCGTCCTGTTTGTGCTGTCCACGCGCGGTGGACGGATTATGGCTGGCGGAGCCGATACAGCGGCCAACGGCATTATCACCCTGGCAGGCGCAAAGAACGCAGTCAGCGAGTTCTCGGGCTACAAACAGCTCAGCGACGAGGCGATCCTGAGCGCGATGCCGGACGTCGTCTTGATGATGGATCGGGAAGGAGATCACAGCGCGTCGGCAGATGACCTCTTCTCTCACCCAGCTCTTGCGCAAACACCTGCAGGCAAGGCCAACCGTCTCTTAAAGATGCCAGGAGACTACCTGCTTGGCTTCGGACCACGCACCGCAGACGCTATCCAGGATCTTGCTCAGAACCTTTCTGAAATACGGAGTTAGGCGGGATGACCGATGCGTCTTTGCCGCGGCAAGAGGGTGGACTGGCCGCCATTTTTGGGCTCACGGCCTTGAAACACGGAGATCGGGCAAGCATTGCCCGCTGGGTAATCGCAGCACTCGCCATGCTCTTGATTGTGACGATGATCGGCAGCTTGGCGACAGGGCCCATCTTGGTTCCGGTATTCGACCTTTTACCTCATATCCCGAGCCATCTGGCGAATCCGTCCGCGCCGCTGCCGGAGACGGTTTCCGCACGGGATTGGATTGTCGTGATGGACATCCGGTTGCCAAGGATCACTCTCGGGGCGCTGATCGGTGCGGCGCTCGCGGTCTCCGGTGCGGTGATGCAGGGATTGTTTCGCAACCCTTTGGCAGACCCTGGAATTGTCGGCGTGTCTGCAGGCGCTGGTCTCGGGGCTGCTCTGTTCATCGTTTTGGGCAATGCCGCGCTGGCGCCAGCCATGGCGGTCCTCGGCATCTATGCTATCCCGTTTGCCGCGTTTGCAGGCGGGCTGATCAACACTTTGCTGCTCTACCGGATTGGCACAAGGGGCGGCTTCACATCTGTTGCCACACTGTTGCTCGCCGGGATCGCCCTTGGCGCATTGACCGGCGCGATCACCGGCCTCCTCGTGTATGTGGCCGACGACAATCAACTCCGCGACTTGCAATTTTGGGGGCTTGGTTCTCTTGCCGGAGCAAACTGGGAAAAAGTGGCATCAGCTGCGCCGATCATCCTGACCATGCTCTTGGCGACACCCTTCCTTGCCAGAGGCCTCAATGCGCTGACACTGGGCGAAGCAGCGGCCGCTCACATTGGCATCCGGGTTCAGCGGCTTAAAAATATCAGCATTCTTCTGGTCGCAGCGGCGACCGGCGCATCGGTCGCCGTAAGCGGGGGGATCGGATTTGTCGGGATCGTCGTGCCACATCTGTTGCGGCTATCGATTGGTCCGGATCACAAATACCTCTTGCCCGCAGCCGCGCTGCTCGGAGCTATCCTGCTGATTGGCGCAGACACTCTGGCGCGGACAATCGTTGCCCCTGCAGAACTGCCGATCGGCATCATCACCGCCTTTGTTGGCGCACCATTCTTCCTATGGATTTTATTGCGGAACAGAGGATTGACGGGCTTATGACCAACACTTCAATCCTCGCTGAAGAACCACTCACCACTGCCCAAGCCTTGGACGTCAGGGACGTGCAGATCACCTTGGGTAGCAGCTGCATTGTAAACGATATGTCCTTCAGTGCGCACGCTGGAGAACTGTTGGCCATCATAGGACCAAGCGGGTCGGGCAAGACCACACTGTTAAAGGCCATCACAGGAGAACGGCCTTACTCCGGCAGCATTCAGTTGGGCGGACACGAAGTTGCAAGCCTGTCGCCGGAAACTCAAGCGTTGGCACGGGGCGTCTTGCCCCAAGCGAGCCACTTGTCGTTTCCTCTCACTGTTTCGGAAGTTATTGGCCTCGGCATTCTGGACCGAAGGCAAGGCCGCCTTGCACGGGCTCACCGTATTGCCGAAGCCTTGGCCCTTGTTGGTCTTCCGGGTTTTGAGGCCCGTACCTACCAAGACTTGTCCGGCGGTGAACAACAACGGGCGCAATTGGCCCGTGTACTCTGCCAGGTTTGGGATCCGGTCGCGGAAGATGGAACGCCGCGCTGGCTATTCCTGGATGAGCCGGTGTCGAGCCTCGACATCAAGCACCAGTATCAGATCATGAAACTTGCAAAAGACTATTCCCGGCGCGGCGGCGGCGTGATCGCGGTGATGCATGATCTGAACTTAACAGCTGCTTTTGCCGACAAGATCCTTGTCATGAAGAATGGGTCGAAGGTGCAGCACGGTTCACTTGAGAATGTCTTTTCGGAAAAGACACTGACCCCGACCTTCGAAATGCCGCTGGCAATCACCCGGTCAAAGGAGGGAGCGTTTCAAGTGACCCCTCAATTGGCCGGGCTCGTTTGATATGTGGAAGCCTGCGAAGAGTCTATGACGCCTCAGCGCCAGGCTCTTCCGTTTCCGGGCTAAGGTCCTGATCGGCATCTTCCGTCGGCTGTGTCGTGAAGCCTTTCATTCCCGCGAATTCCCGCGCATCCCGTGCGATTTCAACAGGACTGAGCGCATAACCGGTACATAGTTCGGCGAGAGAGCGAAGCGCGTGCATATGGATCCGCTCGTAGCCGTGGCTCGCATCGATGCCAAAGGTAATCAGAGCCGTGCGAACATCTGCACCAGCTTCAATCGCAGAAGCTGCATCTGACCGATAGTACCGGAAGACATCCTTTTGGAATTTTATCTCGTTGTCCCGGCACAGCTGAGCCATTTTGCGGGTCAGATGGTAGTCAAACGGACCGGTTTGATCAGCCATCGCAATCGTTACGCCGAATTCATCGGAGTTTTGCCCCGGTGCGGATGTTCCGTTGTCGATGGCTACAAGGGATGCAATGTCCGGCGTCAAAATCGAAGTCGCGCCGTGCCCTGTCTCTTCCGCGATTGTGAACAGCCAAAAAATATCGACCGTCGGCTTCGTCTCGGATTCCACCATGGCCTTGAGTGCTGCCAGCATCACTGCAACCCCGGCTTTGTTGTCCAAGTGCCGGGAGACGATGAAGCCGTTTTCGAGAAACTCCGGGGCTGGATCGATGGCAACGATATCACCAATGTCGATCCCAAGGCGGTGCAGGTCGTCAGCTGATTTCGAATAGGCATCAACTCTCAGCTCAACGTAATCCCAGCCGACCGGAAGATTGTCGATGCCTTCATTAAACGTATGGCCGGAAGCCTTTAATGGCAGGATCGTTCCGGTATAGGCGCCGCTTTCAGAGAAGATCGTCGTCCGGGCACCTTCTGCAAAGCGTGCAGACCAGTGACCGATGGGCACCAGCTCAAGCCGCCCGTTTTCCTTCAGCGTTTTGACCTGTGCGCCGAGGGTGTCCAAGTGTGCCACGAAAGCCCGGGCGGGCTTGGATTTCGCACCATCCAGACGTGCGCGGATGGCGCCGCGCCGCGTCACCTCATAAAAGACCCCGAGACGCTCAAGCTCTTTGGAAACAAACCGCGCCAACTCGTCTGTGTAGCCCGTCGGGCTCGGAATCCCGAGAAGGCTTTTCAGCGTCTTGGCCAGATAATCGATATCGATGGTAAGCAATGTCATGAAAACTCACGTTGCAAGGTGTCCCGCGCCGGCTTTGGCATGGATAGCGGAAACAGGAAATCGACAAAGCGTTCAGCCGTTGGCTGCGGTTCATGATTTGCCAGACCCGGACGTTCATTGGCTTCAATGAAGTTGTACTCTGGCTCCCGTGGGCTTTTCACCATGAGGTCAATCCCCGTCACCGGGATCTGAATTGCCTTTGCCGCCCGCACAGCCGCCTCAATCAAGGTGCTGTGCGTTTCGCCGGTAACATCATGAATAGTTCCGCCGGTGTGCAAATTGGCCGTCCGTCGGACCGCCAAGCGCTGCCCGTCGGGCAGGACATCTTCCAACGTAAAGCCGGCCGATGCCAAACACCGCTCGGCTTCGTCGTCAATCAGGATGCGGGATTCCCCGCCTGTTGCGGCCGCACGGCGGCGGGATTGCGCATGAATGAGATCCCTCACGGTGCTTTTGCCGTTGCCCATGATTTCAGCCGGTTTGCGGATTGCCGCCGCCACCACCTTGTAGTCAATCACCACGAGCCTGAGATCAGATCCTTGAACGCATTCTTCGACCAGCACCTCATTGGAAAAGGTTCGGGCAACATCGATCGCAGCTTCGACATCTTCAAGCGTTTCCAGACCTATGGCGATGCCCTTGCCTTGCTCACCACGGGTCGGCTTCACAACCACAGAACCATGCCGCTGCAAAAACGCTTTCAAGTCGCCCTCGCCCACTGTCATCTGATCCGGAACGGACAGACCTGCGGCCTCCACGATGCGCCGTGTAGAAGCCTTGTCGTCGCAGATCGACATGGCAACTGCGGTGGTAAATTCACTCAAGGATTCCCGGCAGCGCACTGACCGGCCGCCGTAAGACAACCGGAAGAAGCCGCCTTCTGCATCAATGATCTGGGCATTGATCCCACGGCGGCGTGCTTCATTGACGATCAATGTTGCATAAGGATTGAGTTTTTCTTCCGTCGCGGGCCCCGCGTAAAGCGCTTCGTTGATCGGGTTCTTGAGCTTCACGGTAAAGACCGGAACCCGTTCAAAGCCGAGCTTTTCGTAAAGCGCAATAGCCATGTCATTGTCGTGCATTACCGAAAGATCCATGTGCGGGTTGCCCCGCGCCTGAAACACTTCGGCGAGCCTGCGGACCAACGCTTCTCCGATACCGGGAAAGCGCGCCTGGGCAGAGACCGCAAGGCACCAAAGTGATGACCCGAGCTCCGCACCACTTGTCGCGCGTTGGTGATCAACGCCCATTGCCGTCCCGACGATGTTGCCGGTTTCATCTTCCTCCGCGACGAGTACAGTGATTTCCCGTGGATCAAGCTGTGACCAAAAGAAGTCTTCAGAAACCGGCACCATGCCCCGGCTCGCATAGAGCGCGTTGATTTGCTCCGCGTCACTGCGTGAGGACAACCGGCGAACCGTGAAGCCCCTCCGAGTGTCTTTTGCTGATCGGTAGGTAGATAAGTTCAACCGGTAGGTATGTGAAGGATCGAGGAACAGCTCCTGAGGCGCAAGCCCAACCACCACATGCGGATCGCGCACATAAAACGCGATATCCCGCCTGTCCGGGCGCTCATCGCGAAGCGCCTCCACAAGCGCTTCCGGCTCAGCGAAAGTATTTCCGAACAACAAACGTCCCCATCCGCAATTGATGGTTTGGTTGACAGGCATATCCGTCTCATCGGCGCGGTACTCCGGTTTCATGCCGTGATCCCGCATCCGCTTGAGACGATGCTCCAGTGCCCCCTTGACCCGGGACGGTGTTTTTTCTGACACGCGTTAGGCCTCCTGCTCCTGCAGCCACATTTCCAGCAGAGCAACCTGCCAGAGCTCAGAGCCCCGCAGCTTAGTGATGTAATGTGTCGGGTTCTCGAACAGCTTGTCCAGATAGGCCGGGTTGAACAAACCTCGGCCTTTGGCTTTGCCGTTCGTCAGCGTTTCACGCACCATTTCCAGGTAAGGGCCCTGGATGTATTTGAGCGCGGGTACAGGGAAGTACCCCTTCGGACGGTCGATAACTTCAGATGGTACGACAAGACGCGCAGCTTCCTTCAGAACGCCTTTGCCGTCCTGGGCAAGCTTGTGCTCTGACGGAATGCGCCCTGCCAGTTCAACCAGTTCATGGTCGAGAAACGGCACGCGAGCCTCAAGTCCCCAAGCCATGGAATGATTGTCAACGCGCTTCACCGGATCATCGACCAGCATGACATTGGTGTCGAGGCGCAATGCCTTGTCCACCGGATCATCAGCACCCGGCATGCCAAAATTGCTTTCAACGAACGCAATACTCTCATTGCGGTCACAGTGATAGTCCGGCGAAATTGCTTCGTTCAATTGTTCTTCGGACCGGTCAAAAAACGCGTCGGCGTAATCGGCGACTGGCTGGTTCGAACCGGTCAGTTTCGGATACCAGTGATATCCGCCGAACACCTCGTCCGCGCCCTGCCCAGATTGAACAACCTTGATGTGTTTGGAGACTTCGCGAGACAGCAAATAGAACCCGATGTTGTCATATGACACCATCGGCTCTGACATCGCTCCAATGGCGCCCGGCAGATTGTCCAAAAGCTCAGACGACGGGATGAAGATCTTGTTGTGGTTGGTCCCGTAGTGATTGGCGATCAGGTCCGAATACTGAAATTCGTCGCCCTTTTCTCCATTCGCTTCCTCGAAGCCGATCGAGAACGTCGCGAGATCCTTCTGGCCCTCCTCTGCCAGAAGACCAACAATCAAGCTGGAATCGACCCCGCCTGACAGCAAGACGCCGACCGGGACGTCCGCGACCATTCGGCGGCGGACGGCCTTGCGCAAACCTTCAAGTACAAGGTCGCGCCAGTCGTCTGCCGACCGGTTGACATCTTCTTCTGACTTGCGGAAATCCGGCTCCCAATAGACTGCATCTTTAAAAGATCCGTCTGTCTCGTATGTCCGCACGGTCGCAGGGCCCAACTTCCGCACGCCATTCAGAATGGTCCGCGGAGCCGGGACAACAGAGTGCCAACTCATGTAATGCTGAAGCGCAACCTTATCGATCGATCGATCGATGTTTCCGCCCTTGAGTAGTGCCGGAAGCGACGAGGCGAATGCCAAACGGCCGTCGGCCTCTGAGAGATAAAGGGGCTTGATGCCAAAACGGTCGCGAGCCAGGTGGATGCGGCCGCTGTCATGTTCGTGGATGGCAACGGCAAACATGCCGTGGAATCTGGTGAAACAGTCAGGGCCCCACTCCTTCCATGACTTCAGAATGACCTCTGTGTCACTGGTAGAGAAAAACCGGTAGCCTTTTGCGGAGAGCTCCGCACGCAGCTCTTGATAATTGTAGATGCAACCATTGAAGACGAGCGAAAGGCCCAGTTCCGGATCTTGCATCGGTTGCGCGCCCTGGTCACTCAAATCAATGATTTTCAAACGCCGGTGTCCGAACGCGACCCGGCCGCGCATAGTAACTCCCATCGCATCGGGACCGCGAGCGGCCATTGCTTGCGCCATACGGTCGACCCGGCTTGTATCGGCTTGCCCTGACGAGAAAACAACTTCACCGCAAATGCCACACATAAATCTAAAAATTCCTCTTTCCAGTTCGCTGGTAGGAGGTATATAGACTTCTTATCATTAGAGTTCAAATGATCAGAGCTAAAATTATGAAAGCCAGCGAAGCAGCTCAGATTTTCAAGTCAATTCGGCGGATCGTCAGGGCCATTGACCTGCGATCCCGGGAAGTCGCAAGGGTGTCCGGGCTGACAATTCCGCAGATCGTCGTTCTCCAGGGCGTCAATGATCTGGGAGAGGTCACCACAAAGGTTCTCTCAGACCATGCAGATCTTAGTTCTGCGACGGTTGTGACAATCCTGGACAAGCTGGACGAGAAGAAGCTGATCGAGCGTTACAGATCTCCCTCCGACCGGCGCATCGTTCACACCATGCTCACGGAACGTGGAAAGGAAACAGTCGCCTCGCTGCCCGGGCTTCTTCATGACGAATTCGAAGCAAAGTTCGATAAACTGACTGACAAAGACAAGATCAGACTGGTGGAGAGCATTTCCGAAATTGCTGAAATGCTAAATGCCCACAAACTGGATGCCGCGCCAATTCTCACCACAGGCCAGGTTACGAACGAAATCACGTCTTAAGAGTGAAAAGAGGCTCTCTAGCAGCCTGAGTTACCCATGGCGGCGACCATTTGCTTGACGAGGTCCTCTGACGTTTCCCTGCATCCGCCAGGAGGACAAAACAACCCACTGGCATCCTCATCTATCACGATGACCGAACACGATGCATGAACTTCAGTGACACCCGTCGACTGGATGATGCTGGCCACCAAGTCGGGCCGCAAGCCTGCGCCCGGCATGATGCTAATGCGGCCGCCGGCAGTCGCGGTCATTTCCCGGATAACAGCTTGCCCTGCATTGGCCGTGGCTTGACCTCCCGATGTGAGAACACGCTCGAACCCGAGATCAATCGCCGTTTCCAGCGCGGCAAACGGGTCCGGCACAACATCGATCACACGGTGGAGCGTCCGGCCCATGCCGGATGCCCGGTCTGACAAACGGGCCAGCAGCTCCCGGTCTAGTGTACGATCTCCGCGCTGCGCACCTAGGACAACACCAGCAAGTCCCAAGTCTTTAGCCAGATCAATATCACTTGCCATGATCTCTTTTTCCGTTTCAGAAAAATGAAAGAGACCGGCGCGCGGACGGATCATGGCATAGACCGGAACAGGTAATTGGGCGGCGGCTCGCATCAGTCCTGCGGACGGCGTCAGTCCGCCTTCAGACAAAGCAGAGCAGAGTTCGATACGCCCGGCACCACCACGAACAGCAGCCCAGGCGCCTTCCATCGTATCAACACAGACTTCGAGCAACATGCGATCTGCTTATCCGGTTTCGGCCAATGGACTGAGAGAGTGAAGATCCTTGGAGATGCGTATAAAGCTGTTTTTAGACCTGCCCAAAAGGTTGAATGGCTTTCCATCAATCAGCTCCGCCGGGGTTTTTGTAGCGGCACGCAGGGCGTCGGCCAGCATAATGTCAACTCGGTCAACCAAAACCCTGACAGCGGTCAAGAGGTCCAGATCCGCACCTGCCAACGTCCCATCCTCTAGGGTCAGCCTCCCATCTGATCGGAGAATTTTTCGTCCATCCAGCTCGAACGAAGTCTCAGATGTTCCGGCAACCGCCATGGCATCGCTGACCAGAAACACCTCTCCAGGACCGCTTTTTGCGGATAATGCAATCCGCATCATTTCCGGATGAACATGGATCCCGTCAGCAATAAGACCGGCGGACAAGGCCCCGGTTCCGAGGCCGGCTCCTACAACACCGGGCTCCCGGTTGCCCATTTGGCTCATCGCATTGAAGAGATGTGTGACGCACTTGGCACCAGCTGCGGCATAGGCTTGAACAGTTGCATAATCAGCATCCGAATGACCAATTGAAACGAGCGCACCCGCCTGGCTCAGCTGTCGAACCTGCTGGATGGTCGTGTTTTCCGGTGCAACGGTCAAAAGCAGGGCCGGGAGCGAACGGGCCGCCGCCAAGAGGAAGTCAATGTCCTCATCGTCCATCGGCCGGATATAGGCGGCGTCATGCGCCCCTTTTCGGGCAACAGACAAATGCGGCCCTTCCAAATGCAATCCAGCCACCCCAGGAACGCATTTCTCGACAGCCTGAGTTACCGCTGCAATTGCCGCCTTGGTTTTTTCACGCGTGTCCGTGATCAAAGTCGGCAGAAAGGCCCGAGTGCCCAATGACCAATGCGCTTCGGCAATCCGGCGAACGGTCTCAACACTTGGATCATCGTTGAGCATGACACCGCCGCCGCCATTCACCTGAAGATCAACGAAACCCGGAGAGATAATCTCACTGCCAAGATCAATGACTTCAGCGCCCTCGAACGTCTCATCGCCAACACCAATTGACTCAACCCCGTCCGGGCCAAACCGGACAGCAGCGCCCTCATGAAGTTTGACCCCATCAAAAACCGCGGCCGCCTTGAAAACGATGGCCTGTGTCATACGGTTTCCGTGACCTTGTTCAAATGCCGTGGGGCATCTGGGTTGATCCCCTGGAGCCCCGCAACATGCTCCACCAAGCCGTAGAATGACACAATCGACGCAATCGGATCGGTCAGCCAATGATCCGTGCGGACGATCGGCAAGATATTTGCTCGCTGCGCTTTTTCACTGTTAACGAAGACAGCCGCTCCCATTTGCGACAGTTGATCAGCAACATCAACAACCGCTTGCTCGGCGGCATCGGCGGCCGCAAAAGCAATGACTGGAAAACCTTGGGATACAATGGAAACAGGGCCATGCAAGACTTCTGCAGAGGAATAGCTCTCTGCATGGATCTGGCAAGTTTCCTTGAACTTCAGAGCCGCCTCATTGGAAACAGCCCATGAGGGGCCGCGCCCCAATGTGAACAGCGATCCGATGTCATTTTCCGGTGCAGCTTCACGCCAATCGCAAGCAACAGCGTCCTTCAAATGCGCTGGCAAGTTCCGGATTGCAGCCAAGAGACCCGTGTCCGCCTTCAGCTCAGCGAGCAACCACAGGCCGGCAACCAACGATGTAACAAACGTCTTGGTCGCAGCGACTGACAGTTCCGGCCCGGCGTGGATCGGAACAGTCGCGCTTGCCGCTTCACTCAAGGGTGATCCCGGATGGTTGGTGATGGCCAGCGTGGTTGCGCCTGACTTGGTCAAGGACCTGGTCATTCGGATGATGTCCGGGCTTTTGCCGGACTGAGACACCGAAAAACACAGCATGCCGTCTACCTTGAGACTGGATCCGTAGACAGAAGCAAGTGATGGCCCGACAGATGCCATTGGCAGACCCAGAAGCAACTCGGCAGCATATTTCAGATATGTGCAAGCGTGATCGGAAGACCCCCGCGCAACCGACAGAAGGCAGCGCAGGTCGCTGTCTCGCACCTTCGAAGAAATTCGCTTGATATCTGCATCCCCGGATGTCAGCAGGCGATCGACTGCGGTGGGAATTTCCGCGATCTCCTGTTTCATTTTTGTAGGAAGAGATATCACTGGCGGGTCCTCATCGATCAGACAGCCGGAGCTCTGCAACAAAGTCATAGGCGTCTCCGCGATAGATGGATTGTGTAAATTCCGCGACCCGTCCGCTTTCCAGATAAGAAATGCGCTGGATCCGAAGACCTGCAGTGCCTTCGGGAACACTTAAGAGGTGGGCGTCGGCAGGTTCAAGGTTGACGGCGGCGATTTTTTGGACAGCCCGAACAGGACGATGGCCATGTTTTGCAAGCACTTCGTAAAGCGACGTCACCACTTCGAGCGGATTGGGCAATATGTCCAAAGGAAGGGCTGCGCGTTCCAAGGCCATCGGCTGACCACCCGCCTCCCGAAGGCGGTAGATGCGCGCCACTTGATCGTCCGGCGTTAAGGACAAAGTCGCAATCTCTTCCGCATTCGGCATGAAAACACCGCGCTCCAGCCATCTGGAAGTCGTTTGCATGCCGCGGTTGGCCATGTCCTCAGTGAAGGAGGTTAGATGGGACAGCGACTGCTCCACCCGTTGCGTTGCTTCCCGAACAAAAGAGCCAGAGCCCTGGCGCTGCTCGATCGCCCCATCCTTGACCATTTCCTGAATGGCCTTGCGCACAGTCACCCGTGAAAAACCGGTTAGTTCTGCGATTTCCCGCTCTGGAGGCAACGAACTGTTGGCCGGTAGCAGCCCGGTTTCGATAGCTTCTTTAAGTCGATGCCGAAGCTGCACGTATCTCGGCCCGGCATTTTGAGAAAACCACTGATCAGGCATCAGGAAATCATTCAGCATGCGACCTGCACCTCTTTTGCAAACTCCCGCGCGATGGCAATTGCACCATCGATCGGCGACCAGGCTGCTGAGCGTAGATTCTTTCGAACAGGTCCGGTGAGAAACGGCGCCAGGTGAGGTGCAAGACCACCCGTCAAACACACAGGCATTCCCGCTGACCATCCGAGATGCAGAAGATTTCCCTCAAAATGCACCGCTGCCTGGTCTATCAGGCGCTCAGATATTGGATCATCGGATTGCGAGAGAACTTCTGGCGCCAGAGCGCCAAAATCAGCAGGCCTTGCTCTGTTTGCAAACGCCAGTATTCCAGCGGCTCCCCCATACCGATCCTTCAACGTCTTGGTCAGGACAGTCTGCTCAATAAGGCCATCTTCAGCATCAAGTACGAGAGCTAATGCGGATTTACCGAACCATGCCGCCGATCCGAAGTCGCCAAGGACCGCCCCCCAACCGCCGGAAAATCTCTTCTTTGCATCAACCTGGGCACCAAAAAAAGAGCCCGTCCCACTGTGGATTAAGGCACCATCCAGCAGCCCAAGCGCGCCCCGCAATGCTGCCGGACGATCATCTTCAACCTTTATGCGCCTTAGCGGAACACCCTCTAGCAACCGCTCGCGGTCTCGGTTCGCCTGATAGCCAGCCAGAGCGAAATAGGCGGGAACGCGGGCAAGTTCGCCCGGAGCAAGATCTGCTTTGCCTGCGAGAGCCTTCAATCCAACGTTGATCTCCGAGAGAGCTGCATAAATGTCCGTTGTCACATTGGCAGAGCCGACTTCGACACGGATATCCGCAGCTGGCGAACTCAACGCCAAACGGCAGCGCGTACCGCCGCCATCAACCGCCAAAACCCACTGATCCGCGAAATCAATCATATAATACCTATATAATACCTTTTGATAAAATCAACAAAAAAAGAGATACCAAACTCCGAATTGGATATAGATTCGTTTACCTTCCCACTAATTTCGATTAACATCTGGACAAATGGTATTATAAAGGTATTATAGCGAAAATTTACGGAGGATCGCGTGCCTGAGGCAGCCACGGAAAAACTGCACAATCTTGCTTCAGGATTGGATTCACGTCCTTCAGAAGACGTTGCAGCGATCCTTATCGATGGTCAGGTCTCAGCCGCTCAGGCAACCTCTGCAGCAACGGAACTCATCGCCGCAGCTGCTTACGACATGGCCACTTCAATAAGCACCGGCGGAGCCCTCTACTATATCGCCGCAGGCTCGTCAGGCTTGATGGCGGCGGCTGACGCGATGGAACTTGGCGGCACGTTCGGCATTCCGGAGCATCAGGTCCAAATCCTTATGGCAGGCGGCATCCCCACATCCGCGCATATGCCGGGCGACACGGAAGATGCGACGACCGGCTTGGCTACAGATCTCGAAAAACTTTCGAAAAACGACACGATTATTGTCGTCTCAGCCAGTGGCTCCACGCCATACACCCTTGAGGCAGCACGTCTTGGAAAAGAAGCCGGCGCGACGGTCATTGCGATCGCAAACAACCCGAACGCGCCGCTTTTTGCATTGAGCAAACACACCATTTATCTGCCAACCGCGCCCGAAGTCGTCTCCGGTTCGACCCGCATGGGAGCAGGAACGGCCCAGAAGATCGCTTTGAATGCGCTTTCGACACTGATGGCCCTGAACCTGGGTCACATCTACGACGGCATGATGGTGAACTTGCGCGCTGACAACATCAAACTCCGGGATCGTGCCGTGCGAATGGTGACAACGATCACTGGAACTTCTGATGAAGGTGCCGCCGGTGCACTCAAGTCAACGGATGGAAATGTCAAGACAGCCTGCCTTTTGGCCGCTGGCGCGAGTTCGATCGAGCAGGCAATCAAGCTTCTAGAAAAAACTCGCGGGCATCTGCGCCCAGCGCTGGAACAAATCCGGGCGGAGACCCGGAAGAACAAACCATTTCTTCAAACAGAGGGGAAAGCATCATGAAATTGAGAACCCTGGGCATTGCACTTGCAAGCACCGCACTGATGACAACTGCCGCGATGGCCGAAGATGTCACGCTGACAATTGAAAGCTGGCGGACAGATGATCTTACACTTTGGCAGGACAAGATCATCCCTGCCTTCGAAAAGGACAATCCTGGCATCAAGGTCGTCTTCTCGCCGACAGCTCCGACCGAATACAATGCGGCGCTGAATTCAAAACTCGAAGCTGGCAGCGCGGGCGACCTGATCACCTGCCGCCCGTTTGATGCGTCCCTCGCACTCTACGAAGCCGGTCACCTCTCTGCGCTTGATGACATGGAGGCCATGTCCAACTTCTCCGATGTTGCAAAGTCCGCCTGGCAGACCGACGACGCCTCGGCGTCGTTCTGCGTTCCGATGGCCTCCGTCATTCACGGGTTCATCTATAACAAAGACGCTTTTGACGAACTTGGCCTGGAGGTTCCAACTACAGAAGCCGAGTTTTTCGCGGTTCTGGATAAGATCAAGGACGACGGCAGCTATATCCCGATGGCCATGGGCACCAATGACCAGTGGGAAGCAGCCACCATGGGTTACAACAACATTGGCCCGAACTATTGGAAGGGCGAAGAAGGCCGTCTCGCACTGATCAAGGGCGAGCAAAAGCTGACCGATGAACAATGGGTTGCCCCTTACGCAACGCTTGCAAAGTGGCAACCTTATCTTGGGTTCGGCTACGAGGCACAAACCTACCCCGACAGCCAAAACCTGTTCACTCTTGGCCGCGCAGCGATTTACCCTGCCGGAAGCTGGGAAATTGCAGGCTTCAACACACAGGCCGATTTTGAAATGGGCGCCTTCAAGGCACCTGTGAAAGCTGACGGCGACACCTGCTACATCTCGGATCACACGGACATCGGAATTGGTCTCAATGCAGCAAGTCCGAATGCCGATGCCGCAAAGACGTTCCTGGCTTGGGTTGCCAGCCCCGAATTCGCATCGATCTTCGGCAACGCTCTGCCGGGTTTCTTCCCCTTATCGAAAACACCTGTGGAACTGGAAGACCCGCTTGCGCAAGAGTTTGCAAGCTGGCGCGGGGAGTGTGAGTCCACCATCCGGTCGACTTACCAGATCCTGTCGCGCGGGACGCCAAACCTGGAAAACGAAACCTGGGGCGCAAGCGTGGCCGCTATCAAGGGGACCGAGACACCTGAGGCGCTAGGAGCGAAGCTTCAGGAAGGCCTATCCAGCTGGTACGCACCGCACCAATAAGCCTGTCCCTTCTAAACAAACAATCCGGGTAGCCATCACGCTACCCGGATCGGAACCGGAGGCCGCATGAACCGCCCCCGCATACGCTGGCATATTGCCGTTTTCCTGGCACCCGCCGTGCTGGTCTATACGACAATCATGATTTTGCCGCTGTTCAACACCCTGCGTCTGGCGCTCTACAGCCGGATAGATCAGGAGCGGATTTTCGTCGGTCTGCAAAACTTCATGACGCTGTTTGGCGATCCGGTCTGGGCGGACCAGTTCTGGAATGCACTCGGCAACAATGTCTGGTTCTTCGTGATCCACATGCTGGTGCAAAACCCGATCGGGATTGCACTTGCAGCATTGTTGTCTCATCCTAAACTCCGCTTTGCAGCGCTCTACCGTTCCGCAATCTTTATCCCGACCATCCTGTCATTCGTGATCGTTGGCTTTGCGTGGAAACTCATCCTGTCGCCAATCTGGGGCATCGCCCCGACAATGCTGGGTTCTGTCGGCCTCGGTTTCTTGTACCAGCCCTGGCTCGGCAAGGAAGAGTATGCGCTGACAACCCTGTCGCTGATCTCCGTCTGGCAGTTTGTCGGCATCCCCATGATGCTGATCTACGCAGCGCTTCTAACCATCCCGGAGGAGATTCTGGAAGCTGGGGAGATTGACGGCATCACGGGCATGACCGCTTTTTGGAAGATCAAGCTGCCGCTCATCCTGCCATCGATCGGGATCATCTCGATCCTCACGTTTGTCGGCAATTTCAACGCTTTTGACTTGATCTACGCCTCGCAAGGTGCCCTCGCCGGCCCTGATTTCTCGACCGATATCCTCGGCACCTTCTTCTACCGGACTTTCTTCGGCTTCCAGCTTCAGCTCGGTGATCCGCATATGGGTGCAGCCGTTGCGAGTGCCATGTTCGCCATCATTCTCGTCGGAGTCTGTGTCTACCTCTTTGGCATTCAGACCCGGCTCCGCCGGTATCAGTTGTGAGGTCAAGACCATGAGCCAGGCCCGCACAAATCCGTTCAATTCTGCAGCCATGCACGGCGCGTTGATCCTCTACACGCTGATCGCGCTCTTCCCTGTATTCATCATCCTGATCAACAGCTTCAAAAGCCGGAAATTCATCTTCCGGGAGCCCCTGGCCCTGCCAAACGCCGAGAGCTTTTCAATGATCGGCTATCAGACGGTCATGAAACAGGGAGACTTCTTTCTCTACTTTCAAAACTCGATGATCGTCACCGTGGCATCGTTGTTCTTCATTCTGCTCTTCGGTGCGATGGCCGCGTTTGCCCTCAGCGAATATCGGTTTCGCGGCAACATGATCCTTGGCCTCTATCTGGCGCTCGGCATAATGGTTCCAATCCGGATCGGGACTGTTGCAATCCTTGAGATGATGGTCTCCACCGGGCTGGTCAACACGCTCTGGGCGCTGATCCTTGTTTACACGGCCCAAGGTCTCCCGCTCGCGGTCTTCATCCTGACAGAGTTCATGCGTCAGGTCTCTGACGACCTGAAAAACGCTGCTCGCGTCGACGGCCTCAGCGAATACACGATCTTCTTCCGGCTGGTGCTGCCGCTGGTCCGGCCGGCCTTGGCAACCGTCGCGGTCTTCAACATGATCCCGATCTGGAATGATCTCTGGTTCCCATTGATCTTAGCACCTGCGGAAGAGACCAAGACGTTAACACTCGGCAGCCAGGTGTTTATCGGGCAGTTCGTGACCGACTGGAACGCGGTGCTCTCCGCCCTGTCCATGGCAATCCTTCCGGTACTGATCCTCTATGTGATCTTCTCTCGCCAGTTGATCCGCGGCTTAACATCTGGAGCAGTTAAATGATCCGTGCTGTCATTGCGGGCCTCGGCAACATGGGCTTGTCCCACGCTCTCGCTCTTCACTGTCTTCCCGACGTGGAAATCGTTGGACTCGTCAACCGCTCTAAGGTCGAACTTCCCGAGGAGCTGCAGTCCTACCCGCACCTCAAAAGCTTCTCAGAAGGTCTGGAACTGAAACCGGATCTCGTCGTGATCGCCACCTACTCCGACAGTCACGCAGACTATGCCTGTGCGGCCATGGAAGCCGGGGCGCATGTGTTCGTCGAAAAGCCGTTGGCCACGACGGTCTCCGATGCCGAGCGTGTTGTTGCCAAGGCGAAAGAAACAGGCCGCAAATTGGTGGTTGGTTATATCCTGCGTCACCATCCGTCCTGGATCCGTCTGATCAAAGAAGCCCGCGGCCTCGGCGGTCCCTTTGTCTTCCGCCTCAATCTCAATCAGCAATCCTCCGGCGCGGAATGGGAAACCCACAAGGCCTTGATGCAGACCACAAGTCCGATCGTGGATTGCGGCGTGCATTATGTCGATGTCATGTGCCAGATCACCGATGGCAAACCGCTTCGGGTCCATGGCATGGGCGTAAGGCTCTCCAATGAAATCGCCGAAGACATGTACAATTACGGGCAGTTTCAGGTGGTCTTCGACGACGGATCCGTTGGCTGGTATGAAGCTGGCTGGGGACCGATGATGTCCGAAACCGCCTTCTTTGTGAAAGACATCGTTTCACCGAACGGCTCGGTCTCCATTACCGACGGCAACAAGGGCGCTTCCGCAGATATCGACGGCCATACCAAGGTCGGCAGCATTCTGGTGCACCGGCCAGACGGGGATGTCTCCATTGATATGCCTGATGAACCCGGCCACCAGGAGCTTTGCGATGCAGAGCAAGCCTACATGGTGCGTGCCATTACAGAAAACATCGACCTGACACGTCACATGCAGGACGCTGTTCAATCCCTCGCCATTTGCCTAGCGGCGGACGAAAGCATCCGCACGGGCCAACCGATCACGTTAGGAACAGCGCAATGACCGCTCTTTCTCTCAAAAATGTCTACAAGTCCTTTGGCGCTGTTGAGGTTCTCAAGGACATCAACATTGAGGTTGAAGAAGGCGAATTTGTGGTTTTTGTCGGCCCGTCTGGCTGCGGCAAATCCACACTGCTGCGGATCATTGCCGGATTGGAAGACGCCACCTCAGGCGAGGTGAACATCGGCGGGAATGTCGTCAACACGACCCCGCCCTCGAAGCGCGGCATCGCGATGGTGTTCCAGAGTTATGCGCTTTATCCGCACCTCAATGTCCGTGGGAACATGTCGCTTGCCTTGAAGCAGGAAGGTCACAGTAAAGCGGAGATCGCCAACCGCATTACGGAAGCCAGCCGGATGCTCAATCTGGAAGACTATCTCGACCGGTATCCGTCGGAGCTTTCTGGCGGCCAGCGTCAACGGGTGGCGATCGGCCGGGCGATTGTCCGCCAGCCGAAACTGTTCCTGTTTGATGAACCACTCTCGAACCTTGATGCGGCACTGCGTATGAACACGAGGCTGGAGATTGCCAATCTGCACCAACAGCTCGGAACCTCCATCGTCTATGTGACGCACGACCAGACCGAAGCAATGACGCTGGCCGACAAGATTGTCGTTCTCCGGGCCGGGCGCGTGGAACAGATCGGCAGCCCGATGGAGCTCTATAACAATCCGGTCAACCAGTTCGTGGCCGGTTTCCTTGGATCTCCGTCAATGAACTTCCTGCCGGCAGAAACCGTGACGCCCGGCGACACCCGCACGCTCGGGATACGGCCGGAAGATCTGGTTCTGTCCGCTGAAGGCCCGATCAGGGCAACTGTTCAGCACGTTGAACATCTGGGCGGGGACACCAACATCATCGCGATGACCGGAGACAAACAGATCACCGCACGGTTTTTCGGACAGCATGACATACCCGCAGGCCAGCAGGTCGCACTTGGGTTTGCTCAAGAAAAGGCCCGCTACTTTGATGCGAGCGGTATGCGCCAAGCTTAAGCGGAGCGGATTTCATCAGCTGGCGAGATCGCCATTCTGGCGTGCCCATACCAAAAGCTCGTCAGATGGCATTGGCTTGGCGATGAAATAGCCCTGCACCACATCAACTCCCAACTCGGCGATGAGATCCCATTCCGCCTGTGTTTCGACACCTTCAGCGACTGTGGAAAGGCCCAGTTTTTTGGCCAACGATACGCTGGACTCCAGCATTGCGCGGGCTTCATCGTCTTGGGGTGCGCCATCGACGAACGCCCGATCGATCTTCAACTCTGTGAACGGGATGCGTTTCAGCTGCTGCATCGACGAAGCGCCGGTGCCGTAGTCGTCAATGGCAAGCCCAACGCCCTTCATCCTCAAACGCGTAAGGATCTCGAGCGGCGCTGCGACATCCTCCATGATCCGGCTTTCGGTCACCTCGATGATCACGGAATGCGGATCGATGGCTTCCTTTGCGATCGCCGCAATAACCAGATCGAACACCTCATACCGCGTTAAGGAATCGACGGAGAAATTCACCGCCACTTTGATGTCGAGCCCCTCTCTTTGCCAGGTAGCTGAGGTAACCATCGACTTCTCAAACACCTGACGCGTCATTTCGTCGATCAGACCATTTTCTTCAATGACCGGAACAAACGCAATCGGTGGGATCAACTTGCCATCTTCACTGCGCCAGCGGACCAGTGCTTCAACCCCGATCAATTTCTGGTCCGGTACTGCGACCTTCGGCTGGAAAAAGACATCTATCGCTCCGCTCTCCAACCCAGCTTTGATTGTCTCAAGCGGAAGACTTTCAATCGGTCCGCGTCGCGCAGCGGATTGTTGGGCAACGTGCTTGTCGAGCAAGACCTTAAGCGGATCGGGTTTGATCGGCTTTTGAATGGCCCCAAGGACTTTTAGCCGATGCGCCTCGGCAAGCTGCGTTGCTGTTTGCAGGATCCGCTTGTCCTCGCCGCTCACCAGGATAATCGCGCAGGGCGCATCCCGCTCGGCAAGGTGGCGCAGAAACTCTAGACCGTCCATGCCCGGCATGTTTAGGTCGCAGAGAATGACATCGGGCGCATGGGCCTCCACAGCGTCCAGGCCCTTGGCACCGTCCTCCGCCGACAGGACCATGTCATATCCAATTCTGGTCAGTATCTTGGTCGTTAAGGTCGTGATGAACGGGTCATCATCGACGATCAAAACCTTGGCCATGCCCATATCAGGGGTCCAGTTCTCGTCAAAAGTCGGCAATGTGGGCCGCAATCTGCTGCATTATTGGCCGAAGCTTTGGAAACTCCACGTTAATGGCGGCCCAATCGTCGGATTTTCCAGCCTTCTCCAGGCTGAGACTGAGATCAGCGAGTTCATTGGCGCCGACGGCCCGCGCCGAGGATTTGAGTTTATGGCCGGCCGCACCAACTGCGGCCGCGTCCTGTGCTTCAACGGCGTCTGCAATTTCTCCAACAACAAGCCAGGCAGGATCAACAAAATCAGTCAGAACCTCATGGATCGTCTCGCGGTCATCGCCAAAGATCTCTTCCAACGGCGACAGATCGATCGGCGCATGTTCGGCGGTGTTTATTGGTGAATCGACGGCGGCAGCCCCACCGTCTTGGAAGCCAATTTCTGCAACCACATCAACACGATTGACCGCTGCGTGCGGCAGCCAGCGCTTCAGCATGTCCTTGAGTTTTTTCATCTCAAGCGGTTTCGGCAGAAAATCATCCATCCCCGCTTCGAGGCACCGGTCGGCTTCTCCTTGAAGGGCATTTGCGGTGATCGCAATGATCGGAACCCGTGTCGATCCATTGGTCTCGTGCGCACGGAATTGCCGTGTCATTTCCAATCCGTCGAGCTTCGGCATGTGCACATCTGACAAGACAATGCCGAAACGGCCGGATCGCATCGCTGCCAGCCCAGCATCACCGTCTTCCGCAACCTCGCATTGGTAGCCAAGAAGCCGCAACTGCCGCTGGATGACATCCTGGTTTGTCTTGTTGTCCTCAATCACCAGAACCAATTCACCGTTTGCCATAGCTTCGTCTGCGCTTGGCGCGACACATCCGCCCGCCTCGACAGAGGGAGCATGTCTGATGGAGCTGGGTGACGCCCGTCCCATCGCAACACACAGACTATTCAGCAAGTTTCGGCGGGTAAGCGGTGTGGCTGGCACCACTGTCGTATCCGGCAACTCAAGAGGCGTTCCAAGATCGGCCATCCGGCGTTCGATGACAAATCGTGTTTTCTGAAGATCCCCATCGGCGCGGAAACGCTCCCGTAGATCCGATCTTGCCGTTTCCTCATACCCGAGACCTAACAAGACGGTGTCATATGGAGCCAACTTTTCATGCGCCTCAATTGCGCTTTGAAAAAGAAGTTCCGGCTCGCTCACGACGTCAACGGAAATGCCTGAGCAACCAAGGTAGGTCTCAACAAGAGTCCTCCGTGTCGGGTCATCGGGCACAAGTGCCAGAACCTTCACACCCGCCAGCTCATGGCCGGTTTCGACACCTGCCTCTTCAACGATCTCGTGTGTCAACGTGACTGTGAATGTGCTGCCGTCCCCTGGAACACTCTCCACGTCGATTGTTCCCCCCATCATGTCAACCAAGCGCCGCACTATTGTCAGACCAAGGCCGGTGCCGCCAAACCGGCGCGTGGTGGACACATCTGCCTGCTGAAACGGTTGGAAGAGGTTTGCCGTCTGTTCCGGGGTCATACCGATCCCGTGATCTTGCACTTGATACCGCACGGTAGCTTGGCCTTCGGAAACTTCAAGCAGATCGACCCGCAGCGTGACCTGGCCAGCTTCGGTAAACTTCACCGCGTTGCCGAGGAGGTTAAACAGGATCTGGCGCAGCCGGACCTGATCTCCTGCAACTTCAGCCGGGATCCTCGGATCGCAGTAGGCGATGAAATCGAGCCCTTTTGCACAGGCATTCGGCCCCATGGTTTCACCGACGCCCTCTACCACATCAAGGATGGACATGGGGATCATTTCCAGATCCATCTTGCCGGCTTCAATCTTGGAGAAATCAAGGATGTCATTAATGATGGTCAGAAGCGCAAAGGCAGAGTCCCGGACAGTTGAGGCCATTTGCATCTGTTCGTCATCGAGATCGGTATGCGTCAACAGATCAATCATGCCGACAACACCATTCATGGGCGTTCGGATTTCGTGGCTCATGGCGGCCAGAAACATGTCCTTGGCCTTGGTGGCACTTTCGGCCTTTTCCCGTAGCTCTTCGGCACGCTTACGGTTCGCCTCGGCCTTTTCCATCATGTCCAGTGTAGCCTGACGCGCCTCTTTCAACTCTTCCATTTGCCGAAGCAGCTGATGGCGCGCAGCAACCCGTTCGGTGATGTCGGAATAGGTGCTGACAAACCCGCCCCCTGGCAACGGCCCGCCTTTAACCTCCATGTAGGTGCCATCCGGGCGGGCACGTTCAAAGGCGTGTTCTTCGAAACACCGAACTTTCTGCATCAAGCCCTGGACGATCTCGTCCACATCTCCAGTCCCGAACTCACCGTGCTCGGCGTCAAAACGAATGAGGGCTTCGACGCTTTGGCCTTCGAAGACCAGCTCGTCAGGGTAATGGCGCATGTCGCGGAACTTCTGGTTCCAGGCGAGAAGCTTCAGGTCCTCACCGAACACAGCAACGCCCTGGATCATGCTTGAAAGCACGCTTTCGAGCAGTCCGTCCCTGTTCATCCGCATGCTCCCTAATGCCCCATTCGATCAATCCGTCAGGCTCAATCCAGCATGGATCCGTTCGATCAACGCCAGCGCCTGGCGTTGGCATTTGTGCTCCATCAGCCACGTGAAAACGGCACCAGGCCCGGCTTGCCACAGGTCGTCCGGCGCAACGATCAAAGCCAAGTCCCGGAGTTCACCGTCGATCGAAACCATCAATCTTCCATCCGCCGCGAATTCGTCCGGCAGCGCCATCACGTGTTCGTCCACCGGCCAAGCGACATCCGTTAGACGGCCTGCGCTGCTGCGAATAGAGATATCTGTGCCCTGCCCGGCATCCCGGCGCCACAAGGTCACAGTATCCGGCAAGGTGCACCGTGGTCCTGAACTGTCGACGCTGACATGCCAGATGCTCGGCGGCACCATGAACGCACCATCAGTGACCCTAGATGCGCCCATGACATCGGATCGCGCGTCCGGATCACCGACAAGTGCAAGGACCGCCGACCAACCCGCGGCGTCACTTTTTTGAATTGAGGCCTCACTATTAGCCGCCGGTTCACCAGAGTACGGCCCCTCGAGGACCTGCATTTCACCGCTTTGGGATAGGAGAGTGAGTTTGGCGCCCTCCGGCAAGTTGATTGCCTGCCCGGTTACCAATCTCGTTCCCGGCGCGATTTCGTCTGTACCGCTCACCGCGACAACAACGATTTCCGCATGTGCTGGCAGCAACATCATCGCCAATGCTGACAGGCAAATCCAAAGTCTTTTCGCCATCTTCACTCCTCAGGCGCTGGTGAAGCGTCACTTCTCCGACAAGACAACTTTCGTGCCAGACAGCCCTTTTTCCAGCCGGGCCAAATGAAACCGGGACGGCCCGTCATCTGACTTGATAGTCAAAACCCGTTCAAAAAGGGTTTTTGCAACCTCTGAATCTTCGTTCAGCTGATCGTAAGCAGCGATGTAGTCCTTGAACCAGATTTCCTCGGAGACGCTTTTGGGACTTGGTTCGAAACAGCCAAGGGTCTGCTGCCGCCCCTTCAGAACAACTTCGCCGAGGGGCCGGAAGACAAAATCAGTACTCCCTTCAAGCCGGTCCAGAACAGTCTGACTAACGCAGATGCGAGAGCCAAGATATTTATTGGCGCCTTCCAATCGTGCCGCCGTGTTCACCGTATCTCCAATCCCGGTGTAATCGAAGAAACGGTGACCACCGAAATTCCCGATCACCGCATCGCCGCAATGCGCCCCGATGCGGGTCACGCCCAGCGACACACCCTGGTCCAACAAGGATTTCCGATACCGTTCCGAGGTCTGATCCAGCTCGACAGCAAGGGCAACTGCGTTTTTCGCTTGCGAAGGATCATCTTCGGGTGCGCCCAGGAAACAGACCACCGCGTCGCCGATTAGCTTGTCGAGCGTTGCCCCATGACGGAAGACAACGTTACAGACTTCATCCAGATATCCATTCAGGATTTCTGCGACGCGATCCGGCGGCAACTCCTCTGATAGGGTTGTAAACCCGGCCAGGTCTGTGAATACGTATGTGACCAAGCGCTTCTCACCGCCCAGCGCAAGTTCAACTTCACCGGTTGCCAAACGTCTGACCACTTCAGGACTGACGTATTTCTCAAAAGCCGACACCACGAACGCACGCTCCAGCCGGTCCTGCCGCCATCGCACAAGAGCCAGCAGGAAAACACTTGCCGATGCTGCGGTCACAGGGCCGAGAACCGGGAGCAAAGCGGTACCAGCCTGCATCAATCCCCAAGCCGCCACCCCATAAAGGCCGAGGCACATCGCAAATCCGGTGAAGAACACTTTTGGTTGCCGGAAGATTGTAAAAACAAAAGCCGAAACGCCGGCAAAAAGGACGAGCAACCCAATTGACTGGGCAAAGGTCGGGACGGCAAGCGCGCGTCCGGACAACAACTGCGCCAGCACATGAGCATGGATCTCAATGCCTGGCAGGTCCCCAGCCTGGACACCCTGAAGTGAGGCTAAAGGCGTCGCATGGCGGTCCGTGCCCGGAAGATCCGTCCCGATCAAAACATATTTGCCGGAAAACCAGTCTTGAGGAAGAAAGGCGACGGTATGGGCGGGGTAGCGCGGGAAACGCCCCGCCTCATCCGCCGAAAGCGCGGGATAAAAGATCCGGCTGTCAAAAGGCGTCTTTTCAAAACGCTGATTTGCAAGCGCTTCGGTGAATAGCGGTGTCTCACCATCGTTGACCGGCAGATGCCGCAGAATGCCATCTGCATCGTCTCTCTGCAAAATTACAGACCCCGGTTGCCGGCGTTCCACTACGGACGCCAGATAAGCAGCTTGTTTTTCTGTCAGAAGACTGGCGGGGACGGTCGCCAACACAACAGGGGCCTTAAGGTCATCGAGAATCCGAAACAGTCGGGCGTCTTTTTCCGGTTCGCTCGGGCTGTCAAACAGCACGTCGATGCCAATCCCTGCCGGTCTGGCCGCATCGAGGGAGACCAGCAATTCGGCCAGAAACCTGCGGTCTATTGGAGAGCGGTAAGGGAAAGAGGCCAACGTATCTTCTGTGATCGTAACAATCACAATATCCGTATCGGAGACTTGCTCGCTGGGCATGAACTCCAAGACGGCAAGGTCGCCAACTATCGGGTCTAGCCGGCTGGCAACCGGTATCGCAATCAGCACTGCAAGCAGCGCTGCGCAAACTGCACTGCCCCATCGCCCCAGAAAACTGGTTTCAGGTCTGCCGGGTGGCGACGAGGTTGTCATCGCGCGCCGCCAAATGTGTTTTGCCAGTCGACAGCTGAGAACACCTTAGTTCGGTGCATCAAATCGTTGGACTTCTGATTGCGTGCCATCAGCATAAGTCAACTGCACAGATATGAACTGCGTCGGCTTCGGAATGGTCGCATGAACGGTCGACCCAGGCCCGCTGGAAGGGATTGCATGCGGATTGTCAGGATCGCAAGCACCGATCTCAAACGTCTGATCCGGCGCATCCGTATCCAATCCATAACGCACTTCATCAATGGCGCACCGGTAACTGATCAAATGGGTGAAATAGACCAGCCGCTTGCCGTCATAGTCCCGGTAGCTGAGCCAACCATTCGGCATCCTTTCCAAGATATCTTTTTGCCCTGCGATGAGGGCCAGGCCCGGACTGAACTTGATCTGGAACGGTCCCTGTTCTTCGCCGCGAATGTCGGTGTATTTGACCGCAATATCCATTTCGCCAGCATTGCCCGGCAGCTCGATCATTGGATAAGCGATCGGCCGGCCAGTCGTTGGATCCATGGAATTCGCCATGAAACCGGTCGACTTGAAATCCTGATCCGGCAGTTTGACGAAGATCTCTTGCGTGCGGTCGGCGATCGCCAGATTGATCATCCATCCCTGATTGCTGCGCATAGCATTGATTTTAACCGGATTGCTGAGGGCAGCGGTGTTCATGACCGATAAGGCCGCCAACCGTGTCTTGGCATCTTCCTGCCATTGGGCCGCCATCTGCTGGTCGATGAAGTACCGCAGGAACCGTCCTTCATCGACGCGTTCCTGAAATTTCTGCAACAGCTCCAGTTCCTGCGTCTTGTCGGCGAGCGATTGCTGACCAACCCGCGCCGCAGAAAAATCCTGGCTCAGAGCGTAGTAGGCAGGTGTGAAATCCGGATATGCATCAATGAATGTGGCGAGCCGACGAACGCGTTCCTCACGCTCTTCCAGCAAGATTTCGGCAAAGAGTGTTGTCGGGTCGCGCCGGCCTTGCGAAAAGGCATTATAGACTTCGCGCGCGCCTGCCCGCCCCTCCTGGATTTTCAACACCGACTGGAATCGGACGTGCGGATCGACTTGCGGTTCGCCGAACGCAAAATACTTCAGATAATCCTGACGTGCTTTGGGATAATCGCCTTTGATCTCCCGCAGGCGTGCATTGGCGTAAAACTCATGCGGACGCTGCGGATTTTCGACCAGCAACGACCGGCTCTGGATCTTGGCAAACAGCTGCTCGATGTCTCCAGACGCTCCTGAGCCGATTTGGGCAAGCCTTGCCTTGGCAAGTTCAGAGAACGCTCCTTGCGGAAACCGGTCAAGGTAGGCCTGGATCTGCTGGCGGTCATCAGAGTCCTTCACATCGTTCCAGAACTGCAGTTCGACCTGAATGGCATCAGCACTGAGCGGCGCTGCCGATTGTGCCCCGGTGTCCTGCGTTGTTCCGCCAGGCAGCAGCACAATATCCTGCGTCAAAGATGAGTGATCCCACGGCACCTGTTCACCGTCCGTTGCTTCGACCACTTGCTGGCGAACGCGCTTGAAGACCGTTTCAATCGACGCGCCAGGAACAAGCATTTCACGGGCTATTGCAGCGGTGTAAGGGCTGTTCAATCCAGCTCCGTCTGTCGCGGTGCTGCCAGGGGCTGTCGCAAAGGAAATGAAGCTTCCGCGCGGTGTACTCGTCAAAAGAGAGAAGCCACCGGCGGTCCCGCCCGCAGAGCGTGTCAGAGCTGTGTTACGGCACGCGTCCAGAATGACGATGTTTGCGCCTTCATGTGAGCTCTCAACTGCGGTGAGCACCCAGTCAACCGAAAGAGCCTCGAACTCGGCATCAACTTCATCCCGCAAATCAGCTTCAAGCGGCGCTAGATAGTTCTTTCCACCTGCTTCAAATCCGTGCCCCGAATAGTAGAACGCCGACAAAGAGCCCTTCGGCGCTGCTTTCAGTTTATCAGAAAAGTCCCGGACCGAGCGTTTCATGGTCCGCAAGTTGGCATTCAACACCAGCTCGACGGTAAAGCCTGCGGATCTGAGACTGTCCGCAACGAGCGCGGCATCGTTTGCCGGGTTTTTCAACGCAGTCAGTGTCTTACTGTCATAATCGGCATTACCAATGACTAACGCGTGCCGCTCACTTGCACCTGCAGAACCGCATATGGTCAGAACAAGCACAAACGCCAGAAACATGGTGTTTTTAAAAAGACTTCCCGGCAATGTCAGGGCCATCTCACGCCTCCGTTGACGGATATGTTCCGATAATTTGATATGAGAAAGAACGTAACGTCAATTGTAGGCGCCTGCAGTGCCCGACCTTTTTAAAATTCGACGACAGCCGATCCGTCAACTGCGTTGAGCCGACAGCTCAAGCATTTATCTCAGGGCTCTATCTATTGAAAAAGGCTTTCATTTTCGCAGCGAGTTCTGATTTTGGATGGTAAGTGCACCCATCAACAACCTCCAGATCACCAGCCTTGTTCAGAGTATGCAATTTGCGTCCAGGCCACAACGGTCCTGGTGTCAGCGTTTCATGAACCGACTGCTGAAACGTTGTCGGACTTAATTCGTCGACGCGGGCAAAGGCGAGTGCCGCTCCATAGCCGTTTCGGCAATCCTGGACCGGACGCCACAAATCTCCGCCCTGCAAAAAGAATCGTCCTGCCGGCCGAGCAGCGCGGTCATCAACGAGGACAGGATTTTGCCCGTGGGCATGCCAAGGGCCCAACAAATCATCTGCATAATAGACGCTCAGACAGTCGGAATACCCGCCGACACCGTTTCGGGTGACGGCAAACATCCAGAACCGCCCCTCATACTCAATGATGGTTGCATCTGCCGCTTCTACGCCAGTTAACAGCACAGTGTGCCGCTCCCATTGGCCGGGAAATCTTGCTGCCCGGTAAAGCACGACTTCTTTGTTCGTAGAACTTTCCGGGATCATCCAAAATTCTCCATCCCGTTCAAAAACAAAGGGATAAGAAAGATGCCATGGTTCTTCCAGAACCGTTGATGCTTCGCCGACCGGACCGTCTTGTGTCATCTGCACCATCGAGATGACACCCTTTTGGGTGTCGTGCGGTAGGGCTTCGAAAAACAGATAATATCGGCCATCCGTTTCGATTGGAAAAGGATCGGCGAAGAACGTGTCATGCGGGCTTTTGAGAACGTGCCAAGGCTCTCCGCTCAGGTCACGGGTGCCCGCAACGCCTTCACCGTCAACAAATCTCCAGCCCACCCGCCAATGGGACGTGTAGAAAAACGCTCTGTAGACAGATCGGACCAGCGTGACCGCCGTTTCCCGCAACAACCGGATCAGGACCTGTTTCTGCGTGACCACTTGAAGTGCCTCTGCCTTCATTGGTGTGCCGTGCGCATGAGACCCTTCAACGACCTTCTTGATCAGAACTGCCACTCTCGAATAGACGGCGTCCATTGCACCGCCAAGTCCTCGTGCGGCCTCGAGCGAGGCGGTTCCGCACGCCGCAACGGTGCCAGCTTGCCGATCGATAACTTCTATGAGTGGTGTCCCTTTGCTCATCAATGCAGAGAATAAGGCTTCCTCACCGCAAGCTCCGTTGTATCGGACCTCAAAAATCTTGGAGCTTCCGTACTCACTCCCACCCATAGTGAGATCGAAAACTAGATCAGTATTTTTTCTGGTGGTGTGAGGCAGCTCCGAAGGGTCCAGTTTGCTCATACCGGAGAACGGATCTGCGCCGAGAACGCGTTCCTCAAGCTGCAGGGCCGTTTTCAGTTCCCTGGATACTGCCGCTGATGGCTTTATCAAATGATACGCCACTTCCTCTGACTGAGACGTCTTCAAGAGCTCGGCGAGATGCAGCAGCCATCGTCGGCACCTGTCCTTTTCAACAAGGATCCCGACCTTCATGAGACCGCCATGACCTGATGCTTGTCAGCGGCTAGATCTTTGCCAGTCGCAAGGGTTTCGTAGGCATCCACCATAGCATTCAGCGAATACCGCTCTTTCAAATCGCCGCTTCGATCTCGAAATGTCTGCGCCACTTTCGGATCATTCAGCATCGTGGCGATGGCATTCGCAAATGCTTCCGCGTCCATAACGTCAACAAACAGAGCACATGGTTTGCCATTGGCTTGAAGCACTTCCCGCAAGACCGGCAAATCGTTGGCAACAACGGGAATGCCCGCCTGTGCGGCTTCAATGGCTGCAAGCCCGAAACTCTCCGCAGCAGACGGGAATGTGAATACGTCCAGACAAACGAGAAATTTGCCGATCTCGCTGGGGGCAAATTCGCCCAGGAAATGAACACGGTTCGTGATCCCGAGTTTAATGGCTTCGTTTTGCAAACGCTCAAAATCCGGCCCCTGACCTGCGATTGCGAAATGCCATTCCGGCCGCTTAGCGAGGAGGGCTAGAACCTTGTCGATTTGCTTGGCCGGGTTGAGCCGTGCGGAAACACCAAGAAGCGGCACATCGTTAGGCAAGCCAAGTTCCTCACGGGCCGAGGCTTTGTCCATTGCCCAGTCTTTGGTTTCAAATCCCTGCGGTATCAAATCCAATCGCGACACATAGCGGTTTGGGTAGCGGCCATAGGTATCGAGCAGGAAGTTGGAGTTCACGGTGACCCGATCATAAATCCCGACAATCCCGAGACCCTTGTCGAGAAAGGCAACCACTGGATTGATCAAGCTGGGTGCCGTTACCTGATTGGCAACGATGACCGGACAGCCCGCAAGCCTGGCGACCGGTGCCCCGATCACATTTCCAAAATGTTGAAAGCAAAAGACGCAGTCTGGTTTGAAGTCCCGGATGGCCTTGTACAGCGCGCCCAAGAAAGAAAAGAAACGCCACTTGGACGGCCGGGTTTGGCGTACGATAACAGTGTCCGGTGGCGCCGAAAAATCTTCCGACTTCTTGTAGAAGAAAAGGTGCTGGACTGTGTGACCACGGTTTGTCAGGTGTTCCCCGAGCAGACGGGAAACTTCCTGAGCACCGGCATTTTCCGCTTGCGTCTGGATGAAGAGAATGCGCTGCCCACTCATTCTCACGATTCCTTCGCGTTCATACGATCCGGCGCCAATCCGCCCATTATACGCGTTGCCGTGACATTGTAACCAGTCGCAGTGCGAGACCGGACGCTAACCAGAACAGCCATTGCAACAAGCGAAACAGTCGTGGTCATAGCTGCACCAACAATCCCAAACATTGGAACAATCAAAAAGAAGCCAGCCACTCGAATGAAAACGCTGAGCGCAACGATCCGCAGATAAGCCCCCTCATGCCCGGTCAACATCAAAACGGGCGCCGCCGGGCCTGTTGCTGCCATTGCGGCGCTGCCGAGACAAAGGATCACCAGAACATGGTAATAAGCCATGTACTCTGAGCCAAAGATCATCAGCAACCAGTGACCTGCAACGCCAACTACAAACAGACCGCCGACAACCGCAAGCGCTGTCAGGATGGCAAGGGTCTGCAGCAACCGCAGCAGACCGCCCTCATCCGCTTTGTAGTAAAGCTCCGGAAATTGCCGCATGGCAAACATGTTGAACGCGTCCGCAACGGAGGCAAATCCGTTGGCAAGGCGCGTCGTAACGAAATAGGCGCCTGCGGCAATCGGATCGAGCAGATAGCCGACCAGAATGACGTCGAGATACTGATTGGAGGATTCCAGAATACTGGCGAACCAGAGCCGCGTGGAAGATGGCAGCCAGCGATCAACGGCGAACTCCGGTTTGGCTGCAAACATCTCCGGATACATTCGGCGCAGCACCCGGGTTAGGAAAAAAACCTGCAGGGCAATTGCCACGACTTTTCCGAGGACAATCAAATTGACAACCGATGTGACGGAAGAGCTCCAGTCAAAAACGAGACAGAAAATCAGCACAACGTTTGCAAACAGCAATGCGGTCAACTCTCTTTGCCCATCACCGACCAGTATGCTGACAATTGATCGGGCAAGACTGGAGAAAAACAGAAGGAAGACAGCAGCAGCAACAAACAATCCAGCGCTCAAGGCTGCCGCCCAATTGCTGTAGAAATAGACAATCCCCGCCATCACTATCGCGCCCAGAGTTGCGCCCAGCGCCGAGATCAACAACCCAAACACGATCCCGCCTTTGGCAACCGAAATTCGCCCGGCGGCAACGTTCTCGTTCCAGATCCGGATGATCAGCATTTCCTGGCCGAAAGCTGCGGCAACGGCTGCCATGGAAGCCGCACTGAAAAACAGCGCAAACTGGCCGAACTGCTCCTCACCCAACACGCGTGCGCTCAAGGTGAAGAGGGTGAAAGCCGACAGGATAGAGGCAGCTTTGACCATCATCGAGATGATCACGCCTCGAGTTTCCGACCTAAGGGCGAACGATGCCAGAGAGGCGAACAGGTTTTTCATGCCTATGGAACAAAGCCCTTTCGGATGGCTTGGCCAAGAACCATGCCATTTAGAGAAATCAATAGCCCGAGGGCGAGTGGCGAGAATAAAGCCTCTTCCTGAAAAATTCCGTTCACAAGAACGGTTAACAAAGCAAAACTCGCGGCAATGTGAAGAGATGCACCTGTAAAGGAAGCCACCCTAAGTGTTTGCCACCCGAGCCAGATGTATACTCCAAGTAGAAAGAACGCAGCTGGCCCCATTTGATAGAGCAAAACTCCAACCGCACTCTCGATTGCGACCGGCGTGCGCCCAGCGGCCTGATAAGCAGGCCAGTCCAGCTGAGAAAAGTCGGTACCGAGGTTGCCTCCCACACCGATGCCATGTCCGAAGGGGAAACCAAGAAAATTGTAAAGCCCGCCCATGAAGCCAAGCACGTGAAAGTCGCCGATCTGAAGCCCGACCAAAATTCCAGCGACGGCATAGAGTGCTAATACAAACCCAGTGACCCAAAGGCTCATCCGCGCGCCAAAGAGCTTGAATGCGAACCATGCTCCGATCACCAAAATGAACAGAATTAAGGCACCTTTCGCATTGGCAAAGACGAGCAAGGGGAACAGCAACAACGCCATGATAACCGAACCACGAAACAGCGCGAACACAAGCAGAAAAGCCACCGCATAGGAATAGCTGATCGCGTGCATGTTTGGCCCCATGAGACGCGTCACTCGAAGGTCCAATCCGTAGAGCAGCGGTGTGTTGAATAAATCGACGCGAAAGGCATCGAGAAAGCCCAGCATGACGTAACCGGTTTCCCGCGCTTCCTGGTCCCATTCAAGTGACAAACGCGCCGATCGCATATCCAGCTCCCAGTAGCTTTCACCTCCGGTGAAGTAGAGCCAATCCTCCCGGAAAATAAGTTCGATATATCCCATTAGAAGGAAGATCGTACCGACGATGAAGAGCGGTACGGTAAGGCCAAATTCAAACCGCCAAAAGGTGATCAAGGCAATTTGGAAGATGAGGATCGGCGTCAGAATGTTCCGGAGGTAAATGACAGCGGGAGTCGGGTTTTGAACAAAACCGATCAGAAAATAAAAAAAGACGAGCCCAACTGCGCCAAAGGTCAGGTTCATGATGAGATCGATGGACCTGTTTTGTCCGCGAAACCGGGTCCAGTAACTGGCGAAGAAAGCGGACCAAATCGATACGAGTATGACAAAGTTGTATCCTCGAATGATTTTGAATTCATCCGGGCCGCTCAGGTTAGACGAAACCATTGAAACAAAGAAATTCTGAAACAACAGGGCAATGATGACGCTGATCAATGCAGTGCGCGGCGCGTAGTTCGCGAGGAGAACACTGAGGACCAGAGCCATCGGAACCGCGATCAGCGGGCTTAAAATATGCCCCGCAACCGGCAGTCCGATGAGCACAAAACCACCTATCACTGCAGCCACCGAGCCCATCGGCTCCCGGCTCCAGTCAGGCCCCTCAGAAACCAGGCCATAGGATTGATTTTTATCGACAGTTCTCACGCAAATACCAAGCTCTCCGGGGCTGTCGTGCTATGCATTTCATCATACCGAAGGCGGTTATGTTTAACGGATAGTTATTGATTGATTGCTAAGTTTTTGCCAGCCGACGAACCCGCATACGAACCACTGCGCCAAACCTAGTTTTGATTAGAGTGCTTTTCGATACGACTGGAGCGCCTTGACATGACCGCCATTCCAGGTGGAGCTTGGAACCAAGAGACTCCGGAAGGTCCGTTTTCACAAGACGGAAAACAACGATACGGCGCATTCAACCAGGGTCTGATTGAATTCTCGCAAATCATCGGGTTCTTCCGCCGGAACCTTTTGCGCATCACGATCATCACGGCTGTTTTGACAGCGATCGCGCTTGTCCTGTTCTCGCTTTATCCGTTCCCGTACAAAGCGACTGCACTTGTTCTGGTTGACCCGCGCGAGCGCAGAGTGACACTTACCGAAAACGTTTTGCCGGGCATTGGATCAGATGCCGCTTTCTTGGAAAGTATCGTCCAAATCGTTCATTCCGATGGGTTTCTGCGCCCAGTGCTGGAAGATCTGGACGCCAAGACCGATCCGGTTTTTGCGCGTTCTGTAGGTCCTGACGACCGTGAATTGCTCGCGGCCTTCAAGCGGCGTTTGCAAGTCAATCGGGTGGGCGCGACCTTCATTGTTGAAATATCGTTCTCATCCAACGACCCAGATAAATCCGCTCTTTACGCCAATGCAGTCGCGCAAGCCTTCGTAGACAGCCAGACCGATGCGTTGGTGACCGCGAACGCCACTGCAGCTTCGTCCCTGGAAGAACGCCTGAACGACTTGAGGTCAAACCTTGAAACTTCTGAAAAAGCCGTTGCGAGCTTTAAGGCAGAGAATGGCATCATCGGTGTTACTCAAGACAGCACATTGTTACAGCGTGAACTGATCACACTGAACGAGCAGATTGTTGCCGCGAAGGCTGAAACAGAGGCCATCCGTTCAAGGGTTGAAAAGATCAGCACAGGCGCGGGTCTTCCGTCCACGACCGAACAATCGGACGCAGCACAGCTTGCAGAGCTGCGCCGTGAACGAGGCCAAATACTCCAGAACCTCTCCGAGTTCAGCCGGGTTTACGGCGACCGTCATCCCCGCGTGACCTCAGAGCGCAGCAAGCTGGCTGGAATCGAACGGCAAATCTCTCTGGAACAAAGCAGACTTCTTGCGATCCAAAAAGAGCGGCTTGAAAGTGCAAATTCCACTCTTCAAGCTTTGACCAACGAGCTCAATCAGAGGAAACAAACGGCCCTTCGAACCGAACGCGCCATGGTTCAGCTTGCAAGCCTGGAGCGTGAAGCAACCGCAAACCGACAGCTGTATGAAGAGTTTCTGGCTCGGTTCAAGGCAACCGAAAAGCAGAGCGGTCTGGAACTCGGGCAGGCTCGGATCGCATCGCCGGCCTTGCCTCCGCTGAAACCAAACCGGCCAAGTCGGGTTCTTGCTGGGCTCGTTTTTCTGGTCTTTTCGGGGGGCTGCGCGGTTCTTTATGCGTTTGCACGTGAGATGACAGGTGCTCCTGTAGAGAAAAAACGCGCGTCAAAGACGATGTCTCAATCGCTGTTTGGTTTTGGGAGACGGAAACAGACCGGACGCAAATTCAAAGAAGGCCGCAAGCGCTTTTCGGCGCCTGTTGGCAGATTGAATGAGACCATTCAGAAGATGGGTTTTCAGGAGGTTCCCGATCGCCCAATCCGCGCACAAAGGCATGCCCGCGCGAAGGATCACGACCATCACCGGGCCCAGACCCAAACCTATGAAAGGTTCGATCCGAAGGAAACTGCGCAGTATCTGAAGCGCGGTCCGCTTCGGCGTGACGTGAAGACCCTCCAAAGCAGAGGGGCAGTCGTGGTTGTAAGCTCGCTTGAGCCAAAGCTGGATCAGAGTGACGTCGTTCTTGGGATTGCAGCGCTTGCAGGACAGCGCGGGCTTCCAGTGTTGCTGCTGACTGAGAACCAGAACCTGATCGACGCTCACCGGACAGCGCCCGGCTCCTTGGGCCTGCCTGCAGCTCGCGCACTTTCAATTGTTGATCCTGGGGAGATCGCAACGAACCACTTCCGGAACCGGCGTTCTATCCTGGAGGTCGTTGAGGGCTTTTCAGTCAGCAACACAGCTCGTGATGCCTGCATGATCATTGACGCTCCGCCGGTGCGCAATCACGGGCAAGTCCAGCGCCTGTCAGAGTTTGCAGATCTGTTCGTCGTTGTAGAGGAAGAATTCGAACCACACTCAATCAACGAAGACCCTCTCTCTGGAATATCGTCAGAAGTGGAAGAAAAGCTACGTTGGGTAACGCTCTAATCTATTTCTACCAACCAGCATTTCTGTTTGCTGAACGTTAATTCCCTGACGTTATCTTGCACACTGCGAAAATTCCGGAGCCTGGCGAATAGATAATGAGTCCGCAGCGTCCAAGACATACTCAGAGAGACCAAAAAAAACATGGTCAGTGGGACGCCCGGCAGCTCGCACAGCTTGCCCAATCCTATCATGTCGTTGAGGTTCTCGGTGGGCTTCCAATCACATGGACAGATCGGAAGACCGCGGCCGAGACACTGATTGCGCGAGCGCTCGCCAAGCGGGGTTCAGCCGAAGAGCCCTATTATTCCACGTCTGCAAATGGACAAGTCATCGTCATGTGCGACGAGGACGATGCCGTGCGCCAGGAATTCCTCCAAGCAGATCAGATCCTTGCCGATGGGATGCCGATGGTTTGGATCGCGCGGATAAAACATGGTTTGCAGAACATCGAACGTGTCGCTACGACCGACCTTTATCACGACGTTGCGCTCGTGGCTCAAGATGTCGGCGCATCGTTCTATTTGCTCGGCGCCGATGAAAAATCCAACGCGGCGGCAGTCAGCAACACCCAGAAATTCTATCCCGATCTTCACGTCGTTGGCCGGAGAAACGGCTATTTTGGCGCGAACGAAGAAGATGCAATTGTCTCGGAGATCAACAACCTCGCACCCGATATTCTATGGATCGGCATGGGGGTCCCCCGAGAGCAGCAGTTCGTATCTCGGAACCTCAAGAAACTGACCAATGTCGGTGTCATAAAGACCTCAGGCGGGCTCTTTGATTTTCTGTCACTCAAGAATCCCCGCGCGCCGGAATGGATGCAAAATCTTGGTCTGGAGTGGCTCTACAGGACGATGCAGGAGCCACGCCGTCTCGGGCCGCGTTATCTTCAAACCAATCACAAAGCATTTTTTATCATGCTGAGAGACTGACCGTATGTGGGTGCGTACTCTGGCAAGGCTTGTGCTGCCCGCATGCCTGCCAATGACTGCCTTTGGAGGTGTACACGCCAGTCCGCAAAATGCCGATCATTGTTTTTCCGCTCAGACCTTTCCGGCATTTGAAAATCCTGCGCTTCTCGAAACGATGGCGCGCGGTGTGAACCTACCCAACTGGGATGCTAATGACATTGCTTACCGTCCTGATTTGAGCACTCTCAGGCTGCTTTATACAAACGGCTTTACGCACATCCGCCTCCCCGTTTTTCATAACGCGTTCAATACGGGCGACTGGGGATCCGAGGATCTTTCCAAGTACTCCGACGAACTCCAAGCTATGGTGCAAAACCTGCTCGCCATCGGGTTTACGGTAACGGTCGATTTTCACCCGGACGGGACGTTCAACCACGTCTATCGAACGGCACCGGACGAAGGATACCGACGGCTCGAAGACAGCTGGCGCTATCTTTCATCAGTGCTGGAAGGCACCAATCCAGCAAAGGTCGCCGTTGAGTTTCTGAATGAACCGGATACGTCGCCAGAAATCTGGGAGGACCACACCCGACGGCTCTCCAGACAACTACGCGACTGGCTTCCAAATCATACGTTCGTCGTTGGCCCACATGGCCCCATGCGCCATGAAAGTTTGGCGAACTTTCCACCTCTGACAGATGGTAACACCGTTTACGCAATTCATTTCTACGATCCATTCATTTTTACCCATCAGGGTGCCGAATGGCACCCGCCGGACGATACGGCACGCCTTGCCATTGGCGTCCCTTTTCCAACGAAAGAAAACGATGCCCGGATCAGATCGCTGGTCTCCCGGCTCCAGGCGGAAGGGCATGACCAAGCCGCTGAGGAAATTCGCCAGGTTTTCGAAGAACCATGGACGAAAAAAGACGTCCAGAACGCTTTTTCGACAATTGATAACTGGTCGCAGAAGTATGGGCTTCCTGTTGTCATAAATGAGTTTGGCGTACTTTCTTACGATGCCCCGCGAAACGATCGTCTCTATTGGCTGCAGGCGGTTACAACGGAAGCCGAAGCCCGTTGTATCGGCTGGACGCACTGGGATTATTCGGATGGGTTCGGCATTGTCGACCCGCGTACGCAAACATTGGACGAGGACGCGATAAATGCCCTGCTCCACCGTCCGGCTTCTCGAACAGCCGACTAGGAAACGCTGTTATGGATCATCAGAACATCAGTGTTCATTCCGGCTACCGGATTGAAGTCTGTAAGGAATACGATTTTTTATCCAATGAGTATTCAGCTCTTTTCGAAAGCGCGGCGGCAACGGCCTTTCAAAGTCCGCTTTGGCTTCATGAATTCTACAAAACCCTTGTCCCGGGTTCCGGCGCAGAACCGATAATCATGAAAATCTATCGCGAGGGTCAGGAGCAACCAGAGGTAATTCTGCCGCTAGTGCGAGAAACGTATTTTGGAATTCAGATCATTCAACCGGCGGATCTTGGAGTGGCCGATTACAATGCGGTAATCGGATCGCAAAAAAGCCTGGAAGACGTCTGTGCTGTTCCTGGGCTCGCGAGCAAAATCCTTACGGCCATGAAGCCGTATCATATTCTGCTCTTCCGCAAGCAACCACCGTCCACCTTTGACGCGTCGAAGTTGTTTTCCAAAGCAAGAAAAACCCCGAACATCAGCAGCTCCTATGAAGTCGAAATCGAACAGACGCACGATCATTGGCTGAAGACGCATGTCTCGAAAAACATGCGCAAAGGATTGAGGCGAAAGCTGAGCGGGTTCCAGAAAGATCATGGCCCGCTTGAATACAGCGAACTCTCCAATGAGGCTGACATCGAGAACGCGTTCGAGATCATGCGGGATCTTCGCGCTGGCCGCTACGAAACAGATTTGTTTTCAAGACCGGAGTATTTCGCATTCTACCGGAACCTTGCGGTCAAGGGCGCTCAAACCGGCATGACTTCAACCTTCGTCGGCAAACTCGAAAGTCGGATCATGTCGATCGATTTCGGCGTCCGTCACAATGGCCGTTTCCTGTTTTTGCTGGCAGCTTTTGTCGATGATGAGGACATGAAGCGTTACTCGCTTGGACTGCTCGGCCTTAATGAAAAGATCCGGCATGAAGCCGATTTGGGGACCACGATTTTCGATTTCACAATCGGTGACGAGCCCTACAAGCTCTCCTTTGGGGCAGAGCAAATCCCGCTCACAAATGTCACTGTCACAGCAGGCCCGATTGGCCAATTAGCATTCACCGCCTATCAGTCCCGCGGACCATTCCGCAGGACTTTGAAGAAACTGATTCCAAAATTCAGCTGATGTCCTGGTTTGACCGCTGCATCAGCTGCGGCCTTTCCACGGAACGAGCCAGTTTTCAGCGCGGCGCATCAAGACATCAATGGCAAACCCAATCACACCGATCAATATGATCCCCATGATCACAATGTCGGTAAGCTGAAACTTACTGGCTGCGACGATCATCTTGCCGGCGCCCTTTTCAGCAGCCACCAGTTCAGCAGCGACCACAGTCCCCCAACAAACGCCCATCGCAACCCGGGCACCGGTGAAAATCTCGGGCAATGAATTGGGCACGATTACGTGCCACAGGATCTGCGATTTGGACGCTCCGAGGGAATAAGCGGCATGAACCTTGGATATATTGACGCCTGAGACTCCAGCACGCGCGGCAATCGTCATGATCCAAAGAGCGGCAAGAAACAGGAGGATAATCTTGCCGGACTCGCCGATCCCGAACCAGATGATCACCAGCGGGATCAAGGCCAAGGGCGGCACGGGCCGCATAAACTCGACGATCGGATCAAACCACCCCCGGAACCAGCCGGACAGTCCCATAGCATACCCAAGCGGGATGCCGATCAGGCTGCCAAGAAGGAACCCAGCGCATACTCGCAGCAGCGACCAGCCCAGATGGTCAAGCAAGGTAATGCCCTGATAGCCATCCCCGAAGATCTCAACATACCGGTGCCAGACAGCCTCTGGTGATGGAAGCCATATGGGCTCCATCTGCATGCCCTTGTCCGGGGTAAAGTTCAGCGACCCCTTTGCTGTCAGCGCGACCGAACCATCTGCTACAGATACAGGTGATCCAACAGCAATTGGCTGACCATCGATGGCGGTGATCTTGAAGCCTTCGTCCTCACGGCCCTCATCGTTACGGTTGACCCTGATCAGACCACTCCGCCACGCGGCAACGCTATCGACATCGTTTTGCGCAAACCCACTACTCGGGGCCGGTTCAGGCAGCTCCACATCTTCCCCGAGCTTGTGCACCACGACGGTCACAGTCGCGCTGTCGGTCTCTCCGGCCGCATTTTCAGCGGTGTAGGTAAACTCGGTGGTGCCCATATACGGTCCGGGCACATGGATTGGGGTCAGTTTGGAACCTGTGAAGGCACCCCAGATAAAGAAGACAGCAAGGACTGAGATAACGGAGGCGATCCGGTTTGCCTTAACGGCACTCTCGTCCCCAAACGTCACGGTCTTCAAGCTGGTGAAGTCGTTCCGGTGAACAATCCTGAGCGTGAAAAAATGAACGATGAAAAAGGCGGCCGCAAAAATCGCGATATAGGCAATGAGAATGGTCATTGGGCAGCCTCCGCGCGGCCCATGATTTCCTCTTCCATTTCCCAAATCATGTTGAGGATTTCATCGCGTGTTTCAGAAAAGCCCTTTTCCCGCTTCACCTCACGAAGATCCGCATTCACGGCACTATCTGCGAAGGGAAGCTGATACTCCTTGTGTATCCGCCCGGGCCTTGGCGCCATAACCAGCAGGCGTTCACCGAGCAGAAGCGCTTCTTCAACCGAGTGGGTGATCAGGATAACGGTTTTGCCGGTCTCCTTCCAAAGCTTCAGAACGAGTCCTTGCATCTTCTCGCGTGTCAACGCGTCCAGCGCTCCGAGTGGCTCATCCATCAAAATGACATCGGGTTCGTTGGCCAGACACCTTGCGAGCGCAACCCGCTGCTGCATCCCGCCAGAGAGTTCATAAACCGCTTTTTCCTTGAAATCCTGCAGACCGACGATTTCCAGGAGATGATCAGTAATCTCATCTCTTTCTTTCTTCGCCATTCCCTTCATTCGGGGGCCGAAGTCGACATTATGGCGCACGTTCATCCATTCAAACAAAGCGCCTTTTTGAAAGACCATGCCCCGTTCAGGCGCCGGTCCTGTTACCGTCTCGCCATTCAGAACAACCTGACCGTCAGTTGGCGCCAGAAAACCAGCGATGATATTCAAAAGCGTTGTCTTGCCGCACCCGGAGGGACCAAGAACGGAGAGCAATTCACCGTCGTTCAGAGTGAGGGAAACATCTTTAAGCGCCTGGATCGAACTGCCATTTGGCAGGTCAAAGCGCATGGAAATATTGTCTAATAAAAGCGGCACTTCACTCTCCCGGTTGCCCAGCCTGGATGGGCAGCGGGCTTCCCGCCCGCTGCACCGTTTTCGCGAAACCGCAGTTTACATGTTGGCGGCAGCACCGAGCGCAGACGTGTCGACCGCGCCGTCATAGGAATCCCGTGCAGACGGGATGCTGCCGGCATTCACGAACACTTCCGCAACGCCCTTCATGAATTCCTGCGACCCGCCGCCGAGCCACTTGGCGCTAAGCTGATCTTCAACGCTCGGAAATACAAAGGTTGCCATGGTGCTCGAGGTGTCATCTTCGGACATACCTGCGTCTTTTGCGATCACAGGAAGCATTTCAGCAGTGTTGTCGCCGGAGTTCCACATTGCATTGGCATCGGCCGTCACTTTGAGGAACTTGGCCAGGGTGTCGCTTTCCTCTGCGATAAAGTCTGCAGGCGCAGATGTCACATCAAAGACCAGAATGCCGAGCTCTTCCTTCTCCGCACCTGTAAGCAGGACATTGCCATGCTCTTTCATGCGGCGGAGCGCACCGCCCCATCCACAGACCATGTCGAGGCTGCCTTGGGCAAAAGCCGCAGCGCCATCGGGCGGTGCCATGTCGACAACATCCATTGTGCCGATATCGACACCGAAATGCTCCATCTGCTTCAAGAAGCCATAGTGAGCTGCCGTACCGATCGGAACACCGACCTTTTTGCCCGCGAGCTCGCTGGCGCTGTCCTTATCGATTTCAAGCTTTTCAGCAACGACGCAGTTGTCGTTCTCTGAATAGCTCACAGCCACATCGACGATTTGCAGGTCCTGACCGGCGGATGTCGCGACGACGAAAGGTGGAACACCCTGGCTGACTGCGATCTGAACATCTCCGGAAGCCATCGCTGCCGACATCGCGGTGCCTGTGTCGAAGGAAACCCAGTTCACCTTCATGCCCAGCGCTTCGTCATAGAGCCCCTTTGCCTTGGCGTACTGGAACGGCATCGGCCATTCTAGAAAATAAGCAACTGTCAATTCCTCTGCTGCTGCAGGCTGGAACGCCCCCATCAGGGCCAGAAGCCCAACTGCACCACCAAGTTTCGATTTCAACGCCATGGTTCCACTCCGTTATGTTTGTGGGTCTGCCAAGCGCTAACAACAGGTATTGCTCACAAGCGCGCTGGCATTTGGTGACCGTCTCATTCCACTGGGTTTCAGGCAGTTCTGTCGCCGCCTTTTGTTTCCGGAAAAAGCGTATGAGCTGCGATTTCAGCTGACAAGCAACGGAATCCGTCTGGACCTATAGCTGGCAAATCACTGGCCCTATTGCGTGATTGGTGGCTGTGCACAGTGGCGCATGATTGTGCATTGCGATGGGTTGCCCTCACTGTTTTGGCGGCGAACCACAAGCGCACGTTTTCAGCCGGATACCGGCAGGTTTTCCAATCAACTCTGGGGATGTGGCCATGGATGCTGTTCTTGCGAAAAACGACAATTCCGACGTCATTGCTGCCGACAAGGCGCACGTTTGGCATCATCTCATTCAGCACAAGACGTTCGAGACCGTAGACCCGCGCATCATCGTTGAAGGCAAAGGACTGCGCGTTTGGGATGCCGCTGGCAAAGAGCACCTAGACGGGGTCTCCGGCGGTGTCTGGACCGTAAACGTCGGTTACGGTCGGGAGACGATTGCTGACGCCGTCCGCGACCAGCTTGTGAAGATGAACTTCTTCGCAAATACGCTTGGATCAGTTCCAGGGGCCCTTTTTGCTGAAAGGCTAATCTCCAAGATGCCGGGCATGAGCCGGGTGTTTTATTCAAACTCGGGCTCGGAGGCGAACGAGAAAGTCTTCAAGATGGTCCGCCAGATTTCCCAGCAGCACCATGGCGGCAAAAAATCGAAAATCCTCTATCGTGACCGCGACTACCACGGCACCACAATTACGGCCCTGTCCGCTGGTGGTCAGGGCGAGCGTTCGGCTCACTACGGGCCGTTCACGCCTGGATTTGTCGCAGTTCCACACTGCCTTGAATACCGGAACCAATATGACAGCGCGGAAGCTTATGGTGAGCGCGCAGCTGACGCCATTGAGGAAGTCATCCTCCGCGAAGGACCGGATACGATCGGTGCGATCTGCCTTGAAACCATGACAGCGGGTGGCGGTGTCATTGTGCCGCCAGAGGGTTATTGGGAGCGTGTTCAGGAGATCTGCAAACGCCACCAAATCCTAATCCATCTCGATGAAGTCGTCTGCGGCGTCGGACGCCTTGGAACCTGGTTCGGATACCAACAGTTCGGCATCAAACCTGACTTCGTTACAATGGCAAAGGGCGTGGCCTCCGGATATGCCGCAATCTCCTGCACCGTGACCACAGAAGAAGTCTTTGACATGTTCAAGGATGCGTCCGGCGATCCTCTGAGTTATTTCCGGGACATATCCACTTACGCTGGCTGTGCTGCTGGTCCCGCTGCAGCGCTTGAAAACATGCGCATCATCGAAGACGAAGGCCTTCTAGAAAACACGCTGTCGATGGGTGCACGCCTGATGGAAAACCTGGAAGGCCTGAAGGAAAAACACGCCGTAGTTGGCGACGTGCGTGGCCGAGGACTGTTTGCAGGCGTCGAACTTGTGTCCGATCGTGAGACCAAGGAACCGGCCAATGAAGCCAAGGTTCAGGCGGTCGCAGGGCACTGTATGGCCCAGGGCGTCATCATCGGCATGACCAATCGTGCACTTCCTGGCTTCAACAACACCTTGTGTCTCGCACCAGCATTAATCGCGACTGCCGATGACATCGACCACCTCACAAACTCGATTGATGAGGCACTCACAGCGGTGTTCAGTTAAGGATCGGAACCCGGCCAATCCAGCGCGGGTTATCCCAGCTGGTTAAAGGGCAAAAACCCCGGCTTCTGTCCGGGGTTTTTCGTGGGTGAATGGATCTTCATTTAGACCTTCATGCGGCTACTCGTCGGATCATAGAGCGGCTTGAGGCTCGCGGTTGCCTGCACGCGAGTGCCCGCAATCTCGATTTCATAGGCCGAGCCTAGAACATCAGCAGCGCTTTCCCCCTCGCACGGCACGTAACCAAGACCAATCGCGGCGCCGAGTGCGTGTCCATAGGCCCCGGATGACAGGTACCCGCAGACCTCGCCCTCACGAAGGATCGGTTCCGCGTGGTAAAGCATCGGCTCCGGATCCTGTAGCTGGAACTGTACCAATCGGCTTTTAGGACCAGTTTCCTTGCGCTCCAAAACAGCGTCCCGGCCAATGAAACCAGGCTTGGAGGTTTTGGCAGCAAAGCCGAGACCGGCATCGATGACATGGTCTTCGCAGGTGATGTCATGGCCAAAGTGCCGGAAGGCCTTCTCCATACGGCAGCTGTCCATGGCATGAAGACCGCACAGTTTCAGCCCCTCATCCCGGCCCGCCTCCCAAAGTGTTTCGAAGACATGTGCAGCAAACTCGGTTGGCACATAGATCTCCCAACCAAGTTCGCCCACATAGCTCACCCGGTGGGCGCGGGCGAGTGCCATACCGATTTCAATGTCTTGGGCTGTCCCGAACGGATTGGTTTCATTGGTAAAGTCGTTTGGAGAAATTCGGCCAAGCAGCTCCCGTGACTTCGGTCCCATCAAAGCCAAAACCGCTTCACCGGATGTCACATCGGTCAGCACCACCTGGTGATCCCCCATATGACGCCGGAGCCACGTCTGGTCCGCCAATCGGGTGGCAGCCGGCGTGACCATCAGATATGCGGTTTCGCTCAACCGCGTTACTGTGACATCGGCTTCGATACCGCCAGCGGCATTGAGCATCTGTGTGTACACGATTCGGCAAGCCGGTACGCTCATGTCGGCACCGCAAACGTGATTGAGGAAACGCTCGGCATCCGGACCCTCGATGCGGATCTTTCCGAAGGAACTCATGTCGTATAGTCCGGCGCTTTCCCGGATCGCCATGTGTTCGCGGGCGCTGTTTTCAAACCAGTTCTGACGTTTCCAGGAATACTGATAGGAGCGGTCCTGTCCTAGATCTGCGAACCAATTCGCCCGTTCCCATCCGGCCAGTTCTCCCATCACCGCACCTTGCTCCAACAGATGCCCATGGAGCGGCGTGCGCCGGATCCCACGCGCAGTCGCTTTTTGCCGGTAAGGGAAATGATCAGCGTACAACAGCCCGAGTGTTTCCTTCGATCGTTCAAACAGATAGGTCTTGTTGCCCTGAAACGGCTGCATCCGGGAGATGTCGACATCCCCGAGATCAAATGGCTTCTCCCCACTTTCCATCCAGGCGGCCAACGCCATACCAGCGCCACCTGCGGACTGGATCCCGATGGAATTAAAGCCTGCCGCGACCCAGAAATTCTCCAGTTCCGGGGCAAGACCCAGATGGTAGGCGTCGTCAGGTGTGAAACTTTCCGGTCCATTGAAGAAGGTATGAATCCCCGCCTCTGCCAGCATCGGCATGCGTTCGACCGCAGCAGCCAGGATCGGCTCGAAATGATCAAAGTCTTCCGGCAGCTGATCGAATTCGAATTGATCCGGGATACCCGTCATACCCCAGGGCTTGGCATTCGGCTCAAACGCGCCAAGCAGCATCTTGCCGGCGTCTTCCTTGTAGTAGGCACACTCGTCCGGGACACGCAGAACCGGCAGTTGCCCCAGGCCGTCGATCTGCTCGGTCACGATGTAAAAGTGCTCACAAGCATGCAGTGGAACGTTGACCCCTGCCATCCGGCCAACCTCATGCCCCCACATGCCGCCGCAATTGACCACCATCTCGGCTTCGACAAATCCGGTTTCACCGTCTTGCTCCCAACTGACGCCGGTGGCTCTCCTGTCTTTGACCTCTATCCCGGTCACTTTGACCCGCTCCAGGATCTTTGCGCCTTTTTGACGCGCGCCCTTTGCCAGAGCCAGTGCGATGTTTGCCGGGTCGCCCTGACCATCGAGTGGCAGATAAACAGCTGCGGTCGCACCACTTGTGTTGACGTGCGGATAGCGGTTCTGGACTTCGCCTAGTGAAATCTCTTCAACCTCTACCCCGAACGCCCGTGCCATGGAGGCTTGACGCAGAATTTCCTCCCGGCGTTCTGCGGTCAGCGCCATGGTAATCGATCCACACCTTTTGAAGCCGGTCGACAGACCCGTCTCGTCTTCGAGAGAGCCGTAGAGCTCCTGGCTGTATTTGGCGAGACGGGTCATATTCTGGGTTGCCCGAAGCTGCGCAATCAGGCCGGCTGCGTGCCAGGTCGTTCCGCTGGTGAGCTGCTTGCGTTCCAGAAGCAGGATATCGCTCCAGCCTTGCTTGGCCAGGTGGTAGGCAACTGAACACCCGATGACCCCGCCACCGATAATGACAACGCGGGCTTTTGAAGGAATGGCCATGACTTATCGTCCAGATCTGGATTGAAATAACTGACGCTTTGAAAGAGTGAAAATCACGCTTTTAGCCTGAGATTCTTCGGATCCCAGAGTGGGCCATCCGGCTGCACCGTGACGGGAAATCTTTGTCCGTAGACTTCGACTTCAAGATCCGTGCCCGCTTCGGCCAGATCCGCCCGGACCATGCCCAATGCCACGCAGGCATCCACACGGAATCCGAAAGCCGAAGACGTGGTTTCGCCGACGATGCTGCCGTTCATCCAGATGTTCGACATGTAGGGCGGGTCGATTTCCTCGCTGTCGACGAGGAAAGTGACAAAGCGCTGTTTTGGACCTTGCTGTTTTTCATTCAAGAGCGCGACTTTGCCCGGAAAGTCTTCCGCCTTATCCAGCTTCACGAACCGATCGAGGCCAGATTCCAATAAGGTATAATCCGTGCTCAAATCGCCTTTCCAGGCTCGGTAACCTTTTTCAATCCGCAAGCTGTTGAGGGCATACATCCCAAAGGGCTTTGCACCCGCGCCGACAACCGCATCGTAAAGCGTTGGAATACTGGCCATTGGCGCATGCATTTCCCAGCCCAGCTCCCCTGCAAAACTCACCCGGTAAAGCTCGCAGCGTGTCCCCGCCACCTCAGCCGTTTGAATGCTGAGCCATGGCAAGTCCAGGTCAGCAGTCGTTCCGATTTTCTCGAAAAGGTCCCGGGATTTCGGCCCAGTTACGATTAGCGTCGAAAGCTCCGAGGTGATGTCGGACAGCTCAAGACTATCTGGCAAATGTGCAGCCAGAATTTCAAAATCGTGCCATTGCGCGGATGCTGCGGCGATCAGTACAAAGTCGTCCTCGCCCTTCCGGATGATCGACATCTCCGTGTGTACCCGGCCCTTGGACGTTGGAAAATAGGCAAGCGTCATCCTTCCAACTTTCGGCAGGCCGCCAGAGATACGGCCACGCAACCAATCGGCAGCACCCGCGCCTGACAGTTTGAACCTCGAAAATCCCGGAAGGTCCAAAACGCCAACACCATCGCGAACGGCCAAGGCTTCTTCACGTACACGCTCGAACCAAGGGCCTTTGCGCATCCAGCTTTCTGTCGCTTCAATTGATGTGTCGTCGCCGTCTTTTGCAAACCAGTTGGCACGTTCCCAACCGTTGTAAACACCAAATTGGGCACCGGAGGCTTTAAGTTTTTCATGCACCGGGGACAGCTTCTTGTCTCGCCCTTCCGGCCACTCATAATGAGGGTAATGCATTGCGTATTCATGGCCGTAGACTTCCATGCCCTTGGCCACGCAATAATCGTGGTCGGTGTAGTCCGTGAAACGGCGCGGATCGAGACCCCAGCAATCCCACTCGGTTTCGCCTTCGGTAATCCATTCGGTGAGGATCTTGCCAGCCCCGCCGGCTTGAGCAATTCCGAACGTGAAGACACAGGCTTCAAAGGCATTTTTCACACCCGGCATCGGGCCAATCAGCGGGATACCATCAGGGGCATAAGGGATCGGGCCGTTGATGACCTTTGAGATTCCCGACATGCCAAGCAGCGGCACACGGGCCATGGCGTCTTCGATATACCATTCCAGCCGGTCAAGATCGTCAGGATAAAGCTGGAAGCTGAAATCGTCCGGCATAGGATCATCTGGCGTGACCCAGTGTGCTTTGCAGTTTCGTTCATAGGGACCAAGGTTCAGTCCGGTGTTTTCCTGCCGCAGATAGTAGGACGAATCCACATCCCGGAGCAGCGGCAGTTTCCGGCCATGCTCCTTGGTCCATGTTGCAAGTTCGTCCATTTGTTCGGTCAACAAATACTGATGGCTCATCACCATCATCGGCACGGTGCGCCCGCCATAGGGCTTGAACCACTCACCAACACGCTGGGCATAGTACCCCGCTGCGTTGACAACATATTCGCAACGGATCTCACCCTTTTCCGTTTCGACGATCCACTCGTCATTTTCACGCCGGACACCGGTCGCAGGTGTAAAACGCACCACCTTCTGCCCCATGGCCCGCGCGCCCTTTGCAAACGCCTGCGTGAGCTGTGCAGGATCCATGTCGCCATCTGTCGGGTCCCAGAAGCCACCCGCAAGATCGTGCGTCTCCATGAAGGGATAGGCGTCCTTCAGATCCGCGACCGACATCATGTTAGTTTCGATGCCTTGCCGGCGGGCCATGGAGTTCGCCCGCTCAAACTCCATCATGCGGTTTTTTGAATGCGCCAGCCGGACAGATCCGGTCACGTGATAATTGATCGGATAATCCACCTCATCGCCCAGACGCCGGTAAAGCTCGGTGGAATAGCGCTGCATGTTCATGACCGCCCAGGAGGACGAAAACGTCGGGATGTTCCCCGCAGCGTGCCATGTGCTGCCAGCGGTGAGCTCGTTCTTCTCCAGAAGGACACAATCGGTCCAACCGGCTAACCCGAGATGATAGAGAACCGAGGCGCCGACCGCACCTCCACCGATGATCACGACACGAGCTGTAGTGGGAAGGTCCGACATTGCTGGCTCCGGTTTGATTAGGGGTAGAGGCTCGATTAGGGCCTGGCTTCAAAGGGTTAGATTCAAGGGTCAATAAACGGGCGGTGAGATGATCCAGACGGCGATCGCCGGTTCAGAATAAGGGTTTGCCCAGCGGTACTTGTTGCCGCGAATGCGGAAGGAATCGCCCTTTCGAATGAGGAACGGTTCGCCCTCGAGCCAGATTTTCAGCTTGCCAGACACCAGAAACGCGAGTTCCTGAGTTGGCCGCATGATTTCGTCGTTGCGTTCAGACCCTGGAAGAAACGTGGAATGGATGACCTCAAAACTGTCGGTCAGATCCGGGGACAGCAATTGCTCAACAAGTCCGGGAACCCGCTCACCGATCATCCGGCGATCGGATGCGCGAACGATTTTGCCATCTTCCTTGCGGTTTGGTCCCTGCCTTGCGCCCAAAAGCGACGGCGGCACGTCAAACACACCGGCCATGCGATCAATATCTTCGCTCGACAGTTTCGAAATGCCGCGCTCGATCTGACTGAGCCAGCCGACCGACTTACCGAGCCGTTCGGCAAGTTCTGCTAACGTCAACCCTTTTGTCTTGCGAAGTGCGCGTAAATCCGCACCCAAATTGGCCATGATCGCCTCGCCAGCGTGAAATTATTTCTGAAAATTTCACACAGAAAATGAAAAAAGGAAAGTTTTTTTCACGACATCTGTTGTCGAATTGCGACATGCCAATGAGTTTGAGAGAATTAACATTCGCTATGCGATGAGTTTTTGCGTCTCAGCTGCGATCGTTTTCTCTTCTTCGGCCTTTACGATCCAGATCGGAACGGCTGAGCCAGACACATCAATGCGGGACTTGTTGCTCTGATTGGACTGCGGATCGCAGGTCGCACCAAGAAATCCCAATCGAGAAATGATCTTCTGGCGCACAACAGCATCGTTTTCACCAATGCCACCGGTGAACGCAATTCCATCCAATCCGCCCATTGCCGCAATCATCGATCCGGCATGGCGAACAGCCCAATAGCAGAAATGCTCAACAGCAAAACGAGACGCGTCTGTCTCTGCCGCATGCAGGGCGCGCATGTCGGACAATCCCCCAAGGCCCAAGAGACCGCTCTTTTTGTTCAAGAGCTCTTTAGTGTCTTTAATTCCGTTTTCTTCGGCCAGCCGCAAGACCAGATTGCCATCAATACTCCCGGTCCGGGTGCCCATGGTGAGACCTTCCAGAGGCGAATATCCCATCGTCGTTGCCACGGATTGTCCGGACTTGATCGCACACAGGCTTGCCCCGTTGCCAAGGTGAAGAGCCAGCAGGCGATCTGGCGTATCGGCCTTCACGTCTTCCTCCAGTGTCCTGACAAGCCCCTGATAGGAAATGCCGTGAAACCCATACCGCCGCAACATTTCCAGCTCCGGCCGGTCGGGCAAGGCATATCGGCGGGCGACATCCGGGTTTGACGCATGAAATGCCGTATCGAAACAGGCCACTTGCATCAGGTCCGGCGCCAAATCCCGGAGTGCTAGGATGGCAGCCAGATTATGCGGATTATGTAAGGGGGCTAAATCATTGCAACGCTCGATCTCGGCAATGACTTGCCCATTTACACGGATCGCCGTCTGAAGAACCGGACCGCCATGGACCACACGGTGACCAGCGCCATTCAGGTCCGCAATCTCAATGCCAGCGGACCGGATGACATCCAAGATCGCGCTGAGCGCGGCATTGTGATCCGGCAGGACTGCCGTTATCTCTCCAGATTTCAATGTGTTGGATGAGATTTTCAAACGCGAAACGCCACCGATTTCAGTGGCGCTTCCAGACAGCGTTTCATCCAGGCTTTCATCGAAGAGAGCGAACTTGATGGACGAAGATCCAGAGTTCAGAACAAGGATACCGCCCATAAATCACTTCCCTTTCCAGGACTTTACTGCGGCCGCATATCTGCCGGGTCGATTCCGGCAACAACAACCGGTTTCTTCATGGCATCGCGCCGGAATGGCTCACCGAGTTCCTGATTGATCAGCACTTCAACCAGCGTGGTCTTGCCGTTTTCCATCTGGTCTTTGACCGCCGCATCGAGCTTTTCGGTCAGCTCGTCCATCGTGCGGGCAACTTCACCTTGAAGGCCACACGCCTTTGCAATGGCTGCATAGCTGACATTGTCGTCGAGTTCGGTGCCGACGAAATTGTCGTCGTACCAAAGCGTGGAGTTCCGCTTTTCCGCGCCCCACTGGTAGTTGCGGAAGACAACCATGGTGATTGCCGGCCATTCGCTGCGGCCAATGGCGGTCAACTCTGTAACAGCAATGCCAAAGGCTCCGTCGCCCGCAAACCCAACCACCGGGGTATCCGGGCAGCCAATTTTTGCACCAACGATCGCCGGAAGGCCGTAACCGCAGGGACCGAACAGCCCGGGCGCAAGGTATTTCCGGCCCTCTTCAAAACTTGGGTACGCATTACCGATGGCGCAGTTATTGCCAATATCAGAGCTGATGATCGCTTCACGCGGCAAAGCGGACTGAATGGCCCGCCACGCCTTACGCGGGCTGAGCCAATCCGGCTTTGCGGCACGAGCGCGCTCGTTCCAGCTCGTACCCGGATCGTCGTCCTCATGGTCCATGGACGACAGCTGCTGCGCCCAGCGGGATTTCGTCTGCGCAATCTCGTGCTTGCGCTCCTCCCGCCCGGCATCACCTGCGTTGGGAGCCAGCTTTGAAAGGAGGGACTGGGAGACTTTCTTTGCATCTCCGACAATACCAACGCTCACCGGCTTGGTCAGACCAATCCGATCGGGATTGATATCCACCTGAATGATCTTGGCATTTTTCGGCCAGTAGTCGATGCCATAACCCGGCAAGGTCGAGAACGGATTGAGGCGCGTACCAAGGGCTAGAACGACATCGGCCTTGGCGATCAGTTCCATGCCGGCCTTTGAACCGTTGTACCCGAGTGGTCCGGCAAACAGGCGGTGCGAGCCGGGGAACGCATCATTGTGCTGATAGCCGCAACACACAGGCGCATCCAGGCGTTCCGCAAGTGCGATCGTGTCGTCGATTGCATCGGCCAGAACAACGCCGGCACCGTTGAGGATGACCGGATGCTTGGCGCTGCTGAGCAGGTCCGCGGCTTCCTGAATGGCTGTATCACCACCGGATGGGCGCTCAAAATCCACAATCGGCGGAAGGTCAATATCGATCACTTGCGTCCAGAAATCGCGCGGCATGTTGATCTGGGCCGGCGCGCTGGCACGTTTTGCCTGAAGGATGACACGGTTCAGAACTTCGGCAACGCGGGATGCGTCGCGGACCTCTTCTTGATAGGCAACCATGTCCTTGAACAGGGCCATCTGCTCAACTTCCTGAAAACCGCCCTGCCCCAAAGTCTTATTGGCGGCCTGCGGCGTAACAAGAAGCAAGGGCGTGTGGTTCCAGTAGGCAGTTTTCACCGCGGTGACGAAGTTTGTGATACCCGGTCCGTTCTGGGCAATCATCATGCTGAGTTTGCCTGTCGCCCGGGTATAGCCATCGGCCATCATTCCACCCGAGCCTTCGTGCGCGCAATCCCAGAACGTAACTCCCGCCTTTGGAAACAGGTCGGAGATTGGCATGAAAGCAGAGCCGATAATCCCGAAAGCATGCTCAATCCCATGCCGTTGCAGGACTTTTACGAAGGCTTCCTCTGTCGTCATTTTCATTTGAAACGCACTCCCTCACCCGCTCGCAATACAGGTACACGATTAACTGGAAATGATTTCATGCCGCGCTGCGATGAGAGGTCTTAGGGCCAGATTAATTCACTCGGTATATCCAGATACTAAGGCGATGACATCGCCCTACCGGATTACATCCGCGATCCGTTGAATCCCCTCCGGAATGCGCGCGGAGGGAATGGATGAATAAGCAAGACGATAAAACTGATGATTGTCGTCTTCGCGTCCGAAAAACGCTCTACCCTGATCGATCACGACCCCACTCTTGCGAAGTTTGAGTGCCAACTCGCTGGTGTTGACGCCCTCAGGCGCGCGCATCCAGAAGCTTGATCCACCATGACTGCCACCGCTGGCAATTTGCAGGCCGTGGTCCCGAATTGCTTTATCCATGACGGAGCGTCTGCGCCGGTAAGCCTGCCCCATCCGGTTCACCATGGCATCATGATATCCAAGAGACAGAAAGTAGGCCGTCGTCCTCTGAATGTGACCGGGTGGATGCCTGAGCACCAACGCCCGCAGCGACCGTGCTTCCTGGATCAAGGGTTTGGCGGCGACGATATATCCAAGGCGCAATCCCGGGAACAAAGACTTTGAAAACGAGCCGACGTAGATAACGCTCCCCGCCCGGTCGAGGGACTTGAGCGCAGGCGTCGGCGCTTTTTGGAATGCCATTTCGAATTCGTAGTCATCCTCTACGATCACAAACCCTTCTTCCACGGAGCGGTTCAGCAAGGCGCGGCGGCGGTCAATCGGCATGGTTGTATTAGTCGGGCATTGGTGGCTGGCCGTGGTGAAGACCACTTGGCAGTTGCCGGGAATATCATCCGGAGGGAGACCATCATTATCGACCCGCACCTCCGTAATCTGGCAACCTGTCTGATCGAGAATGTCGCGCAGTCCCGGATAACAGGGGTTTTCGATGGCCGCGACGCGATCCTTGTTCAACAAGACCTGAGCACAAAGCCATAGCGCATTCTGCGCCCCCATCGTCACAAGGATCTCATCTTGCTGCGCGGAAATCCCGCGGCGCGGCAAAATGTTTCTCACGATGTATTCGATCAGTTTGGGGTCGTCCTGTTCATAAGGATCGGCCGTCATGCTCTCAAAGTTCTTTCGGCCCAACGCCTCCAATGCACACCGGCGCCAGTTGTCGTGATCGAACAGGCGCGCATCCGGCTGGCCATAAATGAAGGGGTACGGGTAATCGCGCCAATCCGATGGACGCACCAGGCTGGAGCGGTAGGAATACCGGGAACTGACCATTTCGTCCCAGGCCACCGCTTCCTGCCGGTCTCCCTCCGACTGATTGAGCATCGGTGGTGGTGGCGCGTTTTCAGAAACGAAGTAACCCGATCGCCCCCTCGATGTCAGGTAGTCATTGGCTACCAATTCTGCATAGGCCAGGGTGACCGTAATTCGGCTGACCCCGAGCCACTCAGCCAGCTTCCGGCTGGACGGCATACGTTCACCGGGAAGGAACCGGCCCGACAACACGCCTTGGCTGACTAGGTGCTGGATCTGTTGCTGGAGGGTGCCTTCAAACTTGGGGTCCAAATGAAACTGTTCGGATTTGATCGCCACGTCTGGATCCATTGTAGATATCAACTGGACCGACAGACTGTCATCAAAGCGGCAATTATCCAACACCTTCTGAGCAAAAAAGCATCGGGCCCTGCTTCAGTGAGTGCGATCCATGCCGCACACCGAAACAGGGCCCGAAGTAAATCTTGGTTTTCTGACGGGTTAACCGCCGAAATCATCCAACATGATGTCTTCGCGATCAACACCAAGATCGAGCAGCATGTTGATGACGGACTGGTTCATGATGGGAGGACCACACATGTAGAACTCACAGTCCTCAGGCGCCGGGTGGTCTTTCAGGTACTCATCGTAGAGCACATTGTGAATGAACCCAGTGTAGCCTTTCCAGTCGTCTTCCGGCAACGCGTCAGACAGTGCCACATGCCACTCAAAGTTCTCGTTCTCACGCTCCAGCATGTCGAAGTCTTCGACATAAAACATTTCACGCTTGGAGCGCGCGCCGTACCAGAAAGTGACCTTTCGATCAGTTTTGATCCGGCGCAGCTGATCGAAAATATGCGAGCGCATCGGCGCCATGCCGGCACCACCGCCCACGAAGACCATTTCCTTCTTGGTGTCGCGCGCAAAGAACTCACCAAACGGGCCTGAGATCGTGACTTCGTCGCCCGGCTTCAAGTTGAAGATGTACGAAGACATCTTGCCGGCTGGAATTCCCTGGGACCCGGGAGGTGGCGATGCAATCCGGACGTTGAGCATCACGATGCCCTTTTCTTCCGGATAGTTGGCCATGGAGTAGGCCCGCTCAACCGGCTCGGCAACTTTCGAGCTTACGTCCCAGATTTTGAAGCGGTCCCAATCCTCATGGTACTCTTCGCCGACATCGAACTCCTTGTAGGAAAGCTCATAAGGCGGGCATTCGATTTGGATATAACCACCGGCGCGGAAGTTAACGTCCTCGCCTTCTGGCAGTTCCAGGACAAGTTCCTTGATAAAGGTCGCCACGTTGTCGTTCGAGCGCACCTTGCAGCGCCATTTCTTGACGCCGAAGACCTCTTCAGGAACCTCGATTTCCATGTCCTGCTTGACGGCAACCTGACAGGACAGGCGGTCACCGCAAGCAGCTTCCCGCTTGGTGATGTGACCTTCTTCCGTTGGGAGGATTGACCCGCCGCCGGAAAAGATCTTCACCCGGCACTGGGCACAGGTACCACCGCCGCCGCACGCAGACGGAACAAAGAGTTTTTGTTCGGCAAGTGTTTGCAGCAACTTGCCACCAGCTGGCACCGAAATAGTCTTCTCGCCGTTAATGGAAATGTTGACATTGCCCATCGACACCAGCCTTGAGCGGGCGGCGAGAATGATCGTGACCAGCGCCAGAACGATCAGGGTAAAGAGAAGTATGCCTAGTCCAAATGTGGCCACAGGGCGCTCCCGTTACAGTTTGACGCCGCTGAAGGACATGAAGGCAAGCGCCATCAGGCCAGCGGTGATAAATGTGATGCCCAGGCCCTGCAGGCCGTCCGGGATATCGGAGTATTTCAGCTTCTCCCGCACACCAGCCATGGCCGTAATCGCCAGAGCCCAGCCAAAGCCGGAAGACAAACCGTAGGTCACGGATTCGCCGAAATTGTAGTCCCGCTCCACCATGAACAGGGATCCGCCTAGGATCGCACAGTTCACCGTGATCAACGGCAGGAAGACGCCAAGCGCGTTGTAGAGCGGCGGAAAGTACTTATCGAGCACCATCTCCAGGATCTGAACCAGAGCTGCAATCACGCCGATGTACGAAATGAGCCCAAGGAAGGTCAGATCTACATTGCTGAAACCGGCCCAAGCCAAGGCGCCTGGAGCCAGGAGATAGGTTAGGATCAGGTTGTTTGCCGGTACGGTGATCGCCTGAACGATCATGACCGAAATACCAAGGCCAATCGCAGTTGAGATCTTCTTCGAAACAGCGATGAAGGTGCACATGCCCAGGAAGAAGGACAGCGCCAGGTTCTCAACAAAGATGGCCTTTACGGCGAGTGAAAGCATATGTTCCATCAGTGCGCATCCACCGTTTGGATCTTGTACTCGCGCTCTTCAACCTGCTCAGGCTTCCAGGACCTGAACGCCCAGATGATAAGGCCGATAATGAAGAAAGCGGATGGCGGCAGCAGCAGCATGCCGTTCGGGACATACCAACCACCGTTGTTGACAGTCTCAAAGATCGTGATGCCGAACAGGCTGCCTGCACCAAACAATTCGCGAATAACACCAACCAGCATAAGGATCAGGCCATACCCGAGACCATTGCCTGCACCGTCAATAAAGGAGGCAATTGGCGGGTTCTTCATGGCAAACGCCTCTGCACGGCCCATCACAATACAGTTGGTGATGATCAGGCCCACGAAGACCGAGAGAGTTTTCGAAATCTCGTAGAGATACGCCTTCAGCACCTGATCAACGAGAATCACGAGAGATGCAATGATGACCATCTGCACAATGATCCGGATGGCTCCTGGAATGTGATTGCGCAGCATCGAGATGAACATTGAGGAGAATGCCGTAACGAATATCACCGCAAGTGACATGACAAACGCCACCTGCAACGAAGATGTCACAGCAAGGGCTGAGCAGATCCCGAGAACCTGAAGGGTAATCGGGTTGTTATCGACCAGCGGATCGATAAGCATGCTTCTCTTGGTTTGCGCCATCAGATCTCTCCTGCTTTCAGATTTTCCAGGAAGGGTGCAAATCCGGCCTCGCCCATCCAGAACCGTACCAGGTTGTCGACACCAACCGTCGTCAGAGTTGCGCCTGCCAGCGCATCGACATGATACTCTTCGCCTTGTGGCGGAACGGTCTTGGCGACAGTGATCAGCAGATCTCCACTGTCATCGGAAAGTTTCTTGCCATTCCACTGTGATTTCCAGCGCGGGTTATCAACCTCGGCTCCGAGGCCCGGGGTCTCGCCGTGGCTGTAGAACTGAAGACCAAAGATGTCGTTACCGTTTTCTTCCAGGGCAATGAACCCATACAGCGTAGACCAAAGTCCGTAGCCGTGGATCGGCAGAATGACCTTGTCGAGACTGCCATCGTCATTCCGCAGCAGATAAACAGTGACGTATTTTGATTGCCGTCCAATGGAAGCCGGGTCGTCTGACAAAGCGATCGACGTTTCCGGATCATCTGCTGCAGCGCGATCATCGAAGGTGGCCGGATCGAACTTGTCAGTGAATTTACCGGTCGCAATCTCAAGAACCTGCGGCTCAAACACCTCAAATGCCTCAGCGACATTCGAGCCGGGTTCGTAAAGGCCGGCAACCTGAAGGATGTTGATCTGCTTATCCTTCAGTTTATTGACTTCCTGCAGAGGGCGCAGAGAGACAGCCGCCGCAGACACCACCATGGACGCCACCAGACAGATCGACACGGCCACGAAGATGGTCTTCGGGACAGAATCCACCGGCAGATCAAGGAACCGGCGGATGAAGCCTTTGTTTTCTTTATCTTCAGGCATGTCGCTTCGCCCTGCGCTTGATGTTTGCCTGCACTACGAAATAATCGATCAGCGGTGCAAAAACGTTACCGAACAAAATCGCCAGCATCATTCCTTCAGGGAAGGCTGGATTGATAACGCGGATCATCACAACCATCACACCGATCAAGGCACCATAGATGTAACGGCCAAGATTGGTGTGCGACGCTGAAACCGGCTCTGTGACCATAAAGGCCAAACCAAACGCGTAGCCGCCAATCACCAGATGCCAATACCAAGGCATTGCAAACATCGGGTTGGTGTCGGAGCCAATCAGATTGAGCAGCGTCGAGAATGCGATCATACCAACCAGGCAGCCGACCACCAACCGCCAGTTGGCGATCTTTGTGATCAAAAGGAAGGCAAGTCCGATGAAGCACGCCAGTGCCGAGACCTCACCGATGCTGCCCTGTATCGTACCAAGAAACGCATCCATCCAGCTCACCCCGTGAGCTGCCAACTGCTGGTAACCGTCCGATGCACCAACCGACAATGCGGTCGCGCCCGAGAAACCATCAACCGGTGTCCAGATGGTGTCGCCAGACATTTGCGCCGGGTATGCAAAGTACAGGAACGCGCGGCCTGTCAGCGCCGGGTTCAGAAAGTTCTTGCCGGTTCCACCGAACACCTCTTTGCCGATCACAACACCAAAGGCGATGCCCAGTGCCACTTGCCACAGCGGTGCAGATGGCGGCAGGATCAGCGCATATAGCATGGAAGTTACGAGGAACCCCTCGTTCACTTCGTGACCGCGCACCGTTGCAAAGATTACTTCGCAGATGCCGCCGACGACCAGCGTCGTAATGTAAATCGGCAGGAAATAGAGTGCCCCGTGCAGGATATTGGCAAGCGGGTTGGCCGGGTTGAACCCGATCCCTAACGCCTCAATGATCCATGCACGCCAACCGGATGCTCCATATGTGGCAATTGCGGAATTGACCTGGAAGCCGACGTTGTAAAGACCCACGAGAATACAAGGGATCGTCGCGATGACCACGTAGGTCATGATCCGCTTCATATCGATATAAGAGCGCGCGTGCGGCGCCGCTGTCGTTACGGTCTTTGGGGTATAGAGAAAGCTCTCCACCATTTCATAAATGGGGAAGAATTTCTCGTATTTGCCGCCCTTCACGAAATTTGGCTCGATGCGGTCGAAGAAGTTGCGCAGACCCAAGGCCTAGCCCTCCTTTTCGATTTTGGTGAGGCAATCGCGAAGCGCCATGCCATATTCATACTTGGCTGGACAAGCAAAGCCCACCAGACCCAAATCTTCTTCATCCAGTTCCAGCGCCCCAAGGGCCTGTGCCTGATCTGTATCCATAACCAGCAGGGAACGCAAAAGCTGGGTGGGTAGAAAATCCTGCGGCATCAATTCCTCAAAGGTGCCAATCGGCACCATGGCGCGCCGTCCACCGTTCAAATTGGACGTCAACGCGTAGAGTTTCTTTGAGAAAGCCGAGCCCAAGACAGGTTGGAGTGCAAACTTGGACGGCATTGGCCGGATCCAACCCATCGGGATCTGTTTGTGATCTTCCTCGATCAAGGTCATCTGCCGTGCATAGCGTCCAAGATAGGCGCTTACGCCCTCTCCCAATCGGCCGCTCAACACTGACCCGGAGATCATTCGAACCGGAACATCGCCTGAAATTTCACCGTTACTCAATTCGATCATTGAAGCACCGGAGATAGTGCGGATCAAACGCGGCTTGGTGCACAACGGTCCCGACAGAGCAATGATTCTTGAGGAGTCCAGCTTACCGGTTTCAAGAAGACGTCCGATCGCGATGACGTCCTGGTATCCAATGGTCCAGACCGTCTTTTCTGCGCTTGGCGTGTCCAAGAAGTGAATATGCGTTCCTGCAAGTCCCGCCGGATGCGGGCCGGAAAACCCTGCAACTTCGATCCCAGGCATCGTGAGGCCGGGAATATTGGCTCCGGTTTCACAGCACAAATAGGTCTTGCCCGAACTTAACGTTGCAACAGCGGCTAGGCCTTTTTCAAACGCTTCAGCCTGGTCCGCGATCACGATCGTCGGATCGGCGGTCAAGGGCTCCGTGTCCATGGCTGTCACGAAAATGGCAGCAGGACGCGAGTCCGGGTCAGGAACTTTCGAATAGGGACGCGTGCGGAATGATGTCCAAAGCCCGGATGCACACAGACGTTCTGTCAGACCTTCCGGCGTTGCGGCATCACCAATGTCTGAGAAGGCAACCGGATCAGCAGCTGTCGCATCAACTTCGATTTCGACGCTGATGAGAACACGGCGTGCACCGCGGTTAACTGCCTTCACCCGGCCAGAAACCGGAGCCGTGACCATAACGTCAGGCGTGTCCTTGTGGAAGAAAACAGGCGCACCCGCCCCGACCGCGTCACCTTCTTGAACGAGCAGACGAGGCTTCAATCCGATATAGTCTGCCGCAATGACTGCAGCGTTCTGGATCTTGTCCTTTGCGTCAATTTCTTGAACCGGCGCTCCCGTGATGGGTAGATCAAGACCTTTTTTCAGCTTAAAACTTTGCACGCATCCGGCCTCCAGAATTCGTTAGGGCGCCATATGCTATGTTTTCACGAGTTGAAAAAGCATTTTTTTGCCCTAGTCGTCCATTTTTTTGTTGAATCGGTCCTGAAAACCAATGAAAAGCGCCGCAGAACGCGCGACACTTTTCGCACATGATCAATCGGAGATGCATACCGTGCCAAACAATATCGTATTTTCCCGGCGCAGCTTCATCCTGATGTCGCTGACCTTGGCGGCCTGTAAAGGTGGATCGGATATCGTTGAGCTTTCCGGCTCTACGATGGGAACCAGCTACACAGTAACCGGGGTTGATCATAATCGGAATGTTGACCAGGCAGCGCTTAAGAAAGCGTTGGAGTCAAGCTTGGCTCAGGTCAACGCTCAAATGTCCAACTGGGACGCATCCTCGGAAGTTTCGCGCTTCAATGCGCTGCGCTCCACCGCGCCGGTTACGGTCTCCGAAGGTTTTGCGGAAGTTGTCCGCGTTTCTCGTGAGATCAACACTGCCAGTGCCGGCCAGTTCGACATCACACTTGGCCCGGTAATCGAAGCCTGGGGATTTGGTTCCAAAGGCGGAGGCCGCCCGGCAACAGCTGAAGCAAACGCTTTGGCAGCCGCGCGCAAGGTTTCCGGCCAAACAGATGGCCTCAAAGTCGACGGTACGCAAATCAGCAAAAGCCATCCGGAAGCCGAACTCTACCTGCCATCCATCGGCAAGGGGTATGGCGTCGACCAGATGGCCAAAGTCGTTGCCTCCTTTGGCATCAGCGATTTCATGGTCGAGATCGGCGGCGACCTCTATGTTTCCGGGCGCAACGCTGACAGCATGGATTGGCAAATCGGTATCGAGACACCGACCGCTTACACTCGTTCCGCATACCAGGTAGCCAGCGTCACCAACATGGGCATGGCGACATCCGGCGACTACAGAAACTATTTTGAACGCGACGGCAAACGGTTCTCCCACATCATCGATGCACACACTGGAGCGCCGATCACCCACAAGACGGCATCCGCAACGGTGCTTGCTGAAAACACCATGCTTGCGGACGCCTGGTCGACCGCTATGTTGGTGCTCGGAACCGAGCGTGGTTTGGAAATCGCGAATCAACGTGATATTGCTGTTCTGTTCATTGATCGCAGCACCGATGCAGAAAACGGCTTCGCTTCAGTCGCCAGCGACAAGTTCAAGCAACTTCAGGCCTGATAACCGAATCAAAGGGTATCCATCGTGGAAACGTTTGTTCTGGCTTTCGCGCTGCTCTTGACCGTCATCCTTGGTATGGCGATCGGCGTGATTTTTTCTGGCAGAACAATCAAGGGAAGCTGCGGTGGATTGAACGCAATTTCCGGCGCAGACCATTGCATGGTTTGCAATAAGGAAATCGACCCGGATAGCCCGCTCCGCGACCGCCTGCAGTGCCCACGCGCACGCAAGCAACTTGCTGAAATGGAAGGCTAACCCCCAGATTCGGCCGGTGCCTTTGATCTATTGTACCGGAATAAAGGCGACCAACGCCAAACATCCACCGGCAGCAAGACCATAGGCCCACAACTGCCAGCTCGGTCCTTCCTTCACCCAAACCCGCCGATATTGGTACCCGGAAAAGCACGCGATGACGAAGATGATCGTCGCGGCCAGCGGCGTAAGCGTGAAGTCAGCCAATTTCTAGAGTTCCTTAAACCGCTGAGTTTCGGGTAAGCTGTTCGTCCATGTCATACTTGGACATAGCAACAGGGAGCGATATTCATGCCGAGCTCTTATCAGGCCCCAAGCCGAAAAGACAAGATTCAAGAAAAGACACACAGCCAGACCCCTGTAACGAATGCGTCGGCAGAAACCGCGACCGTCGGCAAGATTTTGGAGTCCAAGGGCAAGGACGTATTTTCCTTGAGGCCCCAAAACACGCTTCATGAAGCTGTTGTACAGCTGAAAGAAAAGCGGATTGGTGCCTTGATCGTCAAAGATGCTGCCGGAAAGCTTCAAGGCATCTTGTCTGAACGAGACATTGTGCGGCGTCTTGCAGAGACACCCGGTCAAACACTTTCGCAGAAAGTGGAAGACATCATGACCCGGGACGTAAAAACCTGCTCCCCGGAAGACCGATTGATTTCAGTTCTTCAAACCATGACCAAAGGCAAATTCCGGCACATGCCGGTGGTCAACGGCGATATTGTGGTCGGGATCGTGACGATCGGCGATGTCGTCAATTACCGGCTGCAGGAGCTCGAGTACGAATCGCTTCAGCTCAAACAGCTGATCGTCGGCTAACGCTCTTCAGAAGAAGCCTCGCAGAGACCGAAAGTCCCGCGAGGCTTGCTTGCCAAATGTCCAAGCTCTCAGATCCCAGAGAGAAGCCGTATTGTCTTAAGCCGGCATTTTGGTTTTACGCAGGTAAGGCAGAACCGCGTCAAATGTGCCGAACTTTGCCTTCGCATCTTCATCACTCACGCTTGGCGGAATGATAACATCCTGACCAACCTCCCAGTTGGCGGGCGTTGCGACACCTTTCGCAGAGGTTTGCAGCGCGTCGAGCGCGCGCAGAACTTCGGCAAAGTTCCGGCCAACAGTCATCGGGTACGTCATTGATAGCTTCAACTGCTTGTCCGGACCAATGATGAACACGGAGCGTACAGTCGCGCTGTCAGCCGGTGTCCGGCCATCCGGGAGATAAGCTTCAGCCGGCAGCATGTCGAATGCCTTTGAAACGGCCAAACCTTCATCTGCGATGATTGGGAAACCAGCTGCCGCGCCACCCACTTTCTCAATGTCGGTCTTCCATTTCTTATGATCTTCCGCGCTGTCCACAGAAACGCCGATGACCTTCGTACCGCGCTTTTCCCACTCAGCCGCCAGCTGCGCTACAGCGCCAAATTCCGTGGTGCAGACCGGTGTGAAGTCTTTCGGATGGCTGAAAAGGATCGCCCAGCTGTCGCCAATCCAGTCGTGAAATGTGATTTGCCCCTGATCCGTTTCAGCGGTGAAATTCGGAACAACATCATTGATACGAAGTGACATGACAAAGGTGTCCTTTCAGCAGAAAACTAAAACATAGCCATCAGCGAGACGGGGCTGAGGCCGCTCTGTGTTACGCCTATGTAAGCGGGAAGACAAACAGAACAATGAGATGGCTTCAAGCTTTCGGCAAAAACTGAAGCAGCGACTGTTTCGCACCCTCGATATGAGCCTTGGTCAACTCGGCCGCCGTGTCAGCCTCACCGCTCTCACAAGCATCAAGAATGGCGAAATGCTCCCGGCCGGCTCGCTCCATCCCATTGCTCATGACAAGTTGAGCCCGGATCTGCCGCTCAACCCGATCGATCGCATTTCCGGCAATTTCCAGGAAGTAACTGAGATTGCTCGCGCTATAGAGCGTCTCATGAAAATCTCTGTTCAGGTTGCCCCATTCCATCGGGTCTTTGGACTCTGAAAATGCGGAACACTTCGCGCGCGCTTGGTCCAGCACTTCTTTGGACATCCTCGGCACAGCGTTCTTGATGATCTCAGGTTCCACAAGTGCTCGAAGGTTGAAGATTTCTTCAACCTCCTCCGGCGACAGACCGGCGACCACCGCGCCTTTGTACCGCTGCGTTTTCACCAGGCCCTGTTCCTCAAGCCGTGAAATCGCTTCGCGAACAGGAATCCGGCTCGTGTTGAAAAGGCGCGCTATTTCATCCTGACGAAGGGGTTCACCCTCCTCCAGCTGCCCTTCGATAATGGCGTTCCGCAAAGCATCAAAGACAATCGACGAGGCCGATGCTGTGGCGGAAATATCCATTGATTTCAGTTTCATACCAACGCCTCTCCATTCCCCGTCTTTTTTAATCGAACGCCCCGGTCCGGTACAGCAGGAACTTTTTTGAATATTTTATATTGAATATTGGATCCAATTTAGATTATCAATTTGGCGCTGACCAAAAATCTTCGAAAAGAAGAGGGGAAAATCATGTTCAGGAATTTCACGGCCGCCGCGCTGTTCTCACTCGCAGCTGCGCTTCCAACCCAGGCAGATACGCTCGATGATGTCGTCGATCGCGGGGAGCTGCGCTGCGGCGTTGTGCTCGACTTTCCGCCAATCGGATATCGGGACGCCAACAACGAACCGGCGGGTTTTGACGTCGACTACTGCAAGGACCTCGCTGCCGCGCTTGAGGTCGAGGCAACCATTTATCCGGTCACCTGGGCCGAGCGCCTGCCGGTCATCGTAACGGGCAGGGCCGATGTTGTCTTTGGCGCAACATCCGACAGTCTGGCGCGCGCACGCACCGTCGGCTTCACAATTCCTTACGCGATCTACTACGCGCAAGGTGTTGTCAACGCTGACAGCGGTATCGAATCTTTTGAAGACATCCGCGGCAAGCGTGTTGCGGGAGCGATTGGCACTGTCCCGGAACAAGAGTGGCTGAAAATCGCCGAGGAATGGGGTGAAGAGCATCTCTACCAAGGCTATCAGTCCGAAAACGAAGTCTTTCTCGCCGTCGCACAGGGCAAGGCCGATATCGGCATCACGACAAATACGGCCGTAAAGCCAATCACCGAACAATATGACACCGTTCTTGCGGGGCCGCGCATGCCCTGGACCACAGACTACACATCGGTTGTCGGCAAGCGCGAAGACGTGACCTGGCTGAACTTCCTCAACCTCTTCGTCACACACCAAGTCCGTTCCGGCCGTTATGCGGAGCTCTGGGGCAAATATGTCGGTGGTGAAGCGCCTGAACTGCGCATCCCGGGCGTCATGTACTGACGTCCTGCAGGGCATACCGCCTCTCCCACCGCGGCATGCCCTGCAACCTTGTTCCCGAAAACATTCGCGGCCATTGACCCGATGGCTTCGCAAAACCTCAATCCGCAGCCATCCAACCCGCATTGTGCTGGATCTGCCGGAGCATCCTGAGAATGTTTGACTACAATTTCCATTGGCGGCCGGTGATGAAAAGCCTGCCCGATCTTCTGGAAGCGGGCCTGCTCACGCTGCAAGTCGCGACGCTTTCGATGATCATCGGCATCATCATCGGTCTCGCTTTGGCGCTCATTCGCCTGCACTTGCGAGGACCGCTGCATTGGCTCGCATCGGCGTGGATCGAGTTGGCCCGCAACACCCCTGCCCTGTTCCAACTGTTCTTTTTCGGGTTCGGGCTTGGCGCGTTCGGTTTGCACCTGTCGCCGTTCACCATCGTTCTGGCCGGTCTCAGTTTCAATTGCGCCGGATACCTTGCTGAGAATTTTCGAGGCGGGTTTCAGTCGGTCCCAGACACGCAACTGCGCGCGGCGCGCAGTCTCGGCATGTCCGCTTGGCAGGCCCACACCCGGATCATCATCCCGCAAGTGTTCCGCATCGTGTACCACCCGCTCACCAACCAGCTGGTCTGGGCTGTCTTGATGTCTTCGCTCGGCATGCTTGTCGGGTTTCGTGAGCTAAGCGGCGAAACCCAATTCTTCGCCAGCCGGACCTTCCGCATCTTCGAATATTTCGCCGTGACCGCGATCATCTACTACGTGATCGTCAAGGTCATCCTCGGGGCATCCCGGCTGCTCGCCTGGCGTTTGTTCCGGTACTGAGGAGGCTGATATGCAACAATCCATAAGTTTCTTCAGCGGATTTGGTATCAACGACCTGTGGTTCTTGGGCGAAGCAGCCCTCCGGACCCTCTGGATTTCCGCAGTCTCGATATCCGCCGGCACGGTTCTTGGAATTCTCTTCGGCTGGATCCTTTATGAGGCGAATTTCCTCGGCGCTGTCACCCTGGCCCCGGTTCTGGATATCTTCCGCTCCGTACCACTGATCATCCAGCTGGTTCTCTTCTACAATTTCGCTCCGATCATCGGACTGGATTTTGGTCCGTTCGGCTCCGGCGTTGTCGTGTTGACGATCTACACGGCGTCGCTTGTTGCGAACGTTGCCCGCGGCGGCATCGAGGCCGTCGGAAAACCGATGCGCCGGGCGGCCCGTTCACTCGGCATGAGCTACTGGCAGGACATGCGCCATGTAGTTCTCCCGATCGGTGGCCGTGCCGTCTTCCCCTCGTGGGTTGGTGTTGCCCTCGGCGTGATGAAGGACAGCGCGTTGGTCTCTGTCCTTGGCTATGTCGAACTCCTGAAAGCCAGCCAGATCCTCATCACAAGGACACAGGAACCCTTCCTGATCCTCGCTATCGCTGGCGCGTTCTATTTCGCGCTGTCCTATCCGATCTCGCGCTATGCCGCACAACTGGAAAAAAGGTGGGCCCAATGATCGAGATTCGCGGTCTTGAGAAATACTTCGGCGCGCTTCAGGTCCTCAAAGGCATCGACCTTGACGTTGCAAAAGGCGAAGTTCTGTCTGTCATTGGAGCATCAGGCTCCGGCAAATCGACGCTGCTCTACTGCATCAATGGCCTGGAACCGATCCAAAAAGGATCTGTTGCTGTCGACGGAACCGACGTCCATGACAAAGCGACCGACATCAACAAACTGCGCCAGAAACTCGGCATGGTGTTTCAGCAATGGAACAGTTTCCCGCATCTAACAGCGTTGGAAAACGTCGCTCTGTCGCCTCGGATTGTAAAAGGCAAGTCACGGTCGGATGCCCAAGAAATTGCCGAACAGCAGCTCAAACATGTTGGATTGGCAGACAAGCTCAATGTCTATCCGAATGCATTATCGGGCGGGCAGCAGCAGCGGCTCGCCATCGCACGCGCCCTTGCGATGGAACCAACCTACATGTTGTTCGATGAGGCTACATCGGCACTCGATCCGGAACTGGTTGGCGAAGTTCTCGATACCATGCGCCTGCTCGCCGAAGAAGGCATGACGATGATCTGCGTGACCCACGAAATGGGCTTCGCGCGTGATGTCTCCGATCGGGTCGCCTATTTTCATCACGGCGTCATGGAAGAGATTGGCCCTCCAGGTCAGGTCTTTGGTGATCCGCAGTCCGAGCACACGCGCAAGTTCCTGTCCAACGTCCGCTAAACAGCACTGTTTCAAAATTCGGCCCCAACGGTTTACGCTCAGAATTTCCGGCGGCCGTCCGGCTCGACTCCAAAGGAGAAGGCAATGTCCTCAAACATCTTTTCAGGCACCATTCCCGCACTGATGACCCCTTGCAACGCAGACCGGACACCGGACTTCGATGCCTTGGTAAAGAAGGGCCAAGAACTCATTTCAAAGGGCATGTCCGCCGTCGTTTACTGCGGCTCCATGGGCGACTGGCCGCTTTTGACTGATGAAGAACGGATGGAAGGCGTTGAGCGCCTCGTCAAGGCCGGAGTGCCGACAATTGTCGGCACAGGCGCGGTCAACACAAAGTCAGCCGTGGCCCATGCGGCCCACGCGGCAAAGGTCGGGGCCCATGGCTTGATGGTTATCCCACGGGTCCTGTCCCGCGGCATTTCTCCGATTGCCCAGCGCAATCACTTCAGCGCAATTCTGTCTGCGGCGCCAAACCTTCCGGCCGTCATTTACAACAGTCCCTATTATGGTTTTGCGACCCGCGCCGATCTGTTCTTTGACTTGCGCAAGGAGTTCCCGAGCCTGATCGGCTTCAAGGAATTCGGCGGTCACGATGACCTGCGCTATGCGGCGGAAAACATCACGTCCCAGGACGCTGATGTAACTTTGATGGTGGGGGTCGACACAGCTGTCTACCACGGCTTCGTCAATTGCGGTGCAACCGGAGCCATCACCGGCATTGGCAATGCCCTTCCGGATGCCGTTCTGCATCTTGTGGCTCTCTGCAAAAAAGCAGCGGAAGGAAACGCCGAAGCGCGGACCCGCGCGAAAGAACTGGAAGAAGCGCTTGGTGTCCTTTCCAGCTTCGATGAAGGGCCGGATCTTGTGCTCTACTACAAGCACCTGATGGTGCTGAACGGCGAAGACGAATACCGGCTGCATTTCAATGAAACCGACGCTCTGACGGATGCACAACGCGGTTACATCGAAGCACAATATCAGCTTTTCAAAGCCTGGTATGCCGACTGGTGTGGACAAGGCGGAGTGCTAGCGGAATGCGCGTAATCGACAGCCATACCGCAGGCGAACCAACCCGGCTGGTGGTGGATGGAGGTCCGGATCTTGGGTCCGGTTCCCTGACCGAAAAGGCTGCCCGGCTGGAAGCCGAGCATATGGATTTCTGCGCTTCCGTCGTGCTCGAGCCGCGCGGCCATGATGCGATCATTGGCGCCTTGCTACTGCCGCCGAGCCAGCCGGATTGCACCGCGGCCGTGATCTATTTCAACAACCTGCAAAACCTTGGCATGTGCGGACACGCGACCATTGGCCTTGCGGCAACACTGGCGCACATGGGCCGGATTGCACCCGGCCGGCACAAGTTTGAGACACCGGTTGGCATCGTGGACGTGGATCTCCAGGACGCCAACACCGTGTCCGTGGTGAACGTTGAAAGCTATCGCCTTCACAAGGGCATTTCGGTTGACGTTCCGGGCCAGGGCAAAGTTACCGGAGATGTTGCCTGGGGCGGGAACTGGTTCTTTCTCGTCAAGGACAGCCCGATTGAGCTCACACTGGACAACGTTTCGGCCCTGACGGCCTACACAAAGAGCATCCGGCAAGCGCTCGAAAATGCGGGCGTAACCGGTACGGGCGGTGCATGGGTCGATCACATCGAACTCTTCGGACCACCGAAAGGTCCAACCGCACAGAGCAGAAATTTCGTGCTGTGCCCCGGCGGGGCTTATGACCGCTCCCCTTGTGGCACGGGATGTTCTGCCAAACTAGCCTGTCTTGCAGAAGATGGTGTGCTAGCGCCTGGAGAAGACTGGATCCAGGAGAGTGTCATCGGCAGCACTTACCGGATCAGCTACCAGCCGGGCACCAGCAAAGGCGTCATTCCAACGATCACCGGACAGGCTTTTGTCACCTCGGACGCACACCTCATTTTCAATCCCGCCGACCCCTATCGATTGGGGATCCGGCCCTAAAACTGGACGTCATCATGGATTACAAGAACTTCATCGGCGGAGCATGGCTTGCGACAGCCGAGAGTACTCCCAACGTGAACCCGTCGGACACGACCGACATTCTTGGCCATGCAGCCAAGGGGACTGTGGCGGATCTCGACAAGGCCATCGACGCTGCGCATGCAGCGGCTCCAGAGTGGGCAGCTTCCACGCCACAGCAAAGGTTCGACGTACTCGATTTCATCGGAACGGAAATTCTGGCGCGCAAGGAAGAGCTCGGCACGTTGCTTTCCAGGGAGGAAGGCAAGACACTGCCAGAGGGGATTGGTGAAGCCGCGCGTGCGGGCCAGATCTTCAAGTTCTTTGCCGGCGAAGCGCTTCGCCAAACGGGTGACCGGCTCGATTCTGTCCGGCCTGGCGTGGAGATCGATATCACCCGCGCACCGGTCGGCGTCATCGGATTGATCACACCATGGAATTTTCCGATCGCCATTCCAGCCTGGAAGCTCGCACCGGCGCTTTGCTACGGCAACACCGTCATATTGAAACCGGCGGAACTGGTGCCTGGATGCGCCCATGCGCTGGTCGAGATCATTTCCCGATCCGGCTTGCCAGTTGGTGTCGTAAACTTGGTCATGGGCCGGGGCTCGGAACTCGGCCCGCGCATGATCGACAGCGACAAGGTCAACGCGATTTCCTTCACCGGCTCGGTGCCGACGGGCCGCGAGATCGCTGCGGCCTGCGGAGCAAACCTAAAAAAGGTTCAGCTGGAAATGGGCGGCAAGAACCCAATGGTGGTTCTAGACGACGCAGATTTGGAACTTGCCGTCGATGCCTGCTTGAATGGTGCTTTCTTCTCCACTGGTCAGCGCTGCACCGCTAGCTCCCGGTTGATCGTCACAGAGAAAATCCACGATCAGTTTGTGGCAACGCTCTACGATCGGATGATGGCGCTCAAGGTTGGTCATGCCTTAGAATCCGGCATACAGATGGGCCCCGTGGTCGATCACCGTCAGCTCGACCAGAACCTTTCTTATGTCGACATCGCGGGCAACGAAGGTGGCAAGGTTCTGGGCGGCCAACAACTGAAGCTCGCCACAAGTGGTTTCTTTATGGCTCCGGCCTTGATCACGGAAACCACCAACGCCATGCGGATCAACCGTGAGGAAGTGTTTGGGCCGGTCGCGTCCGTCATCAGGGTCAAGGACTATGACGAAGCCCTTGCCACCGCCAATGATACGGAATTCGGTCTCAGCGCAGGCATCTGCACCACCTCGCTGAAACACGCGCAACATTTCAAAAGGAATGCCCAAGCCGGAATGGTGATGGTCAATCTTCCAACCGCTGGCGTCGACTACCACGTTCCGTTTGGCGGAACGAAAGGCTCCAGCATTGGCTCCCGCGAGCAGGGACGCTACGCCGCGGAATTCTATACGACGGTTAAGACTGCGTACACCCTCCCATAAGCCTGTTCCTGTCCCGCCAATGACCGCCCGGCGGGACAGCCACTCAAGTTTCAAGTGGATCCCAACGTGCAAGACGTGATTGTCATCGGAGCCGGCGTTATCGGCATCTCCGCAGCCCTCGCCCTTCAGGCGGACGGCTGCAAGGTGACCGTCCTCGACCGGCAAGACAGCAGTCCAAGAGCCTCGGACATGAACGCCGGTGCTTTTGCCTTTGCGGACATCATGCCGCTTGCCGCGCCTGGCATCATGCGCAAGGCGCCCAAGTGGCTACTGGATCCCTTGGGACCTTTGTCCGTTCCCCCTGCTTATGCGTTCAAGATCCTTCCCTGGCTGGTCCGCTTCTGGCGTTCCAGCCTGCCCGACAGATACCGGAAAAGCCTCGCGGCACAGGCCAGCTTGATGACGTTGTCGCAGAGCGCGCTGGAAAGACTGATCAGCGACACTTCAGCTGACGATCTGATCCACAGAGACGGCCAGATGCAGCTTTACGAGGGCGAGCGTGAGTTTCAGACGAGCCTTTCCGGCTGGGAGTTGCGCCGGAAACATGGGGTCAATTTCACGCTTCTAAAGTCCGCGGAAGAGATCGCGGACATTCAGCCCGGCATCGATAGTCGCTTTTCTTTCGCCGGCTTCACGCCGGATTGGATCAACACCTGTGATCCAGCGGCCTGGCTTTCCCATTTGACGGCTGCCTTCCGCACGCGCGGCGGAAACGTGATCGAAGCAAATGCAACGCAGCTCCGGTCAACGGGCAACCGGGTTGAGATCCAATCAGTAAATGGGACCCACTTCGCGTCGCAGGTGATTGTTGCTGCCGGTGCCTGGTCGCACCAATTGGCCAAGACGTTCGGCGACACGATCCCGCTGGAAACCGAGCGCGGTTACAACACAACACTTCCGGCAACTGACTTCGATTTGAAGACGCACCTCACCTTCCCGGACCATGGCTTTGTCGTCACCCGCATTAACGACGGCATCCGGGTCGGCGGGGCAGTTGAATTGGGCGGTTTGAAGCTTCCCGCCAACTACAAGCGGGCCGAGATCCTTCTTGAAAAGGCCAGATCCTTTTTGCCTGGGCTAGATAAGAAAACCGGACACCAATGGATGGGGTTCCGCCCCTCTTTGCCGGACAGCCTTCCGGTGATCGGGCACTCATCCAAAGACAAACGAGTTATCTACGCCTTTGGACACGGCCACCTCGGACTGACCCAATCCGCTGGCACTGCTGAATTGGTCCGCGCATTCGTCGCGGGCACAGAGTTCCCCATCGACCCTGCGGTGTATTCGCCAAACCGCTTCTAAAACCCTTCATCGGAGGAACACCATGAAAATCACCGCGATCAATGTCTACCAGGTGGATCTTCCCCTAAAGGAGGGCCGGTACAGCTGGTCGAATGGCAATTTCATCGACGTCTTCGACAGCACCGTAGTTGAACTTTTGACCGATGATGGCCTCACAGGCTATGCAGAATGCTGCCCGCTCGGATCAGCCTATCTGCCAAGTTATGCCCTTGGCGTGCGCTCAGGTATCCAGGAGCTGGCACCGCATTTGATCGGCCTGGATCCACTCAATATCGGCGAAGTCAACCGCGTTATGGACGCCGCCTTGCGCGGTCATCCTTACGCAAAAGCACCAATCGACATTGCCTGCTGGGATCTCCTGGGCAAGGTAACCGGCCAACCGGTCTATACGCTGCTGGGTGGCGCAGCGCAAGACGATGTTGTGCTCTACCGGGCGATCAGCCAGGAAGCACCTGAAACCATGGCCGCCAAAATCGAAGGCTATGCGGCAGACGGTTACTCCAAGTTTCAGCTGAAAGTCGGCGGCGACGCCAATGACGATATCGAGCGCATCCGGGCTACACGAGCGGTCTTGAAACCCTCAGACATTCTGGTTGCCGACGCCAACACAGGCTGGACCCGGCATGAGGCGGCACGTGTTGTTGGCGCGGTCTCTGCGCTGGATGTCTATATCGAGCAACCCTGCCTGACATACGAAGAGAGCGTGTCCATCAGGCGCCGCACGGCCCTGCCGTTCATTCTGGATGAAGTCATCGACGGGCCGAACATGCTGGTCCGCGGCCTCGCCGAAGATGCCATGGATTGCATCAACCTGAAGATTTCCAAGGTCGGCGGCTTAACCAAGGCTAAACTCATGCGAGATTTGTGTGTTGTGCACGGCATCCCGATGACCATCGAAGACACATGGGGCGGCGACATCACCACAGCTACGATTGCCCATCTGGCCCGGTCGACACCGTCCGAGTTCACCTTCTCCGCCACAGACTTCAACAGCTATGGCACAGTCGATATCGCTGAAGGTGCGCCAAAACGCGAGAACGGCCGAATGACCGCTTCAAACCGGCCAGGCCTCGGCATCACACCGATCTTCGACGCGCTTGGCGATCCCGTCGCCTCCTATTCGTGAGGTATCCATATGCGCAGCTTGAAAACCGTGCACGTGATTTCCTGCCATGCCGAGGGTGAAGTCGGAGATGTGATTGTTGGCGGTGTCGCGCCACCGCCCGGAGAGACCCTCTGGGATCAGCGCAGCTTCATCGCGCAGGATCAGACCCTTCGAAACTTCGTCTTGAACGAGCCGCGAGGCGGTGTCTTCCGGCATGTCAATCTTCTGGTGCACCCGAAACATCCGGATGCCGATGCAGCTTTCATCATCATGGAGCCGGACGATACGCCCCCCATGTCCGGCTCCAATTCGATCTGCGTCTCGACGGTCCTTTTGGACAGCGGCATCATCGAAATGAAAGAGCCGGTCACCGAGCTAACCCTCGAAGCGCCAGGCGGACTGGTGCGCGTGCGGGCCGACTGCCGAAATGGCAAGGCTGAGCGTATCCATGTCCGGAACGTTGCCAGCTTTGCCGACAAGCTATCCGTCCCACTGGAGGTCGACGGACTGGGCACGTTGATGGTCGATACGGCCTTTGGCGGCGACAGTTTCGTGGTTGTCGATGCAGCGTCACTCGGATTTGAAATTACAGAGAGCGAGGCGAAAGACATCGCCCATCTCGGCGTCCGCATCACCAATGCCGCCAATGAACAACTGGGGTTCAAGCATCCCAAGATGCCGGACTGGTCCCACATTTCCTTTTGCGCGTTTGCAGGAATCCTGTCGGAAACCCCAACAGGCTTTTCGGCTCGGTCCGCTGTTGCCATTCAACCGGGCAAAGTCGACCGTTCACCCACCGGAACAGCCGTATCCGCGCGGATGGCCCTGCTCCATTCCCGCGGTCACATGAAAGCCGGTCAAACTTTGGAAGCGACATCCATCATCGGCTCGACATTCACGGGCAAAATTGGTGGAGAAACGTCGGTTGGCGAAAAGCCTGCCATTCTCCCCGAGATCAGCGGCCGCGGATGGATCACCGGGATCCACCAGCACATGCTGGACCCGGATGATCCCTGGCCCACCGGTTATCGCCTCAGCGACACCTGGGGGGCTTAAGCGCCACAACGGCCATTCAGGTAGACCGGTCATCAGATTACGTTGTGACCAAGACAGCCCTGACGAACGCTAGTGAGTTCGCCGGAGCTGCTTTCCTCCTAAACAATCAGGCAAGCTCCAGAACACGTTCAAACTCAGGTATCGCCATTGCTCGGCGCCCGGATTTTTGAGGCTGGCCCGCAACATAGACCTCCTCAACGGCACGATCATCGCCAAGCATTTGCAGGATAAACAGCTCTTCGGAGAGGTTTGATGCACGTTCCATACGCAGAGCCATCGCATCTGTGGCTTTGGAATTCAGCACGACCACATCGGCTTCCGTACCCGCATCCAGGGTTCCGATCTTGTCTTCCATGCCAAGCGCCACAGCGTTGCCACGGGTCATCCAATGGAAGGCACGAAGTGGATGAAGCTTCTGGTCTTGCAGCTGCAGGATCTTGTAACCCTCGTTCAGCGTCTGCAGCATCGAATAGCTGGTCCCGGCGCCGATATCCGTTGCAATGGCACTGACAATCCCCTTCTGGCGCATCTTCTCTTCATTGAACAGACCGCTGCCCAGAAAGAGGTTTGAGGTCGGACAGAACACCGGGCGCGATCCGGTTTCCGCCATCACGGCAACCTCGCGCAGCTCCAGATGGATCGAGTGACCGAGCAACATCTTGTCGCTCAGCAGGTCATATCTTTGATAGACATCGAGATAGTCCCGCGCCTCCGGATAAAGCTCCAGTGTGTAGGCAATCTCGTTTTTACTCTCAGACAGATGCGTCTGCACGAAACAATCTGGATGTTCATGCACCAAGGCCCGCGTCATGTCCATTTGTTTTGACGTTGAGGTGATCGCAAACCGGGGTGTGATGGCATAACTGGCGCGTCCTTTGCCATGCCATTTGGCGATCAGTTCCTTGGTGTCATCATAGCCGCTTTTCGGTGTGTCACGCAGCCCGTCAGGTGCGTTCCGGTCCATCAGTACCTTGCCACCGATCACCCGCATATTGCGCTGTTCGGCCTCTTCGAAATAGGCTTCCGCAGAGCCCTTGTGAACGGAGCAATAGGCAACGGCAGTGGTCGTTCCGTGGTTCGTCAGCAGGTCGAAAAACCGGCAGGCCATGGCCGCTGCGTGGTCATCATCGGAAAATCGCGTCTCTTCCGGAAATGTATATGTGTTCAGCCAGTCAAGCAGCTGTGCGCCCCAAGATGCGATTACCTGAACCTGCGGGAAATGGATATGGGTGTCGATGAACCCGGCCATCAGCAGATGCGGGCGATGGTCGACGATCTCCGCCCCAGTGGCATCGCCGATCAGATCGCTGAAATCGCCTCTCGCACGGATCATTCCGTTTTCAACCAGCAATGCGCCGTCTTCGATGTAATCGTAGGCGGACGTGTCTTCGGCTCCGAAAGGCTCCGCATTAAACGTCAAAAGGCGTCCCCGGAGCATCAGGCGATCAGATTGCATGGTCACATCTTTCTGAAGGTTTGGATGCCGGGGCAGAGTGCCTGCCCCGGCGTTTATTTCAGCTTGGATCACTCGCCCGGTGCGGCTTGCGGGCGGGGCAGTCCTTCTGCTTCCGGCACAATCGCTTCTTCCTTGTGGAAGATCGGATAGATGACAAGGAAGGCAGCGGCGATCAGATAACCGAGGCTGACGGCGCCAAACTCGGGCAGGTGCAAGGTTGCCGAATGGATCACACCCAGCGACGCCATCACAAAGGCCGCAAAGGCAAAGCCAGCAGCGATCCGGAATTTGCCATCAATGACACTTGCAACGATTGCGCCCCAGATCAGTCCAGTCAGGATCGCACCCTGGCTCAGGGCCAAATGACCAGCGTAATGCGCGCCTTGTTGCATCAGTGCAGCCGTCAGCTCCGGCGAGCCCAGCGGCAGAACGTCCTGAGCTCCAGTTGCGTTCAGCGCGCCCATCAAGGAACCCCATTTCACCACCAGAAACGCGGAGACATGCGGCATCATCGCGATTGTGACGGCCGCCATATGCTCAACCTTGACGGCATGCGCGGTGTTGGTGATGAGGCTGAGGGCAACGAACACCAGAACCGGCGCAGCTGCGGCAACTGGGATCAGATTGCTCAAGAAGGCGAGGAACCCGAACATGGCCGCCAGCGGAATGACAATGCCGACACCGATGATGTAACCGGAATGAGCCCCCATCCGCTTGTAGGCCGGGTGTCCAATATAGGCGGTGGTCGGGAACGGCGAACCGAACAGCGCACCCACAATGGTGCCAGCGCCGTCGGTGATCTGACAGGCTGCAACCGGATAATGGTCCCCAGCCGCTTCCGCGCTTTCCACATTGTTCATCGTTTCGATGAAGTTGTAGATCTGGACTGGCACTAGAACCAGAAACAGTTCTGGGTTGGCGAAGAGGTGCTGGATCCCAGCGATCAGATCCCCGAAGTACGGCAATGGCGGATAGAAGCCGACACCTTCAAAACTGATCGAGGATTGACCGATCAAGAGAGCAACGACCGTTCCGATGATCAGAGCCAACAACCCTGCCGGGATGTTGAAAGGCAAACGGAAACGGCCAACCAGTCCCCAGAGGATGATGATCATCGACGCAAAGCCAATGAACGGGTTTTCAAAGATGGTCGCAAGGGGGACCGAACCAATGAACACCAGCGCAATGCCGCACAATGTGCCGAGCATGCCTGCGCGCGGAGTCACCTTTTTAAGCCACGGACCGATGATGGCGCCCAGCGCTGCCACGATGCCGCCAAGGAAGCCGGCGCCGATACCGACCTGCCACGCCAGAACCGGATCGTTCGTGGACCAGTAGATCGGCCCGATCACCCCGAAGAGATAGACGAACATCACCGGAGTGGAGATGCCGTAGGGAAGTGCAGTTACTTCCCGACCGTGTTGTGCGGCCGCGCGTCTTGCGAGCAAGACATAGACGGCCACGCCGGCCAGAATTGCCACAGCGGCGCCTGGAATGATCCGGCCATAGACAATCTCCGCCGGCATTTGAAAGACGAACTGACAGATGCCCGCAAGCACCATCAGATTGACAAGGTTGTCGGTGAACAGTGCCCAAAAGGCGCTAAAATCGCCCCTTGAGAACAGTTTGTAATCGTAACTCCCAACCCGCATACCGGGTCTCCTTTCAGTCAAAAAGGCACACCTCGCCTCTCCTCAGGCGCGGCAAGCCCATTGGTTCACTGCGCAGCTTCGAGCAGCGCAGCCTCCTCCCCGCTGTCCGAGACATGCTGAACCGTCGTTACAGCGGTCAGCACTTCGGCAGCTACAAATGCAGCGATGATTTCCGGCCGTTTGTCCCGGCTGGCCGTTGCCCCAATCGGGCAGGTCAGCTGGTCGATCGTCAGGCCGTCGCAATGAGTCCGGCACCAGGAGCGCAGTTTCGCGCGTTTGGTGGCCGATCCGATCATTCCGACATATGCGGCATGCCCCAATTCCAGCGCCGCCGATGTCAAAAGAAAGTCGAGGCCATGGTCGTGGGTGAGCACGATGAAGGCGCTTTTGGGCGGCGCGTTGAACACATCCACCTCAGGCAGTGCACGCAACCGTTTGTCGACCGTGGCCTCACACTTCTGCAGCTCCTCCTGGCGCATGTCGACCAGAACGCATGTCACCGGAGTATGCTGAAGAAGATCAGCGATCGCGCGTCCAACATGCCCCGCCCCCATGATGTAAACGTGCGGCTGCCCGGCCTTCTCCTGGCGGATCCGGTAGAGCGCTTCCTTGCGATCCGCACGGCTCATCCAGCTCAAGCGAAGGCGAACATGCCCGCCGCAGCATTGGCCGATTTCCGGCCCAAGTGGCACATCCAACATGTCGCAGAGCTGCCGCGTCTCCAACATCTCTCTGCCACGGTCGATCGCAATCTGCTCTAGCCGCCCGCCGCCAATGGTTCCCTGGAGCAACTTTGCCCCGACGAACATCTCGGTTCCCGCCTCCCTTGGAGACGATCCACGGACTTCAGTCACCTCGACGCGAATGATCGCGCTTTCTGCATCAAAAAACGCGGCCGCATTGGCAGAAAGCGCGGTCATGACATTAACCTCCTGCTTTCAGCCGTTCGACGGCAAGCAGCACCCGTTCAGGTGTCGCGGGCGCATCGATGCGCGGGCATTCCCGGTAATCGGCAACGCTGGCGACGGCCATCGATAGAGCTTCAAACACGGACACGCCGAGCATGAACGGCGGCTCGCCAACAGCCTTGGACCGTTTGATAGTCAGTTCCCGGTTCTCGGACCAGTCGGCCAGATTGACGTTGAAAACACGTGGCCGGTCGGAAGCCAGCGGGATCTTGTAGGTGGACGGCGCATGGGTGCGCAGGCGCCCGGCTTTGTCCCACCACAGCTCCTCGGTCGTGAGCCAGCCCATTCCCTGAATGAACGCTCCTTCTACCTGCCCCTTGTCGAGGACAGGGTTTAGAGACCCGCCGACATCATGCAGGATGTCGGACCGCTCCACCCGGTATTCCCCGGTCAGCGTATCGATGGAGACTTCCGAGCACGAGGCGCCATAGGCATAGTAATAGAATGGGCGTCCCTTGCCGGCCGCACGGTCCCAATGGATCTTCGGTGTCTTGTAGAACCCGGCAGCCGATAAATGCACCCGGGCCATATAGGCTTTGCGCACCAGGTCGCTGAAGGATACGACGTCCTGACCGACCTGCACCATGTTGTTGCGGAAGATGACCGCCTCTGGCTCGACAGACCAATGTTCGGCGGCGAAGTCGGTCAACCGCGCCTTGAGCTGCTCGGCCGCATCGAGGGCCGCCATTCCGTTGAGATCAGTCCCGGAGGACGCAGCCGTCGCAGAGGTATTGGGAACTTTTTCAGTAGTGGTCTTTGTGATCTTGATGCGCTCAAAATCGACTTGCAGGGCATCGGCAACGACCTGTGCGACCTTGGTGTTGAGCCCCTGGCCCATTTCCGTTCCACCGTGGTTCAGGTGGATGGAGCCGTCATTGTAGATGTGGATCAGTGCGCCGGCCTGATTGTACCAGGTGGCGGTGAAGGAAATGCCGAACTTCACCGGTGTGAGGGCTATTCCCTTCTTAATAACTTTCGACGCCTTGTTGAACGCAAGGATCGCATCTCGGCGCGCCTGATAATTGGCCGTTTCCTCAAGCTCGGAAATCAGCCGCGGCAGAATGTTGTCTTCAACCTCCTGATGATACGGCGTGAGTGTCCGCCCATCCCCTGCTTCTCCATAAAAGTTGGCCTTGCGGACTTCCAAAGGATCCTTGCCAAGCGCGTAGGCGATTTCCTCAATCATCCGTTCTGCTGCGACAACGCCTTGCGGCCCTCCAAAGCCGCGAAACGCCGTGTTCGAAACCGTGTTGGTTTTCATCGGCCGGCTGCGCAAGCGGACGTTCGGATAAAAATAGGCGTTATCAGCATGAAACAGCGCGCGATCGGTGACCGGGCCTGAGAGGTCCGCCGAGTAGCCGCAGCGTGCGGCGAAAACACCATCGACGGCCTGGATGCGGCCGCTGTCATCGAACGCGACATCGTAATCGACAACGAAGTCGTGGCGCTTGCCGGTCGCCGTCATATCCTGATCCCGGTCGGGCCGGATCTTGACCGGGCAATTCCATTTCTTGGCCGCGATCGCGGCAACAGCGGCAAAGAGGTTCATCTGGCTTTCCTTGCCACCGAACCCGCCGCCCATACGCCGGACGTTCACTGTTACCGCATTGGAGGGCACGCCAAGAACATGCGCGACCATGTGCTGGGCCTCGCTCGGGTGCTGGGTCGAGCAATGCACGACTACATCGTCATCTTCTCCCGGAATGGCGAAGGCGATCTGCCCCTCCAGATACATGTGATCCTGGCCGCCGATCTTGATCTGACCCTTGATCCGGTGGTCTGCGTCAGAAAAACCTTGTTCGATTTCACCGCGCACCAATTTAAGCGGCGCTGTTACAAACGGATGTCCTGCTTCCTGCGCTTCCAACGGATCAAGCGCATGCGGCAAGATTTCGTATTCGATCTTGGCCAGCTCTGCTGCCCGGCGCGCTGCGTTCCGGCTTTCGGCAACCACAGCAAACAGCGGCTGGCCGTGGAATTCGGTTTTTTCCGTCGGGAAAACCGGCTCGTCTTTTAGGCCCGTCGGGCTGATGTCGTTCACGCCCGGAATGTCGTCTGCCGTCAGTACCCCGACCACGCCGGGAGCCGCCAACACAGCCGAAAGGTCCATGGATTTGAGCAAGCCATGCGCAACCGAAGAGACACCCAAATAGGCGTGTAATGTGCCCTGCGGCTCGCCGATGTCATCACAGTATTCCGCGCGGCCCGTGACATGTTTTTCCGCGCTTTCATGGTGCCGGTTGGTGTGAACAGTGCCGCTGACGGTTTGGGTCGCTTTGGTGATTGTATCGTGTTTCATGGGATTCTCATCATCAAGCGGACAGAAGATCGGCCGCTTCTGCGGACTGATCGTCATGGGCGAGGAAAAAGCGTTGCAGCAGGTTGCGCGCGACGGTGATCCGGTACTCGGCGGACGCCCGCCAATCGGACAGCGGCTGGAAATCGGCCTCAAGCGCCTTGCCTGCGGCTGTGAAAGCGGCTCGTCCCCAGGGCTGACCGGTCAGCGCGGCTTCCGCCGCAGCTGCGCGTTTCGGAGTACCGGCCATGCCGCCGAACGCCAACCGGCATTCGGTAATCACACCGCTTTCCACTGTCACACTGATTCCGGCCGCGACAGAGGAAATATCCTCGTCGCGTCGCTTGGAGATCTTGTAGGCGCCGTGACGCTGAAGTTCAGATGCACGCGGGATCGAGATGCTTTCGACAAACTCACCTGGTGCGCGATCCTGCTTGCCGTATTCGATGAAGAAGTCTTCCAGCGGCAGCCAGCGTGTAACGCTACCTTTGCGCAGCGTGACCTCAGCCCCAAGTGCAATCAGGACTGGCGGTGTATCCCCGATCGGTGACCCATTGGCAATGTTGCCGCCAATCGTTCCCATATTGCGGACCTGCTGACCGGCAATCCGGTCCCAGTAGACTTCAAGATGCGGGAATTCCTTGCAGAAGCTCTCCTGCGCTTCGGTGTAGGTCACACCTGCCCCGATCTGCAGAGCATCCTTGGTCAGTGCAATGGATTTAAGCTCTTCAAGGTGTGCGATGAAAACGGCGGGGCCAATCGGACGCATGAACTTGGTGACCCACAGCCCGACATCCGTTGAACCAGCTACAATCGTCGCCTGGGGATATTCAGCAAGGACGTCAGCGAGATCGTCAACGCTAGAAGGAACAACGGCACGGTTATCTTCCGGCCCGCAAACCACCCTGCGGCCATCCCGCAGGGCTAAGAGCCGGTCCGTAACTGCCTCACGTTCTTTGATCAGAAAATCATTCGCCGGTGTGCCAAACCGATTGGCGGCCAAGGCAGCGGCGATGATCGGCTGATAACCGGTACAGCGGCAAAGGTTCCCCTGGATCGCGGTTTCAACCTCCGTTTCAGTCGGCTCCGGATTTCCCATCCACAGCGCATAAAGGGACATCACAAAGCCCGGTGTGCAGAAGCCGCACTGGCTGCCGTGATAGTCGACCATGGCCTGCTGGATCGGATGCAAATGCCCGTTTCCGCCGCGCAGATGTTCGATGGTCACCACATGACATCCGTCAAGCGACGCCATGAAGCGAATGCAGGCATTGACGGTCTCGTAGATCAACTGCCCGTCTTGCAGCCTGCCGACCAAAACCGTGCATGCGCCGCAATCGCCTTCCGCGCAACCCTCCTTGGTTCCCGTCAGCCGGCGATCCAGGCGCAGAAAATCGAGTAGGGTCGCGTCGGCTTCGACATCTTTGACTGCGACGTCACGGCCGTTCAGAAGAAACCGGATTTCAGTGCGGTGGTTCATTGCGTCCTCGGCAAGCTCTCATCTCGCCATGGACCGTACGGCCGCGTTCGCCTCTAAAAAATCTGGCTAAACCGGAAATTCTTTCAACAATCCATTGAAAATGCCTGTGCGATAATCGGGCTAGAACCACGCCATTGGATCAATGGTACGGCTCGGAAGAACGATCGCGACCGGGCACAGCTGAACGAGGGAGGACTGCTGATGGCCTATCTGGAAAGCCTGCGGGTCTTCACGCGGGTGGTTGAGCTCGGCAGCATAACAGCGGGCGGCCGGGACTTGCGCATGACACCAGCTGTTGCCAGCAAGCGGATCAAGGAGTTGGAGAAGCATCTCGGTGCCCGGTTGTTCAACAGGACGACCCGCTCCCTGACACCGACAGAAGTCGGCAAGGTTTTCTATGAACATGCTGTAAAAGCATTGGAATCCATCAATGACGCGGAGGCGGCCGTTGCAAGTTTCTCCGATATGCCGCGGGGTGTTTTACGGGTCACTGCGCCGCTCGGTGCAGGACGCCGGATCATCTCGCCGCTCGTGCCTAAGTTTGTTGAACAGTTCCCCGCAACAGAAGTTCACATGCGTTTATCCGACCGCAAAGTCGACATCATGTCGGACGGTTTGGACGTTGCTTTCTTTATTGGCACGCCGGAAGATTCCAACTTGAAACTGCGAAAGATAGCAGACTGTCCGCGCGTTCTGTGTGCTGCGCCGGGATATCTTGAAAAGCATGGAATACCGCAATCACCGGATGATCTTTTGACCGGCGAACACAACTGCCTTTTGCTGCGCTATCCGCATTCTCCGGAATATTTTTGGGTTCTGGAGACCAAAGAAGGGCCACGAAAACTGCAAGTCTCCGGGAAATTCGACGCCGATCATAGCGACGTCCTGACGGATTGGGCCCTCAGCGGATACGGCATCGTCAACAAACCCCGGTTCGATGTTGCCGAGCACTTGCGGAAGGGAGATCTCGTGGAGATCTTGTCCGACACGCCACCACCGCCGACAATTTTCGGCTGCCTTTATCCGCACCGCCGTTTGCAGGATCCCAAAATCCGGCACTTTGTCGACTTTGTCATCAAGCATGCCGATCTCAGCGATCGCGCCACAGCAGCAGAGTAAAACCAGAGGCAGGTCCTCTGCCCCTGGCTTCCTCAAAGCTGAAAACAATATCCGGTCAATCAGCTTCCGCGGTAAGTCGAATAGCTAAATGGCGAGACGAGGAGCGGGACGTGATAATGCGCTTCCTCCGACAGGCCGAAGCGCAACGGGACGACGTCCAAGAACTTTGGGTCCGGCAGGGATGTTCCAGCTTCATCGAAATATGCGCCCACATAAAACTCGAGTTCATAAGTGCCGGTTTCGAATTCATCGGCCGGAAGTATGTGGCTGTCTGTCCTGCCATCACTATTCGTCACGAGGCTACGAACGAAAATACGGCTGTCACCGGAGATCCGGTAAAGGTCGATCTTGATCCCCTTGCCGGGACAGCCTTGGGCGGTGTCGAGAACATGGGTGGTTAGATATCCGGCCATAAGGCTCTCCTGAATAATCATTGTTGCCGCCAATCATGCTGAGCACAGGCATTGTTTTGCACCAGCCGATATCCAAAAGCACCTTCTGATTTTACAAGAAAGTCAGAAGATTATTTTGCTTTATAAGAAAAATGACAGCAATTGTTAGACGGGTCAGAGAACATGCCTGGATCCCCGCATCATTCTTCCGGACGGAAACTACAGGCACCGGTCGCCGATAATCCGGCAACCGGCTCAGATCTTGCGGGCGCAAGTATGTCTACGACTTGCAGTGTGCTGTCCCCATCGACCTTCACCACAACGACCAGAAAAGACCTGCGCACGGTTCTCTCACGCTCCGCGCGAAACAGGCTGCTCACCTTTTCAAAACCTGCCGTGCCGGGAGGGCTGGCAGTCACATCCGTGGGGATCACGCCAGAACTGGTTTGAGATTCACAAAAAGGATGATCCCGGTCCATCAAACGAGACAGGGACATCCGATCGACCTTCAGAGGAGAAACCATGAGTAACGCATCGATCGGATCGCCGGAGCAACTGCGCGATCCCAACTATACCCCGCCTTTGGCAAAGGCAATCCCGCTCGGGATCCAGCACGTCCTGGCCATGTTTGTTTCAAACGTGACCCCCGCGATCATCGTGGCGGGAGCTGCCGGTTTCGGCTTCGGTTCGAATTCACCTGATTTTCCCGAGCTTCTTTACCTAATCCAGATGTCGATGCTGTTTGCCGGTGTGGCAACACTGCTTCAAACCATCACGCTCGGCCCGGTCGGCGCGGGGCTGCCAATTGTACAAGGTACATCCTTTGCCTTCCTGCCGATCATGATTCCGCTTGTCGCCGGCAAAGGCGTTGACGGGCTCGCCGCCGTCTTTGGCGGGGTCATCATCGGCGGCATGTTCCATGCGGTACTGGGTCTGTTTATCGGGAAAATCCGCTTTGCCCTGCCGCCGCTTGTCACAGGATTGGTCGTTACGATGATCGGTCTGTCACTGGTCAAGGTCGGGATCCAATACGCCGCCGGCGGTGTACCGGCCATCGGCACTCCGGAATACGGGTCTTTGCTCAACTGGTCTGCGGCGCTGGTGGTCATCTTCGTCACCCTTGGGCTCAAGTTCTATGCCAGAGGTATGTTGTCGGTTTCTGCAGTGCTGCTGGGCCTGATTGCAGGTTACATTTATGCGCTTATGACCGGGATGCTGACTTTCGACACCATTGCGTCTTCCTGGTCAAATGCCAGCGCATTCGCCCTGCCGCAACCTTTCAAGTACGGGTTTGAAATCTCCGCAGCTGCGGTTATCGGCTTCTGTCTCATGGGCTTTGTTTCGGCAATCGAAACCGTGGGCGACGTCACCGGGATTACAAAAGGTGGTGCAGGCCGTGACGCAACAGACAAGGAAATTTCCGGTGCGACCTACGCCGATGGTCTGGGCAGCACCGTCGCCGGCTTGTTCGGCGGGTTTCCGAACACATCCTTCAGCCAGAACGTCGGCCTGATCGCCATGACCGGTGTCATGAGCAGGCATGTGGTGACATGCGGCGCCATTTTCCTGATCATCTGCGGGCTGGTTCCAAAGGTCGGCGGTTTGATCCGCACCGTCCCGATTGAGGTTCTTGGCGGCGGCGTCATCGTCATGTTCGGAATGGTTGTCGCAGCGGGTGTCTCAATGCTCTCGGATGTAAACTGGAACCGCCGCAACATGGTGATCTTCGCGATTGCCCTGACCATCGGACTGGGCCTTAAGCTGGAACCGGGCGCGCTGCAGCATATGCCGGATACAGCTCGGATCTTGCTGACAACGGGGCTTCTGCCCGCAGCAGCGATCGCCATTATTCTTAATCTGATCCTTCCAGATGAACTGTCCGAAGAAGCAACCGAAGAAGTCTCCGGCGGCATGGCCGGCCATGGCAAAGGTTCTCTACCGGCGGAGTAATCCGAGTGCGTAAGAACCTACGAAATCGATTGGGCCGCTTCTGCGGCCCTTTTCTTTTTGGCACTCAGTATCTCAGTAAATTCGGCTGCCCTTGTGATCAGCCCTATTCGTCTTGATCATTCACTTTGGCCCCGGATCAAGTCGGCGTTATTATATTTGACACACCACGCCTCATGAGTGTGTAATCTCCTGATACGACTCAGGAGGTTTTGATTGTGGCTTTTCGATATATTCCGATAGTACGTACCAAGGCTGGCGAAGCAGATGCGTTGGGCAATCTAAGCCCTGCTGCCAAGGCGCGTGTTTTTCCTGTCATTAGAATGACAAATACTGTGCCCGCTACTTTTCAAACAAAAATGCTCAGGCAAGTAGGCGACATGCCAATCGCGTTGGACGGCACCAACAATTTTGACACTACGGGCGGCGTAACCGCATTTGTTGCGCTCTTTAACGGCCTTGGGAACGGAGGCGTTCCTGTCATCCCGACAATCCCGTTTGGTGCCGATCCCGCATACATTGCCGCCGCATCCGGTCTGTTAAGCTCTTATGCGCCCGGCTTGGTTTTAATTTGCCCATTAGCCGAATTACCCGGCATTCAAAGCTGGGCGTCTCAGACACATGGCTGGAATCCAGGAGAAATCGACCTCATTATAGACGTGGGTGGCGTTGGAGAGCACAATCCAGCGCAATACGCCGACTACGTGTCCCACACCATTAATCAGGTAAACTTGGCAAACCACCCTTGGCGATCCGTTGCCCTACATTTGTGGAGCGCCCCAAGAGATCACGGTCCATTAAACTACGGCCGGAACATCGTCCAGCGTAAGGACTGGCTGACGTGGCAACATGTCTACCCAAATGTTCCATTCGATCTTGATTTTTCAGATTCCGGGCATGTACACCCCTCACTCGAAGAAGTGCCCGGATACGCAATGGCCAATGCGACAGTAAGCGTCAGATATACAATCGACGATGCGTGGATCATCCATAAAGGTGTTGCAACCACTGGTCCGAACGGCGTTGATATGAGCACTCAATATCGCGGGCACGCGCAAACACTGGTCGCTGATCAAGACTTCGATCAAATTCACGGCTGTTGGGGAGATGACCGAATTAGGGCGTATGCGGCCGCACCAGCGGGCGGAAGCTCAGGTGGCAGGCCTCAATGGGCAGCAATACTGCTGAACAGACATATTTCGTTAGTGGCTGACAGAATGCCCTAACCAACCGTCACGGACTTTCAAAGCAGCGCGTACCTCATAGGTAAGCGTTTCAAGTGGCAATTCATGAGCCATGCGCTGGTGAATTACACGTGCCGTTTTGCTCCGGAACCCTTTGACCAAATCATAACGGTCCAGAATTTCGAGGGCTTCGTCTTTCCACAAAAGCTGAGCCACGAGGACAGGGTCTATTTCTTTGTTCAGTTTCGATTTACGAAGCTCTTCAAGAATGACTTGTCCGCATTGCTCTCTCGCGGAAACAACCCCCCACCATTCCGGTATGATTTTTTTTGCTTTTTCGACGTGCTTGCTGCCGCAGACTAGAGTAACTCTATCAAATACTAGACCATAATACTTGGCTTGAGTAGGCAAGCGATCTAAAGTGTCGCGGTCACTTTTCAGCTCAAAGCCTGATAGTTCACCATTTATTGTGGCGATATCGATCCGAACGGTTCCGGACCAAATCCCCATTTCTTGTACAATGCGCGTTGTGGGATCATGCTCATGCGCAGCATGTAGGTCACGAACGACCACGTCACGCACATCGCGATCCCGCATAGCATCCTCCCTGAAATATTTGTAATTTGAATCTTGAATGTAATTTGTAAATTAAGAATATTCGATAGGTCAATATAACTGACCTACATTCCACCCTTTTTCTTCTCGCCTTTAGATGGCTGGCTTTTCGCGATACTCTTTAACTTCGCGTCAAAGGCTTCCTCTGACTCGTCGCATTCAAGTTCTTTGGCGGCTTCTTTGAACTTGTCGATTTGAGACTTTTCTTTGATCATGCTCTGCCTGCAAACGTCGCCATTGGTGTCGAAAATTTCGCGTCGCGAATGATTACTCGGTGCCGCTCGACTTCATAAAGGACGTAAATCGTCGGCTGCTTGTTGGACATTGCCCCAGGGTATTCAAGTGCGAATAAAGTGCCAGCTTCATTCAAAGCCTCGCCTGCGCATTTGGGATCGCGTGAAATCGCCCAAGTAACTGCCTCCCATGCGATGGCGCAACCGCCCCAAAGTTCTTGCGCCTCGTCGAGGGCGCTTTGCGCGGCGCTGTCCTCGACAATTTCAAGCACTAGAGTAACCCCAGTTCCTTTGCTCTGTTACGCGCCCATTCCATGGCTTCGGAACTTGGTTCTTCGCGGATTCTCGAAGCCAAAAATGCATGGAAGGGAAGTTCCTCTCCCATCCGCGCAATTTCCCAGCCATAATCATGGCTTTCGTCACTAATTTCTGTAGCTGTCTTTCCGTCGATGTAGTCAATCCACCAGTCGACCAGCTTCACCTCATCCGATGTGAAGACGTTAATGTTTGGGGGCGAAATAGCCTTGAACCGCCAAGCCACTGAACCGCTTTCGCCGTAGGGCTTGTCTTGCCATTGCGACATAGCTCCTTCATTCACCAACTCTTGTCGAACTGGCATAATTTGGTGAGGTACAGGGCCATACTTTTGGCGAATATATTTAGCGCCGGTTAGAGAGTGGCCATTAAGCGAAAAAGCGCGTGCGTCAGCGAACCACAAAACCTTGTTGAGCTTTGTAGCGCCAAAACCATCATGTGCGCCTGCTTTCCAGATGATGTAGTGGACAAGCGCTTTGAACTTATCGTGGTTGAATTTCTCTCTCATTCTCCACCTCCTGCGCTGAACTAAATACTGTGCGCTGGGGCTATTTCGTCTCAATCAAACCTGTTCACGGTAGAAGAGGCGCTTTCCTACAATACCACGTAATGCGTTTTCAGAACGTTGCAAATCCGTCACGCCAAGTTTGATGCGGTTGTTGTACCGAAAATCGAACTCCGCCAGATACCTTTTCAGGTGCTGCGGGCTCACGTGGTGGTAAGTTCCAATAATTCCACGCTTCAGGATCGAGAAGTATCCCTCAACCGTATTGGTGTGGGCTTCCCCGCGAACATATTCGTTTGCGCGGTGGTTGACCACTTCGTGGTCAAAGTCTTTTTGCATGTGACGATATTGACCAGCGTCATCCGTCATCAGTTTGGTAGAGCCCTCAAGCTGCTCAACAAGGATGGAGCGTAAAGTGGCAGCAGTTACGCTTGGGGTATGAACTGATCGGACATGTCCTTTACGCTCGACAAGAGAGAAAACAATTTCCTTACCCCAAGTACCGCCTGCATGTGTCTTGAAACGCTTGCTTTTGTGACGGTTCTTTTCCTTGCCACCCACAAAGGTTTCATCGGCTTCCACTGTCTTGCCATCCCCACCCATCGGCGGGAGATCGCCAGCGCGCATTGCCTCACGTATGCGGTGAGACAGGAACCAAGCAGACTTGACCGTGATTTCCAGAACGCGGGCGAGCTGGTTGGAGCTGATACCCTTCTTGCTGGAGCACATCAGGTAGATTGCCTGAAGCCATTTGTGCAGCGGAATATGGCTTTCTTCGAAGATGGTGCCGATCCGTACCGTAAACTGTTTCCGGCACTCACCACACTTTTTCAGGCCGTGACGCTCAACGCCTTCCGGGTTCTTTTTCGACGGCTTGGAGCGGACGCCCTTTAGTTCGTAGATCTTTCCTGCGTTGCCACAGTGCGGGCAATGCGGACCATTGGGCCACAGAGCGCTTTCTACATGCTCGAAAGCGGCGGCTTCACAGTGAAAGTACGGGCGAGACAATACGGACATTATTCCAACTCCTTGTTTCCAATATAGGAAACAAGTTTGGGTTTGTCAAATATAATAACGCCGATCAAGTCCGGGGCGGCGCAGCGCTAGAGTCGAACGCCAGTTCATTAAAAACAGCGCACAAGTGTAGTGAACTAACGCCAGTTATTAGGTGTGCACTGTTACTGAGAAATTATTTACCGCCGTCCCGGCCTCCGAGCCGGGACCTGCTCTCAATCTACGGCACATGCATCAATTGCCCCGTAACAGCGTTCGGGACGGCGCGAGACTGAAAAGCATCACAAATGAAATCCACACCAACAAAAAAGAGGGCCAGCGTCTCCGCTGGCCCCAGGCAAGGTTCTTGGAAAATTGATTGGCCGACCCCTGTTAGAAATCAACGTTGATCGCGACGCCTTTTTCAACTGCAAGGTCGACAACCGCTGAAGCAACGGCCAAGTCCTGAAGACCAACGCCGGTACCGTCGAACAGGGTGATTTCATCCGCTGACGTCCGACCCGGATGTTTACCGTTGATGACAGCGCCAATCTCGTTGATGTCACTCAGCGATATCAGCCCGCTTGCAACTGCATGCTGGCACTCGCCGATGGTCGAGGACTGGGCAACTTCATCTGTGAAAACGGTAGCCGTGGTTACCAGTTCAGCTTCGACTTCCTGTTTGCCTTTGGTGTCTGTCCCCATGCAAGCAAGGTGCGTTCCGGATGTGACCTGCGCTGCTTTGAGAATCGGGTCGAAGCTGGATGTTATGGAAATGATCACATCAGCTTCTGCCCCAAGGCGATCGAGATCCACGGCCTCGAATGGCAAATCAAGTTCAGCCGCCGTCTCTTCCAGCCGGGACAGCATTTCAGGATGCAGGTTCCAGCCGATCACCTTTTCAAATGTACGCTGTTCGGCAGCCGCCCGCATTTGAAACGCGGATTGGTGACCTGCGCCGATCATACCAAGAACCTTGGCATCCTTGCGCGCCAGGTGTTTGATCGAGACCGCAGAAGCGGCCGCGGTGCGCAGCGCCGTCAACAGATTGCCGCCAACGATAGCTCTGGCCTTGCCGGTGTCCGCATCAAACAGGAAAACCGTCGACTGGTGGTTGGTCAGACCCTTGTCGGCATTGCCTGGCCAGTACCCACCGGATTTCAGCCCCAATGCCAGCGAGGACCGGTCAAAGCCGGACTTGAAGCCGTATAGTGCATCTGCATGGCCAATGGCTTCGCGAATGACCGGAAAATTATAGGCAGCGCCGCTCGACATGGCAGCGAATACGCTTTCGACTGCCTCAAAAGCTTCGGCCTGCCCCAGAAGGGCTGGTATTTCCTTTTCAGGAACAATGATCATAGGTGTCTCCACAAAAAAGCCGAGCCCGCTCGGGGCTCAGCCATATCAAACAACGTGATGGATCAGTAAGCCTTGCCGCGGGCAGACACCGGCCAGACCGTCTCAACCTTGCCATTGCGGACCCCAACGTACCAATCATGGACATTGGCCGTCGGGTCACAGTGGCCCGGGACAAGCTTCAGCTTCTCGCCAACCTTCAAGACACCATCTGGATCGGCAATCACCCCATGCTCGTCCGAGCATTTGACGTATTCAACATCAGATCTACCGAAAATGAAGGGCAGACCACTGTCGACAGACTGGGCTTTCAAACCGGCATCGCAGATCGCCTTGTCGGCCTTTGCGTGGCTCATCACCTGGGTGAGAATGAAGAACGCATTCTCCCACTCGCCCTGGTCAATGCGGTTGCCGTCCTTGTCCAGGATCCGGCCATAGTCCGCGTCCATGAAAGCATACGACCCGCACTGCAACTCGTTGTAGACACCTGAATTGGATTCAAAATAGTAGGAGCCTGTGCCGCCACCGGAGACCAGTTCCGGCTCCAGACCGGCCGCTTTCAATCCTGCGACTGCATCCTTGACCATGGCAATGGCAACGTCGAGCTTCTCCTGGCGCGCCTCGTACGTATCGAGATGCTGCATGGCTCCCTGATAAGCCTGGATACCGGTAAACTTCAGCCCCGGCGCTGCATCAACGGCCTTTGCGATTTCGATAACTGCGTCCGTCGTCGTTACGCCGCAACGGCCGGCACCGCAGTCGATTTCAATGAAGACTTCCAGCGTCGTCCCAGCCTCGACTGCTGCTGCCGAGAGTTCAACAACATTGTCGATATCATCGACACAAACCAAAGTGCGGGCACCGAGCTTCGGCAAATGGGCCAGACGCTTGATCTTCGCAGGGTCGCGCACCTGGTTGGACACGAGAACATCCTTGATGCCACCGCGGGCAAAGACTTCGGCTTCACTAACTTTCTGGCAGCAAACGCCGACGGCCCCGCCCAGACGCTCCTGCAGTTTGGCAACATCGACGGACTTGTGCATCTTGCCGTGCACCCGATGGCGCATGCCATGGGCCTTGGCATAATCGCCCATCTTCTTGATGTTGCGCTCCAGTGCATCCAAATCGAGCACCAAGCATGGCGTTTGGATGTCCGCTTCGTCCATACCCGGGACAGCCGGAACGTCGTACCCAACCTCAAGTTTTTCAAATCCAGTTATTGCGTTCATCAGTTTGATCTCCGAAACGGCATCAAAGGGTCCAAGGGAGTTTGTTCAGATCGACGTTGCCGCCGGTGATGATGACACCCACGCGCTTGCCAGCGAAGATGTGCCTGTTCTTCAAGATTGTCGCGAGCGGCACCGCGGAGGACGGCTCCATGACAATTTTCATGCGCGCCCAGGTCAGCCGCATGGCCTCAACAATCTCCTGCTCCGAAGCCGTCAAGACATCCGACACATAGTTGGAGACAAAGTGCCAGGTCAGATCTTTCAGCGGTACTTTCAGGCCGTCTGCCACCGTGCTTGGAGCATCATCCGCGATGATGTGCCCGGCGCGGAAGCTCCTCGCAGCATCGTCCGCCTGTTCCGGCTCAGCTGCGAAGATCTTTACCTCCGGCGCCAGGTTCGACAAGGTGAGACACGTGCCCGAGACCATGCCACCGCCACCAATCGGCGCGATCACCATGTCGAGACCGTCAGTCTGTTCCATCAGTTCCTTGGAGCATGTCCCCTGCCCCGCGATCACACGATGGTCATTGTAGGGATGCACGAATTCAGCGCCGGTCTTTTTCTCCACTTCGGCGAAAACGGCTTCCCGGCTGGAGGTCGACGGTTCGCATTCGGTGATGATGCCGCCATAGCCGCGAACGGCATCCTTCTTGGCCTGCGGCGCTGTGCGCGGCATGACCACGTGACACGGAATGCCCCGCCGGCCCGCTGCATAGGACAAGCTCAGGGCATGATTGCCTGAACTGTGGGTGGCAACTCCGGCTTTGGCGGTTTCTTCATCGAGGCCGAAGACCGCATTGGACGCACCGCGCACCTTGAAGGCACCGGCTTTTTGAAAATTTTCACACTTGAAAAACAGCTCGGCGCCGGTCAAATCGTTCAAAAACGACGACGTCAGAACCGGGGTGCGATGCACGTGCGGCTTGATCCGTTCATGCGCAACCAGCATGTCTTCCAGGGTTGGAATGTAGGAGTTCAGAGCGTCGGTTTTCATGCGGCCTCCTTTGAGGAAACGGCCTCTTCGGTGCGGTAATAGTCTTGAGCCGCGGCAACGCCTGAGCCCAGTTTGATGGAAAGACCCAAATCTGCCATGACCATTTCCGCTGTTGCCAAACCAGAGAGAGTCATGACGTCGGTGAGGCTGCCGAGATGCCCGATCCGGAAGACCTTGCCGGCCACTTCCCCAAGGCCAACGCCAAACGCGACACCGTATTTCCCAGCTGCATGGGTGACGATGTCGGTGGCGTTGAAGCCCTCGGGGGTTCGAATGGCGCTGACCGTGTCGGAATAGACATCGCGGGATCCGGCACAAAGCTGAAGCCCCCAGGCATGGACAGCAGCGCGCACGCCTTCTGCGATGCGATGGTGCCGGGCAAACACATTATCCAGTCCTTCGGATAACAGCATGTCACAGCTGGTTTTCAGGCCATTGAGCAGTCCAACCGCAGGTGTATAGGGGTAGGCATTGACCGCATAGGACTTCCGCATGTCGCGAATATCGAAGAAGGTTCGCGGCAGCTTTGCCTTGTCGACAGCCGCCTGCGCCTTGGGTGACAATCCGACGATTGCCAGGCCTGCCGGCAGCATGAAACCCTTCTGCGATCCCGTGACAGCGGCATCGACGCCCCATTCATCCATGCGGAAGTCCATGGACGCGATAGAGCTGACACCGTCGATATAAAGCAGCGCCGGATGCTTGGCATTATTGAGCGCGCGTCGAACCGCCGCGATGTCCGATTTAACGCCCGTTGCCGTCTCATTGTGCGTCGCAAGCACTGCCTTGATTTCATGATGCGTGTCTGCGGCCAGAATTTCTTCATAGCGATCCGCTGGCAAACCGGTTCCCCACGGCGCATCAACAATCACAACATCCAGCCCATGACGCTGACAAAGGTCGATCCAGCGGTGCGAAAACATGCCATTGCGGGCTGCCAGGATCTTGTCGCCTGGGCTCAATGTGTTTGCGATCACCGTTTCCCATCCACCGGTGCCGGTAGACGGAAAAATGAACACCTCTGCAAGCTCGCTCTTGAGTATCTTTTTTACACCCGACAGTGCCGGCTGGAGTATTTCGCCAAACAGCGGTGATCGGTGATCCAGTGTCGGCATATCGCACGCCTTGCGAAGCGCCTCCGGCATGTTTGTGGGACCTGGAATAAAAACAGGATTTTGAAAGCTCATGGCCGTTTCCTCTCACGGTTTCATGAAACGGTACCGGAGTGCAGCCGGAGCGCGCAATTTTTTTAAAAAACTTTTTTAAAAATTAAAATCCAACAAAACATTAATATTGTCAGGTAGATATATTTTTCATATAATGAATTAGTTTTTCAATATTATGTTGAGACAGTCTCATGCCAGAACGCGAAAACGACTTGATCACCGGGAGAAAGGCACGGGGGCGGCCGCGCGCCTGGGACGACAAGAGCGGTCAGAACACCATCAAATCACTCGATCGGGCAATGGCGGTTTTCGAGCACTTAAGCACCCAGTCCGGTGTCTCCTTGTCGGCACTCTCCGACCAGACCGGAGAATCCACTGCGACGCTCTACCGGATCCTGTTTACGCTTGAAACGCGTGGGTTGGTCGAGTTCGATCAAGCCCAGCAACTCTGGCACATCGGGCCCGCGGCCTTCATCGTGGGGGCCCGCTTCCTACGCCGCACCAGTCTTGTTGAGCGGGCGCGGCCAATTTTACGAGAGCTTATGGAAGAGACAGGCGAAACCGCCAATCTCGGCATACAAAAAGGAGATCAGGTGCTGTTCGTCAGTCAGGTGGAAACGCACGCCAGCATCCGGGCCTTCTTTCCGCCTGGCTCCTTGTCTCCCCTGCACGCGTCCGGGATCGGCAAGGCCCTACTCGCCTTTATGCCTGACACTCAGTGTGAGAAGATCCTGAAGAGCTCCAAGCGGGAGAGGTTTACCAGTTACACATTATGCGATGCAGCGCTCCTGAAAGCCGATCTGGCCCAGGCGCAAACACGCGGTTATTCGATTGACGGGGAGGAAAAAAACCTCGGCATGCGCTGCATCGCAGCGCCGGTCTTCAACCACTATGGCGAGATCGCCGCCGGCTTGTCGATCTCAGGACCAACAAGCCGGGTAACAGAGGACAAAATTCAGAGCTTTGGCTCCGCCGTCATGAGTGCAGCAGGGCGGCTGACATCAGCACTCGGTGGAGAACCGCTTATTGAAACATCGGGTCGGTGAGGCCGATGTCGGCCGCAGAAGCACCTCTGCCATACCCATTGTGGTAAGCGGTGAAGGGCACATCAAATTCCCGAACGGTGTAAAGCCCGATCTTGAAGTAATAGCCGTTGACCTCTTTGTCGGTATAGCCGGTCGGTCCGTTGTAGCGAATGAACTCTTCCCAGACGCCATTTGTGCAAGCCAAATCGATGGGTTGGCATTGACGCCGCCAACCGACAATTTCACCATCATCTTCAGGCGACCAGACGACTTTGTAAGCGTATTCGTGAAACACCTCGCGCTGCAATTCCGGCTGCGAATGAAGGATCTCGCCATCGCCCTTCTTGGTTCCAAGCTTCTTGATGCGCTCACCGTTCCAAAGAGTGACAACAAACCGGCCATCCCAAAGGCGATGCGACAAGGGCGGCCGCAGGCTTTCCTGACCTTCGTTCACCCGCTCGTGCCATTGCGCCATCACCAATCGGTGCTTTGACTCCATTGGAAAATCACCGGGCAGAAGCGTTGAAAACCGGTACCAGGTTTCATCCCCGTTTTTGGCCACGTGCATGTCGCGCAGTTCGGCTCGGGTACCGGAAGAGATCTTTTTATCATCAGGAGATATCGTAAACTTGATGGCCGCGATGCTCTCTCCGGGCAGGTCAATTTCGACAAGTTCTGCGGAACTGCAGTCCACCAGCCGCTTGACGCTGATGTCCTTGGGAACGTCAGCCGGGTCAATATCGCATTTGATGGATTCCTCGGTGACCACGACCGGAACACCCTCGATCACGACCTCTTCTTGAGCCGCCATCACACCACCAGCTGCACAAAACAAAGAGACAAAAACACCGGCAAGCCGGGCCCAAATCGGCTGAAACCTCAGAAAAACTGTGTTTGGCATTCGCAATCCACCCATCAAATACACCTGCGACCCGGCGTCGCTTTCCGGCAAGGGTAAGAACATCCCGTTGTTCACACAAGCGGCAACCATGACTTGGCGCTTGTCCGGTTGCCAGTAACACACGAAACTGGGACTCAGTAAAATTTGCTTTCAGCATCGCGGGACACACGCGTACCAACAGCATCGCTGGCAACCGCGTCGACAACATCTATGCCCGTATCAACACCAATGACATGAACATGAACATTGTGCTGTTTGGCCAAGACCAAAGCTGAACGATCCATGAACCCTAAGGAGTTGGTGATCGCGGTCTCGATTGAAAGTGTCCGATATCGTTTTGCGTCCGGGTTGGTCTTCGGATCGCTGTCGTAGACCCCGTCTATACCGTTTTTCAGACAGAGAACGCTGGCGCATTCCAGCTCCACGGCACGCTGGACCGACGGATAATCTGTGGTCACGAAAGGCTGTCCGATCCCACCACTCAGGATCACGAGCCGGCCTTTTTCCAGATGCCGCAGAGCCCGCCGGCGGATGTATTTCTCGCCAATTGCCGGAATATCAACGGCCGACATCAGTCGGACTTCAATGTCCGATGTTGCTTCCACCTTAGCGCGAAGAAGAATGCCATTCGCGATGGTTCCGAGCATGCCAACATTGTCCGCTTCGACATGCTCAATGTTCCAATCTGAGGAGCTGGTGCCCCGGAATATGTTTCCCCCACCGACGACAACCGCAACTTCGTGACCGTTTTCAGCGAGCGCAACGAGGTGAGAACACACTCTAGAGATCGCAGCGTCCGAAAAGACACCTGCGGATCCTTCGGCCAGAGCTTCACCGCTTACTTTGACCAACAGTCTCATCGCGCCACCCCTGTCTTGAACCGATCAGAACGATGGCACCGGAAGTGGCGCCGTGTGTCAACCACAGCCAGAACACTTGGCAGACCTAATGTTCCCTAGGAGCGAAATCTGCCGGATCGACCAGCCCCGGGCGGCCATCAATCGCAAGACGTGTCTGCCGGGGTTTGGATGTTGCGATCACCTTGCCGGATTTGACAACAGCCAACCGGGCGGCCTTGAGCCGGATTGCCTCAATGGTATCGCGCGCTTGCAGAAGCACAAAATCTGCCTTGCAACCCTTCTCCAGGCCGTACCCTTCAAGCCCCATCGCTTTTGCCGGATGGCTGGTCACACAGTCATAACAATAGCGGATCGCCTCACGGCTGGTCATTTGAGCAACGTGCAGGCCCATACTCGCGACTTCCAGCATGTCTCCAGAACCCATGGAGTACCAAGGGTCCATCACGCAGTCATGCCCAAAGGCGACGTTGATGCCATAGGAGCGCATTTCCGGAACGCGCGTCTGGCCCCGCCGTTTTGGATAGGTGTCATGCCTTCCCTGAAGCGTGATGTTGATCAGCGGGTTCGCAATCGCATGCACCTCAGCTTCGGCGATTAACGGCAAGAGTTTTGAGACGTAGTAATTGTCCATGGAGTGCATCGAGGTCAGGTGCGAGCCAGCCACCTTGCCTTGCAGACCCAACCTCTGCGTCTCGTAGGCGAGCGTCTCGATATGCCGGGACATCGGGTCATCGGTCTCATCGCAATGCATGTCGACCATCAGGCCCCGTTCGGCCGCAATTTCGCAAAGACGGCGAACGGACTTCGCCCCATCGTCCATAGTCCGCTCGAAATGCGGAATGCCACCAACGATATCAACGCCCATGTCGAGCGCTTTCAGAAGGTTTATTTCAGCATTCGGTGAGCGGTAAAGGCCGTCTTGCGGGAAGGCGACCAGCTGAAGATCGATGTAGTCCTTGACCTTTTCGCGCACTTCCAACAGGCCTTGAACGCCGGTGAGCTTGTCATCACACACATCGACATGGGTGCGGATGGCAAGCAGTCCTTGCGAAACAGCGAGATCGCAGTATCTCAACGCCCGCTCGACTACGGCATCGACGGTCAGGATCTGCTTCAGCTCACCCCAAAGCGCAATGCCTTCCAACAGTGTGCCGCTCTGGTTCATGCGCGGCAGACCAAGCGACAAGGTCGCATCCATATGAAAATGACTGTCAACGAATGGCGGCGACACCAGCTTGCCAGTGGCATCGATCACCTGACCCGCGTCCGCAGTTATACCGACCTCGACGGCCGCAATCCGACCATCCTTACAGGCAATGTCTATGCCGGCCTGGCCATCCGGCAAGTTTGCGTTTTTGACGAGAAGATCAAAGGACATCGAAGAACACCTGTCAGCGTTGGCCGCGGAAATATGGAACAAGCAACGCCCGCGGATAATCAGCTTTCCTGGCCACCACGATCAACGCGATGATGGATAGGATATACGGCATCATCAGGAAGACCTGTCCGGGGATGAAGCTGCCAACTTCTGTCTGAAGTCGAACCTGGAACGCGTCAAACGCACCGAACAACAGCGCACCGATCAGCGCTTTTCCAGGCCGCCAGGAGGCGAAGACGGTCAACGCAATACAGATCCAACCGCGGCCATTGACCATACCGAAGAAAAACGCATCAAAGGCCGACATGGTCAAAAACGCTCCGCCCAGCGCCATGATCGACGAGCCGACAACGACTGCGCCCATGCGCAGGCCGTAGACCGAGAGCCCTTGCGATTCGACAGCCGACGGATTGTCGCCCACAGCCTGGATCGCAAGACCGAGCGGCGTGCGATAAAGCACATAGCCTGTCGCAAGCACCAGGATCAGTGCAAGAAACGTCAGCGAGGTTTGCTGGAACAAGGCAGGCCCGATAAACGGCAGATCAGACAAGATCGGGATATCGAGCGGCTGAAAAGCTTCAATCCGCGGCGGCGACGACACATCCGGCAGAGCGGTCCGATAAATAAAGTAACTGAGCGATGTCGCGAACAGAGTGACGCCGATCCCCGAGACATGCTGAGACAACCCGAGCGGCACCGTTAGAATGGCGTGAAGCAACCCGAACAGCCCACCGGCCAATGCAGCGACTAGCACACCGCCCCAAAGCCCTGCTCCGAGCCAGACTGCCATCCAGCCAGCCATGGCACCCGCCGTAAAGATGCCTTCGATCCCAAGATTGAGCACCCCGGCCCGCTCGCAGATAAGCGCGCCGATGACACCAAAAATCAGCGGCGTGGCGATGCGTAAAGAGGCCGCCCAGAAGTTTTCGGACAAAAGAATATCGAAGATCTCAATCATTTCGAGGCCTCCTTGGCATGCGGCGCGCCGACAAAGCGAACCTTGAACCTCAAAAACAAGCCGGAGACAAGAACGCAAAGGAGCGCCATCGCAACGATCAGATCAGCCAGATAATTTGAAACACCGGTGGCGCGGGACATGGAATCTGCCCCGACAAAGATGCTTGCAATAAAAAGCGCAGCAAAGACAACGCCTATCGGCGACAGCCCTGCCAGCATGGCAACGACGATACCGGAGTATCCGAAACCCGGTGACAGGTCTGCTGTCAGATATCCTTTCAGCCCTGCAACTTCACCCACACCGGCAAGGCCCGCCAGCGCACCGGAGAGCAATCCAACCCGAATGAAGGTTGCCGTGACAGGAATACCAGCATGACGGGCTGCGGACGCGTTTTCTCCGACTGCCCGGATTTCAAAACCCCAGACCGTGCGTTTCAAAAGAAAATAAACGCCAAGCGCGGAAATCAGCGCGATGATGAGGCCCCAATGGATGCGCATCCGGTCCATCAGCTTCGGCAACGCAGCTTCATCCAGAATAGGTGCCGATTGCGGCCATCCCATCCCCATCGGGTCCTGCATCGGTCCTTCAAGCATCATCTGGACGAAGAGGAGAATGACGAAATTTAGGAGAAGCGTCGTCACCACTTCATCAACGCCGAGGCGGGTTTTCAAAAGGGTCGGTCCCAACATGACCAGCCCGCCCATCAGGGCCCCGGCAAGAATGACGGCGGGGATAAGCACGAAGGAAGGCCCGGAGATCAGCCCGGTACCGACCGCAACAGCAGCCAACGCTCCGGCATACAGCTGACCTTCGGCACCGATGTTCCAAAGCTTTGCCCGGAAAGCAACGGCAGCGGCAAGTCCCGTCAGGATCAACGGCGTTGCGCGGGTCAGCATTTCGGTGAAGGCAAAGGCTGACCCAAATGCGCCCTTGATCATAAGGCCATAGGCTTCAAAAACTGACAGACCTGCGAACAGCATCGGGACAGCTGCCAGAACGAGGGCGGCAACAGCGGCTGCCACGGTCACGCTGATGACTTTGGAAACGGCAACTGGACCTCTGGGTTCAAAACGGATCATGCAGCTTCTTCCCCATCGTGCCCAGCCATGCGCAGACCAAGCTTGCCCCGGTCGAGCGTTTCTGTTGGCTCTGCTTGTGAGAGATGGCCGCGATGAATGACGGCGATGCGGTCGGAAAGACGCATGAGTTCGTCCAGATCTTCAGAAATGAGAATGACGCCTGCCCCGCGGGCGCGTGCTGCAAGCAGACGTTTGTGAACGTCGGACGTCGCACCGACATCTAGCCCGCGCGAGGGCTGGGCGGCGAGCACGACCTTCGGCTCCGTTTCAAGCGTTCTGGCCAAAACAATCTTCTGGATATTACCGCCAGACAGCAACCTGGCCGGACTTGCCTCGCTTTGGCAGCGAATATCATAAGCCTCGATAAGATCCTTCGCCCGGTCCCGCATCGCCGAAAACCGGAGCATCCCGAAGCGCTGGTTTTCTGGTTTGCGGATCCCTTCAATTGCCAAGTTTTCAGACACGGTCATCGCACCTACAATGCCATCATGATGACGATCTTCAGGTATGCGCGCCAGACCGATGTCAATCATCTGACGCGCAGAGACTTGCCCGAGCTCATCGCCTTCCAGCATCAATCTGCCAGCCGACACCGTCTCAAGACCGGAAATAACCCGTGCCAGCGTGGTTTGGCCATTGCCAGACACCCCGGCTATGCCAAGGATTTCACCGGCTCTTAAGTCCAACGAAACATCGGAGATTGCGTCGCGACCGTGTCCCGCCGCAACGCCGGTCAGGACAAAAAGCGGCGCACCCGGAGTGCCGGGCTCGCGTACGGTTTCAGAAATCTCGTGCCCGACCATGAGCTCGGCCAATTGGCGTTGCGAGCTGCCTTCAGTCGGCAGGTCCGCCACTTTCCGGCCTCCGCGCAAGACCGCTACGCGGTGGGAGGATGCCATCACTTCTGCCAGCTTGTGCGAAATGAAAATGATCCCGAGCCCATCGCCTGCAAGCTTCGTCAACGTGGCAAACAGCGTCTCGGATTCTTGCGGTGTCAGAACTGCGGTCGGCTCATCAAGGACGAGAACCCTCGCATCCCGGTAAAGCGCTTTCAGGATCTCAACGCGCTGTTTTTCCCCGACGGAGAGATTGGAAATGCGCGTGTCTAGATTGACCGCCAATCCGGATCTTTCCATCAGCTCGTCCAGCTTTTTGCGTGCCGGCAATCGGGCGGACTTGATGGCGGATAGAGGTTCTGTGCCCAAAAGAATATTGTCGAAGGCGCTCAGGTTTTCTGCGAGCGTAAAGTGCTGGTGCACCATCCCGATACCAGCATCCAGTGCGGCATGCGGAGAGCCCGGCTCCAACTCTTCCAGGGCACCATGCGCCCCCAACACAAGCACCTGTCCTTCATCGGCCACATAGTGACCGAAAAGGATGTTCATCAGCGTGGTCTTGCCGGCGCCGTTTTCTCCTAGAAGTGCAAGGATTTCCCCTTGGCTCAGGTCCAGCGACACATCGCCATTGGCTGTCAACGCGCCAAAGCGCTTGGTGATGCCGTCAAGCCGCAACAGGACGGGGGCATCATTTGCTGGCGGCGCCATGCCAACCTCCGGTGGTTTTAGAATTCTTGGCCGACAAGGGAGAACATCGGCAGGTTACTGGCGGTCACAGGTGTCAAACCCAATGACCGCCAGACAAAACAGCAGGCGCTGCTTACATCGTGGATTTCGGTTCGCTGTCATTCACATTGACGCGGAACAGGCCATCGAGAATTTCCTGTTCTTTTTCTTTTGCCGCAGCAACGGCATCGGCCGGAGCAAGGCTTTCATCGACAATGAAGCTGCCACCGCCGTAGCTCATGAAGCTAAAACGACCAAAATCGGCCGGTTCGAAAGTGCCGGACTTCACCTGCTCAAGTGCACGGTCAATTGTCGGCTCCATATGCCAAAGTGCCGAGGAAAGGATCGTGCCCGGATAATCAGCTGATGTGTCGATGACGTTGCCGATGGCCAGAAGGCCCTTCTCCTTGGCTGCATCCGAAACACCAAAGCGCTCTGCGTACATGATGTCAGCGCCCTTATCGATCATCGCAAATGCAGCTTCTTTGGCCTTGGGCGGATCGTACCAAGAGTTGATGAAGGTCACGAGGAACTTCACGTCCGGGTTCACGGATGTTGCCCCATCCATGAACGCGTGCATCAGACGGTTCACTTCCGGAATGGCATACCCGCCGACCATACCGATGATGTTGGATTCGGTGGTCGCGCCCGCGATCATGCCGGACAGATAGCTTGGCTCATGGATCCAGTTGTCGAAAACGGCAAAGTTTGGTTTTCCCGGGCCAAAAGAAGACCCCATCAGGAACGCTGTGTCCGGATACTCTGCGGCAACCTTCCGTGCGGCCCGCTCCACAGCGAATGCTTCCCCGACGACAAGATCCATGCCCTGCTCTGCATACTCGCGCATCACCCGCTCGTAGTCGGTGTTCGCGACGTTTTCAGAGAAGGTGTAAGTGATATCGCCACGCTCTTCGGCAGCTTTCAGCGCCTTATCAATACGGCTCACCCATTGCTGCTCGACCGGCACAGTATAGATCGCAGCAACTTTGATTGGATCCGCCGCTTGTGCAGCTGACATCGGCATGGCGGCAACGGCTGTTACAGTCATTGCAGCCGCCAAAAGGCCCCGGCGGACCTTTGAAAACGGTTTAACGGTGAACATTTGGAAACCCCTGGAGTGCTTTTTTTAACTCTAAAAGATGATCACAAATCTGGCGTGCCCACAAGTTAAGCAGAGGCTGCTAGAGCAATTTTTTTGAACAAACGGCAAAAAACGGCGCTCGTTTTTTGTGCGGTTCTCGCAAACGCCGCATGGCTCAACAGGCGAAATTTCCGGATCTTTAGCCGCGACATCTTTCGTTGTCATGATTTTCCAGCAACCACCTAAGCTTTTTGGAGAACTCATTTAAGTTCGTTTTATCAGACACTTCCGCACGCCTGGAGAATACCTCAAAGATGAAAAATAGCGTCAATTTTTGAATGCATTCAAAAAAATGAAACGTTTCATATTGACCTGTTTCTGGAGTCATGCTTTCACTTAGGAGCCTGTTCACCTGCCAGTCTGGATAGAGGGACGGCAGTCTTCTTTGGGAGGAAATAATGAAGATATTCAAGCTCGCTGCCGCCGCAGCGACCGGTCTCGCTTTGCTTGCTGGCACCGCCATGGCAGACGACAAGCCGAAAGTCGGTCTCATCATGAAATCGCTCGCAAACGAGTTCTTTCAAAACATGATGGCAGGGGCCGAAGCCCACCAGGAAAAGCGTGGCGACTATGAACTTCTGGCCGTCGGCATGCAGAACGAAACCGACTTCGAGAGCCAGATCAACGCCGTCGAAAACTTCATCACGCAGGGCGTGGACGCAATTGTGGTGGCTCCTGCCGACAGCCGTGCCATGGTGCGCCCGCTGAAGAAGGCGATGGAGGCGGGCATTGTCGTGGTCAATTTCGACGTCGCGCTCGATGAAGATGCCAAGAAACAGCAGGGCATCGAGCTGGCGTTTGTCGGCCCGGACAACCGCGGTGGTGCGAAACTTGCCGGTGATGCGTTGGGCAAAAAACTTGGCGAAGGTGGCAAGGTCGTCATCATCGAGGGCAACCCGGGCGCGGACAATGCCAACCAGCGCCGCATGGGCTTTGAAGACTCGGTCGCAGAATACAAGCTCGACCTTCTCGACAGCCGCACCGCGCATTGGGAAACAGAAGAAGCCAACACCGTCTTCTCCAACATGTTGACGGCACACCCGGACATCCAGGGCGTGATGGCTGCCAACGATTCCATGGCCATCGGCGTGGTGAAGGCGCTGGAAAGCGCTGGCCGCACCGACATTATGGTTGTCGGTTTCGATAACATTCCGGCAGTAAGCCCGATGATCGAGGACGGCCGAATGCTAGCAACTGTCGACCAATTCGGCACCGACATGGCCGCAAACGCGATTGATCTGGCGCTCGAGGTCGTCGGCGGTGGTGATGAACTTAAAGGTTGGGTCAAAACCCCGATCGAATTGGTGGCCGCTCAATAATCGGCCCCATGTGCCCCCGCTTGGTCAGCCTTGAGCGGGGGCAAATCCAACTCTTCCAATACAATATGACTGGACGCACCATGGTAGCAGCGACGCAAACCGCGGCGCAGGCCCCTGCGCATTCCACGCCGTTTCTTTCGGTTGAAGGACTGAAGAAATACTTCGGCGGCGTGAAGGCACTCGACGGCGTGAGCTTCTTCCTCGAACAGGGAGAAGTGCATGCGCTGGTCGGTGAAAATGGCGCTGGCAAGTCCACCTTGATCAAGATCCTGTCTGGCGTCTTCCCTCACGACCACGGTGCGATCTCCTTGGACGGGCAGACATACCGCCCGCAGTCGCCACATGAGGCCAAGGAACGCGGTGTCCAGGTCGTTCATCAGGAATTCAATCTCCTTGAGCACTTGTCAATTGCGGAAAACATCTCGATCGAGAAGTTGCCACGCAACCGGTTTGGGCTCCTGGACCGGCATGAACTCAACGCTCGTGCCCGCAAGGCGCTGGACGCCATCGGGCTGACTGATATCGATGTCAAAGCTCCTGTGAGCACCCTTGGCATCGCCCACCGGCAGCTTGTTGAAATCGCGAGGGCTCTGCAGTCCGATAGCCAGATTCTGATCCTCGATGAACCGACCGCCACGCTGACGGAACGGGAAACCAAGCGTCTCTTCGAACTTGTCTCGCGGATCAAGGAAGACGGCGTGACAGTCGTTTTCGTGTCTCATCACCTCGACGAAGTCTTTGAAATCTGTGATCGGGTCACAGTGTTTCGAAACGGCCGCACAATCGCCACTGATTTGATCGCCGAGACCACGCCGGACGGTATTGTCCAAAGAATGGTCGGCCGCCAGCTCGCCGGAGAGATGGTTTCCGGTGATGAACAAAAAGCCTTCGGCGACATCGCACTGAGTGTCCAAAATGTCTGTACCCAGGCCAATCCCTCCGACTCCGGCGTGTCTTTTGACTTGAGGTATGGCGAAATCGTCGGGATCGCCGGGCTGGTCGGAGCGGGCCGCACTGAAATTCTGCGCGGAATTTTCGGAATTGATCCGATACGGTCCGGACAAGTGCAACGGGATGGCAAGACCGCCCGTTTTTCAGGTCCAGGCGACGCAATAGCTGCCGGGATCGGCTTCGTAACCGAGGACCGAAAGGACGAAGGCCTGATCCTGGATATGCCGATCTCGGCCAACGTCTCGCTGGCTAATCTGAAGTCTGTGTCCCAATCCGGCCTGCTCAAATTCGCGGCTGAACGGCGACAGGCCATGGAGGCCGGCGAAAAACTGAAACTGAAATACGGCAAGACAGCCGACCCTGCCTCAAGCCTGTCCGGCGGAAACCAGCAAAAAGTGGTGCTGGCCAAGTGGCTCGCACGGGACCCAAAGGTCCTGTTGCTGGATGAGCCAACAAGGGGCGTCGATGTCGGGGCGAAAGCTGAAATCTACGCGATCTTGAAAGATCTGGCCCGCAATGGCGTCGCCCTGTTGGTGGTCTCGTCCGAAATGCCGGAACTCATGACGCTGGCAGATCGCATTCTTGTGCTCGCCGAACACCAGATCCAGGGCTCGCTTCAGCGTGCCGATTTCTCTGAAGAAAACATCCTGAAACTGGCCTACGGGCAAACCGAACTGGCCGGAGGAAACAGCCAATGACACTCCAGACAACAACCGATACGCTACCTGCTCCGTCCAGATTTTCCGTCCGGGCCGTTTTGCAAAACGCGGGCATCGGCCTCGCCTTGCTGGCTCTGATCATATTCTTTTCCGTGTTCACCGAACACTTTCTGACGCCGAACAACATCACCAACATCTTGACCCAGATCACCATCAACCTGGTCCTCGCTGTCGGCATGACCTTTGTCATTCTGATCGGCGGCATTGACCTGTCGGTGGGGTCGGTGATGGCGTTTGCAGCGGTCGTGGCCGGCAAAGCCATCACCCTTCCCGGATTTGGACCGGCAGAAGCAATCGCGCTTGCAGTTATTGCCGCAACGCTGACCGGTGTCCTGTGCGGGTTCATTAACGGCGCCATCAGCGCTTATTGGGCGCTGCCGTCGTTCATCATTACTCTAGGGATGCTGAACATTGCCCGCGGTGCGGCATTGCAGGTCTCCGATGCGCAGACAATCTACTCCTTCCCCTATGCCTTTGAGGAATTCGGGTCCGCAATGATCTATGGCGTGCCTGTCGTATTCCTGGTGGCGCTGGTCCTGGTGTTCGTGGCTTGGTTCATCCTGAACTTCACGGTCTTCGGGCGTCTGCTTTACGGCATTGGAAACAATGAGGAAGCTGTCCGCCTGGCTGGACATTCGGTGCGTCGTTACAAGATTGCAGCCTTCACCATCTGCGGCTTCACAGCTGGCATCGCGGCCGTTGTCTATATGGCCCGCCTCAACATCTCCAGCCCGATCGCCGGGATTGGCTTTGAACTGAATGCGATCGCTGCTGTGATCATCGGCGGCACCAGTTTGAGCGGCGGCCGGGGATCGGTAATCGGGACACTGCTCGGCGCTTTCATCATTGGTGTGCTCGCAAACGGCTTGATCCTGATCGGGTTAAGCGACTTCATGCGCCAGATGATTACCGGTGTGGTCATCATCTTTGCAGTCGTCCTTGATCATTACCGCGCCAAATACGCCGCGACTTGATCGCCTATATTTAAAGCCTCAGCGGACACATCTTCCGCTGAGGCAAAATAATACGGTATACACAATCCGAACCCCATGAGCGGAGCGTAATTTTGAAGCCGGTTACTGTCGTTGGCAGCATAAACATCGACCTCTTCAGCTATCTCGATCGCTGGCCAAAAATCGGTGAAACCGTGATGGTCCGGGAAACCGCCAATACATTGGGTGGCAAAGGCGCAAATCAGGCTGTTGCAGCGACCAAGCTCGGCGCCAATGCCACGATGATCGGCGCGGTTGGTAAAGACGGTTTTGGTCGTGTTGCCGCAGATCAGCTGGCAGCGTTCAACGTCGCCGCGGAACTGATCGAAAAACGCGATTGCGGAACAGGAATGGCATTCATCGATGTTGGACCAGACGGCGACAACATCATCCGGTTGGCAAGTGGCGCCAATGGTCAGTTGCAGCCCGAAGACCTTGCGCCGCATTCAAACCAGTTAAGCCAAAGCGGTGTCGTCCTCCTGCAAAATGAAATCAGCCTGGAAACGTCATTGAAAGCCGCGGAACTTGCACGCGCTGGTGGCGCTTTGGTGATTATGGATCCAGCTCCAGCCCCTCACCCGGCCTGGACCAATGATGTGATTGCCGCTTTTGATGTGCTGACTCCGAACGCAAGTGAGGCTGGTGCCATCTTGGGAAAAACACCAGAAACGCTGGACGAAGCCGGCGACGGCGCACGGCATCTGCGCTCTTTCGGACTGAGTGGTGCGGTCATTACCCTTGGAGAAAAAGGCGTCGCCTGGTCCTTTGGAGATGAGGACGGCGTGGAACCTGCTCCGAGTGTGACTGCAATTGACACGGTGGCTGCCGGGGATTGCTTTAACGGCGCGCTGGCAACTGCGCTCTCAGAAGGTGCCTCAATGCGGTCCGCGATACGATTTGCTATGCATGCTGCGGCCCTTGCAACCACCCGAAAGGGTGCATCGGCTTCTCTGCCGGCACGGATCGATGTCGACCGGTTCTGCGCGCCCGACCTGGTATAGCGCTGGCCTAAAAGAGGCAGTAAAAGGAACAGCGGCCCGCAGTCGGCTGCGACTACAGTATTTAGGGAGAAGCCTGTCTATGCCGACGATAAAGGATGTCGCGCGCAAAGCCGATGTGTCGGTCGGGACGGTTTCAAGGGTCCTCGCGAAAAACGATACGGTCAAACAGCCGCTCAAGCTGCGAGTGCAGGCTGCCATGGACGAACTTGGCTACAAGCCCAACCTGGCAGCCCGGGCACTGCGCACAAACAGCATCGATGTCGTAGGGCTGGTGGTGCCGGATATTACCAACCCGTTCTTTGCCCAACTTGCCAAGGATATCGAAAAGGAAGCCGCCAGCCGCAGCCACTCGGTCATGCTGGCGAATTCGGATGACGACCTGGAAACCGAAAAGGTCCAGATCGCAGCCTTGCTGGACCGCTCCGTGCGCGGTGTCATCGTTGTCGCAACATCAGACAGCAACCATCCTTACGAAGCAGATGTGCCAATTGTGTCGCTTGACCGCCGTCTTGGCGATCATGCGCTGGTCAGCACAAACCATTTCGACGGATCAGCTAATATTGCCGACCATCTCCATCAGCTTGGCCATCGGCGGATCGCCTATATCGCCGGACCGGACACCATGGATGTCGCCCGCCGCCGCCGCGAAGGGTTTGTGACCCGGATAAAGACGCTCTCAACAGCTGATGATCCAATCGAACTGACAATCCACGCAGGCCAGTTCGATTATGATTCCGGCGAAGAGGTTTGCCGGGAGATACTTGCAGAAACTGCGGACAGCGGTGATCGCCCGACCGCAATTGCCGCGGCCAGTGACCAGCAAGCGATTGGCGTCTTGCGCGCAGCTCGAGACTTGAAACTGGACGTCCCTGGTGACCTGTCCGTTACAGGTTTCGATGACATCTCGCTGGCAGCTCTTGTCGTCCCCAGGCTGACGACCATCCGCCAGCCGACCGCGGCCTTGGCACGCACCGTGATTGATCGGATCTTCGAACCCGCAGACGCCACCGGAGACGAAGAAATCTCCGGCGACCTTGTCATCCGGGAATCGACGGCAGCCCTTAACTGATCAGTTTAAATCCCAAGATAGGCTTCTCGGATGCGCGGATCGGCGATCAGTTCATCGGAGGGACCGGAAAGCGTGATCCTGCCGGTTTCCATGACATAACCTCGATCGGCGATCTTGAGAGCGCCAAAAGCGTTCTGTTCAACCAGCAGAACGGTCACTTCCTTTTCCCTCAAGGACTTCACCACATCGAAGATTTGCGCGACCAATAAAGGCGCTAGACCCATCGAAGGTTCATCCAGCAATAGACAATGCGGCCGCCCCATCAAGGCACGGGCAATCGCCAGCATCTGTTGTTGCCCACCTGAAAGGCCACCCGCTGCCAGGTTCCGCTTTTCCCGCAGGATTGGGAACATCTGGAAGGCGTCCTCCATATCCTTTTCGACCCGATCATCGGTGAAAAGAAACGCGCCGAGACGCAGATTTTCTTCCACCGTGATGTTCGTGAAAATCTGGCGCCCCTCCGGCGATTGCGACAATCCGCGTTTCAAACGCTTGTAGGCTGGCACGGTTGTCAGCACATCGCCGCGAAACCGGATGTCACCGCCGGTGACGGCTTGCGTCCCGGACAAGCATTTCAGCAAGGTGGTCTTGCCCGCTCCATTTGCGCCGACCACAGTTACGATCTCCCTAGATGTTACCTCCAGATCGATCCCGTGCAGCACCTCGATATGACCATAGGCCGATCGCAGGCCCTCAACCGTCAACATGGGTGGGCTCCTCTTCCGTACCGAGATAGGCGGCAATCACATCCGGGTTCCTGGAGACGTCCTCCGGCGTGCCTTCAGCGATCTTTTCGCCGTGATCCAGCACCACGATGTGATTGGAGATCCGCATCACCATTTTCATATCGTGCTCCACGAGCAGGATCGCGATGCCGGATTTGGCGAGCTCCGCAATCAGCTCATCGATCTCGTCTGTCTCGACCGCATTGCAGCCTGCTGCAGGTTCATCCAGCAGAAGAACCTGCGGACCAACAGCCAAGGCACGCGCAATCTCAAGGCGCTTGAGCGCGCCATAAGAAAGGTTCCCGGCCTCTTCCTCGGCAGCCTTTGACAGATGCACCTTTTCAAGAAGCAGCAGCGACTGTTCGCGCACTTCCGCAGACCGCCGCCGGGCAGAGGGGAGCGACAACAGATCAGCCCAAACGGACGGATTTTCCGTCAGATGAAATCCGGCGACCACATTTTCCAGAACCGTCATTTCCTGAAAAATCTGCAGGTTCTGAAAAGTCCGTGTTAGCCCCTTTTCCGCGAGAAGGTGCGGAGCCTTGGCGGTCACGTCCGCCCCGTTCAGTTTCACGTGACCCGCATCCGGCAAATAGACACCGGAGATCATGTTGAAGAGGGTTGTTTTGCCAGCCCCGTTTGGTCCGATGACCGATACGATTTCACCCGGTTTGACCGAAAACCCGACATCGTTCACCGCCCGGAGCCCGCCGAAACTGATGCCAAGGCCGCTGATTTCGAGAATGCTCATCAGACACCCCTCCATCTGATACGCGCTGCAAGAGACGGCAAAAGGCCAAGCGGCAGGAAGATCATCACCAGGATCATAACGAGGCCGAGCACCAGATGCTCATAGTCGTGGAACACGGTCAGAATCTGCGGCAAGAGCGTCAGAACAGCCGCGCCGAATGTTGCACCGAGGACCGAGCCGACACCACCGAGTACAGCCATGGTGACCATTTCCACCGAGTGCATGAAACCCGCGACATCCGGTGTAATGAAACCGTTCTGCAAGGCCAGAAGCGAGCCGCCCACCGACGCGTAGACAGCTGAGATGATGAACGCTTGCAGCTTGAAACGCGCGACATCAATGCCGACGGTTTGTGCTGCAGTCTCTGACCCGTGCAGGGCCCGCATCGCCCGCCCGGTCGCGCTCTGGTAGAGATTGAGTGCAATCCAGATCCCGATCAAAAGCGCGGCCGCATTAAAGATGTACCAGAATTCGCCACCGGACAGACGAAGCCCCATGTCCCTGAGGATTGGACGCAGACCAAGACTTGGAACGGACATTCCATCCGGGCCACCGGTCAATCCGCGTTCATTGGAGAGCACCATGGAGACCAGAATGCCAAATCCAAGCGTTGCAACGCCGAGATAGTAGCCCTTCAAGCGCAGAATTGGGCGGCCGATCAGAAGGGCGAGCACGGCAGAAATCGCAGCGCCGAGCAGAATGGCCAGGACCGGCGGGATGCCGAGATGTACCGGTGCCAAGGCGCAGGCGTATGCGCCAATCCCGGCGAACCCCGCGTGCCCCAAACTGATCTGTCCGGCGTATCCGATCAGGATCACCAAGCCGACCACGGATAGAGCATTCACGAATACAAGCGCGCCAACACGATAGTAGTATCCGGACGGGAAAAAGGCCGGCAGGATGACAATGATTGCGGTCAGGATGGCGAGCTGAATCCATTTGTTTTTGAGTGTCATCACCTAGACCCTTTCTGTCGTCTTTTGACCGAAAAGGCCCTGTGGCATGACAAAAAGCACAGCAAGGATCACGACAAAGGCGACCGCTTCCTTGTACTGGGAGGAGATGTATCCAGCCGTCAGGGCTTCAAACAGGCCGAGCAGCAACCCGCCGACCAAAGCTCCCTTTGGATTGCCCATGCCACCGAGCATTGCAGCCGCAAACCCTTTAAGGGCGAGGCCGACACCGACGTCATAGCTCACCAGCGTGATTGGTGTGACCAGAACACCGGCAAGCGCGCCGATGGCCGCTGACAAGGCAAAAGACAAGGTCATGACAAAACCGGTGTTGATGCCCACGAGCTGTGCGGCCAGCCGATTGTTCGCGGTTGCCAGAACTGCTTTGCCCAAAAGCGTACGCGTGAAAAACAGCCACAGCGCTATGAAAATCGCAATTGCTCCGCCAATCACCCAAAGGCTCTGCGGCAGCAAAGTTGCGCCGAGAAGATGGATCGGATCATCCCCGGAGAACGCTGGCAGACGATGCAACTGCTTGTCGAACAGGACCTGTGTCGCACCGCGGATCAGGATCGAGGCCCCGATGGTAATGATGATCAGGGAGACAACCGGCGCGCCCCGCGCAGGCTCGATCGCGAACTTGTTCAGCGCTACACCAATGGCTGCTGTTGCCGCGATTGCAATCAAGGCCGCCAAGGGCAACGGCAACCCGGCATCGAAGGCGAACACCGTAATCATGCCGCCGAGCATGACGAATTCGCCCTGGGCGAAGTTCACCACATCAGAGGCGTTGTAGATGATGGTAAAGCCAAGCGCGACAAGGGCGTAGACCGCGCCGACGGTCAAGCCGGAAAAGACGAACTGCATCAATGCGTCCATCGACGTCTCCTAAGCGGGATTTTGGGTGCAAGGTTGGAAGCCGGACTTGTTGCCCGGCCTCCGAAAATGGCGTCAGTCGATCGAAGTCCACTTGCCGCCGCGAATTTCCAGCATGCGGAACGCACTAAGATCGAGCCCCAGGTGATCATCCGGGCTGAAAGTGTAGGTGCCGGTCGTGCCGACCATGCCGCTGGTTGCTTCAAGAGCATCACGGATCGCACTTGGATCCGAGCTGCCTGCACGGGCCATTGCATCCGTCATCAGCCGGAAGGCATCATGCGCATAGCCGCCAAAGGTCGAAACCGCTTCGCCGTATTCTTCCTCGTACGCAGTCTTGTAAGCGATCACCACTTCCTTCTGCGGATCCCCCTCTTCCATGATGTCTGCAATGAGAAGCGCGGTGCCTGGAAGACGCACACCTTCAGCAGCCTCCTTTCCGGCCAGCTCAATGAAACCATCGGAGGCAACTCCATGGCTTTGGTAAAGCGGCAGATCAATCCCAAGTTGGGCAAAGTTCCGGGTGACGATGGCCGGCCCCTGACCAAAGCCCGGATTCAGAACGGCCTCAACACCATCGGTAGACTTGATCTTGGTAAGCTGCGGGGTCATGTCAGCGTCCTGACGGGAGTAGGTCTCTTGCACCAGGATCTCGACACCATAGTTGCCAGAAACGTCAGCGCATTGGGCTTCCATCGACGCGCCAAATCCGCCGGTGCCGGAAATCATTCCGATCTTGGTGATGCCGTTCTTCTGCATATCCGTGAAGATCTTCTCACAGGCCATGCGGTCGGTATGCGGTGTCTTGAAGACATACTCGCGCACCGGATCAATGATTTGGATTGCACCAGCGAGTGAGATGAAAGGAATGCCCTCATCTTCGGCAACCGACAGGATGGACATGGTCGTACCCGTCGTGGACCCACCGATGATGGCAACAACTTCATCATCTTCTACCAGCCGCGTTGCAAAGGTGCGCGCCTTGTTCGGATCCCCGCCATCATCGTAAATCACCAGCTCGATCTTCTCGCCGTTGATCCCGCCCTTGGCGTTGAGATCATCAACAAGCATGTAAAGGGTCTTTGCTTCCGGGTCGCCAAGGAAGGCAGCAGGCCCAGACGCGGACAGGCTGGCACCCAACTTGATGTCGGCGGCGGCGCCTGTGACTGTTCCCAGAACCATCAAGGTGGCGAGAGCTGTATTGGTAACTTTCATGATTTCCTCCCAGAGTGTGAAAATTCCGAAGTGACGGGCAGCCGGGGTCAGCTGCTGTGAGAGCTCCGGTCAGTGATGCGACGAAAGCGGCTGAGGTGAGCAAATGCTCTGCCGGCCACGCTTTGCTGATCATTGCGGATCGAATTGGAGACGCCGGTTGACCTGGGTTTTGCCGGGCGGGGCAGCGGAATGCTGTGTCGGTTTGCCGGTTTAGAAAACACTGAAACCAACATTCGAACGCTCTGGTCCCCGATCACCGAGAACGCAGCGCTCAACATTCGGTAATGCCGGCCAAGCAGTTTTGGCATAATGTCTCCTCCCAAGTCCGTAACGAGCGTTACGCCTCAGTTCTTATAATTGACCGACCGGACGGTTTATGCAACGATTTGTTTTGTCGGCATCGTAATAAAATGATGTCAGGGAGAGAAAAATGTCGAAAAATCAGACTGTTATTTCAGAAATAAACAACGGCGTTTTGAAGCTAACCCTCAATCGCCCGGACAAACTCAACTCGTTTAACGAGGAAATGCACCTGTCATTTCGCGCAGAAATTGAGCGTGCTCATTCTGAAAAAGCAGTTCGCTCGGTGTTGTTGACAGGGTCCGGGAGGGGCTTTTGTGCCGGGCAGGATCTGGGCGATCGGGACCCAAGAAAAGGCGGCGAGCGCTCCGATCTCGGACATACGATCGAGACCTTTTACAATCCGACCCTGCGTCTGATCCGCAGCTTGGAAAAACCAATCATCTGCGCGGTGAATGGCGTGGCGGCCGGTGCGGGCGCAAACATCGCCCTTGCCTGTGACATCGTTCTGGCGGCACGCTCGGCAAAGTTTATCCAGGCCTTTTCCAAGATAGGACTGATCCCGGATGCCGGCGGCAGCTGGTCTCTGCCCCGCATTCTAGGAGAACCACGTGCTAAAGCGCTCGCCCTCCTTGGGGAACCGCTACTGGCCGAACAGGCCGAAAGCTGGGGCCTGATCTGGAAAACGGTCGATGATGCTGCTCTGCTTGAAGAGGCGACCGCACTGGCTGAGAAGCTGGCTGCCGGCCCTACCGTCGGACTGGGCCTCACCAAACGTCTCATCCAGGCCGCCGCCGACCAGGATCTCGACACGCATCTCGACATGGAGCGGGATTGCCAGCAGACAGCAGGCTTCACCGACGATTATGCTGAAGGTGTAATTGCGTTTTTGGAAAAACGCCCTGCACGGTTCCGCGGTGAATGACATGAAACACATATCTGAACTCAGCCCGCAGCAGCTGGCAGAAACCTGTGCCAAGCTGATGTGGGAGGAGGACAACGCCTCTCAGAAGCTCGGCATGAAACTGCTTCACGTGGCGCCAGGCGAAGCAGATATCTCCATGACCGTGACGAAGGACATGACCAACGGCCATGGCAACTGTCACGGCGGCTATATCTTTGCGCTGGCCGACAGCGCCTTCGCCTTTGCCTGCAACACGTACAATCAAGTCACCGTCGCCCAGCACTGTTCGGTCACCTACATCGCACCGGGCAGTCTGAACGATCTCTTGACCGCCTCGGCACGTGAGGTCTCCCGTACCGGACGCTCCGGCATTTACGACATCAGCGTAGCCCGTGGCGACGGAACCGTAATCGCCGAATTTCGCGGCCACTCCCGCACTATCAACCGCACCTTTTTGCCAACAGAATAACTGCCGGCCTGACCAGCACCTTGTGGAGGAAACACATGATCGATCTCACACCGGATCGCGCCACTCTGGACCCCATCGAAATTGCAAGCCGTGACGAGATTGCAGCCCTTCAGGAAAAGCGCCTCGCCTGGACGCTGTCCCACGCCTACGACAACTCTTCGTTCTTCAAGATGCGCTTTGATGAACACGGCGCGCATCCGGGTGATTTCAAAACTCTGGCAGACATGGCGAAATTTCCCTTCACCGTGAAACAGGATCTGCGCGACACCTATCCGTTCGGCATGTTCGCGACACCGCGTGAAGACCTCGTCCGGATCCATGGTTCCTCCGGCACCACAGGCAAACCCACGGTGGTCGGATACACCGCCAATGACATTTCCAACTGGTCAGATCTGATTGCCCGCTCCATCCGCGCAGCCGGGGGGCGCAAAGGCAACATCCTGCACAATGCCTATGGTTATGGCCTCTTCACCGGCGGGCTTGGCGCCCACTATGGTGCGGAAAAACTTGGCTGCACGGTCGTCCCGATTTCCGGTGGCATGACAGAGCGTCAGGTCACTCTGATCGAAGACTTCAAGCCGGACGTCATCATGGTGACGCCGTCCTACATGCTGTCCATTTTGGACGAATACCGGCGCCGTGGCCTCGACGCCCGTCAAAGCTCGCTGAAGGTTGGCATTTTCGGCGCAGAGCCGTGGACAAATGCCATGCGACAGGAAATCGAACAGGCCTTCGACATGCATGCCGTCGACATTTATGGCCTCTCGGAAATCATGGGCCCTGGCGTTGCCCAAGAGTGTGTTGAGACCAAGGACGGCCTCCATGTTTGGGAAGACCATTTCTATCCGGAAATCATCGATCCGGTGACGGAAGAGGTCCTGCCAGACGGTGAGATGGGTGAATTGGTCTTCACGACACTGACCAAGGAAGGCCTGCCGATGGTCCGCTACCGGACCCGCGACCTGACCCGCATCCTGCCAGGAACTGCCCGCTCCATGCGCAGAATTGAAAAAATCACCGGTCGCAGCGACGACATGATCATCCTGCGCGGCGTCAATGTTTTCCCGACCCAGATCGAGGAGCAGATCCTGAAATGTGAAGGTCTTGCGGCGCATTTCCATATCGAGCTCGTCCGTTCTGGCCGCATGGATGCGATGATCGTTCATGGAGAAGCGATGCCGGATGCCAGCAGCAGCGAGGCAAGGGAAGCGTCGGCCAAAGAGCTGGCACACCACATCAAATCAACAATCGGGATTTCTTCAAAAATCGAGATCCACGAACCGGATAAACTGCAGCGCTCAGAAGGCAAAGCCAAGCGGGTTATCGACAACCGGCCCAAGGACTGAATCAGTCGTCGCTTTTCTATCCCCAATGAGTTGAAGCCGGCCAGGCATTGGTCGGCTTCGCTCTACATTGACTTAAAAAAGGCATTGAGTTGCTATGGCGGCACCGTGTCAAGAAATGGAGCTCCAAACACATGGCGAGAACCCGCGCCAATGATTTTGAGGAAAAACAGCATGGCCTTCTGCTGACGGCAGCCAATGTCTTCGCAACACAAGGCATGGAGAAGGCCTCCATGGCGCAGATCGCTCAGGAAGCCGGCGTTTCAAAATCCCTGCTCTATCACTACTACCCGTCGAAAGACGCGCTGATTTTCGAGATCATCCATTCTCACTTGGCAATCCTCGACAAGGCACTGGAGGAAGCTGACGATCCGACCCTACCACCGGAAGACCGGCTGCAAACTCTCGTGATGACCGTCCTTGATTCCTACCGGGGAGCAGACGATCAGCATAAGGTGCAGCTCAATGCCGGCCCAGCGTTGTCGGACGAACAAAAGAGTGAAATCGTCGCAATAGAGCGGCGCATTGTCCGGCACTTTTCAAATGCCTTGAAAGACATCCATCCGCACCTCGACACACCGGACCGGCCCCTCCTGATGCCAGTGACAATGTCGCTCTTCGGCATGATGAACTGGGTCTACATGTGGTTCAAAGAAGGTGGGCCGATTTCGCGCGAAGACTACGCCAAGGTAGCCACCACCTTGATCCTGGAAGGCGTCAAGGCCGTCCGCTGAATGGCTTGCCGGTCACGCTTCACCAGCTGACCGGCAACACCACATGGTTTTTATGCCGCCTGCGGCCAGGTCTTGGCGACCATGGTCAGTACGTCGTATTGCGCGACGACTTCGTCCTTCTGGTTGGTCACCTGGCAATCCCAGCGCACCTCGCCGTGGTCGGCGTTCTCGCGCGGATTGATTTCCTTGCATGTAAGCCGGACTTTCAGGCTGTCGCCGAAGTAGACCGGCGTCAGGAACCGGAGATTGTCGACGCCATAGTTGGCGAGAACCGGACCCGGCTCCGGATCCACAAACAGACCTGCAGCGAAGGACGCGATCAGATACCCATGGGCGACCCGATCCTCAAAGAACGGATTTGCCTTGGCCGCTTCGCTGTCCATATGCGCGTAAAAGGTGTCACCGGTAAACTCTGCGAAATGTTCAACGTCTTCCAGCGTTACTTCGCGTGCCTTTGTGGCAATCTGATCGCCAATCTTGAGCTCGGCAAGCGATTTGCGGAACGGATGGACGTCGGTGCGCACAGATGCTCCATCGACCCATTGCCCGGTCACCGCGGACAACATTTCCGGTGTGCCCTGAATAGCAGAGCGCTGCATGAAGTGCTTCACACCGCGCATGCCGCCCATTTCTTCGCCGCCACCTGCCCGGCCCGGGCCACCGTGAACAAGCGGTGCCAATGGTGAGCCGTGTCCTGTAGAGGATTTCGCGGATCCGCGATTGCCGATCAACACGCGACCGTGGAAAGGCGCAAGACCAGTGACCACGTCATGAACCAGCGCCCTATCATTGGAAAACAATGATGATGCAAGCGAGCCCCGGCCTTTGCGGGCCAGCTCAACGGCTTCCTGATTGTCTTCGTAGGACATCACGGTCGCAACCGGTCCGAAGGCCTCAACGGAGTGGACGATCTCAGCGTCGAGCGGCTTGGCGCAGTGCATGAGTACAGGCGCCATAAAGGCACCGCGATCTGCTTCTCCGGAAATCAGATCAACCGTGTCCAGCGACCCGGACACAATCTCCGCTTCCGTCGCCAGTTCGGCGACCTTTGCCTTGACGCCATCGCGGTCCTTCAGGGAGACGATTGCACCCATACGTACGGCCTCATCATCCGGCAAACCGACTTTCGTCTTGGAAAGCCGAGCAGAAATGGCTTCGACGGCTGCCTGCTCGTGCATCTTTGGCACGATGATCCGGCGAATGGCCGTACACTTCTGGCCCGCCTTCACAGTCATCTCGTTTGCGACTTCGCGAACAAAAAGATCGAACTCGTCCGTCCCGGGACCAGCATCCGCACCCAGAATGGACGCGTTCAGACTGTCGGCTTCCATTGTAAAGCGAACAGAATGCTTCAGGATCGCGGGACTAGATTTCAGCTTTTGGCCGGTGGATGCGGAGCCGGTGAAGGTGACCACATCCTGTTCATTGACATGATCCAGAAGATCACCGGCTGACCCGGTCACGATCTGCAGCGCGCCTTCTGGCAAGACGCCGGTTTCCAGCATCCGCCGAACCACCAATTCTGTCAGATAGGCGGTTTGCGAGGCCGGTTTGACGATGCACGGCATGCCGGCGATCAGGGACGGTGCGATCTTTTCCAACATTCCCCAGACCGGGAAGTTGTAGGCATTGATGTGCACGGCAACGCCGATGAAAGGCAAGAGAATGTGCTGGGCGACAAAGGATCCATCACGGGACAGGACTTCCACCGGTCCTTCTGTTAGAACCCTGGTGTTCGGCAGTTCGCGGCGGGCCTTGGAGGCGAAGGTCAGCATCGTGCCGATGCCTCCTTCAATGTCGATCCAGCCGTCCCGGCGCGTTGCACCGGTCGCAAAGTTTTCCAGATAGAACTCTTCCTTGAGTTCCATCAGCTTCAAACCGACGGCCTTCAGCATCAAAGCCCGTTCGTGGATCGTCATGGCTCTTAGCGCAGGTCCACCTTTGGCCCGCCCCCACGCAAGCGCTGCCTTAAAATCGAGTCCCTCGGTCCCGATCAGCGCGTGAACGTTTCCGGTGGCAGCATTCAACAGAGGTTGGCCTTCGCCGTCTCCGCGGCGCCAGGCGCCTTCCACATAGCTTTGCAAACGGCGCGCCGTCGTCCCCATGGCCATTCTGGATTTCCCTTTATGTTTTTTTATCTGGTGAGCTTCATTTCGATAAGCCGCTGGTTTGCGTCAGCTTGCCATGCGGCTCGAAGCGTCTCGTTATCTGTCTGGCGCAGCCCCATCTGCTTAAGCCGGTCAAACCGCTCCGACTTGGCCGGACCAAATGTTTCAGAAACCTTGGGCAACCAATAGGCAACAGACGACAGCGCTTCATCGCGCGTTGCCTCGTCGGCAGCCAGAACCTGAAGCCCCTCCAGGCCGAGTTCCATGTGACGCTGTTCCCGCGGCAAGATCTTGCGGAACACTTCTCCAAGTGGCTGGTAAGAGGTTTGGCTGAGGTCCTTGAGCTGGTGGACGGTCGCCAGCCCCATCAGGAAGTTCATGACAACAGCGTCTGTCCAGCCTTGCAGCGGGTAATGAAACACCGACAGGCGCATATCTCCGCCCTGGCGTTTTGCATCCACCTGTGCATCCCGCGGCTGACGGGCGGACCACGAGTGCGCCTTGTTATAGAGCGCCTTGTCGGTCCCAAAGTCGCTCATCAGGTCCAGAACCTGTTCGGCGTGGTCGACCTTTTCCAGCGTGATCCGGCTTGCCGCAATCCGCTCTTTCAAGCCCGGCGCCAAATTGATGGCGTCGGCGAAACCAGCAGACCCGGCAAGTTCACTGTCGACGAAGGACGACATCAGACGCAGGAGTTCGGCGCGGTAGCGCGGCGGGACGTTGTTTGGCGACGTCAACTTGCCGCCCCGGGCTAGGTAATCGGCCAAGGGCATGGTGTCTTCGTCCAGAACGGCTTCATTCGTCATAGCTGATCACCACCTTGTCCGAGACCGGGATGCATTGGCAGGAGAGCACGTAACCTGCGCGGACTTCATAGTCCTCCAGCGCATGGTTCACTTCCATCTCCACCTCGCCTTCAATGACCTTTGCCCGGCAGGTGGAGCACACCCCGGCCTTGCAAGAATAGGGCGCGTCCATTGAATTCGCGATGGCCGCCTCAAGCACTGAGTTGCCGTTTTTCTCCATCTGGAAATTCCGCGTGCTGCCATCGAGAGTGACCGAGACCTCGCATGTCCCGGCACCTGCCGCAGCTGCTTGCGACAGGGCGCGCGCTTTTGCCCGGCCGGGCTGGGAAGAGGCAAACAGTTCGAACCGTATCTGTTCGTCGGCAAGGCCGTGTTTGCGCAGGCTGTCCGCAATGGTCAGCATCATCGGCTCCGGGCCGCAGATAAAAGCCGTATCGACCTCCTCGGCGTCGACCCACAGACGGAACAGAAGGTCCATCTTTTCCGAGTCGATCCGGCCGGTGAAGAGATCGATGTCCTGGGTTTCCGTTTCCAGAATATGGATCACCGAGAAACGGCCAAGATAGGTGTTCTTTAGATCTTCCAGTTCCTCGCGGAACATGATTGAGCTGGTCTGACGATTGGCGTAAATCAGCGTAAATGTGCTCTTTGGCTCGCGCGCCAGAACCGTCTTGATGATCGAGAGGACCGGTGTGATGCCTGACCCACCGGCAAAGCCGAGATAGCTTTTAGCTTTCTCCGGCTCCAGTTCGGTAAAGAACCGGCCCATTGGGGGCATGACATCAAGGCGGTCGCCAACTTTCAGCTCTTCATTGGCCCAGGTCGAAAACGCTCCGCCCTCAACCCGTTTGATCCCGACCTTCAGGCATCCGTCATCCTTGCCCGCGCAGATCGAATAGGATCGGCGCAACTCCTCACCGTCGAAGTCGCGGCGAAACGTCAGGTACTGCCCCTGAATGAAGTCAAAAGCGTCTTGATCTGCGGCGTCGGGCTTCAGCGTGACCACAACGGCATCGCGGGTATCGCGGCGGATATCGGTAACTTGTAGCGGGTGAAATCGTGCCATAGGCGAAACCCTCCTCCTGGGTGTCAAATGCACTTGAAATAATCGAACGGTTCCAGACAGTCCTTGCAGCGCCAGGCGGCCTTGCACGGTGTCGACCCGAACTGGCTGACCCGCTCGGTGTGAGCTGAGCCGCATCTTGGGCAGGGAACCACGAGATTTGTCTGGCCGGACAAGCGGGCCGCCTTCGCGCCCATGCCATCGGCAGCGGTTCCGTCGATCGGCGGCGCAATGCCAAACTGTTTCAGTTTCTCACGCGCTTCAGGCGTCACCCAGTCAGTTGTCCAGGGCGGTGAGAGGCGGCGTTCCAGACGCACATTCTCCATGCCCTTTTCGCGCAGCTTGTCCTCGATCATCAGATCGATGACAGCCGTTGCAGGACATCCCGAATAAGTCGGGGTGACCGCCACCACGAGAGTATCGCCGTCATAACGAACATCGCGGACAATACCGAGCTCGGTGACCGAGACAACGGGGATCTCCGGATCCGGGACTTCGGCAAGCCAGTCCCAGACTTGCTCAGCCGAGGTGGTTTGAGGTGCGGGCATGGCGGACTTTCCTACCAGCTCGCGCCCGGGTAGGCGCGTTGCAGGAACTGCATCTCCGCAAGGATGTACCCAAGATGCTCAGTATGCCGGCCCTGCTTGCCGCCCTTATGAACGAAACCAGCTGTCTCGGGCGCTTTCAGCGTCGCCTCATCCAGGATCTCACGCACGGAAGTTTCCCAGTCCGCTTTCAGATCCTCTGGTTTCGGCGCAATACCGGCTTCAGCTACAGCCGCATCCAGTGCATCACCTTCAAACATCTCGCCCGTGTAAGGCCACAAGAGGTCCAGGGCGTCCTGCATTTTGCGATGGCTTTCCGGCGTCCCGTCGCCCAGGCGCACAACAAGATCAGATGCCCGCTCCAGGTGATAGCTCACTTCTTTCAAAGTTTTTGCGGCAATTTCGGCAACGCGCGGGCTCTTGGAGTTTTCTGCAAGCCAGGAGAGTAAAAGATGATGATGGGCGTCGAACAGGAACTCCCGCATCACCGTGACGGCCATGTCCCCCTTCGGAAGCTCAACGAGCAAGACATTGCGGAACTTGAAGGCATCGCGCAGATAGGCGAGCTTGTCCGCGTCGCGCCCCTCACCTTCAACCTCGCCTGCAAGACCAAGCCACATCTGCGTGTGGCCGATCAGATCGAGCGCGGTGTTCGCGAGAGCGATGTCTTCTTCCAGAACCGGGCCATGACCGCACCATTCGGACGTCCGGTGACCAAGAACCAGAGCGTTGTCTCCCATGCGGCAGAGCCATTCAAAGAAGGCCGGTTTCAGCGCAGCATCTGAAACGAACGGATCGTGAGCTGCACCGGAAGCTATGGTTTGATCGCTCATCACATTTTCCCCACTTCTTCCGGAATATCGAAGAAGGTCGGATGGCGGTATGTCTTGCTTTCAGCCGGATCAAAAAGCGGGCCTTTTTCGGATGGGCTGGACGCTGTGATCTCCTTGGACGGCACCACCCAGATGGAAACACCTTCCTTGCGGCGGGTGTAGACATCCCGGGCGTGGTTGATCGCCATCTCCGCATCCGGTGCATGCAGGCTACCGACATGACGGTGGTTCAGGCCATGTTGACCGCGGATAAACACTTCCCAGAGCGGCCACTCTTTCTTGCTCATGACTGTCTCTCCCTCAATCGTCTTGTCGGTTACTCTGCGGCCACGGAGGCCGCCTGACGGCGGTCTGCCGCCTTGTCGGCATAAGCGTTCAAGCCATCGCGGAACCACTCGCCTTCATCCCAGGCCTTGACCCGGGCTTCCAGCCGTTCTCGGTTGCACGGACCATTGCCCTTGATCACTTCAAAGAACTCGTTCCAATCCGGCTCGGCGAAGTCGTAACCCTGCTTCTCCTCGTTCCAGGCGAGTGTTTCGTCCGGAACGGTCAGCCCGAGATACTCGGCCTGCGGCACGGTCTCGTTAACGAACTTCTGGCGCAATTCATCGTTGGTGTTGATCTTGATCTTCCAGGCCATCGATTGGGCGGAGTGGACGGAATCCTTGTCGGAGGGACCAAACATCATCAGCGACGGGTACCAAAACCGGTTCAGGGCATCCTGTGCCATTTCCTTCTGCTCCGGCGTGCCGAAGGCCATCTTCATCATTATGGAATAGCCCTGACGCTGGTGGAAACTTTCCTCCTTGCAGATCCGGACCATCGCCCGGGAATAGGGCCCGAAGGATGTCCGCTGCAGCGGCACCTGGTTCATGATCGCCGCGCCATCGACCAACCAGCCGACCGCGCCCATATCGGCCCAGTTCAGTGTTGGGTAGTTGAAGATCGACGAGTACTTCATCTTGCCGGAATGTAGAGCCTCAAACAGCTCGTCCCGACTAACGCCCAGTGTCTCGGCCGCCGAATAGAGATAAAGCCCATGCCCGGCTTCGTCCTGAACCTTTGCAAGGAGAATAGCCTTGCGCTCAAGGGTCGGTGCACGGGTAATCCAGTTGCCTTCCGGCAGCTGGCCAACGATTTCGGAATGCGCATGCTGACCAATCTGACGGATCAAGGTCTTGCGGTAGCCTTCCGGCATCCAGTCCTTCGGCTCTATCTTTTCACCGTTATCGATCCGCTTTTGGAAAGCCTGCTCTTCGGGCGACATTTCCTCGCGGGACTTCAGTGCGTCAGACTTTACAAGCTGTGCGTACATGCCATTTCCTCCAACTGTGCCGGACTTACGTCCAGCGCGTTCCGTTCAGGCTTTCCTCAAAGCGACCGGCTTTCTTCGAAGCTGCCAACGCCGTCCCGAGCCCTTCAAATCCAATCTACACCCGCTCCAGAACGAGCGCGATCCCTTGACCAACACCGACACACATGGTGCAAAGCGCATACTGCCCACCGGTCCGCTGCAGCTGGTTGGCGGCGTGCAGGACCAGCCGCGATCCACTCATGCCAAGTGGATGGCCAATGGCAATAGCCCCGCCGTTGGCATTCACGTGGGGTGCATCATCGGGCAAACCGAGCTCTCGCAAAACTGCAAGCGACTGGGATGCAAAGGCCTCATTGAGTTCGATTACATCCATCTGTTCAAGCGTCAGCCCAGCGAGGCTCAGAACCTTTCGCGTCGCCGGCACTGGCCCAATGCCCATAACTCGCGGCGGAACGCCGGCTGCCGCCATTGCAACAATGCGGGCATTGGGCGTCAGCCCATTCGCTCTTGCGGCTTCTTCCGAAGCGATCAGCGCTGCAGCGGATCCATCGTTGACCCCGGACGCATTTCCAGCCGTCACTGTCAAATCAGGCGCGTTTACGCCACGCAGTTTTGCCAAGGCCTCGACACCTGTGCCCGGTCGCGGATGTTCATCCGTAACAACGACAATCGGATCGCCTTTGCGTTGTGGGATCGAAACCGGAACGATTTCATCCTTAAAAACCTCAGCTTCCTGCGCTGCGGCCCATCGGCGCTGGCTTTCCGCTGCAAACTTGTCCTGGTCCTCGCGGGAGATCTTGTAGTCCTCCGCCACATTGTCCGCCGTCTCCGGCATTGAATGCGTGCCGAAAGCCTTTTCCAGTTTCTTGTTCTTGAACCGCCAGCCAATAGTGGTGTCATACATCTCGGCATTGCGCGAAAACGCGGTCGTTGCTTTGCCGACAACAAACGGTGCCCGGCTCATGCTTTCAACACCGCCCGCAAGCATCAACTCAGCATCTCCTGCCCGGATCGCGCGGGCGGCCATGCCGATGGCATCCATCCCGGATCCACAAAGCCGGTTCACTGTTGTGCCAGGAACGGAGACCGGCAACCCGGACAAAAGCACAGCCATACGGGCAACATTGCGGTTGTCTTCGCCAGCCTGATTGGCACAGCCGAGGATCACATCAGCAACAGCCTCCCAATCGACATTAGGGTTGCGCTCCTTCAGGGCCTGGAGAGGAATCGCTGCCAGATCATCTGCACGTACTGGAGACAGGGCTCCGCCATACCGGCCGATAGGCGTGCGCACGGCGTCGCAGATGAAGGCATTTGGCATTTGTCTCTCCCATTTCGCGATCAATCAGGCATTCGCCGACCGATCGGTCAGCGTTGTATACCATTAAAGCATCACACTTAGAACTATTTTTTGAAAAAAATGTGATACTTTGAATTTTATAACTGTCTTTCAGCCACTTAAATCAAACACCGATTTGTTCGGTACGGCTCACAGAACGGTTTGGACGGGCGTCCAGATACGACTGTGGCACCGAACCACGTTATGCGGCAGAACTCTCGGGAATTTGACTGATGATTTACGTATAAGCACGTAGGTTTAAGCAAGAAATAACTGGCATTTTTGCAAAAAAATCGATATTATCACACTCATGAATATTCAGCCTCATATCGACCCGGCTCAAGAGCCGTCTGCCACCCAGCGCGCCTATCTCGCGATACGGCAGATGATTCTGACCGGAGAAATCCCGCCCGGCGAAAAACTGAAAATCGAAAACCTGCGCAAGAAGCTGGATATGGGCGGTTCACCGATCCGCGAGGCTCTGACCTTGCTTGTATCGGACCTTCTAGTCGAAAGACTGGATCAACGTGGCTTTCGGAGTGCGGAGGTTGGCCGGGAAAACTTTGCCGAAATCCTGAAACTCCGGTGCCATCTGGAAGAGATGGCGCTGCGGGAAAGCATTGCCCATGCCGATCAGGCCTGGGAAGACAACCTGGTCATCAGCCACCACCGGATGATGCGCGAACCTCGCAACAATGTTGAGCGGTTCGAAGACCTGCACAAGACGTTCCATATGAACCTTCTCGCAGCCTGCACCTCGAAGGTTCTCCTGAAATTCTGCAATCAGCTCTATGATCTCAATATCCGCTACCGCTATCTGGCCGGCAAGGCATTGGACTACTCAACTCGCGATATCGGTAGTGAACACACGGCGATTATGAATGCAGCTGTCGACCGCGACACAGAAACCGCATGCCATCTCTTGCTGGATCACTACCAGCGCACTGGTGCTTTTTTGGAAAGACTCTTCACCTCCGAAGCCGCCGAGTAGAGAGCAAAATCAGCTCTCAAAGAGAGGGTCAGGTGTAAAAAAGGCGGGCCAAACGACCCGCCTTCGTATTGTCTGGCTGCAGAACTTATTCCCGGACCAGAACCAGGTCGAAGTCCGCCAGAAGATAGGGCCCGTCCACCTCACCGGAGAGTTCAAAGCCGTCTGTCGGGAAGCTCCCTGCTGGCTTCTCGACATAGGTCATCACAAGATCTTCACGCACGCCGAACACGGTGTCCTCGTCCAGATACGGATCATCATCTGGAAAAATCTCTGTAACGAGCGGTCGGAACCCCGGAGCCGTAACAATGTAATGAAGGTGTGAAGGGCGCCACGGATGGCGTCCGCTGGCCCGAAGGATATCGCCAACCGGGCCATCGCTCGGAACCGTGTAACTCACCGGCTTCACAGACGTGAACGCATAACGGCCATCTGCGCCCGTGGTTTGGATCCCGTGGAAGGAGTAAGTGTCCTGATCCGGGTCCTGACTGGAGTACAGACCATTCGGTGCCGTCTGCCAGATATCAAGTTCGGCACCCTCAATGGGATTTCCGTCCATGTCCCGCACGATGCCTTGGGCGAGCAGGACTTGTTCCTTGAAATCACCACGCAGATCCCCGCCAATCGGAAGCGGTGGAGACCCCGTAATATGGAACGGCCCAAGCACGCTGGAAGACGTGCCCTCAGGATGAGAGTGCAGCATGTCAACCAGCGAGGAGAGGCCAAGAACATCGGACAAAAGCACAAACTCGTGCCGTTCCTTGTCTGAAATATCTCCGGCCCACTCGAGGAACTCGATGCCCTTGCGCCATTCGGCATGGGTGAGGTTCGTCTCCCGGGCAAAGTTATGCAGATGGGTGACAAGGCTCTGCAATATCTCTCTGAGGCGCGGATCCGTATCCGGCCCGAAATAGTTCATGAAGACGTCAGTTATGTTGTCTTTGGTGACGCTGCGCATGGAGCTCCCCTTAGTTTAAGATGGCCAGGCTCAAGGACGGCCAGCGGATCAGAGCGATTAGAACGATCAGCATCACAAGCGCGAAGGGAAACGCGCCGATGAACACATCCTTCAAAGAAATCCTAGGGTCGTTGAGCGTTGCCTTGATCACAAAACACGAAATTCCGAGTGGCGGAGTTAGAAGCCCGATTTCCGCGCCGACCACTGTCACAATGCCGAACCAGACAAGGGACATACCCATCGGTTCGACCAGCGGCAGGAACAAGGGCACCACGATGAGAATGATCGATGCGGTATCGAGAATGGTGCCAAGGAAAATCATCATCAGCACATAGATCACCATGACCCAGAAGAAGGTCATTTGCGTTTCCGTAAGGAGATCTCCGAGCTCATTCGGCAAGCCTGCGAGACCGAGCATCCGACTGTAGATCGATGCGGCAGTGATCAAGAACAGAATAGACGCCGTGATGTGACCGGTTTCCAAAAGCGCTTGCCACAGCGACTGCAATGTCAGCTTTTTACGGAACGCAGCGATCAGCAATCCAAGAAGAGATCCTGCCGCACCTGCTTCAACCGGAGTTAGCCATCCAGTGTATATCCCGCCGAGAACCGCAACGATCAACAAGAGCGTTGGAATGGTTTTGTCCGCAATTTCCAGAGGGCTCATCCACTCTGTTTCATCCGACGTACGACCACCGACATACTTTGGCGTGAAACGTCCCATCAAGAAGATCGCAACAACGTAAGCGGCTGCCAACATTAAGCCCGGAACAACACCGGCAAGGAACATATCGCCGACGCTTTGCTCCGCGACGAAGGAATAGATGATCAACATTGCCGATGGCGGAATGATCATCCCAAGGACCGACGACCCTGCCACCACCCCTACTGCGAAACGCGGGTTGTAGTTGAAGGCGAGCATTTGCGGCACGGAGACCTTGGAAAAGACCGAAGCAGAGGCAATGGATGATCCAGTCACCGCAGCAAAGACCGCATTGGCACCGACGGTCGCCATGCCGATCCCGCCCTTGACCCTCCGGAATCCGGAATTCATGACCTGATAAATATCGGCCCCAAGCCCTGCCTTGGAGACGATCAAACCCATGAATGTGAAGAGTGGCACGGTGGCGAAAGTGTATTCCATCACACTGTCGCCAATGGCAATTTTCAAAAGGTTGATCGCGAGATCGAAGTTGTCCCGCATCAAGATGATGGAAACAAAAGACACCAGACCGAGCGCGATCGGGATATAGACGCCGAGATAGACGAGAACGACGATCGCGACGACGGACAGGGTACCGATTTCAAAAGGGGTCACGTCTTGTCCTTTGCCTCGTCCGGCAAACGTGTCTGGCCAAAGCCCTGATCACGTTTGAGAACCCTCAAAACAAACAGCACGGCACAGAGGAACGCACTAAGATAGATGGCCAGCTTGATCGGCCACCAAGGGGCCGTGAAGATACCGGGGACACCGAAGAAGTCTTTTGTTTCGTACATTTCGACGAACTCAGGCCAAATCGCATAAGCAACTAAAGCCATGAACACCGCCGATGCAAAGTCGATAACCCTGCGGATCGTGTCAGCCAGTTTTGGCCGGGTTGTTCCCAAGATCGTCAGAAATCCATCGGAACGCGTGAGCCGGCTCATCCGAACAACATCAGGCAACTGCAGGAAGACGATCAGAACCATCGAGAACTGAACGACTTCCACGGCACCCCGAAATGGCGCGTTGAAGAAGCCACGCGCCACCACATCGTAATTAACCACCAGAACCAGACCGAGGACGATCAGGGTGCCAACTGCGTTAGCGCCGATCGCTACCCAGTTGGCTGCTGTTGCCAAGGCCTTGAGGCCGGTGTCCAGAAGACGCAGCATAGAGCTAATCCTGTACTCAAGCCTGCGGCTTACTGCGTCAGTTCCGCGGACCAGTCCCGGACCGGGGTATGACCAGCTTCCTTAAGTTTGGCCGTATAGGACTTCAACATGTCACTGCCTGGCTCGCCTTTTGTGTCGAGATCTGCAGCCCATTCGACTGCGATATTCGGCATGTTTGCGGCCCATTGTGCACGTTCAGCCGGGTCCATCTCGACGATCGTACCACCGGATTCCACATAAGCGGCACGGCTTGCTTCAGCGCGGTCCATGGCTACACCGGCCACGTGATCGCGATAAGCAACAGCCACGTCCTGTAGCACTTCTTTGACTTCATCCGGGAGTTTGTCCCAGTAGTCCTTATTCACGGTGATTGTTTTGGAATTCACCGCGCCGAGATCCGCTTTGAGCATATACGGTGCCACTTCAGCGATCTTGAAGGTTTTGGCAGCTTCCGGCCACAGCATCGCGTTGTCGACCAGTCCGGTTTGCAGCATATTGTAGAAGTCCGTCAGACCACCGCGCACACCAGCGGCATTGTCGAGACCTTCCAGGTACCGCAAGTTCATGCCTGCACCGGCAACCTTGGATCCGCTTAAGTCAGATAGCGAGTCGATCGGCTCCTTGGAAAACACCTGGTAAGTGTCGAGCACCACGCCCGTTGCCAGATAGACCTGGTTTTGAGCCTCAAACTCCTTCTGCATGGTCGGGTATTCCTTGGCGATCTCGTCAACCGCTTTGGCAACAGCCCGGGCATCCGGCGCAATGAACGGTGTCACGGCGGACAAAGCCTGGCTTGGCAACTTGGATGAATGGAAGATCGTGGTGACAATCCCGATGTCGCCCAGGCCGAGCTTAACGCCCTCAAGAACGCCTTTCGGTTTGACGATTGACCCACCATAGCTCTCTTGCCAGTCGATCTTGTAATTGCCTTTTTCAGCTAGGCGTTTGTCGACTTCAGGAATGAAGAAGTTTGTGAACTCCTTGACCCACATCGCACGGGCCGGATATCCATCAATCACAACCGCCTTGATGGTTTCGGTCGCAAAAGACGGCATTGCAGTTGCGCTCAACGCGGCAAGAGCGATTACGCTCCGTCTGGTCAGTTTTCCGATCATCACATTTCCTCCCAAAACATCAGAGACCTCAGGCTTTGGCCCAAGTTGTCTCCATTGAGGTCCCCGACTGTTCAAACAGTTTGGACAGGGGACAGTACTTGGCGACTTCAGATCCGACGCGGTCGAGCTCCTCTTGCGAGACCGAACCATCGCTGGTCACCACCTGCCGCAACGCGACAAAGGGAACGTCGATCTCCTCCTCAAGAGTGACGCCCCGGCGATCGAATTCGCAGGTAATTTCGATTGTCAGGTGACCGATGTCGGCCCCCAGTTTGCTGGCACACTTGTGCCCGATTACATTTGTACAACCCGCCAGAGCGGCCAATGCAGCTTCTGTTGGCGCTGGTCCCAAGTTTGTGCCACCCCGCGCCTCCGGTTCATCGATCTGAAAGGTCAAGTCGCGTACGGAAACGTCTGTCCGTGAATTGCTGATGCCTAGCCCTTTGGCACGAAGCTTGACGACTGTTTTTTCTCTCAAGCTCGGCATGCGGCCTCACAAGAACTTGCAGGCGGTCTCAAACGGCAACCGCGGCAGTTTTTGGAACAACGCACTCTCATCCGCATATCCAAGATTACACAAGAAGTTCGATTTCAACGTCGTGCCAGCAAAAAACTCCTCATCGACTATCTTGTTTGAAAAGCCGGACATGGCTCCCACATCAAGACCAAGTGCCCGTGCAGCGATCATGAAATAGGCGCCCTGCAACGTCCCGTTCCGGAATGCGGTCGTCTCGGAATGTTCAGGCTTGCCTTCAAAATGCGGCCGCCGGTCCTCGTGCGGAAACAGGAATGGCAGCTCTTTCCAGAAGTCCAGATCATGGGCAATGATCACAGCCACCGGTGCCGACATCATCTTGTCGATGTTCTTGTCCTTGAGCGACTTGGCCAGCCGCTCCTTTGCAGCCTGGCTCTCGATGAAGAAAAACCGCGCCGGACAGGTGTTCATGCTCGTTGGACCTGCAGCGGTGATCTCGTAAAGCAATTCAAGCGTGTCACGGGACACTGGCTTGTCCTGCCAGGCATAATGCGAACGCGCCTGGCGCAGGATCAGATCAATGCCGTCATCATCAAGTTTCGCAACCCTTTCGCGCAGGGACCGGACCACATCCTGGGCCTCAGCACGCAAGGTTGCCAGAGCTTCTCCAACCGGTGCTTGCGACGCTGCCATAGTCATTCGGCGGCCTCCGTCGCGCGCATGTCTTCTTCAGCGACAATCGGATTTGCACAAACACCTATGCCTTCGATTTCGACTTCAACCACTTCGCCCGGCCGCAACCAGCGCTGAGGCGTCTTCGCGTGCCCCACGCCAGGGGGTGTCCCCATGGCAAGGTAATCACCCGGCTCCAGGGTCGTATATTCAGAGATGGTAGAGATCGTACGGGCCACGCTCCACAGCATGTCGGACGTGGTCGCGCTTTGCAAAATTTCGCTGCCGACCCGGCTTTCGATCTTCAAGCCTTCAGCGCCCTTTGGCAGCTCGTCAGGCGTCACAACAACTGGACCCACGGGACCAGTTCCGTCAAAGTTCTTACCAGGCGTCCATTGATGGGTTTTGCGCTGATATTCGCGAACCGAACCGTCGTTGAAAAGCGTGTAACCGAAGACGTGATCCAACGCGCTGTCTTCACTGATATGCCGGCCGCCTTTGCCGATGATCACCATTAGTTCGGCTTCATAATCGAGCTGCTCGGAACAAGAAGGACGCACCATGGGCGCCCCGGCGGGGATCATTGACGTCATCGACCGCATGAAGAGCGCCGGATAGGTCGGCACGTCGTAACCGCCTTCCTTGATATGATCGACGTAATTCAACCCAAGGCAAATAATCTTGCCGGGTGCGGCCACAGGCAATTCCGGCGCAATCGCGGACAGATCAAAACTGGCAACTTCGTCTTTTTTGGCCACCAGTTCCGAAATATCCGCTGCGCCGGAAATCAAACCCATCAGATCGTGGCCAACTTTGCGGTTCAGTGCCGTCAAATTCCAAGCCTTTTGACCTTCGACCAGATAAACGCCCTGACCTCCGGGTCCGGTTCCCACAATGAAGCGCATGATTTCCTCGGTGTTAACGAATACCACCTCACTTTGACGACGTTTTTTTAGTTTGTCAAATAATATCGATTTTTTTATACTACCTCGAAATTGGAGGATAAGAATGCCCAAATGGCAGGAATATAAGCAGATCGCCAAAGAGCGCGGTGCGCTTGCTTTGGAGCTTTATGTCGTCAACACAAAACCTGTCGGACCGGACGCGGACATTCCCGGGACCCTCCCTGATCACCTCGCATACCAGGCGCAGTTGGAAGCATCCGGCAGTCTCGCCTTTGCTGGTCCGGTCTCCGATGAAACCGGCGAAGAAATGCAGGGCGAAGGCATGATCATCTATCGAGCGACGTCTCTGGAAGAAGCTCGAGCGCTTGCTGATGGCGACCCAATGCATGCGCGCGGGATTCGCAGCTACACACTCCGACGCTGGATGATCAATGAAGGCAGTTTCACGCTGTCGGTCGGTCTTTCGGCGAAAAAAACGAGTTTCTCGTAAGCAAAAATCGGCCGGCGCCGGGCAAAGCACGCAGCGCCGTCCAAAGGATCAAGAAAAACGGGACTCAAAGAAGGAAGAAACGAAACCATTGGGAGGAAGCGATGTTTCGGACACTGATTTCTGGATTACTGCTCAGCGCAGGCACCTTGATGGCGTCGCCCGCACTGGCAGAAAACTGTCTCAAGGTCACCTTAACCGGCACCCAAGGCGGACCACCTGTCTTTCAAGGACAGGCGGGTGCCGGTACTCTTGTTCAGTACGGCTCGGAAGAAAACAAATGCAACGACATGCGCTTGCAGTTCGATACCGGCCGTGGAACCACACAACGCCTGTCCCAGGCCGGTGTACCGGTCGGCAAAATCGATGCGATTTTCCTGAGCCATCTGCATTCCGATCACACCGAGGGCCTTGCAGACATGATGCAGCTGCGCTGGCACTTTAATTCTGGCGGGCCGAAGGTTGATCTGGTGTGCAGTGAGGAAACCAAATCTCCGCTTGGCTTCTCCTTAAGCTGCGAGCGCTTTGCCACACATATCGGAGATGCCTTGATCAACTCCGGTGAAATCGCCCAACGGCTTGCTGAAAACAAAAAACGCCTTCCCGGCGGCCCGGCCGAGCTGATCAATGTCAAGGACTTCAAACCTCAAGATGAGGCCCAGGAAGTCTGGTCAAAAGGCGACGTAACAGTCAGCGCCATCCGGTCAACACACATCCCAGGACATGCTTCCTATCGGGTGGATACCCCTGCCGGCAGCGTGGTGATCGGCGGTGATGCAGGCAATGATGTGCGCAAGCCGCCGCGAGAGACATCTACATCAGGCCAGGTCGAAAAGCTGGCACAAGGTGCGGACATTGTCGTGCATTCCACGATCCACCCGGTCATGGGGCCAGACGGTGGCACGGGCTTCCCACCACCGATTTATTTCCGTCAAAGCAATGCCACGGACCTTGGGCATCTAGCCCGCAGGGCCGGGGTAAAACACTTGATGCTTACCCATCTGATCCCGCCGGTCGGCGCCCCGCGCCAAGGTCCCTACAAACTCCCTGAAGGCGCACTAACCAACGAGGACTATACCGGAGCCGTGGCCGAAAGCGGTTTCGACGGCACCACGATTGTGGGCCAGGATCTTGTCTCGTTGACACTTCCGGTCAAAAACTGACCCGGTCAAAAGTCCAAAACGAAAAAGCCGTCCCGAACGCTTCGGGGCGGCTTTTTTCGTCACTGTTCCTGAACGATTTCAAAGGAAACAAACGTTGTAAAATTCAAACCTCTTTGAGGGTCCTGTCCTCCTCAACCCTGCGCAAAGACATCTGCCGAGTAACAATTTGCCGGCGGATGAAGGCTGCAATGAACGCTGCTGTCAGGATCAAGACAATGGTCGGTGCCGGCGCACTGTCGATGAAAAAGCTCAAATACGTACCGGCAAGCATGGAGAGCATGCAGACAACCACGGACACCCAGAGCATCGTGCTGAATTTCCGCACAAGCAAGAATGCGATCGCGCCCGGTGCAATCACCAAACCAATGGCAAGGATCAGCCCGGTCGCCGAAAGGGTCGCAACGATCGTCAATGAGAGTGCAGCAAGCAGGCCATAGTGAAGCAAATTGACCGGCAGCCCCGAGGCCTGTGCCTGCGCGGCATCAAAGCTGTGAAGGACGAGATCCTTCCATTTCAAAACCAGACCACCTGCAACAACAAGTGAGATGATGCCGGCGGTCCAGAGGTCCTGATTGCCAACACCCAGCATGTTTCCAAACAGAATGTGGTCAAGGTGAGCGTTTGTTTCGACTGCCACATAGAGCACGATCCCAAGACCGAACATGCCGGAGAAAACAACACCCATAACGGTATCCTGCTTTACCCGGCTGTTGGTCGAGAGATACCCAGTTGCCACAGCGCATACCATGCCGGCGGCAAAGGCACCCAGGATCAAGGGAAGACCGACGATGTAGGCCAGCACAATGCCGGGAAGAACGGCATGACTGACAGCGTCACCCATCAGCGCCCATCCTTTCATGACCAAAAAACAGGATAACAGCGCGGTCGGAATCGAAACCAGAACGCAGATCAGGAACGCGTTCTGCATAAATGGGAATTTGAACGGCAGAAGAAGAAAATCGAGATCCATCACTGCGGCCCTCCGCCGGGCTGTCCTGGCAACACGGTATCAGAGGGCCCATTGCGAAGCGCTTCAGATGCTTTCCGGCGCGCGGCCAAAAGGCCGTGTTTTGGCGCAAAGACAAAGGCAACAAGAAAGATCAGGGTCTGCAGCACCACGATGATCCCGCCGGTCGCTCCATCCAGAAAATAGCTGATATAGGCACCGGAAAAACTGGTGACCGATCCAATCACAACAGACAGTGCGATCAGTCTTGGGAACCTGTCACACAGAAGATATGCCGTTGCACCCGGCGTGACCACCATAGCGATCACCAGAAAGGCACCGACCGTCTGCATGGCCGCCACAACGGAGGCAGAAAGAAGTATGAAAAAAACAGCCTTCAGGAGTCCTGGTCGCAGACCAATGGTGCGCGCGTGGTTCTCGTCAAAGAAAGTGACCATCAGGTCCTTCCACTTGAGCAGCAGCACGCCCAGCGACACAAACCCGATAATAGCAAGCTGAAGCGTGTCTGCCGGTGTGATAGCCAGAATGTTGCCCATGGTGATGGTCTGGATCGATACCGACATTGGATTGACCGACACAATGAAGAGGCCCAGTCCGAAGAATGAGGTGAAGATCAATCCGATGATCACATCGACTTTCAATCCGGACCGTTCCGACAGGAACAACATGGCTCCGGCAGCGAGCCCGCCGGCAATGAAAGCCCCGAGAGCAAACGGCAAACCGAGAATATAGGCGCCGGCGACACCCGGTACGACAGAATGCGAAAGAGCGTCACCAATCAAAGACCAGCCCTTGAGCATGAGATAGGCAGAAAGGAATGCACAAACGCCGCCGACAAGCCCGGATACCCACATGGCGTTGGTCATATAGGCGTAGTTGAAAGGCTCAAGCAGAGTGGCAATCATGGCCGTTTCTCGGCCGTTTGCGTTTCATCTCCATATTGAACAAATGGGCGTTCATCATCGGTCAGGATGGTCACCTTCCGGTCATCCCCATCCGTGTGCAACGTCTGATCGCTGATCGTGAAATGCCGGAGAACGCCGCCAAAGGCCTGCTCCAGGTTCTCACGGGTGAACGTCGTTTCGGTGGGGCCAAAGGCCAGCACCGTTCCCTTGACCAGCACAGTGCGGTCACAGAACTCCGGTACAGATCCGAGATTGTGAGTGGAGACCAGCATCACACGTCCTTCGGCCCGCAATTCTCCAAGGAGTTCGATAATCTGCTCTTCGGTTTTGACGTCGACGCCCGTGAACGGTTCATCGAGCAGAATGACTTGGCCGTCTTGTGCCAGTGCCCGCGCGAGGAACACACGTTTGCGCTGACCACCAGACAGTTCCCCGATCTGGCGCTTCCGGTAATCCTGCATGTTGACCCGGCTGAGCGCTTCGGCAACAGCATCGTGATCGGACTGTTTGGGACGGCGTAAGAACCCCATGTGGCCATACCGGCCCATCATGACGACGTCTTCAACCAGCACCGGAAAAGACCAGTCTACTTCTTCCGACTGCGGTACGTAGGCGACGAGGTTTTTGCGAAGCGCTTCTTTGACGCTCATGCCCAGAAGTTGAATGGTTCCCTTCGCAGCTGGCACAAAGCCCATGATAGCCTTGAAGAGTGTTGATTTACCGGCCCCGTTGACGCCGACGAGTGCGGTGACTGTGCCACGCGGGATCTCAAAACTGGCGTTCCAAAGCGCGGTATGGCCATTGCGGTAGGTTACGGTCACGTCCTCTGCGGAGATCCCGATATCTGACACCATGTTTGTCGATGCCAACTCCGGCTCCTCGATGACCTTCAACATTCAACAAATCCAATCATTACAAAATCCGGTCCGCCGGGGAAGAGCCGCGGCACCGAAAGGCGCCGCGAAAAAATCAATTGGTCGCGCTTTCGAGCCCTTTGGCGACCGTTGTTGAGGTCACCCGCAGAAGGTCGAGATAGGTCGGGACCTGCCCGTCGGCTTCGCTGAGTGAATCGACATAAAGCACCCCGCCATAACTCGCGCCAGTCTCCCGGGCGACCTGTTCAGCAGGCGCTGTGTTGACCGTGCTTTCACAGAAGACCACCGGGATGTTGTTTTCTTTTACGCCGTCGATAACCGAGCGGACCTGTTGCGGTGTCCCAACCTGATCAGCATTCATCGGCCATAGGTACAGTTCCTTCATGCCGAAATCGCGCACAAAATAACTAAACGCACCTTCACAAGTCACAAGCCAACGCTTGTCTTCCGGAACTTGTGCGATTGTCTCACGAAGCGGTTCGATTACGCCACGCAACTGCTCTTTGTAAGCTTCCGCATTCTGTTTGTAGACGTCCGCGTTGGCCGGATCTTGAGCAGAAAAAGCAGCTGCAATGTTGTCGATGTAGACCTGCGCATTGTTGAGGCCCATCCAAGCGTGGGGGTTGGGCTTGCCCTCGTAGGACCCGCTTCTGATGGAAATCGGATCAATGCCGTTTGTCAGTGTCGCCGACGGAATGTCGCCGAGGTTTGACAGGAACTGTTCAAACCAAAGCTCCAGGTTCATGCCGTTCCACAGAATTAGGTCGGCATCGGAGGCCCGTACGATGTCCTGCGGCGTCGGTTCATACCCATGAATTTCAGCGCCTGGCTTGGTGATGGACACCACCTCAGCCGCATCACCGGCAACATTCGAGGCCATGTCGGCAATGACGGTAAAGGTCGTAACGACCTTCATCTTATCTTCCGCCCAAGCGCTCTGCCCGGACATCATCGCGACCGCTGCCACAGCAGCAAATAAAGCAGTCTTTTTCACTGAAACCTCACACAAGAAGTGTTTGACCCTGATGCAAGTGATATTGCAACTCATTCGCAAGTGTCAAGCTTATTGCGAATGAGTTGCATTAAAAACTGGAAACTTGGCCTGAGCCACTTCTTCACTTATCCTGTACTCAGAACACTGCTTCGTTCTAAGAATGGTGTTGAGTGGGAGGACGCTCACAATGACAGTGACGCACGAGCCCTGGCTCGTGGCGCTTTCCCTGATAATGGCGTTTCAGGGCAGCTTTGTTGGTTTGGGTTTGGCTGTCCAAGTCCGTACGTCGACTGAACCCCGTCGGCGCTTGCTGTTGGCCGGAGCCGCGCTCACACTCGCACTTGCGATTTGGTCGATGCATTTTGTCGGCATGCTCGCCGCCCGCCTGCCCGTCCTGACAAACTTCCTTGTATTGCCGACCCTTCTTTCCTTTCTCGTCTGTGTGCTCGTCGTCGGTATCGGCGTGTTTGCGGCCAGCAATCGCCAACTGACGCCCGTTCGCCTTGGGATCGCAGCCTTTGTCATGGGGGCCGGGATATGCACGATGCACTATCTAGGCATGTACGCGTTGCATCTGTCGTTAAGTCTGTCTCATGACACGGCCTATGTATTTGCCAGTTTCTTGATCGCCTTTAACGCCTCAGGCCTTGCGCTCTGGCTCTTATTCGGCCCCGGACGACGGCCACCAATGTTTTTTTCCGCGGTCGTGATGGCGCTTGCGATCTCTGCAATGCATTACATCGCGATGGCCGGCTTGACCGTTGAACCGCTTGTATCGCCAACACCCTCGTTGGCTCCGGCCCTAGACCCCGGAACTCTCGCCATTTTGGTGTCCTGTGTGGCTTTTCTTGTCTCCGGTCTTTTTCTGCTCAAGCTTGTCCCGGAACAGCCTCTTGAAGGGGATGAGGCTCCCCACTTCGATGATGAGCTTGCTTTGCAAGCGGCAACACCAGCGAGCCCTGCGGCTGCGGAAGCGAATTCCGGAGGTTCGTCTTCTGCCAAACCGGAGCAGACCTCCAAACGCACTGCCCATGGCTTACAGTCCGCCGCCACTCCGATCCAAGCGCAGAAATTGACGGCAAAAAGGATGCTGCCGATCGAACACGACGGTCAAAAAACTCAGATCGCCACAACGGAGATCGTGGCCATCCATGCAGATGCGCATTACACAAAACTGTTCGACGGATCACGGGAGTATTTCTGTCCCTTATCCATAAGCGAAGCCGAGCGTCAGCTGGACAGCAAAACTTTCAACCGGGTGCACCGGAGCCACATCGTGAACCTTGCATGTGTCGCTTCCTTCAAGAGATCCGGTGATGGTGGCCTACTGGTCCTGCAGGGTGAAGGAGGGCAGTCTGTACCAGTTAGCCGCTCTCGCTGGAGCCGTGTCAAATCCCAGCTCACGACAATGTCGGCGACCAACGCTCCAGAACCCGACCCGGCTCCCGCTCACTAGCATCGTACTATCGGTTTCCTTCGGCAAAACGCCCAGCACGCAGTGCAACATACGCGTGCAAAGGCCGCATTTCGTGAACCAGACCGCTTTTCTGGCCTTTCGCTGCACAGCCACAGGTCTATTGGAAATATGATTTCCTTAAATTACTGACATTTCAAACAAATTTATCTCCACTCCAAAGTCAAAAATATCGATTTTTTCACAAAAAGCGTCAGTAATGATGACGTAATTCGTGAGGGAATAAACGTATTCCGTGCATACTACTAGGTCATTTGTGCAGGTTTCCTTGAGAGTGCGCTGCAGCAACTGCGACGCTTGCTCAATGATGCGGCGTGTAGGAGAGCGCCGCGTTTTGACGCAAGGCCTCGCCCGGGTTCCGGACCAGGCCCAGCCAATTTGGCTGAATGAGGGAGGAGAAAGACGTGATCCCTGGTGAATTCACATATCACCGGCCAGCGACTGTCAAAGAAGCAGTAGCGATCCTGGCCGAACACGGCGATGAAGCCCGGCCCCTTTCCGGAGGCCACAGCCTGATCCCAATGATGAAGCTGCGAATGGCGGCACCGGAGCATCTGATCGACCTCGGCGGTGTCGAGGGCCTAAAGGGTGTTTCAGAGGACGGCGGCACAATCGTCATCGGAGCGATGACGACCCAACACGAGATGATCCATTCGGAATTGCTTGCAGAAAAATTGCCGATCATTCGCGAAACATCCCTGCTGATCGCCGATCCTCAAATCCGGTATCTCGGTACACTTGGTGGCAACGTCGCTAACGGCGATCCGGGCAACGACATGCCCGCCCTGATGCAATGCCTTAACGCAAGTTATGTGCTGACCGGCCCGGACGGCGACCGCGAAGTCACTGCGCGCGAGTTTTACGAGGCCGCCTATTTCACGGCACTGGCGCCGGAAGAAATTCTGACCGCTGTTCGGATCCCGACACCGGCGACGGGCCATGGTTATGCTTATGAAAAACTGAAGCGCAAGGTGGGTGACTACGCCACCGCCGCCGCAGCGGTTCTCCTCACAATGAACGGCGGCACCGTCGCATCCTGTTCCGTAGCCCTCACAAATGTGGCCGACACTCCGCTTTTTGCCGCTAAGGCAGGCGAGATCCTGACCGGGTCCGCTATGGACGCAGAGACCGTGAAGAGAGCTGTCGCAGCCGCAAAGGCCATCACCGAACCGGCATCGGATGGACGTGGTCCTGCCGAATACCGCACGAAAATGGCGGGCGTGATGCTGGAACGCGCACTGGCCCGCGCAGCAGAGCGCGCAAGCAGCTGACCGGGGACGAGGGAGAGACAAGAATGAGCGATATTGAACAAATCCCGGTCACCATGACCGTCAACGGAAAGAAAGTGCAGCGCTTCGTGGAGCCGCGCACGCTTCTGATCCACTTCCTGCGGGAAGATCTCGACATCACCGGTCCGCATATTGGTTGCGAAACATCCCACTGTGGGGCCTGCACCATCGAAATGAACGGCATGTCGGTCAAGGCCTGCACGATGTTCGCAGCCCAGGCCAACGGCGCAGATCTTACAACCGTCGAAGGCATGGCCAACCCGGACGGCACATTATCTGCCCTTCAGGAAGGTTTCCGGCAGATGCACGGTCTCCAATGTGGCTACTGCACACCGGGCATGATTATGCGGGCGCATGTTCTCTTGAAGGAAAACCCGAACCCAACGGAAGACGAAATCCGCATGGGGATCGCCGGCAACCTGTGCAGGTGCACCGGATACCAGAACATCGTCAAGGCGATCCAGTATGCCGCCGCCAAACTCAACGGCACTGATTTCCAGGAGGCTGCAGAATGAACGACATGACCCCGACACGGGAACAGCGGGAAGCAGCCCTTGAAGGCATGGGCTGCAAGCGCAAGCGCGTAGAAGACATCCGCTTCACGCAAGGCCAGGGCCAGTATGTGGACGATCTCAAACTGCCGGGCATGGTGTTCGGTGATTTCGTGCGCTCGCCCTACCCGCACGCAAAGATCACCAAGATCGATGCTTCAGAAGCGCTCAAGATCCCAGGCGTGATTGCCGTTTTGACGGCGGAAGACCTGAAGGGTGTGAACCTTGCCTGGATGCCGACACTAGCTGGTGACGTCCAAATGGTTCTGGCCGATGGCAAGGTCCTCTACCAGAACCAGGAAGTCGCCTTTGTCGTGGCGGAAAACCGCTATATTGCGGATGATGCCATCCAGCTCGTTGAAGTCGAATACGAAGAGCTGCCGGTTCTGGTTGATCCGTTCAAGGCCATGGACCCGGACGCACCCGTCCTGCGGCCCGATCTTGAAGGCAAGACAGAAGGCCCACACGGACCGCGCGATCACCACAACCACATCTTCAAATGGCAAGTGGGCGACAAGGACGAAACCGCCAAAGCATTTTCCGACGCCGACGTCACCATCAAGGAGATGATCTCCTATCACCGCACACACCCGTCACCGCTGGAGACCTGCCAGTGTGTTGCGTCCATGGACAAGGTGAAGGGAGAGCTGACGGTCTGGGGCACCTTCCAGGCGCCGCATGTTATCCGGACGGTTGCCTCGCTGCTGTCAACCATTCCGGAGCACAAGATCCATGTGATCGCGCCGGATATCGGCGGCGGCTTCGGCAACAAGGTGGGCGCTTACCCAGGCTACATCTGCTCGATTGTTGCGTCCATCGTCACCGGCGTTCCGGTGAAATGGGTCGAGGACCGGATGGAGAACCTCTCCACCACATCCTTTGCCCGCGACTATCACATGACCACGGAAATCGCCGCGAAGAAAGACGGCACCGTGACCGGACTGAAAGTGCACGTGCTCGCCGACCACGGCGGTTTTGATGCCTGCGCCGACCCGTCCAAATGGCCCGCCGGGTTCTTCAACATCGTCACCGGCTCCTATGATTTCCCGACCGCCCATCTTGAGGTCGACGGGGTCTACACCAACAAGGCACCAGGCGGGGTTGCCTACCGGTGTTCCTTCCGGGTGACGGAAGCAGCCTACTGCATTGAACGGGCCATGGACATCCTGGCACAGAAGCTGGAGATGGACCCTGCCGATCTTCGCATGAAGAACTTCGTCAAGCAGGAACAATTCCCATATCAGTCGGCACTCGGCTGGGAATATGACAGCGGCGACTATCACACGGCCATGCAAAAGGCGATGGACACCATCGGCTACCGCCAGCTGCGCGAAGAACAAAAAGCCAAACAAGACGCCTTCAAACGCGGAGAAACCCGCGAGATCATGGGCATCGGCATTTCGTTCTTCACTGAAATTGTCGGTGCCGGCCCGTCGAAGAACTGTGACATCCTCGGTGTTGCCATGTTCGATAGTGCGGAAATCCGTGTCCATCCGACAGGCTCGGTGATCTCGCGCATGGGCACCAAGTCCCAAGGCCAGGGCCACGAGACCACCTGGGCCCAGATCATCGCAACCGAGATTGGAATCCCGGCCGATGACATCATGGTCGAGGAAGGTAATACGGATACGGCCCCTTATGGCCTTGGCACCTATGGCTCCCGGTCGACACCGGTCGCCGGTGCAGCTATCGCGCTTGCTGCGCGGAAAATTCGCAACAAGGCGCAGATGATCGCGGCGCACATGTTGGAGGTCTCCGAGTACGATCTGGAGTGGGACATCGACGGGTTCCAGGTGAAAGGCAATCCGCAGGCCCGCAAGTCGATGAAGGAAATAGCCTGGGCAGCCTACAACGCTCCACCGCCGAACATGGAGCCGGGTCTGGAAGCGGTCAGCTACTACGATCCACCCAACATGACCTATCCGTTCGGCGCGTACTTCTGTGTCATGGACATCGATGTCGACACGGGCGTTGCCAAGACACGGCGGTTCTACGCGCTGGACGATTGTGGCACCCGCATCAACCCGATGATCATCGAAGGACAGGTGCATGGCGGTTTGACCGAGGCTTTCGCCATCGCGATGGGGCAGGAAATCCGCTACGACGAGACAGGCAATGTCATGGGCGCCTCGTTCATGGACTTCTTCCTGCCGACCGCCGTAGAAACGCCGCATTGGGAAACCGATCACACGGTCACCCCGAGCCCGCATCACCCGATCGGCGCCAAGGGAGTCGGTGAAAGCCCGAACGTCGGCGGCGTTCCTGCCTTTTCCAATGCGGTCAACGATGCGTTTCAGTTCCTCGGCTCAACGCATATCCAGATGCCGCATGATGCCTGGCGTGTCTGGCAGGCGGCCAAGGATCTTGGCGCGCACAGCTAAGCCCAATCGAATGGGATCTCCCTCCCGGGGCCGGGAGGGGGACAATTCAAGGACGATTTCATGACACTCACTGATGCGCTGCAGGCCGATAATCTGCTTCTTCCAATCAATGCACCGTCCCGGCGTGTGTTCGAAATCGCCGTCGCGAATGGTTTTGTGGTCTGGCCGAAACCGGCCAACGAAAAATCTGAAAAGGCGCTGGCGTCCAGCTGACTGGCCCGGCCGAACAGACCATGACGACCCAGACAAAAGACACACTGGCCGAAGCGCTCGCTGCCACCGGATACGTTGCAGATGATGGCCTTGCCATGGCCCTTCTCCTCACCGAGATGCTGAACAGGCCTTTGCTTCTGGAAGGGGAAGCCGGGGTCGGTAAAACGGAAGTCGCCAAGGCGCTCGCAAAACTGGACAACACGGATCTGATCCGTTTGCAATGCTACGAGGGTCTTGACCGCTCCGACGCCATTTACGAGTGGAACTATCAGCGCCAGCTCCTCGCCATCAAGGCACGGGAAGGTACCGGCGACGATGCGGACACCGTTGAAGAGGCGGTGTTTTCCGAGAAGTACCTTCTGGAACGTCCCCTTTTGGCTGCAATCCGCCAGGACAAGGCACCGGTCCTTCTGATCGATGAAGTTGACAGGGCCGATGAAGAATTCGAGGCGTTCCTATTGGAACTCCTGTCCGACTTTCAGGTCTCCATTCCCGAACTCGGCACCATCGAAGCCAAAAGCATTCCCAGGGTCATCCTGACTTCGAACGGAACACGGGAGCTGTCCGATGCATTGCGCCGCCGGTGCCTTTATCACTATGTAGATTACCCGGACAGTAGCCGCGAAGCGCGCATCCTTTTGAGCCGGGTAGATGGACTGGATACAGCCCTTGCCCTGCAAATCGCCGAACTGATGGGCAAGTTGCGCAAGGAAGACCTGACAAAGGTGCCGGGCGTAGCAGAAACCATCGACTGGGCGGCTGCCCTTGTCGGCCTCGGCACAAAAAATCTGCATGAGCAGCGTGGGATGGTTTTCGACACGCTGGCCTGCGTTCTGAAGACACGCGAAGACCAGGCCCGCATTACATCGGAAGTCACCGATCGGCTTCTTGGAAAGGTGGCCTGAGCCATGGCCTCCGTCCATCTTGACTGCCATGACGATCTTGGCGCCGCAGTCCGGGTACGCCTCGCAGGGTTCGTGCGTTCCTTACGCGACAGCGGGTACAAGGTGGGTGTTGGCGAAACGGAAGATGCAACTCGCTTGCTTCAGTCCGATATCATCAAACGTCCCCAGAGGCTGAAGGAAGCGTTCCGGGCCCTTTTTTGCGGCCGCTTGTCCGACTGGACCAAATTCGATGACGTGTTCGATGCCTATTGGCTCGGGCGCGGTGTGAAATCCGGCATCAAGGTCTCCGGCAGCACTTCCAAGAAGACCATGAAAACCATCCGCGAGTTGGTTGATGCCCAAGGGCCGCGTCAGGACACCATCGCAGGTGATGTTGACCGGGTTCCGGGCGAAGAGGACGAGCCCGGCGACGAGGCACCGTCAGGACGCCGGGAGGGGGCCAGCATTGCGGACCACCTCGGCAAGACCGACTTCCGGAACATCCATGACCCGGAACAAATGGCCAAAGCCCATGAACTGGCGGAAAGCCTCGCCAAAGCAATGCGGATCCGCCTCACCCGCCGGGACAAGCAAAAGCGCAAGGGTCCCCGGCTCGACTTGCGCAAGACGATCCGTCACTCAATAGCGCATGGCGGCACGCCTATCGAGTTGATCCGCAAGGGCCCGCGCGCGCGCCAGCTCCGTCTGGTGATCCTTCTCGATGCATCCGGGTCGATGAGCAATTACACCGGTGTCTTCACACGGTTCGTGCACGGGCTCCTCGACAATTTCCGGGAAGCCGAGGCCTTCCTGTTCCACACCCGGCTTGTCCATGTCTCATCCGCACTTTCAGAACGGGATGCAACGCGCGCTCTCGACCGGATGGGGTTGATGGCCCAAGGTATCGGCGGCGGGACGAAGATCGGTGAGGCGCTGGCGGATTTCAACAGGTCCCACGCTGCCCGCGTCATTCATTCCCGCACCTGTGTGATGATCCTTTCCGACGGCTATGACACGGGCACACCGGATCAGCTCGGCGAAGAGATGGCCCGGCTTCGCAAACGCTGCAAGCGGATCGTCTGGCTCAACCCCATGATCGGGTGGGATGGCTACGAGCCGGTAACCGGCGGGATGCAGGCCGCCCTGCCCCATGTCGATCTGTTTGCGCCGGCGCATAACCTCGACAGTCTGGCCGACCTCGAACCTTATCTTGAACGCCTGTGATGCGATGGGAGAGACACCAATGAAACACTCTGCTCCGGAAACACTGAGCGCTGCACAACAAGCCTCGGCAACCGATGTTTCCGCTTTGACAGAGCAACTGCGGAAAGATGCAGAACCGTATGCGCTGGCGACAGTCATCCGGACCATTTCGGTGACTGCCGCGAAAGCCGGCGCAAAGGCCGTTATTGCCGCAGACGGCAGCATCGCAGGGGGGTGGATTGGTGGCGGCTGTGCCCGGTCCGCCGTCATCAAGGCAGCGAAGGCTGCCATTGAGGACGGCGAGACAAAGCTGATTTCCATTCAGCCCGAAGACCTGCTGGCGGAACTTGGCGTTGAAGCTGGAGACAACCGGCAAGGGGTCCAGTTTGCCAAGAACATGTGCCCAAGCCAGGGCACGATGGACATCTTCGTCGAACCGGTTCTCCCACGACCGAAACTTGTTATCCTCGGAGCAAGCCCTGTGGCCGTCGCCCTAGCACAGCAGGGGCCGAACATCGGCTTTGAGTGTATTGCTCATGCCCCGCTCGAAGACCTGAGTGCATTCCCGGAGTTTTGCGATATCAAAGACGGTTTTAACGTCCCAGAAAATAATAACGCAGAGCGCTATCTTGTAGTCTCCACCCAAGGGCGCGGTGATTTGGCGGCGCTTGAGTCCGCCCTTGCTGCGAACTCGAAACACATCGCCTTTGTCGGTAGCCACAGGAAAATCGCTCATCTGAAGTCCAAGCTGCGCGAAAAGGGGATCCGCGAGGAGAGCCTTGATCGGATCGACGGTCCTGCCGGGCTCGACCTTGGTGCGATCACGCCGGAAGAAATCGCCCTTTCGATCCTTGCCGAACTCTTGATGGTCCGCCGCAAGGGCCAACGTGGAACCGACGTTCATCACATTTGAAGTACCAGACGGAGTATAATTCCATGCAAATGACCGACAGCCAACGGATCGAAGCGCCCCGCGAAACGGTTTGGGCGGCGCTGAACGACCCGGAAGTTCTCAAGGCATCGATCCCCGGCTGCGAGGAGTTGATCAAGCACTCCGACACCGAGCTGGAAGCCAAAGTGAAGCTGAAGGTCGGCCCGGTGAAGGCAACGTTCGGCGGCAAGGTGGAACTGCTCGATCTCGATCCGCCGAACGGATATCGCATTGAGGGCGAAGGGTCCGGCGGTGTGGCCGGCTTTGCACGCGGCGGCGCGAAGGTCCAACTGGAAGCAGATGGGCCGGACGCCACCATTTTGCACTACGAGGTCGACGCCAAAGTCGGCGGCAAGCTCGCGCAGCTCGGCGCTCGCCTGATCGACTCCACGGCCAAGCGCCTGGCTGGTGAATTTTTCACTGCATTTGCAGAACAAGTGGCCCCGAGCACACCCGAAGAGGCAGAAGAAAGTGTAGATGCTGCCGGTGACGCAGACGCTTCAAAGGAAAAGAAAGGCTGGCTCGGCGGGCTGTTTGGCGGAAAGAAAACCGAAGAAACACCCCAGGAAGCAGCCGAGTGACCGGCTTGGTAAATGTCACCCAATGTGAACCTCTGGAACTGAAAAGGAGTGAGCTGATGACCGCACAGACCTTGAGTTGGAAGGCCGCCGTGGAGGAAGTCCGGCAAGATCCTTCATTGATGCTGGCACTTGGTACCGGCGCAACGCTGACCGTGTTTCTGGCAACCCTTCACGCCTGCTGCCTCGGCCTTGCAACACCGCCAATGGCCGCGCTTCTGCAGATCTGCTCTGCGGCGGGGTGAACACGTAATAAGCGGTCCCCGTAGCCCCCCAGACTGCTGACACAGTCCAAGCCCCCTCCGGTGTCATGTTCGGACTTGTTCCGAACATCCATAACTTATTGAAAAATATGAATCCTCGGCACAAGGCCGAGGATGACTATTGAGAGGATTAGGGTTTGTCATCAACCTCAAGCAATCCCCGCGCTGGAACCGCTCTTATGGTTCGATCAGGCCGTGATCGCCTTGAGCTCCAGAAAATCTTCCAGACCGAACTGGCCGAATTCGCGGCCGTTGCCGGACTGCTTGTACCCACCGAAAGGAACGTCGTAGTCAATGCCCGCGCCATTGATATAGACGTTTCCGGCGCGCAGTTTTCGGGCGACCCTGCCCGCCCGCTCCGGATCTCCGGTCTGGATATAGGCTGCCAGACCGTAAGGTGTGTCGTTGGCAATGCGGATTGCGTCTTCTTCCGTCTCAAACGGCAAGACCGCAAGCACCGGCCCAAAGATTTCTTCCCGCGCGACATGCATGTCATTGGACACGTCCACAAAAATGGTTGGCCGGACGTAGTAGCCGGTTTCCAGCCCGTCAGGCTTTCCCGCACCGCCCGCAAGCAATTTGGTGCCTTCCTTGATGCCCGCCTCGATATGTCCCTGGATCCGCTCATATTGCAGCTGGCTCACGACCGGCCCAATGTGATCTCCATCCTGCTCCGGATCGCCGACAGCCGTCTCGCCGGCAAATCGTTCGGCCAACGCGAGGACTTCATCGTAGACAGACCGCTCGACCAGCAGCCGGGTCGGAGCATCGCAAGACTGGCCGGAGTTGGCAAAACAACCTTCGACCGAAAACCGGACGGCTGTTTCTAGGTCAGCATCGGCAAAAAGAATATTGGCCGACTTGCCACCGAGTTCCAAAGCGACCCGTTTGACCGTTGCTGCTGCATTTTGGGAGACGGACGTCCCGGCACGGGTCGACCCGGTAAACGATACCATGTCGATGTCGGGGTGTGACGACATTGGAACTCCGATCCCGGGACCGTCCCCGTTGACCAGATTGAAGACACCTTTGGGGCAGCCGGCCTCGTGCAGGATCTCGGCAAATAGCATCGCCGAGAGCGGCGCAATTTCGCTCGGTTTCAGGACCATAGTGCATCCAGCGGCAATTGCTGGCGCGACCTTTGCCGCTATCTGATTGATCGGCCAGTTCCAAGGCGTAATGAGACCGCAAATACCGATCGGCTCATCCCGCAAGGTACTGCCACCGCGCGGGCTTGGCCGCTCCCATTGATGGGATTTGAGCGCTTCAAGCGTTGCCTCAAAATGACCGGAACCTGACGGTGTCTGCTGTTCACGGGCAAACTTGGCTGGCGCTCCCATTTCAAGGCGGATCGCCTCATCCATGTCAGCGGACCGGCGATTGTAGATTTCGATGATCCGTTCAAAAAGGCCAACACGCTCTTCAACCGAGCTCTCACCCCAGGTTTGAAACGCTGCTTTTGCGGCATCCACTGCCTTGTTCAGGTCTGCCTCACCTCCCAAAGAGATGACCGCAACCGGCTGCTCCGTTGCCGGATTGATGACATCGAAGTCATTGGCTTCAGTTGGAGCAACCCATTGCCCATCGATATAAAATTGGCATTTATCAAGCATCTCAGTCAGATCACTCCAGACTCATTCCGCCGCGATGGCGACCGCAGCTGTTGGTCTGACTTCGTACCCCGGTTCTTCCGGCTCGTCATCTTCCATTTCGGCCGGAAAGCCATCTCCAAGGATCGTGAGTCCTGTCGCATCCTCGAGCCGCTTGATGATGTTCGGCGACAGCTCGCGAGGACCATAGCGGGAGATGCCATCGGCGAAGATCTGGTTCAACAGGGGTGACAGCTCGAGCGGAACGCTGTGTTCGTCGGCAATCGACTGGAACAATCCGATATCCTTGGCAACCAGATCCATTGTAAAGGAAATATCCCGGGACCCGTTGAGAATAACCTGGCCTTCGGTTTCATGCACGAAGGAAGTCCCGGATGAGATCTTAATCGCCTCATAGGCCGTGTTGAGATCCATACCCGCCGCCTTGCAGGTGGTTAGGGCCTCACAGACGGAGACAAGGTTCGCGGTCGCCAGATAATTTGTGACAACTTTCAACACGGAAGCCGACCCGATATCACCCGTGTGCAGAACTCGGCGTCCCAGCACAGTCAGGAAAGGCAAGGCTTTTTCAAAGGTCTCGCGGCTGCACCCAGCGAAGATCGAAATATTACCTGTGGCCGCCCGGTGGCATCCGCCTGAAACCGGGCATTCAATCGCCTCACCACCCTTTTCTTCAACCAGTCCAGCAAGCCGTTTGACTTCGCTGGCGTCCGTTGTCGACATTTCCGCCCAAATGGTGCCCGGACCAATGCCTTCAAGAATACCATCCGGCCCCTCGACAACTGCAGCACAGGCGGCCGGACTTGGCAGACAGGTAATCACCACATCGCAGTCTTCAGCCAGCTGTTTCGGACTGCGCCCTTTTTTGGCACCAAGCTCGGCAAACTTCGCCATGAAGTTTTCATCGAGATCGAGAACCGTGAGATCAAAACCATTGCGCAAGATGCTGCCAGCCAATTTGCCGCCAACATTGCCAAGACCGATAAACCCTACATGCATGTCCGCCTCTCCAAAGTTACAAGGCCAATTCAGATGGCGGAAAGGATTCCTGACCCAGCACCAAAAGAAAAACGAATAAATAGATGGACATTCCTATAATTTTTTTATCAATAAAAAGATGTCCAGTCTTCCAAATCTGATGTGGCTCAGAAGCTTCGAAACAGCCGCCCGACTCGGCAGTTTCACAGCGGCCGCCGATGACCTGGGTCTCACGCAAGCCGCCGTCAGCACACATATCCGCAATCTGGAGAGCCAGCTTGGGCATGCCCTGTTTCTCCGCTCAACGCGCAAACTCACACTGACCGAAATCGGAAAGGCCTATTTGCCCTCCGTACGCAAGGCGATTGACGAGCTATCCTTGTCAACGGCAGGTCTTTTCGGGGCGCGCCAGTCAGGGACTGTCACCCTGCGGGCACCAATCTCCACAACGGTTCTGGTGGTCGCGCCACAGCTGCCCGCATTTTTGGAAGAACATCCGACTATCAAGGTTCGCCTTCTGTCGGCAATCTGGGCAGAGACGGTTTTAGAGACCGAGGTCGATATCGACATTCGGCTTGGCATCGGCAAATGGCCAGACGGGCACGCAGACCTTCTGGCGAAAGATACGATCATTCCTGTCTGTACACCCTCGCTTGCAGAAACCATAGACTCGCCCAATACGCTTCTGGAGACACCGCTCATCCACATTCTAGGTTTTGAGGATCACTGGGACCGGTACTTTGAAAGATGTGGCCTGGAACGCCCAAAGGAGCAGCGGCGGGTAACTGTCGACACCACGCTTGCAGCTGTTGAGCTGGCAGCAGCAGGTGCTGGAGTCGCTCTCATCCTGGAGCGGGCTGCGATCAGGCTGGAAGAGGCCGGGCGGCTCAAGATTCCCTTGGACATTCGTATTCCACTCGGACAAGACCATTACCTTGTGGAACGGGATCATTCAGCAAGAACACGTCCCGAGGTGGAGACGGTGAAAGACTGGCTGAGATCGATCCTCACATAGCCTTGCTCAGGACGCTCCGACGACCGGCTGCGCTGATCCGGTCTTCGCCGGACGACCATTCAATGCAAAGTCGGTCAACCCCGCAGATAGCCAGATCGCCGAGAGCGTCATCCAGGCAGTCACCGCGAAAACAGAGGCCCCGGTGATACCCGCGCCAACGGCACAGCCGCCTGCCAGCATGCCGCCAAAGCCCATTAGCGCGGCTCCGGTACCATAGCGGGCCATAGACCGGCCACCTTCAAAACCCTGAAGCTCCAATTCGCGGGAAAAAAGTGCAGCGAGGAACGAGCCGGCAAAAACGCCGGGAACAAGTCCGATTCCAAAATCGAGCGCAGACTGCGCTGGCGACAAGAACAGCATCAGCGTGTCAGCCGAGGGACCTGTAAAGGTGATGCCTTCGATCTGCACCGGCTCAAACGCCTGACTGGCAACAGAAGCTGTGAACCACCATGCGAGCGGTACGGCGAGCCCCGCTCCGCACGCTGCAATTGCTTGCCAAAGGGGTGTTTTGGCCTTGATCGCAATCACAATTCCGGCGCCCAACCAAAGCAATGCAAAACCAAGTACGACTGTCTGCGACAGCCCTAAATGTGCAATCAAATCATTCCCGCCGATGTCCGCCGTTGTCCAGAGCCCGGCGAACCATTCGCGCACGGGTTTCAAGATACCCCTCAGGCTGGCTTGGGCAATCACCGCAAAGACCAGTCCGGACAGAAGCGCCCGCAAGTTGCCGGTCGCAGAGAGGACGAGAAGCCGGCTGGCGCATCCTCTGGCCAAGACCATTCCAATGCCAAACATCACGCCGCCCAACGCTGCGCCTGAAAGACTTTGCGGAGAGGCGAGTTGACGGGCTTCTTGCGATGGCACTTCGCCGAAGCCAACAAGCAGCTGCGTTCCAAGAAGTGCTGCGGAGAACGCAAACAGCCAGATTGATAAACGAACCCCAAAAACACCGTGCGCAAAATCGAGAGCTGCTGCCCTCAGACAGAACCGGCTTTGCTGCGCGAACCCGCCAAACAATGCACCGGCCAGAAAGCCGCCTGCGGTTAAAACCGCAGGTTCTGAAAATCGATCCAGAAAGTAGGTCAATTCCATCGCTGTCTACCGATTAGCCGATGTTGGATCTGCAACACTTGCCTGCCTCTTTCCCTAGCTGCATTGACGTTTCTCAAGGAAACATAGATAAATTCATAAATTTGAATATGTGGAGGACTACGCATGCCGGTTGCCTTGAAAGAACACCCCTCGCGCCGCTTTTTGCTAAAGGCCGGACTTGGCATAGGAGCAGCTGCGATCACGGGCCTCCGCCCTTCCTTTGCAGCCTCGAACCCCATAAAACTCGGCGGCAATGAGGTCAGCGTCTTTTCTGACGGCAACTTGAGCCTGCCGATGAATTTCCTTCTGCCTGACCAAAGCCCAGAGGAGATTGAGGCCCTTTTCAAACCTCATGGTTTACCAACCGATACGGCATCGCCGGACTGCAACATCACCCTCCTGCGCCAGGACGACCGGCTTGTTCTGTTCGATGCAGGCGCTGGGGCCAACTTCCAGCCCAGCGCAGGCGAGCTGCTGTCCGGTCTCGAAGAGGTCGGCATTGATCCTTCGGACGTGACCGATGTGATCTTCACCCATGCGCACCCGGATCATCTCTGGGGCATTCTCGATGACTTTGATGACGTGCTTTATTCAGAAGCAACACTCTGGGTGCCACAAGCTGAATGGGACTATTGGCGCGCCGATGACACGCTGGCGAAGACACCGGAAGCCCGTAAAAGCTTCGTCGTCGGGGCTCAGGCACGCTTTGAGGCCATCGAAGACCAGGTGCAGATGGTCACGCCCGGCATGGAAGTCGTACCCGGTGTTGAAGCTGTCGACACCTCTGGTCATACGCCGGGTCACACGTCCTATATGATCCATGGAGATGGCGAATCCGTTCTGGTCGTGGGGGATGCAATCACCAATTCAGTGATTTCCTTCGAAAAGCCCGACTGGGTGTCCGGATCGGATCAGGACCCGCAAAAGGGTATCCAAACCCGAAAGGCTCTTCTGGATCGCCTGGCCACGGACCAAACGCAATTGATCGGCTTTCATCTGCCGGACATGGGCATCGGCCGGGTCGAGCGCACAGGTTCGGCTTACAAGTTTGTGGCGGGTTAAAGCTGCGAAGCCACCTCGGGCTTGAGCCGGGGCCTCAATAGTGGTCCCGGCTCAAGGCCGGGACTGCACTGTCCGTAGAACTCTGCTGCCGCTATTCCGCTGGATGACGACGATCGGCGCCGTCACTTCGCCGGAAAGCCGCGAGGGCTGAGCCTTCGACGAGCCAGGCAAGCCCTACCCGGGCGCCGAATGCCATGGACAGCATCACGATCGGTGCCGAGATCGCCATGGTGGAAAAACCCGTAATGCCCTGCCCAACGGTGCAGCCCATTGCGAAAACACCGCCGATGCCCATAAGTGTACCGCCAAGAATGTGACGCCCGAGTTCCCGGGCATCATCACAAGCTTCCCAGCGGATATCGCGTTTCCACAGAGCCGCAAGAACCGCACCAATCAGCGTGCCCGCAACAAGTCCGACACCATAGTCGGGCCAAACACCGGTGTAGGTGATCAGCTGTAGAATGCTGTCTCCAACCGGCACAACGAAGGATCCTGCCTCGATCTGCACCGGGTCAAAGGAATTTGCGGCTACGTAAGTTGTGGCCCACCAGCCGAACGGGATAACCAGACCGATCGCAACAGCAGAGGCGATTTTTGCCCGGGCACCGCGATAGGCACTGTCCTTGAATATCCAGCCCAATCCAAACGCAACCATGAGAAGCGCGACCAGCCACCGCAGATCGAAACCAGCCAGACTGGAGACAATATCGCCCATGGACTGACTGCCAGCGGCGGTGAAGGTAATCATTTGATCATCAACCAATGGCACCCGAATGATGCCGACGATCCCGCGCTGCGCGGCCAATGCGGCCAGTCCGATGACGGTCAGAACCACCAGAGCTCTGAGACTGCCGCCACCAAGGCGCAGCACGGCGCCAAACCCGCACGTGCCAACCAGGGCCATGCCGAGGCCAAACATCGCCCCACCGAGAACCGCGCCGGTCCAAGGAAACCCCGGATCGAGATAAAAGGACGCTCCAGTGTCGGCGAGACCGAATGCGACAAGCACCTGCGTTCCAATCAACGCAACCACGGCTGCAAGCACCCAGGTTCTGAGCCCGGAACTGTCTCCGGCATACCAGTGGCGCTCCAGCGCGGACAGAGTGCAAAAATGTGTGGCGCGGCCAATAAATCCAAGAACGCATCCGGCAAGAACGCCGAATACAGGCAATATTAGCGTCAGGTCTAATTCAGGCATTGTTGGCTGCCGTTACCGGCCCCTCGTCGCGTCCCCCCAAAGGCCATTCTCCGGTGGCTCTTTTTAGAGAGTAACAAGGGGGATAAGGCTCTTCAACGCTCAAGCGTGCTGCAATGCACGCGGCGGCATAGTCCAAGCTTACTGATGATCGCTAGGCTGTGGACGCACGTCCTTGCAGAAAAGATCGTACAAGGTGGAGATGATAGAGCTCACCTCATCATCAACCAGTCTGTAATAAATCATCCGCCCTTCACGCCTCGTCTGCACAAGACCTTCGAGCCGCAATCGAGCAAGTTGTTGTGAAACGGCAGCCTGTGGCACCGTCAGGATATCTTCTAGTTCTGAAACAGATTTCTCGCCTTCAGACAGTAGGCACAGGATCACAAGACGCACTTCATGCGACAGTGCTTTCAAAAGATCACTCGCCTTGCGCGCCTGACCCATCAACTGGTCAAAGTCTTCGGCGCTCATATCCTTGTTGAAGACGGGCAGGTTCATCGAACGTTTCAGTATCCGTACAGGTTCAGCGAAACTATTGCAGCGCAGCAATTCTGCGCTCATTCGGGTAGATGATGCAAGTGGCAGCAATAATCAACTGCCGCTTTTTCTGTGCTCCTCCAGTTTGTCGAGCATATCGCCGAGCAGTGGCCAGAAAAAATGCTCACCGGGATACCCGCGGAGCCGTGCGATCTCCTTGCCATCTTCAACAAGAATGAAAGTCGGTGTCAGCCGTTCCCGTTGAACGTTTCCCAGATCTTCCGGCCAGCCGTCCGTGATATCCACACGGCGTAAGGGAGCACGTTTGCCCTCATCGGTTTTCGGATAGGCAACGCCGATCTCTTCATTCCAGATCATGCACCAGGAACAACCCGGTTGTTCAACCATGATCAATTCCGCTGCAATCCCGGACCTCGGAAACGCAGCAAGTCCGGCAAAAAAGGCGCTCGCAACCAGCGCTCCTACAACATTCAAACGACGCACTTGCCATTCTCCGTGTTTTCTGAGATTGCAATATATATGACTTTTTGAATATTTTAAACAAAACACAAAGTCGTCATGTCTGGGAGGACACTTTATGCTCGAGGTTTCGTGGGGCGCGGCGTTTCTGGCGGGATTGCTGTCCTTTGTGTCGCCTTGCGTCCTGCCAATTGTGCCGCCGTACTTGTGTTACCTCGCCGGCGTGAGCGTGGACGAGTTGAAGGGTGATGCGGCAACGACCGCTACCGGACGCCGGGTGGTTCTGGCCGCAATTGCGTTCGTGCTCGGCTTCTCAGCCGTGTTCGTGGCGCTTGGAGCAACCGCGAGTGTGATCGGGCAATCTATCGCGCGCTATTACGATGTTCTGTCCTACATCGCCGGCACGATCATCATTATCATGGGTCTGCACTTCCTCGGCATTTTCCGGATCGGTCTATTGTTCCGGGAGGCAAGAGTTCACGTGGAGACCAAACCGGCAGGCCTGGTGGGTGCATTCATCATGGGGCTCGCCTTCGCATTTGGCTGGACGCCCTGCGTCGGGCCAGTGCTGGCTGCAATCTTGTTTGTTGCCGGATCCTCGCAAACGACCTGGCATGGCGCAGGCCTTCTGGCCGTCTACGCCTTAGGCATTGGTATTCCGTTCATTCTAGCAGCCGCCTTTGCCAGCCGGTTTTTGGGCTGGGCCAGCCGCTTCCGCAAACATATGGGCACCATCGAAAAAATCATGGGCGGGTTCTTGGTCTTGACCGGAGTTCTGTTCATCACCGGCCAGATGTCGGCCATTGCCTTCTGGCTGTTGGAAACATTCCCGGTTTTTTCACAAATCGGCTGAGCGCACCTGGGAGGAGCTCGACATGCATCAGATCATCAAATCATTCGCAGCGGCAGCGGTCTGCTTAACGCTGAGCCACACCGCAGGGCATGCCGCAACCCTCGGCGAAGACGGGCTCCACAAACAGCCCTGGTTCACCATCACTTTCAAGGATATCGCAGAAGATATCGAAACAGCATCCGACGAGGGAAAACGCCTCGCCTTGGTGTTCGAGCAACGCGGCTGCATCTACTGCAAGGCCATGCATGAGAAGCTCCTGAGCGACCCGGAAGTGACGGACTACATCAAAGAGCACTTCATGGTCGTGCAATACAACATGTTCGGCGACGAAGAAGTCATCGACATTGACGGAGAAGAGCTGACCGAGAAGACCGCCGCCCGAAAATGGGGCTATGTGTTCACGCCGACAATCGTCTTTCTTCCAGACGAAATACCGGAAGACGGAACGGTCGCGGATTCGGCGGTTGCGACGATGCCAGGGTCGTTCGGCAAGTGGACATTCCTGAATATGTTTCGCTGGGTGAACGAAAAAGGCTACGAAAGTGACGAACACTTTCAGAAATATCACGCTCGTATAATCAATGAGTTACGTGACCAAGGCCGTCTCGGAGGGGACTAAAACTTGCACAAATTTGAAAGTCCGCAAAAAGGCGTATTGCATAACATATGCAAAAAATCATATCTTTTAATGTGAGGAGAACAGATGGACCGTGGAAATGAGTCCATCTTGGGTACGGTGGAGCGTACCCGCACTGAGGAGGAAAGCCAATAATATGACAAAGGGCGCAAGACTATGGGGCGCTGCTTTAGCGACATGCCTGGCCGGGACACTTTCGGTCAGCGCATTGCATGCGGAAACCATCGCTCCAACGGCCGTCGAGATTGTCGACATGGAGGCCAAATCATCACTCACCGGCAAGGCCGGTGACCCGGTTGCCGGCCGGGACACTTTCGCCGACCGGAAAAAAGGCAACTGCCTCGCCTGTCACGCGAACGCAGACCTGGCCGAGCTTCTGTTTCACGGCGAAGTTGGCCCGGAACTGGATGGCGTTGGCGATCGCTGGAGCACGGAGCAATTGCGCGCGATCGTGATCAACAGCAAGCAGGTATTCGGCGACCAAACCATAATGCCCGGTTTCTACACGACGGCACTTGGAGCACGCATCGCCGACAAATTCACCGATAAGACGATCCTCTCCGCCCAGGAAGTCGAGGATGTGGTCGCTTATCTGCTGACCCTCAAAGAAAACTGATCTCCGGTTTCAAGGAGCAAGAGATGACCATCACTAGACGCCAGGCTTTGGCTATGACTGCGGGTGCAGCCGCCTTCCTGACATTCGCCCCGCGAATTTCTTTCGCGGCAACACCTGACACGGACGCTGCTATCAAGGAGTTTACCGGAGGAGCGACCCCGACCGAGGGCACAGTCTCATTGGATACGCCGGAAATCGCGGAAAACGGCAACACCGTTCCTGTGGGTGTGACTGTCGATAGCCCGATGACTTCGGACAATTATGTTGAATCGGTTCTGATCTTGGCAGATGGGAACCCGAACCCGGCTGTTGCGACGTTCCACTTTTCAGCCATGAGCGGTGCAGCCGAGGCCAAGACCCGGATCCGGCTGGCGAAGACACAAAACGTCATCGCTGTCGCCAAAATGAGCGACGGTTCAACCTTCATGGACACCAAGGAAGTCAAGGTCACCATCGGCGGCTGCGGCGGCTAATCGGCAACGACCGGACGAGAGGAAACGAAAAATGGCATCCCCAAAACCCCGCGTAAAAGTGCCAAAGAAGGCCGACAAGGGTGAAGTCATCACCATCAAGACACTGATCAGCCATCCGATGGAATCAGGTCAGCGCAAAGACAAGAAAACCGGCGAGTTGATCCCCCGGCAGATCATCAACAAGTTCACCTGCGAGTTCGACGGCCAAGTCGTGTTCTCCTGTGATCTGGACCCTGCGGTATCGGCTAACCCCTACCTTCAGTTCAGCGCAAAGGTCGACAACAGCGGAACCTTCAAGTTCACCTGGGTGGACGACAACGGCAGCGTCTATGAGACCGAAAAGAAAATAACGGTCGAATAGGGTCTAAAGCCATCACGGTCGCACAAATCGGGAGGAGACGATTTGACCATGACGAATAATACAGGACGCTCTGCCGCTGCAATCCTTGCGACAGGTTTGGTACTCGGAATGTCCAACCAAGCCGTTGCGGATGAAAATGCGGAATTGATCGTCGAAGGCGAAAAGCTCGTTACAAAAGTGGCGGCACCGGAAGGTCACCCGTTAGATGAACTTCTTTCTGGATGGCGGTTCCGCTCTGATGAAACTCAGGCCCTGCAAACAGACGACTTTGAAAACCCCGCATTTGCAGCAGTCGACTACGGTTCGGAACTTTGGGAAACTGAAGCCGGCACTTCAGGCAAATCGTGCGCGTCTTGCCACGGAGATGCCTCGGAAAGCATGAAGGGCTTGCGAGCCTCTATGCCCAAATGGCACGAGGGCGAGAACACCCTGATGACCCTTGAAGACCACATCAACTGGTCACGGAAGGAACACCAGGGCGCCGATCCATGGAAATGGGAAAGTGCTGAGATGCTCGCGATGACGGCGTTTCTTGGTCTTCAATCCCGCGGCATGCCGGTCAATGTGAAGATCGACGGCCCTGCCGAAGAGTGGTTCAACAAGGGCAAGGATCTCTACTACACACGTGTCGGTCAGCTCGACATGTCGTGTTCCAATTGTCATGAGGACAACTATGGCAACATGATCCGTGCCGACCATTTGAGTCAGGGTCAGATCAACGGCTTCCCGACCTATCGCTTGAAATGGCAGGGGCTTGGATCAACACACCGGCGGTTCAAAGGCTGCATGGACAACATCCGCGCAACGCCGTTCAAACGCGGCTCGGATGAATTCACATCGCTAGAATTGTACCTCGCCTGGCGCGGCTCCGGCCTGTCGGTCGAAACACCGGCCGTGCGCCAGTAAGACAATACGAGAACTTGGAAGCGGCGGTGAACTGCCGCTTCCCAAACTCCGGCCACAGCGCCGGCGACGGATCAAATCAACACCGGTCGATAAAACGATCAAGGTTCGTAAGTTTTTACGCGCCAACAGAAAAACTTTGCCTTTTGCCATTGGCTATTTGGAGGCTTCGGCCTCATCAGGAATCAGGAGTTAAGTGAATGTTTTCAAGACGCGAGTTCTTGATGGCGGCAACCGCAACCAGCGCCCTGCTCGGCTCCGGCATGGCCGGGTCGTGGTCAAAGCTGATGGCACAACAGGCGTTGAGCGAAGACCAACTCCTGGCCACGGAGCCGGCAGGGTCCCTGACGCTGGTCCACATTACCGACATTCATGCCCAGCTGAAGCCGATCTACTTCCGGGAACCCTCCATCAATCTCGGCATTGGCGATGTCACCGGCAAACCGCCGCATGTGACCGGCGCGGACTTTCTCAAACTCTACAACATCGAAGCCGGTTCGCCGGATGCCTACGCACTCACATCAGAAGACTTCGCGTCCCTGGCGAAATCCTACGGCAAGATGGGCGGCATGGACCGGGTGGCAACCGTGATCAAGCGTATTCGCGCCGAGCGCGGCGATGACAACGTCCTGCTGCTGGACGGGGGCGACACCTGGCAGGGCAGTTACACATCCAATCAAACGCTTGGCCAGGACATGGTAACGGTCATGAACGCGTTGAAACCGGATGCCATGACCGGCCACTGGGAATTCACGTACGGCACGGACCGGGTTCAGGAGATCATCGACGACCTTCCCTTTGCGTTCCTGGGCTCCAACATTTACGACAACGAGTGGGATGAGCCGGCGTTCGAAGCCTGGAAAATGTTTGAGCGCGGTGGGTCAAAGGTTGCGGTCATTGGGCAGGCCTTCCCCTACACGCCGATCGCCAATCCACGCTGGATGATCCCGGGCTGGTCCTTCGGCATCCGCGAGGAAGACATTGCCAAGCACGTCGAAGAGGCCCGCGGCGAAGGCGCCGAGGTCATTGTCTTGCTCTCTCACAATGGGTTCGACGTTGACCGGAAGCTTGCCTCCAACGTTGCTGGCATCGACGTCATCCTAACCGGCCACACGCACGACGCTTTGCCTGAACCGGTCATTGTCAACGACACGCTGGTGATTGCATCTGGCTCGAACGGCAAGTTCGTCTCTCGCGTTGATCTGGATGTGAAAGACGGCGCGGTTATAGGCTACAAGTACCGTCTGATCCCGATCTTTTCTGACGTAATCACGCCAGATGCAGAGATGAGTGCGCTGATCGATGAGGTCCGCGCGCCCTTTGAGGCAGACCTTTCGCGGATTCTCGGCAAGACAGAAAGCCTCCTTTACCGGCGCGGCAACTTCAACGGCACCTTCGATGACCTGATTTGTCAGGCGCTTCTGAAGGAACGCGACGCCCAGATTGCACTGTCGCCCGGCTTCCGCTGGGGCACCAGCCTCCTGCCCGGTCAAGATATCACCTTCGAAGACCTCCACAACGCCTGTGCCATGACCTACCCCGCCGCTTATCGCTCGACCATGAACGGTCAAATGCTGAAGGACATTCTCGAAGACGTTGGCGACAACCTCTTCAACAAGGACCCGTATTACCAGCAAGGCGGCGACATGGTCCGCGTTGGCGGCATGGGGTATACGATCGACCCCAAAATGGAGATCGGCGAACGCATCTCCGACATGACGCTTCTTTCAACCGGTGAGCCGATCGACCCTGCAAAAGACTACGTCGTTGCCGGCTGGGCTTCGGTCAATGAAGACACCGAGGGCCCGGCGATCTGGGACGTCGTTGAAAACCACATCACAAAAAATCCGACCGTGAAGCTTCCGGACAATGAGTCCGTGAAGGTGATCGGTGTCTAAATTTGTTTAAGACCTGAGGACAGAAACATGACTGAGACAAAGGACAAGGGCACTCCCTCCCTCTCTCGGCGGTCCCTTCTCAAGGCCGGCCTCGCGAGCGGTGTTGCCGCAGGTGCCGCCGGAGCTGCAGGTGCAGCACGCGCAGCAGGTGACCCATTGATCACGGAAATTCAGGACTGGAACCGGTATCTCGGCGATGGCGTCGATGCAGCACCGTACGGTCTACCATCAGAATTTGAATCGGAAGTGGTCCGGCGCAACGTGCCCTGGCTGACCGCTGATGCCGTCGCCTCAATCAATTTTACACCACTCCATGAACTCGACGGGATCATCACACCAAACGGGCTGTGTTTTGAGCGCCACCATGGCGGTGTCGCGCAGATCCGACCGCAGGACCACCGCCTGATGATCAACGGCCTGGTCGACACACCTCTGGTCTTCACCATGGAAGACCTGAAGCGCTTCCCCCGCGAAAACCACGTCTACTTCCTGGAATGCGCGGCAAATGGCGGCATGGAGTGGCGCGGGTCTCAGCTCAATGGCTGCCAGTTCACCCACGGTATGGTGCACAACGTGATGTACACCGGCGTGAAACTGAAAACACTTCTGGAAGAAGCCGGTGTCAAGACCAACGGCAAATGGGTGCTTCCCGAAGGCGCAGATGCCGCCCACATGACACGTTCCATCCCAATGGAAAAGGCGCTGGATGACTGCCTGGTTGCCTGGAAAATGAACGGCGAAGCGCTGCGCGCCGAACAGGGCTACCCGCTGCGTCTCGTCGTTCCAGGTTGGGAAGGCAACATGTGGGTCAAATGGCTGCGCCGCTTGGAAGTCGGCGATCAGCCGTGGCACCACCGGGAGGAAACGTCGAAATACACCGACCTTCTGGAAACAGGAAAAGCCAGGCGCTTTACCTGGGTGATGGATCCGAAATCCGTCATCACCAGCCCAAGCCCGCAAATGCCGGTTTCTCACGGCAAGGGACCAATGGTGATTTCAGGGCTAGCCTGGTCGGGCAACGGCCGCATCACCCGGGTAGACGTATCTCTGGACGGCGGCCGGAATTGGAAGACGGCGCGGATTGACGGGCCAAGCCTGTCGAAATCTCTGCACCGCTTCTACCTAGACATTGATTGGGACGGGTCGGAAATGCTGATCCAGTCCCGCGCAATGGATGAACACGGGTTCTACCAGCCAACCAAAAACGAGCTGCGGGCCGCCCGAGGCGAAAACTCCATCTACCACAACAACGGCATTCAGACCTGGTTTGTCCAAAAGAACGGGGCGGTTGAAAATGTTGAAGTCTCTTAAAGCGCTTTCGCTCGGCACCGTTCTCGTCGCGCTTGCCTCCACCGCCACCGCGGGCGATGCGGCCAAGGGCGAGAAGGTCTTCAAGAAATGCCAAGCCTGCCATGCTGTCGGTGATGGGGCCAAGAACAAGGTTGGTCCGCATCTAAACGACCTGTTTGGGCGCACTGCTGGTGAGATCGATGGCTACAAGTACTCGAACGCCATGATCAAGGCTGGAGAGGATGGATTGGTGTGGGACATGGAAACGACCCGCACCTATCTCGCCAAACCGAAAGCCATGATCAAAGGCACCAAGATGGCCTTTGCGGGGCTCCGCAAGGATGCGGATCTCGACAACATTTTGGCATATCTTGCGACTTACTCGGAAGATGCAGACAACGGTTCAGAACAATCCGAAGCACCTTCACAAGATAGCGGGTCTCAAGTCGCCGCCACTCCTGCGTCAACAGAACCCGTTACCGCTGCTACCTCAAACACACGAGACGGTGGTGTCTTCGGCCTTGGCCGTGTTGCCTTGGCTGAAGAAGTGGCTGCATGGGATATCGACATCCGTCCAGATGGGCAGGGACTTCCCGAAGGATCGGGAACTGTTGCCGACGGAGAAGTTCTTTACACAGACAACTGCGCCATGTGTCACGGTGATTTTGGCGAGGCAGTAGACCGCTGGCCGGTTCTCGCAGGTGGCCATGGCACCCTGACCGACGATCGCCCAGAAAAGACAATCGGTTCCTACTGGCCCTACTTGTCGACAGTCTATGACTATGTCCGCCGGGCAATGCCTTTTGGCAATGCCAGATCTTTGTCCGACGATGAGGTCTACGCAATCACCGCGTATCTCCTTTACCTGAACGATCTGGTGGACGATGAGGAGTTTGAACTCTCCAAGGACAACTTCCTCGATATCCGCCTGCCCAATGAGGAGAACTTCATTGCGGATGACCGTCCCGAAGAAGCGCATTACGCACAAAAGAGCGAACCATGCATGACCGACTGCAAGCCCGGTCCTGTAGAGATTACAATGCGCGCGCGCATTCTGGATGTGACGCCCGACGACGGCGGCGATGACAACGCCGGTGTCGGCGCGGTAGACTGATCCATACCGGGTCACGGGAGGAACCGGTATGGACCAGAAGCAGGAAAAGGCTGAACGGCCTTATGCCGATTTTCCGACATGGAGAAATGCGGCATGGGCCCGCGCAAGAAAATGGATCGCAGGCGCAGCGTTTTTACTGGCGGCGCCGGCCATGGCATCGGACGGCGATCCAATAAAAGGCGAAAAGCTGTTTAAAGCCTGCAAAGCCTGCCACCAGGTTGGAGCCAACGCGAGAAATGGCGTTGGCCCCCATCTCGACGGACTTTTTGAACGCCCGGCCGGGACCCTGGAAGGCTTTAGGTATTCCAGTGCGATGAAGAAACTCGGCAGTGACGGGATGGTCTGGAACGAGTTTTCGTTGGACCTTTATCTCGAAAAGCCGCGGGAATATGTACCCGGAACCCGAATGTCCTATCGCGGCATGCCTGACCGTCAGGATCGCACCCACATCATTGCCTACTTGAGAGAACTTTCCAAAGCCGAACCGGCGTCAGAACCGGAGCCGGAAACTGTGACGCCAGAAATGGGGGCCGTTGCCATGCAGATCGACGGCGACATGGCGTATGGCGAATATCTTTCGAGTGAATGTGTCACCTGTCATCAAGTCTCTGGCCGGGCCGATGGCATCCCATCCATTATCGGCTGGCCTAAGAAACCGTTCATCCGGGCACTCTTTGAGTACAAGACAAATGTCCGCAGTCATCAGGTCATGCAGAACATGACAGTCAACCTCGGCAACGAGGAAATCGCAGCCTTGGCCGCCTATTTCGGGTCCATCGATCCGCAATGAGGTTTTGTCAAATGCAGGGGCCAAACTGCTTACTTGGGAGGAAATGACATGCCGAATCTCACACGCCGTAGTTTTGGGCTTCTGGTTGGCGCCGGGGCGACATCCTTGGCACTGCCGTATTACGCCCCGGCGCAGGGGAAACCAAAAGTCGTCGTCATCGGCGGCGGTGCTGGAGGCGCGACAGCCGCCCGGTATATGGCCAAGGATGCTGGTGAGGATCTTGACGTCACTCTGATCGAAGCCAACCCGGCCTACACTACCTGCTTCTTTTCCAACCTATACCTCGGCGGGTTCCGCGATTTCGATTCCATCACACACGGCTACGATACATTGTCTTCGAACTACGGCATCACCGTTGTAAACGGCATGGCAGATGCCGTTGATCGGGATGCCAAAATGGTTGTCATGGCGGACGGGTCCAAAGTGCCTTACGACCGTCTGGTCGTGTCCCCGGGCATTGATCTCATCTACGATAGTGTGCCCGGCTACTCAGAAGAAGCGGCTGAAATCATGCCGCATTCCTGGAAGGCGGGTCCTCAGACCCAACTTCTGAAAGCCAAACTGGATGCTATCGAAAACGGCCAGCAAATCGTCATGGTGGCCCCGCCGAACCCATATCGTTGCCCTCCGGGACCGTACGAGCGTGTGTCAATGATGGCGCATATTCTCAAATCCAAGGGACTGAACGACAGCAAGATCGTCATCATTGATCCCAAGCCGAAGTTCTCCAAACAAGCCCTATTCCAGGAAGGCTGGGACAAGCACTATCCGGGCATGATCGAGTGGTATGGACCGGATGTGCATGGCGGTATCGTCAAGGTCGATGCGTCGACCGGGGAGGTCGAAACGGACCTGGACACCTTCCAGGGCGACTTGGTGAACGTCATCCCAGCGCAAAAGGCGGGCATGATCGCCTCCAAAGCCGCACTTACCAATGACAGCGGGTTCTGCGCCATTGATCCGGCTTCCATGCGCTCCAAGGAAGACAACTCCATCTTTGTCATCGGAGATGCCTGCATCGCCGGCGACATGCCGAAGTCCGGCTTCTCGGCGAACAGCCAGGCCAAGGTGGCAGCGATGACCATTCGCGGAGACCTCACCGGATCACGTGTTTTCCCGGCAAAATACTCTAACACCTGCTGGAGCCTGATCGAGACCAACGATGGCGTAAAAGTCGGCGCACAATACGCCCCGACAGATGAAAAAATCGCGTCCACGTCGAAATTCATCAGCCAGACCGGTGAAGACGCAGGTCTCCGTCAGGCCACCTATGAAGAGTCGATCGGCTGGTACAAAGGCATCACCACCGACATGTTCGGCGCCTAACTCCTCCCCCACCTTGCTTGCGGTAGCGCCGCCTACCGCAAGCCTCTTTTTCACCAGAACTTCTGTCCATACTTCACATCACTCTCCTTTAGTGCGAAGACAGCGTCCCCCTCCATCGACATTCTGAAACAGTGTTGCTTGGAAAAACGCAGTCAAATGGAGACGCAATGACCTGGACCGCATCGCCCGACCGTTACACCAGCATGGACTACCGCCGCTGTGGCAGGTCCGGATTGAAACTGCCGCTCATTTCTCTGGGACTTTGGCACAATTTCGGCGATGACACCCCGCACCAGCGTAAGCAGGAAATTGCGCGGACCGCTTTTGATCTCGGCATCACCCACTTCGACCTTGCCAACAATTATGGACCGGCGAAGGGCTCCGCGGAGAGCGCATTCGGCGAACTCCTGCGCACCGACTTTGCACCGTATCGGGACGAGATGATCATTTCGTCCAAGGCAGGCTATGACATGTGGCCCGGGCCTTATGGCGAGTGGGGCAGCCGCAAATACCTGATCGCGTCCTGCGATCAATCGCTGAAACGCATGGGTCTCGACTATGTCGACATCTTCTATTCACACAGGTTCGACCCGGACACGCCGTTGGAAGAGACCATGATGGCGCTGGACCACATCGTCCGCTCCGGACGGGCCCTATACGTCGGTATTTCCTCTTACAATACAAAGAGGACCCGAGAAGCAGCAGCAATCCTGAAGGAGCTCGGCACTCCCTGTCTGATCCATCAGCCGAGCTATTCCATGATCAACCGTTGGGTGGAAGAAGACGGTCTTCTCGACACCTTGGACGATCTCGGCATTGGTTCCATCGCCTTTTCCCCACTCGCCCAAGGCATGCTGACAAACAAGTATCTGAAGGACATTCCGGAAGGTAGTCGGGCAACACAGGGCAAATCCCTGCAGGACCAATTTCTCAGCGACGAGAACCTTGCAACCATCCGGGCACTCAACGCCATTGCCGAGCGGCGCAGGCAAACACTGGCGCAGATGGCACTTGCCTGGGTCTTGAGAGGCGGCCGCGTCACGACGGCCCTCATTGGGGCAAGCCGAGCAGCCCAAGTGATTGACTGTGTCGGCGCGCTCAAAAATCTCGAGTTCACTGAAGCCGAGCTTCAGGAAATCGATGCGACGGCGAAGGACGCCAACATCAACCTTTGGGCGGCCTCGTCTGAGCGCGAAGGCCCTGCCCGCAAGAAATAGATCCGGACACCGGGCGGTTTTGGCCGCCCGGCTATTCTTAAGAACTTTAATAAAGCCAGCGCGGAAGCCAAGTTGCGATAATCGGGAACATCCACAGGATCGCGACGGCAGCGATTTGCAATCCGATGAACGGAACCACACCGCGATAGATTTGTCCGGTGGTGATTTCCTTTGGCGCAGCTCCGCGCAAATAGAACAGCGAAAATCCGAACGGCGGCGTCAGAAACGATGTCTGAAGATTGATTGCGATCAGGACTGTGAGCCAGATCGGATCAATACCCATCAGGATGAGCGGCGGGATCAAAACAGGCAGCAGAATCACCGAGATCTCGACAAAGTCGAGGAAGAAGCCCAACACGAAGACGAACAGCATCGCGAAGATCAGCGCTCCCGTGGCGCCGCCAGGCATTTCCTTCAAAAGCTCATGAACACGGTCTTCCCCGCCGAGGCCGACAAATACCAGACTGAAAAAACTCGCCATCAGGATGGTTGCGAAGATCATTGAGGTTACGGTCAGGGTCGACAGCAATGATGACTTCAAAAGCCCATCGGCAAAAGCTGCACGTAAAATTTTGAGTACGATGCCAAGCGCAAAAAGAGCAAGCCCAGCGTAGATTGCAGCAAGCACATAGCCACCAATCGTCACATCTGACCTTTGAAGGCGAACGGGAAAGGCCGCAGCCGACACTGCAAGTACCAGCAAGGCTATGGTCGCCAGAATGATGAGTTTGACAGGCACGCCCAACCGTCGGCCAGCCAGCAAGATAGCTCCAACGGCGCCGACAGAAGCTGCTTCATTCGGAGATGCCACACCGCCAAGGATCGAGCCCAAAACGGCGATAATCAACAGGATCGGCGGAACGATTGCAGACGCGATTTCCACGCCGCTTGGTGGCTCAACACTCTCCTTCATAGCCGGTGCGTCACCAGGAAATAGTTTCGCGCGACCGATGATGTAGACGCAATAGACGGCCACCAGCAGAAGTCCAGGCACCATTGCGGCCGCAAAGGTCTGTCCAACCGAGATCGTTTCGATCGTGAATTTGCCTTGCGCATATTGCGCCTGCTGAAACGCATTCGACATGACATCGGCAAGGATGATCAGAAGGGTCGAGGGCGGGATGATCTGACCAAGTGTACCGGCTGTACAAACCATGCCGGAGGCCAATTTCGGGTCATACCCGTTGCGCAACATGGTCGGCAGGGCAATCAGGCCCATCGCAACGACCGTTGCGCCGACAATACCGGTCGACGCAGCCAGAAGGGCACCGACCAGAACGACGGAAACACCAAGGCCGCCATTCATCTTGCCGAACAGCCGGCCCATCGTTTCAAGAAGGTCCTCGGCAATCCGGCTTTTTTCCAGGATTACACCCATCAGAACAAATAGTGGGATTGCGGTGAGCACCGGGTTGGTCAGAACCCCAAAAAACCGCTGGCCCATCGCCCCCATTAGCTGAATGTTGAAGTCTCCAAGCATCCACCCCAGGAGCGCGAAGCCGGTTGCAACGCCCGCTATCGTGAAGGCCACCGGATAGCCGAGGAGAATGAAGGCGATCAGCGCCCCGAACATCATCAAATCAAGAGGAAGGCTCATGCAGCGGTGGCTTTCAAGCGGGAAATATCACGGATCAAGGCAGCTGCGCCTTGAAAGAGTAAAAGAATGCAGTAGGCCGGAATGAGCGTCTTCAACAGGAACGAGGCCGGGATCCCGCCAACCGAAATCGGTCCCTCGAGAATTGCCCAGCTGCTGCGCACAGTCGGCCAGGAGAACCACAACAGAATAAGCAACGCTGGCGTCAGCAGACACAGATGGCCAAAGATGTCGATCCAGGCCTGTGTGCGCTCGCTCGCCTTGGCATAAAAAATGTCCACACGCACATGGGCATTGACCAGGAACGTGTACCCTGCGCCCAGCATGAAGATGGCTGCATGGAAATACAAAACACCTTCATCGAGAAAGATGAAGCTGTAGCCGAAAACATAGCGCAGAAGCACAATCACGAATTGCAACATCAGCATGCCCAGCGCTGCCCAGCACAAGGTGTTGCCTATTACCGAATTCACGCGCTCCAGCACACCCGCAAGCTTTTCCATCGCGGTCGGTTCCTGTTTTTGTCTCACAAGGTCACGCCCTCATCGTGAGGAGTTGGACCAGATGGTCAAGTCAAGCAGTGGCGACCGGAGAAGCGTTTCGACTTCTCCGATCGCCAAAGGCAGGCTGTGCCTTACAGTGCCGACGATCAGTCGTACTTGTAGTCCAGCAGACGCGCGTTCATCTGGCCATTGTCAGCGTAGGGCATATACTCGCGCATCAGTTTGCGGTAGCCGAGGAAGCTCTCCGTGATCTGCTTGACCAAATCGTCGCTGTCTGCACGTAGGTCAGCGATCACTTCACCTGCTGCGTTGCCCATCGCCACGATCACATCGTCCGGGAGCTTACGCACCATCACGCCATGATCGTTGACGAGACCTGTCAAAGCCTGGGCATGCTTGGTGTTGTACTCTGTCAGGACATCGTTGTAGAGACTGGCACATGCTTGCGTGACGACCTCTTTGAGATCATCCGGCAGTTCGTTGTAAGCATCCAGATTAACCGCGCATTCTTCAGCGGAAGACGGTTCACCGACACCCGGCCAATAGTAGTTCTTGGCGATCTGGTAGTAGCCGAGCGCACTGTCGGTCCACGGCCCGATGAACTCGCCCGCATCAAGGGCACCAGACTGCAGCGCCTGGAACATTGCCGGGCCGCTCATAGCCTGGACTGCCATGCCGAGCTTGGAGCACATTTCGGATGCCAAGCCAGTGGAACGGAACTTCAAGCCCTTGAGATCGTCAACACTGTTGATCTCGTTGCGGAACCAGCCAGCCCATTGCGGACCGGAGTTGCCACACAAGAACGGCTTCAGATTGAAGCGTCCGTACATCTCGTCATACAGCGCCTGACCGCCACCGTGGATCAACCAGCCCGCTTGTTCAGGAGCCGTTAGTCCAAACGGCTGGGACCCAAACAACAGGATGCCCTTGGACTTTGAGCCCCAGTAGGCCGGCACCGCATGATAAAGCTCAGCAGTGCCCTGCCCGACGGCATCGAAAACACCATTGCCCGGAACGATTTCGCCGGCCGCAAACAGCTTCACATCGATGCGCCCGCCCGACAGGGTCGTGATGCGGTCCGCAAGCATCTGCGCGGCAACACCAGGTCCTGGCAGGTTCTTCGGCCAGGCCGTAACCATGCGCCACTGGCGGACATCTTGAGCAATGGCAGGTGCTGCAAGCGTTGTCGCTGCTGCGCCTGTTGCGCCGATTGCACCGGCTTTCAGAAAATCACGTCTTTTCATCTTGTCCTCTTTGTCAAAGGTGATTGGAGGGCTGTCCGCCGTTGTTTTTATCTCCCAAGGATACCCGGCAGGTTCAATCCCTGTTCTTTTGCGCAATCCAGCGCAATTTCGTAACCCGCATCGGCGTGCCGCATCACACCGGTTGCAGGGTCGTTCCAAAGCACACGCTCAATCCGGCGCGCGGCATCATCTGTTCCGTCACAGCAAATGACCATGCCCGAATGCTGCGAGAACCCCATACCGACACCGCCACCATGGTGCAAAGACACCCAGGTTGCGCCAGATGCGGTGTTCAACAGTGCGTTCAGAAGCGGCCAATCTGACACTGCGTCCGAGCCATCTTTCATGGATTCCGTTTCCCGGTTCGGAGACGCCACGGATCCACTGTCCAGATGATCACGGCCAATGACGACCGGGGCCTTCAGTTCACCGTTGCGGACCATCTCGTTAAAGGCAAGACCCAACCGGTGGCGTTGACCCAGACCAACCCAACAGATCCGGGCTGGCAGTCCTTGAAACGAGATCCGCTCCTTGGCCATGTCGAGCCAATTGTGCAGATGCTCATCATCCGGAATGAGTTCCTTCACCTTGGCGTCGGTCTTGTAGATATCCTCCGGATCACCGGAAAGCGCGCACCAGCGGAAGGGCCCGATCCCGCGGCAGAAGAGCGGCCGGATATAGGCAGGCACAAAGCCCGGGAACGCGAATGCGTTTTCAAAGCCCTCTTCCAGCGCGACCTGGCGGATGTTGTTGCCGTAGTCCAGCGTTGGAACACCGGCATTCCAAAAATCGACCATTGCCTGCACGTGGACTTTCATTGAAGCCCGCGCGGCTTTCTCAACCGCTTTCGGATCTGTCTCTGCTTTTGAGCGCCATTCGGCAACGGTCCAGCCTTGCGGCAGGTACCCATTGACCGGGTCATGCGCGGACGTCTGATCGGTAACGATGTCCGGTTTGACACCGCGTTTGACGAGTTCTGAGAAAACATCTGCAGCGTTGCCGATCAGGGCGACGGATTTTGCCTCGCCTGCCTTCGTCCAGCGCTCGATCATCTCAAGCGCTTCGTCGAGGGAATGCGTCTTTTCATCAACGTACTTTGTACGCAGGCGGAAGTCGGCGCTCTTTTCATCGCACTCGACCGCGAGGCAGCAGGCTCCGGCCATAACGGCAGCAAGCGGTTGCGCACCGCCCATACCACCAAGTCCACCGGTCAGGATCCAGCGGCCTTTCAGGTTACCCTCATAGTGCTGGCGGCCGGCTTCCATGAAGGTCTCGTAGGTTCCCTGAACGATGCCCTGCGTGCCGATGTAGATCCAGGAGCCCGCGGTCATCTGGCCGTACATTGCCAGACCTTTTTTATCGAGTTCGTGGAAGTGGTCCCAGTTCGCCCAGTTCGGCACCAAATTGGAATTCGCGATCAGAACCCGCGGTGCATCCTTATGGGTCTTGAACACACCTACCGGTTTGCCCGATTGAACCATCAAGGTTTCATCGTCTTCCAGTGACTTCAAACTCGCAACGATTTGGTCGAAATCATCCCATGTGCGCGCCGCGCGGCCGATCCCGCCATAAACAACCAACTCGTGGGGGTTTTCAGCAACATCTGGATGCAGGTTGTTCATCAGCATCCGCAACGGAGCTTCCGTCAACCAGGACTTGGCGTTGAGCTCCGTCCCCGTCGGCGGGAAAACGTCACGTGCATTGTGGCGGCGGTCAACCATGGTTGGCTCCCTCGGAATTTTTGGTGTGTTGGACGAGCGCGGGCGCGAGATCGGCCAGTGCGCTAAGAATTTCTTTCAGATGGACCCGCAAACGCGCAGCTTTCGCTTCGTCATAAGCAAAGGGCGTGTCTTCGCTCACAAGATGTGTGGACTGAGCCAGCTCCATCTGGATGGCATGGAAGCCGCGCGCCGGCTGGCCGTAGTGCCGGGTCGTCCAGCCGCCCTTAAAGCGGCCGTTCAGGATCGATGTGTAGCCCTCAGCTTTTGCTGTGAGATCGACAACGGCCTTCTCGATTTCGGGTGCGCATGTGGCGCCACCATTGGTTCCGGTGTTGAAATCCGGCAGCGTGCCCTCAAACAGGTACGGCACGACGGAACGGATCGAGTGGCAATCGTAGAGAATTGCGATGCCGTGTTTTGCGTGGACACGCTCCAGTTCGGCCTTGAGCGCAGCGTGATAAGGCGCATGCCAAGCCAGCCGCCGCTTTTCGATCTCTTCTGGATCCGGCTCGCTGCCGTTCAGATAGATCGGGCGTCCGTCAAAGTCCGTTGTTGGACAGAGCGTTGTCGTGTTCTGGCCAGGATAAAGACTGACGCCTTCCGGGTCGCGGTTAGCATCAATGACATAGCGGTGAAAATTTGCCTTCACCATCGTCGCCCCTGGCAGAAGACCGGAATAGAGTTGGTCAACGTGCCAATCGGTATCGGCAAGCTTCTGGCCCACTTCATTCAGGCACGACCAAATCTCAGGCGGCACATACGTTCCGGCATGCGGCACCCCAAGCACCACCGGCCCGTCACTGTGAAAGACCTCAACTGGCTGCATGCGCACCTCCAAGGACCAAGGCGGCATTGTCATCAAGAAACGCAACCAAGCTTCGGGACTTGATCAAATCCGCCGCGGTCTCCAGGTCCGGTGCCAGGTACCGGTCCTTCTCCAGTGCGGGCACGTTTTGCCGAAGCTGTTCCAGCGCGTTTTGCAGCGGTGCACTCGTCTTGAGCGGCGCGCGATGTTCAATCCCTTCAGCAGCACAAAGCAGTTCAACACCCAGGATATGAGCCAAGTTCGCATTCATGCGTGCCAATCGGCGCGCGCCGTGCGCGGCCATCGACACATGATCTTCCTGATTGGCGCTGGTGGGCGTGGAATCTGTTGAGCATGGATTTGCGAGATGTTTGTTTTCGCTCATCAATGCAGCAGTGGTCACTTCGGCAATCATAAGCCCGGAATTCAACCCCGGATCGCGCGCAAGAAACGGAGGCAAATCGAAAGACAAACCCGGATCCACCATCAAGGCGATGCGGCGCTGAGCAATTGCCCCGAGTTCAGCTATCGCGAGCGCAATCTGGTCTGCCGCAAAAGCAACAGGTTCTGCGTGGAAGTTGCCACCGGAAACAATCCGGTCTTCTTCGATCAGCACCAGAGGATTGTCGGTTGCCGCATTTGCTTCAATCTCAAGTGTGCTGGCCGCCATCCTTAGAAGGTCAATACAGGCGCCTGTCACCTGCGGCTGGCAGCGGATGCAGTAGGGATCCTGAACACGAGTGTCGCCTTCCCGGTGGCTTTCACGAATTTCAGACCCCTCCATGACTGCGCGCATTGCGGCAGCCACTTCGATCTGACCACGATGGCCACGCAGCTCATGGATCTCCGGTAGGAGTGGTGCCGTCGACCCCATGATGGCGTCGGTCGACATGCTCGCGGTCAAGACCGTAGCCTCGGCGAGACGCCAGGCTTCAAAGAGACCAACAAGCGCACAGGCGGTCGAAAACTGCGTACCGTTGATGAGGCCCAAACCTTCCTTGGGCCCCAAAACGACCGGTTTAAGCCCCGCCCTATCAAGCGCGACACCACCCGGCATCCGCTCGCCGCCGAATTCTGCTTCGCCTTCGCCAATGAGAACGGCAGCCATGTGGGCCAAGGGTGCCAAATCACCGGACGCTCCAACAGAACCTTGAGAGGGCGTGATCGGTGTAACACCTTTTTCCAGGCAAGCCTCGATCAGCTCCAGCACTTCGAGATGAACCCCGGACGCCCCGCGCCCGAGGGAGAGAAGCTTTAGAACCATCATCAAACGGGTTGTCGCCGTGTCGAGCGGCTCTCCAACACCACAGCAATGCGACAGGATCAGATTACGTTGAAGTGTCTCTGTGTCTTCAGCGGCAATCTTCACACTCGCCAGCTTGCCGAACCCTGTGTTGACACCATAAACGGCTTCTTCACCGCGTGCGGCTTTCCCGACCCGCTCCGCAGCCAACCGGATTGCAGCTTCCGCAGCCCGGTCCACCCGAACCGTTAGGTTTTCACGGTAGACGCGCTCCAGATCGGCAAGGCGAACAGCGCCCGGAGACACAACAAGAGCGCTCATTCGGCTCCTCCAAAAATACGTTTTTCTAGGGCGTTAAAGCCGATGCGGTAGCTGAGTTCTGCCGGGTGTTGAACGTTCCAGATGGCAAGATCGGCGCGTTTTCCAGCCTCCAGCGTACCGCGATCCACTAAACCGAGTGCCTTGGCCGCCTCGCGGGTCACACCGGCAAGGGCTTCTTCCGGTGTCATGCGGAACAACGTACAGCCCATGTTCATGGTGAGAAGCAGCGAAGCGAGCGGCGAAGACCCTGGATTGCAATCTGTCGCCAGCGCCATGGGCACATTATGTCGGCGCAAAAGGTCAACCGGCGGGGACTGCGTTTCGCGCAATGTGTAGAATGCTCCGGGTAGGATGACAGCAACTGTGCCGCTGCTGGCCATGGCTTCGACGCCAGCTTCATCCAGGTATTCCAAATGATCTGCCGACAAAGCCCCATAGGAAGCCGCAAGCGCGGCACCGCCCAGATTTGACAGCTGCTCGGCGTGGAGTTTGACGGGCAGGCCAAGCGCCTTTGCCTTGTCGAATACTTTCGCGATCTGGGCCGGTGAGAAGGCGATGCCTTCACAAAAACCATCGACCGCATCGACCAAGCCTTCGGCATGGGCAGCATCCAGCGCCGGCAGGCAAACCTCCGAGAGGTAAGCGTCCGCTCTGTCCTTATAATCTGCTGGAACAGCATGGGCACCGAGGAACGTTGTCCGTACAGTAATTAAGCGCAAGCTGCCGACCTTGCGGGCAACTCTGAGCATCTTGAGTTCAGTCTCTTGATCGAGGCCATAACCCGACTTGATCTCGATGGCCGTGACACCTTCGGCAATCAGCGCATCCACCCGGGACAGCGCGCCTTCAAGCAATTCGTCTTCACTGGCTGAACGCGTTGCCTTGACGGTTGAGACAATGCCCCCACCCGCTCGGGCGACTTCCTCGTAGGACGCACCTTCGAGCCGCATTTCGAATTCGCGGGCCCGATCACCGCCAAAGACAACATGGGTGTGACAATCGATAAGACCGGGAGTCACCAGACGCCCGTTCAAGTCTTCACTCGGATAGCCCGAGAATGCCTCCGGCAGATCTGCTGCCGGACCAGCATAGCCAATCGTCTCGCCATCAATGGCGAGCACACCGTCTTCAATCAAGCCGTACGGATCTCCCGTCTCGGTGAGTGTTACCAATTTGGCATTTGTCAGCAGGCGCTGTGGCACCGGACATCTCCCGCTTGATTAGATTGCGATAAAAGATAATATGCATGCACATATTAACGTGTCAACGAGGGAAAGAGACCGGCATGCCTACGGCGCAAGACAGCACCATTTTCGCAGACAAGGCGCTGCTTCCCAGTGGCTGGGCGGAAAACGTCCGCGTTGATGTTTCCGCTAATGGCGAGATTTCCGCAGTCGAAACAAACGTCGCTTCAGCAGGTGGAGAGACGCACCGGGTCGGTATCCTGTTACCTGCGCCATCCAACCTGCACAGCCATGCCTTTCAGCGCGCGATGGCCGGAATGAGCGAACGCCGGGGTCAGGAGAGCCGCGACAGCTTCTGGACCTGGCGGCAGATCATGTTCCGTTTTCTCGACACGCTCACACCAGATGATGTCGAAGCAATTGCGGCCTTCGTCCAGATGGAAATGCTTGAGGCCGGGTATGCGGCCGTCGGAGAATTTCATTACCTGCATCATCAGCCTGGCGGCGCACATTTTGACAATCTCGGCGAAATGTCCGAGCGGATTGTGGCAGCTGCGAGCGAGAGCGGTATCGGTTTGACCTTGTTGCCAGTGCTTTACACACATGGTGGCTGCGATCAACGCCCTCTGGCGCCGGGACAAATCCGCTTCGGCAATGATTTCGACCGGTTCCAAAAACTCCATGAAAAGGCTGGCAACGCCCTGCAGTCCCTCGGTAATGATAGCGTTTTGGGCATCGCGCCCCACTCGTTGCGCGCAGTCGATTCGGACGCGTTGAAAAACGCTGTCGTACTCGCGGGGCAGATGCCTTTGCACATGCACCTGGCAGAACAAGTCGCCGAAGTCGAAGAAGTTCTCGAAGCGACGGGCAAGCGGCCGGTCGATTGGCTTTTGGAAAACCATGATGTGTCGAAAAACTGGTGCCTCATTCACTGCACGCAGATGACACCTGAAGAGACCGTTGGACTGGCTCAGACCGGCGCGGTTGCCGGGCTTTGTCCAATCACCGAATCGAGCCTCGGAGATGGGATTTTCGACGGCGTCCGGTATCTGGATGCCGGCGGGCGGTTCGGAATTGGCTCCGACTCCAACATCCGGATTTCCTTGTCAGAAGAGTTGCGCACGCTCGAGTACTCACAGCGCCTTCGCGACAAATGCCGGGCGTCTGTGGCAAATCCGAAAAATTCGACAGGCCGCGTGTTGTTTGATGGTGCTGTTTCAGGAAGTGCGCAAGCATGTGGACGCCGCGCTGGACAGATCGCTGCCGGTCACCTTGCCGACATGGTCGCGCTGGACGCAATTGCCATAGACCTTGAAGACCGCGAGGGCGACGAGATCCTGGATGCCTACATCTTCGCGGGCGATGACAGGATGGTGAGGGACGTCTGGTCGGCAGGCCGCCATGTTGTTACCGGTGGAATCCATGTAAAAGGCGAGGAAATCCGCGCGCGCTACCGGGCGACGATGAAGGCGTTGCGCGGCCGAATCTGAACAAGGAACTGATCACCTGTGGCCCTGACCGATACGAACTCCTGGACTGGCATTCGCGAAGAGCTTCTTCGCCGGATCCATGACCGCGTCTGGGAACCGGGCGCACAGATCCCGCACGAAGCGGATCTGGCAGAAGAATTCGGTTGCGCGCGCACGACCGTCAATAGAGCGCTCAGGGACCTGGCCGAAAGCGGGCTGGTCATCCGCAAACGCCGTGCGGGCACGCGTGTTGCACTCAATCCGCCGCAGCGGGCCACACTCACGATTCCGATCATCCGGGAAGAGGTGGAAGCGCTAGGCAAGACCTACCGGCACAGTCTTCTGGAACGGGCTTACCAACCAGTTCCACCAATGCTGCACGGGGTATTTCACGCATCGCTCTGTGATGACGTGCTCTATCTGAAAACGCTCCACTTTGCGGATGACCGTCCTTATGCATTTGAAGAGCGTTACATCAATCTTGATACCGTGCCCGAAGCGCGCCAGCGTAAATTCGAGGTCTCAAGCGCGAACGAATGGCTGGTCCACAATGCCCCCTATAGCCGGGGCGACCTTTCCTTTTCTGCGCTCAACGCCAACGAAGATACCGCTCGGATCCTTGATTGCACACTGGGGACAGCATTGTTTGCTATGGAGCGCATAACTTGGACCGGAGATGCGCCTATCACACATGTAAAACTCATCTTTGCCCCAGGCTACCGAATGCGCAGCCGCATCTAAGAGCTAGATTTATTATCCGGGGAAAGGGCCCTTCATTCTGACGGAAAACGTCTTTGCAAGAAGCAAGTCGCGGTTTAATGGCTGAACGCTCCAGAACCACTTTTGAGAGACGCAAATTCAGGATGGTGACTTCGTTCGACATCGGTGGCAGCTTCATACGCTACGCGCATCCCGGTGCGCGTGGTCCGGTGGAAGAAGCTGGTCGGGTTCCAACACCGTTGCACTCGTGGTCTGAGTTTGTCGAAGCACTCCGCAAGTGTCTTCCGGAGACATACGGTCCGGTTGTTATATCCCTCGCAGGGGCCTTCGATGCACAAACCGGCATCGCAGACGTCGCGAACATTCCCTGTTTGAACGGCCGCCCGATTGCTTCGAATCTGACGAAGGAACTCGGCACCCCGGTCGCGATCATCAATGATGCCGATGCCTTTGCTCTGGCAGAAGCTGTTGAGGGATCGGGCGCTGGCAAAGAAACTGTCTTCGCCATCATTCTTGGCTCAGGAGTCGGCGGTGGCTTGGTTCACAACGGCAGTCTTGTCTCAGGACTTGGTGGGATCGCCGGAGAGTGGGGGCACGGTCCGGTTGTCGATCCAACCGCGGGTGGGACGATTTCAGGCATTCCGCATTTTCAATGCGGGTGCGGTCAAATCGGTTGCCTGGATGCTTACGGTTCCGCGCGAGGTCTGGAAAAAATACACGCCGCTCTTCACAACACATCGTACTCAAGCATTGAAGTAACGACCGCTTGGCACGCCGGAGAGCCGCAAGCGGCAAGGACCATCGACGCCTTTACAACTATTCTGGCTCGAGCGCTCAGCATGGTGATAAATCTGCTCGGCCCGGATGTAATCCCGGTGAGTGGAGGCTTGAGCGCCGACGGCCGGCTACTGACAGAAATCGATAGTAAGACCCGCGCGATAACACTTGCGAATTACAGCGAACCTATTCTGGTGCGTGGCGTGTTCTCCAAGACCGGCGGCTTGCAAGGGGCGAGTATTCACGCCCGCCGTGCGTTTCCAAAAGAATTTACGAATTGATTTTCTGCATTCACGGCCCAGGAAATGTCACGCGCCAGCGTTTCAAGAAAGTCTCCCGGGTCAGCTGATCCCGTGCAACCATGAGCGCCGGAGACAAACCGATCGGGCGAAGCGCTGTAGAACTTAAGGTCTCTCCCTCAGCCCCCTCTTCCGTCTCAAGAAGCGGGCTGATTAGCAACGCTTGACGCAATACCCTACGCCCCTCAGGCGACAACAAAAAGTCCAGAAAATCAGTAGCCGCAGCGCCGTTGTCTGCCCCTTTCGGGATCATCAGGGCACGGGACAGCACCAATGTGTAATCGGTTGGCAAAACGATCCCGATCCGATCATCTTGCTGCTGATATCCTTGGGCATAAGACCCCAGCACATTGTAGGCGATCAGGTAGCGGCCATCGGCCACGCTCCGGATGATATCGGAGGAGCAGCACGACCGGACGGCTTGGGTGCGCACAAAGGCTTCCTGCAATGCGCCAAAGGTCGATGCCTCTTGTGCGTCGACAAAAGCAAAAAGATACCCGAGGCCGGAGCGCTCGATGTCATAGGTGGCAACGCGTCCGGCGTAAGGGGTGTTGGCTGGCCGGAGCAAATCCAGGAGATCAAACCGCGACTTTGGCACCTCAGCGGGCGGTACCAAGTCCTGATTATAGATTACGACAGCGGGTTCTCTGGAAATGCCCCACAATTCATCGCGCCACCGCAGCGCAGCTGGCAACTGCTCAGTCTCCCGCGACACATGGCTTTGGGCACAGGCTTCGTTGACCAGCTTGACCATTTGGTGGACGCCGGAACTGATAACGACATCGGCAACCGGTGCCCCTTCCCTACATTCCGTGCGGGATTGGGTGTAGAGGTCGTTCGATCCCCACTGCTCATAGATGAGTGTCAGATCGGACCGTGTTTCCAAAAAAGCCTCGACAACCGGCGCAAAAACCGAAATGTCGGCGGTCGAGCGCACAATGAGGGTCTGTTCGGCATCAGCACCCCCATATTGTTCGACCAACTCAGGTTCTGCCGCAGTTGCAGGGACAATGACGGCAGCCAACAACCAAAGGCTAATACCAAGTAACCTGCACTGAGTATCCTTCATGCAGCCTCCGCCTTGATTTCCGGAAAACACAGAGCTGCGCGAAAGGTCCTGTTGCCTTGTGTTTCCAAAACCAACTGTCCTTCAAAAGACCGGGCAACAGCATGCGCAATGGCGAGCCCAAGACCGGAACTGTTCTGACGGGACAAACCAGATTGATTGAAGCGTGTTCCCAGGGCGGAAAGGATTTCCGGATCGGGTCCACCGCCATCATCTTCCACCCAGATAGAGGCAACACCGTTTTCGGTCGTAGCACCAATGCGTACAGGTGCCCGTCCATATTTCAAAGCATTGCTCAGAAGGTTCTTGACCGCTTCTTGAAGGGACGTCGTATCCGCAAGCACGTGAACCGGTTGGTCTGCCAATTGCGGAACGACTGAAACATCCGGCCGCAGAACTGCATGGTCGCCCTCCTCGAAAACGTCCAGCACAACATCCCGCAGATCGATTTTTTCCCGTCGGACACTGTCGCCGCGATGGATCACCAACGCCTGGCTCAACATTTGATCAAGTAGCCGGCCAAGACTTGCGGACCGGGTCTGAATACGCTCAACAATGCGATCTTTGCGCTCAGGATCCTCCTCATCGGAAAAGAGATCTGCTTGTGCTCTGAGCGCGGCGACTGGTGTTCTCAATTGGTGAGCCGTGTCCGAGATCAGATGCCGCATGGAATCCATCTGCCGATCCAGCCGCCCCATGAAGGCGTTCAAGGCCTGGATCATCATGGCGGTTTCCCGAGGCACATCTGTATCGAGGGGTGTCAAATCGTGAGGATCACGTTCTGCCAATCCACCCGCGATCCGCTTTAGCGGATTGAAAACAGCACGCACCACTAAAACTGCCAACAGCATCATCGCCAGGCCGGACGCCGCCAGCACGTAGAGCGCTTTGCGCGTGATATCCACGGCCATGGCGTTTCGCGCCTTCAGGGTCTGCCCCACAACAACCCGGATGGTCCCGCTCCAAGTGCGTTCGGCAAATCGCCGGGACACAACAACATATCTGGCCGCTTCGCCAAAAAATGCGCCATCGAAGAAAACGTCGTTGTATCCTGTCAGCCCGGCAGGAAGAGCGATTTCATCGTAACCGGTCAGGGTCTGGCCATTTGGCCCAACGATCCGGTACCCGATACGGTCATCAGGCGCGAGCGCCAGAAGCTCAAATGCAGAATGCGGCAACTCAAGGACAGGATTGCCATCCACCACGGTGATTGCTGAGGCAATGTCATTGGCCGCCCCTACCAGCAAGCGGTCATAAGCCGAGCGGGCGGCTTCGCGTCCATATGCAAAGGCTGCGATCGAAACGATGATCCCGCCAAAGGTCAAGAGGAACGTCACCCCCAACGCAACCCGCGCTGTAAGGGAGGTCGCACCAAACCGGCTGAGCAGGCTAGTCATGGACCTCTAGCTTGTAACCAAGCCCTCTTTGCGTCTCGATCACAACGGAACTTCCGGAGAGTTTTTTACGCAGGCGTGCAACATAAAGCTCCAGCGCATTCATGCTGACATCCGTGTCCTGAAAGCTGAAAATGCCTTCAAAAAGCCGTTCCTTGCTCAGAACTTTTCCCCGATTGCGAATGAACAATTCCAGCAGTGAGAATTCCCGCCGTGTCAGGTTGACCGGTGCCTCCTTCAACCGAACAACGCGGGCCGTCGCATTAAAGGTCAGATCCCCGATCGCCAGTTCTTCCGCTTTGTCTCCTTGCTCACGTCTGTAGAGCGCCTGTATGCGCGCTTCCAGCTCGCGATGATCAAAGGGCTTCACCAGATAATCGTCAGCACCGGAGTTGAGCGTCGATACGCGATCATCCACGGAGAACTCTGCGGTCAGCACCAAAACCGGCGTGCGATCGGATTTTTGCCGTAACTCTCTCAAGAGGTCGGTTCCAAGCCCGTCCGGTAAATTCAGGTCCAGAACAATGACATCATACCGCTGAACATCCAGAAGAGAGCGTGCTTCCTCCAGTGTTTTGGCAAGGTCACAGGCTATACCGCTCCGATCCAGCCGGATCATGATGGCTTCAGCCATGTCAAAGGTGTCTTCAACGAGCAATAGCCGCAAAACTTGGTCCTCCTGCCCTCACTCTTGCCTGCCCTAATCACTTCTTGCAAGCGCATAGACAGCCGGTGACAGGTTGGTGACAGGGTTTGCCGCTAGGTTGAATTCAAGCCCAAAGGGAGGCTCCGCAATGCGGACCTGAGGCTGAATAGGCCCATGCAATGGGCCAGTTTATGTGGAGGAAAACATGACACTCATGAAAATGACCCGCAGGGTCGTTCTGGCTGCGGCTGCAGCTTCTATGACGTTCGCCAGCCCAGTGCTCGCGGACGGCCACAAGGTTGTCGATTCAATTCACTTCCTGATCCCGGGTGGTGCTGGCGGTGGCTGGGACGGCACGGCACGCGGCACTGGCGAAGCGCTCACCAAAGCAGGGTTGGTTGGCACTGCATCTTACGAAAACATGTCCGGCGGTGGCGGCGGAAAGGCGATCGGCTACCTGATCGAGAATGCTGCGTCAAACCACGGCACGATTATGGTCAACTCGACCCCGATCGTGATCCGGTCTTTGACTGGCGTATTTCCGCAAAACTTCCGTGACCTGACACTCGTCGCAGGAACAATCGGCGACTATGCAGCCCTGGTGGTTGGCAAGGACAGCCCGATCAATTCCATGACCGACCTCATCGCGGCCTACAAGGCTGATCCGTCCGGCACCGCCATTGGTGGCGGCTCCGTTCCGGGCGGCATGGACCACCTGGTTGCAGCCATGGCAATGGAAGCCGCTGGCGAAGATCCGACCGCTTTCAAATACATCCCGTATGATGCCGGCGGTAAGGCAATGGCCGCACTGCTGTCCGGCGAGATTGCTGCTCTGTCGACCGGTTTCTCCGAAGCTGTGGACCTTGCCAACGCTGGTGAAGTCAAGATCATCGGTGTGACGTCTGATGAGCGCGTGGATGCCTATAAAGACGCCCCAACCATGAAGGAACAGGGCATCGACACCACCTTCGTCAACTGGCGCGGTTTCTTCGCAGCACCGGGCCTGCCGGAAGAGCAGCTGGTTGCTTACCAGACTGCACTGACCAAAATGTACGACACCCCGGAGTGGGAAGAAGTTCGTGCCCGCAACGGTTGGGTCAACATCCACAACAATGGTGATGACTTCCGCGCCTTCCTGGAAAACCAGGAGCAGGTTATCGGCGATCTGATGAAGAAGCTGGGCTTCCTATGATCTGAACGGCATGACGGCGCAGACCCAGTCTGCGCCGTCTTTGCATATGAAGATGATCTCAACCGCCGCACGAGCGGGCATTTAACGAAACAAACAAAGACTTGGGGAGGAGGCCATGGCGCTCGATCGATGGATCGCCATGATCATTTTGTTGATCTGTCTCGCATATGGCTATGCGGCATTCTTTACGATGGATGAGGCGCTCGCGCCTTTCATGCGGCGCAATCCGATCTGGCCGTCGACCTTTCCCAAAATCCTCTCGGTCATGGCGATCATATGCTCTTTGCTGATCCTGCTTGGATTTGAGAAGAGCAGTGGCGAACCGAAGCCGAGCGAAATCAACTATCGGCGATTGACCGATTACAAACTCGGACAGGCAATCGCCTTGCTGGGATTGATGGTTGCTTATGCTCTGCTCCTACGGCCGGCAGGTTTCCTGCTTTCCACGTTCGGCTTCTTGTTCATAGGGTCGTTTATCCTCGGCGAGCGCAAGTACATTGTCATGGCGCTCGCATCCGCAATCGCGGCAGGTGTCGTCTGGTATCTGGTCGATCGGGTCCTCGGGATCTTCCTGAGCCCGATGCCCGTCTTCATGGCTAACGGAGGCTGACATGCTCGAAGGAATCCTGATCGGGCTGAGCACAGCCTTTTCTGTCACCAATTTGCTGATGGTTGTCGGCGGCTGTTTGATCGGCACATTCATTGGCATGCTCCCGGGCCTGGGGCCGATGTCGATCATAGCCATCATGATCCCGGTTGCCATTTCAATTGGCGATCCATCTGCCGCCCTCATTCTGCTTGCCGGTGTTTACTACGGGGCGATTTTCGGCGGCTCGACGTCTTCTATCCTCATCAATGCGCCCGGCGTGGCCTCGACCGTTGCGACGAGTTTCGATGGCTATCCCCTTGCAAGGCAGGGCAAGGCCGGCAAGGCATTGACCGTTGCAGCCATCTCGTCGTTTGCAGGCGGCTCCATCGGTGCGGTTCTTCTGATGATTTTCGCTCCGGCTCTCGCAACCGTCGCACTTCTATTCCATTCGGCCGAATATTTCGCGCTGATGGTCGTCGGTCTTTCTGCGATCGCAGCCTTTGCCGGAACTGGCCAGGTTATCAAGGCACTTTTGATGACCATCCTTGGGGTCATCATGGCGACGGTCGGTGAAGGTGCGCTCTTCAACATGCCCCGCTTCACCATGGGTTTGATGGATCTGCAGTCTGGCTTCGGCTTCATCACGCTCGCGATGGCAATGTTTGCGCTGCCCGAAGCCCTCTACCTCGTTCTCGATCCGAACCGCTCTAAAACCGAGAGCGGCAACAACGAGATCAAGGACCTCAGGATCACCAAAGAAGAAGCCAAGGCCATCACTCCGGTTATTGGACGCCAGTCCATCCAGGGGTTCCTGATCGGCGTCCTGCCAGGTGCTGGGGCAACGATCGCATCCTTCCTCGGCTACGCGGTGGAGCGCAACATCGCAACGAAGGAAGAACAAGAGCAGTTCGGCAAAGGCTCCGTCAAAGGTTTGGCAGCGCCGGAAAGTGCCAACAACGCCGCCTGCACAGGCTCCTTCGTACCGCTCCTCACACTTGGCATTCCCGGATCCGGTACAACGGCCATTTTGCTTGGTGCACTGATCGCCCTCAACGTATCTCCAGGCCCACGTTTGATGGTCGATCAGCCGGAGATCTTCTGGGCGGTGATTATCTCCATGTATCTCGGCAACGTGATCCTGTTGATCCTGAACTTGCCGTTGATCCCGTATATAGCGAAGATCCTCGCGGTCCCGCGCAACTTCCTGATCCCCTTCATTTTGTTCTTCACCTTGATGGGCGCCTACATCGGGCAGAACAATTCGACAGAACTTCTAATCCTGGTGGGCTTCGGGATATGCGCGACCGTCCTCCGCTTCGCCGACTACCCGCTGGCGCCGCTGCTGATCGGTTTCATCTTGGGCCGGATGCTGGAGGACAACTTCTCCCGTTCCATGCAACTTTATGACGGGATCGGCTTCATCCTTGAGCGGCCAATGACGATGGGTCTCTTGGTCCTGGCCGTCATCCTCGTCGTCCTGCCGAGCTATCGTGCCCGTCGGGCGCGTGCGCGGGCAGAAGGCGTGGCCGACGGCGATTGAGACGAAACGAAACGAGGACCCGGATATGACAAAACCCCTTGATGGAATCCGGGTTCTCGACCTGACGAATGTGCTTGCTGGGCCTTTTGCCTGCCACCAGCTGGCCCATCTCGGCGCAGAAGTCATCAAGGTAGAAGCCGTTGGGCGGGGCGATCTTGCGCGCAATCTCGGCGCAGATCCGGACCTCTCGGCAAAGGGCATGGGCATCAGCTTCCTTGCCCAGAATGCCGGCAAGAAATCCCTCACCCTCAATCTCAAGGACCCGCGCGGTAAAGACGTTTTGAAGCGCCTTGTTGCCGGAGCGGATGTGCTCGTGGAGAACTTTCGCCCGGGGGTCATGGATCGTCTGGGGCTCGGTTATGAAGTTCTGAAAGCGGAGGCTCCGCATCTTATCTACTGTGCAATCTCCGGGTTCGGGCAAGATGGGCCCTGGGCTCACCGCCCCGCCTATGATCAGATTGTCCAAGGGGCTTCGGGCGTCATGTCGATCACCGGCGATGCTGACAGTGCTCCTCTGCGCGTCGGATATCCACTGGCAGATACAGTGGGCGGTCTGACGGCAGCGATGGCGATTTGCGGTGCGCTCAATGCCGAAAAGCGCGGCGCTTTCATTGATGTATCCATGCTGGAGTCGGTTCTGGCCACCATGGGCTGGGTCGTCTCAAATCATCTGATCGGCGGCGTTGTCCCAACGCCCAATGGCAATGAAAATCCAACGTCTGCGCCATCCGGTGCGTTTCAATGCTTGGACGGCTTGATCAACATTGCGGCCAACAAGGACGAGCAGTGGGACCTTCTGGCCAAACACCTTGGCCGGGAAGACCTTGTTGGACACGCTGATTTTGCCTCCCGGGAAGACCGGAAATGCAACCGGCTACGGCTTAAGGCAGAATTGGAAACCGTTCTCACCACAAGGCCTGCGCGGGAATGGGCGCGCGAGCTCAACAAGCTGGGCGTGCCTGCTGGCGCGGTCCTGAGCGTGCCTGAAGTTCTTGACCATCCCCAGATCAGGGACCGCGATTTTCTGGCGCGCTTCGACGAAACGCCGGGGGTTGGAAAACCCATCGATCTCTTGCGGATTGGCGCCATGATTGACGGCACACGCCCATCTGTGGACACCCCGCCTCCGGCCCTCGGTGCGGACACCGACCGTATTTTGACGGCACTTGGATACGCTGCAGAAGATATTGAGACCTTGCGCAAGGAGAACGTGGTGTGAGCGAGAACACAGATGTCGCCGATTGGTGGCGCACCTCGATCATTGACATGGAACCCGGCCGCATCGCTCTTCGCGGACACCCGGTCGAAGACCTGATAGGCAACCAGGGTTTTGCCCAGATGATCTGGCTGATGGTCACCGGCAAGGAAATTTCCGGGCAACGAGCGAGCCTTTTTGAAGCGGCACTCGTTGCCGCCGTTGATCATGGACCTCAAGCCCCGTCTATCGCGGCAGCACGGATGGCGACGACTTGTGGCATCGGTTTGCAATCGGCCATGGCGACCGGTCTCAATATGCTCGGCGACGTTCACGGTGGCGCGGGCGAACAGGCGGTGCAGCTTTACCGGGCGATAGAGACCGCCGGACTTGATGAACTTGGCACAACGCTTGATACCTGGCGGCAAGCCAACGGGCGTTTCATTCCAGGCTTTGGACATCGCTTCCACAAACCTGTCGACCCAAGGGCACCGCGCCTGCTCGGGCTGGTCGATGAAGCCGCAGCCGCTGGTGAGGTCTCCGGGGCATACGCTCAGATCGGTCGAGCCATCGAGGCGCATCTGGCCACAGAACGTGGCAAGCCGGTGCCGATGAACATCGATGGCGCGACCGCAGTGATTTATGCCGAACTTGGCTGTCCAGCTCCCCTTGCCCGTGGCTTCTTCGGATTGTCCCGATCTGTCGGCATTCTAGCGCACGCGTGGGAACAGTCCGAACAAGGCGGACGCAACAAAGGTCCGACCCCACCGCATTACCGCTGGACCTACGACGAAGGCGCCGGTTCCGACTGACAGAGGCATCCATTTGGCCGGACCGCTTTACCTACTCCGGCCACCCTTAGAGCCCTGCTTTGTCCGAAGCAGGGCTCTTTTTTGACAAAAGCGGCATTGAATGGCCGTCGCGCTCCGACCGGCAACAATTTCGAGCTATGCGCTTTTGTGTTTTTTGTGTTATTTTCTCCGAAAAGGTGGGAGGAAAAGCGCATATGGACAGTTTCTGGAACGTGCTGGCAAGTGCCATTGGCCTTGTTTTCGCGTTTGATCCAGACCTCATGGAGATTGTTGGCCTGTCAATGCAGGTCACCTTGAGTGCTGTCGCAATCGCATGCCTGATCGGCTTTCCACTCGGTGCAATCGCAGGCGCCTTCCGGTTTCCGGGCCGAACACTGTTATCAATTGTCCTCAATGCCCTGATGGGACTACCACCTGTCGTCGTCGGGCTTTTGGTATACCTCATGCTGTCGGCCTCTGGGCCGCTCGGACCACTGGGACTCCTCTACACCCCAACTGCCATGATCATCGCCCAGACGGTTCTGGTGACCCCAATCGTTGCGGCATTGACGAAGCAGGTGGTGGAGGACCTTTACCAGGAATATGGCGAGCAGTTTACTTCGCTCGGCGTCGGACCGCTCGACCGCGTCATGGCACTGCTTTGGGACGCCCGTTACAGCCTGCTCACTGTCGCGTTAGCCGGGTTTGGCCGTGCAGTCGCTGAAGTTGGCGCAGTGATCATTGTCGGCGGCAATATTAACCATGTCACTCGGGTCATGACCACAACGATTGCTCTCGAAACTTCCAAGGGCAATCTTGAGCTTGCTTTGGCGCTCGGGGTGATCCTTCTGGCGATTGCGTTTGCGGTCAATGCTCTTGTCATGACCCTGCGCGCATCCGCTGTGAGGGCTGCTTATGCGTAATCTTGTGCAAGACACCCCGTCTTCTCCATCCATAACAGCAATGCCCGATGCGCGAGAGATTCTTCTTGAAACCCGCGGGCTCGGATTTGAAACCAATGGGCACCGCTTGCTCACTGATATTGACCTTCAGATACGGCGCGGATCGCGCACAGTAATCATGGGGCCGAACGGCGCCGGCAAAAGCCTGCTTCTGCGGCTGATGCACGGCCTGATTTCGCCGACACACGGTGACGTTCTATGGCGCGGCCACGCGCTGGACAAAGCCGCCCGGAAGAACCAGGCCATGGTCTACCAGCGGCCCGTCCTGCTCCGGCGATCTGCAAAGGCGAACCTGAAATTCGCGCTTGGGGTTCGCGGCGAGAAGGGCGAAAAGCGCAATGGCTTGATCCAAAAAGCCTTGGCGGCGGCCGGGCTAAGCCATCTTGCGAACCGTCCTGCCCGCGTCCTGTCAGGCGGCGAACAGCAGCGCCTTGCCACCGTCCGCGCGCTCGCTTGCCAACCGGAAATTCTGTTCCTGGATGAGCCGACCGCAAGCCTCGATCCGGCCTCCACCGCCGCGATTGAGCAGCTCATCCTGGAAGCGAATGCAAACGGTATCACCATCGTACTTGTGACCCACGATGCAGGACAGGCGAGCCGCCTGGGGCAGGAATTGATTTTCCTGCAAGATGGAGAAATCGCTGAAACCGGCCCTGCGCAACGGGTGTTGAAGATCCCACAAAGCGCGCCTGCACGTGCTCTTCGGGACGGACGGCTTTTCGTAAAGAGTTAAAACAAAAGCACTTTTGGAGGAAAACATGATCAGACGAGCTTTTTTGAAAATCATTGCTGCCGCGTTTCTCACAACCGGCCTCCTTCAATCCGCTCAGGCGGAAAACCCGTTTATCATCGTTCAATCAACCACCTCGACCCAGAACTCCGGCCTGTTCGACGACTTGCTACCGAAGTTCACCGCCAAGACAGGCATTGACGTCCGGGTGGTTGCAGTCGGAACCGGACAAGCCATCCGCAACGCAGCAAATGGAGACGGCGATGTTCTGTTTGTGCACTCCAAACCATCGGAAGAAAAATTCGTTTCAGACGGATTGGGCGTCTCCCGCGCTGATGTCATGTACAACGATTTTGTGATTGTTGGTCCTGCCAACGACCCAGCTGGCGTCGCGGGCACAAAGAACGTTGCAGAAGCCCTCACCAAAATCGCCTCGAGCAAATCGATATTCGCGTCCCGCGGGGATGACAGCGGCACCCACAAAGCAGAGCTCCGCCTTTGGAAGGGCGCAGGGATCGATCCGTCAGAAGCTTCCGGAACCTGGTATCGCGAAACCGGCTCCGGGATGGGAGCAACCCTTAATACAGGCACCGGTATGGGCGCTTACCTGATGACCGACCGAGCAACCTGGATCGCCTTCGGCAACAAAGGCACGCATCAAATCGTAGTTGAGGGAGATGCCAAGATGTTCAACCAGTATGGTGTCATCTTAGTGAACCCCGAAGCACATCCGCACGTCAAGGCAGACATGGCACAAAGGTTTATCGACTGGCTTCTTTCGCCAGAAGGCCAGGCGGCAATCGCAGATTATCAGGTGGACGGGCAGCAACTGTTCTTCCCGAATGCCGGATCCGGTCCAAGCTAAGCCGTAAGATGAGCAAAATTGCACCACAGCTCTGAAGAGATCCGAAACCATAGTCCCTACGCAGAATTGACACGATCGCCCGCTTCCGGGCAGCTTGACTGCAGAAACTTGGGATAGGAGACAGACCGTGGAAGCCCGGGGTCCAGAGACGAAAGGCTCTACGAACCCAATTGAGCCGAACGGGGACGTAAGAGCAAAACGAATATTGTTGTTTGGCGCAACCGGAACCATCGGACGCGCCGCGCTGACCGAGTTGCTGAGCCAAGGTCATCACGTCGTTTGTTTCGTCCGGCCACAGACAGCTGCAAAGATGCAGCGTGTCGCGCCAGAGACAGTTGTTCGAACTGGTTATGTCACCAATCCAAAGTCGATCCGCCAGGATGCTTTCCGGGGCGATCAGTTCGACGCTGTGATTTCCTGCCTGTCCTCCCGAACAGGTATTCCCGACGACGCCTGGAAAATCGATCATCAGGCGAACAGCGATATCCTTCAAATTGCGAGAGAAACCGGGAAGCCGCATTTCATATTACTGTCGGCAATATGCGTGCAAAAACCGCGACTTGCATTTCAGCACGCCAAACTCGCATTCGAAGCGGAGCTCCAAGCGTCAGGCCTGCATTATTCGATCATTCGGCCTACCGCTTTCTTCAAATCGCTATCCGGGCAAGTGGAACGTGTGAAAGCAGGCAAACCGTTCCTCATCTTTGGGGATGGAACGCTAACATCCTGCAAGCCGATCAGCGATCATGATGTCGCGGCCTTTATTGCCGAATGCTTGGAGAACCCGGCGATGAAAAACAAGGTCCTGCCGATTGGCGGCCCAGGTGAGGCGATAACGCCCAAGGCACAGGGAACGTACTTGTTTCAAAGCTTTGGGCTGGAGCCGCGGTTCCGGAAGGTGCCTGTTGCACTGATGGACTGGATTATCAGAGCACTTGAGTTTGCCGGCCGGTTTGGGCCGAAATACCGGGACAAGGCGGAGCTGGCCCGCATCGGCCGTTATTATGCAACTGAATCCATGCTGGTAATCAATCCGAAGACCGGACTGTATGACGCCGACGCCACGCCTTCGTTAGGAAAAGACACGCTTTTCGGGTTTTATAAAAAGCTTGCGAACGGAGACGAAACCCCGTCCCTGGGCGACCACGCGGTTTTCGACCGGAAGTCACGTGTCTGAAACCGACCTTTAGGTCCCCCTCGCCTCAGTCACCAAGACGGACCGACGAGCTGCTGCCCTGCTCGGCACTGGAGAACCCCGCCCGATCCAATACCTGGCTTGCTCCGATGGTCAGCACAATAAGGGCCGCAAAGGCCGTCAGCATGGCTTTCATTGTTGTCCTCCCTCCGCTTCTTCTGGCGCGGTTGCCACCTTTAGATAGTCAACTAGATCTTTCCGGTCTTCCGGCAAGGCAATGACCTGCATCGGCATTTTGGAGCCAGGAATATAATGGTCCGGACCGTCCAGAAACAATTGGTCTATCGTCTCTTCTGACCAGATGATATCAGATCCGTCCAGGGTTGCAGAATAGCTGTAATCCGGCAGGGCGCCGGCCTTTCGCCCAAAAACCTTGTAGAGCGTCGGCCCTGCCCGCCGCACACCATCATCGGTCACCGAATGGCAAATGGAGCACTTGCGCGCGAACTGCCGCTCACCGTTGGACATTTCTTCTGGTTTGCGCAAGAACTCGGGTGTTTCCGTTGCCATTGGATCAAAACTGGAAAGGTCGGCAACCGGCCAAGAATACACAATACTCTCAATGCCGGCAGCATGCAGAACCGACCCGTCATTTGAGAAAGCCAAGGCCCAGATGGGACCTTTGAGCGCGGCGCGAAAATCGGTCTCTATCCCCCAAGCCCCCGTCTCGAACACTGTGATGTAACCCTGACCATCCCCTGTTGCGAGCCGTGTACCATCGGGGCTGACATCGAGCCCTAAGATTGGCCGACGTTCGAGTGAAAACTCGTACAGCCGGTCGCCTGTTTCAAGATCGAGGATCCGGGTCACGCCGTCTTGTGCGCCGTAAGCAAGCCACGTCTCGGGTCCGTCTGCCGCCCCCCCCAGCCTCAAGACGTTGATACCGAACCCGTTGCGATCGACAACCCGCTTTTCAGTGCGTTCTTCAACATCCCAGAGAATTATCGAACCATCCATAGAGGCCGAATAGAGAGATTTGCCGTCTTTAGTAAAAGCAACCGCATTAACGCCCGCATTGTGCCCACTCAGGAAAATCGGCTCACCTCCGTCAACCGGCCAGAGCCCGACCCGAGCGTCCCAGCTGGCGCTGGCAATGAGGCTCTTGTCCGGCGAAACGGCAAGCCCCTGAACTTTGGCGGTATGGCCTTCCAGTCTTTGTTGTGTTCCTGCAACACGGTCCCAGAGGATCAGATCATTGTCGTCGCCCGCTGACACAAGCCGATCGGTATCTATGAATTGGACAACCTTCACAGCTGCTTCATGCCCGTCGAGCCAAGTCGGGTCTCGCCCTGACCAAAGCCCGACAGAATTATCGAAACTGGCGGTTGCGACAGCACCGGTCTCGGGTTCCACCGCAATATCCATAACCGGGCCACCGTGCCCTTTAAGGGTCTGAAACTCGGTCGCCAAAGATGGGGAAACAGGCCATACGGAACAGAACACGTAAATCGCAACTGCCACGACGGTCTTTTTCCCAACCGCCGCGAATGACCTTTGGATGAGGGACGCGCACATCGAACTGATTGCCTGAACGACTATTCAGCAGGGACAGCGTTTTTGGCTTCCCGGTCTTTTTCGGCGGCTTCGACTTCCGCAACCCAAAGTCCGTGGTGCTCCTTCGCCCACTGCAGCTCGACCTCTCCCGAGCCCATGGCGTCGTAGGCACCTTCCATACCCACCGACCCGATATAGATGTGAGCCAGAATGATCGCCATCATCAGGAATGCGACAATGGAGTGCCAAAGCTGGGCGTACTGCATTTCCTCATGTGGCGCGAGCTGGGTCGGCAACTCTCCAAATCCAATGAGTTGTGGCAATCCCGTCGAGTTCAGCACGTTGAATGTTGCCGCAAACATTGGATATTCAAACGGGAAGAGCAGTGAAATACCGGACGCTGAAATAGACGCACCCAGAACAATGACGCTCCAGAAAATCATCTTCTGACCGAAATTGAACTTCTTGGCCGGTGGGTGCACACCTTTTTTGAGGAGCCCGCCCCCAACTGCAATCCATTTCAGATCAGTCTTGTTGGGGATGTTGTGGACCACCCACATCACAAACACCATCACCAAGGCGATCATGAACGCCCAGGACACGTTGTTGTGGATCCATTTCGAGGCCTGCGCGATCGGGGCAAATGCGTCGTGGCCGATCAGCGGGATAATGGCCATCCGGCCGAACAAGGTGATCAGACCGGTGATGCCAAGCAGGATGAACGAGCCGGCGAGTAGCCAGTGGCCAAACCGCTCGACCGCCTTGAACCGGGTGATTGTCCGGCCGGTTTTCTCACCATCGATACGGATCCGGCCGCGAAGCAAATAGAACAGTGCCAGAAACCCGAGAGTTCCGAGCAGAAGATAGCCGCCGTAGGTGGCGAGCGGCCCCTGGCGGAACAACAGCCACCGCATGCCGCCGTCTTGCATGAGAACGGATGCCACTTGCCCGCCAGATGAAACAGTTACATCGGCAGACCCATAACGCAGTGCCCGCCAAAGCTCCGGGTCGGATGCCCCGCCGAGCGTCCCGAGTTGAGAACTCATGCTTGCAGCTGAATCCGGATCGCCGGTCGCGTTCCTGCGGAAGTCATAATCGACCTTCTCGCCGCGCTGGCGTTTCAGGATGTCTTCCAGAGTTTGTGCGCCGCCTGTCGCGGAGCGATCGACGTCAGCGCTTGGTGCCGCTGTGTCCTGCGCAAAGGCTTGCATCATGAAAGCAAACAGTACGGCAAATGCCAGCACGAAGCGGTTCATCTCTGGTTCCTCACCCAATTGTTCCCGTAGAGACAGGTGGGGCGGCAAACAGCCGCCCCACTCTTTTTTCTTTTGTCAGAAGGGCGTTTGATCGGCCGACCCAGAGTGCATCTGAGCCGGCATTGACCAACGTATCCTTAGCCGCCGTTTTGGCCGTATGCAGAGCCCCAGCCCCAGGCGCCGGAGCCGAAGCCGCGGGCGACCACACGCTCACGGTAGATGTTGGCGACAACGTCGCCATCACCTGCGAGCAGAGCTTTGGTCGAACACATTTCCGCGCAGATCGGCAGCTTGCCTTCCGCAATACGGTTGCGGCCGTATTTCGCGAATTCCGCTGTGGAATGGTTCTCTTCAGGGCCACCAGCACAGAAGGTACACTTGTCCATCTTGCCGCGCGATCCGAAGTTGCCCGCTTGCGGGAACTGCGGTGCGCCGAACGGACAGGCATAGAAGCAATAGCCGCAGCCAATGCAAAGGTCTTTCGAGTGAAGGACCACACCTTCTTCGTTCTGGTAGAAGCAGTCGACCGGGCACACCGCCATACATGGTGCGTCCGAACAGTGCATGCAGGCAACGGAGATCGACCGTTCCCCCGGCTTACCATCATTGATGGTCACAACCCGGCGGCGGTTGATGCCCCACGGCACCTCATGCTCGTTTTTACAGGCGGTCACACAGGCATTGCATTCAATGCAACGCTCAGCGTCACAGAGGAACTTAGCCCTCGCTTGTCCACCAAGTGCCATTGCGTTTCCTCCTTACGCTGCCGAGATCTTGCAGAGAGTGGCTTTGGTCTCCTGCATCTGGGTAACGGAGTCGTAGCCGTAGGTTTGAGCCGTATTCGTGCTCTCGCCGAGAACATACGGGTCGGCCCCTTTTGGATATTTCGACCGCTGGTCTTCGCCTTGATAATGACCACCGAAGTGGAACGGCATGAAGGCAACGCCTTCGCCGACCCGCTCGGTCACCATTGCCATGACCTTAACCTTGCCGCCTTCCGGACCTTCGACCCAGACCTGCGCGCCGTCCCGAATACCAATGTTGTTGGCATCACGTGGATTGATTTCGACGAACATGTCCTGCTGAAGTTCGGCAAGCCACGGGTTCGACCGTGTCTCATCACCACCGCCTTCATACTCGACCAGACGACCGGAGGTCAGGATGATCGGGTAGTCGCGGGAGAAGTCCTGCTTCTGGATCGACGCGTAAAGCGTCGGCAGACGGTAGAACTTGCGGTCTTCGTAGGTCGGGTAATCCGCCACGAGATCCCTGCGATTGGTGTAGAGCGGCTCGCGGTGAAGCGGAACCGGGTCCGGGAAGGTCCATACAACAGCACGAGCCTTCGCGTTGCCGAACGGTGAGCAGCCATGCTTGATGGCCACCCGCTGGATGCCGCCGGAAAGGTCGGTCTTCCAGTTGGTTTTCGGTCCGGCGACGGCATCAATCGCTGCATGCTCTTCATCGGTCAGGTCACCGTCCCATCCAAGATCCATCAGCATCTGCATGGTGAATTCCGGATAGCCGTCCTGAATTTCCGCACCCGGATTGGAGACACCTTCGGCCAGAAGGTTCTGACCATCACGCTCGACACCGAAACGTGCCCGGAAGCTGAGACCGCCTTCGGCGACCGGCTTGGACATGTCGTAAAGGTTCGGCGTGCCCGGGTGTTTCATTTCTGCAGTACCCCAGCACGGCCACGGCATACCGTAGTAGTCACCATCCGCGGGACCGCCATTTGCCTGCAGCGTCGTCCTGTCGAACGTGTGCTGGTTGGCCATGTGCAGCTTGATCCGCTCTGGAGACTGACCAGTGTAGCCGACCGTCCACATACCGCGGTTAAACTCGCGGGTTGTGTCCTCGATGTTCGGCGTGATGCCGTCCTCCTCAAGGGCAATGTTGCGGAAGATCCGGTCATGGAAACCGAACTTCTTGGCAAACAGGCCAATGATTTCGTGGTCGGTCTTGGATTCGAACAACGGCTCAATCACCTGGTCGCGCCACTGGATGGAGCGGTTTGAGGCGGTGACAGATCCATAGGTTTCGAACTGTGTCGTTGCCGGGAGCAGGTAGACACCATCCGTCCGATCATGAAGCACGGCAGAGACGGTCGGGAACGGGTCAATGACGACCAGCGTATCCAGTTTCTCCATCGCGGTTTTCATTTCCGTCATGCGGGTCTGGGAGTTTGGAGCGTGGCCCCAAAGTACCATGGCCCGAACTTCGGCCGGCTGATCGGTGTTCGCCGGATCTTCCAGAACCCCGTCGATCCAGCGGCTGACTGGAATACCGGTGAGGTTCATGAGGTTCTTTTCTTTACCGTCAGCGCCGGTCGTCTTAGCGAACTGCCCTTTCAGCCAATCAAGATCCTCGCCCCAGACACGGGACCAGTGCCCCCAAGCACCCGCGCTCAGGCCATAGTAGCCAGGCAGGGTGTGTGACAGAACGCCAAGGTCGGTTGCACCCTGAACGTTGTCGTGACCGCGGAAGATGTTGGTGCCGCCACCGGTTGTGCCCATGTTGCCAAGAGCCAACTGCAGCACGCAGTAAGCGCGCGTGTTGTTGTTACCGTTGGTGTGCTGTGTTCCACCCATGCACCAGATCACGGTGCCTGGTCGGTTGTTTGCAAGCGTCCGCGCCACGCGTTTCAGCTGGCTGCCCGGAGTGCCGGTGACACGCTCAACTTCGTCCGGCGTCCACCGGGCGACTTCTTCCTTGATCTGGTCCATGCCCCAGACACGGGTCCGGATGAACTCTTTGTCCTCCCAGCCATTGTCGAAGATATGCCAGAGGATGCCCCAGATGAGCGCCACGTCCGAACCTGGACGGAAACGGACATACTCGTCTGCATGAGCAGCGGTGCGGGTAAAGCGCGGATCACAAACGATCAGCGGTGCGTTGTTCTGCTCCTTGGCGCGCAAGACGTGGAGCAAAGACACAGGATGCGCCTCAGCCGGGTTACCGCCAATGATAAAGATCGCACGGGAATTGTGGATGTCGTTGTAGCTGTTTGTCATGGCGCCGTAGCCCCATGTGTTTGCTACGCCGGCAACCGTGGTCGAGTGACAAATACGCGCCTGGTGATCAACGTTGTTGGTTCCCCAGTAGGCCGCGAATTTCCGGAACAGATAAGCCTGCTCATTGTTGTGCTTGGCCGAACCAAGCCAATAAACACTGTCCGGACCGCTTTCCTCGCGGATTTGCATCATCTGGTCGCCGATTTCGTTGATCGCCTGCTCCCAGCTGATCTTCTTCCACTCGCCGCCTTCCTTTTTCATCGGATATTTCAGGCGGCGTTCGCCGTGCGCATGCTCACGAACGGCAGCACCCTTGGCGCAGTGCGCACCGAGGTTGAATGGGCTGTCCCAACCCGGTTCCTGGCCGACCCAGACCCCGTTGGAAACTTCAGCCACAACTGTACAACCGACGGAGCAGTGTGTGCAGACCGTTTTCACGTTCTTCACGGCACCGGCGCCAGCTTGTGCTTTGGCTTGTGTTACAGAACCGCCCATGGCGGAGATGGCGGCCAATCCGCCAGCTGCGACACCGGATCCTTTAAGGAATGTCCGGCGGTCTACAGATTTATGTGCAGTGTCTCTAAGGATACTTGCACCTTGGGGGCGTCGCGCAACCCCATTGGTCTTTTTCCTAAGCATTTTGCCCTACCTTGCTGATACCCCATTTGGGTACGGCTGGGTGTGTCAGTGAACCGGCCATCGGGCGTCACGCAACCATCGGCCGGTGTGTTCACAGGGTCCAGTTAGAACCGGGCGCTGTCGTAATAGGCGCGGGTATGCACGGTGTCTTGCATCTTCTCAGAAGCAAGATCCGGCTCAGCGGCTTGCGCAGCTGTTCCCGTCGCGACCACAGCAGCTGCGGCCGGGGCCGAAATGGCCGCCAGTTTCAGGAAGTCACGGCGTCCGGCCTCAAGGCCTGCGCCCGACTGTTCGGGTCGTTTCATCGTTGCAATCCTCCTCTCATTCCAGGCGGCGGCGCCGCCTTAATTGCCAACGTGAATGTTAGATTTCCCAGCATCGCGTCATGCCGAAAGATCTAATTGGGCAGCATCTCGAATGCTTCTGCTTCGATCTCCATAAACTGCCGCCCGAGCGACCCGACGGCCGAATAAAGGACCGACGTCCTTGAGGCCTCCAAGTCACTGAAGAAATGCACAGCCCAAGGGCCTACATGTGCGTTGAAAAAGGACTTCTGGTCTGCGACCGAAGTGACCTTACCGAAGCGTCCAACGATCAGCCCACCCATGATTTCCATGAGCGATGCGATGTTGTCCTCCGGCTCTTTTTTGCCCTCTGCGCGCTGGATACCGCGCTCAGCCATCTCCTGCCGTAGGTTTGCAAGAGGCTTTTCGTTCAAAAATCCTGTCAGGTAATGGCTCGCGTAGGGCAAGAGCTCGCCGCGTCCAAGGCCGATGAACAACGCGTTGAATTCGCGCTCGGCATCCTGTTCCGATGTCACCGAAGCAAGTTTTGCAAGGGTTTTGAGGGTCGTGCCCAGCGGGGTGTCGTCGCCCGAAAGCGCAGCAATTTGCCTAAGGAGGTCGTTGTCCGCCGGTTTTGCCAGCAATACCCCCAAAAAATTATATAAGTCTGCTCTCGCCTGGTCTTCCGGGTCGATCACATATTCCGTAACAACAGCGGCCATGCGCCGTCACCTCCCTCAAACGCAAAGAGTTTAGCTCCCACAAGTCGGGTTCGATATTCACGAATAGTCGAACCTCATTCGGCGAGGGCGTTGAGGCGGCTCTGCCTCGACATTGGTTGTATCACCCACCGAAGACTCAAACTCGTCACGTATTGGCATATCTTGCAACAACGCTTCTCCTTGCGTCAATTGCACAAGTGCTTCTTCATTTTCGCCACAATTATGCTGCTCTGCAGTATTTTCATCATCTTGCACTGCAGCAATTCTTTGATTTGCTTCGTCTGGCTCGACGATCGTTTCTGCCACCTCTTCGGCGATCTCGTCTTCCTCGCCTTCTACAAACCGTTCCACCATCCCTTTACCGACCTGATAGACGGTCTGGAGGTTAGAAACGACTGTTGCGGCATCAGTGAAGTCATCTGCGTAATCAACCAAGCCATCCAGGTTGGCGAGAACCGGATTGAGGCCCCAGAGCCTGCGCAGCGCACGCCGCTTCAGCCGCTCAGGAACCGCAGCTGACAAAAATTGGCTAAAGTCATCTTTTTCGGTGAGCGTATCGGGGTCCGGAAGGTTGAGTTCTTCGAGGATCTCAGCATCGCTTTTGGTTTCAAGCTCGGCCCGTTCCTTTGCGACCTCCGCTTCTTCTACCTGAACACGTTCCAGTTCTTCGGACCGCTGCACCGCCGCTTTTCGCCGCGACCAGAAATCCATCCCCGCTTTTTCATCGCCGGTCATTGCAAGGTGTCCTTTGGCTTGCGCCGCGGAGAGCGGTAGACATCCGTCATCTGGCGAATGCGGGGGTCGCCAATTCCTTCTTCTTGCAGATCGACCCGCTTTTTATCTCGACGGCGCTTGATAAAGATTTCGTCCTCATGATGGGTCTCGGCAAACTCTCGCACCCATGCGATCAGGCCCGGCGGCATCGGAACCTTTTCAACGAGAACGTCGCTCGTATCCGCATAGTCTTGCCCTTCGTAAGCTGACGCAGTGATCAGCATCACCTCCATGGGGACGTCCCGGTCCAGCTCTTCGGCGGGCCGCATCACGACATAAAGCGAGGGCGTTTTGTCAGAGAGCGCGGTGAGATAGGCCTCGGTTTCGGCGCGGTGCAGCTCAAGGGGAAGGGTGGCCGCATGGTACTCGACTGCGTCTCCTTCCTTGCGCAGCACTTGCCAGTCTGCATCACCTGCGCCTGGCAAAAGCGATACGGCACGCCAGGACCATTTCTGCCAGCGCGTCACGCCGGGCAAGCGGCGCACGACAATGCCAACCGGCATCGAACGGCTTCTTTCCGTATTCACAGGCGCGCATCCTCCAGATATCCGGTCCGGCCGGAAATTTTATTTTTGCCCATGCTGACGCAACATCTGGAAATTTCAAGTCCTTACAAAGGCCACTTGACGGAAAGACACCTTCGCCCTTGATTAGAAACTGATGAGCCAATTTCCTGCGCGGGAGACGCTGAAATGGCATCACGGGGGAGAGGACGCGCGCTCGATGACAGAAGCGAAGCTGCTGCTGTGCGACTGCTTGAAAAGCCAGTCGATTAACGCAGAAGAGATTGAAAAATATACTGGGCTGGCTTGCTCGAAAGTCCATACAGCCCTGTGTCACACGGAAGCTCCAGCGGCCGAATCAGAGTTGCAAAGCGGCGACGTCGTCATTGCCTGCGCTCAAGAACGAACGTTCTTCGAAGAGCTCGCGCAAGATCTTGAAGTAAATGACCCGCATTTTATCGACATCCGCGACCGTGCGGGGTGGACCTCGAGCGATGTTGAACCAACGGCAAAAATGGCAGCGCTCATCGCTGAGGCCATGTTGCCGGATCCGGGTGAACGCGTCGTTGACGTTTCGTCCGAAGGGACTTGCTTACTGCTCGGTGAGCCGGACATCGCGTTTGATGCGGCCAAGCTTCTTTGTGACACACTGAGTGTGACTGTTCTGGTCACCCCCGATGTCGAGCTACCGGTTACTGACGATCGCCGCTTTGATGTCGTGCGCGGTCACATCAAATCGGCAACCGGTGCCCTCGGCGGATTTCAAGTCGCTTTCGATGCTCTGCAGGAACGCATTCCAGGTGGCCGGGGCGCATTCAACTGGACAGAACCGACAGGCGGCGGCCAGAGCGCGTGTGACATCATCGTAGACCTGCGCAGGGATGCACCGCTGTTTCCCGCCGCTGATAAGCGCGAGGGGTATCTTCGCGCGGATCCCGGCAACAAGGATGCTTATTCGAAGGTTATCCTGGAAGCATCTCAACTCATCGGGACGTTCGAAAAACCAATCTACGTAAAGGTCAACGAAGACCTTTGTGCGCACTCCAGAGCACAGAAAACCGGATGCAACCGCTGCCTGAACCTTTGCCCAACCGGCGCAATCACTCCCGCTGGTGATCACATCACCATTGACCCAATGGTGTGCGCGGGCTGCGGGATGTGCTCAGCGGTGTGTCCGTCTGGCGCTGTTTCCTATGACGCTCCGACACCGCAACACGTCTTCAAGCGGATTGAGACGCTTTCAACGACCTGGCGAAAGGCGTCAAACGAGCCTCCACGCCTGCTGGTTCATGATGCGGCCTACGGTCTCGAAATAATCCAACTGTCGGCCCGATACGGCAAAGGCCTGCCGATTGACGTTATTCCGCTGGAAGTATCGGCATTGGCCGCTTTCGGCCACGCAGAGGCTCTTGCAGCCCTTGGATGCGGATTCGCTGCAGTCGACATCCTTGTGTCACCCCAGACAGAACAGGACGGTCTCCCCTTCCAGGTCGATCTCGCAAATGCCATTTCAGGAAACAACCAGATTCGATTGCTCGAACCAACGGATCCGGATGATTTGGAAGCCGCCCTCTATGAAGAGGCGGAGCGGACAGCAAACGAGGCCCCAATCCTTCCGCTTGGATCCCGCCGGCAGGTGACGCGCCTTGCCGCGAAGACCTTGAATGCACCGGACGCCGTGCTGGAACTTCCTGCCGGAGCCCCCTACGGCGCCGTTGCCATGAACAAAGACGCTTGCACATTGTGCCTTTCGTGCGTGTCCTTGTGCCCCTCTGGTGCCCTTAAGGAAAACCCTGATCAACCGCAACTTCGCTTCCAGGAAGACGCCTGTTTGCAATGTGGCATCTGCACAAACATCTGCCCGGAAAGCGCACTTTCCCTGGTTCCCCAGCTGAACTTGAGCGACGCGGCTTTGACACCGATTGTGCTGAAAGAGGAAGAACCGTTTGAGTGCATCGAATGCGGCAAACCGTTTGGAGTTCGCTCAACAGTCGAACGGATCATGGGGCAGCTCGCCGGCAAGCATTCCATGTTCAAAGATGGCGGGGCCGCCCGGATGATCCAGATGTGTGACGATTGCCGGGTCAATGCGGCTTACCACAGCGAGAACAATCCGTTTGAATCCAACGAACGCCCGCGGGTTCGAACCACCGACGACTATATCAGGCGCGACCATTGACCGTGCCTGATCAGGATCACTGGTACTGGAGCGGCGCGCCCAAATCGGCCGGCGGGATGCGTGAGACAAAGGCGAGGATGGCATCCAGATCGTCCAGCGTCATTTCGACCGGGACGATCGGCGGCGGCCGTGTTTCATCGAACGGCTCCGTTACGTCTTCGATCAGCGTGAATGACGGGTGCGGATTGAGCGCGAAAAACGCCTCGAAGCGCGGCTTCCAGTCGGCGAGCGTTCGAAGAATCGCAAAAGACGGAGTAGAGCCGATGCCCGCCATGCGCGTTGCGGCATTAACCCGGTGGCACCGCCCGCAATGCACCACGGCGAGCTTTTCGCCTTTTCCCGCATCTCCGGCGATCAGTCCGTCGTCAACTTCCTTTGCGATAGGAGCTGCAGCGGTAAACGCAAAGCCATCCTTAGCCGGAAAACCATCAATGGTTCGCCGGCCGACATCGCCGGTAAGCCACTCCATAAATCTTTTGGTACCGCCCGTTTCCTGCTCGACAGTTGCGTACCATGTGCGGTCCAACCCTTCGAATACTGGTGTTCCGCCTTCCTCATCCAATAGCCGCACTTCGGCTGGATCCTCAGGCGAAACCAGTTCGATCCGCGTATTTGTTTTCAAGGAAAATCGGGGCAGCAGGTATTTAAGGAAACCGCTGTCGTTGAGATCTTGCGGCACGCTGAGCCGAAACGGCTCCGCAGAACGCACAGCAATAACAGACGCGCTCATCCAGATGCACGCAAACACGAATATCAATAGTTTCCGGCAGGCCACGCGCTCCTCCTTCACGCAGCTGACATCAGTCTATAAGCGTAGAAGCGAAGATGCCGATACGTCAATGCATGTCAAAACAACGGGGAGGTCCAAATGAACGACGACTTTAACATGTCCATGCGCAAATTCCTGAAACAGGTCGGGGTCACATCCCAACAAGCCATTGAAAATGCAGTTCGCGAAGCTGGCGCACCTGAAGGCAAAAGCTTTAACGTAAAGGCCGTGATCGTGATCGAGGAACTCGGTCTTGAGCATGTCGTTGAAGGCGAAATCAAGGGGTAAGGCGGACGTGTCCCTTTCACGCGAAACTGTTATTGAAACACTCAAGGCGATCGTGGATCCGGCAACCGGGGAAGACCTCCCGGCAACAGGCATGATCCGCGGCCTCAAGGTTGCTGATGGGACTGTGCGGTTCGTCCTTCAGATCGATCAAACCCGTGTTGATGAGATGGAACGGCTCCGTGAGGACGCCGTCCAGCGGCTCGAAGCCTTGCCGGACTGCTCGTCTGCGCAAGTGATCCTGACATCGCATTCCGACCAACCAATCACACCAGCCGCGGCACCTGCTGCCCCAATCCCTAAGGCAGGTCCTGGAGAGCTGAAGCCGATCAAACCGATCCCGGTCGCACCTGGCACTTCCGGACCGCAGCATGTGCCGGGCATCAAAAAGATCATCGCGATTGCGTCCGGTAAGGGTGGCGTTGGAAAATCGACTGTTGCCTCAAACCTTGCCTGTGCTCTGGCAGCGCAGGGTCTAAAGGTCGGTCTTCTGGATGCGGACGTTTACGGTCCGTCACAACCGGAAATGCTCGGCATAATAGGACGACCGTCTTCACCGGATGGCCAGACCATTTTGCCACTTCGTAACCACGGCGTGACACTGATGTCGATCGGCCTGATGACATCTGGCGACAAGGCTGTTGTCTGGCGGGGGCCCATGCTGATGGGCGCTTTGCAACAGATGATGACCCAGGTTCAATGGGGTGCCCTGGATGTCCTGATTGTCGATCTGCCACCTGGAACCGGCGACGTCCAAATGACATTGTCGCAGAAGTTCATTGTCGACGGCGCAGTGATTGTCTCCACTCCGCAGGACATTGCCTTGCTGGATGCGCGCAAGGGCATCGACATGTTCCAGGAAATGAAAGTGCCGATCCTTGGCATGGTGGAGAACATGTCGACGCATATCTGTTCGAAATGCGGAAACGAGGAGCATATCTTCGGTCATGGCGGCGTCGCCAAGGAGGCCGCAAACCTGCGGGTTCCAGTACTTGCGGAGATACCCTTGCACCTCAACATCCGCACTGCGGCAGATGGCGATACACCAGCCGTGATCAAGGCCCCAGATGCGCCGGAATCGGCAGCCTTCAAGAAGCTGGCGAGAGCAGTGACAGAACAGCTTGCCGCTCAGGAGAGCTCGGCGTGAACGATCTCCAATTCCCACCGCTCTTCCAGGGAGAAGCGGTCACCGGTACGGCTGACCCATTCGACCGGGCAATAGCCCTTGCTGTTGCGGGTACAGACCCCGGAACTGTTGTCTATAACCTTGGAGGTGGCACATTACGGGCAAGCCTGATCTTTGCTCCGGAAGTTCCGCTGGAAGAAGCGATGAGCATGCTGCCGGTCTGCGGACTAGGATTTCAGGCAGCTCTCGGCGCCCTCGCCCCGCCCGAGGTCGCGGTTCATCTGGATTGGGCTGGCGGCATTCGGGTAAACGGGGCCACCTGCGGGCGTTTTCGCGTACGCGCGTCTGGAACAGACCCGGCCGAAACACCGGACTGGCTGATCATTGGCCTGGAGCTCAATGTTCAAATCCTTGAGGGAAATCCAGGCAACGATCCAGACAGGACATCTCTGATTGAAGAGGGCTGCGGCGAAGTTGAACCCGAACGCCTTCTGGAAAGCTGGGTTCGCCACACGCTTTACTGGATCAACCGATGGCAGGAAGACGGTCCTCGTCCGGTGCATGCAGAATGGCGCGGCCTTGCAAAAAACCTCGGCGAGGACATCGATTTCAACGGTGAAACCGGGACATTTGTTGGCGTTGATGAGTTTTTCGGTATGTTGATGCGGACGGATGGTGAAACAAAGCTTGTTCCGCTGTCTACCCAACTTGAGGGATCAAAATGAAGCTTGCTCGCGCGATCCATCTCGATGAGAGCGACCAGAACGTTTATTTTTCGCCAGCAAGGACTGGCGAATGGTGCCTATCCGGCGGTTTTGAATTCTCGGATTGGACGGAGGCGGAGCTGACCGGCAAGGCCAGGCAGGCCTTTGTCAATGGCTGGCTCGGATTGGAAACCTTCGGCCGGGTGACCTTTGTGGCAGTTACTCCGATTGAGGAGCCGGAGTTCAACCAACTGGTGGACCGGCTGGCACAACACTTTGTCGACATCTATGGCGCCCCGTCTGTCGAGGCAGCAAGGGGCGTTGCGTCCGAAGAGCTGTCCTACATGGCCTCCATGTGCACAGAGCACGACGACAACACGCTCCTCGCCGTCCAGCGTGAACTCTCCGACGAAGGCCTCCGGGAGGGATTCTCGGCAATCAAGCCCCAGGCGGCAGAGCTCGACATGGTCGCCGTGCATGGAGACATGGGCGGGCACTAAGTTCTCTACAGTTCAAAAATAGAAAAGGGCGCCGGTTGGCGCCCTTTACGTGCTGATCGTTCGCTTATGTTAAGATCACATGATCTCTTCGAAAAGCGCCCGCGTGTTCTTTTCCGTCATCTCGATCGGGTTGCCGCCAGTGCTTGGATCGCGAAGAGCCGCCGCGGTCAGTTCCTCGATATTCGGATCCTTGACGCCGAGCTCGGTCAAGGTCTTCGGAATGTTCATCGAAGCGTTGAACTCGTCCACGAACGCGCAGAAGCCGTCAAAACCGCCTGAAATACCGAGATAGCCTGCCGCCTTGTCAAACCGATCCGCAATTGCGGACTTGTTGAACTGAAGAACGGCCGGCATGCACACGGCGTTGGTCGTGCCATGGTGGGTGTGGTGAACCGCGCCGATCGGATGGCTGAGTGCGTGAATGGCGCCGAGGCCCTTCTGGAACGCGGTCGCGCCCATGGCCGCGGCAGACATCATGTGTCCGCGCGCTTCCAGATCCGTGCCATCGGCGTAGGCCCGAGGCAGGTAGTCGACAACCAGACGCATGCCTTCCAGCGCAATACCCTGGCTCATCGGATGGTAGTGCGGGCTGGAATAGGCTTCCACACAGTGGGCAAAGGCATCAAGGCCGGTTCCTGCGGTCAGAAACTTCGGCATTCCGACCGTCAGTGCCGGATCACAGATCACCACGGACGGCAGCATCTTCGGGTGGAAGATGATTTTCTTTTCCGCCGTATCGACCTTGGTGATGATGCTGGCGCGGCCGACTTCCGATCCGGTCCCGGCGGTTGTCGGAACAGCAACGATCGGCGCGATCGCATCGGCATTTGCCCGGGTCCACCAGTCCCCTATGTCCTCAAAGTCCCAAAGCGGACGGGTCTGCCCCGCCATGAAGGCAATGACCTTGGCAAGATCCAGCCCGGAGCCGCCGCCAAAAGCAACAACCCCGTCATAACCACCATCCTGGTAGACCTTCACGCCTTCTGCGGCGTTCAGATCGGTCGGATTCGGGTCAACTTCTGAAAACAGGCCCCGGCCCAGACCTGCTGCATCCAGCAGGTCCAGGGTCTTGGTGGTGATGTCCATGCTTGCCAGACCTTTGTCCGTGACAAGCAGCGGCTTGGAGATACCGGACGCCTTACAGGCATCGGCGATTTCCGAAATACGTCCCGCGCCGAAGCGCATGGCGGTTGGATATGACCAATTGGCAGTCAGCACCATCTTATTGAGCTTTCTTGAGGTGATAGGATTTCGGACGTGTCAGATTGTGATAGCCGATAATGGACAGACCGCCGCCGCGGCCGGTGTCCTTGCAACCTGTCCAGCACAGCGCCGGATCCAGATAATCTGCACGATTGAGGAAGACGGTTCCGGTCTCGATCTGATCGCCGATGGCTTCCGCGCGGGCGACATCCCGGGTCCAGAGCGATGCTGTCAGACCGAAATCGCTGTCGTTCATCAGCTTGATGGCTTCGGCATCGTCTTTCACTTTCATGATGCCGACCACCGGGCCAAAACTCTCATCGCGCATGACCCGCATGGAATGATCCACATCGACGAGGATTTGCGGCATCAAGTAGGCGCCGCCATCATCTTCCGGGAACTTTGCAGGATCGATCAGGGCCTTGGCCCCATCTGCAATAGCTTCTTGCGTCTGGGCACGGACTTCTGCCGCGAAGCGGGCATGGGCCATCGGACCAAGGGTCGTTTCGGGGTCAAGCGGATTGCCGAGCTTGTAGCCTTCGACAATCTTTACCGCCTTTTCGACAAAGGCGTCATAGAGGCTCTCCACCACATAGATCCGCTCAATACCGCAGCAGCATTGACCAGCATTGAACATCGCCCCATCGATCAGTGTATCGACCGCTGCATCGAGATCCGCGTCTTCCATGACGTAGCCAGGGTCTTTACCGCCGAGCTCAAGGCCAACGCCGGTGAACGTTCCGGCTGCGGCCATTTCCATCGCCTGACCGCCCCCTACTGAGCCCGTGAAATTCACAAAACCAAAGGACTTTTCAGCAATCAGCGCAGAGGTTGTCGCGTGATCCAGAAATACATTCTGGAATACGTCTTCCGGAACGCCTGCTTCGTGGAAAGCCTTCGCCATGCGCTCGCCAACCAACAGCGTTTGAGAGGCATGTTTCAGAACAACAGAGTTCCCTGCGATCAACGCGGGTGCGACCGTATTGATCGCGGTCATGTAAGGGTAATTCCAAGGAGCTACGACAAGCACCACGCCATGGGGCACGCGCTTGATCATCCGCTTGAATGCCGCATCATCGGCAACTTCGATCGGCGCCAGTGCCTCGCCAGCAATCTCCGCCATGTAAGAGGCACGCTCTGTAAAGCCGCCAAACTCACCACCGTAGCGGACGGGACGGCCCATCTGATGGGCGAGTTCCGGAACGATCTCGTCGTTCATCTCACCGACCTTGGCAACTCCGGCGAGAACAAGAGAGATCCGGTCTTCCAGCGGACGTGCTTGCCAGGCGATCTGAGCGGTTTTTGCCCGCGCGACAGCCTCGCGGGCGTCGTCGGCGGACAAGACAGGGCGCTCCGCATAGACCGTACCGTCGATCGGAGAAATACAGGTTACTTTGCTTGTCATGTTTAGGCTCTTTCAAAACCCCGGGCGATTTCATAATCGGTAACAGCCCGGTCGAACTCTTCGATTTCCCATTCCGCTGCGCGGGCATAGTGGTCAATGACCGCGTCGGAGAAAGCTTCCCGCAGGAATTTTGATTTGCGCAATGTTTCGCGCGCATCCCGCAAGGTGTGCGGGATTTCCTTGGCTTTTTTTGCTTCATAGACGTCGCCGGATGTCGGCTTGTCGAGCGGCAGTTCATCCTCAATTCCCTTGAGACCGGCTGCGATCTGAACTGCGAGCGCCAAATATGGGTTCAGATCCGAACCGCCAATGCGGCACTCGATGCGCAGCGCTTTGGTCCCCTCGCCGCACAGCCGGAACCCGGCGGTGCGGTTGTCGACAGACCAGACCATCTTGGTCGGCGCGAAAGTCCCTTTTTGGAAGCGTTTGTAGCTGTTGATGTAAGGCGCCAGGAAGTAGGTGTAGTCGGGCGCATATTTGATAAGGCCAGCCAGATAATGCTGCATCAACGCAGACATTCCGTATTCACCATCAGGATCGCAAAAGACATTGTTTCCGTCTTTGTCGAACAGCGACTGGTGCACGTGAGATGAAGAGCCAACCTTGTCGCTCGCCCATTTCGGCAGGAACGTCGCTGACCGACCCTTTGCCCATGCGATTTCCTTTACCGCGTGCTTTGAAATCGTATGATACTCGGCGGTATCAAGAGCCGGTGCGTACTTGACATTGAGCTCTTCCTGACCGGCTTCGGCCTCACCCTTAGTATTCTCCACCGGAATTCCAGCGGCATAGAGACCGTTGCGGATCGGCCGCATCACGTCCTCTTCCTTCGTTGTTTGAAGGATGTGGTAGTCTTCGTTGTAGCCGGAGATCGGCTCCATATCCCGGTAACCGCTCTTGCGCAGCTCATCGAAGCTCTTCTCGAAAAGGAAGAACTCAAGTTCGGTTGCCATGATCGGTGTCAGGCCCAGGGCGTTCATGCGCGCAACCTGGGTCTTGAGCATCGCGCGCGGCGAGTGCGGCACTTCCTTGTGGGTGTGGTGATCAAGAACATCACAGATCACCATGGCCGTGCCTTCAAGCCACGGAATGCGGCGGATCGTTGAGAGATCCGGCTTCATGACGTAGTCGCCATAGCCGCCCGACCAACTGGTCGCGGCGTAGCCCTCCACGGTGTACATCTCTAGGTCCGTTGCCAGCAGGTAATTGCAGCAATGGGTTTCTTCGTAAGCGCTGTCCACGAAATGCTGGGCCAGAAAGCGTTTGCCCATCAACCGCCCCTGCATATCGACGATGCAAGCAAGAACTGTGTCGATCTCGCCCGATGTCACGAGTGATTTCAGGGCATCAAAGGTCAGATTTCCCGGCATGTTGTCTGGTCCCTATTTGGCGGTTTACGAGCGCTCTTATTTGAAAAAATTCCCGGTCCGGAGGGTTCTATTTTTCCGGACCGGTAGTTGCAAGAACCGGCCACCCCGAAGGGTGAGATGGCCGGTTCCAGGGCTTGCATTAGGTGTAGCGGTAAGGACGTCCAGCTTTCTGCATGTCCTGATTGTACTTCTTGAAGATCTCGACAACTTTCGCCTTTGTCGGAGACTCTGCAGCGATCTCATCCCAGAAGACCATGGCAGCGGCTTCAACTGTTGCCCACTCTTCATCCGGAATGGATGTCAGTTCCATCTTGGTGCCGTTGACGCGCAGGTTCGCTTCGCCGCCCCAATACCACCATTGGCGGTAATAGTGTGATGCATCCATGGCGAGCTGCAGCATCGTTTTCAGGTGATCCGGAAGCTCGTTCCAACGCTCTTGGTTGGCAAAGAACGAGCCTGCCCAAGCGCCAGAGATGTTGTTGGTCAGGAAGTAATTGGTAACGTCAGCCCAACCGACCGTGTAGTCTTCGGTGATGCCGGACCAGGCAATACCGTCGAGCTCACCGGTCTGAACCGCAACTTCAATATCTTCCCAAGGCAGGGTTACCGGAACAACGCCGAACTGTGCCATGAAGCGGCCGGCCGTCGGGAAGGTAAAGACGCGCTTGCCTTTCAGATCTTCCAGCGAGCGGATTGGATCTTTGGTGGCAAAGTGGCACGGGTCCCAAGCGCCAGCAGAGATGTGCTTGACGCCAACTTTGGCGTATTCTTCTTCCCAGATCTCCTTCAGGCCATACTGGTTGAAGAGCACCGGCACATCCAGGGAATACCGGGACGCAAACGGGAAGTAACCGCCGAAGACAGTGACTTCGGTCGGAGATGCCATGGAGTCATCGTCAGACTGCACCGCATCGATTGTTCCCTGTTGCATGGCACGGAAGAGTTCACCCGTCGGGACCAGCTGATCAGCGGTGTAGAGTTCGATCTCCATTTCACCGTTTGCTGCCTTGTTGAAGGCATCGATGTGCGGCTTGATCACGTGCTCGGCCAGCGCCGGGCCTGCATAGGTCTGAAGGCGCCACTTGATTGGTGTCTGGCCGTGAACGGCCGGTGCGGCCAGCGTTACGGCACCTGCGGCTGCAACAGTACCTGTCCCGGCTTTTTTGAGAAAATCACGTCTGTTCGTCATTACTGTTCCCCTAATTTTCGGTTCCAAGGTCAAGCGGTCCGTCCGTTTGCCGGATCTCATTTAACCGCACATTCAAATCCGTTTCCTCCGGATATATTGTTTTTGTCCCGCTCCGCGCATCATCGGCTGTAAACCAGTTCAGGCAGCCAAAGAGCGATTTGCGGGAAAGCCATGACAAGAGCCAGCGCAAGAGCCATCACCAGGACAAACGGGGTGATCGACCCGTAAATGTCCCGCATGGTGATGTCCTTGGGCGCCATTGCCCGCATCAGGAAGAGGTTGTAGCCAAACGGTGGCGTCATGTAGGCGATCTGTGTCGTGATCGTGTAAAGCACTCCGTACCAGATCAGCACCTGCCCGACCGGCATGCCCAGATCCAGTGTTGCCACCAGAGGCACATAAAGCGGCGCCACGATCACCAGCATTGCCGTGTCATCCAGAAACGTTCCCATGACCAGGAACGACAGCTGCATCAGGATCAGGATCATCCAGGGAGACAGGCCAAGCTGTTCGGTGAAGAGGTTTTCGATCGCTTTGACTGCGCCGAGCCCGTCAAAGACCGCGCCAAAGCCGAGAGCGGCCAGAATGATCCACATGAACATGCAGGAGATGCCGAGCGTGTTCCGCAGGCAGAGGATAAGGATGTCCATGGTCATGCGGCGTTTGATGATCGATGCAAGCAAGGCCGCCAGAGCACCGATCGCAGAGCTTTCGACAAGGCTGGTCCAGCCATTGACGAACGGCACCATCATCACCGCGAAAATGATCAGCGGAAGCAGTCCGGCCAGCAAAAGCCGATACTTTTCTTCCTTGGACGCTTCCCGCTCTTCAATCGTAAGGGCTGGGCCAAGATTGGGCTGAAGCTTACAGCGGACTGCGATGTAGACAATAAACATGGCCGCCATCATCAGGCCCGGGATGATACCGGCAAGCCAAAGCTGTCCGACTGGTGCCCGTGCAATCATCGCGTAGAGCACGAGGACAACGGAAGGCGGCACCAGAATGCCCAGCGATGACCCTGCCTGGATCACCCCCGTGACCATGCGCTTGTCGTACCCGCGTTTCAAGAGCTCCGGCAGAGCGATTGTCGCGCCAATCGCCATTCCGGCAACCGACAAACCGTTCATGGCTGAAATCAGAACCATGAGGAGGATCGTTCCAATGGCGAGTCCGCCGTTGAGCGGGCCCATCCAGACATGGAACATTTTGTAAAGATCGTCGGCGATCTTGGTCTCCGACAGGACGTAGCCCATGAAAATGAACATCGGCAGCGTCAGCAGCGGATACCATTTCATGAGCTTCATCGCCGCGGAAAACGGAATATCCTGGCCGCCGACACCCCACAGGCTAATGGCTGCGATGGCTGCAATACCGCCGATGGCTCCAAACACCCGCTGCCCGGTGAGCAGCATGAGCATCATCGATGAGAACATCAAAAGGGCGATCATCTCGTAAGACATCAGATGGTCTCTCCCCGGATGGTCGCAATATCCTTGATCAGCTCAGAAACGGTCTGCAGAAGCATCAGGAAAAAGCCGATACACATGGTCACCTTGATTGGCCAGAGAACCGGCCGCCACGCCGTCGGACTGCGTTCGATATAGCCCATGACCTCTCCGGCGGCAGCAGGCCCGTCGGTAAAGAAGGCGACGATCAGCTCCCAGTAGAACTCCGGAAACTCCCGACCGAAATAACCTAGGGAATAGGCTGTAGACCCAAGCGCCCCATAGAGGAGAACGCCAAGATAGAAGATCAAAAGAAGCACGGTGAAAGCATCGAACCAGGCCTTTTTCTTGATGCTCCACTCCGCATAAAACAGGTCCATACGGACATTCGACCCAAGCTGAACAGAATAGGGTCCGCCCAGAACGTAGTAGGCGACCATTGCAAACTGGGCCACTTCCAGGGTCCAAAGCGACGGATTGAAAAACGTCTTGGAGATCGAGGACCACAATAGGATCCCCGCCATGACAAAGACACCCCACATGATGACTTTGCCCAGACCGCGATTGAAACCGTCAACCGCGTGAACATACCAATGGGCGATCCTAGGCATGATCCGCAACCTCCTTCCGCAACACCGTTTTGGCAGCGGATTTCAACAAAGGTCCCAAGATGTCCGCCCAGTGCAGTTCCTCATTTGGCGTGCGCACTTCGTCGTTTCGGATTTCGATCATCAGGCACGGCAGCGACTTGTCTTCACCATGCCGCCTGACGGTGTAATAGACCCCATCTGAGGGCGCATAAGGCTCATTGTCGCCAACGGTCAGATCGCCACGTGCCTTCAACCCCGCCAACACAGGATCGGCCAGGCGGCGGTCGTTTTCGGAGATCAAACCGATTTCCCAGGGCCGAGACTCGCCTTTGTAGACCGGCGTATAGGTGTGGATGGACACCACTGCAGATGGCAGCCCCTTGTCCGCCCGAAGCGCAAGCACTTTGTCGATCGCATCGTGGAAGGGGCGATGAACCAGATTAATCCGGAATGTCCGCTCTTCGTCGGATAAATTTTTGTTTCCGGAGATCTCTGTCAGCTCACTCAAGCACGGCGTTAGATCTTCGCGTGTCTCTTCGCGATTACAGTCGATGACCAGACGGGAAACCGTCGTATAGATCAAAGGGGCATCAAGCGCCTTCGACAACGCCATCGCGACGCCGAGCGCGCCCGGATCCCATGAAATGTGCGCGGATTTCTCTTCATCCGACACACCAAGGCACTGATCGTAGGGAGCAGGAAAATGATTCGAAGCATGATCACACAAAAGGACCAGCTCACCGGCACCTTCTGCATTTACAACCTCTACAGCACGGGACATTCCGCCGTTTTGGTGGTTTGATCCCATTCATCCCCCCGGAAAAGCGCCTGCTTGTTTCTGTAATGTTTGTTACAGTATTGCCGACAAATTCAAACTCTGTAATATCTGATACACGAAATGCGGTTCTGTCAAACAGTTTTGATAGCTCCGCCAAAAATTGAGGCAGCAGCCCATGGAACGGCCACTTTTGGACGACATACGTGATCGGCTCGACGAGTTTACCGCGACCGAAAAGAAGGCGGCGCATGCCCTGATGGCAAATTATCCGGTGCAGGGATTGGGGACTGTTGCAGAGTTTGCAAAAGCCGCCGGGGTGAGCGCTCCGACCATTCTCAGGTTTGTGGCCCGGCTGGGGTTTCCAGGCTTCGCGGAATTCCAGAAAAAGCTGCGCAGCGAACTCGCCAATCAGCTGAACTCCCCGCTCGCGCGAAGCACCAGTCTTGCAAAGGACACAACGGGCGACCCGCATGTCGGGCAACTGATCGAGAACATCCGCGAGACATTCGACCATCTGCCAAAAGGCGAGCTTGACGGTCTTGTCAAATTATTGGCCGACGACCGCAAGACCGTTCACCTGATCGGTGGGCGGTTCACTGACGGCCTTGCAAGGTACATGGCAGCGCACTTGCGTATCGTGCGGCCGAACGTCGTTCATGTGGCCGGACAGCACGGGAACTGGCTCGACCAGTTGCTTGGGATTGGGCCAAAAGATGTTGTGCTGGTCTTCGACATCCGCCGGTACCAGGCAGAGATCATTCAGTTTGCAGAAGCTGCGGCCAAACAAGGGGCGACCGTTGCGCTGGTCACAGACAGCTGGATGTCCCCCATTGGCCGGATAGCCTCCTATGTGCTACCAGCCCGTGTCGCAGTTCCCTCGCCATGGGATTCATCCCTGGCGCTTATGGCTATTGCCGAAGTGTTGATTGCCGGGGTTACGAGGGAAAATCAGGACAAAGCAGAAGAACGGATGCGCGCCCTGGAGGCACTTCGCAATTCCCATGACCCCGCAACTGAGAGCCGGACCGATACACCGGACATCTAGAGCCTAAGGTGTAGACAGCTTTCCGGCCCAATCCAGGAAAAATGCCTGTGCCTTCGTGAGGTTGGCGGCAGCCTGATCTGAAAGGCCTTCCTTCACCTCACCGTATTCCACACCGGTTATCCCAAGTACAAATGCGGTCGGTGCCGCGCCATAAAGGGTTTCACACAAGGATAGGACGGTTTCGGGAACCAGACTGTGGCTGCCCAGAACTTCCGGCGCACCAGGTTTGATCTCGCGGAACGAAAAGGGCTCCGAGCTCCCAATCTCTGCGTCTGCAAACACGACAAGTTCATGTCCAGAGACATCAAAGGCGTGCTCTGCGACGAGCTGGTAGTCAGTATCGATGGTCCAGCACGTCAGGTCACGCGCTGCCATGCTTTCAGAAAACGCAGACCCAAGCCCATCGTCTCCCCGACCCGGATTGCCATATCCAATCAACAACATCCCAGCACCCTCATACCGACTGCGCTTTGCTATCGACCAACTCCCCGTCCGCGTTGAAAAGCTCCACCTGCAATGGCATCTGGCCCAGCGCATGAGTGGCACAGGAAAGGCATGGATCATAAGCCCGGATCGCAACTTCGACATGGTTGAGCATGCCCTCTGTGATCTGGTCATGACCACTTAAGTGTTTGACGGCGACATCCTTGACCGCCCTATTCATGCCCTCGTTGTTGTGTGTCGTTGACACGATCAGATTGCAGTAGGTGACCTGATCGTTTTCATCGACTTGATAATGATGAATGAGGTTTCCGCGCGGCGCTTCGATGACGCCAATCCCCTCGCCGCGCCGGTCCCCGGTCACAACCAAATCGTCTCCTTGAAGGTCTGGGTCGTTGAGCAGTTCGCGGATCTTCTCAACGCAATGCACGACTTCGATCATCCGGGCCCAGTGATTTGCGAGCGTCGAATTGTTTGGGCGGCCATCCGTGACGGTTTTAAGCTCTTCCAGTGCCGCGTTGGCAATTGGCGTATCTATGAAGCTCGCCGTATTCATACGCGCCAGCGGACCGACCCGGTACCATCCAACGTCCGGCCCTAATTCCTTAATGAAGGGAAACTTCATATAGGACCAGGACCGCACATCCTCGATCAGACGCTCATGATACTGCGTATAAGGCAATTGATCGAAGATCTCGTCCCCGGTCGAATTAAATGCGCGGAGGTTGCCATGGTAGAGATCAAGCGCACCATCTCCCTCACGTACGAGAGACATGTAGTTCGACGGAAATGATCCGAACTCGGCAACCAGATCCTCATGTTCAAGCGTGTAGTCTCTGGCAAGCTTGACCGCGTCCTGTGCCCATTCGAGCATCTCATCAATCGTGCTCAGAAAATGATCGCGTCTTTCGATCGGAAGATTGCGGTTGATGCCCCCAGGGATAGCGCCGGTTCCATGGATCTTCTTGCCCGCCGTCGCCTCGATGATCTCCTGACCGTATTTGCGCATCACGACGGCGCGTTTGCCGAGCTCTGGCTGTTCCTTGATCACTTCGAAGATGTTGCGTTTCTCGGCAGGAGCCCCAAACCCGAACAACAGGTCTGGCGCCGCCAAATGGAAGAAGTGCAGGACGTGGCTCTGCATGACCTGTCCGTAGTGCATCAACCGCCGCATTTTTTCAGCTGTCGGTGTCAACTGATCGACGCCCACGATCATGTCCATGGCCTTGGCGGCCGCCAGGTGGTGGCTGACCGGGCAAATACCGCACAGGCGCTGCACGATGACTGGGACTTCCCACATGAGGCGCCCACGAATGAACCGTTCGAAACCACGGAATTCGACAATATGCAGCCTGGCCTCATCCACTTCGTTTTCCGAGTTGAGGTGAATGGTAACTTTCCCATGCCCTTCGACACGGGTGACCGGCGAGATTTCAATCAGTCTGGGTTCGCCCATATACTCGCCCCTGGTTAGTCGAACTTGATCATTTCGCGCTCAAAGCCCCGAAATTTCCCGGTGAGCAGCTTTGAGAGCGTGTCAAAAATAATGTCCCCTTCCGGCGCGCAGCCGGGGATCTGATAATCGATCTCCACTACCTGCGCACATGGATACACCTCATCGAGCAGCAGCGGCAAAGCCGGATCATTGGGCACATTGTGGGTCGTGTTCCGGATATAGCGGCCGGTGATGTAGGCCTCATCCAGGCATTCGCGTAAGGGTTCGTCGGAGTGCATGATCGCGTTGCGCATGGCCGGAAGTCCGCCCATGATCGCGCATTGCCCAAGAGCAATCAGAACATCGCAGTTGCGGCGGAAATCTTGCAAAACATGAACGTTTTCCTCGTTGCAGCAACCGCCTTCGATGATGCCGATGTCGCAGCGCTGGGTGAAACGCTTCTTGTCGGTCAAGGGAGACCGGTCGACCTCGACAAGCTTCATCAGATCAATCAGGCGTTCATCGACATCGAGGATTGCCATGTGACAGCCGAAACAACCGGCCAGTGAAGCTGTCGCGATCCGGGCCTTGGGAAGCTCGGCCTGAGATCTCGCACTCATTTGCGCTTCTCCTCAATGTCATGACCGATCAGCCCTTTGTCGAACTCCCGCTCGCCAATCGGAGTTACAAAACCGACCCGTTTGCGGATGATGCAGCCGACCGGACAGACTTCCGCCGAGATCGCATTGTCAGTCACAGCTGCATCTGTGTCGGCAAGGTTCTCGCCGTTCACAGCGACACGCCGGTGAATTCCCCGGCCGACATAACCAAAGACGCCCTTGCCATCGACATCCTGAGACGCCCGGATACACCGTCCGCAACTGATGCAGCGGTTGGTGTCGAGCGCAATGTCAGGGTGAGAAGCATCGAGAGCCCGGCAAGGTTCCAGATACGGAAAATTTGTCGCCTCGGTCATGTCGAGCCGGTAAGCCATTGCCTGAAGCTCGCAATTGCCACTGGCTTCGCAGATAGGACACAAGTGATTGCCTTCATGAAACAGCATTTCCACGAGATCACGGCGCATCTTGTTGAGGTGCGGCGTTTCGTTTTCGACCGTCTGGCCCGGAGCCGCCGGCTGGGTGCAGGCGGATACGCTCCGGCCGCCTGCTTTCACGGTACAAACCCTACAACTGCCCTGATGGCGCAGCCCTTCATGGTCGCACAAACGAGGGATGTAGACACCGGCCTCATCGGCAGCTTCCATGATGGTTTGCCCGGCATAGGCCGTGACCTCGACACCATCGATCGTGAAACTGAACCCGGTTTCCTTTTTTGTGCCGCTCATTCTGTGAAATCCCTGTCGAAGATGTAGGAACGGCGCTTGGCGATCTTCCGGGCACCCTCAATCGCCGACTGAATATCGAAAGTGTCGCGGATCCCGTCCTTGCTCGGCTTGGTCATGGCTGAATAGACCAGCGGGAAGTTCGCCAAGGTCGACAACACCGGATTGGGTGATGTCATGCCAAGGCCGCAGCGGCTGGTCTCAATGATCGTGCCGGAGAGATCCTTGAGGTAGTCGATGTCCTCTGGATTGGCGAGCCCTTTGCGGAACTTCTGGATTGCCTTTTGCAAGAAGACATTGCCGACCCGGCAAGGCGTGCAATAGCCGCAGCTTTCATGCACGAAGAACGACATGTAGTAGTCAACGATTTCAAGAATGTTCCGCTGACCGTTAAAGACGATGATCGCGCCACCGGTCGCGAGATCGTCGAATGTGAGCTTTCGGTGAAAACTGTCCCGGGCGATCATTGCACCGCTCGGCCCGCCAACCTGAACCGCCGCAGCATCCTGACCGCCGACCATTTCCAGAAGCTCCCAGACTGAATGACCGTAAGGAAGCTCGTAAATCCCAGGGTTTAAACAGTCACCGCAGACCGAGAACAGCTTGGTTCCATGACTGCCTTCAGTGCCCATGTCATGGAACCACTTCGCACCCTGGTCCAGAATGCGTGCGGCATGGCAGAAGGTCTCCACATTGTTGACCACGGTCGGGTAGCCGAGATACCCGCGATTGACCGGGAACGGCGGGCGGGTTTTCGGCTCACCCGGCAACCCTTCACAAGAACTGATCAGGGCACCTTCTTCACCGCAGATATAAGCGCCCGCGCCCATCTGGATACGGATATCAAAGTTGAAGCGCTTGGTGCCAAGGATCTCTTTGCCAAGCAGTCCGCGCCGGCGGCGCTCCTCTAGCACTTGTTCCAAAAGTTCGCGCAGGTAGACATACTCGCCGCGCAGATAAAGGATCCCTTCCTTCGCCCCAACCGCACGGGCGGCTATTGTCATACCCTCGATCAGAAGATGTGGCCGCTCTGTGAGAAGAACGCGGTCCTTGAAGGTGCCAGGTTCGCCCTCATCTGCATTGCAGATCACAAAAGACCGCTCAGCTCGCTCAGCTGCCGCAAATCGCCATTTGCGCCCCGTCGTAAATCCAGCACCCCCACAACCGCGCAAGCCGCTTTCTTCAATCATCGAGATAATCTGGGAGGAGGTGATGCTGACCGCTTTGGAAAGGCCCGCATCTTCGGGCACCGGCCCAAGAAGCACAGTACCGGCATGGCGGATGTTGTTGTCCACCATGCGCACTGCACGGTCATGCGGTGAGAGAGTGGCAAACCGGTCGCTGACAAGATCATCTGGGCTGCCGCCTGCTTTAATCGTCAGGGCCACTTCCCGCGCAGATTGAGCTGTCAGATTGGTCAGGACAATATCGTTGACCATCGCTGCAGGCGCTTGGTCGCACATACCAATGCAAGGGGTGTATTCAAGGGACACGGCCCCATCTGCGGATGTTTCGCCAATCTTGACCCCGAGCGCATCTTCGAAAGCGGCTGTGACGGCTTCCAGTCCGGCATACCGATCGACAATATCGTCGCACAGACGGATGGTAATCCGGCCTTTCGGCTGTAGAGACAGGAAGGAATAAAAGCTCGCGACCCCTTCGACCTCGATCCGGGTCAGACCGGTTTCTTCGGCGATCTGGTCCATGGTCGCTGGTGCAATGCATTGGAAACGGTCCTGAACCTCGCGCAGGATATCCAGCATCCGGTGCTTGTCATTGCCGAACCGTTCGCAGATCTCGGCAATCGCACCGTCCGGTACCGGGGTCACGCTGCAAGCTGCCTTCGATACTCCGTTGCCAGCCTGTTGACCGTTATCCATGATTTTCTCCCAAGGTCCGGCAGGACCCGGATGCAGCCTTTTTGCTCCGTAAGGCGACACACCCGGACCTGAGGTTCGCCGCATCACTGGCAAAACTCCGTAGCCCACACCGTTCCAGAGATGGCCTGACACGTCTTTGAGCAATATCAACGGACCGCGACCAAACGGCCGGACCTGAGCCCTAATACAGCGCCAACAAAAAAGCCCAGGCAATGTGCCCGGGCTTTTGATAATCGTTGATGGTCGATTTTACATGCTGCACTCACCAGCGTAGGCATCCGCATGATCGCTCAAGCCGGTGGCAATGATCTTGTTGGTATAGAAATCGCCTTCCTTAATGACTTCGCGGACATAGATGTCCTGGATCGGGTGGTGATTGTCGCCAAACTTGAAGTCACCACGGGTCGATGCGAAATCAGCTTCCTTGAGTGCCGCGCGGAATGCATCAGCATCCTTCACATCCGCCTTGGCCACCGCCGACAGCAGAAGATTGGCGGTGTCAAAGCCTTGTGACGCATAGAGCGACGGCAGGCGGCCATATTCAGCCTGGAAGCTTTCGACGAAAGCCTTGTTGGCCGGATTGTCGATGTCCTTTGACCACTGACTGGTGTTTTTCACGCCCATCGCCGCATCGCCGACAGCTTGCAGAATGCCTTGATCGAAAGAGAACGCCGGCCCAACGACCGGAAGGTCGATTCCACTGTCCGCGTACTGCTTCAGGAAGGAAATCCCCATGCCACCTGGCAGGAAAAAGAACACGCTGTCAGCACCGGAGGCCCGGATCTGAGCAAGCTCTGCGGCGTAGTCAGTCTGGCCGAGTTTAGTATAAAGCTCGCCAGCCAGCTCACCACCATAAAAACGCTTGTAACCTGTCAACGCGTCTTTGCCGGCCGGGTAGTTGGGTGCCAGAATGAAGCTGTTCATGTAGCCTTGATCTTTTGCGTAGGCACCGGCTGCTTCGTGCAAATTGTCGTTCTGCCAGGCCACATTGAAGTAGTTCGGGTGGCAGCCTTTACCTGCCAGAGCGGATGGCCCAGCATTTGGCGACAGATAGAATTTGCCCTGTGCGGTTACTGATGGCACGACGGCCATGGCAAGGTTCGACCAGATGATGCCGGTCAGAACGTCAACATTTTCCGACTGCACCAGCTTGTCTGCTAGCTTCACAGCCACATCCGGTTTGCGTTGATCGTCTTCAACGATCACTTCCAAGTCGGAGTTGCCTGCCTGTTTCACAGCAAGCAGGAAACCATCCCGCACATCGATACCAAGCCCGGCGCCGCCACCGGACAACGTGGTGATCATGCCAACTTTAACCGGCTCCGCCACGGCGGCACCGCTCAGCATGGCCAGCACACTTGCTGTTGCCGCAAGTCTCTTCAACATCAGAACTTCCCCTCTGTTCAACTGCTCCCGGACCTTGTTTTTCAGGTCCTTGAACAGCAGCTTAACTCGAGGATTGGAATTGGCAATGCTTCTTCTGCTTGACCGTAAATCTTGTCAGGTGCGCTCAGAGTTCCGTTCGGACATGCCAGAGTTCGGGGAACAGTTCGACCTCCAGCATGCGCTTTAGATAGGTCACACCTCCCGTGCCGCCGGTGCCTCGCTTGAAACCGATGACACGTTCCACCGTGGTGACGTGATTGAACCGCCAACGCCGGAAGTAGTCTTCCAGATCGACCAGCTTTTCACCCACTTCATAAAGCGCCCAGGATTGTGCAGGATCACGATAAATCTTCTGCCAAAGGTCCACGATTTCTGGCACCTCGCCATGCGGTTTGTCCGATGGTTTTGCGATCACATGCTCAGGAACGTCCAGTCCTTGCCGCTGCGCAAATGACAGCACCACCTGATAGAGGCTCGGTTTGCCAAGCTCCTGATTCAGAAGATCGACGTTTTCGGGGACATGTTCATGCGGGCGGATCATCGCAAGATTGCGGTTTCCGAGGGCATATTCGATCAGGCGGTACTGCAGAGACTGGAACCCGGACGACAAACCAAGCGAATCCCGGAACTGGGTATAATCGCTCGGCGTCATCGTCCGGAGCACGTCCCACGCGGAGTTCAGTTGCTCCATGATCCGGCTGACGCGCGCAAGCAACTTCATCGCTTCCGGCATGTGATCTTCGGCAATGGCTGTCCGTGCCCCTTCCAACTCGTGAAGCATCAACTTCATCCAAAGCTCGGACGTTTGATGTTGAATTATAAACAGAAGCTCATCCGGAGCATTCGACAAAGGAGCTTGCGAGCTCAGGATAGTCTCAAGGCCGAGGTAATCGCCGTATGACATTTTGCCGGAAAACGCCATTTCCGCGCCTTCAGTCTCAGGGTTGTAGCCACCAGGCTGAGTTTCGTTTTTGTTGTTCATGAAACACCTCACCTCCAGAATCATCCGGGAAGGTTTCAGCTTCACTCAATCAAGGCAAGAACAAACGAACAGCGACATTTAAGTCTCAAAACTCACGCTGCGGCTTCAATTCTTTGCAGCATTCAAGATCGCAGTTGCCGAAAAATCGTAATGCGACAGGCCGGTCATAGCCTGGCTGAAACCGAGAAAATCGATCTTGGCCCAGTTCTGATCACCCAACCGGTCGAGGAAGAGATTGACGTTATCCCGGGTGATCGCGGACATCTGAAAAGACACATTGTCTAGTGCACTCTTGGGTGCGGGCCGGTTGTGGTAATCATAGAGCATCACGATCACCCAGGCTCCGGCGAAGAAATGACCGCCATGCGTCATGGTCAACTGTCCGTTCTTGACCGCTTCCATCCCCGCTTTTGACCAATTCAAACCAGCAAAGGCAATGTTCTCACCGGGCTTCATACCAAGCTCGATTGCGGCCCGTTTTGCTCCGAGGGCAATGGCGTCATTTGCGCCCCAGATGGCATCAACCTTCGTCCGGTTCAAAAACGTCTTTGCCCTCTCATAAGCAGTCTCTTCGTTCCAATTCACCGGAACTGCGCCGATTAGATCGACACCGCTGTCAGCTGCAGCCTGTTCCATACCCCTTTGCCGGTCGAGAGCCGCCGGCGTGCTGTCGTCGCCGGTGAGGGCCAACATCCTTAGGCCGCCGTCGGCTGCACCTCCGGATTTTCCGAAGGAGACTAGGGACTGCGCCATCTCATAGCCGGCCCACTCATTGTTTGGGGTGATGGACCCGATGATTGTGGACTGAACGCGCTCGTTCAAAACTCCGTACTGGGATTTGGTCAATGTGTTTAGAAGAAATACTGTCTCAACCGGCTGCCCATCGAGCAGCTGCATAAGCCGGGCACCTTCCTGAAGCTCATTCACCAAGATGAAATAGTCAGGCAGATCTCCCTTGCTGAGACGCTCCTGTAAGAGCTTCTCCATATAATAGGGTCGCCGGTCGGCATTCAAAATTTCAAGATCGACATCAAAGTCTGCAGCTGCCGCCTGCATGGTCTTTGAAACATGGCCCCAAAACCCGCTATCCCCACCTGGATTGATGAATGTGACACGGAAGCCAGCGGCATGAACATTGGCCGCGCAAGCACTCACGAGAACACCGAAGGCCAGCAGGATGCTGCGCAGGATAGTCATGATAAGCACCGCCCCCTTCACAAACGAAGTGTTCGCGACCGATGCTTTATCCTATTACCGACATTCCGCATTGTATACGTTGTAAAAACACCTCATCAATTACTGCGGATCGCTCGGTCGTCCTTGTCAAAGAAGTGCATGCGGCTTTCATCGAACTTCAGTCCGATGCGTGCTCCTTCTGCGATTTCTTCACTGCCGCTGATCCGCACAAGGACAGTATCAAGGCCATCAAGCGCGACATAAAGGAACGTGTCAGCCCCGAGATATTCGGCAACCTCAACGGTGCCCGAACAGTGCCCCTCTTCCGGTGCAACAACCAGCATGTGTTCAGGCCGAATACCAAGTTTGACCGGCGCACCTGTTGCACTCGCATGCGGGTAATGGCCACCGCCATGGCCGTCGAGCGAGAACGAATCTCCGGAAACAGAACAGGGCAGGACGTTCATCTTCGGCGAGCCGATAAACTGGGCAACGAAAAGATTGTCGGGTCGCTCATAGAGTTCGCGTGGAGAGCCGACTTGCTCGATCTCGCCAGCCTGCAGGACAACAATTTTGTCCGCAAGTGTCATCGCCTCGACCTGATCATGGGTCACGTAAATCATGGTCGTTCCAAGGCTCTTGTGGAGCCGGGCAACTTCGAACCGCATTTCAACACGCAGCGCGGCATCCAGGTTCGACAACGGCTCGTCAAACAAAAACGCGCTCGGTTCGCGGACGATGGCCCGTCCGATGGCCACACGTTGACGCTGACCACCGGACAAAGCTTTGGGCCGGCGCTCAAGGTAATCATCGAGCTTCAGAATTTCCGCGGCCGCGTTCACTTTCCGGTCGATCTCCGCTTTTGGCACGCCTGCAGTCTTCAGGCCAAACCCCACATTTTCCCGAACGGACATATGCGGATAAAGCGCATAGGACTGAAACACCATTGAAAGACCGCGCCCGGAGGGCGGCAATGCGGTGACGTCCTTGCCGTCAATCTCGATTGCGCCGCGGCTCGATTCTTCAAGTCCGGAAATCAATCGCAGCAGTGTTGACTTACCGCACCCGGATGGGCCGACAAAGATAACGAATTCACCGTCCTGGATATCGAGATCAATTCCTTTGATGACTTGCAGGTCACCGAACCACTTCTCGACACTCTTGAGCTGGATTGCACCCATATCTGCTGCCCCCTTAAGCCGCTTGATCTGCTTGCGATGGTCTTGCCCAGGCAAGCCAGATCGCTGCTGTCCAAGAGAATGATCCACCACCGGCAGCTTCTGCTGTTTCCGGGCTGAAGTATTCCGCAAATCCGCCGGTTTGAATGAGCGCAGCCGTGTCACGCCGAAGCCTATCAGACCGGCCAGGATCACCAGCTTCCACGAAACCACGAGCAATCATGAAATTGACCATCGCCCAGACGGGGCCGCGCCAGTACCGTAAATGCTCATAGGCTTGATGCTCCGGATCGTAGGACGGCATCAGATATCGCACCTTTGCGCTGATCCGGTCGAAATGATCTTGAAGCGGCTTTAACACCTCAGGATCAGCAAGGCCTGCATAGGGCGCAAGAAAAGACGCACTTGAAACACCGTCGGTCTGTTTCCCGGTTCGCAGGTTCATGGCGACGTGAGCCTTGAGTTCTGCATTCCAAAGGCGCGCAGCGCCCGTTTCCATCCGGCTGATCCATCCCTCAATTTCTGGCACGGCACCCGTCTCTCCAAGACGGTCTGCGAGTACCAGAAGATCGCGGCAAGCTCTCAAGAGAATGAAGGTGATACCTGGGTCAGCCACGAAAAACGGACAGGTTCGGGCAACCTTCTCGGGATCCCAACCCACTTTCCGGCAAGCCGCAACGATAGAAAGGTAGCGGTCATAATCCTCTTTGTGCGGGCGCATGGCCGGATCGACATGAGAGGTGTCTTTCCGCTCGTATGGAGCGACATCCTTGATTTCGACACCGCGCAAGGCGTCATCCCAGTCCGGAAGATTGTCCCGTCCTGATTCCCAGGGATGAATAACGGCAATTACGCCGAGATTGTCTGGATCCCGGTAAGCCATAAACCAACGGTGCCATTGAAGGATTTTTGGGAAGAGCAACTTCGCCCGATCCAGAGCAGCATCAGAGGCATCAAGTTCCAGCAAGTCCCGGACGATGGTTGCGGCGACCGGAGGCTGAGAGTGGCCTGAACTTGGAATGGGTCCGCCATCTGTTCCCCAAACGGATGGGCCGGGGAAGTAACTCGGATCGTCCTTCCGGAACAGTATATGCGGGACCATCCCGTCTCGCCATTGCCCCTCAAAGAGCAACTCGATCTCCCGCCAGGCGCGGTCGGTGTCGAATGTCGCAAAGCCGCGGGCAACAAAGACCGAATCCCAATTCCATTGGTAGGGGTAAAGCCCCTTGGTCGGCACCGTGTATCCGCCCTGATCGTTGTCGGTCAGGATTTTCCGGGCGACTTGGTCTAACTCAATCTGTGACACGAATATCTCCTTGAGCTTCTTGTGAGCTCTTTGATGAGTTGGTTAGCCCTTCACACTGCCGGCCGTCAGGCCCTGGACAAGGAAGCGTTCGAACCAAAGAAAGATGAAGAGAACCGGAACGGTCGCGATCACCGCCCCCGCCATCAGGTGCTGCCGCGGAACCTCCGAGGAGTTCAGGGAAACCACACCGCGCGAGAGGGTGAATATGTCCGGATCATCGAGGAACATGAAAGCGAACAGGAACTCGTTCCAGGCAATCATGAACACATAGAGCGAGACGGAGGCCAGTGCCGGCAATGACAACGGCAGCGTGATCTTCATGATCACCCCAAGCCTGGACAATCCGTCCATCAGGCCAGCTTCTTCCAATTCGGACGGAAGCCCCCTGAAGTAACCCTGCAACATGTAGAGCGCGACCGGAATTGTTGTTGCTGGGTAGACAATCAGCAAACCGGTCAACGTGTTGCGCAGGCCCAACTGTGAGAAGACGGCATAAAGCGGGATGACTAGAACAATCGCCGGAACCATGTAGATCAGGAGCACCGAACGGGACAAAAGTGCCTGCCCCGGAAACCGCAAACGGGAGACTGCATAAGCGCCCGGCACCGAGAACAGCAGCGTCAGGATCACGGTACCCACCGATACAATGGCCGAGACCATCAGATAGCGACCGAAATTGAACTGTGTGAAGAGCTCAACATAGGACCGGAAGAGACCGTCAAACCCTTGGGAGAGGTCGATCGACAGATCAAGCGGATTGGCAAGCAACGCCTGTTGACTTTTCAGCGATGTCATCACCATCACGTAAAAGGGCAGCGCGACGATAATCGTGAAGACGACGAAACCAATTCCCTTGAAGATCCGGATATAGATCACCTCGCGTTCGTACCGCGACATCGACCCGAGCGTTGCGCCATTGAGGCTCATATGATTGGCTGCCGTGACGCTGGCAACAAAGGCGAGCAGTCCGGCCAATTGCCAGAGGGGAACGTTGTTTAGAGGCAAAGTGAAAGGTGCTGCGAACGTACCCAACAGCAGAACGAGCGTCAGGACGACCGCGGATAACACCCAGGCAGGCATCCCTTTTATGTCCGCAGTCTGCCGCCAAACCAGAACCAGCGCTCCGATCAAGCCGGCCACTCCGGCGGCAGTCGCCTGAGGCAGAGCAACTTCGCCAGTGATAAGGGTCAAGGTGACCCCAATCACCACCATGGCGGTCACGCCCCAAATAAGGCCCGTGATGGCTATCAGAAGAATGCTGCCGGGTCTCATAGGCCTTCCTCCTTGGGTGAGAAGTGCAGGAAGAGTGTCGCGAAAGTAACGAGGACGACAAAGATCACCACGGCTACCGCAGCACCAGCTCCAAGGTTGGACAGCGCAAAACCTTGTTCATAAACATCAACTGTCAACGTTCTCGTTCCAGCGTTGCCGCCAGTCAGAAGGAAGATGTCGTCGAACTTGTTGAAGGTCCAAATGAAGCGGAGAAGGAACAGGACCGACAGGATGCCCATCAACTGCGGCAAAGACAGGTACCAGAACTGCTGTAGCGGTGTTGCGCCGTCCATTTCAGCCGCTTCATAGATATCTGTGTTGAGCGACTGCATGCGCGCGAGAATAAACAGGAAAGACAATGGGAAATAGCGCCAGGCCTCAAACGCGATTACCGTCGAAAGCGCCAAAGGAAACTCCATCGGGATCCCGAAGAATGAAAACTCCACGGCCCGCTGACCAAAGAAATTGATCGGGTCCGCAACGACACCCATTTTGGTCAAAAGCGCGTTTAATGTTCCGGAAAACGGGTCGAACAGAACCACCCAGGTGAAGGCAACGGCAATCACCGGCGAGACGTAAGGAAAGAGGAACAGTCCGCGCAGAAACCCGCGCCCCTTGAACGTCGTGTTCAAAAGTTGCGCAGCAAACAGCCCGAGCACCAATGCTCCGGCCGTCCCGAAGATCGTGTAATAGAACGTCACCCGCAGCACCGACCAAAATTCATCTGCATCAAAAATTCGGACGAAGTTATCGAAGGTGAAGTCGAGGTTTGTCAGGACATTGTCTGCATCGCCCGACACCTCGGGGATGGTTGCCCGCTCGGGGCGGTCAGCTGCCAAATAGGCCGCGGTTACCGTTCCCTCAAAGCGCAGCCGCTCACGCCATTTTGGCGGAACAGTGCCGATGTCACATGTGATCGACGCGCCTTGAAGCGCGCAAACCTCAGGCACGCTCGTTACATCGAACCCATCAGGTAGGGTGTCCCGCAAAACAACATCCCGGATTTCCTTGTCCTGCGAGGAATTGCGCATCCGGTATTCGAGTGTCGCCGCATCGCCTGCACCTTCCGGATTGCCGCGCATGCGTTCGTTTACCAGCACACTTGGGGGCCGCAGGTCTGCAAGTTGAACCGGCTTGAAGCTGATCCAGAAATTGGCAAGCAAAGGGCCTGCAACGATGGCCAGAATGATCAGGAATGTTGGCGCCAGCATCAGGTAGGCGAGCCGCATCTCCCGTCGTTGCATCGGTCCGATGCCTTTCGGCGGCCGGCGCTCGGCGATGGTCTTGTCCTGCGCGGTCATGGTTTCCTGCTCAAGTTTCAAACGGACAGAAATAGGGCAAAAAGTCCCTGTGCTTCGACGGTTCAAACCGTCGAAACTTCATTGTGCGAAGGCCCTCTTTTTATGAGGGTTGGTGAGCGATGGGATTGGCCCGCGCTTGAGAAACACGGGCCAAATTTGGAGTTACTGGATCTTGGCCAGTTCTTCGTTCAGCTGGGCAACGGTCTGCGCCGCGTCCCGTTCACCATCAATGTACTCCCGGACGAGCCGGTTGATCGCCTGGCTGTTGATGATCTTTGAGGCCAGAGACAACTGTCCTTCCTTGACGCCCCAACGCGCAGCCGTATCGAGACCGGAAACAATGGTGCTGATGGTTTCGGCATCATAAAGATCGGTCAGCGGTGCCTTGCGGTCCACACCCACCGGCAACTTGGACCAACCTTCAACAAACGCTGTCGGATTGTCCTTGGTGCCTCGGCGGATTGGGAACTTGCCTTCCGGTGCGATCGACAGGGTCGACATGTAACCGTCATCCATCGAGAACTCGACAAACTGCATGGCAGCGTCCGTGTCCGCATCGTTTGTGATGCCGAAGTAACGCACATCCCCCCAGGCAGCGCCATCCGGATTGGACGGACCTTTCAACGTCGTCACGATCCCGGTCTTAGATGCAAGCTCTTTGGAGGTCGGATCATCCGTAATGGTTGGCGGTGCACTGTCACGCAGACCAGCCAGCTCATCAAGAATGAACGGAGACCAGATGATCATCGCTGCTTTGCCGGCAAAATACAGCTCGCGAGACTGCTTCCAGAACAGATCTCCTGGAGGAGAAGCCTCGGCGATTGCCTTATAGAATTCGAGTGCTTCAATCGTCTTTTTTTCGTCCAGCGGCTTGAAGCCGTCACTGCCGACCGGGCTGACGCCATTGGCCAATAGAACATGCTCGAGCACCTGGCTCATGAAGTTCTCATCAACCTTGGTGGCTGCGACGAATGCAAACATTTCCGGCGGGTTATGAAGTTTCTCAACCGCTGCCAAAATGTTCTCGTAGCTGTCGGGGGCCGCGAGGCCATTCGCATCGAAAAGGTCCTTGCGATAGACAACCATCTGTGTCCAGCCATCAACCGGCACAGAAGCGATCCCACCTTCGACCGCGGCCATTGCCACTGCGCCAGGCGCAAATGTATCGGTTCCCAGGTTCTCCAGAACCTCTGTCGCAGCTTCGGTATCCAGGATACCGGCCTCTGCCCATGGCAGCGCATACTGCAGGGTGTGATAAATCACATCCGGCAGATCACCGGCAGCGAAAGCTGCGGTGGCACGGGTTCCAAGATCGGATTCCGTGACTGGAATGACATCAACCTCGATGCCGGTTTTTTCTTTAAAGGCCGCAGCCAGTTCTTCCTGTTTCGCCAGCCGCTCCGGCTGCTCTTCCGTCGTCCAGAAACGCAGGGTTTCTGCCTGAGCCACCGTAATGCCCAATGCGAGTACGCCCGCAATGGTCGAGGTCAGGAAAGTGCTCCTCCCAATCATGTCAGTCTCCCTTACTGCCAGGTCATGGCTGTTGGTTCAGCCGGGACCGGAGCACTTCTGCCAGTGCCTCCGGTGTCTTATGCGGCGCGCCGTCTGATGCGCGCCGGATTAAAGTTGCTTCTGAAAGTGCCTTGAGGGTCTTCGGATCTTTGCCGTCTAAAACATCGATCAACATCCGGGCGACGCGGCTGCCTGCTTCCGACGCACTTTGCGAAAAGGTGGTAAGCGGCGGCTCGAGATAGTCACCAAAGGGCAGCCCATCGTAGCCAATGATCGTGACATCCGAGCCGACGGTGAGGCCATGTTTCCGGCAGTATTGAATAGCGCCAATCGCAAGCGCATCTGTGACACACAGCAGTGCGGTGGGCGGCAGATCGTTGCCCGCAAGAAGCCGTTCTGCTCCAGCAAGCCCGCCTTCTTCGTCAAGGTCCACGATCGTTTCAAGAGCGGGATCAAAAGGCACGCCCAGCGCCTCGAGACCGGCACGGTAGCCATCCCTCCGCTGGAGCGCGAAATTCAGCTCTAGCGATCCGCCTATGAATCCGATGCGGCTGTGTCCGAGGCTGTAGATATGCCGCACGCCATCGGCGAAGGTTTTTTCATTGTCGATGTCGAACCACGCATGGGTATCGGGAAGATGCGACCGGCCGTGCGTGACGAAGGGAAAGCCTTGTTCGCTCAAGAACGCAATGCGCGGATCTTCAACTTCGGTTCTGGTGAGAATAAAACCATCGACCTTCCGCCGGGCAATAAGACGCTGAAGCGTCTCGATCATGTGATCCCGCGAGTGGGCGGTTGTCACCAGGAGATCAATCCCGAGTTCATCCAAAGCTCGTGCAATTCCATCGATAAACTCAGACAGAAATGGATCAGCGCCATTGCCATGCCCAACGGGTATGACAATGCCGAGGGTATCCTGCCGGCCCCGTTTCAAGTTTCGGGCAGTCGCCGACGGCTGGTAGCCAAGATCCTTGACGGCTTGCAGGATGCGCTCGCGGGTGGCTTGGGAAATGTCGGTATAATTGTTCAGGACCCGCGAAACGGTTCCCTTTGCGACGCCCACATGGCGCGCAACGTCGTCAATCGTCACTGACCCGCGGTGACCCGACATTTTTCCTCCCAAAGGCCAACAGGCCCGAATTCAGTTTTGCCGGCGGCTCGAACGACCGAAGGCGAGTTATTCCAATTATGGTTCCAAAACCGATTTCGGAAGTCAACAAAATCGGTTTTGGAAACTCAAAAATTCGTTTTTGCAGAACGGGAAGGCTTTGGCAGATAAACGAAACTTCAATCGGAAAGGTTTCGGAACAGATCCAAACAGCGCCAGCTACGCCAGCTTGGCAGTGTTACCACGCACACACTCCCCTGAGAGTATGCCTCTATCGACAAATCAGAAGAGTACTCGCCCGCAGTTGGTAGACCAGCACTTCATACAAAACAAATAAGCCCGCGCAGAAAAGGCACGGGCTCAATGTTGGCAAATCTGTAAAACAGGCCTTTAGAACGGCACACCCGAGACCAGAATGACATTCGCATAGGGTGTGCATTCGCCCGTGCGAATAACGGCACGCGCCTGCTTCGTCCGAGTCTTGAAGTCCTCGTGAGGCACCCGGTCATGCTCGATCGGCTTGCCGGTTTCCGCAGCCCAATGGGCCAGCCGAACTTCGATCTCGGTCGCCAGTTCAGCACTTGCCTCTTCGGCAAAAACAGCTTTCTCGACTACCAATTCGCTCGTCAGAACATCCAGGACGTCAAAGAAGCCGGGCACCCCAGGCAAAACAGCCAAGTCAATGACATCGACGCCCGGCGGCACCGGCAGACCAGCGTCTGCAACAACGATTTCATCCATGTGCCCGAGGGAGGCGATCAGCGTACTCATGTGCCGATTCAGCATCGGGGTCCGTTTCATGGGCGTTTCCTTCGTATCCTTTATCGGTCAAGTCAGGGAAACCAGCGCCTCACAGAGCGGCACTGGGTCGTAATAAGGATCTGATTTGCTGGATATCAGATCCAGCCGCAAAACGGTAATGCCAAGTTGCTCCACTGCCCCGATATCATCTTCTTCCGTGCGTTGATCCGTTACGACAAAATTCAACAGCCGTTCGACCGGGCAATCGCTACCGGCATCTTTTCGAAGATAAGCAAGCAATGCCTGAACGCGATCCTCAAGCGTCATTCCAGGCGCTTCGGGATCATGACCCAAACTAGGCACATACACTTTGGGAACCGTGCGGCTGGCAACAGCTCGGCCAACACCCCGAGGTAAAAGGCTGGCAATCAGGCTTGTGTACAAGCTGCCGGGGGAATAGCAGATGAGATCCGCAGACTGCACCAAAGCCGTATTGCGCTCCGGGAACACGGACACCGCCGGTTCCCGGCTTTGCAAACTTCTGTTCAGGAATATCTCCTCAATCGGCGACGTCAGTGGCGCTTGTTCTTTGCCTGTCAGAAGGTGCTGTCCGACGACAATGTCGCCGGTTTCGAGCTTGGCCGCCAGATGCAGATTGTCATCGGATACAGCTTTCACATGGCCAAGGACGCCGACGAGTTTTGCGACCAGGAAGATAATAGGTTCCAACTGTTTGTTTTGGTTGAGATAACCACCGGCAAGAATGAGATTGCCGATGCTTGCACCGCGCAAATCAAACGTTGGCGGGCACCCCGTCTGAAACGTCCGCAGCTGGTTTTGAATGAGCGTCCGCATCGGTTGTTCAACGACTGCCACGAGCGGATGAATGCCGGCGATCATCGCCTCAAGCTCACCTGCCAGTTCCTCTTGTCCAGACTCTTTGGAAAACCGATGCGTGAATAGCCGGAACACATCGGGCTGACCAAGAACGGTTTCATCTGCAAGAGCCATCAGACGGCTTCTGAGATCACCTATCGCAGGCATATCGAAGGCAAGCCGCAACCCTTGTGAACTGCCTCCGGAATCAAAAGGCGTCACAAGGTGAATGGAGTTGTGCGTATACCTTTTCAAGCACCTTGAAACATCATTCAGCGCGGAGCCGCCGCTAAAGAACAAAAGCCGCGGACCGAGTTTGGGATTGGACAAAAACCGCGCAATACGGAATTGGTCCGGCATTCGCACTGCCCGGGTAATGGTCACTTCAGACACGCGGCTTCCTTTTTGCCCAATCTTTCGAGGTGTTTCAGGTCATTTGCCGCTAGAATAACAAAAAGGAGTTACCTCTCTGTGACTTAGATGGAGATTGGCGATCCAGCGTTTCCATCAGCCACAGCGAATATCAGCCACGAGAATGCCGTCTGCACCACCTTCGCAAGCAGTGATCAACATTGCAGCGGCCTTTTGATGATCCGGATGCGGCGCATAGTCGGCAAGAACAGCTTCATCGCTGACCGTTACAATAAACCCATATTGAAACGGCTTCGATTTGCCCTCCAGATCGATGTTCGGACCATGTGTGACTGAAAGCACGCCAGAAAGTTTATCAACTAGCCCTGAAATCAACGCCATCGGTTCAACGAGCGCTGATAGATTATCCGGATCCCTCAACGACAACAAAACACAGTGCTGCAGCATGCCTCACACTCCATTGATGTAAATTGCCCGGAAATCATTCACATTCGTCAGTGTTGGACCTGTCACGACCTGATCACCAATTGCTCTGAAAAACTCATGAGCATTATTCCGGTCAAGCGCATCACTCATTGACACACCCCTGGCAGTGGCCCTGGAAGGGGTGTCAGGACCGATAATCGCGCCGGCCACTTCGGCTGCACCATCGACACCGTCTGTATCGCAAGCAATCGCATAGACACCCGCTGCGCCTTTGAGCGAATTTGCTAAAGCAAGTGCATATTCTGCATTGGGACCGCCGACCCCATCGCCGCGCCGCGTAACAGTCAATTCTCCACCCGACAACAGTATCAACGGCCGCTCTGATTCTCCCCGCTCTTTTTGCCTTTGCAGGGCAAGGCGCGCATGTGTTGCGGCAACGACTCGCGCCTCGCCTTCCAAGGCATCACCAAGGATCTCGACGTCGCATCCAGCCTTCTCCGCAAGGCTTCTCGCAGCTTCCAAGGACTGCGACGGCGCGGCAAAAATAGTGTTTGTCACGCGGCCCAGACGTTCATCATCTGGCGGCAAAACTCCGGTCTGCCCCGAAAGAACCTCAGATACCGAGCTTGGTACTTTAATATTCCATCGGGCAAGAATTTGACGGGCGTCTACTGGAGTACTTCCATCCCCGACCGTTGGCCCGGACCCGATCTCAGCCGGGTCATCTCCTGGAACATCGGACAAAAGCAATGCCACCATCTTTGCCGGATAAGCAGCGGCAGCAAGCTGTCCCCCCTTCACCCGGCTCAGGTGCTTGCGAACAACGTTCATTTGGCCGATCGGCGCGCCGGATGCGAGCAGCGCCTGATTGACCGCCTGTTTCTCTTCAAGACTGATGGCTCCTGCCGGTGCGGTCAAAAGAGCCGATGCACCACCGGAAATGAGGGCAAGAACGCAATCATCCCCGTCAAGATCGGATAGCAACTCCAGCATGCGTTTCGTCGCGTCCTGTCCGGCCTTGTCCGGCACCGGGTGCGCAGCCTCGACAATCTCAATGCCTTTTGTTGGTCGCCCATAGCCATAGCGAGTGATGACCAACCCTTCACAAGCCCCCCATTCTGCTTCAACCGCCTCTGCCATCCGTGCAGACGCTTTTCCAGCACCGATCACAACAACCCTGCTATCAGGTTTTTCAGGCAATTGGCTCGCAAGGCTCTTCATCGGATCAGCAACCTCAACGGCGCGATCGAAAAGAGCACGAAACAACTCTTGGGGGTTGGAAGCCATATTCTGTCTCCAAGGCGAAAAGGTCGGGAGCTCCTTTGAGCGCAAAAGCTGAATGAATTGCAAGCTGTGCTTGGCTGGAAAAGGACCACTTCGGATCTTGTGGTGGTATAGAGTGGACGAAAATCAGAGTTCCGGTCGCTTTTGTAACCACCCAAGGCACCGCCACATACCTCTCTACCGCAGGATTGATCATGACAGTGGATCCAGTACTTCAGTCACCCGCCTTTGTGGATGCCATTCGAAACCCGAAAGATCCCAATCATCTGATGGTCATCAAACCGGTCACGCGGATCATCCGCATTTTTGCAGGTGAAACCCTGCTTGCCGAGACAACAAATGCCATTCGTGTGATGGAGGTTGGTAGAGGCGTTTATGATCCGGTCATCTATGTACCGGAAAACAGCCTCCAGTCGCCCTTCTCTGAGCTTAGCAAATCGACGCATTGCTCGATAAAAGGAGATGCGAGCTATGTGGCCATTGGCGGAGATGAGATTGGCTGGGTCTATAAGACACCGCTTCAGATGAGCCTCCAGCTGAAAAACCACTACGCATTTTGGCCGGACAAAGTCAGGATCGTCGAAGGCAAATAGCGAAAGGACGAGCCGGACCGAAGCCGGCAACCAGAGCTTGATACCTAACAAAAGCAGACGACATCACCGCTTCCTCAAAAGAAATTGTCACTGGAAACTGTGTGTGGTAGCTAGCAACAGCTCTTCGGCAGCTTAACTGGCTGCCACCAGTATTTTGCTTTCACTGCGAAAACGACTTTCCGAGAAAACGCAAAAATGCGGCCGGCAAAATGAATTATCCGTTTCGCGATCAATACCACCGCTTAAGAAAACCACTGCTGCGGCTGTGCGACTCACTTCTGCCGGCACGTCCCCGTTCAGATTTTCTGCAGCCTTTACTTGAGCGCACAAGTGGCCCTTTCTGTTTTGAAACGGCCGCCCCAATGCCTGAACAAGCAAGAGCATGGGCAGAAGAACGAAAAGGCGCGACAGAGAGGGAAGGCCTTTACAAAGCGTTGGCCCCCTGTTCAGTCGACCCCAAGATTGGTGTCCTGTTTCACCAGGGGCGCGTGATCTGGAAAACCAGTGACTTGCCAGAACGCGAGCGCAGTCCGCTCTTTTTTGCCCATAGGAAGTCGCCCTCACGCCAACTTCCAGAAGCTATCGTGCTTCATCACGTCTTCGGCGGTAACTATTTCCACTTTTTCATGTTCATCATGAACAAGGTTTGGCTGGTGGAACAGTTCGGCTTGCCGCGTTCGATCCCCTTTCTTGTAAATGCATCATCAGCCAACACCCCGTTTTTTCGTCAGGCTCAGGAACTGGGCGCGTTCTTTGGACGCGATGTTGTCGTTCAAGGTCGGCGAGAGATCGTAAAAGTCGATCAGGCATATTTGGCTCTGCCATTTTTCTGCAACGCGGACACGATGACGTGGATTGCGAGCGTGTTCAGGAATGAAACCTCTGAACAGCCTGACAGACCTGTCTTCACGATCCGGAGCAGCACGGCACCCAATGGCCGTTTGTTTCGAAACCAGGACAAGGTTTCACGCCTTGCCGAGAAAGCTGGTTTTGAGGTGCTTGATCCGGCAACCATGACCCTCAAGGAACAGGCAAACCGGTTTGCAAAGGCACCCATTATCGCCGGTGCTCACGGGGCAGCCTTGACCAATATGATTTTCCGCGCAGGAAAACCGACAGGCATACTCGAGCTCTTCAGTCCGAGCATGGGCTCTCCGCATTATGCAATGATGGCTCGCGAGTTTGGCTTCTGTTATCGCTCGACGCTGACGAAGAACCCGCAAGGCCGGACGTTCACCGCCAGCACCGAAGTCGATCTGGTCGAACTGGAAAAAATGTTCGACGATATGCTGGCACAGGTTCAAACTTAAAAAATCATAGTCCAGATACACTGGCGCTTGCTGCACTTAAACCCGTGCGGGATCACCTGAAAAGAAATGTAAACCAATCTGATGGCGTCACCGCAAGACCTCTCGACCGTCACACGTTTGATCGTGACCTTTAACAGCGCGGACGTACTTGAGTACTCACGTATCCCGGCGCATGAGCTTGCGACACTCGCTGTCGACAATGCCAGTATCGATGACACTCCCTCCAAGGCTCAAACTCTTGGCTATGAGGTACTGAACCTCGACCAGAACGTCGGATACGCCAATGCGATTATGGCCGGCCTTGAAAAGATCGAGACCGAATTCGCACTGATCGCCAATCCGGATGTGCAGATTTCAACAAAGGCCGTGCAAGCACTCTTGGACGCAGCTGCACGAAACTCTGATTGCAGTCTTTTCATTCCGAGAATCTTCAAGCCGGACGGCAGCGAGTTCTTTCGCTACGAAACAAGGTTTGATCCGCGTGTGCGAAACCGCGTTCCCCCATCAACAGATCAGAACGTGGATACCGTCAGCGGCGCAGTAGTGCTAGTGCGGAGAAAGCCATTCATTCAATACGGCGGCTTCGACACGAATATCTTTTTGTATTTTGAAGATGATGAACTTTCGCTGCGATTTCGAAAACTCAATCAACCCATGCGCTTTGTGGCTGACGCCAGCGCCAAGCACATAGGAGATGGGTCTTCGGGAAATACTGTCTCGGCCAACCGGATCAAGGACATTTCTTTCGGCTGGTCGTGGGGCTATTTGATGGACAAAATGCAGCTTGGAAACCGCTGGATTACGTTCTTCAAAATTCTCGGCAAACTGCTGGTCTATGTTGCCAGCTTCCGGTCAGGCAAAGCGCGGCGGCAAATAGGCATAGCCACCGGTTTTCTCAAGAACCTCGCGGGTCAACCCGCGCCATTCTTGAGAAATTCCAAGTAGATTCCATGTGGACAAAAAGTAAGTCCTGAGATCAGGCGACAGCGCGGGCTAGAGCACACTGTGACCAAAGATCGTTGATCGCATTGACAAGACGGTCAATATCATCTGCCGTGTGCAATGGCGTCGGGGTAAAGCGCAGCCGTTCCGTGCCGACCGGCACGGTTGGATAGTTGATCGGCTGAACGTAAATGCCATAGGTATCCAGCAAGATGTCCGAGATCCACTTGCACTTCTTCGCATCGCCCACCATCACCGGGACGATATGGCTCGGGTTGTCCATATGCGGTATGCCGCTTTTGTCCAGCGCTGCGCGCACTTGAGCCACGCGGTCTTTGTGCGCCTTGCGCTCGAACGGGCTGGCTTTCAGATGTTTGATGGAAGCAGCGGCTCCGGCCGCAAGAGCCGGCGGCAACGCTGTCGTAAAAATGAAGCCGGATGCAAACGAGCGAATGAAATCAACCACGGTCTTGGAACCGGTAATGTAACCACCCATGACACCGAAAGCCTTGCCGAGGGTGCCCTCGATAATGGTCAACCGGTCCATGAGGCCTTCTTGTTCGGCAACACCACCACCGCGCGGACCATACATGCCGACGGCATGAACTTCATCAAGGTAGGTCATGGCGCCGAACCTGTCGGCGACGTCGCAGATTTCCTTGATCGGAGCGATATCACCATCCATGGAATAGACGCTCTCGAATGCCACAAGCTTCGGTGCATTCGGGTCATCAGCTGCCATCAGACGCTCAAGGTCGGCGACATCGTTGTGCTTGAAGATACGCTTTTCGCAACGGGCGTGGCGAATGCCTTCGATCATGGACGCATGATTGAGCGCATCGGAATAGACGATCATTCCTGGAACTTCTGATGCCAGCGTTCCGAGCGCCGCCCAGTTCGACACATAGCCTGATGTAAAAATAAGCGCCGCGTCCTTTGCATGAAGGTCCGCCAGCTCTTTTTCCAACAAGACGTGATAGTGATTGGTGCCGGAAATGTTTCGGGTCCCACCTGCGCCAGCGCCGCACTTTGAAAGCACGTCCTGCATGGCGTTTGTCACCTTCTCGTGCTGCCCCATGCCAAGGTAGTCATTTGAGCACCAGACGGTCACTTCTTGGGTTGACCCATCTTCGCGGTAACGCGTTGCCTTCGGGAAATCGCCTGAATGCCGCTCCAAATCCGCAAATACGCGGTAATTGCCATTATCATGGAGTTTGCTCAGTCGATCTTCCAGGTACGCATTCACGTCCATGGTGCGGCTCCCTCAATCCGCCAGGTCCAGCCCCGGCTGCTCATTCATTTCCACATCAGCCTGCGTCCGGGCTGCGCGTTCGCTCTTTAAAAAGGCGATCCGGCTCGTTTAGGCCAGAGGCTCACCTTATATTCATTCAAAACTAAATATCAAACTTAGTTCCATGACAAAAATCAAAAACGGCTCTGCGGCGATACGCCATAGGCCGAAGATTGCCGACGAGCCCAACCCACGTATGCATGCTCCCTGAGATTATCGCTTGCAGATCACCGCAAAACATGAATACTGGTTCATGTTTGAAGAAACCGGAATTGATACATGGGAACCACCGCCGCACCGAACAAGCACGCGTCCGCGAAAACGAGCGCAAAAGCTGCGACACCGCAGCCTAAGACGGCACGCGGTGAAGCTACAAGGCGCGCCATACTGGCGGCAGCAGAACGGGTCATTGGAGAAAAGGGATACAACGACGCCTCCATCGGTCACATTACCAGCGAGGCTGGTGTCGCCCAAGGGACCTTTTACATCTATTTCAAAACCAAGGAGCAGGTCTTCTCGGAACTGGTCTTGGAAATGGGCCGGCTCGTCCGTCATTCGATCTCCGAATCGACCTCAACGCTGACGGACCACCTGAATGTCGAAAAGGCCGGCCTGACCGCATTCTTGAGGTTCGTGCGAGCCCATCCAAACCTTTATAAAATCGTTCAGGAAGCCCTGTTCGTTGATCCAGCCGCATACCGCGAGTATTACGCGAAATTCGCTTCCGGATATCGGGTAGGCCTGACAGCTGCAGTCAAAAAGGGTCAGATTTCTGAGGGTGATGCGGAAACGCGGGCGTGGGCTCTGATGGGAATTGCCCGCGCGCTCGGAGAGCAACTGGTGGTTTTCAACACTCAGAAAACCATTCCCGAGCTTGTCGACAGCGCCCATGATTTGATCGCCAATGGCCTGAAGCCATGACCCTGGTAGATACCGAGCACAAGGATGGTGCCATATGGCTCTATCTGAACCGGCCTGCGCGCCACAACGCACTCACCCAGCCGCTGTTGAGCGAGCTTTTTGCAGCACTCAAACTGGCTGAAGCAAAGAAACCTACGGCGCTCGTGCTCTCTGCAAGAGGCCGCAGTTTTTCGACCGGCGGAGATATCGGCGGTTTTCTCGACCAGGCAGGATCACAAGACCGGCTGCTGTCCTACGCGGATCAGCTGGTTGGCGCCCTGCATGATGTGATCCTGTCTCTTCTTGCTTTTCCATCACCGGTTCTGGCAGCCGTGAACGGCCCTGTCACCGGAGGTTCAACCGGCTTGGTGCTGGCGGCAGACATGGTCGCGCTGTCGAACACCGCATTCATTCAGCCATACTATTCTGAAGTCGGTTTTGCCCCGGATGGCGGTTGGACAGCTTTGCTGCCCGAAAAGATCGGCACCGCCAAAGCACTGGAGATTCAGTACCTCAACACGCGACTCTCGGCGGAAGAGGCACGGCGTTTCGGACTGGCGACCCACGTTTGCGCCCCATCCGATATTGAACAGAAGATAGCAGAATGGGTCACCGGGATTTCCTGCCGATTTGCGCAGACCCATATCGCGACGCGTCAAAACGTTTGGGATGAACCGCGCCGGCAACAGGTGAAGGAGCGGCTTGATCGGGAAAAGGCACGGTTCCTCGACCTGATCTCCAGACCGGAAACGCTAGCCGGCATGCAAGAATTTACAAAACAAAGCGCCTGAGCATCAGCACTATAGCTGACCAGGATCCAAGTGTTGGGAGGACACATGGAGTTCTTGACCGATATGGCCGCCAAGCGGGCGGAACTAACACCTGACGCTGTGGCCTTCGCAGATTATGACACGGGGCTTCCTTATACATTTTCCGAAATCAATGTCCGCGCCAACCAGCTGGCAAACCGGCTGATCGAAGGTGGTCTGTCTCACGGAGACCGGATGGCCGTGCTTTGTCACAATCATCCTGATTTCTTTGTTCTGCTGTTTGCCGCCCAAAAGTCCGGAATTCTTCTGGTTCCGCTCAACTGGCGTCAACCAGCCGCCGAGCTTCAACCAATTCTGCATGCCTCCAGGTCCAAGGTTCTGTTCCACGACGATGCGTTCGCCGAGGCGGCACAATTACTTGCAGCAAATACTGGTTTGAAACTGGTTCCGATCGGCGCGAATGACAATGGCAAGAGCGCGCTCAACCGATACCTTGAGGGCTCCACAACTTCCGCGCCCAACGAAGCCGCCATCAAGGCTAGTGCACCTTGGTATCTGCTTTACACGTCCGGAACGACCGGAATGCCCAAGGCGGTTATCCAAACTGCCGGCATGGCCACTGCCAACATGATCAACTACTGCCAGGCGACCGGCCTAAGCACGCACGAAACTGGCGTCAACTTCCTGCCGCTGTTTCATACGGCCGGGATCAATCTGCCGACCTTGCCGATTTTTTTGAACGGCGGGTCTTCGACTGTGCTGCGCAAGTTTGACCCCGATGTGGTGCTGGACCTGGTCAATGCGGGCAAGGTCACCGCATTCTTCGGCGTTCCGGCGATTTACCAGGCTCTCGCACTCTCCAACACCCTCAGCACAACGGATTTTTCAAAAGTCCGCTCACTGGGCTGCGGCGGCGCACCCGTTCCAAAGCACCTTCTGGCGGACTTTCAAAAGCGCGGTGTCACGATCTGCAACGGCATGGGCATGACGGAAACCGGTCCAACCGTTTTCCTGATGGACAAAGACCATGCTGCAGACAAGATCGGCTCCGTCGGCAAGGCCCAGATTATGACCGATGTCCGCCTGCAATCTTCAGATGGCGCAATCGTTGACGGTGCGGGCGAAGGCGAGGTTCAGTTTCGGGGTCCCAATATCACACCCGGCTATATGGACAACAAGAAAGCAACCCTTGCAACCTTCACCGTCGATGGCTGGCTGAAGTCCGGCGACATCGCCCGCAGGGATGAAGACGGCTACTACTTCATCGTCGACCGGATCAAGGATATGTACATCTCCGGCGGCGAAAACGTTTACCCCGCTGAGGTCGAAAAGGTTCTGGACGCTCACCCGGCCATTATGGAAGCTGTCGTGATCGGCGTTCCGGACGAAAAATGGGGCGAGGTTGGCGCGGCGTTCCTGGTACCGCGCCCTGGCGAAGAGATCGACACCGCAGCCCTGCCCGGCTGGTGCCGGGATCATCTGGCCCCTTACAAGATCCCGAAAACCTTTACCGTTTCTGACGATTTGCCGCGCACGGCCGCCGGCAAAGTTCGCAAAAACATTCTTAAAGACATTTTGCTTCAAAAATTGCCCGAGGAGGCCTGAACGATGAGCCTGATTGACGAAGCACCAGTAACGGCAACCTTCACCTGGACGCCAACCCAGGCCGAATTCGATGCTTTTGCCAAGCTCTCCGGTGACGACAACCCAATCCATGTTGATCCGGACTTCTCGGCGCGCACGCGGTTCGGCAGAACAGTCTCGCACGGCATGCTGCTCTACACCCGCGTGTTCGGATATTTGCAGGAGCTCTATCCAGGTCGCGCTCATACAGTGCAAAACCTGATGTTCCCCAACCCGTCCTATGCCGATGAAGAACTGACGCTGCGGTTTTCCGAAACTGCCGGCATGACTGGAGAGATCCAGATTGAAATCTCAAGAACAACGGATGGGACTGTCACCCTGTCCGGAAGCTGCGAACTGACGGAGGCTAGTGATGTTTGAAGTCGGTCAACGCGACGAGATCAAACGGTCCTATACGGTTGCTGACATGGCGGATTTTGCCGCCCTTGCCGGCCCAAATGCAGTTGCGCCCGAGACAGTTCCCGGCCCGCTGATCGGCGGTCTGTTTTCCTATCTCCTCGGCGTCAAACTGCCTGGACGGGGCACGAATTATCTCAAGCAGAGCCTTGAGTTCTTGACGCCCGCGCCGGTCGGCGAAGAACTCACCGCGTCCGTCACCATCACCCGCCTGCGCCCTGAAAAGCATTTGGTAGACCTTGAAACCGTTTGCGAGACTGCCAACGGCACCCGCATCTGCCAGGGCCGCGCCTTGGTCTACGTGGAGGACGTAGGCAAGGGGTGATTTCAGCCATTCTCTCCGTGATGCCAGGGCTTTGCCGCAAGCAGTGTTGCTGGGGGTTCAGACTTTCCTATAGCCGATGCAGATTGGTTGATTGGTTCCCCGCACAGGGCGGGGATGACCGCTGATGGGAAGCAACGTCATTGCTACAATCACGGACCTTCACCCCGGACGCATTCCAGGGCCTACTCGGTTCCAGAGCGCCTGGAAAAAAGCGGAGACAAAGCCCCCCCACCGGCATCATCCCCGTGCCATGCGGAAATGGCCGTTTATGCCGGATTACTGGGTCACCTCACCGAGTACTAAAGCCTTGAACTTCTCCGGTTCTTCCAGATGCGGCGCGTGGCCGGAGTGGTCGAAGAGGGTGAGCTGAAAGTCCGGGACGTTTTCGCAATGCCATTCATGGACATCCGGACTGTAGAGCTGGCTTTTTGCCCCGGCCGCCAGATGAAACTGTACGGGAAAGGTTCTGAGCAGGTCCCGGAAATCGAGGGCTGTCAACGACATCCACATGTCCTTGAGCCAGATCGGATTGGCTTTTGCGATTTCCCTGCTGGCATAGTCCAGCAAGCCCGGGCACGGTTCGCTGTCAGCTGCAAACATGCGCCGTGCGATCCGGCGCGGCAGGCGCTGCCAGTCGGCGGTAATCGTGTTGATGAAATGGGTGTTCTGGCCGGCCGTCAAACCGCTGCGTGTTCCGTTTTGCCAGCTCGCATCGTTCAGAACCTTCGGTGACATGTCGATGGCAATCATCGAGCCAATCCGATCCGCGCCGTGCCGCTCGATAAGCGCATAGGAAACGAGTGCTCCCATAGACCAGCCACACAAGATAACGTCTTGAAGATCCTGTTCATTCAAGTGGGCCTGGATGGCGTCTGCCGCAGCGTCGATCGTGCGCGGTAAGCGATCCCCCGTTGCCCCATGCCCTGGAAGATCCGGAACTATGCAGCGAGCATGGTCCTTCAAGTCAGCAACCTGGCGATCGAAGAACATGCCAGGGCAGGACCAGCCATGAACAAAAACAATCGGCCGGCCGGCACCCTCGTCGCGAATGTAAAGTCCTGATGCCGTCACGTACGCCCTGCCCTCAAGCGCCCCACAATTCCGGACGGGAAGAAATAGACGGACAGAATGAACAAAACGCCGAGCCACAGCAACCATCGTTCCGGCGCGACGAATGTGGAGACGAGCGGAATGGCACTGGTGGCCTCGGCGGCAATACCCATCAGGTTCTGCAAATAGGACTGCGCCAGGATGAAGATCGTGGCTCCAATCACGGCCCCATAGAGCGTTCCCATGCCGCCAATCACAACCATCAGCAAGATGTCGATCATGATTTCCATCGATAGTGTTGTCGCCGGACCTGTGTACCGCAACCAGATTGCGAGCAAAGATCCCGCCAGCGCTGCCATGACTGCCGACAGAACCGTTGCGGTGGTGCGGTACCAGACGACACGATAGCCGATCGCTTCCGCCCGGAAGGCATTGTCTCGCACGGCTTTCAACGTCCGGCCAAAGGGTGAATTCACGATCCGCAGCATGGTCAAAAAGAGGATCAGCGAGGCGAAGAAGACAAGATAATAGAGCAACAACTTGCCATTGATCCGCACGTCGAAAATCTTTTCATCGACAAGTTTGAAGGCCGGCTTGAACTCACGCGGGATGCTGTAGTTCAAACCGTCTTCACCGCCGGTGAGCCACGAAAGTTGCGACACCAGAACGGCGAATGCGCTGGCAACGGCAAGGGTGACCATGGCGAAGAAGATCGCCTTGACCCGTAAGGAAAACAGACCGATCGCGAGCGCGAAGACCGCTGCGACGATGGCCCCTGCAGCCGTGCCCCAAATCATGGACCCGTAGGTCGGGCCAGTCGTCGACAAGGCCAATGCGGTGCCATAGGCGCCGATCCCGAAGAACATGGTATGCGCGAAAGAGACGATGCCGGCATACCCCAGAAGCAGGTCATAACTTGCCACCAGAACGATGAAAATGCAGATCTTTGCGGCCGTTTCCAGCGAGCGGGTGCCGGGAAACAGAAACGGCGCAAAGGCCAGCGAAATCAGGATGACAAGCAGAAGCACGGCAAGCAGACCGCTGCGCGGCGTATCGCCTGAAAGAAGTTTGATCAGCATCTGCAGTTCCTCACTTCGCCTTGACGACCGGATAGAGCCCTTGCGGCCGCCACATCAGCACCGCCACCATCAACGCGATGGTTGAAATGAGCGCGACCTTTGGCGCCAGGAAGGCCGTGTAGTTGGCCAGCAACCCGACAAGCAGCGCGCCAATGAAACAGCCTTCAACGGACCCTAGACCGCCGATGATCACCACGATGAAAACAAGCACCATGATTTCAGAGCCCATGTGTGCGGTGATGGTCTCCTGGTAGAGGCCCCACATGACACCGCCAAGACCTGCGAGCGCGGAGCCCGTCATAAAGACGATCAGGAACAGGCGTCGGATCCGGTAGCCGAGCGACTCAACCATCTCACCGTTTTCAACACCGGCGCGGACCAGCAGGCCGATCTTCGTGTTCTTCAAGATATGGCGCATGCCGAGAAACAGCGCGAGGCCTATGGCAACCGCGACGAGGCGGTATTTCTCGATGGCCGCATCGCCAAGGACAATCGAACCCTGCAGCGCTTCGGGGCGCGACAGGTGCATCTCGTCCGGCCCCCAAACGACGTGGATCATCTGCTGCGCCACAATCAGCCCGCCCATGGTGACGAGGATCTGTTTGAGGTGTTCACCGTAAACGGGTTTCACAATCACCCGTTCGAAGGCATAGCCGAGACCACCGGTGATCAGCATCGCGGCCAGAATGGCAACCAGCAGAGCGCTCAAGTTAAGGAGCACGCTGGGTGAGGCGGTCCAGCCGGCGAGCCACGCAAGGACGGTAAATCCGACAAAGGCACCGACGGTGACAAACGCCCCGTGACCGAAATTGATCACGTCCATCAGGCCGAAGACGACTGTCAGTCCGGACGCCATGACGAAGATCATCATGCCCATCGCAAGACCGGCCACGGTCAGGGTCAGCCAGGTGGACGGATTGCCGATCGCAAGCAGCCCAGCAAGCGCCAGAACCGGAACAAGCAGAACTGGCAGTTTCTGCATCAGCTGCTCGGTTACGGGAACCTTTTCAATGCGCGGTTTGATCGTCGTGTCGCTCATTGGTGCGCCTCCAGGCTCAATCCCATCAGCCGTTCCTGCATTTCGGAATTGGCGGCCAGCTCCGCCATGCCGCCGGAATGAATGATCCGGCCATCATCCATGACAGCGACGGTGTCGCCGATGCTCGAGGCCATGGAAAAATTCTGTTCTACCAGCAAGATTGTGGTGTCGGTGTTCTTCAGCTCACGCAAGGCATCTGTCATCGCATTGATGATTGCTGGCGCAAGTCCTTTGGTCGGCTCATCGATCAGGATCAGGCGGCGCGGCTCAATGATGGCGCGGGCGACAGACAGCATCTGCTTCTGCCCGCCTGAGAGCGTTCCGGCGGACGAGTTCCAGAAGCTGCCGATAGGGGGAAACAGCTCCTTGATCCAGGACAGCCTCTTTGGATCCATAGTCCCATTCGCCGCAGCGAGGATCATGTTTTCTTCAACCGTCAGATCGGTGAAGATCCCCATGTCTTCGGGAACAAAGGCAATGCCCCGGCCCGCGATGGCAGGTGTGTCCAGCTTGGTGATGTCGTGGTCGGCGAAATGGATCTCACCCTGACTGGCCGTCCAGAGCCCCATAATGGTGCGCAAGGTCGTGGTCTTGCCGGCACCGTTGCGGCCGAGCAGAACGGTGACGCCGCCCTCTGGAACAATCAGGTCGACACCTTGGAGGATATGATAGGGACCGATGTGCGTGTGCACGCCGGACAGGGACAAAAGCGTGTTTGTCATCATGCGGCCTCCGGTGTCTTGCCTAGATAAGCTTCCTGCACCACCGGCAGGGCAATCACTTCTGCAGGGTCGCCATCCGCCACCAGCGCACCGTTGTGCAGGACGATAATCCGGTCGGCGAGGGAGCGAATGACATCCATCTTGTGTTCAACAAGCAGGATGGTCCGATCCATATCGGCCTTCAGCTTGCCGATTAACTCCAGGATGATTGGGACTTCATCAACACTCATGCCGGCTGTCGGCTCATCAAACATTAGAACCTGCGGCCCAAGGGCGATCAGCATAGCGACTTCCAGCTTCCGCTGATCACCATGCGGCAGAGCCGATACGGTCTGATCGGCCTGATCAATCAGCCGGACCTCGTTCAGCACATGATCTGCGCGCTCGATGAGTTCGATATGACTTTCGGCAATGGAAAACAAATCGAAGCCCTGGCGCGCCTTGGCCTGCGCCACCAGACGTACATTTTCGCGAACGGTCAGCGTTGGAAACAGGTTGGTCAGTTGGAACGCCCGACCGATCCCTTTGTCTGTCCGCTCGGGAACCGACATCCGTGTGATGTTCTCACCATTCAGAAGCACAGTACCGCTGGTCGCATTGAGTTGCCCGGACATCAGATTGAAGTAGGTGGTCTTGCCCGCTCCATTCGGCCCAACGATGGCGGTCAATGTGCCACGGTCAAAGGCACAAGACACGTGATCGACAGCAACGTGCCCGCCGAAGCGAATGGTCAGGTCTTTCGTTTCCAGAATAGGGTGTTCTTTGGTCACGGTTCGAAGACTTCCGAGCTCAAGGACAAAAGGATCAGGTCAACTGAAACGTTTGGGTTTCAGCCATCAAAACTCTAGCAGTGAAAGAAAGGAAACAGGGATCAAGGCAGGCTGCAACCCGCCTTGATCCAATAAGATCACTGGTTGCGGATCGGAATGTTCATGTCCTCGATCGTCAATTCGCGGACCAGCTCCGGAATGCCCCATTCGACGTCCGGATCCACCTTGATCTTGAAGTGGTACATAGACTGTAGCGCCTGATGGTCTTCCGGGCGAAACATCATCTTGCCCTTCGGCGTTTCGAACTCCATGCCTTCCATGGCCGTAATCAGCTCTTCGGTGTCCGTGGACCCGGCCTTTTTGATCGCCTCGACGATTGCAAGCCCAGCTGTCATGCCTCCAGCGGTGAAGAAATCCGGCGGTGAGTTGAAACGCTTCTGGTGCTCGGCCACCAGCCAGTCATTCACCGGGTTTTGCGGGATCTCATGGTAGTAATAGGTCGCACCTTCCATGCCCGGAAGTTCCTTATAGGCTTTCATGGCCGCCAGGATGTTGCCACCCGTTGCGATCTCAACCCCGAAGCGCTCCGGCTCCATCGCCTTGATCTTGGAGATCGGGTTGCCGCCCCCGGCCCAGATGACAAACAGGAACTTGCGGCCCGGCTCGTCTTTGAGCGCATCAAAGATCCGCTGCGCATTGGCGGTGAAGTCCTTGGTATCGGTCGGTGCATATTCTTCAAAGACCAGGTTAGCCCCGGTGCCCTCAAGGGCCTCCTTGAACGCTGCAACGCCGTCACGGCCGAAGGCATAGTCTTGTGCAAGGGTTGCGATGGAGACGCCTTCCTGACCAAGAGCAACCGCATTGGCAATTGCATCCTGGGACGAGTTCCGGGAAGTCCGGAAGATATAGCGGTTCCAGTTCGCACCAGTAATGGAATCGGCAACGGCCGGTTCCACGATCAGGATCTTCTCATACTCTTCAGCAACCGGCAGCATGGCAAGTGCCACACCTGAGGACACCGGGCCAACAGCGATGTCCACCTCATCATCGCCATAAGCTTCCGCTAGTGCGCCCTTGGCAATATCCGGCTTCAGCTGGGTGTCTTTTTCGATCACCACGATCTTGCGGCCATCGATTTCCATGGTCCCGTCAGTGGCGTACTCAAGGCCCATCATAAGACCTGTATGCGACTGCTTCGCATAGGCCTCAAGAGCCCCGGTCTTGCCGTAAACATGGGCGATTTTGATATCCTCGGCCGCCGCACCAAACGTGCTGGCCGCCAGTAGTCCGAGCCCGGCCGCAAGCGGAGCGGCCCAGCGTGAAACGCGGATCGTCATAAAAATTTCCTCCCGTTTGCGCAGTATCGGACACCAAACGGGGCAAGCGCTAGTCTCACAGCCAGTTTGTGAAGGTCCGTCCTACGGCTGCAATATATGAAACCTGAATCAGTATTCATGTCAAGAACCAATCCCGAGAACAATGCCTCCTGCTGGGTCTCCAGGACCTCTTTCCGTCTCGGCAGGTAGGCAGATGAGAAAGACGCATTCGGGCGTTTTTTATTTGGACAAAAATGGTTGATAACTGTCCCGGTTACCGCAATGCGACGGAGCAAACATGTCGGTTCTCAAACTTACAAATCCATTCCGTATCTTCGCTAGGCTTCGCGAGCTGCGGGACGAAGAACGCAAGCAAGCACAGTCCAACCTGTTTTTGTCTCAGGCGCTTGAAAAGGAGAAAATGGAGGGCCACCGCCTTGCCGTCATTGCCCGAACGGTCGCGCTTGGTCTGGTCATTCTCCTGATCCCTTTTTTGAACCCCACGCTCAGTGCCTTATATTATCAGGCCTGGGTCTTGGTTTTCATTGCACTTGGATGGTTGCAACTTCGTTTGGCGAGCGTCGGATACTCCAGAGCGGAACTCCTGCTGATTTTCCTGGACCTTTTTCTGCTCACCGCACTCTTTACGACAGCCAATCCCTTCGTAAGCGAGGACATACCGACCGCAATCACCTACCGCTTCGACAATTTCATCTATTTCTTCATCATTCTGGCCGTTGGCACACTCGCCTATTCATGGCGCACGGTCTGGGCAATCGGAACTTGGGTTGCCATTCTCTGGGTGCTCGGCATGCTCCGTGTTTCATTGTTCGGCCACGAGGTGCCAGAACTCAGCGCGCTGGCCGCCCAAGCGTTTTCAGCAAACCCCATAATCTTGGGGGAACTGGATCCAAACAGCGTGCAGCCCGGTGTCAGGATCCAGGAAATCGTGGTCTTTTTCATGGTCGCAGCGATACTGGCGTTGAAGGGATGGCGGTCAAACCAGCTGCTCATGCGGCAAGCGGATATCGCAGCAGAACGGGCCAACCTGTCTCGCTATTTTCCTTCAAGTCTTGTGGATGTTCTGGCCTCATCAGACCGCGATATCGGCGCCGTCCGGACACAGGACGTCGCTGTTCTTTTCACGGATATCGTCGGCTTTACCGAATTCGCCGAACGGCACAAACCTGAACAGGTGATGACCTTGCTGAGGCAGTACCATGCCATGGTTGAGCGGGTGATATTCCAGAATGGAGGCACGCTCGACAAGTATCTTGGCGACGGGGTGATGGCGACCTTTGGCACGCCTGAAACAAAGCCAGGAGACGCCGCAAATGCGCTCAAGGCAGCAACCCAGCTTCTCGAAGAAAACGAAGCCTTCAACAAAGGACAGGCGGACCTTGGCCTAGACCCGATCCAGATTTCGGTTGGAGTTCATTTTGGCCCAGTGATCTTAGGGGATATCGGACCGTCACGCCGGCTGGAGTTTGCCGTCGTTGGTGACACAGTGAATGTTGCAAGCCGGCTCGAGGCAGCCACACGAGACCTTGGATGCAGATGCGTTGTCAGCGAAGACCTGATGAGGAAGGCTGGATACTCTGATGAAGCCCTGCAGCCCGATTTCGCCGAGTTTTCCGGACAACAGGCCATCAAACTTCGTGGACGCAAAACGTCGATCAACGTCTGCACTATTTGACGCTGCTTGGTGCCAACAATGATCAGGTTTTGTTACGTCAGGCTGCTTCGCCCTCGACCAGCTGCTTCAAAATAGCTGCATAGTTGTCAACGCCTTGGGCGCCGGTGATCAGGTGCCGCCGGTCGAACACAACGGCCGGAACACCTTGAATCCCATTTTGTATCCAAAACTTCTCTTCTTGTTTCACCGGACCGGCGTACCGCCCATCTTCCAGGACCTTCTGCGCCTCAGTTTCATCCAGCCCAACACTGCCGGCAATCTTTACCAGAACAGCATTGTCGTTCAGATCTTTTCCGTCCCTGAAGTAAGCTTCAAAAAGTGCCATTTTCAAAGGATGTTCTTGTCCCTGCGGGCCGGCCCAATGAATGAGCTGATGCGCCTTGAACGTATTGACCATCCGGCTCTCATCGGAAAACTGGAATTCAAATCCGAGCTCCTTGCCGAGCTCTGTCAATCTGTCGCGTGCAGCCTGTGACTGCTCAGCGGTCGAGCCGTATTTTCGCATGATGTGTTCACGCAGGTTTTCACCATCCCCGGCCATATCCGGGTTGAGTTCAAACGGGTGCCACTTGATGGCAACAGAAACCCCGGTTTTTTCGATCGCTTGTTCCAGTTGCTTGAAACCGACGATGCACCACGGGCATACAACATCAGACACGATGTCGATCTGGAGCAGTTCTTCCATGTCGAGATCTGTCATATCGGTCATTGGCTTGGTCCTTTCTGCCCTGTGCACAGGGGGTATTCAAAGTGTGGCATCGCCCTTTGGCGGCGGGTTCCACCCCCGCTCTGTGCGCTCATGTTTTTCATCACCGTGATCAGTCCGCATGATTTCAAACAGAGTTTGCGAGTGCGCGCGCATCGCATCAATATAAGACTTGTCGACGCCGCCGTCGTTATAGTTTTCCCGAAGGTCGTCCAGCATCGCACGATCGTGATGCCAAAAGTCCTTCGCTTTGCTGCGTGCCCGAAACGGGTGCATGCCAAGATCGATTAGGGCGCGGCGCCCCATTGTCATAGCGCCTTCAAAGACTTCACGTTCGGCATGATGGGCCCCCGCTTGTTCGAGTTCGTAGACATGGTGGCGGTCCCGTGCTCGCGCAAGGATCCGCACTTTCGGGTATGTCTTCGCAACATGCTCAACTACCATTGTCTGCTTGTCCCGGTCATCTAATGCCGCAATGAAGAGGTCTGCATCTTGCAAACCAGCTCCGTGCAGCAAATCCGGCCGCGTCGCATCGCCATAAAAGGTTTTCAGGCCCACTTTCCCAAGATTTTCAACTGTTTGCGGATCGTGATCAAGGATCACCACATCATAACCACTTGTAATGAGGAGACGTCCTACGATCTGTCCAAACCGGCCCATTCCCGCGATTACAATGCGCCCTTTTCGATCGATTTCGTCAGCCGGTCTGGTGAATTGGGTTACGGCTCTGGGCGCAATGACCTTTTCATAGAGAATGAAAAGCGCTGGCGTCAGCAACATGGAAATCGCAACAACCAGGGTTAGTGTCTGCAGCAGGGCAGGTTCCAGAACACCGGCGCTCAAGGCAAAGCCAAACAGGACAAAGGCGAACTCCCCCGCTTGGGCAAGACCCAGAGCGAAGAGCCATTTGTCAGCGCTTTTCAGTTTGAAAATTGTCCCCAATCCGAAGAGAAAAGCGAATTTGGTGACGATCAAGCCGATTGCCAAACCAAAAATGGTAACTGGCGCGCCGAACAAGAGGTTGAAATCGATCCCGGCCCCAACCGTTAGGAAAAACAGCCCTAAAAGCAGGCCCTTGAATGGTTCAATGTCACTTTCAAGCTCGTGCCGGTAGTCGCTATCGGACAGGACCACGCCGGCAAGAAACGTCCCAAGGGCGGGCGACAGACCAACAAAGTCCATCAAAAGGGCGATGCCGATCACCAACAACAGTGCGGTTGCTGTGAAAATCTCCCGCAGGTGCGATTCGGCGATGAACCGGAATATGGGCCGCATCAAATGACGTCCAGCCACAATAATGGCCGCAATCACGGCGAGGATGACCACTGCCTGCAACCAGCCGGGTAGGCTCGCCAACGCCTCGCCGCCATGCGCAGCCCCATCACCATGCCCGCCGCCATGCCCAGCGCCGTGGGAATCCCCGTGGCTGCCACCACTGTTGCCAACCGCGAGAAGCGGCAGGACGGCAAGCATCGGAATAACGGCTATGTCCTGGGTCAGGAGAACCGAGAAAGAACTCTGGCCGCCTTCCGTCTTCAGCCAGCCTTTTTCATTGAGGGTTTGCAAGACGATTGCAGTTGAAGACAGCGCGAGGATCATGCCCAGGGCAACCGCGCTTTGCCAGACAAGGCCGAATGCCAACCCCGCACCTGCAAAGACGGCTGTGGTTCCAAGAACCTGAAGCCCGCCCAGCCCGATAAGCTGCTTGCGCATTTTCCAAAGCATGGCAGGCTGCAGCTCAAGGCCAACCAGAAACAGCATCATCACCACGCCGAACTCGGCGAAATGCTGCACTTCGGTCGTCTCAGACCCGACGATCCCGAGAACGGGACCAATCACCACGCCAGCGATGAGATAGCCGAGAACGGATCCAAGCCCCAGACGGTTCGCAATCGGCACCGCGATCACAGCCGCGCAGAGATAAACAAAGGCGTCACTGAGAAGTTCCATCAGACCGCCTCCCCTTTGAGAATGAAGGCGTCGAGAACATCCGAGATCTGCTTTGCCTTCGCAGCCTTTTCGAGATCGAACCGGTCCGCGACCATCGCCTTCAAAAGATCATCATAGGCGTTGCGGTGCACATTCAGCCGGTTTTCTTCCAAGGCTCTTCCGGCGCCGAACATGATAAAAGGTGCCAGAAACCGCATGCCGCATAGGTCCGCTGTCTTCTCGAACGGGGCGAGCAAACTGCGAATATCGGAATGGTTCAGACCGTCGGCTGAATAGGCTTCCGGTTTGGCACCAGCTGTCGTCACATTCATAAAGCTTTTGCCGACAAGCGCTTTGCCATGAAGGCCATACGCGAAGCCGTGCTCAAGCACCAGATCTTGCCACTCCTTCATGATCGACGGCGCCGAATACCAATAGAACGGGTGTTGAAAGATGATGATGTCATGGGTCCGCAGCCGCTCTTGCTCCACATCAACACGGATGTCGAAATCGGGGTATTCGGCATAAAGATCAACCGCCGTCACCCCTTGGACGCCTTTTGCAGTTTCAAACAGGGGTTGATTGATCTCCGACCGGTCAGGCCGGGGATGAGCGTAAAGAACAAGAACTTTGGCCAAAGGACACTCCGGTAAGCGAGGAAGGCGGCCAGCCGCTAAGGACCGCCCGCCAACACGGTGAGTTCAAGCTGCTGCGGCTGAACCAAATTTTGTAAAATGCTACGCTTTCTTTACGTCAGCTGCAAAACGCGCCGCATTTTCCTTCAAAAACGCGCTTTCGTCCGCATCGCCCCAAAAAGCCGGTTGAGCCTTCGGGATCGTCAGGGCCTTTTGAACCGCTGGACGCGCATCGATCCGGTCAAACCAGGCTTTGAGGTGATCCAGTCCATCTATCGAAACCTTTGCCCAAGGGTACGCCCGCGCCCAGGGGTAAGTGGCGATATCGGCAATCGAATACGCGTCTCCGGCGAGCCAGTCACGGCTCTCAAGCCGCGTGTTCAAAACCTCCAGAAGACGACGCGTTTCATCCACATAGCGTTTGATGGAAAACGGTTCTTCGTGTCCGTTCGGCGCGGCAATGCGTTGGAAATACATGGCTTGCCCCATCATCGGGCCGACACCAGCCATCTGGAACATCAGCCACTGGTGTGTTTCTGAACGGGCCTTGGGTTCCTCAGGCAGAAACACGCCGTATTTCTCAGCCAAATACCACAGGATCGCACCGCTTTCGAAAACGGCGAAGTCGCCATTGCTGCGGTCGACAATGGTCGGGATCCGCCCGTTCGGATTAAGCTTCACATAATCCGGGGCCTTCTGCTCCTTTTTGGAAAAATCAATAAAGGTCAGATCGTAGGGAACACCGGCTTCCTCGAGAAAGATCACCGGCTTGTAGCCGTTCATGGTCGCTGCGGTGTAAAGATGAATATCAGGCTGCGGCATGGGACGTGTCCTCTTTGAAAATTTCGGTCAGATGCGCATCGAAGCGGACAAAATCGTTTTCGATATCCGGGTTTTTCATGACATCGTAGGCAGCAAACGTCGGCAGTTTCTCAAGGCCGAAAAACCGTGCGTTCATATGCATCGGCACCATCAAATCATCGACGGATCGGCCCTGAAAGAGAAATTCCTGCGAGACATCGAAAGCCTCGCGCGGCACGTTGAATGTCACAGACAACATGTAGGTTTTGCCGATGAGACTGCCGCCAGCGCCGTAGTTTTCTTTTGGTGCTTCGGCAGCACGCCCATCGCCGGCGCAAAGACGCCCATCCATTCCGGCCGTGTAGACATCATCCTGATACTTCTTGAAAGACCACGGCACACCCATCCAGTTGACTGGGAACTGCATGACAATCGTGTCGGCCCACTGGTGGTTTCCCACCTCGACTTCCGTGTCATAGTTCTTTGCGGTCTCAACAACCCGGACCTCATCGCCGCGATCTTCAAAAAACGCCTTGGCACGCTCCACCAATGCAGCGTTTAGCCTCCCCTCGGCAAATGGATAGGGCTGATGCCCGTTGATGATCAGAATTCGCGCCATGTGCAAAGACCCTTTGAGCTGACGTACCGCCGGACCACGACGGTGCTACTTGATTTCAGCCCTGAGATGAGCGATTAAGTTACAAAGATCAACCAGTATACTTTTTGTAACCTAAAAATCGGGAGAGGATCACGGAATGGCCGGTCGGCTGGAGACTGTTGGCAAACGGCGGGTCGTGCTGGAAGCCTGCACGGAACCCTGCCCAATCGAGCGCGGCATGCGTATTCTCGGTGGCAAATGGACAGGCTCGCTTCTTTGGCACCTGAAAGACGGCCCCGTCCGCTTTAACGACCTATCGCGAATGCTGGGAGGTGCCAGCAAAAAAATGATCGCGGAACGTCTTAAACAACTGGAAGAGCGCGGCCTTGTCACTCGGACAGTTCTTCAAACCGCACCTGTCTCCGTCGAATACGAAATAACCGAGTTCGGCGCGACAGCTTTGAAGTTTCTGGATGAGCTCAGGATCTGGTCAGAGAACCTGCCTCAAGATCACTTGGTCTATAGCTGAGCAGGCGACGGTCAAATCTGATCTAGGCGACCAGTCCGCTGGAAAGATCAACAAGAGCACCCCGATGCTGGATAACAGTTCCGGCAAGACGAGCGCCTGCTGCGACGCTTGCGTCAACATCACCCGATACGAGATATTCAGCAAGAAAGGCGGCGTTGAAACTGTCGCCGGCGGCGGTTGTATCGACCACATTGCGGACCTGGTCCGGCCGGAACGATCTACGGTCGTTTTCCGTCGCCACGATCACCTCTTGCGGGCCATTCTTGACGACTATCATTTTTGCACCGGCTGCAAGATAGCGATCCGCGCTCTCGGATGGGGTCTTGTCACCAAAATGTGCTTCCTCGTCCTCAAAGGACGGCATCACAAAATCGCAAAGGCCCGCGGCCTCGGTAACGCAATCCCGCATGGTCTGCGCATCTTCCCAAAGACGCGGTCGAAGATTGGGATCAAAGGCGGCCCTGGCTCCTTTCTGGCGTGCGGCTGCAAGTGACGATAGGAATGTCTGGCGGCCTTCCGGTGAAAGGATGCCGAGCGTAATACCGCTGAAATAGATCAGCCCTGCCGTATCCATCGCCGTCGACAGAGCAACAGCATCATCTGCAAGACATCGGGCGGCAGACTGCGACCGCCAGTAAGCAAAGCTGCGCTCGCCTTCCTTCAGCTGGATCAGATAGAGACCGATGGTGCGGTCATTCAGCCTCTGGATGTGATCGGTTGCAAGCCCCGCCCCATCAAGAAACGCAATCATTTCTTCGGAGATCTGATCGTTGCCAACTGCGGTGAGATAGGAAACAGTCCAATCTTGGCTTAAGGACTTTCGCACATACCAGGCAGTGTTCAGCGTATCTCCGGCAAAACCCTTTGCAAAAGTCCCCCCGCCGGTCGGCGCCATTTCCACCATGCACTCACCGATTGCAAGAAAATTTGATGGCACGAACCTTCCTCCGGGGCAGTAAACAGGCACGAAAAAACCGCAGAATTCTGCGGCTTAAATCCATTAGCACGAAACAGGTCAATTTCGGAAGGGGTGATATACGTAAGCACGGCGCCCTGCTCGCCACTGCGATAACCTGGCGTTGGTTCAACCTCGCGGCTGTTACTTGATGCCGGCGCGCATGAAGCTCTGCACGAACTGGCGCTGAAACAGCAGAAACGCGATCAAAAGAGGACCGGATGTCATGAGCGTCGCTGCATTGATCACCGACCATTCGATCCCGCTGTCAATGGCGGAAAACACGCTGAGGCCAACAGTCACCGGGCGCGTTTCGACCGAGTTCGTTACAATCAAGGGCCAAAGAAAGTTGTTCCAATGGTGGCTGACGGAAACCAGTCCGTAGGCGAGGTAGGTCGGTTTTGCGAGCGGAATGTAGACTTTCCATAAGACGCCCAGAACCGAAGCTCCTTCAATCCGGGCCGCCTCGTCCAGTTCCTTCGGGATGGTCATGAAGGTCTGGCGCAGCAGAAAGATTCCGAAGCCGGAAGCAATGTACGGCAGCGCAATTGCGGGAATGGTGTCGACCAGATTCAGCAACCGCATGGTCTGATAGTTTTCCACCATCAGAATGTCCGGCATGACCAGCAACTGAAGGAGCACCAACGCAAACAGGACATTGCGCCCGGGGAACTCAAACCGTGCGAAGGCGAAGGCGGCCAAGGTGCACAGGAGGAACTGCCCCGCCAGGATCATCGTCACCAGAATGAAAGTGTTGAGGAAGTAGCGGTGAAACGGCGCAGCCTCCCACGCCTTTACAAAGTTCTCCGTCGTCAGCGGCGCAAAGAGATCGAAGTTGGCTTCATACGCCGATGGATGAATAGCAGTCCAAACCGCATAGGCGAGTGGCAGGATCCACAGAAGCGCCAGCGCCCAGGCAGCAAAGGCATTCAAAAAACGGTCAAACATGTCGGAGGCGCGGGTCATCTGTAATGCACCTTGCGGTCAAAGAAGAAGAACTGGCCAATGGCAAGGAGCGACAACAACACCAACAGGGCGACGGTGAGTGTCGCGCCATAGGCGGTCTCCCAGAAACGGAAGGCAACTTCGTAGATGTAGAAGAGCAGCAGTGCCGAGGCATTGTCGGGACCACCGTCAGTCAGAATGAAGATGTGATCGACGAGCCTGAACGAGTTGATCACTGCATTTACGCAAACGAACAAGGTCGTCGGCATCAACAGCGGAAACGTGATCCGCCAGAAGATCGTCCAGCGCCCTGCTCCCTCAATCCGCGCCGCCTCTTTTAGTGAAACGGGAATTGCCTGAAGCGCGGCCAGATAAAAGATCATGAAGAACCCAGCCTCTTTCCAGACTGTCACGACAATGATCGCATTGAGGGCGGTGTCCGGATTGCCGAGGTAGTTGGATGCCGGCCAGCCGAACAGAAATCCGGTGATCTGGTCAAACAGGCCAAAGCCGGGCGTATAGAAAAACAGCCAGATGTTTGCCACGGCAATGAGCGGCAGAACGGTCGGTGTAAAATAAGCCATGCGGACGAAGCTGCGACCAGCCAGCTTGTCGTTGACCCAAAGAGCCATGACAATAGCCAGCGCTACGGAGACCGGGATGGTGCCGATGGCAAACCAGAGATTGTTCCACAGCACCTTCCAGAAGACCGCATCATTGAGCATACGTTCGTAATTTTCGAGCCCGATGAATTTCGCAGGACGGCGGCCACGGGGCGTGGAAAAGAAGCTGTTCAAGAGCGTCGTGACAGCCGGAATATGCGTAAATGCGAACAGGAACACGAGTGCGGGCAGCAACAAGAGCCAGCCATAGATCCAGTCACGTTTCAGTCTCAACGTCTGCATGCGCGTCACAACCCGGAAATCTATTCCCGGCCCGATTTTCAATAGCCGTCAACAAAAATGAGAAGCAGCGCACTGGGCCGTGGTCCGGTGCGCTGCTCCCGGACCCTCCTTAGCGGTATTCCGCCAGGATCTCGTCAGCTTGTGCCTGCGCTTCTTTCAAAGCCGCCTCAGCGTCTTTCTGACCAGTGATGACAGCTGCCAGGGCGTCATTGAAGATGCCGGTGACGCGCTGGTTCTGGTAGGTGGACAGCTCGGCCTTGGCAAACTCAAGCTGATCGCGGGCAACCAGAGCCGGAGCGAAGTCAGCCGTGTAGGCTTTCATCTCTTCGGTTTCCCAGGTCTCGGCGCGCGGCGCGACGTAGCCAGTTGCGATGGTCCACTTTGCAGACTGTTCCGGCGCAGTGATCCACTGAACGAACTCGACAGCGGCCTTGTTCTGCTCATCGGACGCACCCTTGAACAGATAGAAGTTGCCGCCACCTGTCGGCGCGCCGCGGGTCACTTTTGCAGGCAGCATTGCAACACCGAAATCAAACGGCGCATTGTCACGCACATTGGTCAGGTTGCCGGTGGAGGTCCACATCATTGCCGTCTGACCTTCGAAGAAAGCCTTCGGTGTCGCGCCCCACTCAATGATACCCGGAGCCATCACTTCGTGCTTGGTGCTCAGATCAACAAGGTATTGCAGTGCCTCAACAACCTTCGGATCATCGAAGTTGGTTTTGTTGCCTTCCACATTCACAAGCTCTGCACCATTCGCGATGGCGAGGCCTTGGAACAGCCAGTATGGGAATCCGGAAGACGGGATGCGCACACCCCATTGCGTTGCATTACCGGACGCATCTTTTTTGGTCAGCTTCTTGCCGAACTCGACCATTTCTTCCCAGGTCTCAGGAGCAACTTCCGGGTCAAGACCAGCTTCCTTGAAAGCTTCCTTGTTCCAGTAAAGAACCGGCGTGGAGCGCTGGAACGGAATGCCGTAGGTCTTGCCACCAGTCTGGCTGTTTTCCATGAACGCAGGATAGAAACCTTCCAGCCATTTCTTGTCTTCCTCGGTGGTGAGGTAGTCATCGAACGGCACAATGAGGTCTTCGTCGATCAGTGTGTACATGTCGACGGACAGGATCACGCTGAGTTGCGGCGGGTTGCCACCACGCGAAGCAGTGATCGCCTTGGCAACGGTGTCCTGATAGGAACCAGCGTAGACCGCGTCTATGTTCACATCCGGGTTTTGAGCGACGTATTCAGCGGTCAACTCTTGAATGGTGTCAGCTGCTTTGCCGCCGACAGCAACCGGGAAATAGAACTGAAGATCAACAGCCTGAGCGGACGCCCAGGTGCTGAATGTCAAAGCCGTTGCAGCAACGGCCTTCAGGAAAGTGGACTTCAACATTCGTTTTCTTCCTAAGGCTAATGACTTCCTAGGGTTTGAACATCCGCACAGGGCGGGGTTTCCACGCGGGCCCACGTAGACTGTCAGGAGCGCAACTGCGCCCCAATTTCAGAAACAAGATCATCCCGGCGCGCACCGGACTGCGCATCAAAGACGTGCAAGGCGTCCGGGTCAAAGCCGAGTTCAATGGATTGACCGGGTGTAACCGGATCTGCGGTCGCCAACCGGACTTGAAACGCCGTATCAGCAATAACGCAGTCGGCGAGAATGTCCGCTCCAAGATATTCAACAGTACGGATCGTCGCCTCCAGTGGGCCACCCACCTGGCGGCGCATGGCTTCCGGGCGAACACCCAACTTGTGCGATGGCGCATTTTCAAGTTTTCGAAAGGCCGCTGCCGGGAACAAGTTCATCGGCGGCGTGCCGATAAACCGGGCTGCAAAGGGTGTGGCCGGCCGATCATAAAGCGTCCGCGGGCCTGCGGCCTGAACCAATTGTCCCTTGTTTAACAGGACAACCTGGTCTGCCATTGTGATGGCTTCAACCTGATCATGGGTGACATAGACCATGGTAAAACCGAGTTGCCGTTGCAGCGCCCGGATTTCCACCCGCATTTCGTGGCGAAGTTTAGCATCAAGATTGGACAGCGGCTCGTCCATCAAACAGATCGGCTTCTCGCCGATAATCGCCCGGCCCAGCGCAACCCGCTGCTGCTGACCGCCGGAAAGCTGGCCGGGTTTCCGCTCCAGAAGCTGGGACAAGCCCAGAAGGTCAGCGACCTTCCGCAAGCGCTCATCGCGTTCCGCGCGGCCAACGCGGCGTACCTTCAAACCAAAGATGATGTTCTCTGCGACCGACAAGTGCGGGAACAACGCATAGGACTGAAACACCATCGACAAGTCTCGCTTGGACGACGGTGTGTGGGTCACATCGCTTTCACCAATCTTGATGCTCCCTGACGAAACGCTTTCCAGTCCGGCGATCATCCTCAAGGTCGTGGATTTGCCACAACCGGATGGCCCCAACAGAGCTGTAAAAGACCCCGCGGGCATTGTGATGCTGAGGTTATCGACGGCCACCGTCTCCCCCCAGACCCGGGAGATGTTCTCCAGAACGATCGGCTTACCGGCACTGGACAGGTCTGTCATTGTTCACCCTCCGCCGATCCGGGGAGATGAACAATGGTCTGTGCATCTTTCAAACTCTCCAGAAAGGCCTGAGGCACAGGCTTGTCGGTGAAAATATCTGTGACGTCGCTCAAGTGGCCGCCCCGAACGTGGGCACTCCGGCCAAACTTGCTATTGTCGAGAACAAGATAGGAAGTCCGGCAATTGGCCAGAATAGCCTGACGGGCCGCGACCTCGTCTTCATGGAAGTCAAGCAGCGTGCCGTCTTCGTCGACCCCAGCAACACCAAAGATGCCGATATCCACCTTGTAGTTCGCAAAAAACGACTGGGCAGATGACCCAAGAACGTCCCTGTCGCCGTAGCGCAGCCGGCCACCCGCAATCGTGACCTGAAAAGACGGATTGCTTGATGCACTGAACGCTACGTTCAAATTGTTGGTAAAGACCGCCAGATTTTCGTGGCCGGTCAAAGCCTGCATCACAATTTCCGGCGTCGTGCCGATCGAAAAGGCAATGGACTGATTGTTTTCAACATGAGCTGCGACTTGGCGGGCGATATCTTGCTTACCCGGAAGATTCAGAATTTGCCGGGTGGAGTAGTGAATATTGGCAGCGCGCGCCGGTGGCTCGACGCCACCGTGGGTCCGGCGCAGAATTCCGAGTTCACAAAGTCCGTTTACATCGCGGCGAATTGTCTGGGTTGTCACTTCAAACCGCTCGGCCAATTCCTCAACTGAGGCAAATCCGGCTTTTTGAACCAGATCAGCAATCTCTGCCTGCCGTTTTGTGATATCAATTTGCCCGAGCATACGACGCACCCAACATTCCTGCCGCCGCTGCCATATCTCGTCCGACCAGGTACAAACAAATCTGGATCGAACCGCTCAGCGGCTGTTCCCAACAATCAATCATTTTCATATGAACCTTATTCGACGCTCATATGAAAATGCTATGACAGTTTCAGCCGTGAGATTGAAAATTGCTGCAAAACGCCGGGAGAGCATCTGGCTACCGTCACCCCTCAGAAACAGAAATCAATTGTACTCTAGAGGCTTCCTCGCAAGTCAGCGGTGCCCGTTTTGTAGAGATCGGACCCGCGCCGGAACCCTTTTCAATCTAAAAACACCGAGTTATCGATAAGCTGCTGGAAAAAATCACAATTGCGAAACGCCGCTACGTTCGAAAACAGATATCAGTGCTTGCAAGGCACTCAATCTATGAGCCTGGGCTATTTCGCTTGCTGCTTTCTCATTACCACCTGAGAAAGCCTCTATTAAAGAGCGATGATCTGCATCCGCCTCAACGGGAGCGCCGTTCATTCGTGTGAGAACGCGGACCGCCCGATGAATCTGATCCAGATTCAAACCGATTTCCCGCTCAAGACGTGCATTGCTGTATCTGGCAATTATCCTGTGAAAGCGGTCGTCTTGATCAATCCATCCATTTAGATCGTTCTGTTCCCGCGCAAGCAACGCGGCCATCGACGCACACTCCAACTCTGCAAGCGCATCGGCTTTGTTTTCAAGTCGAGCAAGAAGTGAGGCCGCCAGCCCCTCAAGCGCCGCGAGGATTTCCATCACCTCTGTCAGGTCTTGAAGCTGGATGGACAACACCTTCGCCCCCCGCCGCGGGATCAACGACACCAACCCTTCTGCCTCCAAACGGATCAACGCTTCGCGGACTGGCGTGCGGCTCATTTCAAGACGGGCAGCTATCTCTGGTTCGGGCGCCTGAAATCCGGGCGCAAGTTCACCGCTCAGTATATCTGTTTTAAGTTTTTCATATGCGTTGTTAACGCGGGTCTCTTTGACACGAGCAAGCATTGGCGGGCGAACCTGGTTCTTGTGGCACGGCACGAAACCCGCTTTATACAGACGCTACCGCTCCTGGCCGTCTTGTTGGCATACAAGAAGCAGCAGAATTGCATCAAACGAGTTTGTTGAGGGACGGTTCTGAGGCCAAATTCATTCTGGCTTGTAAATTTTATCATTAAGATTTTATTTAAACACGTTACGCAACGGAATATATGACACCATATTCGAAATAAGATATTGTTATTAAATAATAAATTAGAAATACACTCAACATAAAATAATTCGTAAAACTGCCAATGTATAGAGACGAATACACGAGACGACAGGTGGGGTGCGATCAGCTTGGAAAGCTAAATTCTGCCTTCGAAGACACGCTGCCTCAAATCAGGATCACCCTGAGAGCCTTTTATGAACACCTTTCGGGAAGCCACCCCTCTTGGACGCCTGACCACCGAATTTGATGTCGCCTACAAGCGCCTACGGCGCTCCAAAATTCATAGCCTAAAAACAAATATGCGAAATTATTACAATAGATAAAAAAGACAATATTATAGATTTACATAAAAACTGTTTGTTATTACTTTTAACTTAACCTCTCACGGAGTGCGTGGGGGCCTATATGAACTTGGCGACAGCTGTAATATCGTCAAACTACAATTCTGTTCTCTTGATTTTTTCGCTTGCGCTTTGCATCGCCGGAGCGATTTTCTCTGTTCAACTCATTGGAAGGCTAAACAAGAGCGCCGGAAAAGCGCAGATCATTCGATTGATCTGGGCATCTTTGGTGCTTGGCACGTCGCTTTGGGCTGCCGGTGTGTTTGCCGCAGCCGCACCTAGTCCATCGTCACAGACGGGATTTCAGTTTGCGACGCTCATGGCCGCCTTGTTTATCGCAACGACCGGCACTTTTGTGAGCATCTGGCTCCCACAGTTGGCTAAAAACCTGGTGATGCAGGTCATAAGTGGCATCGTTTATGGAGCAGGTGTCGCAACAACCTTTTTAATGATTGGTTTTTCCTACAAGGTTGCCGGCATGCAGGCAGGAGCCGGACTTTCAGCCATCTGGCCAATCATCCTTGGCACCGTGTTCGGAGCCGCGCTTTTTCCTGTGGCCCTTGACGCAGCTGCTAAGACCAAACTGGTCCAGGGTGTCTGTTTTATCTCCATCCCGGCAGTCGTGTGCCTCCTTGCCTCACCAACCTCGGTTCCACCTGAGGTCCCATACTGGTTTCCGCCGGGAATGAACTTGTTGCCGGTGTCCCAGACCCTGGTTGTTTCTGTTTTGCTACCCGCGCTCTGTGCTGTTTTCGCGGCATCTGGAGATGTTCTGGAACATCACTACAAACACTTGTCCCGCAGAACCTACCAGCATTTGGCCTTGCAGGATCCCCTCACCCACCTTCCAAACCGGCATTATGTCGAGAACATTGCAGAACAATTGCTCAAGGAAGCTAGCCAAAACCAAAAAATCTGCGCAGTGGTTCTTGTCAGCCTTGACCAGTTCAAAACAGTGAACGAGCTACACGGCTACGCGACCGGCGACGCAGTCTTGAAGCAAATGGCCAGTCTTTTCCGGGAAGAATTCGCAGACCCCATCGTCATTTCAAGGTTTTATGGTGACGAGTTTCTCATCATAAACCCGACTGTAAATACCTTGGACGAAGCAACCAGTTTAGCCCGTCAGGTCCGCGATATGGCCAGACGCCCCATACAAACAGCAACCTACCGGCTCTCTATTCAGTGCAGCATTGGTGTCGCAGTATCGCCAAGGGATGGTGAGAACCTGGCACAGCTGGTCCAACGCGCAAACCTTGCGGCGAAACGGGCAAAATCCATCGGTGGGAATTCCATTCAACCTTACGTCACCGGCATGGAGGAAAACAATCGTTGGGAAGCCGCATTGGCGGCAGACCTTCGTTACGCCACTCTGGACAATCAGCTGAACCTTTTGTTCCAGAAACAGAACCAAACCAAAACCGGTGAACTTGTAGGCTACGAAGCCCTCGTACGATGGCGCCACGCGGAGAAGGGACAAATTCCTCCAGAGGACTTTATTCCGATTGCCGAACGCTCGGGCATCATTCTGGATATTGGTGCCTGGGTGCTGCGGGAGGCCTGCCGCGCCGCTGCTGACTGGCAAGACCCGGTCGCAGTTTCCGTCAACGCATCCCCCTCGCAGTTTACCCGCAGTGATTTCAGTGGCCTGGTCTCAACAGTGCTCATGGAAACAGGATTGGAACCGCATCGCCTTGAAATAGAACTGACCGAAAGCACCCCTATCGAAGACCACAGCCGAGTACTTCAAACCATTATTGCGTTACGCGAAATGGGAGTTCGGGTGGCGATGGACGATTATGGAACTGGTTATTCCTCTCTCAACACCTTGCAGGCATTTCCGTTCGACAAGTTGAAAGTCGACCGTGTTTTCACTCAATCTCTTGAGGACAGCCCGCAAGCCAGGGCGATCTTGCGCTCCGCTGTTTTGCTAGGACACAGCTTTGGTATACCCGTTATCGCCGAAGGCGTCGAAACTGAAAAGCAATTGAACTTTTTGAAAGAAATGGGTTGCCAGCAAGTGCAAGGCTTCCTCTTCGGAAAGCACCTGTTGCCAGGCCAAATCAAGTCGGCACGAGAAACCGAAAAAAGACGCGCCGGATAAAGAATTTCATCCCACAGACCTTGAAAATATTTGAACATTAACAAAAACAATTCAAAAATTAATATTCTAGACAATTACTACAATATGATATCTACTATTTTATTGACAGGCATTAACGATAAACAGTTGATTACAATTACCTTTGATTAACTATAAAACTTTACCTTAGTAGCAGATAACGAAAACGGTGCTGCTATGACAAACTCGAACGCATCTTCGACAACTGGAAAAGGTAGACGCAACGATCGGCAAACGCTCTCGCGATTGCTGATGGCAAGCGCTGCTTTGGTCGGCGTTTTGATGTCAGGCGCTCCCTCATACGCCCAGTCCCTCGAAGAAGCGATGGGCGCTGCATATGCCTTAAACCCCGGCCTGAAAGCAGAACGGTCCAGATATCAAGCGACCAACCAAGGTGTCTGGACTGCGCGTTCAGAGTTCCTTCCGACAGTGACCGGCAGTTACATCGGCGAACACAATTCGTTCCGGAACACTCGGGACACATTGTCAAGTGACCGGGAGTACTTCCACGAGCTTGGCGTCTCCATGTCGCAGACGCTCTTCCAGGGTTTTGCCGGTGTAAACCGTCTCAATCAGGCCCATGAAGAAGCCCAATCCGGCCGCAACCAGCTCATCGGAGCCGAACAGACGCTGTTGTTCAACACTGCGGATGCTTATTTGCGTGTGGTCCGTGATCGCGGCGTACTGGCTTATTTGAAGTCTTACACAAATGTTGTGCAGCGTGAGGTGAATGCTGCACGAGCACGCTACAAATCTGGCGATGCCACGCGTACCGACATCGAACAGGCTCTTGCCCGCCTTGCGGAGGCTCAAGGGAACAAGGACCAGGCTGTTGGCGATTTGGAAGCATCCGAAGCGCTCTATGAACGCCTCACCGGGCAAAAACCTGGAAAAATCGGTTGGCCGGGCATCCCCAAGACCATCGAACCTGCTGGTCTTGATGATGCCATCACAGTTGCTTTCCAGAACAACCCGTCCATTCGCGCCGCGATGAATGACGCGCGGGCGGCACGATATGCTGCGCGCGCCTCAGTTGGCGACATGCTGCCCCGGGTTTCCTTGGAAGGCGAATGGTCCAATGGATATCGGCGCGATTTCAGCGACCGCGATCGGGAAGACTACCGGCTTGGCATTCGGGTGACGGCTCCGTTCTTCACCGGTGGTCGGAACATTGCATCAGTGAAGCGCGCCAAATACACCGCAGCGCAGGAAGAGTATGAGCTGGATGATACGCAACAGATTATCCGCGAGAACGTCATTCGTGCCATGAAGCAGCGCGCGGCGGCGCGCCTTCGGGCAAAAGCTGGTGTCCGCGCGATCGAAGCCAACAAGCGCGCTGTCAAAGGTCTTCAAGTCGAGTTTGAAAGCGGCCAACGCACATTGCTCAACGTGCTGGACGGCGAACGTGAGTTGCTGTTGAGCCAGGTTGACTACGTCCGGGCCCAGTATGACGCGAAAATCGCGGACTTTTTCCTGCTGGCCAATATCGGTCGGCTGGCACCTCAGCACTTTGCCATTATCGAAGAGCGGCCGGCGCCGCCGTCCCGGATTATCCCTCAATTCAATACGTGGGATTTGCGTCTCGGGCCGACAGAGAATGATCCGTTCCAGTCTGGCGTCATTGAGATTGCAGAGACCGAACCGGTGATTATCCAAGCAGAAGCGCTGCCGCCGATCCAGTAGAGGGTCCAGCTGCCGACATTAAAAAAAGCGGGCTGCAAGGCCCGCTTTTTTTGTGCTTTAGAGGCTGTCCGGATCAGGAGTATTGGATACCCTCGATCTCGGCAAAGTCGACGCGGCCGCCATCCGCAAGATCGATATGACCACCGGAGTCTTGAGACAATGACACTTCACCGTTGAGTGGATCGACATTCTCAATGCTTCCATCGGTCACGGTCACCGACCAGTCGGTGCCGTATTCACCGATTTGGGTGCCATTCGTGCCGTCACCGAGATCAATGATATCAATCCAGTTTTCACCGGCACCGCCGTAGATGGAGTCGTTGCCGTCGCCCAGCATGTAGGCAAAGACGTCGGAGCCGTCACCACCATTCATGCTGTCGTCACCTGGACCACCATCGAGCGTGTCATCACCCGGGCCGCCAAAGAGAGCGTCGCTGCCTCCCTCACCGCTCAAGATGTCGTCACCACCCTTGCCGAACAAGGCGTCATTGGCATCTTCGCCAACCAGCTCATCGTCATCTTCCGTGCCAACCTGGAATGTCGGGAGTTCGATGACATTGCTGTCTTCATCTTCGCTCTCGTCATCATCATCGCCATCATTGCTGAAGCGGCTAGCCGAGGAAGCTGCGAGCTCATTGTCGTCGTCGCGCTCATCGTCAACATCGATGATATCCAGCGTGATGGTCTCCGTATCTGAAAGTCCACCGCTGTCGGTCGCCGTTACGTCGAGCGTAATGCTCTGCTCTTCTTCAAAGTCCAGCGAGACACCGTCCTTGAGCTTGAGAATGTAACCGCTGCCATCAGACACCACTTCAAACCGGTCATCAGAAACCGTAAAGGTATGCGTGTCGTCTGCGTCGGGATCAACAACTGACAAAGCCACAACACCAGCACCGGCAGAGTTTTCGGTGACATAAATGCCGTCGTCGTCGGTGTGACCATGTGGTTTGCCGTCATCGTCATCATCATCATCGTGATCATGCGAGCCTTTCGGGCCATCTTTGATATGGCCGTGATGGTCATCATGATGATCATCCGTATGACCGCCTTTGCCTCTATAGACGGCGTCACCCACGATGAGATCGGGCGCAGTATTACCGCCACCGTCACCATCCGTTACCTCAATCGGGAACGTTTCAGACGATTGCGACCCGTCGCTGGACGTTGCCGTAATGACAACATTGATGGTTTCACCCGGTGTCAGGGTTGCGCCATCAGCCACGGTCACAACTCCGGTGTCTTCATCAATGTCGAACCGGCTATCGTCGATCGTGTAGGTCACCGTGTCTGCGGCATCTGCATCTTCTGCAAACGCCGTCAACCCAACCAACGCCCCCGCTGCAACAGAGGCGGCAACAAGGTTCTTGGCAGAATCGGCATCCTGAACCGGGCCGATATCTGTGTTCGGCACTGCCGGTCCATCATCATATCCGTTGACGGTGATCTTCAGGTTTGCAGTGTCCGTGTTCCCACCACTGTCGGTGACGGTGTACGTGAACACTTCGACATCGGATTCACCTTGGCCAAGTGCCTGCGCGGCGGGGCTGTCGGGATCAAGGATGTAGGTGTACGTACCGTCAGAGTTGATCAGCAGCGATCCGTAGTCACCTGGGATGGTCGAGCCCGGCGCATAATCCTGGCCGTCGAAGGAGACGTTCGTGACCGTCAGAGCACCTTCCGCATCCGTGTCATTGGTCAGGACATTGCCTTCCACTTTTGCTGTCTGACCGGACGAGTCGGCAGTCTCCGTTGCGCCCCAACCACTGTCGTTCATGACATAGTCATCCGGAACAGACACAGTCCCCGTCTCCGGGTCGATCTGATAAACGCGGCCGCCATTGGTGAAGGCGTAGAGTTGCCCGCCATCGTCACCGACCAACCCAAAGGCGTTGGACACCGGCAAGGTCGCAACAACATCAATGGTCGCCCCGGTATCCGGATCGATTTCCACGATTTTTCCGGTGGATGTTGACAGGTACAAACTGCCGTTGGCAAAGGCCAAATCACCGGCAGAACCATAGTCCATCTGCCCGATCGTGGTCAGGCTGCCATCGTTAAAGTCGACTGAGTACAGTTTCCCAGAAGTGTCCGCAGCGTAGAGCGTACCATCCGGCCCGAACTCCAAAGCGTTCATCGACGTTCCGAACCGAGAGGTTGAAATAAGCGACGCCTCGCCAGTATCCGGATCAATGGAGTAAAGCTTACTGAAGCTGATGCCATAGAGATTTCCGGCACTGTCCAGCGCAATGTCGGTCATCGCACCAACACCCGTCGACCCGATCACAACGTCGGAACCATCCGAACTGATCAGGTGGATTTCACCGTCATCATCGCTGTAGTAGAAAGATGTCTTGGTCAGCCCGACTGTCGCCGCATCGTCATTTGCCACTGGCGGCTCGTCAAACTCCGTGACATCAATCCGGAATGTCTCAGTAACACTGGACCCATCTGTAGAGGTTGCCGTTACGTCCAGATCGATAAACGGTGTTTGCTCCGCATCAAAGCTGGCATTGTCCGCAACGGTCACCACACCGGTGTCCGGGTCAATCTCAAAACGCGGATCAGTGATTGCGTAGGTCACGCTGTCCCCGGCATCCGGCTCATTTGCGAACGCCGTCAAACCAACAACAGTGCCTGCCGTTGCGCCCTCGGCGATTACATTATCCGATGTGTCGCTATCAATGAGATCTGTGAGCGGTGTGTTGGTCTCATCGATGTCAATGACATCAATCACAACCACTTCCGTATCAGACAAACCGCCCTGATCAGTCGCAGTTACTTCCAGGGTAACTTGCGTTTCTGTCTCATAATCGAGCGCCTTATTGTCCTTCAGCTTGAGCATGTACTTGTCGCCAGAGACAACAACTTCAAACCGGTCATCAGACACCGTGAACGTGTGGGTGTCGCCTATGTCAGGATCAATGACCGACAACGGAGCGATTTCCGCGCCGAAGAACTCTTCAACTACAGCTGTGCGATTGTCTGAGACGATGGAAACGCTGTCGATCAGTGCTCCGCCGTTGTTGTCAGACCCGATTTCAACAAAGGTCAGCGTGTTGGAGCCGTCACCGGATCCACCGACGATGTTAAAGTTGTAGGTCTGCCAACCGGTTCCCGTGGTCGCTGGATCAATCGTGTCGATCAGCTCGCCATTCCAGTAAACCTCGGCAACACTCTGGCCGACACCACCCCGAGACTTCATGTCAAACTGAAGCTCGTAGACCTGACCTTCCATCTGGCCTTCGATCTGCTGGGATGCCCAACCGTTCGTGACCGAAGCCAAATCCAGATGGTGATTGCCGTCAGTGGCACCGAAGTTGTTGTGGCCCGCCTGATGGACATCAACGTTGTCGTAGGTCCAGCCTTCAATCGAATTCGGATCCTGGTACCAGCCAGACCCATCCGAGCCGCCCAACTGTCCGTCAAAGTTCTCAAAGCTGCCGTTGATGATGAACTGCTGCGAACCGCTTTCCAGCTCAACGATGAGATCCGGCGGCTCGTTGCCGTCCGTGATGTCGATCGAGAACGTCTGGCTGGAGGAAGATCCATCCGTTGAGGTCGCCTTTACCGTCACATCGACAGTCGGCTCGGTCTCGGCATCGAACTGAGCACCATCTTTGACAGTGATAACACCCGAGGTCTCATCAATCTCAAAGCGGTCACCGCCGCCAGTCAGCTCATAGGTGACCGTATCGGTCGCATCCTCGTCCTCGGCAAAAGCGGTGATGCCGGTGTCTTCGCCGCCATCAGCAGACTCAGAAATGGTGTTTTCACTGGTATCGACATCTGAAACAGGACCGATGTCGAACTCATCTTCATCACCCACTTCAACCGTGAAGGTCTTCGTTGTGGACGTCCCGTCTGTGGACGTCGCCTTGACCGTAACGTCAATCGTCGGCGTGGTCTCGCGGTCGATATCCGCACCCGGAGCGACCGAGATCACACCAGACGTCGGGTCGATCACGAATGGAGAGTTCTGATCTACGATCTCATAAGTGACATCGTCAGACGTATCCGGATCGGTCGCAAACGCTGTCACACCAACAACGGTGCCAGCATCGGAGTTTTCCGCAACAAGGTTCGAAGTAGCGTCGCTGTCGGTCAGCGGGCCGATTGGTTCCGCACCCTCGTCAATGTCGATGACGTCGATTACCACTGTTTCCGTATCGGACAGACCGCCGGTGTCGGTTGCCGTGATCTGGACAGTCACCTGTTGCTCGGTCTCATAATCGAGCGCCTGGTCGTCTTTCAGCTTCAGCAGATACTTGCCGTCGGCGGCAACCACCTCGAAGCGGTCGTCGGACACTGTGAAATTATGCGTGTCACCCACATCAGGATCGATGACGGAGAGCGGAACAACCTTGGCACCTTCCAATTCTTCATAGACGCCGATCCGGTTTGTGCCGGTCAGCTCGACGTTATCAATGAACGCGCCATAGGTGTTGTTGTCTTCACTGGTTTCACGGAACTCAAGGACGTCATTGCCGCCTGTTCCGACAACCTGGACCTCAAGCGTTTCCCAGTTGCCGAAAGCTGGATCGACAGTGGAAACCAGTTCACCGTTCCAATAAACCTCGACGGTGTTGGAGGCATCATCCCTGCGCGCCTGGACATCGAATGAAAGGTCATAAACCTGACCCACCGACGTCTCGACGGTTTGGGAAATCGAATTGACGTTCTTTTCAGAATCCAACTCGAGATGCTGGTCACCATCGGTGGCTTTTATACCGCCGAAGTTGTCCCAGACCTCCATTTTGCCGTTACTCGTCCAGGCACCTGAACTGTCTTCCGAAAATTGATTCCACTTTCCGGTGGCAACATCGAAGGACTCGAACGAACCGTTTTTGATGAGGTTGGTGCCGATGTCGCCATACTCAACAACGAGATCCGGCGGCTCGTTGCCGTCTGTGACATCAATCGAGAAAGTGTTACTGGACGAAGATCCATCCGTGGACGTTGCCTTCACGGTCACGTCGACAGTCGGTTCTGTTTCCGCATCAAACTGCGCACCGTCTTTCACCGTGATAACGCCGGAGCTTTCGTCAATCTCGAAGCGATCGTTGCCACCTGTCAACTCATAGGTGACGGTGTCAGTCGCATCCTCGTCCTCGGCAAAAGCGGTGATGCCGGTGTCTTCGCCGCCATCAGCAGACTCAGAAATGGTGTTGTCACTGGTATCGACATCTGAAACAGGACCGATGTCGAACTCGTCTTCGTCACCGACTTCAACCGTGAAGGTCTTCGTCGTCGAAGTCCCGTCCGTCGACGTTGCTTTGACCGTGACGTCGATCGACGGAGTCGTCTCGCGATCAATGTCCGCACCAGGTGCGACAGAGATCACGCCAGACGTCGGATCAATCACAAACGGAGAGTCTTGATCAACGATCTCGTAGGTCACGTCATCGGCCGCGTCCGGATCGGTCGCAAACGCCGTTACGCCAACAACAGTGCCAGCATCGGAGTTTTCCGCAACCAGGTTGTCGCTGGTATCGCTATCCGACAGCGGACCGATCGGCTCTGAGTTTTCATCGACATCGATCACGTCGACAATGACGGTTTCAGTGTCGGAAAGACCACCGCTATCGGTCGCTGTCACTTGGACCGTGACCTGCTGCTCGGTCTCATAGTCGAGCGCTTGGTCATCTTTCAGCTTCAGCAGATACTTGCCATCTGCAGCCACAACCTCGAACCGGTCATCGGACACGGTGAAGGTGTGCGTATCGCCCACATCCGGGTCGATGACAGAAAGCGGCGCGACTTCAGCGCCCTTGAACTCTTCCAGGATAGCGATGCGGCCATCCGCCTTGATCGACACGGTGTCGATGTAGGTTCCGTGGCTGTTGTCAGAGCCCTTCTCAATAAACGTCAGCGTGTTGGAGCCGTCACCAGATCCACCAACAATGTCATAGCTGTAGCTTTGCCAGCCGCCCCCGCCATCGGTTGGATCAATGGTGTCGATGAGCTCACCGTTCCAATATACCTCGGCAACGCCTTCGCCAGACCGATTGCCACGCGAGTTCATATTGAACGACAGTGTGTAGACATGGCCGTCCAACTGACCTTCGATTGTCTGAGAGATCGTGCCGTTGTCGTCAGCTGTCAGATCCAGGCGGTGCGCGCCATCTGTTGTGCCCTCGCCGTGACGCGCCGATTGATGGATGTCGACGTCATTGTAGGTCCAGCCTTCAATGGTGTCCGGCGTGTCGTACCAGCCGGTGCCATCTGTGCCGCTCAAGGTTCCAGAGAAATTCTCGAAACCACCATTGATCACCAACTCGTTGGACGCATTCTCCAACTCAACGATCAGATCTGGCGGCTCATTGCCGTCCGTCACGTCGATCGAGAAGGTTTTGCTGGACGAAGACCCATCCGTGGAGGTCGCCTTGACGGTTACGTCGACGGTCGGCTCTGTCTCCGCATCAAACTGCGCTCCGTCTTTCACCGTGATAACGCCGGAGCTTTCGTCGATCTCGAAGCGATCGTTGCCACCTGTCAACTCGTAAGTGACAGTGTCGGTTGCATCCTCGTCCTCGGCAAAGGCCGTGATACCGGTGTCTTCGCCGCCGTCAGCAGTCTCCGAAATGGTGTTGTCGCTGGTGTCGACATCTGAAACCGGACCGATGTCGAACTCATCCTCATCGCCAACTTCAACCGTGAAGGTCTTCGTTGTCGACGTCCCGTCCGTAGACGTTGCTTTGACCGTGACGTCGATCGACGGGGTCGTCTCCCGGTCAATGTCCGCGCCCGGTGCGACCGAGATCACGCCAGAAGTCGGATCGATCACGAATGGAGAGTCTTGATCAACGATCTCATACGACACGGTGTCAATGGCATCAGGATCAGTCGCGAATGCCGTGACGCCCACCACTGTTCCGGCATCGGAATTCTCAGCTACGAGGTTGTCGCTCGTGTCGCTGTCGGAGAGCGGCCCAATCGGCTCTTTGCTCTCATTGACATCGATAACGTCAATGATGATGGTTTCCGTGTCGGACAATCCACCAGAGTCGGTGGCCGTTACCGTGACACTCACCTGTGTCTCGGTTTCGTAATCAAGGGCCTGATCATCTTTCAGTTTCAGGACATACTTGTCCCCTGAAACAACAACCTCGAACCGGTCATCGGACACGGTAAAGGTGTGCGTGTCGCCCTCGTCCGGATCAATAACCGACAGAGGCGCTGCTTCAGCGCCTTCAACTTCCTCAACGATCGTTGTCCGGTAGTCAAAGTCGGTTGTTTGGGTCTGGAAGACAAAGTCATCGAAGTCTTCGTCGCCATTGTTGACCAGATCTTCGAAACCGATCGTGACACCACTTTCGACCGTGTGGTCCAATCCATCTGGATTAAGGCTTGCACCTCCGGAGAAGTAGGCATCGGCACTTTGGCCAGTCAGAGGTGTCCCATCCTGTGCAACAGCTTGCCAGTTTCCATCACCGTCTTTCTGGAAAGTCACCATGTCGCCGGCGGCAATACCCGGGTTCTGGTCAGCGCCATCCGGGATAAGGAAATAACCGATATTGGCAGCATCAACATTCGGGAACGCGACATTCGCCGTCTCACCGGGGGTCAGCTCATTGCCGTTGGTCCAGACGATCTGGCCGGCAATAGGATCCCCGTTGGCGTCCATGACGAACACGCCGAAAGAGTTGCTATAGCCTGCCCCTTCAGATGTGAAGGTGATGGTGGCGCTGACGCCATCGACATCGCCGGTCTCAAAAGTGAGATCAGGCGCTTCGTTGACATCCAGAATATTGACAGTGAACGTTCCCGTTGAAGATGATCCATCCGACGAAGTCGCGGTGATTTCAACGTCAACGGCTTTGGTCTGCTCGTAGTCGAAGCTAACGCCTGGCTTGACGGTCAGAACACCGGTATCCGGATCAATATCGAACCGCGGATCATCGGTCGAATAGGTCACCGTGTCGGTTGCATCCGGATCCTCGGCGAAAGCCGTGATACCGACTTCTTCGCCGCCAGTTCCGTTTTCAGCCACTGCGTTCAAGTCATTGTTTGACTTATCGATATCAACGACTGGGCCAATGTCGCCCTCGTTGTCATCGCCCACCTCAACACGGAAGGTTTCCTGAGACGTCGATCCATCGGTGGATGTCGCTTTGACGGTCACATCAATGAATGGAGTTGTCTCGCGGTCAATATCTGCGTTCGGACCAACAGTGATAACACCGCTGGTCGGATCAATAACAAACGGCGAGTCGCCAACAATTTCATACGTAACCGTGTCTGTTGTATCCGGGTCTTCTGCAAAGGCAGTGAGACCAACGACCGTTCCTGGATCAGAATTCTCCAGGACAAAATTCTGCTCTGTATCGGTGTCGGTCACCGGCCCGATGCCAAACTCGTTGGCGTCACCTACGGTAATGCGGAAGGTCTCCTGAGACGTCGAGCCGTCGGTCGAGGTCGCCTGTACCGTTACATCGACAAATGGCGTGGTTTCACGGTCGATGTCAGCACCCGGGGCGACGGTGATCACACCGGTCGTTGGATCGATGACGAACGGCGTGTCGCCGGTGATTTCGTATGTAACTGTGTCCGTGGCATCCGGATCTTCTGCAAACGCAGTGACGCCTACAACGGTGCCGCCATCTGAATTTTCTTCGACAAAGTTTGTGTCATCGTCAACATCGGTAACCGGGCCGATCGCGAATTCATTCTCATCGCCAACGTCTACCCGGAAGGTTTCCTGGGAAGTTGTTCCATCCGTTGACGTCGCCCGCACGGTCACATCAATAAACGGGGTCTCTTCCCGGTCAATGACTGCACCGTCCTTGACCGTGAGCACACCTGAGACGGGGTCGATAACAAACGGGCTATCGCCGACAATTTCATAAGATACCGTGTCTGTATCATCGAGGTCCTCGGCAAAGGCCGTGACATCGATGCCCGTTCCTCCGACAGCGTTTTCCTGAACGAAGTTGGCGTCTTCGTCCGTGTCGATCACCGGACCGACCGGAAATTCCGTATTGTCGTCACCAACGGTGATCCGGAAGGTCTCCTGAGAGGTCGATCCATCCGTGGACGTGGCCTGGACCGTTACATCGAAGAACGGTGTGGTTTCGCGATCAATCTCGGCGCCGGGTCCGACGCTAATAACACCCGTAACCGGGTCGATGACAAACGGCGTATCGCCTACGATTTCGTAAGTCACCGTATCGGTTGCATCCGGATCTTCGGCAAATGCCGTTACTCCAACAACTGTGCCTGGATCAGAATTTTCGAGAATAAAGTTGTCTGTTGTGTCCGTGTCTACAACAGGCCCGATCTGAAACTCTGTATTATCGTCTCCAATCTGGATGACAAAAGTATCAACGACAAACGATCCATCGCTGGAAGTCGCTTGCACCGTCACACTGATAGCCGGCGTTTCTTCTCGATCAATGACTGCACCGGGACCAACAGAAATCACACCGGTCTCTGGATCGATAACAAATGGCGAGTCGCCGACGATGGAATAGGTAACGTCATCTCCATCAGGATCTTCTGCGAATGCGACAACCCCGACAGTTGTTCCAGGATCTGCGTTTTCTTCGACAAAGTTTACATCGAGATTGATATCAGTCAGCGGGCCGATCGGTTCGCCGAGATCATCATCGCCGCCGCCGTCGCCATCACCGCCATCGTCATCGTCGCCGGCATCATCGCCACCGTCGTCACCGTCATCGTCGGCCAGAACGGTCGTGCCGCCATCGCCGCCTCCACCGCCGCCAATGCCGTCACCGATGCCATCGTCACTTGTCGGAATGCCTTGGCCGCCGAGATTGAATTGAGAAAGCCCGGCATCAAGGCCGCGTGCTTCGGGAACATCCCCGCCTCCGAGACCACCAGCATCGCCCAAACCACCGTCAGATGTTTCCGCAACATCCTGAAGACCATCCGGGAGCGGCACGTTATCGTTGCGGTCCAGACCCAAGCCGTTGCTAGGACCATCGTTGCCTGCTCCGCCATTCAAGCCGCCGTCACCGCCAAGACCGTCACCATCGTGAAGAGCGGAACCGCTTCCTTCGTATTCCAATGGCACCGCCTGGAAGAGGTTGGCAACCGTTGCCTCACCTGTGTCTTCTGGATTGATGGACAAGGAGTAGTCGTTGCCATCCGCTGGCTTGTACGGATCACCGGCCTGAGCTTCCGCACGGGCAGCATTTGGCGAGTTCGCACCTGAATTGGTTCGTGCAGCCGCTTCTGCGCCCGCGCCTTCAGTCGGTTTGCCAGATGTTTTCGGTGTGTCGGTATCAGCCATGCTCGCACAAGCTCCATTAGATCATGGAGCCATTCGCGCAGGCTTGTCTTAACAAAAACCAACCAGAACCTGTGAAATACCACTATATCTTGATGTAAATTAGCGAGTTCCATAGTTCTTGGTAAACGCTTTTGAAACACTTGCGCGCCTTAATAGAGTTAGGAGGCGCCAATTATGGTCAGTTTTATCAGCAATGCTTTAGCTAACACTGCGTTACCTCAGCTGAAATTTCATTCATCTGAGACAGGAGAACAAGTTAAAGCCCCAAATTTGCCACGCTCGGTGGTAATGGCCTCGATACTTATAAATGTATTGGGCTTGGCAATGCCCCTAACAATTCTTCAGGTATATGACCGAATTCTTCCAAACCAGGCTATCGATACACTGGTCGTTCTAATTGTCGGACTTGGGATCGTCCTGGCGGTCGATGCGGTATTGAAGATTGCTAGATCATTTGTTGTCGCCTGGTCAGCAGCTTCCTTTACACACAAAGCAAACATGGAAGCGACGCACCGTCTACTCTGCTCCCGTTCTGATGCCGTGACCGATGCCAGTGTCTCCAAGCATCTGGACTCTCTGAAGTCACTTCAGTCCTTGGGAGACCAGTACGGCGGACCGGCGCGACTTTTGGCGATCGACCTCCCGGCTAGCCTTATCTTTCTCGTTGTTCTGTTTCTCATCGGCGGCCCGATCGGTTTTATCCCACCAATCTTGTTGTTGATTTTCGTGTTGCGGACCGCTCACCTGAATTCCAAACTCAATACGCTAGTTGAAAAACGCGCTGTCCAGGACCAACGCAAATACGATTTCATTTTCGAAGTCCTGTCCGGGCTCAACACGATCAAGGCGATGGCGCTTGAACCCGTGATCCTCCGGCGATTTGAAAGACTACAGACCCAGGTCTCCCGCCTCGGTTACGACCAGATCGACCTGAACAACAAGGCGCGCAACAGCAGCGGCTTTTTCACTGTCCTAACAACGGTATGCGTTGTATCGGCTGGTGCATTGCTGGTGATGGGAGGCTTCATAAGCATCGGTGCTGTTGCTGCATGTACGCTCCTTGCGGGCCAAGTCGTCCAGCCTCTTTTGCGAGGCATCAATCACTGGACGGAGATGCAGCGGGTCAAGCACGATTATCGTGCCGCTCAATCCCTCTTTGATCTGCCAGTTCAAAACAGGCAACAATCGCGGAATATTCCGATCATCGGCAATGTACAGATCCAAAATGCTGGATACGATTCAAGGCATGACGTGATCGTCCCGATCCACGGACTGAACCTGTCCGTCAATGCTGGAGAAACGATAGCCTTTGAAGGCAAAGATGGTAGCGGACGATCAACACTCTCCCGATTGATTTCAGGCAGCCTGGAACCGACTTCGGGATCAGTCTTGCTTGATGGTCATGATCTGTACGGTGAAGATCATTGGAGCCTGAGGAAACACATTGCCTACGTGGGCAACGATTCCGAGATGTTCGCCGGAACAATCTTACAGAATCTGACTTTGTTTGGGTCTCAGTCGACCCCGCAGACCGCACGAATGGCCGCAGAGCTCATCGGCCTGGAAAAAGATATTCACTTGCTCCCGCTGGGCTACGACACACAATTGGGTAACACCATCGAGGAAAATCTCACGGACTCCATGATCCAGCGGATCGCGATTGCACGTGCCTTGGCCCGAGAACCAAAAATCCTGATCCTGGATGATGCAAACGGCGCCCTCGATCACCGCAGCGAAGCTGAGCTTGCGGAAGGACTTAAACGCATCAAAGGCCAGCTCACGATGATCATTGTCAGCCACCGCCCATCCTTCCGGGCGATTGCTGACAAGCAGTATCTGGTGGAGGACGGGAAATTGAAATCAGTACCGGTAAAACCCGCCACAACAAAAAAATACAAGCTTCAGCCGCGTATACGCAAAGAAGCGCCAAAAATGAGCCAAGGAGCCTGACATGTCCCTGGCAGCGTTTGAAAACAGCTCCGCTTATATTCAGGGTTCAGACCCGTCTACCCGGCGCTTAAATCTGGCAAGTCGGGTCCGCCAGCAAGCAGGCACCCATATTGACCGAAACACGGCAGCTGAAGCATGCCTCTTGCCGGTTCTGGAAGCACTTGGGTGGGACGGCATGGAGCGGCACCTGTTTGAGGCTTTGCCACATCTTGAGGGCATCACTGAAATCTATGATTTGCGGGCCGTGCTTACCCGGCTCAATTACCGGGTCACCAGCTCATCAAGGCCGATCAAGCAACTCACAGCGGAGCAATTTCCCTGCCTGTTAAAGGTCGGACAAAATGTCTGTGTTGGCCTTGGACCAAGCGGGGACGGCCGGCTTCGTGTTTTCAGCGGCGAAGCTCAGCAAACGGTGAATCTTGATTACTCTGCCCTGAAGGATGCAGAGCTGTTCCTGATCGCCGAAGATGATCCAACGGCCACTTCCGGCTTCAAACATTGGTCATCCAGATTGTTTCACAGATTTCGGGGTACGCTGACCTCGATTATGGCAATCGGCTTTCTTGCCAACCTGTTGGCGCTCGGCCTGCCCTTGTTTGTGATGAACGTCTACGACAAAGCAATTGGCGCAAAGTCCGTTTCCGTTCTCATTACACTCATGATCGGCATCGCGGTAATCTTGTGTATGGATTGGCTGGTCAAGGGCACCAAATCCCGCCTCCAAGCATACCTTGGCGCACGACTGGACGCTGTCGTTGCGAATACGACCTTCCGCCATTTCCTGCACCTGCCTCTGCCATTGACGACTTCAGCACCTATTGGCGCGCAGATCACCCGGCTGAAGCAGTTTGACGGTGTCCGGGAAATATTTCACGGCAACCTTGCTAATGCTCTGATTGATCTGCCATTTTCCGCGTTGTTCGTGGTGGTTCTTTCACTGATCGGCGGCCCGCTCGCGCTGCTTCCGCTCGGCTTGCTGGGTCTCTACATCATTGCCGCGCTTCTCATCGTTCCGCGGATGAAACGTGCGATCAACCTTGCCGGGGAGGCCAAATCCCGCGTCCAGAACATCACGGTAGAAATCCTGTCAAAGCGCGATGCGATCCAGAATTTGTCCGCAGATGACGTTTGGATCGACAAGTTTCGTGCCCTGTCAGCAGATTTCGCGCAAAAGAACCTGAAAACAAAACACCTGTCTCAAATCATGCAAGTCATCTCGCAAATGATGATGACTCTGTGCGGCATCGGTGTTTTGGGTTTCGGGGCCATCATGGTGATGAACCAAAGCCTCACACAAGGCGCCTTGATCGCGGTCATGGCTTTGTCCTGGCGCGCGCTGAACCCGATGCATCAGGCCTTCTTGAGCTTCTCACAGCTTGGCCAGGCCCAGCAAACGATCGAACGGATCAACGGTCTTTTGAAGATCGACATGGAACGGCAACCGGGCAAACTCCCGAGCTTGCATCGTCAGTTCCAAGGTACGGTCCGCTACTCCAACGTGGTGCTTCGCTATCCGGCCCGCCAGGAACCGGCCTTGCGGAATTTCTCTTTGCAAGTCGAACAAGGCGCAGTCGCTGCGATCACTGGCCCAAGTGGATCAGGGAAAACTTCTCTGGTTCGTGCGACGCTGGGGCTTTACCGGCCACAGATGGGGGCGGTCTTGGTGGATGACCTCGATATCCGCCAGCTGGATCCTGGAGAATGGCGCCATGCAATTGGCTATGCGCCCGAACACTACGATTTCTTCTACGGGACCATCGCCCAGAACTTCCGGATGGCCAATCCGCAAGCTGACAATGATCAGGTCCGCGGCGCATTTGAAGACTTTGGCCTCAACAACTACGCAGAATTGCTTCCTCAGGGAGTTGAGACGCGTCTCACAGGCCAGCTTCTGCAAGTGCTTCCAGACAACGTGAAACAGCGGATCCTGCTTGCAAGGGCCTTCGTACGGCCGGCCTCAATCTACGTTCTGGATGATCCAGCCGGCAATCTAGATGTTGATGGCGACAAGCTGCTGATGAAAAAAATTGAACAGGTTCGCGGTAAATCAACCGTCATCCTGACCACTTATCGGCCAAGCCACATGCGGATCGCTGACCAGCTCGTCTACATGCAGAACGGAATGGTCACCATGGCAGGTCCGCCATCAGAGATTTTGGACGACGTCCTGAAACAGCAATCGAAGTAATTGGAGCGTGCGCTGAGAAAAGCCGCACCTCACGACAACCGCCGAGGAAGAAACCGATGGCAGCCAAAGATACCTCAGATCCACTTCGCAAAGCCGTTTATGGCCGAGTAGGATTGCCACTCGAATTGGAGGACGGGGTTCCACCGGCCTTCTACACCCGGCTGTTGATCGGTCTCACGATTGCGACCATGGCACTGCTGGTATGGGCAGCCATTGGTCAGATCCGCGAAGTCGCCAACACGATCGGTGAAATCACGCCTGCAGGTCAGATCCTAGCTGTCGAACACCTGGAGGGCGGTATTGTCAGTGAGATCCTCGTTGAAGAAGGCCAACTCATCATGGCAGGCGACCCGATCGCCCGGCTCGAGAAAGAAGACACTACTGCCGAACTTGGCCGCATTCAGAGCCGCCTGAGTTATCTTGAACTCGAAGAAGAACGGCTAAGAGCCCAAGAGTTCAGTGATCCGAACACAGTTGGACTGCGTTTGGACCCAGCAGTCAGCGGTTTGAGCACACAACAACGTGCCGCACTCACGGCCAACCGCAGAGCAGTCGCCGATGAACAGGATGCATATACGGCTCGTGTCGCACAAAAACGTGCGGAAGTGGCCAGCCTGGAGGCCCAGGTTGTTCTGCAACGGTCACAAGTCGAGTTGGAAAGGGAAAAATTCCAGATTCAAGAAAACCTTCTGAAAGATGGCTACACATCCCGCCGCCGGTATCTTGAATCAAAAGGTGAATACCAACGTTCCCAGGTAACGCTGGAACAGCTCGTCGGCAATCTGGCGCAAGCCCGTGAAATGCTGACCGAAGCTCAGGCGAGCCTGAACCAGGCGGGCGCTGAGGTGAACCGGGATGTGGCCGATGAGCGCGCTCGAATTGCTCAAGAGCGGGCTGAGCTGGCACAGGAAATCGCGAAACTCGAAGACAGGCAGAATCGCTTGTTCGTAAGGGCTCCGGTTGATGGCTACATCAAAACACTGGGTCAAACCGGACGTGGTGCCGTTGTGAACCCTGGCGACATGATCGCGGAGATCGTTCCGCAGACCGAGAGCATGGTGGCTGAGGTGAAAGTCAATCCACGCGACATCGGCCACATCAATGTGGGCGACAAAGCTGAAATCACGATCACCAGCTACGACCCGAACATCTATGGGACGATTGTTGCGGAGGTGGAAACCATCTCAGCATCCAGTTTCCAGGATGAATATGGCGAGTACTATTTCAAGGCTGACCTTGGCTTTCCGGGCAACACGATCGGCACCGGCAATGTAACCAGCCCCGTCCGGCCGGGCATGCAGGTGAATGCCCAGATTGTAACAGGATCCAAATCAGTCCTGGCCTATCTGCTGAACCCAGTGACCCGCGCGATGCGCACGGTGTTCTCAGAACGCTAAGCGATTGGAACATCGCAAACAAAAAACCCCGGTCAACTGACCGGGGTTTCTTTTTGTCTGGTTTCCAGCCTTCAGTGGGATGCTGGCGTCACCATCGCACTGATGGTGTCTTGAACGTTCAAAACGCCCAAGGGCTTGCCGTCGCCGTTGACAACGCAGCACTCGCCTTGACCGGTTTCGGCAAACTTCTTGGCTGCTTCTTCCAGCATAATCCCGCTCTGGACTGTCAAACCGCCCTCGAGGGTCTTCGTCTTGTCCATCACTGTATCGACGAGGATCACACGCCCACGGTTCACTTCCTTGACGAAATCAGCGATGTACTCATCCGCAGGCCGCAGGACAATCTCTTGTCCAGTGCCCTGCTGAATGACTGCACCATCACGCAAGATCGCAATCTTGTCGCCGAGTCGCAGCGCTTCATCCAGGTCGTGCGTGATGAAGACGATTGTCTTGTGAAGCTCTTCCTGAAGATCAAGCAAAACAGTCTGCATATCCATACGGATCAACGGATCAAGCGCTGAGAACGCTTCGTCCATAAGCAAAATGTCCGCATCGTTTGTCAAAGCACGGGCAAGACCGACACGCTGCTGCATACCGCCCGACAACTGGTTCGGATAATGGTCTTCAAAGCCTTCCAAGCCAACACGGGCGATCCAGCGGGCAGCCCGCTCTTCTGCCTCCTTCATGGAGACGCCCTGAATTTCCAGGCCGTAAACGGTGTTTTTCATCACCGTACGGTGGGGCAGAAGCGCAAACTTCTGAAAAACCATCGCTGTTTTGTGGCGGCGGAATTCCCTCAGCTCACCCTGAGACATCTTACAGACGTCTTCATCACCGTAGAGCACTTCTCCGTCTGTCGGATCGATCAGTCGGTTGATGTGGCGGATCAAGGTGGATTTCCCCGACCCGGACAATCCCATCACCACCTCGATCTTACCGCCAGGCATAGAGATGTTGATGTTGTTCAAGCCCAAGACGTGATTGTGCTTCTCGTTGAGCTCGGCTTTGGACATCCCGTCCTTGACGAGCTGCACCATGTCTTTGCCGTTTGGACCAAAAATCTTGTACAGATTTTTGATCTCAATGCCTGTCGCCTCACCCATGGATCACCTCCGAGTGTTTCTGAAGGCGCTTGCCGTAGGCCTGGGTCGCGCGGTCGAAAATAATGGCAATCGCAACGATCGCGAGACCATTCATGACGCCCATCGTCAAATACTGGTTCGCAATCGCGTTCAGAACCGGCTGACCGAGACCTTTCACGCCGATAAGAGCCGCAACAACAACCATCGCAAGTGCCATCATGATGGTCTGGTTCACGCCAGCCATGATCGTTGGCAACGCAAGTGGCAGCTGAACATTGGTCAACTTCTGCCAAGAACTGGACCCGAAGGCGTCGGCTGCCTCTAGAACGTCTTGGTCAACAAGACGAATACCGAGGTTGGTCAGTCGGATCATCGGCGGAATGGCGTAGATAACCACCGCAATCATGCCCGGCACTTTGCCAAGGCCGAAAATCATGACCACCGGAATGAGATAAACGAAGCTCGGCATCGTCTGCATGAGATCGAGCACTGGATTGATGATGCTTTGAATTCGATCTGAACGCGCCATCAAAATTCCAAGCGGAATACCCAGCACGATCGCCATCATGGTACAAACAGTCACCATGGCGATTGTGCGCATGGTGTCTTCCCACATGCCGAGATAACCGATGACGCAAAGCGCCACCAAGGAGCCGATTGTAATCCGGGCGTTCCGGCTCATGAGGTAAACAATCCCGACAAGCACTGCCAGGATAATCGGCCAAGGCGAGTTGATGAGCAGTTGCTCCAAAAAGATCAGGAAGTCCTTGATCGGATCAAACGCACTTTCAATTGCGTCCCCGTAGGCACGCGTAAAATCCTTAAAGGCCCCGTCAATTGTTTGGCGCATTTCGCGCAAGCCACCCCGGCTCATAGCGGGGAATTCTTGTAACCACTCCATCACTCTCGTCCCGTTTCTTTGCCCCTCAATGAAGAGCCCGCATCGTGATGCGGGCTCCTTTTCGCTTCAACGGATTACAGAGAAGCTTTCACTTTTTCAGCGACTTCCGGGCTGACCCACTGGGTCCATACATCTTCAAAGTTTTCAAGGAAGTAGTATGCGCCGTCTTCGTTGGTCGCCTGATTGTCAGTCATCCATGCCAGGACCTTACCGGCTGTACGGTTGTCCCAGGTCCGGCCTTTCACGTAGTCCATGGTCGGACCAGCTTTTTTGGCGAACTCTTCGGTGACAACTGTGAACACCTCGGATTTAACCCAGGAGTTTGGCTTCGGGTTCGGGCAGTCTTCAACAACTGTACACTTGTCCCACTCTTCCTTGTCGTGTTCGACTTCAAAGTCGAGCAGTGTCATGTCGTACTTGCCGAGGATCGCTGTCGGAGCCCAGTAGTAACCGAGCCAACCTTCACCGCGCTCGTTGGCACGAGCCAACGACCCGTCAAGACCGGCAGCAGAACCCGGATCTACGAGTTCGAAACCAGCTTCGTCGAAACCGTTTGCGCGGAAGAGGTTACCTGTCGTGATGCGGCAGTTCCAACCGGTCGGACAGGTGAAGAAGCCCCCCTTGCTGTCGTCCTCGGCGCCTTTGAAGAGATCTGGACGCTCTTTGGCGGCAGCTACGGTGTAGATGTCATGCTCTTCGGCGATAGCGGTCGGAACCCAAAAGCCTTCAACACCACCTTCGTTCAGGATTTCACCACCGATGATCAGAGATCCTTCAGCGACGGCCTTATCAAGCGGCTCACGCACAGCGTTAATCCAGAGCTCCGGAGCCATGTCCGGCTCACCCTTCTCGTTCATGGACGTGAAGGTCGGCATGGTGTCGCCAGTGACCAGCTCAACATTACAGCCGTATCCATTTTCAAGAATGATCTTGTCGATGTGCGCAATCGCGCCGGCAGATGCCCAGTTCATTTCCGCAACAGTGACTGTTCCGCATTCTTCGGCCATGGCGGAAGACGCCATCCCGACGAGCGCAGTCGCAGCGACTGTGACAAACAACTTTTTCATGGGGTACTCCTATGCAGTCTGTTTGTTGAGTTTTCCATTGGCGCATCCTGAGAATACTAGAACTCTAGTATTCACCTCCCGGCGCATCAATTGATCATGTAAATTGGGAATGTGGATCAAATCACACAAAAAGGCGGGAAGATCTAAGATCTCCTCGACTGCCTTTACTCGTAGCATCTACTTCGACCCTGCTCCCTAATCTTCAGCATGAGCCCATTGGGCCGCACGAGGTCGAAACAGGTATTTCGACCAAGCTCTTGGGCTCGCTCTCAATACCATTGCATTATGCGACGGCCAGCACAACAGTTGACCTGCACTTCTTTTGCTGATCGTTCCTTTTATTTCCCAGACTAGCCAAGCAGCGACATTTTCCTGCTAATAAACGCCACGGAAGATAACATTATGACTTTTACGTGCAGTTCTGAATACACTATTTTGGATAATTTGGAACTAAAAACATCTTAAGGTTGTGCTTTTGCTTGCCGTGGGCTGAATTTGCCGGAAGCACCTAATGCGGTGTTTTGCAAAAGCAAATCTATTTTGGCGACGAGGGACATGTTCCGTTGCAGCAAGACAATAGAACGCTTCGGGATGGAAGGAATTGGCGACGCCGAAGCACAGAGATCGGAATGATCAATTCCGAGACCAGACCAACGAGGGACTGCCGCTTGACCAAGCCCCTCATGGACCATTGCGGCAATGGTCTCCGGGGAATCCAGTTCACACAAAACAGGCACATGCGAAAGTGCCTTATCGAGATAACGGCTCGCCAGCCCCCCTCCCCAAGATGACCGGTCGTAGATAATCCAGGGTAGAACATCGTTTTTATCCTGCCGAAGGTGCGTTTCTGGGCGGATATGCAGAAACGGCTCTTCTGCAATCGGGAAGGACCGGATCCCCTTCGGCAGCTGAAACGGCGGGGCGACGCAAATCACTGCGTCAACCTTTTCAACCAACAGATCTTCATAAAGCGCTCGGGAGTTGCCAGGCAGAACAGACAGTTGCACATCGGGCGCCTTTTCACGAAACCCCCGCACAACCTTAGGCACAACATCAAGCAACGCCGTTGAAATAGCTCCAATGCGATAGGGCCCGCTCAGACGGTCATTGGATATCCCAAATGACAACCGGCTCGCATCACGAACCAGCGCGCTTGCTGCTGGAAGAAGCCGCTGACATTCCGGCGATGGCTGCACCGTTTTCGCGGAACGAACGAGAAGTCTGCAATTCAAATCAGTTTCGAGCACCTTGATCCGCTGACTGATAGCAGCAGCGGTTAAGCCTTGTTGGCGCGCAGCCCCGGCAATGGACCCCGTCTCGACCACAGCAAGGAGGCTTTCCAAAAATCGCGTGTCCAATATTTTTTCCTATGCTCAGAGAAGAAAAAACATAGTAATTGTTATTCTCAGGCTCTGCTATGAAACAAAGACCTCAATTGGAGACGACATATGCAGCCCTGCTTTCACCTCGCTTTTCACGTGACCAATCTTGATGACGCCCGCGCCTTCTACGGTGAATTGTTGGGCTGCCAAGAAGGACGCAGCACCGACACATGGGTTGACTACAATTTTTTCGGACACCAGCTTTCGCTGCATATCGGGAAACCTTTCGAGACCACCAACACCGGAAAAGTTGGCGAGCACATGGTTCCGATGCCGCATATGGGCGCGGTGCTTGACATGGGCACTTGGAAAAAAGTGGCGGACCGGCTTACGAGCGCGGGCGTCGAATTTGTTATCCCGCCTACCATCCGTTTCGAAGGGCAACCAGGGGAGCAAAGCACCATGTTTTTTCGGGACCCTTCCGGCAATCCGATCGAGATCAAGGGATTTGCCTATGAAACGGGAGTGTTCGCTGCATGATGCCCGTAATACCTTTCGTTTCCGAAGTCGGCGGTGTGGAGCGGAAAGCCTGGAAAGATGCGCTGCCCGAAGCCCTGAGCGGGATTGCGCAAGTCAAGGCGTTCGATGATCTGACACAGGTTGAACGAGAAAAATCCACCGTCGCTATCGTCGCAAATCCAGACCCAATAAAAGTGGCCTCACTTCCCAACCTGGTTTGGGTTCAAAGCTTATGGGCAGGCGTTGAGCGTCTGGTCGCCGAACTGCCGGACACGGGTCCCCAGATCGTACGCCTCGCGGATCCGCAAATGGCGGAAACCATGTCGGAAGCGGTCCTTGCCTGGTCTCTCTATCTCCACCGTGACATGCCGGCATATATGCGGCAGCAGCGGGACCATGTCTGGCAACATCATCTCCTGAAAACGCCTCAGGAGGTAACGATCGGTGTGCTGGGAATTGGAGAACTCGGATCAGCTTCGGCATTGCGCCTGAAAGCCAATGGCTTCAATGTGCTTGGGTGGAGCCGGTCCCGCAAAACACTCAAAGGCATCGAGACATTTGCCGGAGTAGAAGAACTCGGCGCGGTCTTGGCCCGATCCGACATCCTTGTGCTGCTGATGCCTTTGACAGGCGACACACGCGGTCTGATCGGCAAACAGGCACTGGCTTCGGTGAAACCGGGTACAAAGCTGATCAACTTCGCCAGGGGGCCGATCGTAGACACCAATGCGCTCCTTGCTGCGCTTGAAGATGGCCGTGTCGGGCATGCCGTGCTGGATGTTTTTGACCAGGAGCCCTTGGACAAGGAGCATCCCTTCTGGTCGCACCCTGAGGTGACTGTCCTGCCTCATATCTCCGCGCCAACAATCACCAGCACTGCATCTGCGATTGTTGCTCAAAACATCAAACAGTATCTGGAAACTGGCAGCATCCCGCCAACCGTCGATCGTCAAAGGGGCTATTAAGGGGCGCCCCACGCCAGTACCGTCAACGGCCGTCGCAAAACTGTCACCGGTTACCGCCTAAGAGGCGGACATTGATTTTCAATTTTTCAGAGCCGTATATGTCCAGTCTACCTATCCTTGGCGCTGCCATGTCGCTTTCGTCTTTCGAACGCCACCGGGATCTCATGCTTGAAAAACAGCGGGACCTGGAACTACAGGATTTTGTAACCGGGGAAGTCCTAAACGGAGACTGGGCGTCGGTTGCAGACCACGCCAAGAAACTGCTGGATGGACATGAAGGTAGGGTTGGCATCCATGGCCCCTTCTGGGGCTTTACTGTTGATGCAAAGGACCCTGACATACGAGAGATCGTCAAGAAACGTCTGTTGCAAGGGCTTGAGGTTTGCGAAGCCATTGGTGGCACACACATGGTCGTGCACAGCCCCTATTCGACTTGGGATTACAACAATCTCGACAACTACGATACCGGTCGGGCAACAAAGATCGAACTCTGTCACCTCACGATGAGAGAAGCGGTCAAGCGCGCAGAAGATATCGGTTGCGAACTGGTGCTTGAAAACATTGAAGACAAGGACCCTTACGCGCGTATCGAACTTGCCGAGAGTTTCGGTTCGCAAGCTGTAAAGATATCCATCGACACGGGTCATGCCCACTACACCCACGGGTCCACAGGCGCACCGCCGGTCGACTATTTCATCAAGGCTGCGGGCAACAACCTACGGCACATTCATCTTCAGGATGCCGATGGCTATGCGGACCGTCACTGGACGTTAGGAGAAGGCACCATCAACTGGCCGAGCGTGTTTGCAGAACTTGGAAAACTGGACAGCGACCCGCGGCTGATCGTTGAACTGCGGGACGTTTCCGGGCTACCCGCCTCAATTGCCAACATGGAAGCTCTAGGGCTCGCCCAATAGACAATCGGCGATCTATTTTGGACCTGTGTTTTTGGGAATGACGCACGGGCGGGCGTCTTTATCGATGGCGCCTGATCCGGAAAAGATGTGACCGAGGACGTTGATCGGAAGTGACAAGACCTCTCCCATGGCTCGGCCAGCTCCACCGTCTTTCACAATGAGTTCCGGGTCCGACAGGCTACCCTTGATTTCAAATGGAGACACAATCTCAACAAGTTGCTTTTTCTTAGCGCGCGGCAAAAAGGCCAAGTCCAGATTGCCGCTTTTGAAGTTGACTGAGCCGCCTCCGACAATCTGAACATTTTCGGTTTCGACAACCAGGGAATTGCCTGACGCTTTACCGGATTTGAACCGGAGTGGCAGAACCGCACAGACCAGCTCGGCGCCCTGTTCCGAGTTACCGGACATCAGCCAAGTGAAAACACTCAAACCGCTGAGCTCGATCAAACGGTCCGGAAAACGTCCTCCCCACAAGGATGTTGTCACTTTGCCGTTCAACGTATCCAAAAAAGCATCAAGAGAGCCGGTCTCTCCGTGGAGATCGAGACTGGCGTAGACAGTGCTGCTGATCGGAGCCGTGAGGCCAAGCTCATTCATCAGGCTCTTGAGTGGAAACTTTTCCATCCGCCCCTTGATTGAAGCCACCGGCGGTTCTGTTTTGAAGTTAAAACCGAGATTACCGCTCACCCGTCCGCCGATATATGCCAATGCCAACTCTGCGATGCTAAAAACCTCGTCCTCGAATAGAACATGTGCCGAGATGTCACCTGCTTTCTTTTTGCCAACGACTAGGCTTTTCGCTGCGACATGAATGCTGGCCGCAAACTGGGATGCGTCACTGTCAGTAATCTCAAGTCCGGTCTCCGGTCCTTCAAACCCAAGCCCGGCAAGCTGCGCGAGACCTGATAACTCCGAGAGGTTCAAAGCTTCAGAGCGAATATCACCGCTCAAGAGCCAGGTAGAAGTCTCGGGCTTTGGACCAACATTCAGATCGGCCGAGATAGCGCTGCTGCCGGAGAGAAACTCTCCGGAAATCCCGAGTTCGCCAGCTTGCAGGCTGCTTTGACCTGAGAAAGTGATATCTGGCAATGGTTCTGAAGCCGCCCCCGAAACCAGCTCTACGACTGCTGCAGGGTCCGGAATTGCAAATTCGGTTGTGAAGTTAAGCTCATCAACGCGGCGCAACTCAGGCACGGTCAGGTCAAAACTGAAATCCAGCAGATCGGTGCCTTCCACCGCCCCCTTGAAGGTGTTGAGAGCAAACCAGCTATCGGAATCGCTGAGTTCAACCTGCCCGACAAGCGTTCCAAGATCCGGTCGTGGTTCTCTGTTCGAGTTGAGAAAGAAGGACACCGGATATTCAAAACGTCCGGCAAGCGTTATCCCGTCCAATGCGATCACATCATCTATCTGACCAGCCAGTGTGAGGTTTGGACCGCCATCGGTCCCATTATTGATAGTCAGCTCCTGCAGGCCTACCCGGCCGTCTTCGGACTTAACAATGTGACCCACGGAGATTGGACCGATCGTCTCAATATCCAAGATGGCGGCGTTGGTTTTGACTTGCGCATTGCGAATCGCCAGATCATTCAATGGGCCGTAAATTTCGCCGGCCAGCGCCAAAATTTCAATTGCCAGTTCATTGTCCGCTGACGCGAACGGCGCTAGAAGCGCGTTGAACGAAAGATCCAAAGACGGATCCAGGCTGGCATTTTCAACCGCACCCGTTATCGTCACCTTGTCGGAGTGCCTGCTTGTGAAGTTGATCTCAATGTTGGAAATCGATAACGACTCAAGCGTTCCAGAGAACTTCCAAGACGCATCGACTTGACCATCGACTTCACTGGTCAATCCGCCCGAGGCCAATGCCTGAGCCAGCGAGCCGGAAGACAATTCCAGCTCGCCCTCAACACCGGCGTAGGCTGTCGAGGTGTTGATCCTGCCGGAAATTTTGGAGTCTATGCCGGGAAACGCCAGCGCGATTTCAAATGCGCCATTTTGCAGTGGCCCGTTTTGCGGTGGCCGGGCAATTTCACCCGATATTTGAAGCGGAGTTCCGTTCAAGTCGGCATCCAGTTCAATATCGAGCGTGTCCGTTTCTTCTGACGGAGCAATGTTGAGCGAGCGGATGTTCACGCGCTCATTCCATCCACTTTGGACGCCCAGATAGTGTAAGGTAACGTCGGTCAGTTTCAGTGCTTCAAACACCGGCAGATTGATAACCTCAGACGGCAGCCGGTAATAGGACAGTTCCTCGTCAGTGGTCTCCCCCGGAGACGCCAGCAATTCAATGTCAGCACCAGCCATTTCAAAATTGGAGATACCGGATAGGTCGCCGAGAAGAATTCTGTAAGGTGCATCAAACCGGACATAATCAAAAAACCTTCCGGTGCCGCCTTTCGGCTGGCTGTACCGCTCGACGACGGCATCCTCCATCCGCACAACGATCTGAGACCCGAATTCGATCTGGACAGGACCTTGCACCTCTGCCGACCGATCGAGCTGCACCGTCAGAATGCGGCTTGCGATGGTTTGCCGGAGTGGCTCGAAGACTCCAAGTTTTAGAGCCGAAACCATAAGAGCAGCCAATACCAACAGACCAACCACACAGCCGGCGAAGACACGCCGGACTATTCTGATGGTCGGCCGAACCGCCACTTTCGGGGTTTCTGTTGCCACTTTGGAGACCGCTTCTCTTGCAGCCCCCCGCCGGGGGATCTGAATGTGAACGGCAATTACAGATCAAACAGATATTGCTTTCAACTGAGAAGTCTCCGGGGCATGGATTTTATCCCTGAGCGCCCCCGCCCGGAGGGTCTACTGGCAGCACCGACAAACTGACCTCGATCATCTTGTCCAACTCAGTCAGCGAAAGCCCAGCTTGGGCCATGGACGAAATGGCGGCCGCTTGTCCCGCGAAGAAGTCTGCAAGTGCGCTGATATCGGTGCTGTTCGACAACTCGCCTTCGGTCTCGGCCCGCCTTAAGCGGAGAAGAAAGGCGTCCCGCCGCTCAAAATTGAGGTCTTGAAGCGCCTGTTTCAATTGCTGGCTTTGGGCCGAACAAGCGAAACTGTTGTTGACGATGAAACAGCCCTCGGGCAGTCCGCTCCCTTCTTTCGCGTGCAGCACGCCCCTCAAAGCGGTTCGCAAGCTCTGTTTCAGAGGTCCAGTTGAGTTCACAAGATCGTTGACAAGAGGCGCACCAATCTCTTCCTGGTAGAGCCGCAAAGCTTTTTGAAAAATCTCGTCCTTGTCACCAAGGTTGGCATAAAGGCCCGGCTTGGCCATTCCTGTGGCGGACACAAGGTCCGCCATGGACGTGCGATCATAGCCCCGCTCCCACAAAGTGTGCATAGCGGTTTTAAGCGCATCCTTCGGATCAATTTTTCTCGGCCGGCCTCTCGACATGTGTTGGTTGCCCTGCTTGATCGCAAATTAAAATACCAATTCGTATTTTATTGTCTTGAAACTCGCTTTCAAGCACTTATTAAAATACCGTATCGTATTTTATTTGATCTACCACCAGAGAGGACGTCTGCAAATGTCGAAAATTGAAGGAAAGGCCGTCTTGGTCACGGGCGCGAACCGGGGCATAGGACGGGCGTTTGTCACCGCGCTTCTGGAACGCGGTGCCGCAAAAGTCTACGCAGCCGCGCGCCAGCCAAAAACACTGAGTGATGTAGTTGCGCACAACAATGGCAAGGTGGTTCCAGTCAAGCTGGATGTGACTAAACCGGAGGATATTGCGGCCGCGGCAAAACACAAGGACGTAGCACTTGTGATCAACAACGCGGGCACCGCCGGTTTCTCAAGCTTCACCAATCCGGATGCCGCAGATCGCGGGCGCTTTGAAATGGAGACCAACTATTTCGGCACTTTGAATGTGTCCCAAGCCTTTGCTCCGATCCTGAAAGCCAACGGCGGAGGCGCTATCATCAACCTCGGATCGATCGCCTCGCACGTGAATTTCCCGGTCTTGGGGACCTATAGCGCCTCGAAAGCGGCCGTACATTCGCTGACACAGGGCCTTCGAGCGGAGCTCGCAGCACAAGGAACGCAAGTTGTCGGCGTCTACCCTGGACCGGTGGACACTGATATGGCGGAGAAGTTTGAAACCGATAAAACCTCGCCTCAGGAGGTCGTCCGGCAGATCCTTGATGCCTTGGATAAGGGAGAAGAGAATGTCTTCCCAGACCCTACATCGACGCAATTGTATGAGCAATTCCTCGCAGCGCCCGATGCAACGGCACAGTTTGTTGGTCAGACATATCTGCCCGGCTAACAAGACGGAAAATTCTCGAGCGCGCCACTCGGCGCGCTCAAACTGCCCCGCCGGGTCTGGCTCTATGATCTGCCCTTAACCCATCGCCCAGGGACCGTGGTAGCCACCGCCCTCCTTATCCGTACGCGCAAATCCATGTGCTCCAAAGAAGTCACGCTGACCTTGAAGCATGTTCGCGGTTGAACGCTGTGTCCGCATTATGTCGAAATACGACAGCGCTGCCGATAAGGCCGGAACCGGCAGACCGTGAAGCGTGGCCTGTGCCACGACCTGGCGCAGCTTCCTTTCGGTTTCTTTCAATTTTTCGGTGAAGAACGGGGCCAGCATGAGATTGCGGTTTGCATCATCCGACAGTGCGGACGACATGTCGTTCAACATGGCAGAGCGAATGATACAGCCGTTGCGCCAAATCTTCGCGATCTCCGGCAGTGGCATGTCCCAGCCATACTGTTTCGCGGCTTCGAGAATGAGACCGAAACCCTGCGCGTAACAGATGATCTTTCCGGCAACGAGCGCAGCCTCCAGAGCGTCAATTCCGATGAGGTCCTTGTCCATACGCTGAGGCGCAGCGCCGAACACCTGTTCGCCCTTATCACGCTCTTCAAGTCTCGCGGACATATTGCGCGCGGCAACGGCAGCCTCGATTGCACTGGCAGGCGTGCCAAGCATCAACGCCTCGATCGCTGTCCAGCGGCCCGTGCCCTTCTGACCCGCGGTGTCCAGAATGATATCCAGCATCGGCTTGCCGGTTTCCGGATCTGCCGTCTTGGCGACCTTCCCTGAGATTTCGATCAGGTACGACTGCAGTATCCCGCCATTCCAGCGTTCAAGAACCTCACCAACTTCGGCTGCGCTCATACCGAAGCCATCACGCATCACACCATAGACCTCGGCGATCATCTGCATGTCGGCATATTCAATGCCATTGTGCACCGTCTTGACCAGGTGACCGGCACCGGCAGCGCCAAGGAATGCGGCACACGGCTCGTCCTCATACTTGGCCGAGATCGCCTCCAGAATATGCCCCACGCGGTCCCAGGCGGATTTGTCGCCCCCACCCATAATGGACGGACCAAACCGGGCCCCTTCCTCACCGCCAGACACTCCGATGCCCATGAACCGCGGCCCCTTTTCATCGGCTTCTTCCGCCCGCCGATTGGTGTCGTGGTAGTTGGCGTTGCCCGCATCGATGATGAGATCATCCGCATCCAGAAGCGGACGAAGAGCCGCGATCTGCGCGTCAACAGCCTCCCCGGCCGGCACCATCAAAATGATTGCGCGCGGTGAAGCGATCGACGCAACGAAGTCCTCAAGGGCCTTGCTTGGCACGAGTTTCCCAGCCAGCGGACCCGACTTTTCCATGAACTGATCGGTTTTTTCCGATGTCCGGTTAAACACGGCAATCCGAAAACCGTTTTCAGCGATATTGAGCGCCAGATTTCCGCCCATCGTTCCAAGGCCGATCAGGCCGATTTCCGCTTTAGCGCCGTCAGTTGTCATGCATTGTGCCCGTAAGTTTTCTTTAAATCGATTTGACGTGGTGATAGCCGACCTCATGACAATCGGCAATTGCCTGGTGTCATCGTCAGTGAAGGGGCAGCGTATTTTCTCAATCGTCCGTCAATAAGACGGAAGCCCCAATCACGTATTTTTACCTAGCAGCCAAAAAAATCTGTCACACAAGCCTGATAGCCAAGGCCATCTGTTAACCACCAGTGGCCTTTCGCAAGAGGATCCGTGACATGAAAAAGTTCCTGATGGCTGCCGGCATTCTTGCCGGTGCAACCGCATCCGCATTTGCCGGCGACGTTTCCGGCAAACTGGTTCTTTATACCTCCCAGCCGAACCAGGACGCCCAGGCAACGGTCGACGCGTTCACCGCCAAACATCCGGGCGTTGAAGTCGAATGGGTGCGCGACGGCACCACAAAAATGATGGCCAAGCTGCGCACGGAATTTGAAGCAGGCGCGCCGAAGCCGGACGTTCTCTTGATTGCAGACATGGTAACCATGGAAGGGCTGAAGCAGGAAGGCCGTTTGATGGCCCACGCAGGCGCTGACGTGTCCGCCTATGATCCGGCTCTGATGGATGATGACAAAACCTACTTCTCCACTAAGCTAATCACCAGCGGCATCGTCTACAACACCGATGCGCCGATGAAGCCTTCCTCCTACAAGGATCTCCTGAAGCCGGAGGCCAAAGACAAATTGGCCATGCCGTCTCCGCTGACATCCGGTGCAGCCACCATCCACATGGCAGCACTGACCTCCAACCCGGATCTCGGCTGGGCCTTTTACGAAGGCCTTGCTGATCAGGGCGCCAATCCGAAAGGTGGCAACGGTGGCACCTACAAGGCCATCGCCGGCGGTGAAAAACTCTATGGTTTCGTCGTGGACTTTCTTCCGATCCGCGAAAAGTTGAAAGGCGCTCCGGTCGAGTTCGTGTTCCCTGAAGAGGGTGTTTCTGCTGTCACCGAACCGGTTGCGATCCTCTCTACGGCCCAGAACCCGGATGCTGCCAAGGCTTTTGTTGATTTCCTTCTTTCCGAAAAGGGTCAGAAACTGGCGTCGTCTCAAGGATATCTGCCAGCCCATCCGGCTGTTGCAGCACCGGAAGGTTTCCCGGCTCGTGACCAGATCAAGCTGATGGACTTCGATCCAGCAAAGGCCCTCGAGCAAGATCAAGCAAACAAGATCAAGTTCACCGAGATCTTCGGTGGCTAAGACTTGATGGCGCAAGCCCAGAATTCAAAACTGCTGAATGGCGAGAGGATCTCTCTCGCCATTTTGGTTCTCTGCGCGACGCTCCTGTGCGGGTTGCCGCTCCTCCTCTTGTTCAAGATCGGATTGACCCAGGACGGCGCGCTTGCTTTTGCGCCGCTGGCAGAAGCCCTATCCAGCCGGTCTGTCCAAAGGGCGCTCTGGCACTCCATGGAGAGCAGCCTTTTGTCGGCGCTCGCGGCAACAGTATTGGGAACAGTTCTGGCCCTGATTGTCGGACTGACAGATGTTCGCGCCAAGGGACTGCTCGTCTTTTTGATCCTCCTACCGATGATGATCCCGCCGCATGTCACGGCAATTGCCTGGATCCAGGCACTGGGGCCGGCAAGTCCGGTGCTTCGATGGATTGGGCTGGCACCCGAAATCGGGTCGACGCATCCGCTTTATTCACGCGAGGGTCTTGTTCTTCTTCTGACACTCCAGCACAGCCCCTTGGTCTTCCTGCTGGTTCGAGCAGCGCTCCGGTCCTTTCCGAGGGAATTGTCTGATGCTGCGCGCGTGTCCGGCGCAGGGGCATTCCGTCTTTTGACAAGAATTACGCTGCCACTCCTCGCGCCAGCTTTGCTCGCCGGCTTCGCTCTTGCATTTATCGCAGCGCTTGGAAACTTCGGCATCAACGCGCTGATCGGCGTTCCGGCACGCTACACGACACTGCCGGTTCTGATTTGGCGAAGACTGGCGAGTTTCGGGCCGGATGTCCTCCCGAATGTCGCAATCATTTCGGTCATCCTGGCGCTGGTCGCTCTTGTAGCCCTCCTCATACAGGGGGTGTTGCAACGACGTATGCGCGCCAGCCTCATTGGCCTGCCGCAGGACCCGCTGGCAATCTCGCTTGGGTCAAAACGCAAATGGGTAGAAGCAGGTCTTTGGAGTTTTGTTGGCCTGGTTCTGTTGCTTCCCGCTGCATCGCTTCTGGCGACTTCCTTGGTGAAGACATACGGGCTCCCGCTTTCAGCAAGCACCGTGAATCTGGACAATTTCGCAGAAGTTCTCTGGCGCCAGTCTGTGACGCTAAGAGCCTTTGCGAATTCGACGCTGATTGCTGCCATTGCAGCGGGCGTCATCGCGGTCATCAGCATCTTCTTGGGGTACTTCCTAAGTCACCGGCATAAAATTTGTCGCCTTGCGGGGACCGCAACGGCCGCACAGGCAGAGATTGCTTTTGCCGTGCCCGGTCTGGTCCTATCCATCGCCTTTATTCTGGCGTTCATCCATCCGCTACCGTTCTTGAACATCTCCCTCTACAACACGCTTTGGATCATTTTGATTGCTTATATCTCCGCTTTTCTCGCGGTCGGATTAAAACCCGTTGCAGCTGCCTTTGTGCAGATGGACAGATCACTGGAAGACGCCGCCCGTGTATCCGGCGCGGGATTTTTTCGGCGCGTCCGGCGGGTATTTGCGCCGCTTGTTGCGCCGTCTGCAGCTTCCGGCGCCATTCTCGTGTTCCTCACTGCCTACAACGAGGTCACTGTCTCGGCACTTCTGTGGTCCACGGGAAACGAGACAATCGGAACCACCATTTTCAATTACGAAGATGGTGGTTACACAACGCTCGCAGCTTCCATGTCTGTGGTGGTTGTTCTGGCAACAATTTTGGTCATGCTCGGCATGAACGGTCTGGCGAAACGCGTGCCCTCTGGAACGATCCCCTGGAAGGACTAGTATCAGTCTTAGAGAGTGTAAGATTTGAAGATCAGACAAACACGCAAAAGCGATATCTCAGCTCTTCAGGCCGTGGAGATTTGCGCCAGCAAAGTGTTTCTGACAATCGACGGATTGGAAACCTTCGCGGATGGCAGTTGCGCGACCGAGGAACAGCATATGTCTGCAATCGAACCAGGCACAAGCTGGACCGCGGAAACAGATGACGGACAACAGATCGGCTTTCTGGCAGCGATCCCGGAAGACGACGCTCTCCATGTCTATGAGATTTCCGTTCATTCCGATTGCCAGAAACAGGGGATAGGCAAAGCGCTGATGGAATACGCTGAAGCCTATGCAAGAGCGCTCGGACTGTCAGAAATGACATTAACGACGTTCAGGCACGTGCCCTGGAATGCGCCGTTTTATGAAAGACTCGGTTTCCAGATCCTGAAGTTGGAAAAATGTGATGCGCGGCTTGGCAGTATCCTCTCAAAAGAACTTAGCCGCGGATTGCCTATGCCCGAACAACGCTGCGCCATGCGCAAAACGCTAGCCTGAGAAAACCAGTTACTCCGGCAGAATCCAACCGCGTAGTATATCCAGAAACAGAGTTTCACCGGGCACAGCCGGGCGATTGTGGGTCATCAACAACGGTATCGAGAGCCCATCGAGGGCCACAAAAACTTCCCAGAACCCGCCACGGTAAATCGTTCTTTCAACGGTTGCTTTAAGACCGTGCCCACCAACAGATGGAACCAGGTGTTCGGGCCGCAGCATCAACGTTGCTGAACCGGTTCTGGTACCAACAGGGCAGTCTACGTCGACCCGATGCCCGGCAAGTGTAATATTCGCGTGCCCGGCTTCGACATGGTTGACCTCAACGCCAACAAGGCTGCTGCGCCCGATAAAACTGGCAACCTTTCGCGATGCCGGCCGCCGGTAAAGCACATCGGGCTCGGCAACCTGCAAGATCTCGCCGTCCCACATAACCGCAACCTGATCGGCGAGTGCCATCGCTTCACGCTGATCGTGAGTGATGAACAGTGTCGTTGCGCCACTGGCCTTGTGAAACGCAGCAAGCTCTTCCTCCATGGCACCGCGCAAGTGCGGATCAAGGTTTGCAAGCGGCTCGTCCATCAACACTGTTTTTGCGCCTTGCGCCAAACAGCGGGCGAGCGCAACCCGCTGACGCTGCCCGCCGGAAAGGTCGGCCGGTTTCCGGTCGCGAAATGCCGTCAACTCCACCGTGGCAAGGTGTTGATTGGTGCGTGTTTTGATGTCGGACTTTTTCAAGCCAGACGTTTCCATCGGAAAGGCGACATTTTCAGCAACACTCATGTGTGGCCAGAGAGCGTAGGACTGGAATACGACGCCGGTTTGCCTCCGTTCCGGCTCCATATGGTAGCCGTCTCGAGCGACTGTTGCGCCGCCCAGCGCGATTTCTCCACTGTCGATCGGCTCAAGTCCGGCGATCGTACGCAACAGTGTGGACTTGCCGCAGCCGGAAGGACCAAGCACCACAAAAAATGTGCCCTCCGGGATCGAAAGAGATACGTCATTCAGAGCCTTGTGTGACCCGAACGACTTGGTAACGGACGCAATTTCAATAGACATACGACCCCGTTACCGGCTTCCCATGACAGCCGGATTACACCCGTTCATGGTCGCGTCGTTCACTTTCCGCGCAGTCTGAGGAGAAGGTCGACCTCTTCTTCCAGGGCACGTGCATAGGCACGTGAGGCCGGAGCGTTTTCGTGGGTCAGGGTTTCCTGCCGAAACAGACAATATGCGGCCAATCGCCAATGGTAGGCGGATCGTTCAGCCAAAAAACGATCAACAATCGCGCGGTCCGGATAATGCTCCAAAAACAGGTCCTCGGCATAAAGGACGAGTGGCTTCAGGCCATAAAGCGTGAGGAGACCGGGAGAGAGAAAACAAGCGATGTCTTCAACGGGATCGCCGAGACCAGCATATTGCCAATCGATCAAAGCGGGTCCTGCCGCTGTCATTTGCACTGTGCCGAGGCAAAGGGACCTATGAATCAAAATGTGTTGGGGTACCGCAGGCACCTCAATTGAGCTGTCATTTGGCCGGAGACGTTTCAAATTGGCAGCCCGGCGGCTATCCGGAATCTTTTCCAGAATAGCATCAGCATGAGCGAGCACCTGGTGATACCCAGACGGCACCATTCTGACTTCCTCTGGTGCAAGCTCCAGAGCTGCAAACCGCCCAAGCAGCAGAGCCGCATCACGCACATCAATTTCAGCTTCCGAGCCGCGTTCATATCCATAAATCACCAAGGGCGACCCAGCTGGACTGTCTAGAAAACACTCCAAACGCGGCGCCAATCGATGACGCTCCAACAAGGTCAGGGCAGTCGCTTCTTCCTGGGGCAGCGTCGGATAGAGCGGATTGTTCTCAAGGCCCGGAAAATACTCCTTGATGACATAATCGCGCTCGCGCGTTTGGAGACGCCAAAACCGGTGTGTGTAGGAACTCGGAAGAGGTCGTAGCCGCGCTCCGCTCAAATCCCCGAACGGATAGCGGCCTTGCAAAAAGTCCAGCAATTCAGCGTCGGTCATCCTGTCAGTCACGCAACACCTTCAAAATTCACTTCATTTTTTTGAAGCCTTTGCATCGCAGACGTCAAGCTTCGTCAATAGCCGGGCAGAGCCGATTGACCGCCGGATCTGGAAATGTCGCGAAAGTGGCAACCGCCGTCGTTCTGAGACGCCGTAGAAAAATGACCCTCTCGATTAAGGTTGAACGACAGGTTGGGCAGAGATCTGCTCACGGCCCCAAAATCTTTCACGCTCTGCGTATACGGCCTCGGAAAGGTGTCTCGCCATGTCCAGTCAGCTCGATCTTGTTGAGACCACCGAAGCGGCGCCGGCGAGGCGTGGCCGCCGCCGGCGAGGCGGTGGAGACAAAGCGGGCCCGGAGCACTTCCCTCAAAAGCCATTCAAACAACCCCGCCACATCTACAAGCCTGTGGAGGCTGTCTCCGCTGATGAGCTGGAGTCCATTCACGAAGCTTCAATGCGGGTGCTCGAAGACATCGGCATCGACTTCCTTCATGAGGAAGCAAAGGAAATCTTGAAGGCAGCTGGAGCGGATGTAACACCGGGGTCAGACCGGGTTCGCATGGACCGGGCTATGGTTGAAGAGCTCGTCGGAAAAACGCCGGACCAGTTTACGGTTCATGCCAGAAATCCGGCGCATAATTTGACCCTTGGCGGCGACCATATTGCATTCTCCTGTGTCGCAAGTGCACCGAACGCTGTCGACCGCGAGGGTGGGCGCCGCCCTGGAAACCAGACGGACTATCGCAATTTCCTGAAGCTTGCGCAGTTCTTCAACATCATTCACTGCGTCATGGGGTATCCGGTCGAACCGGTCGACATTCACGCCTCTGTCCGGCATCTGGATTGTGTGTCCGACATGATCCGCCTGATGGACAAGGTGTTTCACATCTATTCACTCGGCAAGGAGCGGAATCGCGATGGTCTGGAGATGACCCGCATCGCGATGGGGTTATCGGAAGAAGAGTTCCGCAAGACCCCGAGCGTTATCACAATCATCAATTCTTCCTCCCCGCTTCGGCTCGATACGCCGATGCTCCAGGGCCTCATCGAAATGGCACGAGCCGGACAAGTGAGCGTTCTGACGCCGTTCACGTTGGCGGGCGCAATGGCTCCTGTGACGGTCGCGGGAGCATTGACACTCCAAAATGCCGAAGCACTCGCCGGCATCGCCTTCACCCAGATGGTCAATCCCGGCGCGCCGATGGTCTATGGCGGTTTTACCTCGAATGTGGACATGAAATCCGGCGCACCGGCCTTCGGAACGCCGGAATATATCAAGGCCGCCCTCGTCAGCGGGCAGCTTGCCCGGCGCTACGGTCTTCCCTTCCGAACCTCCGGCGTGTGCGCAGCCAATACTGTCGACTATCAAGCTGCACTTGAAACGACATTGTCAGAATGGGGTGCGATCAATGGCGGCGGCAACCTGATCAAGCATGCTGCCGGATGGCTCGAAGGTGGCCTATCGGCCGGGTTTGAGAAATTCATCACGGATATCGACCTTCTCCAGATGCTGGCCGAATATCTGACGCCCCTCGATGTGTCGGAAGAGGCGCTTGCCATCGAGGCTATCCGCGACGTGGGTCCGGCTGGGCATTTCTTTGGAACCGAGCACACTCAGGCGCGCTACAAGGATGCATTCTACGCTCCGATCGTGTCCGATTGGCGCAATTATGAGACTTGGCAAGAGGCTGGGAGCCCGGTCGCCTACGACAAGGCGAACACGCTCTACAAGAAGGCACTTGAGGCCTACGAAGCCCCGGCACTTGATCCTGCAATTGATGAAGAACTCTCTGCCTTTGTCGCAAAACGCAAGGAAGAAGGCGGCGCGCCAACCGACTTCTAACGAGCCAATTTTGACATGCCACGCTTTAAGCGGATGAAACTGACTTTTTGGAGCAATTGAGAATGAAGTCCCATACTCAGGTCGTCGTGATTGGTGGCGGTGTCGTTGGCTGCAGTGTGCTCTATCACTTGACCAAGCTTGGCTGGAAGGACGTGGTCCTGGTCGAGCGGAGCGAACTCACATCAGGTTCCTCTTGGCACGCGGCGGGCGGCTTTCACACGCTCAACGGTGACCCGAACGTCTCCCAGCTTCAAAGCTACACGGTCGATCTCTATAAGGAACTGGAAGAGATCTCGGGCCAGTCCTGCAGTTTGCATCTGACCGGTGGCGTGATGCTGGCAGACACTCCCGAGCGGATGGATTTTTTGCGCCTCGCCCAGGCCAAGGGCCGGTATCTCGGCATGGATCTGGAACTGATCTCGGTCTCTGAGGCCAAGAAGATGTTTCCGATCCTCGATGAGAAATACTTCATCGGCGCCTTGTGGGATCCGATCGAAGGGCATCTCGATCCTTCGGGCACCACCCACGCCTATGCAAAGGCGGCGCGGATCAATGGCGCAGAGATCTATCGGCACACCAAGGTTGAGGAGATGGTACAGACCTCGGAAGGCACCTGGGATGTCATCACCGACAAAGGCACCATCCGGGCTGAACATGTCGTCAACGCGGGCGGTCTCTGGGCCCGCGAATGCGGCCGCATGGTCGGGATAGAATTGCCGGTGCTCGCCATGGAGCACATGTATCTGCTCACCGATGAGATGCCGGAAGTCGTTGCGCATAACGAGGCAACCGGCAAGGAGCTGATTGGCGTCCTTGATTTTGGCGGTGAAATCTACACCCGACAAGAAGGCAAGGGCATGCTGCTTGGCACTTATGAGCAGAATTGCCGCCCCTGGAGCCCGAAGGAAACGCCCTGGGATTTCGGGCACGAGCTCTTGGCACCGGACCTTGACCGGATCTCTCCGGAACTCGAAGTCGGCTTTGAGCATTTCCCAGCCCTGCAAAACGCCGGCATCAAGCAGATCATCAACGGCCCGTTCACCTTTGCCCCGGACGGCAATCCATTGGTTGGCCCGGTGCGGGGCCTCAAGAACTACTGGGTTGCTTGCGGCGTCATGGCCGGCTTCAGTCAGGGCGGCGGCGTCGGGTTGACACTTGCCAACTGGATGATCGACGGCGATCCGGGCTACGACATCTGGGGCATGGATGTTGCCAGGTACGGTGACTGGGCGACACTTGCCTACACGAACAAGAAAGTTCAGGAGAACTACAGCCGCCGGTTCCGCATCCGCTTCCCGAATGAAGAATTGCCCGCCGGGCGTCCGCATCAGACAACACCGCTCTACGACAAGATGTTGGCGCAAGGGGCTGTCATGGGCGACAGTTGGGGGCTTGAAACTCCCCTCTGGTTTGCTCGAGATGGTGAGACAGCTGAAGATGTCGTCTCGTTCCGGCGATCAAACGACTTTGAAGCGATTGGAGCGGAATGCCGGGCGGTACGAACCGGAGTTGGTATTACAGAAATCGCCAACTTCGCGAAGTACAAGATCACCGGCGCAGGAGCTGAAGATTACCTGTCCTACCTGATGACCAACACCATGCCGAAGGTGGGACGGATTGTGCTGACACCGATGCTGAACGAAGCCGGCAAGCTGATCGGCGACTTCACCATCGCCCGCGCCAGTGACGAGACGTTCTACATGTTCGGGTCAAGTCAAGCCGAAGTCTATCACATGCGGTGGTTCGAAAAGCATCTGCCGGATGATGGCAGCGTAGCGATTGAAGCCATCAACCTTGGCTGGGTGGGTCTTTCCATTGCAGGTCCAAAGGCCCGCGATGTCCTTGCGAAAGTGGCCGGGGACAATGTCTCCAATGACGCTTTCCGGTTCATGGACTTCCGCGAAATGGATGTTGCCAACGCGCCCTGCAAGGTCAATCGGATCAGCTACACCGGTGACCTCGGCTACGAGATCTGGATGACACCGGAATACGAGCGTCAGGTGTACATGGCTCTAATGGAAGCCGGGGAGGAATTCGGCATCCAAAACTTTGGCATGCGCGCGCTGCTCGCCATGCGCCTGGAAAAGAACTTCGGGACCTGGTTCCGGGAGTTCCGCCCGATTTATGGTCCGTTCGAAGCCGATCTCGGGCGGTTCGTAAAACTCGGCAAAAACAACTTTATCGGCCAGGAAGCCGCGCGCAGGGAATACGAGGATGGGCCGAAACGATCCCGGGTTTCCTTCGTCGTCGATGCACTCGATGCCGATGTGATGGGCGATGAACCGATTTGGCACGAGAACGATGTGATCGGCTGGATCACGTCGGGCGGCTACGCACACCATGTCGAGAGGTCTTTGGCTCAGGGCTATGTCCCCAGTGAGTTTGCGGGAAACACGGATGACGGAGCCTTCGAGATCGAAATTCTCGGAGAGCGCCGCAAGGCCACCCTCATCACGGATCCATTGTTCGATCCCAAAGCGGAACGTATGCGGATGTAGGCGGGACACGGCATGTACGGGATTGACCAATTGGCGGAGGAGAGCAGGCGGTTATGAATACGGAACACTTTGGCCGGCACCGGCGAAAAATCATGCCGGCCGTCTTGCCCGATCATCCTGGCGATGCAGCCGGGTTCGAGGCTCTGTCAGCCTACGCGACCGAAAAAGCCTCTGCACTCAACCGTCATGTTCTTGGATATGGTGAGCTTGCAGAAACCGAGTGGTCAGCGCTTGGCCTTACCGCACCTGACCTGGATGCCGTTCGCGAATACCGGCTTCAACGGATTCGCCAACAGCTCCAGGCCTTCGATTTAAGCGCAGCCATACTGTGTGACCCGCTGAACGTTCGGTATGCGACCGACAGCACCAACATGCAGGTCTGGAGCACTCATAATGCAGTGCGCTACACGCTTGTGACGCTGAACGGCCCGGTCATCGCCTTCGACTTTCACAACTGCGAACACCTGTCCGCGCATAACATGCTCGTTGATGAAGTCCGCCACGGTGTGCCCTGGTTCTATTTTGAATCCGGACCGCGGTCTGCGGAACTTGCGCAGAAGTGGGCTGATGAGCTGGCCGATCTGATCAAGACTTATTGTGGCCCAAACGCTCGAATCGCCGTCGACAAATGCCGCCGGGAAGGCGTTGCAGCACTTCAAGGCCATGGTTTGACGCTGCATGACGGTGAAGAGATCATGGAACTTGCCCGTGCCGTTAAATGCTCCGACGAAATCAAGGCGATGCGCCGGTCCATTGCTGCCTGTGAAGCTGCAATGTCGGAAATGGAAGCGGCCCTCCGGCCGGGCATGACGGAATGGGATCTTTGGTCATTGCTGCATGCGGGGAATATCCGTCGCGGCGGCGAGTGGATTGAAACACATCTGCTCGCTTCCGGCCCACGCACTAATCCCTGGTTTCAGGAAGCCTCAGCACGTGAAATCCAATCCTGTGAGCTGGTCGCCTTCGACACCGATCTTGTTGGGCCCTACGGCATGTGCTGCGACATTTCCCGCACGTGGCTGTGCGGCGGCGGACAACCGACCAACGAGCAGAGATCGCTCTATCAAATGGCGGTGGATCAGATTGAAGCGAATATAGAAATGCTCGCACCAGGGCGCAGTTTCTTCGAGCTTTCACACAGCGCCAAGAACCTACCGGAAGACTATCAGGCGAATCGATACTCGGTTCTGTTTCACGGTGTTGGCCTGTGTGATGAATACCCGGCAGTCCCCTACCCCGCAGACTGGGCGAGCGGAGGATACGATGGGGTACTGGTACCTGGAATGGTGGTCTGTGTGGAAAGCTATGTTGGCCGCCACGGCGGGCATGAAGGCGTAAAGCTGGAGGAGCAACTGCTCATAACAGAAACTGGCTATGAACGCCTCAGCACGTATCCATACGATGCCCGATTGATGGGCCGTCAGATCTGACGGCCTATTCCAACCAACCCTATTTCAGACGGACAATCTTGGCACCAAGGCCACGCACGTAGTCATCTTGGCTCATGACGACCACATTGGTCTCATTTATTTCTGTTTGCCGGAGCTCCAGCGGCGTCTTGCCACCTGGATTGATGATCACTTTGCGGGTTGGCGGCAGACCGCGGAAAACCAATACGCCCGCTTCCTTGGTCACGATGGCGCCGTACGGCTCGTCATGAAGGATACGGGTTGTGTCGCCCGCATAAGCCGATCCGGCAACAACGATCGCCGCCGCAGCGACAATAGTTTTTGTCAGGGTATTCATTTGAGCGCCTCTTTGCTGAACACACTTTTGCAATTCGCGAAAGAGTAACTCTTTGTTAACCATGTGGCGATCCGTTTTTACGGATTGTTAACTTTTTGGTTAATGTTATCCGGATGCGAGCGCACCGCCAAGCGTGATCTCCTTGAAACACTCCTCCACATGCTCGGCAAAGGCATGGGTCGCGCGCCCAGCGCGCGGACGCTGCTTCATGACGATATGATAGTCGCCAATCTTTGGTAGCCCGTGACGATCATCCAGAACTTGAAGGGGTGGCTCAACAACACTGGCCGGAAACGGTGCAACTGCGAGATCCGCCAACAAGGCCGCTTCCTGCCCCGCGCTGTGAAAGCTTGTGTATGAGATGCGATAGGGTTTTTGGGCCCCATCCAGCGCAATCCGGGCCGCACGCCGCCATGGACACCCAGGGGTCGACACGGCCAATGGAAGCGGATCCCGGTCGTAGGCAATCCCCCCCTCCAAACCCACCCAAACAAGCGGTTCGGAAAACACAACATCCGTTCCCGTTGGCATCGGTGCTCCAGGACGGACCGTTGACAGTACAAGATCCAACTCGCCCTTGCGGATTTTATCATCCAACGCCGGACTGCCATCCAAATGCACGTCGACATTCACCCCCGGATGAGACCGGGCAAAGCGGGACAGGAAATTTGGCAAGAAGCGTGTCCCAAAATCCGCCGGTGCGCCGAACCGCACTTCACCCTCGACAGATGGCGAAACAAACAGACTCACAGCCTCTTCGTTCAACATCAATATCCGGCGAGCGTATCCCAGCAATGCCTCACCTTCTGAAGTTAACCGCACAGCGCGACCCTCCCTTGCAAAAACTGCAACGCCGAGAATGGTTTCCAACTTCTTAATCTGCATGGAAACGGCAGATGGCGTCCGGCCAATCAGGTCAGATGCTTTTGAAAAGCTTGAGGTTTCAGCGATGACAAGGAACGTTCGATAAAGATCCATATCGATCAGTTCAGTTCCTGTCCCTGGCAATTTTTCCATAGGTGAATTCCGGATTTTCTGAGTTCAATTTTTTTGAACAAACCGATGAATACTATTCGATTGATTGAACCGCAAGTTATGCCCATATAGCAGTCAAGCGGCCCGTTATTTAAGCAGCGGACCGCACTTTCAAAATCAAACTTCGAACTGAATTCAGGATTGGGAAGACCATGACCTATCTTGCACAAGCCCTCGGCACCAACCTCATGGGTGTTGTCTCCGGCCGCTCCGCTGCTGAACTCGCCCGTATGAACCAGACCCTGCGTCTGGGCGAAGCTGCAAAAGCTCGTATCCTCGGCCGCTAATGGCCGAGTGGAAGCATCAAGCAAGGACGGAGTAGTTTCGCGCCCTTGCATCTGCTTCCATAACCAGGATGACTTGATAGTCAGCCAAAGACAGTTTTGAAAAGCCGCAAATGCGAAGGCGTTTGCGGCTTTTTTCTGTCTGCGGATTTGAAAGAACACGAGACACCGCGGCGGATATCTCCGCATGTGTTTCCGCGCCCAGATGCATTGAGGTTATGAACGGCAAACCTGGAACTTGCGCGGTTTGCGCTAAAGCGCGCAGTTGGTTGGCAAGCCCAGGCTTTTCTTGTTCAGCAAGGGCCCAGCACACCCCGTCAATGGCCGCAACATCAGCCCGCCCCTTGGCAACAGCGTCCATCGACGCCAAGTGACCACCACTTTCTACGATGCTTTCAAAGTAGGGGCCCCCATCCGACATCGGTGCGATGGTATCTCGAAACGCATTCATGCCAGATTGACTGTCCGGACCGTTGAAGACAGCGCGCGCTCCCTTCAGATCGGCCAAAGATTGAAATGGGTTGTTTTTCTTGACCACAATCTGGCTGCAATACTTAGCACCAGTACATCCAGTGGCCCTGTAGTGCGGCGCCCCGAGAAGATGGACCTTGCCAGCCAGTTTGTGCGTGAGGGGATACCCGCAGGTCTGTGCGAGAAGCAAGGCCGGATCAGTCCACATATCATAAAGGCTGATCTCAGGATCCCAGGGTTCCAAAGCAGACGGCGCAATGGCCAGCGCGCTGCAGATCTCATCCGTCAGCGCTGCTTCTATTTCTTGTGTTTCACTAGCCACTTCCGGCCAATCGTACATCGGCAACCGAACCGGCCGGAATGGTCTTTGGGTCATGATGGTGGCAGTGCGCGACCGGCGTCGGCATTCCGAACGAGAGGATGTGGAACAGGTTCCTTGACCTTGAAAAGGAAGGCTTTGACCATTTGCAAATAACTCTTGAACACATACCCCTGATTGCGCGCTTGCCATTCGTCCCGAGCGTCGTGGTACAACTTAGGAAGCGTATACCAAGGCGCCCGTGGGTGCGAATGGTGCACGATATGTAGATTATTGTTTAAGAAAAGCAGCGAAAACAGAGGGCAAAACTCTACGATCACAGATCGCGCCTCGGCATTTTCGTGAGCCCTGTGCTCTGCGTAAGTGCGCAACATCAACAAACTCATTCCGGGATAGGCTACTCCAAATATGTAGAGCCAGAGGGGGATGCCGCCAACAAACGATAAGAACGCCAGCACGAGAAGCAGGCCCACCAGATGATGCGCCCATGCTCTCGCTACACCGCTGTCTCCGGACGCTACTGCGCGAATTTCCGATCCATAGAACCCGACCAAAGACACAGCCGGACCAATCAGCAAGCGGCCGGCAAGTGTGTTGTTCAAGGTCAATACAAGTCGCAAGGCCCAAGGCATTTTCTGCCAGTCTCCCCAGGCGAGGTAAAAACTCTCCGGGTCATCGTAAGGATCCGTCAACCGATCGTCATTGTGGTGGCGTAAGTGCAGCGTCTTGAACCGGCGATACGGGATAAACAACCCGAAAGAACAATAAATCAGGGCTTCATTGAACCTCGCATTTCGGGTCGGATGGCCATGCAGGACTTCATGCTGAAGGGAAGATTGAAGCGTCACAAGCAGGGCAGCCAGCGGACAGACGATCCAGCCTCCCCAGTCCGAATAAAACGAAATGACCAAAGTCCAAGCCGCCGTTGTGGCCATAATCAGCGCCAACGTCGGCCACTCGCAGGATTTCCCAAGCGGCACGCTTTCCCCCAAATAACTGATACATTTTGAAAAACCGAAATGGTTTGGGGAGGATGCAGAGTTGGTAATTTGCATTCAACGAGAGACTTGAGAACAAAGTCTACAAAGTGTAATTTTCAAAACATTATGATGAATTTTTTCTATTTTGCTGAATAATTTCTGCAAGTAAGCCAACTCGAGACGTCTTTGATGACCGAAACGCGACAGTCGTAGCCGGATTTCTTTCTGGACAAATCAAGCCACGGGTCATGATCCTGTCATTGCTGTACTGGAGACCATCATGAACTCTCAATCAAATGCCGCCAAAGCTTTGCAGTTCGATGCCGTTATTATCGGAGCCGGCGTCATCGGTTGCGCAATCGCATTCAATCTCGCCAAACGTGGCTATCGTACGCTGAACATCGACAAATTACCCGCCGCTGGTTATGGATCGACATCCAGTTCTGCAGCCGTTATCCGGACATATTATTCGACCCTTGATGGGTCGGCGATGGCCTATGAGGGCTACCACACCTGGAAAAACTGGCCCGCTTATCTGGAAAGCGATGACACCTCCGGCCTTGCCCGGTTTATCGAAACCGGCACACTGGTCATGAAGACCGAAGCCAACGGATATTTGGCAAAGGTTCTCAAAAGCGCAAACCAGCTTGGCATTTCCTATGAGCATTGGACTGCTGATCAGATCCGAGACGCGATGCCGGGCTATGACCTTCGGCGCTTTGCGCCAGCCAAGTCTATGGAAGACGACACGTTCGGCCAGCCAGCTAACGGCGAGATTTCAGGCGGAGTTTATTTCCCGTGTGGAGGGTATGTCGACGACCCGCAGCTCTCGGCCCGTAATCTGAAGGATGCGGCTGAAAAACACGGTGCCACCTTCATGTTCAAGACTGCGGTGACCGAGATATTGATCGCAGAAAATCGCGTGACTGGCGTTGAGCTGGAAACTGGACAACAAATCTCTACGCCAATCGTCGTGAATGCTGCCGGCCCGCATTCAGGTAAGGTGAATTCCCTGCTGCCAATCGATCCCGGCATGACAATCCGGACCCGCCCCCTTCGGCAAGAAGTGGTTCAAATATCTCCACCCGGCGATCTGGGCTATTCGCGGGAAGGTCTGATCGTATCCGACAACGACATTGCCTGTTACATAAAGCCTGGAAGCGGCGGCCAACTGATGATCGGCAGTGAAAACCCGGCCTGCGATGCACCGCATGAAGTCGATCCGGACGATTTCTCCAGAGACCTAAGCGATCGAGCTCTCACCTACGCTTACCGTTATTCCCAAAGACTGCCGAGCCTGGGTGTCTCACAACACCCGGTCGGCATTGCCGATCTGTACGACGCGACGGACGACTGGCTGCCCATTTACGACTGCACCGATGTTGGAGGCTACTATCTTGCGATCGGAACCAGTGGCAATCAATTCAAGAATGCCCCTGTAGCCGGTCAGCTGATGGCCGAACTGATCGGCTATTGCGAAACCGGCAATGCTCACGATGAGGCCCCTTTGCAGTTTCAATTGCCAAACATCGGTTACACGATCAACACGGCGACTTTCTCCAGAAAGCGTCCGGTCAATCAAGACAGTTCATTCTCGGTACTCGGGTAATACATCATCGACCGCTTTCCCTTGGCGCGCACTGCCAAATCAGGTTATGGAGGCAGCTCGTTTGAAGATCCCGGAGATACGATTTGGCTTGGTCGCCTCAACAAGATACCGCCTTGAAGGACGCCGCAGCCTGGCTGAAACGCGGCGACAGGCAGGTATTCAAGCTGTTCGGGTTTGCAGGCACCGGAAAAACCACGCTAGCGCGGCATCTGGCTGAAGACATAGACGGTGACGTCTGCTTCGGGGCTTTCACAGGCAAAGCAGCACATGTTCTGCGCCAAAAAGGCTGCGAGGACGCTGGCACCATTCATTCCCTGATCTATCGCCCCCGTTCCGCCAAGGAAGAAGAAGCCGTCGATGACGATGAGGAAGACGCAGGCCCTCAGTTTGCCATCAAACGGGACAGCGCGGCGGCCACGGCCCGGCTGATCGTTATCGATGAATGCTCTATGGTCGACGAGGAGCTTGGCCGCGATCTTCTGTCTTTCGGCACGCCTGTTCTGGTTCTGGGCGACCCGGCGCAGCTGCCACCGGTTAAGGGCGGAGGCTTTTTCACGGAGGCCGAGCCGGACATCATGTTAACGGAAGTCCACCGCCAGGCGCAGGACAATCCGATCGTCCGCATGTCTATGACCATCCGCGATGGCGGCAAGTTGGACTACGGGGATTTCGGTGAGAGCAAGGTGATCAACCGCCGCCAGATCGACAAGGATCAGATCCTTGCCGCCGATCAGGTTTTGGTCGGGACGAACAAGACGCGTCGGCTCTACAACAGCCGCATTCGTGAACTGAAGGACTTCACCACGCCGATGCCGGCCGTTGGCGACAAACTGGTTTGCTTGCGCAACGACAAAACCAAAGGTTTGCTGAATGGCGGCCTCTGGACGGTGAAACGCCTGCGGCAGCCGCGCGGAAACACCTTGCGCTTCGACGTGGTGTCGGAAGACGAGCTCATCAAAACGGCGGTGAAGGTCAAGGTTCTCCCGGCCATGTTCGAGGACGGGGCTGAGAGCATTCCATACGCCATCCGGCGCAAGGCGGATGAATTCGATTATGGTTACGCCCTGACGGTTCACAAGGCGCAAGGGTCACAATGGGACGATGTCGTGTTGTTTGACGAAAGCTGGGCCTTCCGTGAGCACCGGGACCGCTGGCTTTACACGGCCGTGACCCGCGCTGCAGAACGGATCACTGTCGTAAAGTGAATTCTGGAAAATCGTCGAAATCAAACGGCGTTGCAGAGGGCAATGCCTTGACCGCGGTTTCAACAAATTGGTCTATCCGGATCTTATTTGCTCCGGTTCGAGCCAGAATGGACACGGCCCCAAGCTGACCATCGACGTAGGTCGCCAGAGCATCGATGTCAGCGTCGTCTCCCAACTCGCCAGAGTCGACGGCCTTCAACAAGCGGGTCCGGATACCCTCGTATCTGGTCTGCCCCAGATCCGACAACAGAACCTTGTGCTTTTCTGTTCCATAGGCGTTTTCAACCTGGGCGTTGAAAAGGAAACAGCCCAGCGGAGTAGCCTTGTCCGCGGCAAGATATCCGACGGTCTGGATAAGGTTCCGAATGTCGATGAGATAGTGTTTTTCAGCTCTCATCAAGGGACCAAAAACCGTATCGCCGTAACAGTCAAAATAGTGCAGAAGCGATTTTTCAAACATCGCTTCCTTGTCACCGAAAGCGGCATAAAGACTGGGCTTCGCCATCCCCGAAGCATCGACAAGATCATTCATGGATGTCGCCTTGTAGCCGTTCTGCCAGAAGGCGCGCATGATGCCATGTAAAGCGTCTTGCGTTTCCGTTTTCCGCGGTCGGCCTCTTGTCACACCCACATCTCCACTTGCCAATGTCTGTTCACAACGTCAGCGCCCAAACCAACGATGAGCCTAAAGAACCACCCCACTTCGAACGCACTTTGTTTTCCAACGCGCAAAGCAGCATTATCCGCTATTCAGTACTGGCGAAACTACCAAATAACAGTGGCGCAAGAATACGCAAAACTAAGCAAATCGTTCGATTGTTGAAATTTTACGCAATATTACCGACCAATCGTCGCACAAAACTGCACTCTTTACGCGATTTTTATCAAATATCCATCTTGAGTTTTTGCGGTCCAGGTCTGTTGCTGGGCGTTCAATGGTTTCCGATTTGGAAGCGCATGGCGATCGACACACCAGATATCGAGAATTGCCAGTGGATCATAGATCGGACCTCTTTTGCGCGGAGAGTGTCCGAATTATCGTCCCTGTCTCGTTTCCAGTCCTGAAAGTGTAGACCCAGATGACAAGCGTCGCTGCTCCAGACCCGACATCCCAGAAGTCCGCAAATTCCCTCCCCGCAGAAACGGCGCTGCGGATCGCAAGAAGAATTGCAGACGAAATCGGCTGCCAGGCCGGTCAGGTGAATGCAACTGTTCAGCTGCTGGACGAAGGATCGACAGTGCCGTTCATCGCCCGGTACCGTAAAGAGGCCACTGGCGGACTGGACGACAGCCAACTGCGCAAGCTCGAGGAGCGGCTGATTTACCTGCGCGAACTTGAAGATCGGCGCGGTGCCATCACCCGGTCCATCGATGAGCAGGGCAAGATGACCGAGGCCCTCGCTGCAAGCATTCAGGCAGCCGAGACCAAGTCGCAGCTCGAAGACATCTACCTGCCCTTCAAAAAGAAGCGCCGCACCAAAGCTCAGATTGCGCGGGAAGCCGGACTGGAACCGCTCGCGGACCTGCTGCTGGCCGATCCAGGAAAAACACCGGAAACGGAAGCTGCAGGTTTCATCGACGATGCCAAGGGCGTTGCGGATACGAAAGCTGCGCTTGACGGCGCGCGCCAGATCCTCATGGAACGGTTTGCAGAAAATGCCGAGCTCGTCGGACGGCTGCGCCGGTATATGGAAGAGCGCGGTGTGGTACAGTCGAAGCTGATCGACGGCATGGGCGACAAGGGTGCAAAGTTCGCCGATTATTTCGACTATTCGGAGAGCTGGTCCAAAATCCCGAGCCACCGGGCGCTTGCCCTTTTCCGCGGCCGCAATGAAGGCATTCTGTCTGTCGATCTGACAGTCGACGCCGATGATCCGGCACCGATCCTGCCAGCCGTGAAGATGGTCGCAGACACCTACGCCATCGCCGATCGAGGCCGCCCGGCCGACAAATGGCTGATGGATGTCGCCCGCTTTGCCTGGAAAGTCAAACTGGCCCTTCATCTGGAACTCGACCTGATGGGTGTCCTTCGGGACAAGGCCGAAGAAGAAGCCATTCAGGTGTTTGCCAAGAACCTCAAGGATCTGCTGCTCGCCGCCCCTGCGGGATCGAAAGCAACGCTTGGTCTGGACCCGGGCATCCGGACCGGGGTCAAGGTTGCCGTGGTCGACGAAACCGGCAAGCTAATCGACACCGCAACGATCTATCCATTCCAGCCGCGCAATGATCTTGCCGGATCCCGCAACACACTTCTGGCACTGATTGCAAAGCACAAGGTCGGCCTGATCGCCATCGGCAACGGCACGGCGAGCCGGGAGACCGACAAGCTGACCGGCGACGTCCTGGCCGATGTTCCGGCGGCTCAGCGACCGGTAAAGGTGATCGTCAACGAGGCAGGTGCGTCGGTCTATTCCGCGTCGGAATTGGCCGCGAAGGAAATGCCGGACGTTGATGTCTCCCTGCGCGGGGCCGCGTCGATTGCCCGGCGCCTCCAGGATCCTTTGGCAGAACTCGTCAAAATCGAGCCGAAGTCCATTGGTGTTGGGCAGTATCAGCATGACGTCAACCAGACGAAACTTGCCCGCGCCCTAGATGCAGTTGTCGAAGACGCGGTGAACGCGGTTGGTGTTGATCTCAACACCGCCTCCCCGGCGCTTCTTTCCCGGATTTCTGGTCTGTCCGATAGCCTTGCAAAAGCGGTCGTTGAACATCGCGATACAATCGGCCGGTTTGACAAGCGCTCGCAGTTGAAGGACGTACCGCGTTTGGGTGCAAAGGCGTTTGAACTCTGCGCCGGCTTCCTGCGCATCAACGATGGGACCGAACCTCTCGATTCTTCCTCGGTTCACCCGGAAGCCTATCCGCTCGCCAAGCGCATCGTGAAAGCCTGTGGCCGGGATGTTCGCCAGTTGATGGGCGACAGCGGTATCCTCCAGAACCTGGAGCCAAAAGACTTCATCGACGAGAAATTCGGATTGCCGACGGTCAAGGACATCCTGTCCGAACTTGAAAAGCCGGGCCGTGATCCGCGTCCCGAATTCAAGACCGCAGCCCTTCAGGATGGTGTCGAGGAAATCTCGGATCTGAAACCGGGCATGAAACTGGAAGGCACGGTGACCAACGTCACGAACTTCGGAGCCTTCGTGGACGTCGGTGTACACCAGGACGGCCTGGTGCATGTCTCCCAACTTGCGGACAAGTTCGTTGATGATCCGCACACGGTCGTCAAAGCGGGTGACATCGTCAAGGTCACCATTCTGGAAGTCGACATTCCGCGCAAACGCATTTCAATGACAATGAAGTCACAGGCCGATTATCAGGGACAAAAGGAACGGAATGCGCAGAACCGGCAGGGTGGTGCCGGCGGCAAAGGATCAGGTGGCGGCCGGGGCCCAGGAAATGCCCCACGCGGCGGCAAGGGCAACCCTCAAAAATCTTCCGGCAATGACGGCGGAAACAACGCCATGGCCGCAGCACTTGCAGCGGCCATGAACAAGAAGCGGAAGTAACTCTTTCGATTCTTGTCAAAACCGGTCGGCGCGGAACGGAGCCGGGTCGACCGAAGGCGTTGCGCCGTCGATCATGTCGGTGATCATCTCCCCGGTCACCGCCGCCTCCGTCAGCCCATGATGGGCATGACCAAAGGCGTAATAAACCCCTTCCGCCCGCGGCGCGGCACCAATCACAGGCAGACTGTCTGGAATAGAGGGACGGAAGCCCATCCAGCGCTTCCCACCTTCAGTCTTCAGATCCGGAAAGAAGCGCCGCGCTTTGGCAACCATGGCATCAACCCGCTTCCAGTTCTCCGGCAGGTCCAATCCGCCGAACTCGACGGCTCCGCCGACCCGCAATCCCGTGGACAGGGGCGACAGGACAAAGCCGTGTCCCGGCAACATGATGAACCGCTTGACGGTAACACCGGGCTCCGGGATCGTGATGTTGTAGCCGCGCTCAGTATCCAAAGGGATTTTGTCGCCAAGTTGTGCCGCAAGTTTTTTGGACCAGGCACCACAAGCGATGACCAACCGGTCCGTATGAACAGTTCGGCCATCTGTAAGCGTCAAAACGGGGCCTGAAGCCCCAGACTGAACGTTCACGACACCCCCGACATCAAAAGAAACGCCCTGGCTTTTCAGCCAATCGGCCAGAGACAGGCACAACAGTTTCGGGTCGTCCACCTGCGCCCATTCGGGGACGAGAGCACCGCCTACAACGCGGTCGGATAACGCCGGTTCCATATCTCTGATCGTCGCCAGATCGAGTTCTTGAACATCGATGCCGAAGGCGCGCTGTTCCTCCCATCCCGAATGCGCATCTTTTAGTGAACTGACGGTATCGAACAGCTCCAGGCATCCATCCTTGCGCACCTGATTGTGCGTTCCAGAAACCCGCCACAAACGTTCCCAGGACGGCCAGGCTTCGGCATTGAGTGCGGCCAAAGCCTCGGTGCTGCGCTTCATCTGGCTGTGATTGGAGGCCGCCATGAAACGGAGCATCCATGGCAGGATTTTGACGACGTAGGCCGGGCGAACAGTCAGCGGCCCAAGCGGATCCATCAACCATTTGATCGCCTGTTTCCAAAGGCCGGGACTCGCGAGCGGGGCGACATCAGTCCAGGCAATCGCACCGGCATTGCCCTGGCTCGCGCCAGCCGCTGGTCCTTCGCGATCGAGGATTGTGACACGGTATCCGCGTTGTAGGAGATTTGCCGCCGTCGCCAGCCCAATGATGCCAGCTCCGACGATGGTGACGTCAGGTTTGCTCATGCATCCCTTCAATCAACCCGAACCAGATTTTGCAAGCCGAGTATTAGATTTAAAGTGCGCGATACCGGCTAAGCCTCAGACGGTTTCAGCGCTTTCTTCTCCGACGCCTTTGATTGCAACAGCCAAGAGAACACCGCAAGGGCAAGCGCCGCCCCGATCAGCTGGGCAACAATAAACCCAGGCACATCAACCGGCCGGATGCCTGCAAAGGTATCGGTAAACGCACGGGAGATCGCGACTGCCGGATTGGCGAAGGATGTGGAAGCGGTGAACCAGTAGGCTGCGGTGATGTAGAGCCCTACCAGCCACGGCACCGCATCAGCGCGGAACCGGATACCCGCCAAGATACTTGCAAGCAGGCCAAATGTGGCGACCACCTCTGCGACCCATTGGGCACCGCCGGTTCGAACCGTGGTCGATGCCTGCCAGACCGGCAATTCAAACATCACATGCGCGATCAGCGACCCGCAAATGCCGCCGAGGATCTGAACAGCGACATAGGCCGCTGCCACCGGGATTGTCAGTTCACGCTTCAACCAAAACACAAACGTGACCGCCGGATTGAAGTGCGCCCCCGAAATTGGCCCGAACAAGGTGATCAGGACCACCAAGATCGCACCGGTCGGGATCGTGTTGCCCAGAAGGGAGACCGCAACATCCTCGGACAAATTGTCTGCCATGATGCCGGAGCCGACAACGGTTCCAACCAGCATCGCGGTTCCAAGCGCTTCAGCGACGAGACGCCGTGAGAGAGAGAATTCTGACATGAGGTGTAATCCTAGTCGTCGGCCGAGGCGCCGATAGCGGAGAGTTGGTTTTTTCCGTCAGCTGCGGAGAAGACATTATCGCCAAGCGCGAGCATCGCACCGATGCGGCGCTCAAGACGGTCATAAGCAAGGTCGAAAGCCTCAGCGCGGGTCGCATCATCACCCTCAACGGAGGCCGGATCGGCAATACCCCAATGCACGACAAACGGATGCCCCGGCCAAACCGGGCAGGCCTCTCCGGCTGCACTGTCACAAACAGTGATGATCAGATCCATTTTAGGTGCATCCGCACCGGCAAACTCTTCCCAGCTCTTCGATCTAAAACCGTCTGTCGGCAGGTTCTTGCGCTCCAGGCAGGAGATTGCGTCCGGATTGACCATGCCCCGCGGTGTCGAACCCGCTGAATAGGTGTTGAATTTACCCTCGCCCATATGGCGCAGGATCGCTTCGCCTAAAACCGAGCGCGCAGAATTGGCCGTGCAAACAAACAAGGCGTTACGCATATTATGAAGCCCCACTTTTTCCGGTTCTAACACCGGTCCTTTTCAACGCTCACACTATCGCCGAGCATGGTCATGATCGGGGCGCACATCTCCGGGTTTCCGCCGCAACAATCTTGCAGCAGATACGTTGTGAGCGCGCCCATGGCGGAGAGGTCCGCACGGTAATGGATTGAGCGCCCGTCCCGTTCGGCGTGCACAAGGCCGGAGCGGGACAGGGCGCTCAAGTGGGTCGATAGGGTATTCGGACGCACGCTGAGAGCATCTGAAATAGCGCCCGCTGCCATGCCTTCTTTTCCCGCTTTCACCAACAGGCGAAAGACGTCGAGGCGGGTTTCCTGACCCAAGGCCGCCAATGCTCTCAAGGCATCATCTTTTTCCATATTTCGAGAATACTCGAATTATGGAAAAGTTCAACCCAAACTCCCGCCAAAAGTGAACCTCAAACGGAGAAAGCCGCCCAACATACCAATGGAAGATGGAAGAGTTTGGTTTGGAGACCAAACGCCAATAAAGAACTGATCAAAAACCGGCCAGCCGCCATGCCCTCCCAAACCCTGATGGGGCTAACTGTCTTTAATGGCGTTTGCGCTTAATCGGTCAGGTCTACGCCCTTAAACGAATGACCACCGAGCGGATCCATAACGTATCCGGTGACCTTCGCGGACATCGGAACATAAGCCATAGAGTGCGCGATGGTCACCCAAGGGGCTTCCTCCTTGAAGATCCGCTGAGCCTCTTCATAAAGCCTTGCGCGTTCTGCAGTGTCAAATGTAGTTCGAGCCTTCTTGATCAGCTCTTCAAATGCGTTGTTACACCATTGCGCTCTGTTGGAACCCCCGACACGCTCACAACTCAAAAGTTCGCTCAAGAAGTTGTCCGGATCACCATTGCGACCGGTCCATCCGAACAGCACAGCACCCTGCCGATTAACGTCTTTCGACAACGACAGGTACTTGCCCCATTTGTGGGAAATGATCTCAACACGCACACCAACCTTCTCCAAGTCAGCTTTGATGTATTCAGCCATCAAACGCGCATTCGGATTGTACGAACGGGGAACCGGCATCGCCCAGATTGTCAGGGAAAGATCTTCAATACCGGCTGCGGCAAGCATTTCCCTTGCCAGTTTCGGGTCATAGGCATCGTCTTCAATCGCCGTGTTGTAGGACCAGACTCTCGGCGGGAACGGATTTTTCGCAACTTGACCAGCCCCCTGGTAAACCGCCTCAAGTATCTCCTGCTTGTTGATGGCGTGATACAGAGCCTTGCGAACCTCCTTGCGATCGAATGGAGACACTTTGGTATTGTACGCCAGATAGCCGATGCTTAAGCTCGGCTGCTCCATCAAAGTCAGATCGCCATCTGAGCGAATATCATCGATATCCGTCGGAGCCGGGCGGGACATCACATGACACTCGCCCGCCTTGAGTTTTTGAAGCCGGACTGCTGCATTCGGGGTGATTGCGTAAGTCAGGTTGTCGATGGCTTGCTTGCCATCCCAGTAATCGGAATGCGCGGAGAAGCGAACGATCGCGTCTTCCTGGTAGCCAACAAAGGCGAAAGGCCCCGTGCCAACCGGCTGGATGTTCAACTGCTCTTTGGCACCCGAATCCTCAAGCTGATCAGCATATTCAGCTGACAAAATGGACGCGAAATCCATCCCAAGGTTTGCCAAAATCGGAGCTTCCGGGCGTGTCAGAACAAATTTCACTGTGTGGTCGTCGATCTTGACGATGTCCTTGATGAACTCCGGCATGGACATAGCATCGAAAAACTCCCAAGCAGTGCCAGGCATGTAGGCGTGCCAGGAATGGCTTTTCTTACGCTGGCGTTCGAAAGAGAACAGCACGTCGTCAGCATTCAACTCACGGCTTGGCGTAAAAAATGGGGTGTTGTGGAATGTAACGCCTTTGCGGAGATAGAACGTGACTTCCCGCCCATCATCAGACACGTCCCAGCTCTCAGCCAAACCAGGTTCGACTTCAGTCGTTCCAGGTTTGAATTCGACCAAACGATTGTAGAGGGGTTTGGAAGACGCATCGAACGTGATCGTTGACGTATGAAGAGCCGGGTCAAAACCTTCCGGTGAGCCTTCCGAGCAAAACACCAGTGTCTTTGCTTCCGATCCCGAAGCGGCGGCCACCACCAAGCAAACACCCAGGACCGCGGACTTCAAAGTTCTCGAAACAGTCATCAAGCGCATCTCTTCTTCTACAAAAAAGCATAGCCCTCAACCATTGGAACGTCCTCTTTGAGTAGAACTGAGTCCTCCGGAAACAGGATGCAACGGCTCGAAAGATAACCAGATTCGATATGTTGGAAATGCGTAATTACAAAAAAGCCCCGGCAATGCCGGGGCCCTAACTGTCTAACTAGGGTTTGTGGGGATTCATTTTGAATTGATGACGGCCGCTGCGATGTAAATGAATGCCTCGAAGCTGCGATCGGTTTTGCAGGCCCGCATGGCGATTCGCTTGAACTCTTTGAGTTGACAGAAGA